>JBJETT010000012.1:0-174647 GCA_051883455.1 Christensenellales bacterium | reverse complement strand
TAAACTTAGGCACGAGTCCGTCCGCCGTCTTATCGCTCTCAACGTATCCGCTGACAATCTTACCTTCGGCTTTGGTTACCACGCTCTCCGCAACGCCATAAGTCGTGTAGTCGAGTCTATAGAGGTAATTGTAGTTGTTGCCGTCAATATAATAGATAAAGTTGCCTAGCTTGACAGGAGATAGCCAAGACGTCAAAAGGTTTTGGTCGCTTATCTTCTCCTCGCTTGGCACGGCAGCCATATAGTTCATTCTCATAAGGGCGTTGGATATTACGTAATATACGTAGTCGCCTTCGAAGAAGAGCACCGTAGGCGTAGAAGAAAGAGTAATCTCCTTGTCTACGTCGTTGACGTTGGCTTGCTCGGATATTGGCTTATAAACCTTGACGGTAGCAGAAGAAACGTCAAGTATACCGTTTTCAAAGCCGAGCGGTACGAAGTTGCTTACGGAAGATACTGCGTATTTCTTTTCCAAAGTCTTGTCAATAGCGGTGAGGCTATCCAACTTGTAGCCGTATGTTCCTACCGAGGACGCCGTATCGTTGTCGGTCTTAGAATAATACAAAACCTTCTCATTCTTATCGTACTTGATAAGCGAGATGCTTTTTTGCTCTTTGAGATTTGGGGTTTCACCCGAAGCGTAGGTGGTATCACCGATGATTTGGACAGGCGTAGAGTTGCCGTCAATCGCCCAAACGACGTCGTTGTTGAGAGTCTTATTTTCGCTAGCCGTGGTATAGAACACGATATTGCTTTGAGCGGTAAAGAGCGAGCCCGTTACGTCACTGGCAATCACGCTTTCCTTTCCTACCTTCTTGTCGGTATACTCAACCTTCTTGAGGTCGGTGCCGTCCATATAGATGAGCGCCGTTGCCGTAAAGGTAAACTTGACGGACGTGCCTTCGATAACTGCTATGGATTGGGTCTTGCTACCGTCGAGCTTGGTACGCATATATTCGAGATTGCTCGTCAAAACGTTGCCGTATTTGTCGGTTTGGGTGCTTGGTGAGCAATAGTAGAGCCACTCGCCGAAGATATAAAGACCTGCTCCCGTATTGCCGGTATAGTACGTCTTAGGCACTACTACCGCGGTATCGCTCAAGGTGCCGTCAGCGTTGATTTTGCTCTTCATAATGCTACCCTTGACGCTTGCTTTGCCAAAGTGGTTGTCTTCAGGCTTGGTTATGTTGGCGGTATCGTCCATTCCGTTGACGTAATAGAGATAATCGCCTTGTTTGACGACCATAGCGCCGTTGTTTTCTACATCTCCCGTCGTAATAGGGCCAACAGGACCCCACTTAAAATTTTGACAGCCAACCAAAGCAAGAGCTATCGTTGCCACCATCAAAACTATCAAAATCGACTTGGTAAACTTTGTCATTCTATTCTCCCATAATAAGAATTGCTATATAATATAATAATTATAGTATAATAGTTGATATAAATCAATAAAATTTTCGCAAAATTTCGCCTCGTAAGTTATTTTAACCTTTTTTCCTAACAATCAACGACTTATACGTCAAATAAACTACGGTACTCTAAAACTGCTTTTGTGTTTAGTCGTCACCCTTCTAGGACTTATGCGCCCAGTTGATGGGTCGCAAGCCGTGCAACGCCAAAAAGTCGTTGGCTTTAGAAAAGTGCTTGCATTCCAAAAAGCCGTGATAAAAGGACAGCGGACTTGGATGAACGGCTTTGAGCACAAGATGCTTTTTGTCGTCGATGAGCCTTGCCTTAGACTTGGCGTATCCGCCCCACAGCATAAATACTATCGGCGTGTCGTGAGCGTTGAGAAGCTCGATAATTCTGTCGGTAAAAACGTCCCAACCGTATTGAGAATGCGACAACGGCTGACCTTTGCGAACGCTTAGGTAGCTGTTGAGTAGCAATACGCCTTGCTCCGCCCACCCCGTCAAGTCGCCGTTGGAGTCGGGCTTGATTCCCAAATCGTACTGCAACGCCTTGAAGATATTGACGAGCGACGGTGGCAACTTGGTGCCCTTCTCTACACTAAAACACAGCCCGTTAGCCTGTCCGTAGTCGTGATATGGGTCTTGACCGAGAATGACGACCTTGACATTGTCGTAGGGGCACAAATCCAGCGCTCTAAATATTTTTTCTTTGGGTGGAAAACAAGTCGTCGTAGCGTAATCTTGCATTACCGACGCCCACAATCTAGGAAAATACTCTTTTTCCCCTTCGCTTCTCAGCAGCTGTCTCCACCCTTCGTCCGCAATTTTTACCATAGCAACATTATATTGCTGACGGGCGTTTTTGTCAACGGTTGACTTTGCAATAGCTTTTGCTTTACAATGATATTATGATAGATACGCATACACATTGTTATCACTCTCAAGACAGCCAAGCTCCCGCTCGCGATATGATAGAGGGAGCAATAGCCAAAGGCTTGCAATATATCGCGCTTACCGACCACTACGACCTTGACATGCTGGGATTTGCTCAAGTTCCGCAGATAGATTTGCCTCGGCATTTTGAAGAACTGAGCACCCTCAAAGAGCAATATCAGGGCAAAATCCAACTCGCAATAGGCATAGAATGCGGTTGGGCAAAGGACGTAGAGGACGATTACGCCCGCAATCTTGCGCCTTACAAGCTCGATATGACTATCAATTCCGTACACTTGATAGACGGCAAGGACTGCTACGCCGAGGGCTATTACGACGATTTGCCTATGCAAAAGTGCTACGACGACTATTTGGATAGCGTGATTGACTCGCTTAGCGCGCCCTACCACTTCGACAGCATAGGACATCTGGGATATATAATGCGCAAAGCCCCTTACTCCGACCCGATTATGAGATACGATAGGTTTGGCGACAAGCTCGACCATATTCTTCGCACGATAATCGACAAAGGCGTGGCTCTCGAGGTCAATACCCACACGAAAACCATGCCTATTAGGTGTCTACCTACTATCGAAATTTTGACAAGATATCGTGAGATGGGCGGAGAATTGCTAACCTTTGGCTCGGACGCACACCAACCTACCAGACTTGCTGACAAGTACGACGAAACTATGGAACGTCTAAGAGCACTCGGATACAAATATATTTTCAAATATTTATCGCACGAGCCTATTGCCCACAAAATTTAATAATTCCCAAAGCATTACTTATGGTGTATATTTGAAAAGTAAAAAATTGCGGACGATTACTCGTCCGCTCAATTTGTTTAGTCTATTGTTTGTGTTGATACACCTTGACGTAATCTATAACAAACTCATACTTTTTACTCTTGTCGTTTTGCGAAAGATCTCCGCACCAACCCTTCGTTCCTCCCTCTTCGTCGGGACTTACCACTTCGTTGGATAAAATAATATATTCTTCCACTTGCGATACTATATTTTGATAGATTGTTTGTCCTTGCCTATTCTTATACTTTTCGTCGGTCACCGTCCAAGTACAAACACCATCAACGTAAAATTTGTAGTATTTTTCCGTCCATTCCAACCCGTAAGTATGGAATTCTCCGTATAGATTAGGCACGTTGACGCCCGTCTTCGGAGCAGACTTCAAATGTTCGCGATAACCGTCGTAATGCACGGCGTGACTGACGGTATAACGTGCCGACAAATCATAATAAAAAGGTGACTCGAATATATCTATTTCCGCGCCGTCCACTGCGGTATCGTGATAATCGGAACTTTGATAGTCCAAAGAAAAATTATCCACGGGCATCAACCAAAAAGCCGACCACGAACCGTATATCGCAGGCACCTTGCATCTTATCTCAAAGTAGCCGTACCTTTGCGTAAAACTACCTTGATAATAGTCGGTAGCCTCAGTCGAAACCGCACCGCTATACCAACCCGCGCCGAACGCGCCGTCCTCACGCCAATCCGTTGTAATTATCAGGTTGCCATCTCTCACTTCGACGGCATCGTTTACCCAATAACCCCCTTTGCGAAGCACACCGTTGCTTCCGTCGCTTGGTTGAGCGTAATCATAATGCCACTTACTATCGTCCAACTTGTCGCCCAAAAAATCGTCTTGCCATACAAGGTCAAATTTTTCCATATCAATTTTTTGGCAACCCGTAAGCGACAATGCGCTAATCGCCAATATTATAAGTACGACGACTAAAGCAAGCTTTTTCATACTATACGCCCTAACAAGCGAGAGTTATTGCGGGTCTACTATCAAGAATGCTTCGCCTCCCGCAAGGCAAATCATCTTGACTGCGTCAGGATTGTACTCGTTGGCAAATACTCTATACTTCTTGTTGAGTCTTTGTCCTTCTACCACCGACAGATAGTTGCAATCGGCAGGGCACATTTTTTTGCTTATTACGCTCTCTATGTCTACTACCGAGCCCTCTTCGAAGTTGGCTAATATATCGTCCACGGAGATGGTAGCAGTGACAGGTTTGAGTATTGCCTCATCACCCTCTACGACTTCGATAAGTTGAGAAGCCAGGCTATCAGGCAATTGCATAGCTTGACCGAGGTCAAGGTCGCCCACTACGAGATAGTCGAGCCCCTTGCACTCAACGGTGGTGTATCCGTCAAGGCTAAACTCTTCGGCAAAGTTCTCAGGCTCGTAGCCCTTCTTCTTTTTGATAACCATTCCTTCGCAAATCATTTCGATGAGCGCCTTAGCCTTCTTGACTGCAACCTTAGAACGTATCTTGAGCATAGTCGGAACGTCTACCGCGCCCTTCTTATCGGAGCAGTCTTTGTGGTGATAATAGCTCTCGTCCAAGGACGCAGGGTCTATTGCGAGATAGAGCACCAAGGTCTTGCCGTTGATAGTAAATCTAGCGATTTGATTGCGACCCTTGTTGAAGTTTTCTCTAAATCTCGACATACGGTTTTTGATACCGTAAGACAACAACTCGTTTTTGAGTTCGCTATAGAAGCTCTTGATATTGTCGTCGGCAAGTCTGAGTTTCATCTCGAAGCTGAGCTTAGGCTTAACTCTTGTACTGTCCTCAACTTCTTCTTGCCAGTTGCTAGAAGCGATAGTATGGCGAGGCTCAACTGCAACAATCTCTTCTTGTTCCTCTTGCACTTCTTCGATAGGTTGCTCGGCTACGGGAGCGATAGTCGTTGCGACTGCACCTGCTAGGAGCATATCCAAAATTCTTTGGACGTTCTTCTCGATATTATCCACTCTGATATTGATATCGGAGAGGGTGTTGCCGTTTTCTTCCAGCTTTTCTACTCTTGGCTCGAGATTTCCTCCGCCCAACGCTCTAAGCGAACTCTCGAGCGCGTCTATTCTGCTATACAGTTGTTCGATTTCTTCTCTCTTCACTTCTTCTTCCTCGTCTTCGATATTTTCTTGTTGCTCTTCGACCGGAGCTTCCTCTGCCGCAACCTCTTGCGGTTGTTCTTCCTCTTGGATAGGTTCTTCTTTAGGTTCTTCCTCTACAATCGGTTGTTCCTCTTCTACTTCTTCTATTGTTTCTTCTTGTACCGGCTCTTCTTCAATCTCTTGGGACTCTTCTTGCTCGGTAGTTTCTTCAACTTGTTGCTCTTGCTCCTCTTGTTGACTTTCTTCGTCCTCTATAGGTGTGACGACGCTCTCGTCAATATGGTCGGCGAGCAACTCTATGTAATCGTCGTGTCGTTTGTCGGCAGGCATAGAAGTATTGCAGCTGAGCAATATCGCACTCAAGCAAAATACGCCGAAGCCTATTGCGCCCGCCATTATCTCTAATTTGCCCGCCTCTAAATTGAAGGTCTCGCCCTCGAAAGCGTGAAGCAAGCCAATGGCAATCATCACCAAACTCGTTGCGCCGATGACGAAGTTGGCAAGGTCGATAGTAGTAGTTCTCTTTTTGATAAGTCTGGTTATAAGTCCTATTACGAAAAACAACGCGCCCGCTCCGCCGCATGCCGCAAAGGTAATGACGTTGTCTTGATTTTCAAACATTGCCGCCGCGTTGCCGGTAAACATAATAGCAAGCACGCATCCTACCATTATGGCGGATATCGAAATGCCTACTGCAGGATTAAACTTTTTGAAATAGGCTCTAAGATATTGCTTAGGTTTAATCTTTTGGAGATTCATCTCCTTAATCTCTCTCTTGGTCATGTTAGGCGTATATACCGCCGTTCTAATGATAAGCAAAACCACCATCAACGCAACGAATATAGCTATTGCTACGAGAGCAGGAATGACGATATTGTCGGTCTTGAGGTCATCGTATATGGCAAGCGCCAACATTCCTATAGCTGTAAAAATTCCTACGAAAATAGCCTCGTCAATATAGCCTATCTTCTTAGCCGAAAATAGCGAAACCAGCGAGGATATGACGAATACCAATACGCCCAAGACAGCCACGCCCAGCACGATTATGTACTGCATGTTGGCTTGGAACAATTCGGCAATAGGCACGCCCGACGTCAGCGAATTGAACAATCCCGTGTAGACCTCAATCAAGTCCGTTTCTTGAATAGTAAAGAAAGTAGCCAAAACAAAACCGATAATGGCAAAGGCGCCCGTCACGCCGTATTGGTTGACGGTTGCACTAAAATAATCAATTTTGGTTTCTTTCTTTTTTGGCTTGTGAGCGGAATCGTCGTCGGTAGGCTTAACCTCGTCTGCCGTAGTCGCGGTCAAGTCGATTTTTTCCTCCTCCATAAATAACCCCCATTGATTTGTTACAAAAACTTTATAGTAAAAAAATTATAATACAAAAAGCCGTATTTGTAAATGCTTTTTTAAAAAAAGTCAAACCATATCTCAAATTTTAGTCAAAATCGACCACAATTACCGTCACACCGCGTCTAACTTTGACGACGGCGCGCTCATGCACAACGCGGTTGCTGACGCCAATAGGAAAGTCGTTGTTTATCGTCAAATTTTGTGCCGAATAGTCCAATCCAATCAAATCGACCACCGCACTATCCACCGCAAACACCGACACGTTTCTACCCACCATATCGTCAAGCACCACTTGAGAGCTAGTTACAATTAGGTCAAAAGAGTTGTCCTTGACGACAACCTCGCACCCTTTTTTAGCAAGGTTGGTCGCCAGCTGGATATTGGCAAGGGTGTGGTCAAACCGTCCGCCCGTAGCCCCGTATAGCCAAAACTCTCTATATCCTAACTCGTAGCCCTTTTGGCACGCCACCCACATGTCGGTATAATCCTTGCGGACTTCGAGCTTGACTACCTTGTCGCTATCGGGTTGGTAGCCCAAAGAGTCGAAGTCGCCCACTGCCATATCTACGATATTCTCGTCGACATAGTTCCAACCGCCGTCCACGGCTACGAGCAAATCCCCCGACTCTTTGACAATATTCTTATTAGGCTTATCCCCTGCCCCTACGCAAATACATTTCATATATCTATTATACAATTTATTTGCCTAAGTGACAACTATATCATCCTTTTACCCACGATAAAATACGACCATCTCAGCGAGCTTATCGGTTCGATGACGGCATAGTCGCTGGCGGTATGCAAAATATAGTTGTCGCCGAGATAAATCGCTACGTGTCCCACTCTATCCAGTCCGCTCAGTCCAACTCTGTCGGCGTTGGTAAAAAACATCACGTCGCCTCTTGCCAACTCGGACACCGTGCGCCCTTGATAGACCTGCGTCCTCGTGTTGACGTCAAGTACCACTCCCGCCCCTATGTAAAAGACGTATTGCACCAACGACGAGCAGTCAAACTGACCTTGAACGAAGTTGCGATTGAGTATTCCGTTGCCCCAATGGTATCTTTGCGCGCCCCACACGTACGGATAGCCCATAAGCCCTTTGGCTACGTTAAGCACGTCCTCGACGGTTTGATTGTCGCTCATTTGCATATATTTTATTTGGGTATAAGAAGCCGAAACGTAGCCGTATCCCCTCTTATATCTCACCTTGTACCAACCGCCTTCGGTTGCCACGTAAGCGAGCATATCCTTGGCGTTGATACTGCCGAGAGCGGAATATCCGCTACCCTTGCCCGACCTAATATTTAGATTGTTGACGTTGGACATGACCATGACGTCGTACTTGGGCGTTGGAGCGGGTTGTTCTTCGGGGCTTTGCTCCTCTTGCTCCTCGTTAGACTCGTCCGTCGTCGGCAAGTTCTCCTCTACGGAAGGCTCTTCACTTGGCAAAAACGCGTCCTCTCTATCAATGTCGCCCGCCGCCGTAGCGCACCCTAAAGTAGCCACCAATATGTATATCAAAGTTATCCCTATTGCCAATACTCTTTTCATTTTTCCTCCTTTGCGCTTACAGTATAGTCAAGATGATTTTACCCTATCGCGCCCCGCTACTGCAACACACAAATTTTGGAAATTGCTTCCAATCTCCCTGTTTTGCTTGCAAAAATATCGGCAATCTTTAGTCTTTTCTATAGCTCAATAGACCGTTGCTAACTGCTATCGTAAGGCGTACAATATTCAACGCTCGCCTACGATATTGCACGGCTATTGATTTGGACAAAAAAATAGCGACGCCTTACGCGTCGCTATACTCGTCGTATTGAATTTTACTCTTTGTCGTCTTCTGCTTTTTCTACCAATTTTGCGCTGTTGCAGAACTTCTTCACAGACTCGATTGCACTTACGCAACGGTCGAGAGTGTCGTAGGTTTCGCCCACGCAAAGGATAGATTTTTGAGTATTTCTAAGCTTGTAATAATATCTACCCGTCTTGTCTCTATCGATGATAAAGTTGTTAGCCAATGCGTTTTTCTTGATGTTTTCCATTGCCGACTTAGCTGCCGCCTCGGTGCTGTAAGACTCGGTCACGAGCAACAACTCGCCGTTGGAAGCCCACAAGTTGGCAAGATACATATCATCCACTTCTTCTATAGTCCACTTGCCGGTATAGCCCTTCTTAGCTACTGCAACTTCGCCTGTTGGCTCGTACTTGATGACGGTCTTGTCTTCGATTACGTCTTCCATCAAAATTGCGTTTTGAGCAAATTTCTTGACAGACTCGATAGAGTTTTCGCAGCTTGTCTTAGAGCTATAAACCTCGCCCACGCACAAGAGTCTGTTGGCACCACTCTTGAGCTTATAATAGTAGTTGCCCTTCTTGTCGCAGTGGACTTCGAACTTGCCGAGGTCTACGTTTTTCTTGATAGTTTCGATACCGCTCATTACGCCCTTAGCGGAAGAATAGGTTTCGCTGGTGAGCAATACGGTGCCGTTGTTGGCGTGCAAATATGCTACGAACTCGTCGTCGCTCTTTTGATATACTTGCCACTTACCTACTGCGCCACGCTTTGTTGCAGGCTTCTTAGCAGGCTTCTCTTCGGTTGCCGCAACTTCTTTCTTTGCTTGCTTAGCAGGCTTTTCTTCTACTACTTCTTCTTCAGCCTTTGGCTCTTCTTCTACTACTTCTTCAACCTCTGCAGTTGCTTCTTCAGCCACTTCTTCGGTAGCAGTTTCTTCTACGACTTCTTCCTTAGGCTCCTCAGCAGTCTCTTCGACGGTTGCCTCTTCTACCTCGGCTGCAGCCTCTTCTACAGGCTCTTCTTTGGTTTCTTCGGCAATTTCCTCTTCCACCACTTGTGGTTCTACGACTTCTTCGGTCTTAACTTCTTCCACAACCGGTGCCTCTATTTGAGTTTCGCTCTTCTCTTCGGTATGTACCTCAGCGGTTTCGGCTACTTGCTTGTCTCCAACTTTCTTTGCCTTTTTCTTGCTTGCGCTAACTGCCACGAGTACGATGATGAGAAGTACTATAGCGGCAACGACAACGCAACATACTATAAGATTTTCTTTGATAAAGTTAATCAATGCTTCCATTTGTCAAACCCCCACACATTTGTGTATAGCATATCACTTTTTTTGATTTTTGGCTATTGTTTTGAAGTAGATTTGTTTAATAATTATAAATTTTACTTATCCAAAAGCATTTTTATTATTATGTCATTTTAGGAGATAATCGACTACGCCTTCTCTCACTTGCTTTACGCCATTGAGCTCTCTATTTCTTTTCCCCATATTTCTATCAACGACTGCAAACTTTTGGCTGCGTTGGCGGGGCTTGTGGAGGGCATAAGTACGAGCCTATCTTCCCAATCAGGATTGTATTTCTTTGCCGTATCGTAGCTCAATCGTCCGTTGCAAAGCACCCTCTTTATTTGGCTACCCGCTGTCAATTTGGATATATCGGTGGCAACGACTACCTTTACGCTACTATCCTTGCTACCCTCAATCTCGCATTGATACACGCTGTCGTATAGGGCTATGCCCGCGTCAAGTAGAGCCTTGCTCTTGCCCTCGTTATCCATACTCGTCAAGTCTTGACCGACAATATGCGACGTTACTTGCCAAAACCTATTGCGTGGGTTCATGTAGTAGAAACCTTGTTCCACCGACTTGACCGACGGCACGCTGCCCAATATCAAGACCTTGCTGTCCGCGTCAATTATGGGTGCAAATGGATGCGTCACTATTCTTGTTTGCGCCTTCATACTTTCAATCCTTTGAGATATTCTTTTTGCCACGGCTCTATGCGATACGACTCTCTTGCTTTGGCAATAGCTCTATTGTGAGTTGCTTCGTCTAGCAGTCTATTCTCCAAGAGAGATATCGTCTTATCCCAATTCTTGGCAAGCGACGTAGCCACGAGCCAAGCTATCGCCATAGAAACGTAATAGTGCTTGGCGTCAATCTTAGTTACCTCTCTCAGCACCTCTTCTATGTGCTCGTCGTCAAGGTAGTACGTCATCATCAAAACAATGCCCGCACGAGCAACGAAAGGTCTTAAGTCAAATGCAAGTTTAGCCACAAAATCTCGATACGTATCGGGTTTTTTGCCTACAAACTTGCACGCACACACTATGCTGTCACAGCTTGCCCAGTTGTCAATCAACCCAAAGTATCTCTTCATATATTTCATTTTTTCTTGGTCGGTGAGGTGGGCGTATGCCACAGCCAAGCCGTACACGTTGAGCTCTTCAAAGCTCATAGGGCTAGCATCGTCCAGATACTCTAACACCTCTCGGCTATCACGCTTGGCAATATCTTTGGCAAGGCTCTTTTGCCAAGGCATTCTTACACCCAAAATCTCATAGTCCGTCGGCGTGAGCTTTGTAGAAAAAAGGCGGTATTCTTCCTCCGCCTTTTCTTCCAAAAATTGCCTAATTCTTATTTCAAGCTCTCGCATATTTCTTCCGCCAATGCCTTGATAGAGTCCAAGTTATCCTCGCCCGGTGCCGCCTTGACGGATACCTTGTTGCCAAGCAAAGTGATGTTTTTCATCTTTTCCAATTCTTTGGTTATCAAAGCTCCGCTAATAGCCGACCAAGTGCCGTTTTCCACGATACCTATCGTACGATTTTGAAGATTGTGCGAGATAATCTCAGCAAGATATCTCTCTATCGGTGTAAATATCGCGCCGTTGTAGGTCGCCGATGCAATGACTATATGCGAGCATCTAAAGCTCTCAGCCACCAGATACGACACGTCGACGTTAGATGCGTCGTACACTTTCAAGTTGCTAACGCCAAGGTTGTCCAACTGCGCCGCAAGCATATCCACCGCCTCGGCGGTATGTCCGTAAATCGAGCCGTATATCAGCACGACAGCCTTATCCTCGCATTGATAGTTGCTCCATTTGGTGTACTTGTCGAGTATTTTGTCTAAATCCTTTCTCCAAATAGGTCCGTGGAGCGGTGCGAGCATTTTGATATCAGCGCCCGTCAATTTTGCGAGAGCATTTTTGACTTGCACGCCGTATTTGCCCACGATATTGGTATAATATCTTCTCGACTCTTCTTGCCACTCGTCACCCTTGTAGGCTTGGTCGGCAAAGACGTTGCCACTGAGCGCGCCGAAAGTGCCGAATGCATCGGCAGAGAACAAAATGCCCGTCGTCGTATCCAAGGTCATCATAACCTCAGGCCAATGCACCATTGGCGCAAATACGAACTTCAACTCGTGGTTGCCAAGGCTCAAGGTATCGTTGTCTTTGACTATTATTCTTCTCTCCGCCCAATCGCAACCAAAGTATTCTTGTATCATCATCGCAGCCTTGTTGTTGGTGACGAGGGTAACGCTAGGAAAAGTATTCATCACGTCCTCTATGCACGCGCAATGGTCGGGCTCCATGTGATTGACGATAAAATAATCCAATCCTCTACCGTCAAGCGCGTCCTTGACCTTTTGCAAAAATACTCTACCCACTGCGTCGTCAACGCTGTCAAGTAGCGCCGTCTTTTCGCATACGATAAGATAGCTGTTGTAGCTTACGCCTCTATCTAGCGGATAGATATTTTCGAACAACTTTATTCTTCTATCGCTTGCTCCTACGTAATATATATCATTAGAAATAGTTTGCTTAATCATAGTTTGTATTATATATCTTTTTTACACCAATGTAAAATATATTATTAATATTTGCATAGTTCTTATTTTTTATCCAAGCCTCTTTTTGAGTGTACGGCTCGGCAAGAGGTCCAAAAAAGAGCAACCTATCACGGTTGCCCATTTTATTTTACTATTATAGATTAACTTTGCGTGCTATCTCGTCTAGCATTGCCTTTACGTCGTTCTCCAAGTCGGCTACGGCTGTTTCGGCATACTCGAACTTGCACGATAGCCCTTGACATACTATCGTCGCTACGCTCGCGTTTTCCGTGCTCGTTAGTTTGTACGTCGCTTGCAAGCCTCGATAAGTAGCCGTCGTCATTTCTTCGTCAATAGCGTTATTTATGTTTCTTGCGTCTATAGTCAGTTTTTTGTTTTCCCCTACCAAAACCAATATATATCCCGTCGCCCTTTCATCTCTCAGTTCAAATCTCAACGGCACGACCCCGTCGTGTCCTTGCGGATAGGTGATTGCACAATATTCCACTATTCCGTCAAAAGGCAAGCTTTCGGGCACGATTTTTCCGTCAAGCTTTCCGTCCTTTTTTTGTAGCTGTTCATAAGTAACTTGCTGTTGTTGCACGGGTTGCAGTCCCCAAATAAGCACCGCAACCAACACTACAATCGCAATCGCTATCACTACTCCGACTATCGCTTTTTTCGTCATAAGCCCTCCGCACGCGGTGATACCGCGTTTCTCTCAATCTCATTATACCGTCCACAGTCGCTCACTTCAAGCAACGAGACCTTGCATCTTGTCAACAAAACGTTGACTTTAGTTGAACGGCAAGCACTCTTTGCCTTGTCCGTCAAAAGCTATGATTGCCGTACTGCAAGTTTTCCACGGTTTGTCGTCGTGTTTATATTCTACTACGGCACACCAGTATCGAGTTTTGCCTTCGGTGCTGGTCACCGCAACGATGCTCTCTCCAATACTCAAATCAAAATCTTCAACTACGTCAATCAAAATCATATCCTCGACTTTATACACTTGGTAGTCGCTAACGTATAGTTTTAGCCTCGTATGTAATATCGTCGTGCCGAGACAAAACTCGTTGGTTGCCTTAGCCATTATCAAACCGTTGCTTCCAGCGACGTCCACCGCTACCACCGTCGCCATTCCATGCATTTGATTTGAAGAATATTTTTTAGCAAGCACTAGGCAACAGACCGCCCCCGCCAACGATACTATTAATAGTATCGTTGCGACTATCGTCGTAAATCTATATTTGTCGGTCATTGCTTTTCTCCGTTTCTTGCTTGCTTTTCTTGTTTTCTATGGCGGTTTCTATCAACCATACACAAGCGACTATCGCAACAGCCGTGCACGCAATCGCTACTGCTTTCATCTTGTCGGCGGTTGTCAAATTTAACGATACCGAATAGGCTACGTTGGAATTTAATGGATTAAAAAACGGCAAAGACGCAATAGCGCCGACAACAATCACTACCGTAAGTACAAATGCCGTCAATAATATCGTACTCTTTCTAGTACGTTTTTTCGGCGAGTTATTTCTTTCTAAATCGTTCTGTCCTACTTCGACGAGATTATCGTCTCGGCTATCATTCCCTTGATTTGTTGACGTCAACAAATCAAACTCTTTATCTTGGTCGTTAATTTCGCCTACGCCAAGCAAACGATTGGCGTCGACGTTCAATGCCTTACACAGTCCCAATATCCCCAAATAATCGGGTTCGCAAGTTCCCTTCTCCCAATTAGACAAAGCCTGACGAGAAATCCCCAACTTCTCCGCCAACTGAGCTTGCGTCATATCGCTTTGTTTACGCAATTCTCTTATTCTCTCTCCAAACTCGTTGTTCATTTGCTCTTATACCGCACCTTTTGATTTCGTCGTAGACGAAAGAGAGTTCCTCTATCTATCGCCTAAAGTTGACGTTATAATATTATAATTATTTCTTACTTTTTTCAAGCAACAAAATATGGCAAACGCGCAACAAATCGTTGCCTTTGCCATATTGACGAGATAAGTCTACAATACACTAACAAAAAACCGCCCTCGTGATTGGCGAGAGCGGCTAATCGTTTACGTAATCGCAAATTTCTAATTGCTAATCTCTTGTAGGAAGTCCTTGATATCGATTGCGCCCTTGCCCAACATAAACAACTTATCGTTGTACTCTTCTACTATATGGAGCGCCCAACCCATCATATACTGAAATACTTCTTCACTCAAAAGGCTCTCTCTATAACTCGAAGTCATCTTAAAGGTAATATTACCCTCATCGATATCAAAGTCAAAATGTCCGTCGGGCATAGTATAGTTGATTGCCGTAACAGCCAACGCAATTTCTACCACCTTATCTTCCGGCGTGCTAAAAGGCAATCTTGACAACAAACCTATATATTGACGTTCTTGCTCCACGTACACCAAAAATGACATAGGCAAATCATCTCCGGTACAGATGAACTCAATAGCCAAATTGTCTTCGTTTTTATTATAATTCAAATTCATTTTATCGCACATATTGCATAGATATTCGAATACTTCTCTTGCTTTTTTTAGTTGCTTATCCATCTTTCTACCTCCTTACTCCTTTATCCAAGCCACCAATTCTTTAAAAGAGATTTTGTCGTTGACAAAGTCGTAGAACTTATCGTTGAAGTTGTCCATGGTTACGCAAGAAGTCATAACCAAATACTTCATAAGTTCCTTTCCAAGCAAACTTTCTCTAAAACTACAAGTCATCCTAAAGAGCATAGAGCCGCTAAGCAAATTGAGATCAAAATTGCCGTCGTGCAAACGTTCGTTTGCCGCACAAATTGCGATAGCCATATCGGCTCTCTTGTTTTCAGGAATATTGAAACCCAAATAATTGTACACGGAGACTATCATCAAATCGGTATTGACTTTTACTGCCAAATTCATGGACAAATCATCGCCGACCGCACCAAACGATACCAACAATTTCTCTTCATCCGCTTCAAACTTCCAACCCTCATCCCTGAGCCATTGACACAAAGTGTCAAAAGTGTTTTTTGCCAACTTCATTTCTTTTTCCGTTGCCATATTTTCCTCCTAATAAGTTATTTTATCAAAAACCGATTTTTTGTTTAGTAGTCGCGGTATACTCAAATTCCTTTTCGCTACGCGCGCTCAAAAAATCTTCTTTTTTCAGTTGAACCTTGCCACACTTGGATAGTTGACTACGCATTGCAGCCTTTGCCCACGTTCTTTCAAAAAGGTTGCGCACAAATCTTGCGTTGCTAAACTCTTTGGCTTTGATCATCTCGTCGGGCATTGCCAAAAAGTACTCTTTCGCACACTCCAACATCTCCTCTTCGTAGCTAAACTTGCCCGTGGTCATGCTACAAAATATCTCGTACAGTTGCTGCCTCGTAAAGTTTGGAAATTCGATTACGTAAGGCATTCTGCTGGCGAGTCCCGCGTTGCCCTTCATCAACTTGTCCATATCGTCGGTATAGCCCGCCATAATCACGACCAACTCGGAGCGATGATTTTCCATCTCGGCAATCAAAGTATCCAATGCTTCTCTACCGTAGTCCTTGTCGTTATCTTCGCCTCTATACAGCGAATAGGCTTCGTCGATAAACATAACCGAACCGTATGCATCGCGACACATACTTGCCGTCTTCGGTGCGGTCTCTCCTATGTACGTTCCGCAAAAATCTCTACCCGAATACTCGAAGAAGTTGCCCGCCCGCAAGACTCCTCTCTCTTTGAGGATTTTGCCTATTATTCTTGCTACAGTGGTCTTACCCGTTCCCGGATTACCCACAAATCTCATATGTATACAAGGCGCTCCCAAAGCGTCCTCTTTCCTTGCCAAGTCAATTTGAGCAATGATTTCGTCAAACTTGCGTCTGATATTTTCTCCGCCCACCAATTTGCTTAGCATTTCGTAACCCGACTCTCCTTCGTCGTCTACGGCGTGGCATATACTCTTGGCTTGATTTTTGTCTATTACGTTGTTAGGTCTTTTTGATTGAGCATTGCTAAGTTGCTTTTTGTACAACAATTCCATAGCAACTTTTTTGATAGTATTTAACCCGTAAAACTTGCCGTCGCTCTTTTCTTCGACTATACGCTGTTGAAAAATCTCCCACGCCTTCGGCGTCAGACTAAAGCCATAGTCCAAGAATATCGTCTTGGCGTAAGCTCTAATTTCTTTTTCGTTGAGAGGAGCAAACGATATGCTTCTAATAAACACGAGGTCGTTGAGCGCCCCTTTGATTTTGTTTAGCACCGTCTTGTCAACGAAAGGCACGCGGAATACAAAGATATTATTCTCCATAGTCTTTTCCGCGCCGCGCAACAACTCCTTAAATCTCGAGTCGTTGAGGTTGTTCATCCACTCTCTGATGTCTATGCAGATTATCTTGACTTTATTACCGTTACGGCGTTTCATAACGTCGTACAAGTCGTCAAACAATCTCCTCGCTTCCTCTTTGTTGTCGGGAGCGGGCAACTTTATCTCGATTACGGCTTTCGAGCCGTCTACCTCGACTATCTCGGTAGCGCTCAAAAGGCGTGCCAACGCCTTGAGATAGGTCGACAATCCGTTGCCGTCGTTGATAGAAAACAGATAACTTTGATACACGAATGCGTCGTTTTTGCCGCTCTTGCGTATTTGCGGAGCAATCTTGACTATTTCCTTGGCTAAGGCTTTAAATTCTTCCCCGCCCACCATTGCGTCAAGCTGAGCCAAGCACCTTTGTACGTCGTCCTCACTATCTTCGGGCTGGTCGTCTTCGACCGTAGAGCTTTTAAATTCAGCGTTTGATTGTCTATCTATTTCTTGACTACCGTTCTCAGTCAAGGGCATCTCGTCGCATTGCTCTGTTGCATCTTCTTTCGGCTCGTTTTGTTCGTCGTCAACCTCAGCTATCTCTATAGATACTACGTAGTCGTCCTCTCCTTTATATTTTTCGTTCAATACTTCATTAATATTTTTTAACATAGCTTTGGCATCCACGCTTGCGTCGGCAATCACGACAATTGAAGACCAACCTTCTTCTTCAAATCGTACCAGTCCTTCGTACTTTGCAGACAAAAACTCTTTGAGGATTGCGATAGGCAATTTTTCATCCTCTCTATGCTTCAAAATCCAAGCGTGGTCAAATTCTATTTCTATTTTGCTTTTCATTTTCTTTCGTACCTTATTCAGACCTTTATATAAAAAATAAACTTTTATTATAATACTAATATAACTCTATTCTAATAAAAAATCAATACCTTTTTCAAAATATTTCAGCCATACCGAGCCGGTATGGCTGAAATATTATTTTGCCACGATAATTGGCTGAATTTGTTCTCCGTCAAGCGCCCTTTCCAAAGTCTTAGGCACCTTCTCGAAGTCCGCTACCAAAGACCGAGCCTTTTTGATTGGGTCGTCTTGACCGAAGGGCACGAAGTACACGTTGCGATAATTGAGTAGTTTGCCTATATTCTTTGCGCTTCCGCTCAACCCGTCGTTGGTGGAGACGGCTATTATCAAAGGACGATTGTTGCGCAAGTGCGCCTTACACGCCATAGTCACCGCTCCGTCCGTTACGGAATTAGCTAGTTTTGCAAGTGTATTGCCCGTACACGGTGCCACCAACAGTGCGTCAAAGGATTTCTTTGGGCCGATAGGCTCGGCTTCCACTATATCCGTTATAGGACGTTTTCCCGTCAACTCGACCACTTTATTCCAAAAGTCGGTGGCGACAAAAAACCTCGTGTCGGTGCTTGCCACCTTTTCCGAAAAAATCGGTGTTACGTCACAACCCATATCTACTAATTGTCGTATCATATTCAAACAACGTGACAAGGTGCAAAACGAACCCGTTATTGCCACGCCGATTTTTTTACCCGTCAGGTCCATAATCTCTCCTTGTCAGGGTGAATAGGACAGCACTGCGTCGCACAAAAGCCTAGCGGCGGATTGCGGACAAGTCTTGGACGGCACCGAAGAGGCTATCAAATAATTGACGCCCGACCTCGACCACTCGTCGTAGTCAAAGGGATAGACCTTGCTAGCCAGCTCCAACACGAATACGCCCTTTTTGATAGGCGGATTGACCTCAAAGAGTCTACTTGGCGCGGTATTGATTATGCAGTCAAATTGCGTATAATCGCACTCTTGCCAAGATACGTGCCTATATCCTACGACGGTTGGGTTTTTATCCTCTCTCGAGCAAGTTATCACCGTGATTTTGCTACCAAACTTTTGCAAAACTTCCGCCATGGCTTTGGCAAGCTTTCCCCACCCAATCACTCCAAACGTCATGTCACGCAGGCACTTATCCGTATTGTCGATTATATATTTTAGGCTTCCTTCCGCCGTCAAATAGCTATTCTCTTGACCAAAGAGCGGCAATGCCAAAATAGATATACACTCGCACCCTTTGGCTGTCAGCTTTTCTTCTACCTTGCCGTCGATAAAGAAGTAAAATACTTTGCTTCCCTGGGCAATTTTGTCTACGTCGCCTATTTGCAACTTGGACGATACCGACAAAATAATTTTGGCAGTCCTATCTCTTGAGAGGTCAAGATATTCTTTGAGAGTAGTCGTTTCGTACTCACTCTCCAACGTTTCTTTTGCCAGCCGACTTCGTTGGTCTACGACGTCCACCACCATCAAATCTTCCATCATTCACCCTGTTTTCATATTTATTGCGCATTTGCAATATACTTAGATATATGAATTTTTGTTGTGAGGTGTTCTATGGAAAACTCTTTTTTTGCAGGCGCAACCACTTCTCGCGGTTTTGTCAATCTCTATGACGGCATTATAGATAGGGATAATTGTACGGCATTCTTCGTAGTCAAAGGCGGTTCGGGCGTAGGTAAGAGCACTATGCTCAAAAAAATCGCCGCTTCTCTCCAAGATAGATACGAGGTGGAATATTTTAGATGCTCGGCCGATACCGATAGCCTAGACGGAATAGCTCTGCCGGACAAAGGCATTGCAATGGTGGACGGCACGGCGCCCCACGTCATTGAGAGCAAGTACGTATGTTGCACCGATTGGACGATAGACCTATCCACCTGCCTAGGCCACAAGGCTCTACAAAACTGCAAGCCGACTCTCGTCACCCTCAATAAGGACAAAGCCGACTGCTACCGCTACGCTACTGACGCCATTGCCTCTGCAGGCAAAATCTTTGATACGCTATACCAAACGACCAAGGACAAGATTGACTATTCAGCCGTACTTTCACTGTCGCACCGCCTTATCGAAGGTGCAGATTGTTCTCGCAAGCGCGCACTGTTCGGCTACGCAATCACCTCGCTCGGCGAAGTTTATCTCCCTTGCAAGTTCTCCAAAAAGTTGTATCGTCTCGTTGGCAACCGCTTCGTAGCACATATTATTCTCGACACGATCAAAGCCATAGCCGACGTACAAGGCTTACAATACCAAGTATTCTATTCCCCACTCAATCCAAGCGTAGTTTGCGACTTGGTTTTCGCTGACAGAGTAATATCCACCAATCCCAACTTTTCGGCAAGCGACGAAGCAATCATCGACGCGTCGGCTTTTCTTCCAAGCGAGCCCGACGTCTACTCTCTACAACTCTCGGAGCGTAGACTCATAGATTGGGCTGTAGGACAACTGCAAAGAGCCAAAGCCCTCCACGCCGAAATAGAAAAGATTTATATCCCGTCTGTAGACTTCGACGAGGTCAATAGAATTACTGCCGAAACTATCGAAAAACTCAATACGTATCTACAAAAATAGACACGCTAATAGACAACGAGTTGCCTACGAAATATCGCCGTCACAGTTAGAGTACAAGTGGTCATTCGTCTACTAAATTATGCGTCGCTGCCGATATTATTGCAACTGCGACATATTTTGCGACAACCAATCTATTAGGTAAATATGCTTACAAAATACTATCAAAAGAGGTGACTTTTCGTCACCTCTTTTATTCCAACCATTTTTTGGACAGTTTCTTAATTTTTCTTTTTATTTTTTGCAGCGTGTTGTCCACGAATTTCTCGTTTTTACCCACTTGCGACGCAATATCGCCGTACGACTCGCCGTCGAGATAGAGTCGCAAGACCTTTTGTTCCAGCTCGCTCAACTCTTTGCTCAAGCCTTGTATCACCGAGTCGACGATTTGTCTCTCTATGGTCTTTTCTTCCATAGACGGACCGTGGTCCTCAATCTCGCTACTTTGGGTTATGTCCACGCTCTCGTTGAGAGTATTGTGAGTGGCGGCGTTATACTTTTTGATAGCGTCGAAGAGCTTGTTTCTTATACACGAACAAGCGTAGGTATAAAAGCTGACGTTGCTAGTAGCGTCGTAGCTCAACACTGCCTTATACAGCCCTATCCACCCTTCTTCGAACAAGTCTTCCTTATCTGCGCCCTTGAGAAAATAATCTCTCATCAAAGAACTGACGACCCCTTTGTAGGCGGTCATCAACTCTTCGAGCGCTCTATCGTCGCCCTCTCTAATCTTTTGCAAAAGAACTAAATCTCTATTATTGTCCATTCTTTAGTCCTTGTTGTTTTTCTCTCATTTCTTTAGCTTTTCCGCAACACTTAGCGCCCTCGGTGCAAGCTCCCGCCACGCAGTTAGGTCCGCTTGTGCAAAAGATATTAGGCGCAACCTGCAACACGAGTCCTAGCATTTGCCAAGCCACTTCTCTTATCTCCCATTGAGCTCTATTGCAGCATCTAAGGTGGAAGAAGTGTTGCAGCTCTCTTGCGTTCATCGTCACCACCATTTTGGTTTCGGCAGCGTTAGGCAAGACGAAACGCGCGTCCTCGTTGGACTTTTCGCAGTCACCGCCGAGAAGTCCTTGCCATTCGTTGTACCACTGTTGCATGGTGGCCATTTGGTCTTGGTATTTCTTGACGGCGTCTTCTCCCAACGCTTCGATGCTTGGCGGAATGATATAATTGAAGACGTCCACGTTCTTGCCCGCAGCAACGTATCTTTGCGACTTGACGCTAAAGCTTGCAAGTCTATGACGGGTGATTTGGGCTAGTAGCGCTCTCGACACACCCTCGATACCAAAGGTAAAGCTTGCATGTTCGAATGGCGACATGTGTCCAAAGGACGATAGACGGGCGATAAACTTGGATACGTCTCCGCTCTCCACACCGTCTTTTAGGTCCTCTATAGTTGCGTCGCTATAACACAATTTCGCCGCCAAAGCAATGGTTTGCTCGGGGTCGGGCGTATATTTCAACAAGGTCACTTGTGGCTTAACTTGTGCCATCTTATCCTCCTATATTCAACAATTCTTCTATTCTTTTGCTATTGCCCACGAGATAGAGGTAGCCGATGAGGCATTCAAAGCCCGTGGCTTGCTTGTAGTCGGCAACGCTGGCGTTCTTGGCAATGGTATGCACTTTGGCGTTGCGCCCACGGTGAAAAATCTCCTCTTCTTCTTGAGTCAGCAATGGCAATATCTCTTGCATTTTGCTCGCTTGTGCCGAGGCTTTGACCATATCAGACACGGCTGTGTGCAACTGATTGGGCTTGCACCCCGTACTTATCGAGAGGCTCGTCCTCACGTAGAGGGTGTGTACGCTGTCGCCGATATAAGCCAAAGCAAGCGGACTCATCTGTCCCGCTTGCTTTGGCGTAAGCGGATTGTCTATCGTAGGCAAACTCATTTGCCGTATTTGGACACGAAGTAATCGAAGAGCAACTCGTCGCTATACGTAGTTTGTCCCGTTGCCTTCAAGGTTTGCTCTTTGATATAGTCGTAACTGCTCTTCTCCATAATTCTAATTATTTCGAAGGCTTCGTCCATATCCTTACCTGCGCAGAATACGCCGTGGTTAGCCATGAAGCAAGCGTTTCTTCCGCTCATAGCTTCCACCGTTCCCTTTTTGAGGGTCTTGGTGCCAGGCAGTCCGTACGCGCCCACTCTTGCGCTACCGCCCACGAGTCTTTGCATCTCGTCGCTCATCACGGGCAGTTCTATTCTTGCCGAAGCGAGAATAGAGCAATATACGGGGTGGGAGTGGATAGTCGCGTTTATCTCCGGTCTAGCCATCATTATTGCGGCGTGAATTTTTCTCTCGCTGGTAGGTTTTTTGCCGTCGCTCCATATCGAAGGGTCGGATATTTGCACCACAGGCATATCCTCTGGTTGTAGCGCGATATAGTCCAAGCCCGTAGGGGTAACCAACATATGGTCTTCGTCCAATCTTACCGCAGTGTTGCCCCAAGTGCCTTGCACGAGGTTTTCTTTGAGCAAATTTACACCGCTGTCCTTGATAACTTGACGTAATCTAAGTTCTGTTTCTCTATCCCAAGCCATATTACACTTCCCCCTCTGCGCTCTTCAAATTCTCTTGGTTTTTCTTGCTGTATTTTACTTTGTAGACAAATCTCATCAGTCTTGCCTCAAAGCCGTTGATGATTTTGTTTTTGCCTATAACAGCCGAGGACACGTAGCAGTGAGCCGCCTTGTCCAAGACGAGCACGCAAGTGTATGCCTCGTCCATAGTTCTACCCGAAGTTAGGCATCCGTCCTCTTTGATGAGGCACGAGTTTCTACCCTTGAGGGTTTTGATAATGCTTGCGCTATCGTTTTTGCTAGTTTTGCAAGTAGGTCCAACTATTTGCGCCATATCGTCAAGCACGGCAGGTATAGTCGCGCCCACCTTAGCAAGAGGGGCTATCCAAGCAGGATAACAATGGCAAATAGCACCTATATCCTCTCTTGCCTTGAATACGTCGGCAAAGAGCTTGTACTCACCCTCAGCCTTGTCCAAATCTACGACCTCCACGTCGCTATCGACAAGCGAGGCAAAGTCGGCTCCCGCCTTAGTAACGTACATTGCTCCCTCGCTTCTCATAGCAATCATATCCTTTATACCGCACACCTTTTCCTCGGCAAGTTTGTGCGCGTATTCTACCAAAGTAGCTACGATTTTTTCGTTTTTCATTCTTCTCCTCCTTCAAATCTTCTGCTGTTGGCTTTTTTGTAAGCCTTTCTCAAGCTGTAGTATACGTCCTTATAGCTTTGGAACAGCTCGTTGTAGATATGCTGATTTTGAGCGTTAGGTCTATAAGTTTTGGTCTCTTTGACGAAGTTCTTAGCGTCGGCAAAGGACGGTATCTCGCCAAGTCCTATCAAGGCAACGATAGCCACGCCCAATGCGCCTGCGTTACGAGGATTGTCCACTATGGCGAACTCAACGCCCGTCACGTCGGCAATGATTTGCATCCAAGCATCGTCCAACGCGCCGCCGCCAATAATTCTAAACTTTCTACAGCTGAGCTTATAGTCTTTCTTAAAGTTTTCGAGTATCCATCTAAGGTTGTACGCAATGCCCTCGTACACTGCTCTCATAAGGTGCTCTCTGGTGTGCTCGGGCGTGATATTGAATAGCGTTGCTCTAGTCGTAGTCGAGCTTACGGGACATCTTTCGCCAAGCATCCACGGAGTGCAGATGAGGTGGTCTGATCCCGGTGGAATAGACTCTATCACCTTGTCCATATACGAGTAAATTCCGTCGCCGAGCTGCTTTTGTTCGCTACTAAAGAATTGGTCGCACAGCCATTGGATATTGCTACCCGCCGCCTCGGTGATACCTACCACAAGGTTCATCTCGGGGTCAGCCGACTGAATTGCAGCAGCACCGTTTTTGAATTTGGTATGCGTTTTGCTAGTAGCACCTACCCAAGCCGAAGTGCCGAGGTAGATATGTATATCGCCGTCGCCGTTCATACCGCTGCCGATTGCCGCCGACTGAGTGTCGTCGCAACCGCCGAATACGCAAGTGCCCTCTTTGAGCCCCATTGCTTTGGCTGCCTCGGCAGTCAAGCCGTTACCTATCTTGTCGGTACTCTTGACGAGCGGAGGGAGCTTGCTCATGTCTAGTCCCGTCAAGGACAAAACGCTGAGCCAATCCTTCTTTTTGAGGTCAAAACCGTAACTTGACGCACCCGTCAGTTCCGCCACCATTTCGCCCGTGCACTTGTATTTCATAAAGCCGTTGACGTCCAAGAAATACTTGGTGTGGTTGTACACGTCGGGTCTTTCTTCTTTGAGCCAAATGAGTTTGGCGATGACGTCCTTGCCCATAATAGGCGTGCCTGCCACCATAGTAAAGATTGCCTTTCCGCCCAATTTTTTCATTATCGAATCGGCTTGTTTTTGTGCTCTGCCGTCTACCCAAGTGATATTAGGATGCAACACGTTGCCCCTATCGTCAACGGGGATAATGCCCATTGCTTGAGTGCTAAATACCACGCCCTCTACGTCCTCGGGATTGATTTTGTGTTCTTCCATTATCAGTCTCGAAGCTTCGCAAGCGGCGTTCCAATAGTCCATCGGGTCTTGCTCCACGAATGCGGGAGACGGATAATAGGTAGGATACGGTATAGCTTTGGTGCCTATTATTTTGCCTTCAAAGCTCACTAGGACAGCCTTGTCCGAGCTTGTGCCTAAGTCGTGCGCCATTATGTATTTCATAGTTTTACCTCTTTTCAAGACAAAAGGGCTGTCTGCTTGCACAAACAACCCTCTTTATCGTTATTAGTTCTTTTTAGCTGCGGCTTTGCTAGCTTCTTTTTCTGCTCTATATTCTGCCACTTGCTCTTCGATAGGTTGTGTACGAACCTTAACCAACTTAAATACGTCCTCGAATCTATTGAGTGCTTCGTCGATGATTTCGTCGGTGTCAGCCATAGAGGTGTAGAGTCTAGAGCCTGCAAGAGTAACGATACCCTTGGACATATAAGCTGCGCCCATGTGTTCCATAGCCACTTTTCTTACCATGATGCTGTCCTTCTTCTTCAATACCTTGACGAGGTTGAGGAGGTTCATAGACGAGAAGTCGTAGCTCATTGCGCCCGTACACTCGAGGTGAACGATAGAGCCTTGGTTGTAAGCTACGTATGGGAGGTCGTATGCTTCAATCAATCTTACGAGGCCGTCGGTAAGTCTGTTACCTGCAAGACCTGCTTTGACGCAGGCGTTGTTCTTAGCAATCTCTTTGATAGCAACGTAGCCTGCCATAGCGGAGAGTGGGTTAGCCGCCAAAGTACCGCCGACGTAGGCCTTCTTAGCCCCGCCCGCAACGCCTGCAGCCATAAGATTTACGAGATCTCTTCTACCGCCTACGCCGCCTGCAGCAGGATAACCGCCGGCAACGATTTTACCGAAGATGGTGAGGTCAGGCTTAACTCCGAACAAACCTTGCGCACCGCCAAGACCTACACGGAAACCGGTAACTACTTCGTCGAAGATAAACAAGCAACCGTACTTGTCGCACAATGCTCTAACGCCCGCGTTGTAGTCCCAATCTACAGGTCTGGTACCCGACTCAGGTCCTACAGGCTCTACGATAACGGCAGCCGTACCGCCGCGCATCTTGTTGAGTTTGAGATATGTCTCAAGCATATTGAGGTCGTTAGGTCTAACCTCGTCGATTACGCTAAAGATATTGTTAGGGATACCGTGCGACTCGAGGAATTGTCTAGTTCCGGGTACCTTAAGTCCGTAAACCATTTGGTCGGACCAACCGTGGTATGCACCGCCCACCTTGATGATTCTCTTTTTCTTGGTAGCGCATCTTGCGATACGGATAGCAGCCATAACGGATTCGGTACCGCTGCCGAGCATACGGAATTTTTCTACGTTAGGCATATTTTTGTTGATTTCTTTGGCAATGAGAAGTTCTGCCTCGTGGAAAAGACCGGTAACGGGACCGCACTCTTCGATGAGCTTGATAGCCTCTTCTCTAACTGCCGGGAAGTTGCTACCCAAGATAGTAGGACCGCCCGCTTGCAAAAAGTCTATGTATTTGTTGCCGTCGATATCTTCGAGGTATGCGCCCTCTGCCTTGGTCATGCACATTGGGAAAGGCTTGTTGAATGCAAGGTTGTGTTGCACGCCGCCCGGAATATACTCTTTAGCTTCGGCGGTGATAGCCTTGGACTTAGAGCACTTTTTGTCGTAATATTCGGTGCAAATCTCTTGATAGGTATCTTTTGGAATGCTATAGATATTCTTATCGGTCAATTCCTTGAGACTTGCGTTGATTTCTTGCGCGTTAGGCCAACGGGTAACGCCGTAACCGGCTTCCTGCTTACCTTTGAGTTCGGTATATGTTACTTTCATAATAACCTCCTACGTAACAAAATTACTATTATCAAAATTTTAACACATTTTGCCCCCGTAGTCAATAATCATTTTTATAATAATTATTATTTTAGACACAAATTATCACAATGCGCTTGAATATTGCCTTTGCTTTTGCTATAATCTAGATAATTATTACGTCTTTTGGGATATTTAGGAGAAAGTTATGGACAGACAAGAGATAATCAAGCAAAAAGGTCAATACGTCTACGACCTTATCAAAGAAGTCGTTGACACGACCGGTGCAAGACTTCCCGCTTCCAAAGAAGAAGAATTGGGTTGCAAAATGGTCGAAGAACAAATGAAGAGAGAACTCGGCGCTAAAGAAGTCGTAACTCAAGCCTTCACCCACGCACCGCGTGCGTCTATCGGTGCAATACCTCTACTCGGCATTGGCGGAGGCATACAATTCGCTCTGTTCTACCTGTCGCCTATCGCATCTTTGATATGGGGCTTGTTTCTACTCACCGCCGCTTGCCTACAAATCTTCTCTTATAGCGGTGCATTAGATAGATTTTTCCCTCAAGGCACTTCTCACAACGTATTCTCGGTATACGAGCCTAAGGGCGAAGCAAAATACACGGTTATGATGTCGGGACATATAGACAGTTGTTGGAATTGGAATTTGTCCCTCAAAAATCCAAAGACTATGATACTCAAGACGGTGTGCGGAGTAGTGGCTATTGTCGCAATGATTGTAGCCGCCTTCATTCTCGTACTTAGAGGAGCGTACAGCTTTACTTATATGTCGCAGTTCTCCACGGCAGTCGACGGACTTAGCGGGCTTCAAATATTCGATTTGATACTATATTTGTTGCCTTTCTTCTGTCTCCCTGGTTGCTATTGGCTCTCCGACTTCCTCACCACCACAGTCGGTGCTCCCGGCGCAATGGACAACATGAGCGGTATCGAGATTGGACTTGCCACCATCAAATATATGCAAGAAAATCCCGACCAATGGCCTGAGAATTGTCGTTTCGTTCTCGCAGCACTCGGCGCGGAAGAATCGGGACTCAAAGGCTCTTCTGCATTTTGCCGTGACAACAAGGGCAAACTCGAGTGGCTTGACGACAACTTCTATAGCATCAACCTCGACTCCTTTAGAGACGACGACCACTTCTGCGCAGTCAAGGGCGACGTATGGCTCCTCAGCCATTTCGACAAAGATCTCATCGACATGTCTATCGAAGCTATGAAGGAAGCGGGTCTTAGCCCTAAGATAGTATCCAACCCTGTGGGTGGTTGCGACTCCACGCCTTTTGCAAGAGCAGGCTTCAAGACCGTCACCCTCAACGCCCAAAACCCTACCGCTACCGACTACTACCATACTATCAAAGATACGGTAGACGGACTGAGTATGTTCTCTCTCGAGAAGGGCTTTGAGACGATGCTCAACCTCATTCCTAAGATTGACGAGTATCAAAAAAATAGACAAAAATAATCCCAATTACATATCAAAAAATATCAAAGCGTGACTTATGCGGTCACGCTTTTTTAGTGTGGTTAATTATACTATCAAGTGCAACACCCTATAACCAAGCTAGTTTATACTAAGTCTACCATATAGTCTAACACCAACAACTTTTTTACCCGATACGCCGACAATCGTTTTTGACGGCAAAATTTCTTTTTTCTAAAATTGTCAACTTTTCCGTGTATATCCTTTGCTCGATTGCTAATGCTATACGCTCAATCTTTGCTTAAGGGTCTTAGTTTGTCCAATGCCTAATAGCCCAAGGCTCTACAATTTTTCTTTATTTGCTAGTCCAATTTATGCCAATTATTGCATTGCTATACAAAACAACGGCGTAGTTTTTACGCCGTTATTATTGCTTATAAAAATAATTTGTTTTTTCGTTATTCTTCGTCTATCGTCATACTGCCGACGAGCAAGATGACTTTTTCTTGACCGACCACCAGCATGCCCGCGTCTATGACGGCGGTTATGTCCTCGTCGTCCGTCCAAATCTTGCATCTACAAGGTTTGACGGCAGTACAAAACGGCACGTGCCCCGCCATAACGGCAAGGTCGCCGTCCACGCCGCGCACGCTAATCATTTGCACTTGTCTATCCAAGACGTTGCCGTTAGGTGTAGATACAATCAATCTAAAGTCCTTCATTTTATACTCTCTTTGCCTTTTCTACGGCTTCGTCGATAGTACCTACGAACAAGAAAGCCGATTCAGGCAAGTCGTCGTGTTTGCCTTCCAAGATTTCTCTAAAGCCTCTAATCGTCTCTTTTAGAGGTACGTACACACCCTTAAAGCCTGTAAATTTCTCCGACACGTCGAAAGGTTGCGACAAAAATCTTTGGATTTTTCTTGCTCTTTGCACGAGCAGTTTGTCCTCGTCGGACAGTTCGTCCATACCCATGATGGCGATGATATCCATCAGTTCCTTGTATCTTTGCAACACTCTTTGCACTTCTCTTGCCACGTAATAATGCTCTTCGCCGAGGATGTCTGCGTCGAGAATACGGCTCGTCGACTCCAACGGGTCAACGGCAGGATAGATACCTTGCGAAGCGATATTTCTTGACAAAACCGTCGTTGCGTCGAGGTGGGCAAAGGTTGTTGCAGGAGCAGGGTCGGTGAGGTCGTCGGCTGGCACGTACACGGCTTGTACCGAGGTGATAGAACCCTTTTTGGTAGAGGTAATTCTCTCTTGCAATGCGCCCATTTCGGTAGCCAACGTAGGTTGATAACCTACCGCTGAAGGCATACGTCCGAGCAATGCCGACACTTCGCTACCCGCTTGGGTAAAACGGAAAATGTTGTCTATAAATAGCAACACGTCTTGTCCCTTGCTATCTCTAAAGTATTCCGCCATAGTAAGTCCCGACAGCGCAACTCTCATTCTCGCTCCAGGTGGCTCGTTCATTTGACCGTACACGAGGGCGGTGTTTTTGAGTACGCCCGACTGTTTCATTTCGTTGTACAGGTCGTTGCCCTCACGAGTTCTTTCTCCCACGCCCGTAAATACCGAGAGTCCGCCGTGGCGCTTGGCTATATTGTTGATAAGCTCCATTATCAGCACCGTCTTACCTACGCCCGCACCACCGAACAAACCAATCTTACCACCCTTAGAGTATGGACAAATGAGGTCGATGACCTTGATACCCGTCTCCAAAACTTCGGTAGAAGTGGAGAGCTCGTCAAACTCGGGCGGTTGACGGTGAATATTCCATCTCTCGTCCGTCTTGACTTCTTCGCCGTTGTCGACGGTATCGCCGAGCACGTTGAATATTCTACCCAACGTCTCTTCACCTACCGGCACGCTTATAGTCTTGCCCGTATCGTAGACGGGGGTATGGCGTTTTAAGCCGTCGGTGGACGACATTGCGATACAACGCACTACGTTGTCGCCTATGTGTTGAGCCACTTCAACGGTAAGTTTTTTGCCGTTGTTATCTATCTCCAAAGCGTTGTAAATTGCAGGCAGATGCCCCTCGTCAAACGCGACGTCGACGACAGGTCCCATAATCTGCGACACTCTGCCCGTATATTTTTTTGACATACGCTATCCTCCTTTAGTTTCCGCTGCCTGCCACTATTTCGGTAATTTCTTGCGTAATAGTGCCCTGTCTTGCGCGGTTGTATTGCAGTTGCAAATCGTCTATCATAGTTTGAGCGTTCTTGCCCGCCGAGTCCATGGCAGTTCTTCTCGCCACCACCTCGCTTGCAAAGCTCTCTCTCACCGAGCCGAAAATCATTCCCGCCACGTAGGTGGGCACGGCTCTCTCCAACACCGTCATACGGTCGGGTTCGAATATCATTCCCGTAGCGGTTGGGTTTTCGGCAATTTCCAATGGAAAAATCCATCTCACTCTAGTCTGTTGCGTCAACATTGACACGTACTTGGTGTCCACGATGCCTATCTTGTCGTACTTGCCCTCGCGCCATTCCGCACACAGTTCTTCGGCAAGTTTATATATCTCGTCGTAGTCTATCTTCTCCGAAGAATTGATAGGTTGACCGTATCTCTCGCACGCTCTCTTGCCTATGGCAACCACGTCTGCGCCTTGGTATTCTTTGACCATTCTAAAGACGTTGGCGTTGTATCCGCCCGCAAGACCTCTATCGCCCGCAATGACGACAAGTTTTACTCTGTCGCCCTCGCGTTGTTGCATATATACGGAGCTTCTACACTCTCCGCCCGCAGTCAACGCGCCAATCAGACCTTGCACGGCGTCCGCATACTCGTTTGCCTTAGTCATATTGATTTGAGCCCTACGGATTTTGGACGAAGCCACCAATCCCATGGCCGTGGTGAGGTGCAAAGTCGAGTCGACGCTCTTAATTCTCACGCGCAGATTTTTGATATTTGCGCCCATTTTACCACCTCAAACCGCTCAGGGCTTGCTTGAGTTCTTCTATCTCGCTATCTCCGTACTCGCCGCTCTCTATTCTCGTCAAAAGGTCGAGATAATCGCTCTCCAAGGTTTCGTATAGAGCCTTTTCGTACTTCTTAACCTTATCCACCGGCACCTCGTCTAGATATCCGTTGACAACGGCGTAGACGATAGCCACTTGACAGCCCACTCTAACGGGAGCATTGCGCTTTTGTTTTAGCACTTCGGCAATTCTTTCACCTAGAGCAAGACGCTTTTTGGTGTCTTGGTCAAGGTCGCTACCGAATTGAGCGAATGCTTGCAACTCTCTATATTGCGAGTATAGCAGTTTTAGTTCGCCCGCCACCTTTTTCATACCCTTGATTTGTGCCGAACCGCCTACACGGCTGACGGAGATACCCGGATTGATAGCAGGCATAACGCCGGCGTTAAAGAGCTCTGTTTCGAGGAATATTTGTCCGTCGGTTATGGATATTACGTTGGTTGGAATATACGCCGACACGTCGCCCGCTTGCGTTTCTATTATAGGTAAAGCCGTAATCGAGCCTCCGCCGTACTCGGGCGCAACGCACGCAGCTCTTTCCAAAAGACGAGAGTGCAAGTAGAATACGTCGCCTGGGTAAGCCTCACGTCCGGGTGGTCTACGGATAAGCAACGACAGCGCACGATACGCTACCGCGTGCTTGGACAAGTCGTCGTAAATAATCAACACGTCCTTGCCTTGTTCTCTAAAGTATTCCGCCATAGCGCAACCCGCATAAGGCGCAATATATTGCAAAGGCGCACTCTCCGCAGCCGAAGCCGACACGATAATGGTATATTCCATTGCACCCGCTTTGCTGAGCTCTTGCGCTAGTTGTACCACCGACGTACTCTTTTGACCTATAGCCACGTATATACACAATACGCCGGTATTTTTTTGGTTGATTATGGTATCGGTTACGATAGCGGTCTTACCCGTCTGTCTGTCGCCTATGATAAGCTCACGCTGACCTCTACCTATAGGAATCATACTGTCAATCGCCTTGATACCCGTTTGCAAAGGCACCGATACGCTCTTCCTTTCGATTATTCCCGGCGCTTCGGCTTCTACGGGCTTGGTCGTCGTGTAAGCCACGGGACCTTTGCCGTCGATTGGTTGACCTAGAGCGTCGACTATTCTACCCAGCAACGCTTCACCCACGGGTACGGACACTACTCTACCCGTTCTCTTGACGATACTTCCCTCGTGGATTTGGTTGGTGTCGGAGAGAATTGCCACCGACACGGTCTCGGCTTCGAGGTTTTGAGCAATGCCGAAACTTCCGTCGTCGAATTCCAACAATTCGCTGGACATACAGTCCTTTAGTCCGTAGACCTTGGCGATAGAGTCGCCGACGAGAATAACCTTACCCGTCTCTTTCATCTCGATACGGGAATTGTAATTCTTGATTTGGTCTTTGATGATACTGCTTATTTCTTCGGGTCTGCCGTTCATTTATCAATCACTTCCTTTATTCTGTTCAGACGAGTTTTTAGGCTTCCGTCTATGATTTTGCCGTCGAGTTCGATTATCATTCCACCCAAAATCTTCTCGTCTATTTCTAGTTCGAGTTTGACCTTGTTTCCGCTCTTCTTTTCCAGCGTTTCCACGAGTCTTTTCTCTTCTTCCTTGCTAAGAGGAGCCGCCGTTCTAACCTTGGCAGGCAAAATCTTGCTAGCCTCGTTGTATAGGGCTTCGTAGTCTTGGCACACGAAGTCAAACATATCAAATCGCTTTTTTTCGCACAACAATTTGACCAAGGACACTACGTCCTCGCTCAAAGAGCCGAAAGTTTGGTCTACGACCTCTTTTTTTTGCGCAAGCGTCACGTTGGGCGACACGAGAATTTCTGCAAAGAGCGGATTTTCCTTGATTGACTTACTTATCGTCATCAAGTCGTCGTAATACTTCTTTTGCTCACCCTTCTCAATCGACAGTTCAAACAATGCGCCCGCATATTCCGCGCTTACCTTATTAGTTATCATCGTCCTCTCCAATCTTGTCGATAAAGCTGTCTATCAACTTGCGGTGGTCGTCCACGTCGATTTCTCTCTCGATTATCTTTTCGGCAAGGCAAGACGACACGTCGACAATCTCCCTCTTGATATCGTCCACAGCCTTCTTTCTCTCGAGGTCGGCGTCGACTTGGGCTTGTCTGACGATAGCGTCGGCTTTTTCTCTCGCTTCCAAGGTGGCCTTTTCGTTGATTTTTTCGGCACGCTTGTTGGCAGAATCGATGATACCCTTTGCCTCGGCGTCGGCGGTAGCCATTTTGTCGTCCCACTCGGCTTTAGCGGCTTCGGCTTCATCTTGAGCCTTTTGAGCATTGTCGTACTGTTCGTCAATCATATTTTTGCGCTTGTCCAGCATCTTTTGGATAGGCTTGAAGAGCAATTTTTTGAGAATGACGAAGATAATCAAAAGGTTGCACAGCGAGATGATTATTTGCCAGATATTGACAGATATAATCTCTGAAGTTTGCATTTTTGCCTCCGATTAGCCGATAAATTTCATAAGGATATTGACGAGATAGTTAGGCGCAACGAAGATAAGCAAAATTGCTATAATCAATGCGTAAAGACCCGTCGTTTCCGCAACGGCGCAACCCATCAACATAGTAGAAGTTACGCTACCTTTGCTCTCGGGTTGACGACCGATAGCTTCGCAGGCTTTACCTACTGCGTTACCTTCACCGATACCAGGTCCGATACCCGCTATCATTGCAGTACCTGCGCCAAGTGCGCAGCAACCCAAAATAATACCAATTGCAATTTCCATATTTCTTCTCCATTATATTGATTTTTTATTTATATATTAGGCTATGCTTTAGCGGCAGCCTTTTTTTGTTTCTTTTTTTGCTTGTCTAGTTGTCTTTGCTGGTACAAGTCGTACTCGAAGGCGCTGGACACGTACATCATAGTCAACATTGCAAAGATATACGCTTGCAATAGCGAACTAAACACGTCGAAGTACAACGACAACACTGCAGGGATACCCACTTGGAGATAAGGAATATCTCCCAAAAATCCCGGCAACCAACCGAGTAACTTCGCCGACAACGTCCTCAGTGCTGCGCCCAGCAATACCGATATTACCGTACCCGACAGTATGTTGCCGTAGTGACGAAACGCCATAGATACAGGGGTGGCAAACTCACTGATGATATTGATAGGCAACAGTAGTGCCACGGGCTTGGTAAAGCCCTTGAGGTAATTGACGGGTCCGCACTTCATCTTGTAGTAGGTGATGATAAAGAATACTAGTATCGCCCAACCCGCAACGACGTTGATATCCGAGGTCGGAGGGAATAGTCCCACCAGCGACATAAGGCTTGAGAATGCCGACAACACCATGATACCCGCAATAAATGAGGCAAACCCGGCGAAGTATTCTCCCATGCTCTCGCCAACCATAGCTTTGACCTTATCCACCGCCCATTCGATGACGTATTGTCTCTTGAGATTAGGTCTTTCCTTGATGCCGTGCGTCATAAAGAGGCAAAGGAAGACGATAGATATTATCAATAGCCAGCTATTGACTTGCGATTCGCCTATCGGCAAATCCATAAACGGCATAGGAATGGTAAAATAAATGAGTGCGCCCGTAATCTCCACGCCTTGCGAGGCAGGGGTAAAGATAACTTTGAGTACCATTGCCGCCACTATCGGCAAAATCATACCGATTATGAGCAATATATCAACTATCCTAAAGAGGGTATCGTTAGTCTTCTTCGACGTTTGTTTCGGTTGCGTCGACTGTATCGTCTGCGTCGTCGACTCGTCCGTCGCTTGGCTCGTCTGCAAGGCTATCGTCTTGTCCGTTTCCACTTACTTCCCCTCCTTGTCTTAGTTTTTTGTCAAACAGCGGTCTCATAGCAATGGCAATTCTCGGAAAAATCAACGGCACCAGCACGGCAACGGTGTTGAAGCATTTTAGCACCACGCCCACCACGGCTATGACGAAAGTCATCAAGAGTCTAAGACTTTGCGACAGTTTCATAGCGTTTTTAGCCTTCTTTTCTTCAAAATTCAATGCCTTTTGCACCGTCACGCCCAACAAAAAGAAGTTGAGCACTCCGCCTGCAAAACTCAGCAAATTGCCCCAAAGTACCGTCAAATCCCACTTTTTGATTACCAAAAAAACCGCGTTCATCAAAGCGCTGAATATCAACGTCCAGATAGCAATATACGCCGTTTCTTTATAAATGGTCTTATCGAGCTTCATACCTTCCCTTTGCTATAATGACCCAAATCGTTCAATATAATTCAAATAATATTTTACAATACTTTCTTTGCCAAGTCAATGCCGATTTTTCAAAAACCCCCATTTTCACCCCGATTTTACAATATATTTAGATAAGTTGTCTAATTTGACTAATAATAAAGTCTTTCGTTTCCCACGTTTTACACATATATAAGGATAAAATTATGCCGACTTACACCTTTGTCAACACCCCTACTTCGCACCTCAACCGTAAAAAGGTGTTATGTCGTTGCGGTTAAGAGTAGACCAAGTAGTGTGTCATTGCGAAGCGTTTGCAAAACGCTGTGGCAATCTCAATCAATAATGTCATTGCGCCCGATACATTTTCCGTTAGCAAAGCGGAGCTTAGACCAAGTAGTGTTGTCATTCAGAGCGAGCAAAGTGAGCGTAGGAATCTCTATCCTTTTTTTATAGCCTCCTTTGTGCAAAGGGAGGTGGCTTGCCGTTAGGCAAGACGGAGGGATTGTTAGTCGCCCCTGTGCAAGGGGAGGGGGACCGCGGTAGCGGTGGAAGGGTTGTAATTTCTAATCTTATCCTTTGAGAGTACGACTAAAGCTGCGCAAGCGACCAATAGGTCGCACGCCGCAGGTTTACGACTGGTCGTAGATAAGGGAGCGAGCCAAACGATAAACGATGATTGCATAAATCTATGCAATCGAGTCGGAGTGACGGTGAGCGACTAGAGAGTACGACCAAATCTGCCTTACCAAACTATTCCCTCTCACGCCATAGGTACAAGCAAGACAAGGAGAACGATGAGTGGGCGAGTTGTTCAAAAGTAAAGTTTGTTAGAATAGTTTTGACGGTGGAGATGCGAGTTAGGCGAGGAAAGCGGTGATTTTATCGAACGAGCATACTTACTTCAATTTGTAATTAGTTACTTGGTCGTAATTCTCTCGTGGTGGAGATGCAAGCAAGACAAGGAGAGTGAGGACGGCGTGAAGGAGCATACTATATCGTATGTGACCGAACGCACCCACATACTCGACACAGTATTGCGACGCATATCCGCCACGAGAGCGACAAAGCATAACGACGCAGATATGCCGCGAGAGCATCAAAATTAACAAAACTTTAACACAACAACGATAATTCAACAACAACCACCCCGTATAATGTAAGTACAAAACCAAAAGGAGAAAGGAAATGGAAAATCAAAAACAAATCGAAGCAATCAAAAAGCAATACGAAGCAAAGCAAGTTACGGAGTTGGACGAGTTGAAAGCTCTTGATCGCAAGGCAAAACGTCCCGCCACTATAACTGCATACGTCATCGGCGTAGTGGCTACCCTCTTGCTCGGAGTGGGCATGTGCCTTTCTATGAAGGTTATAGGCGACTTTATGATACTCGGCATCGTCACCGGCTTAGTAGGCATTGCGTTTATATCTACCAACCACTTGATTTACAACAAGGTTTTAGAGAGTGGCAAGAAAAAATACGGCCAACAAATAATCGACAAGAGCAACAAGCTGCTCAATAAATAATACACTCCATAATATCGATTATTTGACATTGGACAAGGCTCTTAGGGGTCTTGTCCTTTTTATTCACACCTCACTCTCGCTCTACATATTATGTCGTGGGGGAGGAGGAAAAATATATGGGAATAATATCATCCAACAAAACTATATCAAAGCGTCAAATCAACTGCAAAGAAACGTTTGACGTCACTTTATCATTGACGGCAGAACCTAATATCGTGTCCAACCCGACCGATATTGTTCTTATACTCGACCGTTCGGGCAGCATGCAAGGCAGTCCGCTGGTCAACCTCAAAAAAGGTGCAAAAAAATTTATCGAAATCATCGACTAAGCCACAGACAACGCTCAAGACGGCAATATCGGTGGCGGTAGCCATATCGGCATCGTAAGCTTTGCAAATACGGCAACGTCCGACACGGGGCTTGTCACATCGGTAGCGACGCTCAACTCTGCCGTAGAGGCTTTGACTTCGGGTGGCAGAACCAACCATGCCGACGCTTTTACTAAAGCGCTTGCTCTTTTTGACCCGTCGTCGACCAACGCCAAAGTTATGGTCATGTTCACCGACGGCGTAACCACCATCGGCAATCCGCCCGCACCCGTTGCCCAAGTGGCAAAGGCGCAAGGCGTAATCATCTACGTCATTGGATTGTCGGGCAACGGAGGGCTTGACGAAACGGCTCTCAAACAATGGGCGTCTGACCCGGATTCCGCTTACCTTGCCATCGCGCCCGACTATAGCGAGCTCGAAGACCTCTTCGAAGACTTGGCAAATAATATCTCTAAACCGGGCGCAACGGATATCGTCATCAAAGACGTAGTATCCGATTGTTTCAAAGTCGTAGGCGTATCGTCCCCTACCAAAGGTAGCGCGACTATGCTAAACAACACGACGGTAGAATGGAAGATTGCCGAACTTGGCAAAAACGCAAGCGAGGGCGCAAGCTTCACCTTTACGCTCCAACATTTGGGCGAATGTAGAGGTGACGTAGAAGTCAACGACTCTATCACTTACAGCGACGACGAAGACAACGTTGTAACCTTCCCGTCGCCAACGATACGCGTCATATGCGATATGGTCATAACACCGGAAGATTGTCCTACCCCGGTAGAAGTTTCTATCGGCGGTTGCAACGACAGCGTAGAGATCGACGCAGGCGACTTGATGCTACAATCTCAGGGCAGAATATTGCAACTCGACGTAACTCTTAGCAGAGTTTGTCCTCACAAGCGCGTAGCCTTGGCGGCAATCGTCACCGAACTCGATGAGCACGATATCGAGCACAAGCGCGGACTCAAGACCTTCGTCGTGCCTGCCCACGACAGAGAAAGCTGCACCGATATCAAGGTACGTTGCATCAAGTTTGTTCTTCCCGAGCAGCTTGACGTAAGCGGCACAGGCACCGGTATATGCAACACTCGTCGCTTTAGAGCAAGCTTCATCGCGCACTATATCGACAACGACTTCGACTGTTGCGGCGACGTAGACTAAACGCAATTTCACCAGTTACCTTCTTTTTACAACCTTTAATCAAAACGAGCCTCTCAATCGAGAAGGCTCGCCCTTGTTTTGCCTTACGGCATAGATTGTGATTTTCTATTTACTTTTTGCCATTCAGTCCCTTACACGTGTCTATTAGTATTTGGACGAGCTTTTCTTTGTCGTCCAAGTCCTCGACCAAATACATAGGTTTTGCTCCCTCGTAAGGCAGTTGTTGCTCCATATCGTACCCCGCGTTTTCCTTGACGATTTTGACTAGCAGTCTATCGTCGAACACCCCGCCGAAATAAACGCCGTCTTTATACAACAAATATTCTCCCATCATAGGTCTACTCGTGACATTCAAATCCGCGAGCTGTTCCAACACGTAATCTCTAAATTCCTTACTACTTGCCATATACCCTCTTTTGACGTCAAAGTGCCACGAAAAGATTATGTCCTTCCGTGGCACTTGGTATCGTTCAATTATCTCAAAAAGCTTCTCCCGCCTACTCTCAATAATTTTCTTCGCTCACTTCAAAATACGCTTGCGGATACTTGCAAACCTCGCATATATCGGGGGCTTTTGTTCCTACGACGACGTGTCCGCAGTTGCGGCACTCCCATACCTTGACCTCGCTCTTAGCAAATACCTCACGGTTTTCTACGTTTTTGAGCAACGCACGATAACGCTCCTCATGGCGTTTTTCTATCGCGGCAACTTTGCGGAATTTTTCGGCAAGCTCAGCAAAGCCTTCCTCTTCTGCAGTCTTTGCAAAGCCGTCGTACATATCCGTCCACTCGTAGTTTTCGCCGTCAGCCGCACTCTCGAGGTTCTTCGCGGTATCGCCTATTCCGCCAAGCTCGTTAAACCACATTTTGGCGTGTTCTCTCTCGTTTTCCGCCGTCTTAAGGAATAGCGCCGCAATTTGTTCGTAGCCGTCGCGTTGTGCTACCGATGCAAAATACGTGTACTTATTTCTAGCCTGCGACTCTCCCGCAAAGGCGTCGTGCAAATTCTTCTCCGTCTTAGTTCCCGCATATTTATTGGCAGACGCAGTATCCGTGGCTTTGACAACCTTTTCAAAGTCGCTTGCCGGGTGTTTGCATATAGGACATACAAAGTCCTTAGGCAATTCTTCTCCCACGTACTCGTATCCGCATATCGAGCAACGCCAAACCGTTTGTCCTTTGTCGGTGGTAGCGACAGGCTGTGGCTTTGGCTTGATATTGTTAAAGTAATACTCGTACGTAGCCGATAGGCTATCGTCAAGCACTTGCATATCGGTTATTTCACCAACAAACATTGTGTGCGAGCCCAAGTCTGCCGTCTTATCTACCTTGACCGATATATAGGCATTGGTGCCTTCGGTAATATACAACAAGCCGTTAGCTCCTCTTTCGCAATTAGCAAACCCCTCAAACTTGTTCGCATTTCTACCCGATTGGAAGCCAAAACGCTTAAATAGCTCAAAGGTCGCCTTTTGACTAATAATCGACACCGTAAAAATACCCGTCTTGGCAATCATATCGTGGGTATAGTTGGCTTTGTTGACGCAGATACTCATTTGATTAGGCGCGGACGCCGCTTGAATTGCCGTGTTGATAATACAACCATTGTCCTTATCGCCGTCTTTTGCCGTCAGGACGAATAGTCCGTAACTCAATTTATACATAGCTTTGTTATCCATAAAAATTCTCCTTACTCAGCTTTTTCATTATTATAACACACCCAAGACGGTTTTTCAACACGACTTTTTCAATTATTTCATATTCCTGCTTGCCAAATTTCCAATTTTATTTAAACAAACCTTTTATTCGTCACAATTCTCACCCATACTCCCCTTGCCCGTTCAACTCCAGATGTTTGACGTAATGCAAATAGGACAGGCAAACACCTGTCCTATTTGCATTGGTGAATATCGTAAAATATATTGTATAATACCAATTAATTGGTTTATTTTTCGTGTATTGATTTGCCCGACAAGTGTTCTATCTTTACTGCGATAATTAAAACTCTGCTTACCGCCTTATTTATTTCCTGCTCGACGTCATTTGGCGAAGGGTTATACTTCAAGCCGATTTTTCGTGCAATTTCAACAGTTTTATCAAAATCCGCAACAAGTTCGGCTCGTCCCATAGCCACAACGCTATTATAGTGCCACGACCAACCGTCATCATCTTTATGCGTTTGATTCCACACCGAAAAACTTACTTTACTGCAGTTTCTTATCGCGTCGATTTTATGCCCTTCTTTTGCGCTATGAAAGTACAATTCTCCCGCCTTTTCGTCATAGAAATAATTGATCGGTATGCCGTATGGATAGCCGTCGTCGCCGATAACGGACAGCACGCCTCTTTTTCCGCTATTTAGAACTTTTACACAATCTTCAAAAGACAGTTCTTGCTTTAATCTTCTCATTTTGCGAAACATATATAATATTTCCTTAGCGCTCAATTTATCTGTGCTAATTATAGCATAATAGATTATTAACTTCAACTCTTTACTCCGCCAAACAACGTCTATAAACGCTCTCATAGGTGCTTGACATATACAAGTACATCGCTACGAACACCCTGCAAAACCCACTTCAACCCATTTTACTTTTGAGAAAAACTGTAATATGATTTGATTATTTCTATAATCGACGTCTTAGTTTTATAAGCAACTTGAGTTTTACCCAATAAAAAACCTAACCTTCCCCATATCAATGGTTCAAGTTAGGTTTATAGTGGTGGAGATGGCGGGAGCCGTTCGCTCTCTTCGCTCTCTCACTATCACGCCGGGGCAATAACCAGTCCACCGGACTGTTCACCGTCACCCATTCTACTACTTCATACGTTAGGGTGTCGGTTCTTGCCCGTTCAACTCCCGATGCTTGACATAATACAAATAGGACAGGCAACAACCTGTCCTATTTGTATTGGTGGAGCGGTAGTAACCTAAAACGAATTTTATTGCTGCCTACGAGGGATTAGATTGTTACTTTTAATAATTTTATATAATGTTCCTTGTGAAATTGAAAACTTTTTACAAATATCAATAGTCTTAATTCCACTATTGTATGCTTCAATAATACCATTAACATCGCACTGTTTTGTTATATCGCTATATATTTGAATACGCGTATCAAATGAATATGACTTCTTTATTCTATAAAAGGTTGTTCTTGAAATATTATATTTTTGACAAATTTGGGAAATGGGCATTTGATTTGCATAGTCTTCACGTATTTCTTCTATATTAAAATCTTCACGATTTCCTATCCTTGCTTTATTGAAAGAAATATTATTTTTACGTAAAATTCTCGTAATGGTCATAGTATTTATATTAAGAAGTTTCGCTATTTGAGTTTGAGGCATTCCCTCACAAGCCAACTGAATAACTTTTTGTTCGTCTATGGCATAGTAATAAAAACCAAGTTTATGTAAAGTTCTAAAAATTGTTGCTCTATTTACATTATATCGTTTTGCCAAATCAGATGCAGAAACACCTTTTTTTGCTAAATATAAAAGTTCCTCTTCATTAGAAATAACGTTTATTATTCTACCATCTCCACCAGGAGTAGAATTATATCCACTATTAAAAGAATCAAATAATGCAATGTAATATATTTCTTTTGTGTCCAATTCATTAAGCGGTATATCTGTTTCTAATGTTTCGACATAGAATTTATCTTTACCATATTTTCTAATTGCATTATATAGTTTTCTATTCAAATTCCGTTTTTCAGTACTCGGCTTTAAGTGTGTCATAAACCGCTCGTGTACAGTCATAGTTGTCTGCCCAATATATACTTTTGAATTGACAGTATTTTTTATTATATAAATTGCTCCCGTTCGCATAAAAAAATTATATCATATTTTAATGCAAATAGCAAATATTTTGGCACTCTCACGGGTGCTTGACATATACAAGCGCGTCGCTTCGCTCCGCGGTCAAGCACCCATAAATAGACTTAGGCTTGGGTAAAATGGCAAACTCAAAGCCGAACGGGTCGGGGCGTTCTCGCTACACCGCTGCGAACCGCGCCCGTTTTCCGTTGTCGGCATTTTTGAGTTTGATGCATTTTGTATCAGAGCACCCTTTTAGTCCATATTTACCCCCTGCTTACCCATTCTTTACACCCCCGCTTATACCATTCAAAATACCTTTCTACCCCCGCAAAACCCACTTCAACCATTTTTACTTTTGAGATAAACATATAATATGATTTTTCCAACAATCGATCTCTTGGTTGTATAAGCAACTTTATATTCACACAACAAAAAACCTAACCTTCCCCATATCAATGGTTCAAGTTAGGTTTAGAGTGGTGGAGATGGCGGGAGTTGCTCCATTCGCTCTCTTCGCTCTCTCACTATCACGCCGGGGCAATGACCAGTCCACCGGACTGTTCACCGTCACCCATTCTACTACTTCATACTTTGGGGTGTCGGTTCTTGCCCGTTCAACTCCCGATGCTTGACATAATACAAATAGGACAGGCAAACACCTGTCCTATTTGTATGGTGGAGCGTTAGTAACGTAAATCGAATTTTACTTAACCGAAAAGCTAACTATCAAGCCAACAATAGTAACTGCTAATGATATTATAGCGATTATCAACATAAAAATGTTGAATCGCTTTGCTTTTCGCAACTCTTCTTTTTGCTCAGCATTTATTTGCTTTAAAAGGTCTAATTCACCATCAATTGCGTTCATCGTTTTTTTAATTCCATCAAACACATTTGAAAAATCTTTATCGAAGTTATCCATATCATTTCCTCTTTCGTTTTTGAAAAGCATAGCCATTCTTCATAATATAAATCGAATTCTATTCCATATAATCGTTGAGGGATTTCATGCTCTTAAACCATGATTCAATTTCATCAAAAAGATTTTCTTGTACAAGCATATCTTTTGTTACGCCAGATAAAATTGTTTTACTTAAATAGCATTTCAACGCTTTCTCTTTGCGTTTAGAATCTTTAATACTTTTTATGCTATTAAACTGCTGTACCGATGTGTCCTTTTGCGCCAGTAGAGTATTAACAATATCAAAATCAGTATCATTCCATTTATCTGCGTATGGAGTCAAATCTAATCCCAATTTTGTTTCTATTAGTATTCTCGGAATGTAGTTTTCCATTTCTTTTAATATGGTTACAGCACCTCTAATTTTTTTGTTTTCATCCTTATTGCATCTTTTGTCTATTATTTCAGTTTTATATTTCAGAACATCACCGTCATATAAATGATACTGTTTTACAGGCAGATCCCAAAAATAGTCAAGTTCTATACATTTTAATAGATTACTTCCCATTAGTGGAATTAGATTAATAGACTGAGAATTAATATCAAAAATACTTTTCAGCTCTGGTATATTGCCAAGGTTGCGAAGTGCCGATATATCATTTTCCCCCTCAACAAACACTACATATTTATAATCAATTATTGGAATTCTACCCATTTCTTTTTGGATAAATTCTTTTAGGTCATCTCCGCCGTATCTTTTAACACTTTCGTTGCTTTTATGCAAATATATAATTTGATCGTAATTAGCATAACTAACAAAATTGGGCAGATGTGTTGTAATAAAAACTTGATATTTTTTTAATTCATCAGCATTTGATGGAGTTTCATCTCCATATTCAAACCTATTGGCTTTTGATAATAACAACAATTGCTCAATGAATTTATTTTGCATCATTGGATGCAGTGCGGTTTCTGGCTCTTCAATTGCATAAATAATATTTTTCTTGTTTTTTTCAAACGATTTTTTGTCAGCCTCAGCCATTAAATAACTGAGCAGCAGCAATCTTCTAACGCCACTACCACGTTTATTAATTGGCACTTCATCCCCATCTAATATATCATTCTTTATAGCAGAAACCCAATTTGCCGAGATTCTTGCGTTTAAACTATTTCCACATTCAACACCAAAGGACGACAGCTTTTCTATAGTCGCCTGATTTATTTGATTTAGTTGATTAATTATTATTCCTTCGATTTCATTGATTCTTGCAACTATATCTTCACATTCAAAAGCTCTTTTGACGGCAATACTCATGGGGTTTTGTACTTCGTCATCTGATGTTGAATTCTTTCGATCAGCTTTGAATAAATAAAAATCAGGAAAGGAACGAGATATGTTTTCGTATATGTCTTTTTCCGATAAAGCGTTTTTTGTTTGGATAAGATGTTCCTCCATTATAGAATCGGTATTTTCTAAAAAGTATCTATATAATGCCTGACGCATAGATGAATTTGTGGTTTGATTACATTGAGATTCTAGTTTGAGTTCTTTGATTTTCTTTTTCAAATCCGTTTGTTTTGCTGTTAATAATTCAAGAGGAATACATTGCGGAACATTACAATTAATATATGTAACATCTTTTAACGAGTCAAGTGACCATTGCTTTTTTATTTCAATATAACCGTTAGCGTTAAGTAAATATTCTTTAGACGGATCTATTTTAACTGTCTCAATGCAAATTTCATCCGTACCTGTCAACTCAAATTCGCAGGTGACAGAAAACTCGTTTTCTCCTGCTAATTTTGCTGCGACATTAAAGTCATCAATCGACAATTTTACATTTGCATCCTTGCCGTTAAAAAAGATATCTAAAGCTTCAAATACTGTAGATTTACCTATATCGTTTTTACCGACGAGCATTTGCAGTCCACCGGAAAATTGAATTTTGATATCTCGATATCCTCTAAAATTTTTTAACCGTACACTTCTTAATTCCATAATTTCTCACCCTTTATCTTATTTTTTAACTAAAATTAGCAATATGAGTTTGTATTCTAAAGTTCTTAACCGCTTTGTACGTTGCCATATCGCGATATTATCTTTTTTAGTTTTTCTTTGCTAAATGCAGAAACTTCTGCAACCTCGTTATTTACAGTTTCATTAATATTGATCTTTATATCTGTTAAATCAAGCGTTTTATAGTTTTCGCTACAAAACTTTCGAATTGTTTTTATGTTTGTGATTATTTGTTTAAGCCAATTCGAATTATTTTTCAACAACCAAATTCCGTTGTCTATATCTACAAGTATTAAGTGAGTTTCAGAATGCTCCAATCGTGCAATTTCATTATCGGTAAGATAAAACCCGCCGTTTTTTATATTTTTTACCTCAATTCCGCAGTCAAAAAGCCTAATGTCATATCCGTATTCTTTATTGTTCGACACATCAATAAAATCGATCCCTTGTTCTAACCCCAAACAATCTTTAAGAAACGACAAAAAATATTTTTCTGCTTTTCTGCCGCTGTAAATACTTTTTGCAGCGTCCTTTATCGTTCCGTTTATACGGCGTATATCGTATGTGTGTTCACAATAAGCTGCAGTCGGAAGAATACGCCTTAACTCGTCGCGATTGAACTGAGCGATGATTTGATTGTCGTTAATAGCATCAAGTAAAACATCATCCGCTTGTTCGTCATGCGACAACGGATATTCGTTAAGAAATTCATACAGGGCAGGAATTGCAGCTTTTAAAAACCCCTTTTCTACATACGAGCTTCTACCTTTAGAAGAAAACTCGTCAAGAATACTATTGTAAAAAACGCAATGCTTGTCTCTGATGTCCGGATCTAAGCTTTTTACCGTTAAAACGGCAGTTTCGTCGACTTTATTAAAACCGAGATATTCAAATAAATATTTTAAAGCGTTCGCGTAAGAAGTTGCGGTACCTGTTCGGCTTCCGAACTTTGATTCGCAAAACGCTTTATAATTTGAAACAAACTCTTCTATTTGCATAATAATCCTCGAATTATTTGATAGCTGATCGACCCGCACACTGTATTTCCCGCTTGTTTGTATTGTTCTCTCTCGGGAACGGCAAGAGGAAAAGAGAAGTTTTTCGGAAAACCTTGCAAAGCAAGACATTCCGTCGGTGTGATATTTCGTATGCCGAAATTATCTTTTATTATCGGCACACGATCGTAATATGTCCCCATATTCGCTTTGAGCGTAAACGATATGCCGTCTTTACTCGATTGAATACCGTAATCCGCAAATCGATACAACTGCTTTTTGTCGGCAATATATCGACTTAATCGTTGATACTTTGCCGAATCTGGCGAATAATAATATTTGTCGTCAGCTTTTACGGTTACGTCGATAAGATCTGTTATTCGTTTTTCGAGCGGAACTTTTTCCGGAAACGTAAAAATTTCACAGGCGGTTCTGTCCGAAAATGCGACGATATACATTCTCGTTCTATGTTGCGGGATGCCGTAATTGCAAGCATCCGCAACCAAATAACGAATAAAATATCCGCGTCCCGCAAGTTCGTTATGAATAACGTTGAACGTTTTACCGTGGTCGTGTTCCGTAAGATTTGCGACATTCTCTAAAAATACAATAGAGGGATGTTTCGCATCGATTACTTTTCCGATTTCGAAGAATAAATTTCCTCGTTCGTCCGAAAAGCCTTTTTGTTTTCCGCAAACCGAAAACGGTTGGCAAGGAAAGCCTGCCGCAAGTATATCGAAATCGGGAATATCGCGTTTATCGATTGCGCGAATATCGCCTTCGACCAAAACCGTCTCGGGGAAATTGTGCCGATAGGTCATACACGCGTATTTATCGATATCGTTAGCCCATACGATTTTATGCCCCGCTTGTGTAAAGGCAAGGTCTATTCCGCCGATTCCGCAAAACAAACTGCATACTCGCATTATCTCGTTCTCGAATTAAATCTGACGGATACGTTAAGCGGCAAATAATATTCCCCGTCGATTTTTTTGATACGACTCCAACAATATTTTTCCGCGCTTACATATTCGAAGAACGTATTCCTATACAAATAATCTCTAAAACCTTCTCTATCGTTGGAATGATAGCAGAGAATATCACCGTCGTCCGTTACGACTATGTAACCGCCGTTGACTTGTTCTTTGCCGTCCCAAACGTTTCCTGCCGTCATTCCTGTAAATCCCGCAATCAAAAAGTCTTTTAACGCCTTTTCGTAATAAACTTGCGGATTCGGAACGTTAAGAGGATTTTCGACCGCCATTCTTTCCACTGTTTCTTTGACGTTATGATTGTCCGTACCCGAAATCAACCTGTCTTTAACGCACCAAGCCATTATTTTAGCCATCGATTCTCTTATGAGAAACAAGTTATTTTCGTAAATCGGGTTTTGAGTCCTTGCAAATTCCATCGTAACGGAGTGATTTTTCAAATACTCTTTGCATTTTGCCCAGCCGCGACCGCCGTTTTCCGATATATCGTTGAATTCCGCCATCATCGTGTCGTCGCAACCGGACAATTTGTACAAATATTGCGAAGAAGAACCTGCATTGAACAAAGTGGGGTTTTGTCCGAATTTCGACTTAATCGAAAAGCCCATTATCGAAACGATTGCCGTTTGACCGTCCCTTACTTCGATAAAAATATCGTTTTTGCCGCCGAACTGCTTTTTCAATGCCTTTACGGCGGGAGCTTTCGGTTTGCTTACGTAAATTACGCTTGCAAAATCGCACACCGAATCCGGTGCCGGAACGGAAGCACCTCGTGCGTTTTTAATATCGTTAAACAGCGCGCTTGCGTTCTTGTTGAACTCGCTTGTCGGAATAACGGCAAAAACGGTTTCGGAATCTTGAGGTTTAATCGTAACCGTTGATTTTTCTTCGTCGATAACGTATTCCAAAACCTGGCTTTCGCATTCTTGGCGAATGATTTTCAAAATATCAAGATAACTTTTGTAATTTTTCTGCAACAAATTGTCCGCAGTGTACAACTTGCCTTCTCCGAGCAGTTTTAACATAACGTAAAACTCCGCCCATTCGCCTTTATTAAGTTTCTTTCCTTTTATCGATTCAGTCATTTTTGTCGAGCACCTCTTTGATTTTTTCCGCTATTGCCTGTATTACGGGAACTGTTACGCTGTTTCCGAATTGTTTATACAAATGCACGTCAGCCAACACGAATTTGTAGTCGTCGGGGAAGCCTTGCAATCTTGCCCATTCTCTCGGAGTCATTTTACGAATGCCGTCTTTATTTATTTCGCCTTTGATGTGGGTGGTGGGGGTTAAATTCGTTTGTCGCTTATCGACAATCAAGTTTCTTTCTCTACCCATACCGCCGCATACGATTGCGCCCGATACGTCGTCGAGATCTCGGATTTCATACCCGAAACCGTGTCCTTTCGCGGCGTGGCGCTCTTTATGACGAATAAGCGTATCCATATAGCAAGTGCTGAGATAATACTTGGCGGGAACGGGATTTTCTTCCAAAATATCGCGAATACGTTTCGTGTCGTCGGTCTTAGTCGGAAAGACAAATTCTTTCGGCGCGATATCGTTTCTGAAAGCCACGATATAAATACGCTCTCTGTTTTGCGGAACGCCGAAATTACGGCTGTTTAATATTTGTTCGAACGGAGTGTAGCCGATTTCTTTAAGCGTTTCGGTGATAATTTCAAAAGTTCTGCCTTTGTCGTGGATAGTCAAGCCCTTTACGTTTTCACAAAAGATTACTTTCGGTTTCTTTTCGGCGCAAATTCTCGCCACGTCGAAAAACAACGTGCCGCGCGACATTCCTTTATAATCGTCCTTAAATCCTTTGCGCTGCCCCGCAAGACTGAACGCCTGGCAAGGAAATCCTGCAAGACAAATATCGAAATCGGGAATATCCGTTTCCTTTATTTTTGTTATATCGCCGGCTATTTCGAAATCATCATGAAAATTCGCCTTATATGTTTTTTGGGCGTATTCGTCCCATTCGCTGACGAATACCGTTTTCAGTTCGTCGCCGAAAGCGTTTTCGAAGCCGAGTCGAATTCCACCGATACCTGCGAATAAATCAATACTTTTTAACATTTTTAATCTCCGTTTCTCCGTTCGTTGTAAACCTTCTCGATTTTGTCCGCGCAATCGGAAAGGTTTTTCTTTATCTCGAAATCCCAAAATCGCAACACAGTCCAACCTTCGTTTTGCAGTTGTTCCGTTACTTCTTTGTCTCGCTCAATATTCCGTTCGATTTTCGGAATCCAAAAGTCGCAATGAGATTTGAAGTCGTTTTTCTGTTTTTCCCAATCGTAGCCGTGCCACATTTTGCCGTCTACGAATATTGCTATCTTTCGGCTTACAAATACAATATCCGGTTTCCCGATTACCTTCTTGTAATTTTTCCTGTAACGTAAACCGCGTTTCCACAATTCCTTACGCAACATGAACTCGGGTTTTGTGTCCTTGCTTTTGTTGCTTCGCATATTTTTTGTGATTTCCTCTTGTGTTTTAGCCATTGTTTTATTTGAAATCGATGCCTTTACGCTCACACAAGGCTCTAAATGCCTTTTTAGCCTTTATGCTTGGTTCGGTTTTCCCTGTTTCCCACCTGCAAACGGTAATAGAATTAACACCTATTTCGGCAGCAAATTCGCTTTGAGTCATTAAAAGCGATTCTCTCGATTGTTTAATTTTTTCGGCATAAGTCATTGTATGTCTCCGTTATCATCAGATTAGCATTATTTTAGCATTTTTTGGTGATAAAAGTCAATACCAATAGAAGCCTACAATTAAAAAACTAAAATAATAATATAGAAATAATCAAATGGCACTCTCACGGGTGCTTGACATATACAAGCGCGGAGCAAAGCTCCGCGGTCAAGCACCCGTGAAACAACTAAATAACACTTTGGGAAAGGACAACTCAAAGCCGAACGGAACGGGGCGTTCTCGCTACACCGCTGCGAACCGCGCCCGTTTTTCCGTTGTCGGCATTTTTGAGTTGTTTTCCTTTTTCCAACAAGTATTTGTTTTTAGTTGTGTTTTCATGCGGCGTTTTTGACGTCGTTCTTTTTTTCTTCCTCGCATCACAAATTGGTCCTTTTTTGTCACACGGACGTTCTGGTTTCCGTTACTTCAAAATGATATTTTTATGTTGCTTTTCAATCAGTTGATACCCTTTCCAAGTTAGCGAGTTGAAATAGGTGAAAAAAGTTAAAATATTTTTTTAATTACGACAAAAGGTGTCCTAGTTAAAAGTTAATCTATAGGCAATAAATGTTTTTAATTCGTGCAAAACCTGCACAGTGAGCAATGTAGATTAAAAGTAAACACAAAAAGATTTTAACTGTCGCAAAACCTGCAACAGTTGGTGGGTATTATTTTCTCAAACACAAATTGTTTGAAGAAAAAATTCAACATAAAGGTTTTATCACGTTTCAAAATCTGCAACGTGAGATGTGTAAATTAAAAGCAATAGGAAAAATATTTTTCAAAGTCGCAAAAAAGTTGCGAGTTTGAAGTTTACACTCAAAAAAAACACAAGGATGTAAAAAATGCTACAGACAAACTTAAACGTGATCGCAGTTGGCGAACCTGACATAGAAACCATTTCCGACAGCCAAAAACACGCGTTCTTTGAAACATTGTTTTCAAAGATAGTTGAACTGCATAAAGAAACGCAAAATAAAGTTGTAAATAACGCTGAATAGCGAATAAATAGATATACAAAATACACAAAAAAGGAGGAAAACAATGAATAACCGAGATATGAAAATCTACTTTGACGGCAGTCACTACATAGGTATACCTAAAGGAGCGTTCCCAAGCAAGAAAGGACGCAAAAGACGTGTCGTCAAACCAATGCAACAAACGCAAAAAGAACAGATGGTTGATACTTCAACCAACACCACAAAAGAACGCTTTGAAAAGGCATACAAGGAAAGTCAATCTTTGCCAAAGAGAGAACGTAAGGCTCATATAAAACAAGAATTAAAAGAACATTTTGATAGCAAAGAAGAATTGAACGCTTATGTGGATGAAAGCGTAGAAAGAGCAAAAACCAACGCCATAAAACGCAAAGTACGGCTAATGCGAAAACTGCGACTACAAGATTGGGATTTCTTTTGTACGTTTACCTACTCGGACGAACTTCATACGGAAGCATCGTTTAGGAAGAAGCTATCCAACACACTCAAACACCTTGTGGCAAGAAACGGTTGGAAGTACGTAGGAGTGTGGGAGCGTGGCAACGACACCAACAGGTTACATTTCCATGGAATATTCCATATCCCAAAGATGATTGGAGAGTTGGAAAAGATGCGAGATTACGACACACGCAACCACCGTATGCAAACCACCTGCCAAAACAGTCATTTTCTCAAACACTTTGGAAGAAACGACTTCAAAGATATTGCCACGCAAGATGACATTGCCAATGCGGCAAAATACATAACCAAGTATATGGAAAAATCTGGCGAACGTTTAGTCTATGGCGGTAAATTGCCGACCTATTTTCTTTCGGACGTATTGGACGAAGACGTGGCTTGTCCTTACGGAGTGGACGATAGAAAAGTATTGCTATTTGACAACTTCACCTGTATGAACGAAGGCGAAATACTTGGCAAAGTGAGCAAAGAAGTCATAGATAAGTTGCCTAAGAGCAACTAAAACAAATAGTCTTTCGCTACGGGAGCGTAAACGAAAACGGCTTGTCCGTCAAGGGTAAAGTGCATTGTTCCACAACCCTTGACGAACAAGAGTTTAGCAACTAAAGAAAACAACTTAGACCGTTTCCGTTTATCTCGTTCCCGTCGAAAGACAAACTAACAAAAACTAAATATAAGGAGAAAATAAATTATGGAAAACAAAACCAAAACAGCAGTAATATATGCTCGCTATTCGAGCGACAGCCAATCGGAGCAATCCATAGAAGGACAACTCCGTGTTTGCAACGAGTATGCCAAAAACAACGATATACTCGTCCTCAAAACCTACATAGATAGAGCGATGACGGGCACCAACGACAATCGCCCCGACTTTCGCCAAATGATTGAGGATAGTAAAAGACACGATTTCAATATGGTCCTCGTTTACAAATTTGACCGTTTCAGCCGAAACAAATATGAAGCCACAAAACATAAGAAAACGCTCAAAGACAACGGCGTAAGGGTTGTATCCGCTACCGAGTATATACCCGATACTCCCGAGGCAATCATTTTAGAAAGCATGTTTGAGGGGTTCAAGCATTCAAATGGACACAATAATTTAAAATCAGAATTTAAGCAGCCAAATCAATGTATAAAAGGTCGGACGTTTTGTCCGACCTTTTCTTAATCCTTCCACTTGAAAAATGGATATCTTTACATAAGCATTAATTTAATTAATTATGTGCGAGAAATAATATGTGCAAAAAAGTCAATCTGTTAAGGTACGGTCGGATTTTTGCGTATTTTTTTCATTTATTCCCACCTGAAAAATTTTACTGCTATACCTGTGCAGATAATCGTAACGGCTGACATAACCACGATAGGGAGCCAAATATTGTCAATCGGCAAACCAAGAAAAGTCGACTTCATCAACTGAATACCCTGCGTCAACGGAAAGAATTTTACTATACTTTGCATAACGTTTGGCATCACCTCAAGCGGAAGCGTCGCACCCGAAAATATCAAAGTCGGGAAGTATAGAGTACAGGCAATTACGCTTGCACTCTTTGTGTTTTTAGCCACGCCGCCGACCATCATACCGACACTTAAAGTAGAAACCATCGTCAATATCCAGCTTCCCAAAAATGCCAACCAGGAACCGCTTATTCTTACCTTCCATATAAGCGAAACGAGAGCGAGCGTAATAACGGACACGATACAATATACAACGTAAATCAAGACTTCAACGGCAAGTAGTTTTAAAGGACTGACGGGCGTGACCTTAAACCGTTTTAATATTTTACGTTCTCTGTATTCCGATACGACAAGGGGCAATCCCATCAAGCCCCCTGCACACATACTTATAGTACAAAGTGCGCCGAACGACTGTTCCATAAACGTATATGTCACACCGTCGGTTACAGGCGTCGTTCCGTATATCAAACCGAGAATAACCAGAACGACTATAGGTATAATCACCGCAAAGATGACCATATTCATGTTACGGATATTAAGTTTAAATTCATTTTTAAATAGCATAATAAATGATTTCATCTTTCTTCCTCCTCTCCTGAAAGAATAAGGTAAGCATCTTCAAAACTATTGCAATCGCATATACTTTTTGCCTGTTCGACCGTACCTTGAAATACGGATTTCCCTTGTTTCAAAATACAAATCTCGTCGCAGAGCGCTTCGACCTCATCCATAAAATGTGAAGTCAGAAAGATAGTTAAACCCTTGTTTTTTAAGTCGGATAAAATTTTCCAGACTTCTCTTCGTGCCTTTGCGTCAAGCCCTGTCGTCAGCTCGTCAAGAAATACAAGTTGTGGATTGGGAATAAGTGCAAGGACGATAAACAGCCGTTGTCTTTGACCGCCTGAAAGATTTTTTACCGTGCTTTTTAACTTGTCCCCTATACCGAACTTAACACACAGCTCCTTCCAATCGGACGGATTTTTGTAAAGGCAGGCAATCTCCTCGCACAGTTCGTAAACCTTGATTTCAGGCTGGTAGTCACACTCCTGAAATTGTACGCCTACCTTTTGAAAAAGCTTTTTTCTGTCCTTTTTGGGACTATGCCCTAAAACGCTTACCGTACCGCTGTCCGCTGTTTTTGTCCCTAAAATGCACTCTATGGTAGTGCTCTTTCCTGCACCGTTTGCGCCGAGCAGCCCGTAAACAGTACCGCGTTCTACAGACAAACTAAGATTGTCTATCGCAAGCAGATTGCCGTATGTCTTTGACAACCTCTCCACTTTGATTACAGTTTGCATAATATCGTCTCCTTTTTTTATTTGTAAAAAGAATACCACCGACGAGAACGTTGGTGGTAAAGTGGAGGGTAAAAAAGTTTCTTTTTATTGTCTCGTAATATTAAAAACTTAAAACAGAGCCGAAAAACCATGATAAATCGTTGGTTTGTCAGCTCTGCATTATTTATTATGAAGTACCTAAATTGTGGTTTGGTTAACAGTATTTCTCATATCGGCATTGTTCTATTACTTCGTCACCAATCAGAGTAATGGCTTTTTCGGGACACCGACTTATACACCTATAACACATCGTACACTTATTATTAGCTACCGCTTTCCCGTCTATAATCGATATATTTTTCATCGGGCATTGAGAAGCACATAGTCCGCAACCGATACACTTTTCGCTAATTTTTAATTTATCCGTATATCCGGCTGTTTTCCTGTAAAACCAAAGTCTTTGCCCAAATAGTCCTGCAAAGTGAGAGAAGAAAGATAATCCGTCTTTGGGGTAGTTACCTTCCCCGATTTGCCGTGCGGCGAGTTCTATTTTTGCATCAGCCTGCATTACGATAGACTTATTCTGTTCAATCGTCTTTTTTAGAGCTTTGTTGTCGCAGACAGAATCAGGCATTTTGATATGTAGCCCGCCCAAAATCGTTGCGCCGTATTTTTTCAGCAATCTTGCGCTGCAGCCGGCACCGTCTCCGCTGAATAACCCCATTGTTGCCACACAGAATACCTTTTTACCGTTCCATAACGCCTTATTTTTCTTTATAAACTCTCTAACCATATAAGGTGCGTTAGAATACTGTATCGGATATCCCAAAATTACGGTGGTATTATTTTCTATTTCTTCAATAACGTCTTCGCTCTCTAAGGGTATTGTCCTTGCAGAGACATCCAATAAGTTTATTAGTTTTTCAATACAGTGCTTTGTATTTCCCGTACCGCTTAAATATATTCCAACCATACGTTATCATCTCTCGGATTGAGTGTTATTCACACTACACCGAATTATTTTTTTCTCATTACAATCGCAATAGAATTTAAATATTTGCCGCCGCCTGCTTCCATTGCTTTTCTATCGCCAATAGCGTATTCATTGTCTTGCTTCAACCAATCTGCCCACGCTTCATCGTTGCTTTCCATTTCTTTAATTGAAATTATTTCAGCTCCCTTACTTTTTTTAAATATATTAGTCCAATAGTCAATATCGTGCATATACTCAAGCTGTTCTCGCGTCCAGGACAATAAAAGCTCCTGCGGTAAATTATCGTGACAGTCTTTCTTCATCCCCGGAATAGCAACGTAGATATATCCGCCTTTTTTAATAAACGGTAAAAGGTTATCGTCAAGATAGCGTTCGTCTCTTCCAAAATAGTTATAAGAATCTATACTGACAACCGCATCGAAAAATTCCTTTTCAAACGGTAAATCCGTAGCGTCTGCCTTGACGGGGATAATTTGATTTTATCCAGCCCCATTTCGTCAAAAAACCTACGGTTATCTTCAGGATTGCTCCATAAGTCTGCTGCATATACGGTAAAGCCGTATTCTTTAGCAAGGAATACGCTTGTTAAGCCCTGTCCGCTTCCTAAATCGCAGACAACGGCGCCTTCCGGTATTTGGTGATTAATTAATAATTCTTCCTCTAATTTAATAGGGTTGGGACCCATTATTTTAGCCTGCAATGCAGGGGTATTGTATTTTTCGCTTTTTATGTATTTCATTTTAAATTCTCCTTAATTTTTCATATTTGTCAGCATATCTCTCATTCTATTAGCGTTTTTCTCAGCCGCAGACAGAGAAACAATCAGCCTGTCGCAAACGGAAACGATATCGTCCGACTGCTTCGGGGTATTCAGCGTGGTTAATATATCCGTATCAGGGTTTTTGGACAACTGATTCAATAGTCGTAAAATCGCTTCCAAGGAATAGTTAGCGCACCGCAATGTGCGAATTACTTTAAGCCGTTGCACGTCGTCGTCCGTGTAAATGCGATACCCGTTCTCTTTTCTCTTGGCGGTGAGCAACCCGTTCATTTCCCAATTCCGTATAGAGTCCGTAGAAACGCCAACGACTTTCGATACTTCTTTCAGCTTTAAAAATTGCGTGTTGGTTACTTTTGGGCAAGATAGCAGTTGTTTAACGATTTCAACGGCTTCTTCGGCGTTGATACGTTCTCTTTCTATCTGATTAAGGTATTCGTCCGTCAGTAAAACGGCAGTGTCAAAATCTCCCGTAGCGCAGGTCTTTATTATTGCAGTAATTTTCTTTCGTAAACCGTTTTGCAATATTTCTACCTGATATGCAATTCGCACTAGTCGGCATTGCTGAATATGAAGGTCTGTAAATACCCGATAGCCGTTTTGTAGCCTTTCGGGCTTTGAAATGAGTTTTAATTTTTCATATAGCCGTACCGTGTTCGGGTGTATTCCGATTATTTCGGCAACCTCGGCTGTTCTATACGTCGTCATAATCCACACCTTTTAAATAATTATAACATAACAGTCAACCTTGGTGTTATAGTGTAGAGTTGTTTAGACGTGATAATTATTCGACCGAGTTGCATAACGTATTCATATTCTCAGTGCCGCCGCCAGAACCTCTCCATTCCGCTTTTCATTTTGTAATTGCCGTTTTTCAATTTCTCTGTGGGTTTAGAAAAATCTTTGGTTCTTAAAATGTCGTTTGTGTTTATATTGCGCTTGGCATCGTCTTTATGAATATAGCAATGCAGACACCCGTCACTGCATTTTTTACAGCCTCTCCACGGATTCCACATTGTCATAATAACCCCTCCGCACCCACAAAGCATCGTATTTACTCATAAATTCACTAAGCCTTTGGCTGATAGAGTTTAAAAAACTGCCGAATATGCTTATCCACCAATTCCATAACTTCCGTCTCTCGGTCCGGTTCACGGTCGCATAGGTTTATCCATACGGTAATCGGCAGACAGAACTGTGCCGCCATGATTTCGGGGTCGTCGCCGTCTATAACGCCTTGCTCTTGCAGACAAATCACAAGGTTGGTAAAATAATGCATTACGTCGGTATAGTTCTGCTTGGTTTGAAGGTCAGCAAGTTCCTGATTCCTGAACTGTTCGATAGTAAGCATCTTTCTGGCTTTACGGATAAAGGGGTCGTGAAGAATATAATTTATCTGGCTTTTTACCAGACTTACAACCTCGTCGCAGGTTATAGGACAAGCGCCGTCGCCAACTTGCCGTTTCGGCTTGGCAAAGAGTGATTGCTTTGCATATCCTTCCAACACCTGAAGCATCAAAGCGTCCAAAACAGCCTGCTTGCTCTCGAAATGACTGTAAAGCGACGCCTTGCGAATCCCGACGGCTTCTGCTATCTGTGAAATCGAAGTCGCCTCGAATCCCTGCGTTGAAAATAAATCAAGCGCCACATTCAGAATTTCACGCTTTGTATTTCCTTTATCCATTGCGCATACTCCTTATCTGCTATCATATCATAATATAATTATACCTACCGAACGGTCGTATGTCAAGTGATTCCGCTTAACTTCTCACTTATTACTTATACAAAATCATAAAAAACTCACCACAAACAGCCAAATGTCCATGAACGTGGACATTTGGCTGTTGACTTTTTGTGAAGATAGGTTTATAATACAAGAAAAATTATAAACGTATGTTTGCGTAAAAAGACGGGAATGGACGAGAAAAGGAAGATTAAGGCGAAGAAAAGAGAGCCGTTGCATGCAAAGGATCCGCTTTGCTGGCAGGAGAATGAGGAATATTATCTAAACCGTTACCCGAAAAAGGCTAAGACGGAAGGTATGTATTATTACTTCCAAAAGGTTGACGGCATAACAATTAAAACCGAAGTTACCAAGGAACAATGGACGGCATTATACGCCTTTAATAAGAAAGCATTAAGGCACGACTTAAAGTTTTATGATGACCGCTACTTTGCCCGATTCCCTGTTTACGAGGACGAGGACGGCGAAGAAGACGACCCTATGGAACATCAAGCGGACGAGAAAAGCCTAACCTGCGAGAGGGACAATTGCGATAATATTGACAGGAATAGTCTGTACTCTAAACTGACTAAATTCGGTAAAAGGTTGTATGATTTATACTACAAATACGACTGCACTCAAGAGGAAATAGCCAAGCATTTAAAGTTAAAACAATATCAGGTATCGAGGTTATTACAACAACTTACCGAGGCGTTTGATAAGCAATCCTTAGACGACGGCAGTCGTGGCTCAATCGATATTGAGGTAGACTACCTCTACAACCGCTACCGCAAGACTGGTAAGTTAGAGCACAATGAAAACGTGGTTATGACCGACTTCCTCTCCTGCCTACTCCCGCAGGAAGAAGAACGTTTGCGCTGTTGGTTTTATACGCAGACTGAACTCTACCGTTACGGCATTAAGAACTTGCTATATTATCGGTTGGACGACCTGTCGCAGGGAAACGTATATCGGGAAATGTTTACCTTAAAGGACCTGACAATACGTGGTTATTTTTGGACTTATATGACCGATTTACCCATTGAATATCAATGGCTGTACCTGCACTTGCAAGAGGAGATTGAACGGCGTGAAGAACGCTTTACCAAACCCAAAGATTACAGATATAAAGAGTTTATTACGGAACTTGTAAAAGTCGCTAAGGCGGCAAAAATGAAGCCTATGGAATATTTTGAAACCAAATTTGTGCCATACCTTGAAGAACGAAATACAAATCAGTTTATTGATTTTGCAAAGAAACAGTTAAACGTCCGTTTTATGGCAGATGACGAGACTACTCCCATTTCGGAACAGATAGAAAAGATAATAAGCCGTCTACCGGCAAAGGAGAAAAAGCGTTGGCAGACGTTGAAAGCATAAAACTTTTAATTATTTAAATTACTTGCATAATTTCGGGCAGTAGTTGTCCTTATATAAGTGAGAGGGTAGATAAGACCCCTTCAACAAAATAAACGGTATAAAACCTGTAACAAGTCTGTTGCAGGTTTTTCTTATACCGAAAAAGGAGAAAGACATGGCACGAGCACCACCAAATTGAAAGACAACTGAATAACACCAACCTAAAAGCGGAGCTGTAATTAACAGTTCCGCTTTTGTAATTAAATCAAACATTAAAAGGAGAATGAAATGGAAAACAAACAAGACAAATTTACTTTTTACCAGCCATATTGGGATTTGGTGAAGGACGAGGACGGGGCAACCGTAAAGAGCATTATCGGGCATATATGCCGCTATATGCTGGACGGAAACGAGGAAACACCTACAGACAAAACTCAGGCACTTATCTGGGAAGATCTTGTGGAAGTATTGGCTCCGCAACGGGAAAAGGAACTGCAAGTCAAAACGCCCAAGGCATACAACGCCAAATGGAAGCACTTCACTTTCCGCAGGAACTATTACAACAAAATGCTATCCCTTGAAGATGACAAAGCGAAGGAATACTTGCAGGCAATATGCGAGTTAGCGTTCAACGGCAGACAACCCAAGGAATTATCTGCTACAGTCAAGAAGTATTACGAGTTAACGTTGCTAACTCTAAACACTTCCATTAAACGGAGAAAGGCAGGAAGCAAAGGCGGTACAGCAAAGAAACCTAAGCAGGAAACTCCTACTACTTTACACACGATAGATGAATTAAAAGTGTTCGGCTGTACGGGGAATTTAAGTTTTCAGAATCCGATATTAGACGGTGTGGATGTAAACGAGCTTTACGAGTTTGTAAAGGAAAACGAAGATACTCATTCAATGTCTTTGTATAAGGCAGTTGAAACCTTCCGCAGTCGCAAAGGAGCAAGCGGTTAATATGTCAAGCAACTTGGAAGCAAACGGGAAGCAAAACCTATGTCCTTATCATAGGTGTAACTCACTACACTTATTTCATAAGTTCCGTTCGCTCTGTGAGACGAGGCTTGCAGTTTTCCAAACAGCACAGTGCGCTGTTTGGGCAAGCCGAGATGAGCTTGCGCATAGTGCAAGGCGCAAGCGGTGTAGGAGGAAAAAATTATCAGTTATTTAGTATGTCATATGGAAAAATATAAACGGCAGGAAGTCAGCCCTGTCGAGGAGGAAAATGAAAGAGACGAGACCTATCAGGCGAGCAATCCGCAGATAGACAGTTCGAGAACGCACCTCAATTATCACCTTATATTGCCGAGGAAAAGCTATATGGAGATAATCAACGAGAGGCTATCGGAGTTGGATTTAAAACGCAAAATCCGTTCGGACGCTATTCTTATGAATTCGTTTATAGTAACGTCGGACGGCGAGTTTTTTAAGGGGCTATACCCGTGGGAACAGCAGGAATTTTTCAAGGACTGTGTGCAGTTCTTTTCGGACAAGTACGGGGAAGAAAATATGATTTCCGCAGTCGTACATATGGATGAAACCACGCCGCATATGCACCTCAATTTCATTCCTGTCAACCAAGGACGGTTGAGCAGTAAAAGTCTTTTTGACAGGCAGAAACTTGCCGAACTCCAAACCGAATTGCACGAGAGAATCGGCAAGAAATGGGGATTACAACGAGGCAAGGAAGGCAGTCAGGCAAAGCACCTCTCCACGGCAGAATTTAAGGCAAAGAAGATAATCGAGAGTGCAGAACAGCGTGAAAGAGAAATCGACGAACAGACCGAGAAAAAGAGAGCCGAGCTGGACGAATTAACGCAGACTGTTCAAGTAGTTGAAGATGCGAAAAACAAGCCTATCCCCAAAATGCGGAAGGCTGTTGAGGCGGAAATAGAAAGTCTGCGAACGCAAAACGCCGCCTACAAAGAGTATATCGCTATCAAAAACAGAGATACCGATTCTCTGTTTGCGCAACTGCAAAAAGCGGAACGCAAAGCCAAGGCAAACGACGCAGCGTTCGGAATGGTAGCGGATATGATGAGCGCATACCCCAAAGAATTCGACGAACTATTAAAGAAGTCAAGAGAAAAGAAAACCCCGTCTTCTTCCTTTAACGTACATAGTAACGCAAACGGTAAAGGCGGAAAGTAACAACTGAATAAGACAAAAAATGACCGTGAAGAATACGTCCTAATGAATGTGAAAAGGTAAAAGGATTGAAAGAGTAATCACGGCTTTTTTATACGAAAAAATGCCGTTTGAACGGTTATGCGGATAAACCGCATTAAGGAATCGTGCAAAAGGGTTTCCGCAAAAAGATGAAATATTTTTGTGGGAAGAGGAGCCGCAACGACGCAATGTTGCCGTCTGTGCCAAAGGGCGGCTCAAAGCAAAGTTTGCGGCGACGACACGGAGGAATTAAATATGAAAACTGAATATGAATGACAAATTAACAAGATATAGGAGGGAAAATTACGAACAGAGCATCAACACAGCTGATCAACGGGAGAGACAGCGTTCCTACTACTTCTCATACCGAGATCATAAACGGAAAAAAGTACGTAGTCGTAAGTCATTACGTCGGAGGCAAAGACTTCAAAAAGGTATTCGGCGATTTGGCTTTCAGACAAGTACTTGCGGAAATGAAAAATTCTGCAAACTAAATATATTATCGGGTAGCTTGAATTTTTTGGTGTGTCGTGGTATAATCATAGCACATTGAAAATTCAGGCTGCTTTGATTCAAAGGAGTAAAAGAATGAAATCAAAGCAAAACAACAAAGACTACATTGTCGGAATGTACGTAAGATTAAGCCGAGACGACGAACGTGCTGGCGAATCGCTATCTATCGAAAACCAAAAGGCTATCCTTTCAGAGTATATCGAAGAACAGGGCTGGACCCTCCATAATATTTATGTGGACGACGGAATTTCGGGAACCACGTTTGAAAGACCGGGAGTAAAGAGATTACTCGAAGACGCTAAGCAAGGGGTTATCAATACTATTCTCGTAAAGGATATGAGCCGTTTCGGAAGAAACTACATTATGGTAGGACAGTATCTCGATTACGTCTTCCCTACGTTCGGAATACGGTTTGTGGCGCTATCGGACAATATCGACACGGAGAAAAAAGACACTCCCGCTATGGATATGATGCCGATTACCAACGTGTTTAACGAATGGTGGGCGGCAACCACAAGCAAGAAGTTGCGCGCCGTGCGTATCAAGAACGCAAAGGAAGGCAAAAACGGAATGTCCCACCCGCCGTACGGTTACATACTTGGAACGGACGAAAAACGTACCCTGCAAATAAACGAAGAAACCGCACCTATTGTAAAACGCATTTTTGAAATGCGGGCAAGCGACTTAACGCCGAGAAAGATAGCGGATATTCTCAACGTCGAAAAGGTATTAACGCCCAACGATTACCGCATTGCAAAGACGGGCATAAACGGCGTCAGAAATTCTGCTCACCTATGGAGTACTTCCGCTCTCCGTACTCTACTGAACAATCAGGCGTATATCGGCAATTTAGTTCAACACAAATCAACTACAATTTCATACAAGAACCATAAGTGGCAACGCCGTCCTGAAGAAGAATGGATTATCGTCGAAAACGCACACCCAGCCATTATCTCGAAAGAACTCTGGGATAAAGTCAAGGAGGTCGAAAAAGCCATAGGACACGGAAAGCATACTGCAAGAGGTTTTATGCACCCGTTATCGGGACTGATGTTCTGCGCGGACTGCGGCGCTAAAATGCGGCTTGGTTGGAATATGCCGAAAGATATTCCGTATTTCAACTTCAACTGCGGAAGTAAATCACGGTTAGGATCGTCTGCTTGTTTCAGTCATTTCATTACGGTACCCGTTTTGGAACAGATTGTCAAAAACGATATTGCCGCAAAAGCCAAAATGATTATAGGGCACGAAGCGGAATTCAAACGGCAGTATCTGGAACGGCAAGCGACGCTTGCGGACAGAAATCAAGCCGACGTCAAGAAAGATCTTAAAAGAGCCGACAAGCGATTAACCGAACTTGACAAGCTAATTGAAGCTGCGTTTGAAGAAAAAGTTGCAGGCATAATTCCCGAAAGCGTGTGCGTGAAGTTAATCGAAAAGTACACCGCCGAACAGACGGAACTGAAAGAGAAAGTAACCACTCTTACGCAGGGAATCGAAGAATTGACGCAAGTAAAGACGGACGTGGACGAATTTATCCTAAGGCTGAAAATGTATTTTAATTCTCCTACGCTCACCCGTGAAATGTGTTTGGCGTTATTCGATCACCTTGTCATCGGCGGTAAAGAAACGGTTACGGGAAAACCGCAGGAGATTCATATCTACTATAAGATTGATATTGACTCGGTTCTATCGACTTAACAAACCAACTACCCTCAAAATAGGCATTATGTCCATTTGACCTACTTGAAGGATACGCAGAATATTATTCGGCAGAACTCTCGCAAAAGATTAGACGTGGAATGAGAGAAACAAGATTGAAAGAACTTTATCACGGTGGAGGTCTACCCTATGGCTACAAACTAAACCAACAAAAAATCATAATCGACGAAAATGAAGCGGAAATCGTTAGATACATCTTCCAAGAATATGCAAAAGGCACTTACGTTAGAGAAATTATCGACAACTTAAACAATAAATGTATTTACCACAAAGGAAAACCGTTTGCTCAAAACACCATATACGGAATATTAAAAAACGAAAAATATTCGGGTGTATACCGATATAAAGACGAAGTCTTCTACAATACTTATCCACAAATTATCTCAACGGAAATATACTCTATCGTCCGTTCAAAGATAGACAAAAATAGATATGGCAAACGGAGCGTAAAAACCGAATACTTATTGAGAAGTAAAGTAACTTGTGGATATTGTGGCAGACCGATTGTTGCGGAAACAGGAACTGCAAAAAACGGTAGCGTAATTAGATACTACAAGTGTAAAGGTAGAAAAATTGACCACAACGGTTGTCTAAAATCGCAAGTTCGCAAAGAGTATTTGGAAGAACTAATTATAAATGCCATAATTAAAGAAATGAGCAAACCTGAAATCATCAACAAAATCGTGCCAACCTTGCTAAAAATGCAAGAAAACACAATGATGAATCAAACCCTATCAATGCTAACTAAAGAAAAAAGTAAAGTTGATAAAGCATTAAACAATATCGTAAAAGCAATCGAAAACGGCGCTTCCACAAGAACCACTATCCAAAGATTAAAGGAACTTGAGCAACAACAAGATAGTCTAGAAAAGGAAATCATAATAGAAAAAAGTCGACAACAGACAAAAATATCAGAAAGCGAAATGCGTAAGTTCTATATAGAAGCCCTAAAACTCGAACCAAAAATGCTGATTGAGCATCTGGTGAAAGAAATAATCTTATACGAAGACAAAGTAAAAATCATATTCAACAACCCAACACGATTAAACCTTGACGACAGTCAGGGTTTTTCTTTTTGTTCAATTATCGGTCATTTGCATTATAAAAAGCCCAACGCCCCAAAACTTAATACCAAAAAGATGCTTATCGAAATGTTTATATGCTAAACCTGCAAGAGCCAAATAACTGGACAATAAAAAACCTAACTCTCACCCATATCAATGGTTCAAGTTAGGTTTAGAGTGGTGGAGATGGCGGGAGTTGAACCCGCGTCCAAAAGAATTCTTACTGGGCTTTCTACACGGTTAGTATGCGTTGATTGGTCTTCGACGGCGCCAACGCTACCAAGTCGTCGTCGAACAAGCCCTAATCTCGCCTATGGGCACGGGTGCTTCCCTTAGGCACTTTCCACTGACTGATGCCGTTCCAAAGTCGTGGAGCCCTTGGACGACAGCCGAGCGATTAAGCAGCTACGGCAATTTGTTTGTTATTATTAGCGTTTAAATTTAATTTCCGTTTTTACGAAGCCGAGCCTTCGCCGTGCTTACACAGTCCTCATTTCTCCTGTCGAATCCGTAACACCCCCAAATAAGTCGATACGTGTCGACTTTTTTGATTTTTTTACTTAGCAACGCTAATTGTCTCAAAGCAATTGGATTACAAGTAAATTATCCCCAATCTAATTGCTCAGCAACTATATTTTACATAACTTTATATTAATTTACAACCTATTTCGCCACACAAATTCTTCCAAAATTACGAACTTATGTCAAATGGATTTGCCGTCTTAAGGGAGCGGAAAGTTGTTTACACCACAACGTGTTTTGCCCTAGTTTAGTTTATCTTATCCCCCATTTTACGGTGAAGATGCGAGTTAGGCGCGAAAAGCGGTGATTTTATCGAAGCGAGCGTACTAGGCGTACGTGAGCAAGAAAAATTGCCGCTTGACAAAGCCTAACGTCGCATATCCGCTATCCTCCACATTTGACGGTGGAGATGCGAGCGAGACAAGGAGAACGCGGCTTTTGTGCAGGGAGCATACTCCTTGTATGTGACCAAACAAAAATGCTAGTTCGACACAGTATCGCGACGCATATCCGCCGTCAAATCGTATGGCGTAACTTGATATACGTAATAATTAAGCCAATTATAGAACAACAGGTTGGCGGTAGACTTCCATTTCATGTCGATTTTGTTGATATCTCTGCCGACGAAGTAGTTGAAAGGTTGCTCGATATCCAAGCCCTTTTCTTTATCTCTGAGGTACTCGTTGCGCAAGGTTTCTCTATCGTACTCGCTGTGTCCCATCAAGAAAAACTTGCGGTTATCCTTAGACTTGATGATGCTATAACCGCAGTCGTCGCCGTAAGCGAGAGGCACGAGGTCGGGGTTGGCGGCAATGGCTTGGTCGTCCACGGCGGTATGCCTTGACATTGGGATATATATAGTATCGTCCATACCTTTGAGCAAAAGTTCCTTAGTGTCGCAACTGACGTTACTGCACACGCCAAATAGCTTTTTGTCGAGGTTGTGCTTGTTGATGCCATAGTGGTAGTACAAGCCCGCTTGTGCGCCCCAACAAATATAAATAGTCGAGGTAACGTTGCTCTCGCAAAAATCCATTATTCTCGTCAACTCTTTCCAATACGCCACTTCTTCGAATGCCATTTGTTCCACGGGCGCGCCGGTGATAATCATGCCGTCGAACTTGGTATCCTTGATTTGGTCGAAGGTCTTATAGAACTTTTCCATATGCTCGAGAGGGGTATGGCGCGAGGTATAGCTATCCATAGCCACCAAAGTGACTTCTATTTGCAGAGGAGAATTGCCTAGCAATCGCATAAGTTGCGTTTCGGTATCGATTTTGGTCGGCATCAAATTGACGATGGCAATACGGATAGGTCTGATATCCTGTTTGATTGCCCTCGCTTGAGGCATAACGAAAATCCTTTCCTTGGTCAGTATTTGAAACGCAGGCAGTGATTTAGGAATAACTATCGGCATATTTTTCTCCTTTGTGGTCGTATTTTAAGCGTTGAGTGCTTGTTCGAGGTCGGCAATGATGTCCTCGGCGTCCTCGATACCCACCGAGAGTCTGATTAGGTTGTCCTTGATACCGCAAGCCACCAACTGTTCGTCGGTGAGTTGTCTATGTGTGGTACTTGCTGGGTGAAGCACGCAAGTTCTTGCATCGGCAACGTGGGTGACGATTTTGGCAAGTTTGAGGTTTTTCATCACCTTATTTGCGGCTTCCCTACCGCCCTTGACGCAAAAGGTCATCATTCCGCCGAAGCCTCTTCCGAGGTAGTATTTGCAACTACGCTCATAGCTCGGATCGCTCTCCAATCCGTTGTATCTCACCTCTTCTATCTTAGGGTTGTTCACAAGAGCCTTGGCAACGGCGAGCGCGTTGGCGCTGTGTTTTTCCATTCTGAGGTGCAGAGTTTCCGCTCCCATATTGGTCAAAAAGGCGTTGAACGGACTCATAGTCGTGCCGAGGTCTCTCAATAGTTGCACTCTCGCCTTGACTACGAAAGCCTTGTTACCGCAATCTCTGGTGTACACCATTCCGTGATAACTTGCGTCGGGCTCGTTGAACATCGGATAGCGAGGATTGCCCACGAAGTCAAAGTTGCCTCCGTCTACGATAATACCGCCCACACAACAAGCGTGTCCGTCAATATACTTAGTGGTAGAGTGAAGCACGACGTTGGCGCCTAGTTCCAAAGGTCTACACAAGATAGGCGTGGCAAGGGTATTGTCGACGTAGAGCAAAATGCCGTACTTCTTGGCGATTGCGGCAAACTTGTCAAAGTCAAAAATCGTCATTGCAGGGTTGGCAACGGTTTCGCCAAAGATGACCTTGGTCTTATCGTCAATGAGTTTTTCTATCTCGTCCGCGTCGGCGTCGGGATCTACGAAACGCGTTTCTATGCCCGACCTTCTCAACGTAACGTTGAGCAGGTTGAAGGTTCCGCCGTAGATTTTGTTGACGGCTACTATATTGTCGCCTGCGTTGCACACGTTGAGAATTGCAAGCAGTGCGGCAGCTTGTCCCGACGAGGTAGCAAGCGCGCCCACACCGCCTTCGAGCAATGCGATTTTGTCTTCAAAATAATTGACGGTTGGATTGCCAAGACGGGTGTACATAAATCCCGGGTCTTTGAGGTCAAACACGTCTGCGAGTTGCTCGGGCGTGTCGTAAGCAAAGGTCGTGCTTTGATAAATAGGCAAAACTCTCGCTTCGCCGTTCTTTGGGCTATATCCGCCTTGTACGCAATTGGTATCTATCTTCATATGCATCTCCTTATTTTGCATTATATTGTTTGATTTGTCTTTCCACGTCGCGTTTAGTCTGCTTTTCAGCCAGAGAGCGCCTCTTATCGTGGAGCTCTTTACCTTTGGCAAGTCCCACTTCCACCTTGACCAAGCCTTGCTTAAAGTAAACCTTGGTCGGCACTAGGGTGTAACCCTTTTGGGTGACGTAGCCTCTCAGCTTGTTTATCTCTCTTTTGTTCATCAGCAGTTTGCGTTTTCTTCTACTATCCACGTTAAAGAAACTGCCCTTTTCGTAAGGCGCGATGTGTGCGTTGATTAGCCACATTTCTCCTTCCACGATAGTGCAAAAACTGTCTTTGATATTGATATGCCCCTGTCTTATCGACTTGACCTCGCTACCCACGAGCACTATGCCCGCCTCCAAGGTGTCCTCAATAAAATAATCGAAATAGGCTTTTTTGTTATTTTCAACAATCTTGATATTGTCCATCTTTATTATTATACACTCTTTCTTTTATTTTGTATATAGTTATTTTTATTTGTATAGCGCCGTCCAATTTGACGCCTATCTTGTTAGCGCAAGCGATTACATTCTACACTCTTGCCGTGACTCAAGGGTGTTTTCATTGCGGTGGCGCCTAAACCAAGTAATGTGTCATTCCGAGCCGTCAGGCATGGGAATCTCGTGTTTTCTGTCATTCCGCCCAGTGCATTTTGCGTTAGTAAAGCCGTTAAGCGTGGGAATCTAAGCTATATGTCATTGCGAACGAAGTGTGGCAATCTCAACCGCTTTATGTCATTGCGCTGTGTACATTTTGCGTTAGCAAAGGCTTTAGCCGCGGCAATCTCTACTTTTAGCCTCCTTTGTGCAAAGGGAGGTGGCTTGCCGAAAGGCAAGACGGAGGGATTGCTTGCCGCCCCATTGCAATATTACCTTCCAATTAGGTCAAAAAAATTCCCTTGCCTATTGCAGCAAGGGAACTCGATTTCTAGATTTCGTTATGCTTCGAGATAAGTGATAAAGAACAATACCGAAAGCACCAAGAACAAAACGCCCATAACAATGGTAAGTTTTTTCAACACGCTTTCTTTAGATTTTGCCTTATTCTTGCCCGCATAAGTTTCGGTTTCCTGACCGCCAATTACGCCAATATTGTCGTTAGTACCCTTTTGCATCAAAACTATTACGATAGCAGCCACACTCACCAAAGTCATAAGAATTTGAAGCGTTGGACGCAACCAGTTGGTTACTTCTGCCGGTATCAATGCAGCCGAGAGCATGTACATAAAGTTCATCAATAACAATCCTCCATTTTTTGATTGCTAACATATGATAACATACCGATTATCAAATTTCAACTGTTTTTTATCAATTTTTGGCTTTTTTATAGCATTATATCCCCCAAATCGTAGTTTTGAGTGCTTTCAAATCCTTACATAGAGGTAACTTTGCCCGCAATTCCTATGTTTGCCATTGCGCCCGATGCTTTGGCAATCTCAAGTAGTTATGTCATTCCGAGCCGTAAGGCGTGGGAATATCATCCTTATAAAAAGGCCCCTTTGTGCAAAGGGGGCTCCCGACGAAAGTCGGGTGGGGGATTGTTAGCCTTTGTGTAAAGGAGGTGCCTCACGGCACATATACTTCACAAACTCGACATAGTATTGCGACGTAGCTATGCCGTCAAAGAGTAACAGAAAACGCCCCACCCGAATACAATACTCTAGACCAATCTAAGGAGCATATTATGAATACCCAACAATACGCATTATCACTACCTTATCCCGAGCTTACGGGCTATCTATCTCCCAAAGAAGTCCGCTGTCTTGTTGACGACTACGGCGGTCGTAAGAGCGAAACCACGGCAGTTATGCAATACGTATACCAACATTACATATTGGACACGGAATATCCCGAGATAGGTGACGCTCTCATGGGCATTGCTATTACGGAGATGCACCATCACGAACTTCTCGGTGAAGCAATCGTAATGGCAGGTGGCGACCCTATCATTGCGGGAAGCACGTGTTTTTGGTCGGGTAGCAACGTCAATTATATCAAAAATCCCGTCGCTATTCTTCGTGCCAATATCGAGGCGGAACGGCAAGCCATCGCCAAATATCGTCGCACTATCGAGTGCGTATCCAACCCTTCGCTCAAAGACCTCATCTCCCGTATAATAATGGACGAAGAGTTGCATATCTCCATATTCCAAGACTTGCTCTCCACACTCGCGCAAGAGCCAACGCAATACTAAAAAGTCGATACGTATCGACTTTTTAGACCCAACTCCCATAATAGGGCAAAGACGGATATCTTTTCCCTTCCCCAACAAAAAGACCGAACGTCGTTCGGTCTTTTTCATCAAATCATCTCTGATATTGCCGTCATAATCTTTTGATTTTTCTCGCTAGCGGTCTGCTTATCGCCCGCGTTGGTGGACACGTAAATCTTGAGTTTCGGCTCGGTTCCGCTCGGTCTTACGCACGCCCACTCGTCGTTTCCCAAATCCCACTTGACCACGTTGGTCTTAGGTAGGTCAACGTCGTCGACGGTGCCGTCGCAGTTATACTTCTTGCCCACGTTGAGGTCTGTCTTACTGACAACCTTTGTGCCGGCGATCTCTTTCAATTCACTTTGACGGAACTTAGTCATAATATCCGCCATCTTTTGCATACCGTCGAGACCCTTGAAGAAAATCGACTTACTGTTCTCTACGAAGTAACCGTATTTTTCAAACAACTCTATCAGTTTGTCATACACTTTTACGCCCTTGTCGGTGTAGTAGCACACCATCTCGGCAAAGAGCATACTTGCCACCACGGCGTCCTTATCTCTTGCGTGAGTGCCCGAGAGATAACCGTAGCTCTCCTCGTAGCCGAACAAGAAAGTGCTCTCTCCACTCGTTTCCCACTCCTTAATCTTTTCGCCTATAAACTTAAATCCCGTCAACACGTCGTACACTCTCACGCCGTAGCTGCGAGCAATTCTATCGGCAAGGCTAGTGGTTACGATAGTCTTGACTACGGCAGGATTGGACGGCATATTGCCCTCCTCCTCTCGTCTTGACAAAATGTAATTCATCAGCATTGCGCCTATTTGGTTGCCGTTGAGCAGTACGAACTTTCCTTGGTCGTCCCTCACTGCCGCGCCCATTCTGTCGCAGTCGGGGTCTGTACCGATGACGATATCGCTACCCAGCTTGTCGGCGAGTTGTATACCCATACTAAGCGCCTCGCTTTGCTCGGGGTTAGGCACGCTCACCGTTCTAAATTCGGTATCGGGGTATTTTTGTTCTTCTACCACGTTGACCTCGATACCCATTCTTGCAAGTATCGTAGTCACGGGTATCCAACCCGAGCCGTGGATAGGGCTATACACGATTTTTATATCCTTGCCCACTCTCTTTACCGAGTCGGGAGATAGTCCCAACTTCTCGATAGTATCGTAATAAGCGTTGTCCGCGCTTGCTCCCACCACGGTGATATTTTCGCCGAGTTCGTAGTTGTCCTTGCCCTTGATATCGTCGTGGTTTGTCGTCTTGACGTCTTGCAAATCTATGCCGAAGTAGTCTGCTTGGTCGATATATTCCACCACTTTTTTGGTGGCCTCAGGCGACATTTGCGCGCCGTCGTCGCCGTAAACTTTATATCCGTTGTACTCTTTCGGGTTGTGGCTGGCGGTAATCATAACGCCCGCGATACAACCGAGGTGTCTTACTGCAAATGAGCACATTGGCACAGGTCTAACGTTCTCAAACAGTCTAACCTTTACGCCGCACTTAGCCAGCACTCTTGCAGTCGTCAAAGCAAACTCAAAGGACATTCTACGAGTATCGTAAGATACGATGACACCCATCTCGGCTTGCTTTTTGCCAAGACTGAGTATGTACTTGGCAAGTCCGAGGCTTGCTCTTGCCACGGTATAGACGTTCATATTGCTTATACCCATGCCGATAGTACCGCGCATGCCGGCAGTACCAAAGGCGAGTGGCAGAGTAAATCTCTCCTTGGTTTCCTTTTCGTCACCGCCGATAGATATCATCTCGGCTTGATACTTTTCTTCAACGTTGTTTTTCCAATAATTGTAATTTTCTTGATAGTTCATATCCTTCACCTCAATATCAAGATTATAACATGCCCGCGATGTTTTTTCAATACATTTACGGGCGTTTGACGCATATTTTTCCACGGCTCGGCTTGTAAGTGTCTACCCTCAACAATCTGCTTTCCACTTCCACGCCGTCTTTGAACTTTTTGCGAACGGCCTGCGAGCGAAATCCGTTTTTCTCTTGTCTTAGCACCACGTATTGCCCTTCTCCGTCCTCTCTAATCTCGCCCATACCCTCGAGTGTTGCGCTGTACACCACTTCGGGGGCGGTGGGAGGCAAAACTTCCAAGAGAGTACTCTCTATCTTATAGGTATATTCGGTAGGAGCGCCGTATATCCAAAAGGTTACCGTCTTGTCTATTACTTTGCCGTTGACCACCACGTCGTAACCGCTATCGTTGACAAGTATCATATCGGTATATTCGCTTACGGTGGCGTCTTGACTCAATTCGCAATACGACGACGGCAGCGAGTGATTGACGACTTGTTCCGTGCCCAAACCCGCTCTTATCCAAGCGTTGTATAGCGTAGTAGACACTTGACACACGCCGCCGCCCACGCCGTCCACGTATTCACCCCACAATATTACCTTGGCGTTGGCGTAACCTCGTTCTTCGGTTCTTGCTCCCACGATAGTGTTAAAGCTTAGTTTTTCGCCCGCCTTGACCACCAACCAACTAAAGTTGCCCGTAGCCAAAGTTATATTGTGTATTCGTCCCGCGGAAGAAGTAGCGAAAGAAGTAGAAAATGTCGATATGTTTTGAGTTTTTGGGCTAAAATTGCCCACCAACCTCTCAATTTCTCCGTCTTGCTCCAAGTCAATTTTGACGAGTTTTTTGCTAATATATTTTTCATCTTTGCTCACCCGTTGGACGTCTACGTCCGATAGGTTTCGTTGACGTAGGCGGCAGGTTTTGTCTTCCTTGACTTGCTCTGTTTTTCCCGTCGCGCTACTATCGACGACTTGTATGTCCGTTGCCAAGGTAGGTGTTACCGTCCGACCAAAATCCACCGAAAGCAATACAAAAAGCAGACCTATCGTCAATAGGACTGCCGTAATCTTTATTAGACTTGTCGACTTATTTATTTGCCTCACAAGTCTATTATGAGTAATTATTTATTTTATTTTCAAGGCTCTCTTAGTTTTTTCGTCGAGCTTGACGTCCACGCTTCCTAGCTCCACGTTTTTATTTTCGCCGTGGTAGTCGGTTCCTCCCGTCACTATCAAGCGATTTTGCTTAGCTATGTCCACTATCGTCCTTATCGTCTTTTCGTCGTGGGTAGGATAATATCCCTCTACGCCGTCTAGTCCAAAAGGCTTTAGTCCGTACACGAAGTCGTTAAATCTACCTGCCGATATAAATCTCAACGGGTGCGCAAGCACAGCCAAGCCCTTACTGCGTTTGATGAGTTTTACCCCTTCCATAGGAGTAATTCTCTTGGACGGAATATACGCCACGCCGTTTGCGCCCAGATATCTTTCAAAGGCTTCGTACACCGAGGCGCAGTATCCTTTATTTATCAACTCTTTAGCCACGTGCATTCGACCGATAGCACCCACTGCAACGCTAGCCACGCTATCGTAGTCGAGGTTGATATTGTACTTAGATAGCTTGACCAAGATATTCTTTATCCTTTCCTCTCTACGCTCTGCAAAATCGGCAAGTGCCGTCAACAAAACGTCGCTTTCGACGTCGACGTTGTAGCCGAGGATATGCACTTCGGAGGTAGAATAGGTGGACAACTCCACTCCGTCCACCGTCTGAATACCCTCTACTTTGGCAACTTTCTTCAATTCCGCCAAGCCGTCCAAGGTATCGTGGTCGGTCAAAGCAATAGCGTTCAAGCCCTTTTCTTTGGCTTTTTGCACGATTTGTGTAGGGGTATCGGTTCCGTCGCTGTACACGGAATGTATATGCAAATCATACTTCATCTATCGTATCTCCCTCTATCGCAGGCGCTTCTTCACTCTTATCCAGATATTCTCCCGCAATGTCGTCCACTTTGTCGAGTTTTCTTTGGATAATCTCCGTTCTCTTGTCTATGCCGTCCAGCTCTTTGACGGTACTATTTGCCTTATCTCTCGCTTTGACGACTGCTTCGGTAAACTTGCCAAAGTCCTTCTTAAATCCAAGCATAAGTTTTACCACTTCCGCACTCTTCTTTTGGATTTTGAGTGTGGTAAAGCCCATTTGTAAACTATTGAGAAGCGCCGCAATAGTGCTAGGACCGCATACGGTGATATTGTACTTGACTTGCAACTCGTTGCAAAGTTCGCTGTCCTTAACGACTTCGGCGTAGAGTCCCTCGCTTGGCAGATAGATTATGGCGAAGTTGGTCGTCGTTGGTGGAACGATATACTTTTCTTTTACGGATTTTGCCTCTTCTTTTATACGCAATTTGAGTTGCTTACGCTCCTTTTCTATCTCGACCATATCGCCCCTTTCGGTAGCGTCTACAAGGCGGTTATAGTCTTCAACCGGGAACTTGGCGTCCACGGGCAAATACACCTTATCCCCCGCTTGTCCCGGCATAACGATAGCAAAGTCCACCATGTTTTTTCCTTTGATATTAAACTGCGACTTGTACTGTTCGGGAGCGAGCATTTGTTCTAGCAAACTATTAAGAGCCACCTCACCCCAGCTTCCTCTCGTCTTGATATTGCTAAACGACTTGTTGAGGTTGGTCACCTTCTCCGATAGACTTTGCATCTCGCCAAAGCCCTTTTGCACTGCATCAAGACGGCTATTGACCATTTCAAAGGCGGCGTTGACTCTCTTTTCCAAGGTACTGGAGAGCTTTTCGTCCACCGTCTCTCTCATCTTTTCCAGTTGAGTTTCGTTATCCTTTCTAAGCCCCGTCATACTCTCGCCCACTTCGGTTTTGAGTTCGCCGATACTCTGTTTGAGTTCCGTCTTCATCTCGGCGAGAGAGGCCTTGAGTTCCGTCTTCATCTCGCTCAGCGAATTTCTTAGATTGATATTGATATCGTCAATCTGCCTTGCAAAGTTATCCATATACGTCTTGAGCAAAGCGTTGAGGGTGTTGTTGGCGGTATTGATATTGCTGACGATATGTTCTCTACTGTTTTTGGCGGTGTTTTCTTGATTTTCCTTGACCATACCCACGGCTTCGCCCAACGCGTCTATCACGTCGTCGTATCCGCTACTGTCTTGCTCTTTCTTTTTGTCTTTGACGCTCGTCACTATGACGAATATCAACACGCCCGCCGACAGCAAGGCGCACAATATCGACAATACCAAAATCACTTTATCCATCGTTTCTTCTCCACTCCTTAGCTTTTGATAGCAAGATTTCTCTTGCTCCCGATATTTCTTCTTCTACGCATAGGTCTCTCAATCTCTCGAGCACGGCTCTTATTTCCGCGCCCCTATATCCGCATTCTTTCATATCCTCGCCGCTCACGGCAAGGCTCTTAACCGATAGCGGAATTTCTTTTTCTTTTACTCTATTCAACCATACGCTTTGTCTTTCGTAGGCAAGTTGCGCGCGCTCGTCGCCGTCGTTGCCCATTGCGAGCAAAACGCTCGATATATCCTCTATCTCGCTCGCATACTCTACGGACACTTTTTTGACCTCATTTTCGTTGCTTGCGTGCTTGCACGCCGCTACGCCTCGGGTCAAAGCCGTCAATCTCAAGCCCTTTTCCATACTCTGCGGATAGGTTTCTTTCCATTTGGTTGCCAGCTGTTCCGCCTTTTTGATAAGGCTAAACTTTCCTGTCCTTCCCGACTCGTTTTGCTCTATCTTTGAGCTTTCGCACGTTTCTATCAAGTTGCTTGTATCCTTGCTCGTCCACCCCTCTTCTATCTCAACAAGATTTTCGAGCATAGTTACTATTCTCAATCTCTTAGGCGTATAATCTATGCCTACTGACAGTCTTCCGCCGTCTTTTATTTGACAACTCTCATCCACTCTTTGTAGGACGTATCTCATTGCGCCCGACTCTACCGTGCCTATCAAGGCACGCCCCGCGTTGTTTCCCTCCAACAATCTCTTTATCTCGACGGCAATTCTCTCCGACTTGATATCCTTGAGGTTGCTAGCGTGCCTTATCGCACCTTGCAAAGTGTCCTCTTGTATCCCAAATCCCAGCGTCGAGCAAAAGCGGAAAAGTCTGAGGATTCTGAGTCCGTCCTCGCAAAAAACCAAATTCGGATCACGCACGGTGGACAAAATCCCTTCGTCTATGTCCTTTTTGCCGTTCAACGGATCTATCACTTTGCCCGCCACTATATCGTAATACAAGGCGTTGCATCTAAAGTCGCGTCTAAGACAGTCTTGCTCTATCTCGTAGACAAATTCTACCTTGTCGGGTAGGTGGTCGCCCTTTGATACGGGGTAACTGTCCTTGCGAAAGGTGGCGTATTCGTATCTGCCCTCTCTTCCTTTGACCCACGCCGTACCAAGCTTTTCGCTACAGCTCTCAATCTGCAGTCCCGCCGTTTGCACTAGTTTTATAAAGTCGTCGTAAGCAATAGCCGAACAAATATCGGCGTCGGTTTGACTCAATTCCATATCTCGCACGATACAGTCACGCACTCTACCTCCCACGAGATACAACGGCCTTGTGGGCGGGAATAGACTTGCCAAAGCCTTAAGTTCTTCTTCGACGACCCTTTTCACGCTGTCCTCAGTCTAGGCTCAACACGCCCACGTAAGGCAAGTTGCGGTATCTTTCGTTGTAGTCCAATCCGTATCCTATGACGAATTCGTCAGGCACTTCAAAGCCAACGTAGTCGCCTTGGAATTCCACTTTTCGTCTGCTTGGCTTGTCTAGGAAAGTCACTACCTTGAGCGAGGCAGGGTTTCTATCTCTCAGCAGTTTGGTCAGAGCGTTCAAAGTATGACCGCTGTCGATAATATCTTCCACGACTATGACGTCCCTGCCCGCTATATCCTCGGCAAGGTCTTTTTTAACTCTCACGTTACCGCTCGATATGGTAGAATTGCCATAGCTCGACACCACCATTGTGTCCACCACCACGGGCAAATCGACGTTTCGTATAAGGTCGGCAAAAAAGACTATCGAGCCCTTGAGTATGCACACCATATAAGGCGCTTTGCCCTCGTAGTCCTTGGTAATTTGCTCGCCCATTTGTTTGACTCTTTCTTGTATTTGCTCTTTGGTAATCAGCACTTTTTCTATTCTTTCCATTATTTTTCTCCCGTATTTTTGCTTACGCTAAGATAACATATTTCTTTCGTATCTTCTCTTACCGCCACTTTAGACGATATATCCACTCCTATCACTGCCAGCACGTCGCTATCTCTCGCTATTACGGCTAACCCGTCACGTAATCTGAGAGGCACTTTTTTGTCTGTTAGATAGTCTCCCAAACTCTTGCTTCCACCGCCAAACTTGCATATTTTGTCGCCCTTTTGACGATATCTCAATACGCCTTTTTTCAATTCGTCCATATCGGCTCTAAGCGCGCCCTCACTATACTCTTTAGACAATGTGACTATCCAATCTCCCATAACGTATGAGCCGTAGTCCACCTCGTATCTTTGGTCTTTTTGCCGGTGCTCTTTGGCAATCACCACGCCGTTTCTCTCTCTCCAAGCCACAAGTGAGCTAGGCAAAGATACTCTTGAAGGTGGTTTTTTATCATACAACCGCCTTATTGCTTGCACGTGCTTTTTCTCTATATCCACACGCCAACCCGCTCGTTGCAATCCATCGAAAATCGAAGCCGTTGCCACCGCGTCGTCGCACTCTGCGAGGTTTTCGGGCAACGACAATTCTTCGCCGTTCCACTCGGCGCGCACCAAAAACTTATCAATAAAACTTTGCGTATCTTCGGCAATGCTCGCCAATCTCAATACGTTGTCCACCACGCTCGGATAGACTTGTTTTATCGTAGGTATTATCTCACCCCTCAACTTGTTGCGAGTGTAGTCGGTAGAGAGGTTGGAACTATCCACTCTGTATTCCCAACCCCGTCTTTTCATCTCTCTCTCAATCTCGTCGCTAGATATATTCAACAGCGGTCTTAAGATAAGTCCGTCGTCAAAAGGCATACCCTTCAAGCCGTTGATTCCGCTACCTCTAAAGACGTGCATAAGCACGCTTTCGCATTGGTCGTCCTTGTGATGCGCCGTCACCACTCTCTCGGCTCTAGTGGTCGTGACTACCTCGGCAAAAATCTCTCGCCGTCTAAGCCTTGCCCCTTGCTCCAAGCCATATCCGCCCCTATTGCAATAGCCCTTGATATCCTCGTCGTAGCACTTGCACTCTACGCCAAGTTCTTTGCAAAGTTTCCTAACGAAATCGCTATCGGCCTTGCTCTCCTCGCCTCTAAGGTTGTGGTCGACGTTGACCACGAAAAAGTCGGGCAAAATTGCACGGTTTTCCACCCAATAGTTGAGCAAGAAGGTAGAGTCCTTGCCCCCGCTTACTGCCAATGCCAAACAGTTGAATTTTTGGAGTTTTTTTACAATCGTAGGGTCTATCACAAATAAATTATAATATAAGTAGACTTATAAATCAACAACAATTTTCTCCCGACTTTTTCCCGACCTATCTCGACTAAAAGTGGCGGACGATTACGCTCTATCGTCATTACGATGATATCGATGTCATTGCGGTGGAGCGTAGACCAAGTAGTGTTGTCATTCAGAGCGAGCAAAGCGAGCGTAGGAATCTCTACCCTAATGTCATTGCGAGGAACGGAGTGACGTGGCAATCTCCACCGCTTAAAAAGCCTCCTATGTCATTGCGATAATATCCTTGTCATTCCGAGTGAAACGTGGGAATCTCAATCCTTTTCTAGCCTCCTTTGTGTAAAGGGAGGTGGCTTGCCGAATGGCAAGACGGAGGGATTGTATTCCGTTCTATCCTTTGAGAGTAAGACTAAATCTTATAAGCAATTACTCTTTTCTTTTGACGGTTTGCTTCACAATTTTACTAAAAATATCGACACGTATCGAGTTTTTATTGTTTTCACTTACAAAGTCGACAATGCATAACGAAACATATCCGCTAACCTCTATTTGACGGTGGAGATGCGAGTTAGACAAGGAAAGTGAGGACGGCGTGAGGGAGCGTACTTAGGCGTACGTGACCGAACGCACCCACAAACTCGACACAGTATAACGACGCATATCCGCCGTCAAAAGTCAAATTACGCAACGAATAATCTAAACGCCACCACACTCGCATCATCCTTCAGTCCTATATTTTTGGCTTGTGCCATCACCTCGTTGCACACGGTTTGAGGATTGAGAGAACCGATTTTGTCGAGGATGAGTTTTAGACCGGCTACACCCAGAGCGTCGCTTATTCCGTCGGACACCAGCACTGCCATATCGCCCACGGCGAGCATTTGTCTGTCGATTTTCGGGGTGGCTTCTTCGACTATTCCTAGTGGCAAAGCCGCGGCGGAGATGACTTGCACGCCCATGTCACGTCTAATATAGCTCTCAACTCCGCCAAGCTTTATAAAGTCGCTGACCCCGCTGTCCAAATCCACCACGCACATATCCAAAGCGCAAAAGTTGTCCTCTGAAGTGACGGCGAGTAGCTTGTTGATGAGAGTCAAAGCACGGGGATTGTCAAAGCCCGCTTGATAATATCCTCCCACCATATCTATGGCTCTTGCGCTTGCAGTTTGAGCGTCTTTGCCGCTACCCATGCCGTCGCATAGCGCAATCAGCGCCTTGTTGTTACGAATTTTTATCACCTTGACTATATCGCCGGAAGCTCCCGAATTTTCTTTGACTTGCCCGCAATATCCGTACGAAAGCTCGTACTTAGATTGAGGTGCAAGATTGACGTGCGCCTTATTATTTTCGGTATAATTCACCTCGCCCACCACCGTCAACTTATTGCCCGCCACCTTGCTAGCCACGTCTATTAGTCGAGGGTTTTCCACGTCTTCTTTTCGCACGACGAGCGACCAACCCACGCCGTTTTTTCCACCCACAGCCAACGCTTGGGTGCAAATTATATTTTGATATCCGAGTTCTTCTATAAGAGTTTTTTCGGTTACCCCGTCCATGCAACGCACGTCTTTTAGTTCTTCGCCAATCTCGCTCAGTGCGCTACCCACGCCTGCAAGTTGCGTAGCCATAAGTTGTTGGTCTTTGCTATAACTCTCTTTGGCTTTTAGTCTACTTAGATAGCTTCCCGCCAAATAATTGCACCCCGACAATAGTTGCGGAATTTTGATACAGCGCGAATTAATAAAATTAGGCAAATCTACCAGCGAAGCCTTGCCCGTCGACAAGCAACTTGCCACCAAACCTTGAAACATAGCCGACGGCTCTTTGCCCAACGCCTTGACGCACTCTTCCCTTTTCGTGCAATTTTTGCAGGTGGTGTTCATCAATTCCGTAGCGATGACGACTTCGGCTTTATCCGGGTCGGGCAAGGTAGCGGAAAACTTACAGTATGCGTCCGCCATACAAAAAAACACGCTTGATATTTGTCCCACTCTCTCTGCCAAATCGCACCTTGCTTGCACCAACATATTTTTTGCGCTTTCGCTTGCGTCGTCGCGCTTGTAGTCGGGCAACCTATCGGTGAGTTTAGTCGGTAAAATCGTCCACAAACCCATTCCAACGCCAAAGCCAATAAGCGCTAGATATTCCATTTCGCCGTAATAGTTGAAGTAAATATTTGTGGCAACGAAGACCATAATCATACTTGCACAAGATAGCCACTTATTGTATCTGACGAATATTTCTCCCACTAAAACCACCGCTAGCACCGAGCCGACCAATTCTAGTCCTTGTCCGCTGAGAGCTCCGCCCATAGCCACGGCAAAGCCACACGTCACCGCACCCACGGGATTAGTTTTGTTCACTGCATACCCTAGCGCCAAACCCATCACGGCGTAGTAGGGTCTAAACCCCCAAAGGTTGATAGTCGATAGTCCCCACGACAGCATCACCGCCAGCACTACGCATCCAACGCTTTCGCTGATAGAAAATTTGTGGCTACTTCCCCTCAATAGATAGGCTCTCAAAAAGTCTGCTACGAAGTAAGTCACCGTCTGTGTCACCACCAACGCCACTATCGGAGCAAAGGGATTGAGTCTATAAGCGTCTACGATAATCATCGGCACTAGCGCCACGAAAGCGCAAATATTGCAAGCAAGTATCCCCATCTTTTTTTTGAGTTTTTTGCTTATCAAATGCCCGACTATCATCACCGCCACGGGCGACAGAGCATACACTATACCCGCCAAAGTCGGGTCGGCAAGCATACACCCGGCTATATAGGTAGGCGACAACGCCCACACGTTGAGTTCGCACGTCACCAATGTGGCGTACAAGCTTATCGCCACGCCAAAAGTACCGTCGACGGGCTTTGCCATAGACAGCAAATAGAAGAGCACGAGGCACAAAAGATATTTAGAAACGCCCACTATTCTTGCAGATTTTTTCATGCCATTAGCATAAGGCTTTTGACTTGTCGCAAGATAAAACTTGTTGAAAATTTATGACTTGTTATGTCGGTTTTTTGTCCACCACGTATAGGCTTATCGGCTTTGGCATTCTATTGGGTTTGCCTAGCGTTGTGAGGTCGCTCAAGGGTCGCAGTTTTCCTACTTCCACGTCTATCACTTCTCCGCCGCCCACCTCTACGCTGAGGTCGCTCATACACCCGTAGCACTTACAGTCGAGATATATACTCAACGCCCTCAACACCCCCACGGCGTTGCTAGTACAAGGCTTGGCGGAAGAGTACACCACGTATCTAACTTCCACCCTGCTGAGCAATTCCGCCACTTGCGCGTAGTACAAATCGTTTTCCACCACCACGGCAAGATTTCCTTTGCTTGTTGATAGCACTGTCACTCCCTCACCGCAGTCGTACTTGCCCACGGGTGAGATTTCGTCAACGACTCCCACAACCTTGCCTCTATCCCACACAATCACGCTATTGCAATTTTCGCCCTGCCACGACAGCCTGACGGGCACTAGCAAAACTAATTGCTTTTCTTTGGAAAGCAGTGCGAGTCTGCTCGCAATCTCGGCGTCCCTTTCCTTATCCAAATCGAGTCTTCCCACTATTCGCCTATCTAGCACCACCATATCGCCCGCGCCGAACACCGCGCAATACCCAAGCCAAAACTCCTCGAGGTCCATATCCGCCAAACTATATACCATAGTTTATAGTATTCTTTTGGGTGCAGTTTTGTCATTGCGAGCCTCTGGCGTGGCAATCTCGTATTTTTGTCATTGCGCCCACTGCATTTTGCGCTAGCAAAGACGAAGTGCGGCAATCTCAACCGCTTTATGTCATTGCGGTGGAGCGTAGCGTAACTTGGCAATCTTACTCCATAAAAAAAGCCCCTTTGTGTAAAGGGGGCTGTCCGCCTTGCGGACTGGGGGATTGCCTGCCGCCCTCCTGTGTACGGGAAGGGTGTCTCACGGCATATACTTCGCAATGCGGTGTCGAGTTTGTGGGTGCGTTCGGTCATATACAATTTAGTATGCTACCTCATGCCGTCCTCACTCTCCTTGCCTTGCTCGTATCTCCACCGTGCGCAAGCCGCCTATGCCAAGACGGAGGGATTGATAAATATGTCATTTCGTTGCATGCATCGACCAAGTAGTCTGTCATTCAGAGGACGTTTACGTCCGTGGGAATCTCTATCCATACAAAAAGCCGCCCCTGTGCAAGGGAAGGGGGACCACCGTAGGTGGTGGAAGGGTTGTCTAAATATAATAAAAACGTTTACACTCTTTGTAAAAAAAAGACTCCCTTATATTTCAAAAGGAATCTTTTTTGTCGATATGTATCGACTTTTTAGTCATATTTTGTCAATTTTCCCTCTTCACTCAGCCCCTCAAAGTCATGCTGTCTAAGGTATTCGTATATTATGATTGCCACCGAGTTGGCGAGGTTGAGAGAACGAGCTTGGGCTCTCATCGGTATGCGGACGGCTTGGGTGTAGTTGACCTTGAGCCACTCTTCGTCGAGTCCTTTGGTCTCTCTGCCGAAGAAGACGTAGCAATCGTCGTCGTACTTGACGTCCACGTGGTTGTGGTCGGCTTTAGTTGAGGCAAAGAGCATTTGCTTTCCGCTTGCTTTCGCCGTATCGAACAAGTCGTTGGCTATATTCCCGCTCACGCACGCGCCGTCACCAAAGTTTTGCTTTAGAAAGGTTTGCATATCGGGATATCTCTTGACGTCGCTCAGTTCCCAATAGTCAAGCCCGCTTCTTTTGAGATATTTGTCTTCCCAACTAAATCCGCACGGCTCGATGACGTGCAATTTAGCACCCGTCACGGCGCAAGTCCTTACGATATTGCCCGTATTATTAGGGATTTCGGGATATACCAACACCACGTTTATCATATTTTTCTCCTATCTTAGGTATTTTGACATCACTTTTTTAACTTCTTCGACGCTACTTGCGCTATAGGCTTCCAACCTCGCCTCTTTAGAGCCTTGTATGCCCTTGAGATAGTAGGTCGCGTGCTTTTTGAAGTTGGCTACTATATAGCGTTCCTCGTGAAACTTTTTCATCGTATCGAGGTGGTCATAGACGAGATTTAGCAAGGATATACCACTCGTATCCCTGCCTGCAATCTCGGCAAAAATCATCGGGTTGCCGAGCGCGCCTCTTGCCAACATAACACCGTCGGCACCAGTCACCTCTTTTATTCTTTTGTAGTCGTCCAAGCTAAAGACGTCGCCGTTGGCAATGAGTGGTATTTCCACCACCTCTCTCACCTTGGCAATCTCTTCCCAATCAGCTACTCCGCTATACATTTGCTGACGAGTTCTGCCGTGTACCGTGATAGCGCTCGCCCCTGCGTCTTGCATATACCTAGCAAAGTCCCTTGCCACGTACTCGCCGTTTTTGATACCGAGTCTTATCTTGACTGTGACGGGTTTGCCCGACTTCTTCGCCGCCCTCACCAACTCGCTTGCAAGGCGAGGATTTTCCAGCAACGCACTACCCTCGTTGTTGCACACTATCTTGGGCATAGGACAGCCCATATTGATATCTATGATGTCAAACTTGGCGAGAGCGGGATGCAAGCAAGCCTTTTCTATATATTGTGGCTCGCTGCCAAAGATTTGCACTGCTTTGAGCTTTTCGCTGTCGGTAGTGTACAGCAGTTCTTCCGTCTTTTCGCTGCCGTACGCCAAGCCTTTGGCGCTAATCATCTCGGTATAAGTCAAGCCTGCGCCCATATCGGCGCACACCTTTCTAAATCCCACGTCGCTATAGCCCGCAATAGGCGCAAGCAGTGCGTCGCTCGGCAAAACTATACCGTCAATCTTCACTCTTGGCTTCCTCCCACAACTTATCCAATTCCTCTGCCGAACACTCTTGCATAGGTTTTTTGCTATGCTTTTCTACGTACTCAAAGCGCTTGACAAACTTGTCCGTAGCCCTAGCCAAAGCCACTTCTGGTTCAACGCCCTTCCAACGACAGAGGTTGACTAGCGCAAACAAACTATCGCCCAATTCCTTCTCCAAATCGTCGGGCTTTGCGATAGCCACCTCTCTCAATTCTTCTTGGATTTTGTCCTCGACTTGAGCTAGACTTTCAAATTCCATTCCACCCTTTCTGGCAATCTTTTGTATCTTGTACGCCCTTATCAAAGACGGTAAAACGACTTTCTTCATCTTGCTCGTCAGCGTATCGGTATTTTTCTCCTTTGCCTTGGCGTCTTCCCACGCTTTGAGTGCTTCCTCGGCGTTGTTAGCCTTGACCTCGCCAAAAATATGCGTGTGTCTACTGATGAGTTTTTTACACAATCCGCTCAAGGCGTCTTGCACGTTATATTCGCCCGTATCCTCGCCTATCACGCAATGGAATATGGCTTGCAAAAAGATATCGCCCGTCTCCTCAATCATATTGTCGAGGTCGTCGTTGTTGATAGCCTCCACCAATTCGTATGCCTCTTCTATCAAATTGGAGCGTATACTTTGGTGGGTCTGCACCTTATCCCAAGGACAGCCGTCCTTAGCCCTCAATCTGCGCATAATCCAATACAGGTCGCCAAAATTGAACCTAGACTTGTCCAAAGTCGTCATTGGCTTAACTTTGACGTAACTGTCGTAGTTATACTCTTTTTGTCTATCCAACTCATATAGCGCAATCGTCTTGCCGTTCCATTCGACCTGCGTTTCTTCCCCTATCAGATTGCCGAGTATCAGCTTGACTTGCGACGCCATATATTCGTCGTCGATATCGCTCACCACAAGAGTCGAGCGAGTGTCGTAATCCCAACCCACCGTCGACACGAGGTCGTAACAGCTGATTGCCGTAAGCGGAATAGAAGGCTCGGCGTAGTTTTGCGCACGCGACACACCGACAATTATTTTGATATCGCTTGTGGTTTGTCGCAAAAGTGCCACCGACCTATCCTCGTATCCGCTGCCGTCCACGCAAAAGCAAACGTCGCCTTGCTCGTTATATTTTAACAAGGTATCGGCTACGGCTCTATCTAAGTCGTCGAAGTTGGGTGCATTGTCGAAAATCTCGTCTAACGTAATATGCTCGATATCGTTGTCGACGAAGTATGTATAGGTGGCAGTCAAAGCAGTTTTGACTACGACCTTACTCGCACTTTTTATAGCGCTATCTCCCGCAAGGGTCAGTTGTCCTTGTCTAATTCCCATTCCTACGACGGTAATCATATCTTTTCAATCTTCCTTTTAGTTTTCTTTGACGGCAACGGCAAACATTTGACCTCTTCTCTACTCAACACTCTCAGTATGGCTACGGCAACGAAATACACGACCATACCTACCACCGTCACAACTACTGTAGCCACTAGTGGCGAAGAGATGATTTTTGGCAAATACACGATTGCCACCGTCATTATAGCACTACTCAGCAGTATTTTGCCAATACTTTTGACTAGTTGAGTGTTTTTGCCCACCAATTTTTGATACAAGACCATATCGAGCACCCCCGACAATGCGTAAAAGACCACGAGTGACAGGCTCGCGCCCACTATGCCTAGGCGGTATATCAACAATATCTCCAACGCGATTTTTACTATTCCGCCAATAGCCACGTTTAGCACGACCTTGGACGACTTGTCCAGCCCTTGCAGGGTTGCGTTGAAGACCTCGAGCTGCGACAGCAATACGATAGTGGGGCTTTGCACCCTCAATAGTCTTGCCGACAACGCGCTCTCCAGCGGGCTCATCGTAGGGTACAACAGCTTGAGTATGGGCGACGCCAAAATCCACAAGCCTATCATACACGGCACGCCGATTAGATAGGACAACTTGATAGAAAGAGCCGTCTTTTGTTTGATAGCCTCCACGTCGTAGGTGGCAAGATGGCTACTCACCGCGGGCACTATTGCCACGGCGAGTGACAACGCAACCACCACTGGCATATTGATAAGCGTCGACACGGGACCCGTGAGTAGACCGTATTGGGTCACCGACATCGCCCCGTCTACACCGCTATAGGTAAGCACTTTGACTATCAAGATACTATCCACAAAGGTCACTATAGGAAATATCAACGCGCCGAGCGTAATAGGCATAGCCGTCTTGGACAGTCTATACAAGCCAAAGGCAGGGTCGACGAGCGAAATTCCTTTAGCGGGCATACGACTGGCGGCATACCACGTTGCCAAAGTAATTAACCCTACCAATTCGCTCACGCCCACGCCCATGAGAGCGCCCGCAACACCCCAAATCACACCGCGAGGCAGTAGCAATTTTGCCGCAATTATTCCCACGGCAAGCTTGACTATTTGTTCTATAGGTTGCACGGCTGCGCAAGGGATAGTATATGACATACCCAAAAACCACCCTTTTAGCACACCGCTAAGCCCCACCACTAGGATAGTCGGAGCTAAAATTCGATAACATATCTCCAGCCCCTCTACGCCTTGTACCTTGGCAAGAAACGGAGCGAGCCCTATCATCAACGCCATGCTAATCACACCCGCAAGTAGCGCAAACAACAGGCTTGACCCCATAGTGTTTTTTATACCGTGGTCTATTCCTCGCGCTCTATCGCTAGCCACCATTCTCGATACGGCGACGGGCAAGGCATTGCACGAGAGTGTCAACAACAAAGCAAAGAGCGGAAAGACTAGTTGGTATTTACCTATTCCTTCCGCTCCCAAAATATTGGTGAGCGGTATACGGTAGACTGCCCCCAACAATTTGGCTATCATTCCGCCCACAGCCAATATCAACGCGCCTTTGGCAAAACTCGTCGACTTCATTTGTTCTCTATGCACCCCGCCAAAAAGCCCACGGCAAAATCACACAACTTCTTTTGTTCTTCCTCTATCTCTTTTCCTCCAATCATCAGCGCGCCATAAAGATCGCCACAAGCAACTATAGGCACGATATACAACCAAGGTACAGTGACGCTTTTGCTATCGCTCATCTTAATATCTTCGACGATAGTCGCCTTTCTTTTCTCCATAGCTTCGAGTATGCTTTCCGAAGTCTCCTCTCCCACCAATCCCTCTACGGTAGAAAAAACGTATCTTAGACTATCCACGGCAAAGACTTGGCATTTTGCCGACTTCTTTAGCGTTTGACACAGTTTTTCCACTTCTTCAAACCCCTCGCCCAGTCTAGAATATTTGCGCAAAGTGAGAGTTTCGTTTTGCATAAAAATCTCTATTTGTTCTCCCTCTCTCAAACGCAAAATACTGCGTATCTCCTTAGGAATTACTACTCTGCCTAGCTCGTCGAGCCTTCTCACTATACCTGTATTTCTCATAATTTTCCTCCCGTTTTAGTATAAGAAAGACGGCATATTTTATACAGTTTTTGTATTTTTATGGACACGTATCGACTTTTTGAGTATTTCGTCTTTGCGGTAAAGCGTAGACCAAATAGTTTTGTCATTCCGAGGCTTGCTTGCAAGCCGTGGGAATCTCAACCGCTTAAAAGCCCCTTTGTGTAAAGGGGGCTATCCGCATTGCGGACTGGGGGATTGAACTCTTTGTCATTGCGGTGGAGCGCAGACCAAATAATGTTGTCATTCAGAGGCTTGCTTGCAAGCCGTGGGAATCTCAACCGCTTAAAAGCCCCTTTGTGTAAAGGGGGCTATCCGCATTGCGGACTGGGGGATTGAACTCTTTGTCATTGCGGTGGAGCGCAGACCAAATAATGTTGTCATTCAGAGGCTTGCTTGCAAGCCGTGGGAATCTCAACCGCTTAAAAGCCCCTTTGTGTAAAGGGGACTCCCGACTTTGTCCAGTGGGGGACTGCCTGCCTCCTTTGTGCAAAGGGAGGTGGCTCGCCGAAAGGCAAGACGGAGGGATTGCTTCTAATCTTACCCTTTGAGAGTACGACTAAACCTACCTAACTAATCTATCTCCTCCCCCGCATATATGTAACGCGCGCCTTGTCCTTGACAAGCATTTCTAATAGTCAATATAATAAGTATATAGGCTATTAGAGGTATCGCGTATGAAGTTACACTATATGGGCAAATACAATCTCGACCCGCAATCTTTGCCACACGGGGAGCACCAAGAGGGCGCCGTCCAATTCAAAGAGGCGACGGATAGCAAAAAGTTATCTAAGATTGCGACCATCGTCAGCGTAGTAATCATTTTAGTGCTTGGCATAGCCGCTCTTTTACGTAGCACAACGGTATTCAAGGAGCACTTTTTGCAAGCGTTGCTCGCACTGTGGGTATCTATTCTTACGCTATTCCCTCACGAGTTGTTGCACGCAATATGCTTCAAAGGCGACGTCTATCTATACACTAATTGGTCGCAAGGTATGCTCTTCGTGGTAGGTCCCGAGACGATGAGCAAGGCGCGCTTTGTGATAATGTCGCTACTGCCCAATATCGTCCTCGGCATAGTCCCATACGTCGTCGGCATGATAATCCCCAACGTGTTTTTGCTCACCTTTGGCGTGATGACTACAAGCATGGGCGCGGGGGATTATTATAACGTTTTCAACGCGCTCACCCAAATGCCTAAGAGGGCGAGAACCTATCTCTACGAGTTCAACTCTTATTGGTATATCCCTCGGCGATAAGATATCGGTCGTTTTGATACACAAAAGCGGGCGCAACTATTGCATTGCGCATTAGTTACGTAAGTGACCAATACTCTATCGTTGAATAGTCCCTAATTAAGTTGTCAAAGTGCTATAACAACGCCCGACTCAGGTCGGGCGTTGCATTATAATTGGCTCTTAGCCTCGGCTTTGCAAGCCTCACAATAGTCGTAATATGCTTGATATTCGTCTTTTTTGCTTTCTCTTTGTCTAAGAATGGCGAGTTCTTGGCTAAGACTGTATCTTTGTCTTATCTTACTCTCCACCGAATTTTCGTACAATGCTTGGTCGTATCCTGCTTGTTCCTCGGCGGTAAAAGGTATATAGACTTGTATTTGTTCCTCCTCTTCCCGCTCGGTTTGAGGTGCGATATAAGGTTGGTCGATTACCCACTTGACGTCCTTACCGCCGTTAGGATACTCGGCAACCGTTTCGTAATGTCCTACTTCGTCTTGTCCCTCGATAGCGGGGATAATAGTCTTTATCGTATCGCCTACGAGTCTACCCTTGCTAAGGTCATAGGTCGTCAATTGTTGCGTTTTATCTTCATTGAATACTCTCATTTTCTCTCCTTTACGCCGTGCGTTTCCAAATATAAATTGCTAAGTAAGGCGGCATATTGTTATGCGCTTGTCCGCCGCCGGTCACGCTTGCGTCCGCCGCCGCCTTTAGCGTAGCCGAATAACCTCTTTGGAAAACGCTTCCGTCGTTATTTACACCGCTCGAACCACCCGATTGTTTGTGCGTATGGCTCGGCATTTCGTCAATCGTCAAAGTATGCGTTGCACTACCACCCGTTGCACCAGCACTATAGTTATCGCCTGCGCCAAGCAAAAATCTGTCTTTTATTCTCTCCCAAGTTCCGCCAAACAAACTTGCGGGGCTGGTAGAACTCACCGACATATATATACTGCCCACGCTGTATAGTTTTTTCAACACGTCTATTTGCGATTGCGCCGACTGCTTGTTGGTGCTAACTGTTTGTTCTACGCCGTCTATACGTGACTGCGTAGTCTGATGGTTGTTGCTTACGGTTTGCTCTACGCCGTCTATACGTGTCTGTGTAGTTTGATGGTTGTTGCTTACGGTCCGCTCCACGCCGTCTATACGTGTCTGTGTAGTTTGATGGTTGTTGCTTACGGTCTGCTCCACGCCGTCTATACGAGTGAGCATAGCTTGATGGTTGTTGCTTACGGTTTGCTCCACACCGTCTATACGCGTCTGCATAGCTTGTCGGTTCTCCGCCACCGTTTGTTGCAAACTACGTATTTCGCCTATACAATCCACTCCGCCAAGCGGTGACGTAATAGTTGCAAAATTGACGTCGGCTTGATAACCTTCGTACGCCCAATCGTACACCGTAATTTTGGCGTATGCCCCACTATTAACTTCAAAAGTCGACGCGCTTATAGTAGGCGGTTTGGCGGAGGTTAGCGTGACCTCTAGATTGCTATCACACCCAAAGAACGCACGTGCGCCTATCTCTACTACGTTGCTCGGTATGGTCACTTGTTGCAAATTTCGGCAATTGCCAAAAGCATACTCTCCCACTTTCTCTAGCGAGTTAGGCAAAATTATCTTGGTGGCACTTGCTCCAAAAAAGGCGTAAGCTTGTATACTTTGCACGCCGTCCAATACCAAAACGTCTTGTTGACTAGCCAATCTCTTAGCCGTCATGCCTACGAGTCTTTGACCTTGTTGGTCATAAAAAATACCGTCCTTTTCTACGGTATCTTTTCCACCCACTACTTGGTTAAAAAATCTTGCATTGACTTTGGCACAATCGCTCATACCGATAGGCAAATAAACGGCGTTTTTTGGCGTAGCAACTTGCCAGCTATCGCCAATAGCCGAGGTAATGATTTCGTCCACGCAGTATGGCACGTATATATCGTCGCTATTGCCGACGTAGCCAATCAGATTGCCGTTTTGCACCTCAACGCCCACGCTCTGCACGTTGGCAACGAGCGTCAATTTTCCTTGCACTCTATCTTGGTCAAAATTCCACTGTCTACCGCTATTCTGCTCCACCCAACCTAGCATCGTTACGTCATCGGATAGATTGAGCACGGGCGGGGTTATGATGCTGTTGTTTTTATAGCTCTTGCAAAAGGTCTTGTCGTAAAACACGAACTCTACGCTACAATATTCAAAGTCTTCGAGCACTTGTCCAAGGTCGTTTTTGATGAGGTTTTCAAAGTCGTTGGCAATAGTCTCTTTGACCTCTCGCACGTAGTCGAGCTCTTGTTGCAAAAGCGTCAGAATGTTGGGCGTATCGCTGAGCGCGTTGTCTAAAACCGACAACGAGCCTTCTACGGAAAATGCTTTGGTATTTTTGCTGATTGACTTAAAAATAACGTTGTTGCTGTCCTTGGAATATCCCGTAAGCTGTACGTCCACGAAGCCTGCGTATTGAGTGAGATTATTGGGAACGTCAAACGTAATTCCTTCGTCCGTATAATTCAAAATTTCCGATACGTATTGAGCTTTTGGCACGTTTTTGGTGTTGTAACACACAAACTCCAGACAATAATTGTAGTCCTTGCAATTAGGCGCATTGCTTACGATTACAATTTGGTCCGCCAAATGATTGTGTTGCGCCAGCGTGTAGTTGGACATAGGCGTCAACATACCCGTCTGGCTATTGAATTTTAGATTGATAATCATCGTCTCTCCGTTTGGGGAAAAAGAGCAGAGGTGACACTTATATTATACCACGGCTGTAAAGTGTTTTTGGGATTTTATGGACACATATTTTTTTGCTTAGCATTGCAAAGTCAGTGTTTTCGGTAGTTTGCACGCCAAAAAAATCGCTTTACGTTGTTTGGTAAGCCAACAAAAAAATACCACCTTGCATAGTTTGAAAGTGAACGCACAATTTATAATAGCGCCTTGCATTGTTAGTAAGTGAACATACAAAAACGCAAACTCTCCTTGCAACAATTGCTGAGTTTGCGTCTAAATACGTGCGCTATTTGGCTAAAAGTCGACTTGAGGCTCTATTCTCTAGCTTCGTCCAGATAGCTTGCTTGCATATCGGCAACGTTGGTGAGGCATGCAAGCGGATATTGTTCGTAGGCTTTGGACAAACCGTAATCTCCGCCCACTACTCTCTTGTCAAAGCCACCCATGTGCCAATTGATACACATTGCCTCCTCTCTCGTCAACCTTATAAAGCCGTTGATAATGTACACCGACTTTTCGCCGTGTCCGTAAGGCATATTGTCGTCAAGCGCGTAATAAGGCACTTTTTCCCAATTGCCGTCCACCTTGACGTTGCGCATCTCGACTTTGTAGGTGTTGACTTTGCATAGGTCGTGCAATAGTCCCACTATTGCCACGCTCTCGTCGCTTGCCGTGATAAGCTCGGGGTGCAACTGCTTTTCCCTCTCGACTAAATCGCGCAATCTATAGTAGACGTTGATGCTGTGGTCTACGAGTCCTTGCGGTCTTGCATTGTGGAATTTGCTTGACGCGGGCGCTTCGAAAAAGTCCGACCTTATAAGCCAATCGAGAAGCTTGTCCGCTCCTTCTCTCTTGATATACTTGTTGTAAATCTCTATAAATTGTTGTTTGCTATCCATAATTTTCCTCTTTGGTCTTATTTGGTGGTAGAACCGAACCCGCCGTTGCGTACAGTCGTCACTTGGTCGTCGAGAGTTATGCCGTATTGTACGAAAATGCCTTGAGCAAACCCCGTGCCTTTGGCTATGTGCACCGCCTTACCTTGCAATCCGCAGTTGGTGATTTTGCAAAAAATATGTCCCTCGTTGTCGGAATAAAAGTAGTCGGAGTCGATTATACCGACGGTATTGTCTAGTTGCACCCTATACTTGAAGCCGAGTCCGCTGCGAGGGTATATTGTCAACACCCATCCCTCCTCTATCTTGACTCTGACTCCCGTAGGGATATTGACGCTCTCGCCCACTTGCAAGTCTATATCGTACGGCGCAAAAAAATCATACCCCGCCGAACCCGTGGTGGCACGACACGGCAACTTGATATCTTGCCAAATTTGCATTGCATCGGGCGTGATCACCGCCTTAGAAAATTCTTCATAATCTACCTTGTAAAACTGCGCTATTCTCTGCATAAATTCCTCGTTGGTCTCGCTTTTACTCGCAATAGTATCATTGTCGACACCTTGCTTTGATATTTGGGGTGCTATTGGTCTTGGTCGTTTGGCTCTTGCTCGACAATAGTGTCTCGATTGTCAATATAATCGTTGGTTAATTCCGTTGACTCTCGGTATTGATTGTCTTCCTCTCTTTCCTCTCGTTGCTCGTCGGGTTGGTCGAGGTCAATGACGTACTTTTTGCCGAGTACCGCAAATACCGTCATAAACATCGTCTTGATATCTTTCCAAAAGCCAAAACGTGCGATAGAGTAAAGATTGTACTTCATCTTGGCAGGCAAAACTTGCTCTACGTACACTTGGTCACTGTCCTCCGCCCCGTCCAAAAGTTTTGCTTCGTCCTTGAAGCATATACTTGCAAGACTCGTAACTCCTGCCGGCAAGAGTAGCGTCGCCATCATCTCGGGCGTGTATCGTTGCACGTACTTAGGCACTTCGGGTCTCGTACCGACGAAAGTCATATCGCCCTTGAGTACGTCGATAAGTTGGCTTATCTCGTCAAGACGAAGGTCCCTTATACGCCGTCCCACACGGGTGATTCTGCTATCTGCTCCAACAGTCACTTGAGAGCCTTTGTCCGCGTCTTGCACCATCGTGCGAAATTTGTGTATCCTAAACTCTCTGCCGTACTGAGTAACTCTGACTTGCCTATAAAAAACGGGCCCTTTGGAATCGGCTTTGATTGCAATCGCCAATACCAAAAAGACTGGTGACAACAATACGAGCATTATAAACGATACGACGACGTCAAAGAGCCTTTTGAAAAACAAACTCACTCTTTTTTGACGCAAAATATCGTAATACTTTTTTACCTCGTCGGTCTGCATCTGCGACGGTAAGTCTTGCCATTTGATTAACTTCATATCTTCTCCAAATTCGTCGTGCACCGTTGAGCGATACTTCTCACGCCGAAGCCTATCGGATTGCGATTGGACTCGGCGAACGGTCGGGGGCAACGACGGCATAAGCATTTTATGCTGTCTACTCGCCCTTAGTTACGCACGATATACATAAATATTGTAACATCGAACGACGTCTTTGGCAATACTTTTGTCGATTATAACGTACGCGAGTGCAACGCGTAAAACGGGTATATGCAAATCGCGGTCTTACGTAGCGGGCTATATTATAATGATAAAAAAACAAAACAAAATATTTGATAATACTTGCACGCGTATATAAAAGAAAAGCAACGCAATCTACGTAAGACAAAAATTGTAAAAATTGCCGCCATAATTTTCGTTTTTGTATTGAAAAAAATCTAAGCGTTATGATATAATATGAAATTGAGTAAACGACGGATGAGGTCTATATGCACAAAATAGGATTTGACAGCCAAAAATACTTGCAAATGCAATCGCAAAAGATTAGCGAAAGAATTGATATGTTCGGCGGAAAGCTGTATCTCGAGTTTGGTGGAAAGCTCTTTGACGACTTCCACGCTTCGAGAGTATTGCCCGGATTTGCACCCGACAACAAGTTGGTTATGTTGCAAACTCTCAAGGACAAGGCGGAAATCGTCATCGTCATCAACGCTCTCGATATCGCTAAAAACAAGCTGAGAGCCGACCTTGGCATAACCTACGACGCCGACGTCATCAGACTTATAGATATATTTAGAAGCAAGGGACTGCTCGTAGGTTCGATAGTGCTGACGCAATACGACGAGAACAACACCCCTGCCCGTACCTTCCAACAAAAGGTCGAAAAGATGGGCATCAAGGTATATCGTCACTACTATATCAAAGGCTATCCTAACAATATTCCTCTCATCGTCAGCGACGAGGGCTTTGGCAAAAACGAGTATATCGAAACGAGTCGTCAACTAGTCGTCGTAACGGCTCCCGGTCCCGGTAGCGGAAAGATGGCGACTTGTCTATCGCAACTCTACCACGACTACAAGAGAGGCGTCAAAGCGGGATACGCCAAGTACGAGACCTTCCCTATATGGAACTTGCCTCTCAACCACCCCGTCAACATTGCTTACGAAGCGGCAACCGCCGACCTCAAGGACAACAATATGATTGACCCGTGGCACCTTAGCGCGTACAACCAAATTGCCGTCAACTACAATAGAGATATAGACATATTCCCCGTACTCAACACCTTGTTTGAAAACCTTATGGGCGAGTCGCCTTATAAGTCGCCTACCGATATGGGCGTAAATATGGCGGGCTACGCTATATGCGACGACGAGGTTTGTAGCGAGGCTTCTAAGCAAGAAGTAATCAGAAGATATTACAAGGCTATGGTGGCGGAACGTCAAGGCAACGGCAGTGACGAAGAAGTACAAAAAATCAAACTGTTGATGGATAAGCTGGGCATAACGACCAAAGATAGAAAGGTCGCCGTTGTTGCCCAAAATATCAGTGAGGAAAAGCAAACTCCGATATGCGCAATAGAGCTGGAGGACGGCAAAGTGATAACGGGCAAATACTCCGACCTAATGTCAAGCGCTGCTTCGATGCTACTCAACGTGCTCAAAGAGTTGGCTCATATTGACGACGATATCAACCTCATTTCTCCAATAGCCATAGAGCCTATACTCAAACTAAAAAGAGAAGTTATGGGAGAAGTCAATCCGCGTTTGCATACCGACGAGGTGTTGATTGCCCTATCCATATCTGCGGCGACAAGTGACGTGTCCAAGAAGGCTATAAGACAAATAAAGAAACTCTTCGGTTGCGAAGTACACTCCACCACGATATTGTCGCCGGTAGACGAAAAGACCTTTAGAAAGTTTGGCCTCAACGTGACGAGCGACCCCGTATACAATACCAAAAAGACTACGGCAAAATATTAAAACCTTGAAAAGATAACTAAAAATAGCAAAAACTCGATACGTATCGAGTTTTTTTTATTGATTGAGATTGCCACACTTCGGCAACAAGTGCCTACGTCTTTGATAACGCAAAATGTGCACAGCGCAATGACAAAGCACTTTTGGATGCGTAGATGCGAGCAAGACAAGGAAAAAGGCAACTTTATCGTTGCCTCTTGTTATTAGTTGATATTACTACCCTCTCGCGGCATAGGTGCGAGTTAGGCGAGGAAAGCGATGATTTTATCGAAGCGAGCATACTATTGCGTACGTGAGCAAGAAAAATTGCCCTTTGACACAGTATTGCGAAGTATATCCGCTATATACTTTGACGGCATAGGTGCGAGTTTGCAGTTTTCTTTGGGTGCGTAGATGCAAGCAAGACAAGGAAAGTGCGGATTGGGCGATAGGAGCGTACTAAGCGTACGTGACTAAGCACGACACAGTATATCCGCTATATACTTTGACGGCATAGGTGCGAGTAAGACGCGAAGAGCGGAGTTTTTGCGACAGGAGCATACTATTTTTTGACGGTGGAGATGCGAGTTAGACAAGGAAAGTGCGGATTGGGCGATAGGAGCATACTATTTTTTGACGGTGGAGATGCGAGTTAGACAAGGAGAGTGAGGACGGCGTGAGGGAGCGTACTAGGGCGTACGTGACTGAACGCACCCGCAAACTCGACACAGTATAACGAAGTATATCCGCCGTCAAAAGTCAAAGGGTGGAGGCAAGAGCAAGCGCCTCCTCAATAGTCCTATCCATATCAAAATACTTATAATTGCCAAGCCGTCCTCCGACTATGAGGCGAGGATTTTGGCAAGCCAAATCGTAGTACTTACGATATAATTGGTCGTTGCGGGAATTGTTGATTGGATAATAAGGCTCTTTGTCGACATCCCAATCGGCTGGGTACTCGCGCGTAACGACGGTTTTGGCGGACTGCTCGTTGTCAAAGTGCTTGTGCTCGATGATACGGGTATACGGCACGTCTCTGTCGGTATAGTTCATTACGGCAACGCCTTGATAGTTGTCTTGGTCGAGGACCTCCGTCTCGAAATTGAGAGAGCGATACTCGAGCGCGCCGTAGCAATAGTCGAATAGTCTGTCTATCTCGCCCGTGTACAACACTTTGTCGGCGAGGGCATCGAGTTGTTCCCTATGAGCGAGGTAGTCGCAATTAAGCCTAACCTCTATACCTTGCAACATATTGCTTACCATTTGGGTATATCCGCCTATAGGTATGCCCTGATACTTGGCATTGAAGTAGTTGTTGTCGTAGTTGAAGCGAAGCGGCAATCTCTGTATAATAAAGGCGGGAAGTTGGGTTGCCTTTTTGCCCCACTGCTTCTCGGTATAGCCCTTGACGAGAGTCTCGTAAATATCTCTACCAACCAAAGACAGTGCCTTTTCTTCGAGGTTTTGCGGGTCGGTAATATTTTCGCGAGCCACTTGCTCGTCGACGATTGCCCTCGCTTGTTGAGGAGTAACCACTCCCCACATAGCGTAAAAGGTGTCCATATTGAAAGGCAAATGGTATAGTTTGCCCCTATAGTTGGCTATAGGACAGTTGGTGTAGCGATTGAACTCGGCAAACTGATTTACCCACTCCCACACCGCCTTGTTGGAAGTATGGAAAATATGCGCGCCGTAACGGTGCACGGTAATTCCCTCGCACTTATCACAATAAATATTGCCCGCGATATGGTCACGCTTGTCTACGACCAAGCACTTTTTGCCCCTCTTGGTCATCTCGTGAGCAAAGACGGCTCCGTAAAGTCCTGCCCCTACTATCAAATAATCATACTTGTTCATCTCTCTCTCCTACGCTTTAGTCTTGTGGATTTTGTAAATCGTTGCCGTCGGTCGTATCTCGTTGTAAGTCGTCCTCTGCCGAGCTATTTTGATTGATTTCTTCGACGACAACGTCTTTGCCGTCAATCACACCGTCACCGTCCACGTCTTGCGCAACGGTTTTTTTCTTAAATTTGCCCACTATAGCCGATATTATATCTCTGAGCATTGGCTCTTTGCATACCCACAGTATTACGACGTAAGACACTGCGCATATTACAGCCGTCACCGCCAATCGGACAAAAGCCAACGTGCGCGTGCCTTCGATATTAAAGTCGATGAAACTCGTGCCGAAGACTACGCCGAAAAACAATACGTCTATCAAGATAATTCGCCACAACTTGAGACTCTTGAAAATACCTTTGAGGTACTTACGCGCTATGATTATTTGGGCAACTAGTACGCAAAACTCCGCGCACAACGTCGATATTGCCGTGGCTATCGCACCGTTACCCCTCGCAGCAAAATAATTGATGAGCAATAGGTTGAGTAACAAATCCACCGCCGCGCCTACCGCCACGGATATTACCACTTTGTTCTCCTTGCCAAGCGGAATTAGCATTTGTATACCAATGATATTGGTCAAAGAAACGAACACTATCGCAGGTATCATTATCTTCATCGGCACGATTGACGCGATATATTGTTGGTCTGCCAAAAATAAGATACAGTCCTTAGCCATTATTATAAAATAAGTGGCGACGGGTATCGCAAATATCAACATAAACGACATAATTTGTCTTAGAAGTTCGTTGAATTTTTCATTTTCTTTGTTTTGGATATAGTACGACAGTCTCGGCAGCAGTACCGCACTGACCGAAGTGCATACCGACGTCAAAATACGGTATATCTTGACGCTCGTCTCGTATATGCCGACGGTGTGGTCTTGGTCGTTGACCATAAAGCCGAGCATCGTTTTGTCGAGATTGGTATAGATTTGAGTGATGGCAACCAACCCGAACAACATAATCAAAGGTTTGATATGACGTCTAAAGTTGTATCCCTTTTGCCTCTTGTAAGAAACGTACTTCCTCGAATAAAACAAGTTGAGTACGTTGGAACCGCCCGACGCTATTACGCTGATTGCCCCGTAATACACATAGTCGCTTGAATCCTTGATAAGTACGAACATCAATACGAGAGATACGACGTTGAATAATATGCTCCTTACGGTGATATATAGATAATCTTCTACCGCCGAAAATAGCCAGTTCATACCTATGGTGGTCAGCATCAACGATGTCGACACGACCAATACGAGCACCTTCTCCGCCTTGAGTTTTTCTATCGAAAACATACAAATAGCCAACGCAACGTACGCTATTGCCGTCGTGACGAGCAAAATGGTAAGTATCTCGTGTACCGTCTTGGATAATTGCACTTTGTCGTCCCTGACTTGCGCGCAAGCCTTGACTCCGTACGTTGATACGCCAAGCATTGCAAAAGTAGAAAAATAACTGACGAAAGACTGTACGAAAGAAACCTTACCTATGCCCTCCGGCATGAGAATTTTGGATACGTAAGGGAAGGTTATGAGCGGAAAAATCAACGACGTTATCGTTAGAACGACGTTGAGAAACATATTTAGTTTGACCGATTTTGTCTTGAGCATATCTTTATCCTAACGCCTTGTCCAAAGCCCTACCGAAAAACTCTCCTTGCATTACTTGACTTCTCAACCCCATAACTCTGTCTTGCATAGCCACGTATTGCTCGTCGTCAATACCCGCTATCACGGAGGATAAATCAGATAGCCCCTCTACCGCTACGCCTATACCTTGCTCTATTACGAACTCGGCGATTGCCGCTTGTCTCCATACGATTACGGGTTTGCCCGCGCATATATATAGCGACAGTTTGTGCGGATTGTTGTATCGTGTGTATTCTCCCATAAGCCCCGTGCAAGTATCCGCCGAGTCGCCGTCCCATACCAACGCATACTTACCATCCAATACGAAAGGTATCTCGTCCGACGGGAAACTGCCCATATAGCGCATATTGTCGCCAAACGCCCTATCGTCTTCTTTGAGTCCGTATAGATTGACGGTGATATCTTGCGGCAGTTTGTCCAAAAAGACGCTCTTGTTGAGATTGCCCGCAAAACATAGTTGCGCGCTATAGTCGGTGTTAGGCTCTCTATCGGTATCGGCGATATAGTCGAAGACGCCGAGCGTAACGATTTTGTCCTCGCCTATGCCCTTGCCTACCAAATATTCCTTCATCGCACGATTGTGAGCGATGATTTTGTACGCCTTGTCGAGAGTTGCGATATCTCTACGCTGCTGCTCCTCGTCTTGGCGTCTTAGTCCCTCAAGGTCATGTATGAGATAGATTATCCTCTTGCCTCTCGCCAATTTGCTAAGCAAAGTGGAGATTTGCCTACAAGGATATTGCACCAAAAGGGCGGTACCCTTGGGAATAAATAGCAACTTGAAAGCAAGGGACAAATAGCCAAAAGCCTTGCGAATTTTGTCGATATCGGCGTAGGCAAAACTGACGTCTATACTCTTGCTTCCTCGCTTAGTCATAATATAATCGATATCGGCGCGAGCCTTGTAGCCCGCGTTGAAATTTTCGATTGCCGTCTCTTTGAAAAATATTACTTGCATATCTTATCCCTCGCTTGGCGACGCCGTTGCAACACTTTGCCTTATACGCCGTCTCTTGTTCAAAAATTTATCCACAATATACGCCGCCACAACTATTATACCTTGATAGCAAAAATTGGCTACGAATATATTGATATTATACATTCCTATCGTCATACCCGAAAAAACCGTCGTCAATGCAAACGCTAACTGATATACGTTGCCTTTGTTATTTTGCGACAAATAATCGAATAAAAGCGTATAAGTCATAACCAAAAGGGATGGCAAAATGCCGAAAACTACGCCTAAATAATAACAACCTTGTCCCAACAACGGCATAATGGCGGAACTGTGCGTATTGCCGATTATTTGATTGAAAAGAAGGTTGGAATTGTCGAGTGCGGTATCCATAAACAATTCGAAATATATGACGTTGCTGATGATATCACCCATAAACAACTCTGCCGTAGCGGGAGAAAGGTTCCTCATTGCCAAAGCGGCGGATAAGTTTTGCGGACCAGCAAAATAGTTGTTGATTATTCTGGCAAATCCCTTTAGGTCGCCTACGTCGGCTATCTTAAATACGAACAGTACGCCCGCAACAGCCACCGCTCCCACACCCGTTACTACCAAGATTTGCTTGAACTTAACAGACTTGATAATCATATACAAAAACAGTATTACACAACAAAATAGCGAGTTGATTTGTTCTTGCGTCATAATAAAGAAACTCAGTCCTATCAACACAAAATTTAAAAAAATCTTGATATCTTCGCCCAATCTCTTGTGGTTGAATATCCACATCGCTATGCGTAGAGGTAAAAACATCTTGAGGAACTCGATGCATAGCTTGAAAGGATAGAATACTACTCCCGGAACCGACGCGACAAGTTCCGAATATCTTATGAAAGCCTCCATGTCGTCGTCAAAAAACATAATCTTGAAGTACTTGACAAACTGCGGATAAACGATAAAGCATACCGCGACGATGAGAGTAAATAATATAAGTAAAAGATTGAAAAACTTGCCGAATTTGAGCGATTGTTTCTGCTTTTGCACAGGAGAATTATATAGCGGCTTTACTTGTTGCGCAGACAGTTTTTTCTTGAAACCCTTGGTGAACAACGCCAAAAGAATATAGACCGCTATCCCCTCGTACGCCATCAAATAACACGCCGTGGAAAAGTAGTCCAAATACAAAGATCTATCAAAATCACAACGAAAATCACCCAATATCAAAATGACCGGGCCCACTGCAAATCTCAATAGGTACGTCGCAAAAATGCAAAGACTGCCTATGCCGAAAAATAATTGGAATTCAAAAACCATACAAGAGATGATAAGCATCGCTATCGGCAAAACGACGATGGCGAAAAACTCACTCTCTACCCCACTAAAAGCAATGAATATCAAACTAAAAAACGACAAAATAGCACCCAACAATCCAAAAAGTCTGGCACTAAATATCTCTTCTATATCGGTTTTTAGTCTGATAGTGTTACTCATCAAGATAAAATTCTTCCCTCTTTTTTGTCTCTTGATATATGGAATATCCGCTTGCTTGTACCGTTTCGTCGTCTACTTGTACGCGAATAGGATGGGCGATAAGCCTTTCTATATTATCTATCCAACTCTCGGTATCGGATAAGCCTATGAACGTCGCTTGGTCGAATATTTGGCTCTCTTGCGTCACGGTGTCGGATATTAGGCATACGAGCCCGTTGATTTGTGCCTCTACCAACACCATAGGAAGCCCCTCGTAAAGCGACGGCATTATAAGCATATCCATCGCGCTGTAACAATCTTGAGTAGGCACGTCTCCGTCCTTGCACCAAACCACTTTGTCTGCTATGCCGAGGTCTTCGGCTTGCTCGTGCAGGCTTTCCTCCAATTCTCCAAAACCTTTGAAAAGCATCTTGACGTTGGTGTGTTTTTTGCTTAGTTCCTCCAACAAGTGTAAAGAAAATCGATGATTTTTGACTTCGCTATATCTGCCGACTTGTCCGATTACGAAGTCTTGTTCTGCAATATTATACTTTTGCCTTACTCTATCTCTTGCTTGTCCGTCAAACATATACTCCTTGTAATCTATGGCGTTGGCGACAACCTCAAAGCCCACTCCCTCGCCATAGGCGGTTTTGCCCGCCAATCGAGAACAAGCCACGAGTTGCGTGCAATATTTGACGACTTGGCGCCGGGCAAACTTGATAAGCAAGTTGTCCTTGTCCACGCTACTGTGAATATGGTATATTATCTTTTTTGCACCGTGTTTTTTGGCTAACTTGGCGTATGCGTATCGCAAAACCGACGGAGAGTGTATCTCTACTACGTCGTAATGGTGAGTCTTGAAAAAGGCGTTGCGTTGTTTGATGCAATTGATAGGATTGGACGTAAAATTGCAAATCTTGTATATTTTGCCGCCCAATTCCTCAATCTCCTTTTCGTAATAGCCCTCTCCCTCGCTTAAAACCAAAAAATCAAACTGAACCCGAGTCCTATCGATATGGCGATAATAGTTCATCACGACCGCTTCGGTACCCGCATGGTTGAGTCCGGATATAATATTGAGTATTCTAACGACTTGCTTCATTTGTTTTCTTCGATAATCTTTTTGTATATACTTAGCATATAGTCTACGTTGGCGTCCCAATCGTATAATTCTTCTACTCTTCGTCTGCCTGCCACGCCGTATCGCTTGCGCAAATCTTCGTCGATGATAAGGTCGTACAATGCTTGAGCAGTGGCTTGATAGTCTTCTCTCTCTATGACTCTTCCCGTCTCGCCGTCAACCATAACTTCGGCAAAGCCCTCGGCGTCACTCGTAACCGCGGGAACTCCGCAAGCCATTGCCTCGACAACAGCAACTCCAAACGATTCTTCACGACTGGTGCAACAAAATACGTCGAAGCGATTGAGCACATCTGGCAAAGATTTATTTTCTACGTAACCCATAAATTTGACTTTGTCGGCAACTCCGAGTTGTTGCGTCAAGTCTTGTAGTTGTTGCAACTGGTTGCCCCTACCGTATATTTCGTAGGTAATACTGTCGGCTATCTCATCGCGACCGTTGGCTTTGAGCAGCTCAAGCAACTTGGCAAAAGCCTTGATAGATACGTCGATTCCGTACTTGTCGTCCAGCGTCTTGACAGTGCCTATCAAATACCCTGCTTGCTTGTCCGCTTGTTTAGGCGCAAATGCCTTGGTGTCAACACCAAAAGGTGTGATGTGAAAATCTCTATCTACCAAAGTTTTGCTTTGTCTTGCCATGCAATGACTGGTAGACGCCAAATAGCGATAATAAGACAGGTTTTTGGTGATTACGTACATATTGAAAGCATTGTAATAAGGATAATCGTACACGTCGCTACCCCATACGTTGAGCAAAGCCTTCTTTTGTCCTGCCCATCTACCCAACGTGCCATATCCGCTGGCATAATGCACGTTGACTACGTCGGGAGCATACTCCTCGATTGACTTGCGTAATTGACAAGCGTTGAGATAATATCCGAGCGGCGCCGAAAACTTGAGTAAAACAACCTTGACGCCTTCGTCAAACGAGTTGTACTTGGGCGCGTGATTAGAGCAACTATATACTCTCACTTCGTTGCCTCTCTTCGCCATAGCGTTAGCCCACCTTACCGTGTGCACGCAACCTGCATCAGAAATAAATGCTATCTTCATATTGCCTCTATCAATGTTCAAAACCGCCCGCAAAGCCTATCGTCGTTGCCATAATGACGCCAAAAACAAACAATCGTACCGCGATTTTGAACGTGTATTTTGGGGTTACCCTTGTTCCTCCGCCCTATAAAATAAGACGTCGGTATTATTTTTTAGTATACCATCTAAGATTTTGGTAGTCAATAGTTTATTATAATACTTATATAATGTGCGCAACGCGCATATATATGCTAAACCGCGAATTAGTAAGGGAAAATCGTAAAAAGATAGAGTTGCATCGGCAAAATTGTTAGGAAAAACGCTTGCCGTTAAAAACTAAAACGCATATAAAATCGTGGCAAAGAAAAAACCTATCGACGTGCTCCGAAATTGCTCGTCGGAGTCGACGATAGGTGTGTTGCTCGTTGTACACCGTAGTGTGAGTTGCTACTCTTAATCTCTAAAATATAAATCTCTCGTATATACCTTGTCTCGTACGTCTTGGAGTTCGTCACTAAAGCGGTTGGCTATTATGACGTCGGAAATGCTCTTGAATTCTTGCAAATCACGAATAACGCGACTATTGAAAAATCTTTCTTCGGTCATAGTCGGTTCGTAAATTACGACCTCTATTCCCTTTGCCTTGATACGCTTCATTACTCCCTGTATCGAAGACTGGCGGAAATTGTCGCTACCCGCTTTCATCGTCAAGCGATAGACACCGACGACCTTTGGATTTTTTTCTAAAATTTGCTCGGCAATGAAGTCCTTTCTCGTACTGTTGGCCGCTACTATTGCCGAAATAATGTTTTGCGGTACTTGACTGTAATTGGCAAGTAGTTGCTTGGTGTCTTTGGGCAAGCAATATCCACCGTAACCGAACGACGGATTGTTGTAGTGGTCGCCTATACGCGGATCGAGGCAAACCCCCTCTATTATGGATTTGGTGTCAAGTCCGCGTAATTGTGCATAGGTGTCAAGTTCGTTGAAATACGACACTCTTAGCGCAAGATAGGTGTTGGCAAACAATTTGACCGCTTCCGCCTCAGTCGGGTTCATAAAGCGGACTTCGATATTCTCCTTGATTGCCCCCTCTTGCAAAAGATTGGCAAAGGTCGTTGCAGCCCGTTGCAATCTCTCGTTCCCCGAAGGAACGCCGACTATTATGCGACTTGGATAAAGATTGTCGTATAGTGCTCGTCCCTCACGTAAAAACTCGGGACTGAAAATAACGTTTTGACTGTCGTATTTTTCTCTTACGTATTCGGTAAAACCTACCGGAACGGTTGACTTGACTACCATTATGGCGTTGGGATTGACGGATATAACTCGTTGGATAACGCTCTCGACGGACGACGTGTCAAAATAATTTTTGACGTCGTCGTAGTTGGTCGGCGTGGAAATAATGACGAAATCCGCCTCTTTGTACGCGCTTTCGTCGTCTGTGGTTGCCTTAAGATCGAGTTCCTTAGTCGCTAAATATTGCTCTATCTCCTTGTCTTCGATAGGAGACTTTTTGTTGTTGATCAATTCGACCTTTTGTGGAATAATATCCACTGCAGTCACCTTGTTACGTTGCGCTAAAAGCACTGATATAGACAAACCAACGTAGCCTGTTCCCACTACCGCAATATTATATTTTTTTTGAGCCATCGTTTACTCCTATATTTTTTGTCGGCGTCGGACACGCCGGATATCAGATATTATTTGATGTGCAATACTTTGATTACGCACCACCAAAAAATATGAAACGCCGAACGTATTACGCTTAGATGTTCTATCTCTCGATACAATATCCAATGATATTTGATAACTTTGAGTTTGTTGCTCGATATGGAGTTTTTTCTAATGCGATACTTCATCAAGACGTCGGGCATCCCCCAAATATACTTCTCCTTCTTGAGCATCTGAAGCCATAGGGCGTCGTCGTTGCGTTTTCGAATATTAGGAACTTCGAATTTGCCCATCTTTTCTACGTCGTATACTACCGTAGAATTGCCAACGGGACAGTCGAGCAACAAGCGATTGTAGTCGGTCTTTTTGATTGTTTTGATCTTCTTGCCAAGCGGTTTGTCTTCTTCGTCTATCTGCTCGTACGCTGTGCAAGAAAAAGCATATCCGTTTTGCTCCATCCAGTTGATTTGGGCTTCGAGTTTGTTGGGAAGCCAAATATCGTCGCTGTCAAGAAAAGCCATATACGAGCCTTGCGCCAAATTCATTGCGGTGGTTCTTGCAACGGCGGCTCCCGAATTTTCTTCGAGCAAATGATACTTGATACGAGAGTCGTTTTTGATATATTCTTCGACGATCGCCTTGGTGTCGTCTTGAGAACAATCGTCAACGATAATCATTTCCCAGTTGCCGTAAGTCTGTGCTTGAACGGAATCAATCGTCCGCGCTATAAACTTGCCGCAATTGTACGTTGGGGTAATTATTGACACTAATTTTTCTGCCATATATTGCTGACCTCACTTGCTTTGGCGTTATTGATTTCGCCGTGCCCGATATATTTGGAAAAGCGGAAGCGTCTATCAAACTCTTCGCCACCTTGACAAAATACTATCGTATTTTAGTTTAGCACAATTATACCTTTTGTACAAGTTATTTTGATTATAAATGCTACCGCCCGCAACTTCGTCTCATCGGGCAACCGCACGTAGATATAGATTGGCGATACTAATCAAAGTCTGTACCCGCCCTTTTTGTACGCTTCTACTATCTCGATATGCGGCTCGAGACGGCATTCGTTGATTACGACGCGTAGGCGGTCGCACTTAGTCTTGCGGAATATTGCTATCCTACCGAAGCCTACCACCGTGCCTCGGTAGAGCTTCTTTTCTTTGCCTTTGGCGTTGACGGCGTATATCGTAAAGTTCTCTATCCTTTGGCTAAAGGAGAGGTCTTCTTCCATTCTTATTCTATCCACGACTTCGCAAGGGAAAGTTATATCGAATTCGTAGCCCCTATCCGTCTTGCTTATCTCGGTAGTTTGGACGGAAGAAGGCGGTAGCATGAGCGACTTTTCCTTGTCTATCCAATAGCCCATCTCGGCGAGTCTTTGCACGTCTTTGTCGGCAATTTTGCCCTCACTTGTTGGCGGAATATTGAGCAAGTACAAGCCGTTGGCACCTACGGAATTGTAATAGATAGTCATAAGTCTACGGAGCGATTTGACTCCAAATCTATCCTCCGACTTGTGCCAAAACCAGCCCTTGCGGATAGATACGTCCACCTCGGCGGGATACCACATGAGCTTGTCGTAACCCTCGAGAGCGGCTCTGCTACCAAGGTCGGCTTGCATTGCATTCACGGCTTTTTTCTGGAACTTCTTATAGTCGGCATCGGTCTGTTGGTCGGAGGTGTCTTGATTTTGGTTGTGGTCGATATAAGGCACTACGTTCCACTCGCTCTTGCGACATTTGCCCGACTCATTGCCTACCCACCTGATATCGGGTCCCGTAACGGATATGCAAATATTAGGTTGCAACTTGTACGCCGTGGCGTAAATACGCTCGAAGTCGTAGATTTGCTTGGGTTTGCCGTCGGCGTCGCTGGCGCATGCGCCGTCGAGCCACAGCATAAATATATCGCCGTAATTAGTGAGTAGTTCCGTGAGCTGCTCTACGTAAAAATCGTTGTAGGCATCGGTGGAATAGTACTTGCTATTCCTATCCCAAGGCGAGAGATAGACGCCGAACTTTAGGCCGTACTTGCGACAGCTCTCGGCAACTTCCGCCACCACGTCGCCCTTGCCGTCCTTGTAAGGGCTGTTGGAGATGCAGTGCTCCGTCGTCTTGGTGCGCCACAAGCAAAAACCGTCGTGGTGCTTGCACGTGAGAATGAGTCCTTTCATGCCCGCGCCCGCAATAGCCTTGCACCATTGGTCGGTGTCTTGCGCCGTAGGGTTGAATACTTGCTCACTCTCGGTGCCGTCACCCCACTCTTTGTCTGTGAAGGTGTTGACGGTATAGTGTACGAAAGCGTAAAACTTCATATCTTGAACGATGAGTTGGTTGGGTCTGGGCACTATCGAAGTGTAAAACTCTAATTTCTCTTGCTCTGTCATAATTCGCCTGCCTCGTTGATTACTTTGGTTTCATTATAAATAATGCAAAAAAAATTGTCAATATCGACTTGAAATAAGATAGAATAGTATGCACTCCCTCCGTCTCGGCTTAAGCGGCTCGCTCACGGTGGAGATACGAGCAAGACAAGGAGAGTGAGGACGGCGTGAGGGAGCATACTATATTATTTTGACGGTGTAGATACAAGCAAGACAAGGAGAGTGAGGATAGCGTGAGGGAGCATACTATATCGTATGTGACCGATAAGCTACCGCAAACTCGACACTGTATTGCGTAGTATATTCGCCGTCAAAACGTATGTGACCGATACAAAACCGCAAACTCGACACTGTATTGCGAAGTATATACGCCGTGAGACACCTCCCTTTGCACAAAGGAGGCTTATATACGGTTGAGATTGCCACAGCCTAACGGCTTCGCAATGACAAAGCACTTGAGATTGCCACGGTTAGCCTAGGGTTATTAAAAAGTATTGACAAATAATATTGCTATGGTATAATGTTGTAAAATCACGTTATTATATCGCGAGGTGAAAATGCTAGAAATTAGAAACGTCAGCAAGACGTATAAACCTAAAAAGGGCGTGCCCGTAAAGGCCCTAAACGACGTAAGCGTAAAATTCGCGGACACGGGCATGGTCTTTATACTAGGTAAATCGGGTAGCGGTAAGTCTACCCTGCTCAACGTGTTGGGCGGACTAGACCAAGCCGATTGCGGTGAGTTCGTCATCAAAGGAAAATCGAGCAAAGACTTTACTCAAGCCGACTTTGACAGTTATCGCAATACATTCGTGGGATTTATATTCCAAGAGTACAACATATTGCCGGAATTTACAGTGGGCGCAAATATTGCGCTGGCTATGGAATTGCAAGGCAAAAAAGCCGACAATCAGTCGCTAAATACGCTGTTGGACGAGGTTGATTTGACGGGCTACGGCAATAGAAAACCTAACGAATTGTCGGGCGGTCAAAAACAAAGAGTCGCCATTGCCCGTGCCCTCATCAAGTCGCCCGAGATAATCATGGCGGACGAGCCTACGGGCGCGCTGGACAGCAAAACGGGTATTCAAGTGATGGATACTCTCAAAAAATTGTCCAAAACTAAGCTGGTACTTATCGTTTCGCACGATAGGGAGTTTGCCGAGCAGTACGGCGACAGAATCATCGAGCTAAAAGACGGCAAGATTATTGCCGACACCACCAAGACCAACGTTGCCCCTACCCAAGTCAACGAGGGCGTGTGCGTGTTGGACGACGGGCTGCTACGTGTCAAAAAGGGTTATACCCTCACCACGGACGACCTAAATCTCATCAACGAATACCTCGGCAAAGCAGATAGCGACACCTTTATCTCCACCGACGGCAAGACCAACGACGGCATAAAACAAGTAGCGGGAATAAGCGAGGACGGCTGCAAAGAAAAGTTTGAGAATACGCAAGCGGAAAATATCAAAATCAAACAATATTCCATAGAGGATAGCAAGCTTATTCGCTCGCGTTTGCCATACAAAAACTCTCTAAAAATCGGAGCCTCTTCTCTCAAGTCCAAACCTTTTAGATTGGTACTGACCATACTGCTGTGCATTGTTGCGTTTACCATGTTCGGTCTAGTGGATACGATAAGCGCCTACGATAGCAACGTGGTAATAAAGCAGTCTATCAAGGACGAGAATATCGACCACGCTTCCTTCGTCAAATACTACGTCCCCGAAGAAAATATGTACGGCGAACGTTCTCTTAAACTCAACGACAACGACATTGCACAAATCAAACAAGACACAGGAATTGACGTAATACCCGTATTTTCGGGGCTTGGTTGGGATAACGGCTTTTCGTTGAGCAGTGCTTTGTACGAGGTGGCCAAACTAGACTCTAAGACGGGTATAAATTACTATAACTGCAAGGTGTCCGGGCTTGCTAGTCTAAATCAAGACTTGTTGCAAAATATGGGGTACAGCCTTAAAGGCAGACTGCCTCAAAACGACGATGAGATAGCAATAAGTCAATACGTGTTCGAACATTTTGCCTTGGCGGGTATAAATAGCTATGACCCAACCCAGAATAAAACGACGTCTTTGGGCAAGGACGATATAGCTAGTTTCGAGGACGTGGAAGGCAAGTTGGTATTGTTGCCAACGGATTGGGGACTGCCCGTAACGGTGCCTTCTTTGGAGTTGTGCGCTTACAAAATCGTGGGCTTGTTCGACACCAATCTCGTGCATAACGAAAAGTATAGCAAATATATGCCTTCGGCAGAAGCCAACGGTTCCGCCAACACAATGATGGACATGTTGAATTCTCAAGAGCTGGAAAGCATGCTAAGTAGCGGTCTTCACTCCGTAATAGGATTGACTCAAAACACGATGAACGCCGTCGTAAAATACGCTAGCGATAGACAATCTAATTATACCGTTAGCGTTGGTAAAAGTCTAGGCGACGACGCCAACATATTCTTTATGAACAGTGACGGCAGTAACGGTTTTAGTAGAAGTTCGCATATCGCAACTTTAGAGCAAATGAAAAACTACGCCGATATAACGTGGATTGACGGAGAGAAAACTACCCTTGCCGACGGAGAAGTGATAGTGCCTTTTAACGCGTACAATTTGCATAATAGAAACGTCTCGCTATCGACTATCGCCGCATTGGAAGAAGCCGGATACGTAATCCCCGACGTGGAAAAAGAGTATCTCTTGCAAACAAGGCTATCGCAATTTGTCGTGCACGAAATACAATATATGAATATATTTGCGCATCTTTGCAAGCTTACCGCCGACGACGTGCCTCAAGCATTTAGGGATAGCAACCCGTCTTTTGCCGACTTGACGGACGAAGAAGTGTTGCAATATTACCAAGAATATCTGCGCGATAATCCTTACGACAACACCTATGGCAAAAGAGGCGTTGACTTCTACAACGAGTTTCTGAGCGTGATTTATAAAAGCGAAAACGCCACCGCCGATTATCCAACGTACGGTGTGTTGTCTTTTAGAAATAATGCGGGCAAAGCGCCGAAAGATATAGAATACTCTATCGTGGGTTACTACATACCTAACGAAAATTATCCCGAAACACACCCAACCTGCCCGCTCATTTTCAGTAACTACGTTTACGACGGTTTCGACGTGCCGGAGGTAGGATATTACGGCTATGCCGTGGGCAAAATGCCTCTCGAGAACAACGCGGAATTGGATAAACTCTTGCAATACGCTAAGACGGCTAACGGCAATGGCATAAAATATTCGTTGTCCAACCAAGCTAGTTTCCTCCTAGGTCAGGTCGACGGACTCATCAAACCGCTTAGCCAAGTATTTTTGTACGTGGGTATCGCTTTGGCGGTGTTTGCAAGTTTGATGATGTTCAACTTCATCAGCGTGTCGATAAGCTACAAAAAGCGTGAGATTGGTATCCTTAGAGCCGTGGGCGCAAGGTCAAGCGACGTGTTTGGAATCTTCTTCAACGAGAGCTTGATTATCACTCTAATAAATTGGGTGTTGGCTGCCGTTGCAACGGTGTCTATCGTCTTCGTCATTAACAATATGCTTCGCACCCAATACGGTCTGGTATTGACGCTACTCAACGTAGGAATTAGACAAATCGCCTTGATTTTGGCCATCGGTGTAGCCGTGGCGTTCGTGTCGAGCTTTATCCCTGTGATGAATATCGCTCGTAAGCGACCTATCGACGCAATCCAAAATAGATAAATTTGTCGCTCTTTTCACTCACTCTCGATATGGGAGTGAGTGTTTTTTTTGGCGTTTGCAATAAGTTTTTGTCTTGCTCTATTGATTTTGACGATATTTTGTGTAATAATAATATTAGCTTTTTGTATAGGGGATTTTTATGGAAAATAGGCTCAGACCTTTGGAAAACGTCACTTACTCTATCGGCTCGCTCGGTAGAGAGATTTCCAACAACTGCATCAACGTGTTCTTTTTGGCTTACCTCAACATTTATATGGGACTCGACGCCCTCGTGTTGACAATCGCATTCGTGCTGGCAAAAGCGTGGGATACTATCAACGACCCTATCCTTGCTACCTTGGTCAACAATACCAAAAAGGGAAAGTGGGGAAGGTTTAGACCGTGGATGGCTGTGGGCGCTTTGCTCAACGCCGTGTCGGTTATCTTGATGTTTACTCCGCTGTCGTCAACTACAAGTATCGGTCTAAGATATTTCTATTATATCGCGATGTACATAATTTGGGGTATGACCTTCACGCTCGTTGACGTTCCGTTCTGGAGCATGATTCCTGCCATAGCCAACAACACCGAGGACCGCAACAAGATTAGCTCTCTTGCAAAGCTTATAGGCGGATTCGGCGGTTTCGTCATCTCCTCTATAGGTACGTCGGTCATTCTCGCCAACTTTATTCCAAAATACGGCTGGGGAAAAGCGTATCTAATCCTTGGACTTGCAGCAGGTCTTATGATGGCTTGCTTTATGAGTGTAACCATACTGTGCAACAAAGAAAAGTATGAACTCCCTAACGAAAAAGTAGGACTTGGCGAAATCTTTAATATGTTTAAGACCAACGACCAGCTCGTGGCTTACGCCATCTCTTACGTGTTCTTCGTGTCTGCAACGACTATCTCGCTATTCCAAATGCTATACCTATTCGTGTACTGCTACCCTAACGGTGCCAACTACTTTAGCAGTAGCTATAGCTATACCGTGTTTACCGCCGTGGCTTGTACGGGACAAGGTATTGCAATGTTCTTCTACAACCTTATCACCAAAAAATTGCCGAGAGAAAAACTGTATGGTGCCAATTACTTTATGGCAATAATCGGCATGGTGGCAATGTTCTTTATCTTCTTCGTACTCAAACCCGGCAACTATCTTCTCAACACCATTGTCGTGGCTCTGTGCGGTGCATTCTTGATGACCGCCAACGGACTAAACCAAATCGGCTCTACCGTTATGATTGCCGACGTGGTGGACTACGGCGAATGGAAAACGGGCAAGCGCGGAGATAGCGTTATATTTAGCGTGCAAACTTTGCTGACCAAGTTCGCGGGAGCTATCGCTATGCTCATCTTGGGCGTAGGTATCAAGGTGGCTAAACTGCCTAACGTAGTGGAAAGCCTAGACGAAGCTACGGGCAAATGGGCACAGTTCTTTGCCGACGACGCGGGCAATATCCTCAACGCGACCGATTTGATCTCAGGCGGTGCGTTGACTATACTTAGAGTATTTATGTTCTTAGTGCCAGTGCCTCTGTGCATTATCGGCTATATCGTGTACAAAAAGCAGTATAATTTGTACGGCGAAAGATACGACAAAATCAAGGCGGAAATCGACCAAAGAAGATTGGAAAATACCGAAAAAGTCGATACGTGTGAGCAAAATCAAGCTTTGGACACGAGTGAAGAAATGGCGCAAGATATAACTCAAGCAGCTTGCGATATTGCGGAAGAGTCTAGCGGAGAGGAGCAATGATAATATTCAAAATATTGGTCATGATATTGGGCTTCCCTTTCGTCATAAGCGGATATACGCTGTTTTTTAGAAAAGACACGTCTATCGTAAGGCGATTGCCCTTTATGCCCAAAGACGCCGACCTCGTGAGGTACGCCAAAATTATGGGCATAGCACAATTCGTTGCGGGACTGCTGATGTGGCTGTGCGGGCTAGTATCGCTATGGCTTGGCAAAGTCGCCGCTATAGTCGTGTTGTGCCTGGCTCTCGTCGGCGCAATCGCGTCTTTGTTGATTACCTACGTCTACGCCTACAAAAAAGTAAAGTAGGCTTGACCGATATAATATTGAATGATATAATGTAATAAATGAGGGAGTAGTTGACGCTTTTGCGTTGCAAGTCAACACACTGACCTTGCGGTCTGGCTTGCATTAAATAATGAGACTCATTTGTGGATTAGTCTGCAAATGCGTCGTAGTATCAGGTTTGCAGACAACCTGATATTTTTTTGGAGGTGGCTATGTCTATAATTGAAATAATCCTCGTGGGCGTGTCGCTGGCAATGGATGCCTTCGCCGTGTCTATGTGCAAGGGACTGAGTATGCCCAAAATCAACTACAAGCACGCCTTGATTATCGCCCTGTTCTTCGGCGTCTTCCAAGCCGTTATGCCACTAATCGGTTGGCTACTAGGCTCGGCTTTTGAAAAGTATATTACTACCTTTGACCATTGGATTGCCTTCGGGCTGTTGCTGTTGCTAGGCGTCAAAGCGTTGGTGGACGCTATAAGGGACAAAGACGACGATAAAAACGACGAATATAAGCTCGACTTCAAAGAGTTGACTGTCCTTGCTATTGCTACGTCGATTGACGCCCTCGCCGTGGGCGTGACCTTTGCCTTTTTGCAAGTGTCGCTCGCCCTCAGTGTGTCGCTGATTGGCGTGATTACCTTCGTATTGTGCTTGATTGGCGTGATGATTGGCAATAAGTTTGGAAGCAAATGGAAAAAGCCCGCTAGCATCGCGGGGGGCGTGGTGTTGATACTTATGGGCGTCAAAATTTTGCTCGAACACCTTGGCGTGATTGGTTGGTGATAGTGCCATCACGTTTTGGTAGACAATACCGTCAATCGTGCTATAATTATATGTGAGCGTATATGCCCACTCGCTTGGTTGGCAATGCGTTACGCTTGAAAAAAGATTTTTTGGCAATATCGAGGCTAACTATGGATAAATTGATTAGACAACTATTTTTGTACGACATAAGCGACTCGACCGTGGGGCGCTTGGTGACCTTGGATAAGGACGGCGACTGCGTGAGTACGATAGGCGCCCTTGTCGAATGGGGAAGAAATTGGGGTATCAGCGGCAACCTCTGGCACTACCGTGTAGCATACGCCATTGCTATGAGCGAGAATGCTTTTTCCCTCGCCTGCGAAAGACGTCCTCTAAAAGAAAATTCTTCTATCGCCAAAATCGCTTTGAAGGATATGGCTACCCTAAAAGCAATCTTTGACTACGACTTGTCGAGCTTAGAGCAAGTGGATAGAGATACCTTTGATTTGATAAGCGACTTTAGACCCTACTGCGACAACCCTTATCGCAAAAGCTGTCTGTCGGCGCTATCGTACCTTGTAGAAAAATTGGAAAAAGCAAGCGATAGTATGGAATTCTTAAGAGCAACAGCCGACTACTACCAAAGCTACGGCGTGGGCGAATGGGGGCTGCACTCATTCTTCCGCATTGACGACAACAAGGGCATTTTGCCTATTGACAACTCGGATAGACGACAACTTAGCGACTTGATTGGATACGAATTGCAAAAGAAACAAGTGGTGGACAACACTATCGCATTTTTGCAAAACCGACCTGCCAACAACGTGCTGTTGTACGGCGACGGCGGTACGGGCAAATCCTCTACCATCAAGGCTATCGTCAACGAGTTTGGCAAAGACGGACTCAAAATAATCGAGGTGTACAAGCACCAATTTAAGTCAATATCCAACGTGATAAGCAAGGTCAAAGACCGCAACTATAAGTTCGTCATCTATCTCGACGACTTGTCATTCGAAGAATTTGAGATAGAATACAAGTACTTCAAAGCAATAATCGAAGGGGGCTTAGAAACCAAGCCCGACAACGTGATTATCTACGCTACCTCCAACCGTAGACACCTAATCAAAGAGACGTGGTCGGATAAGGACGATATGAAAATGGAAGGCGAAGTGCGCCGAAGCGATACCCTGCAAGAAAAGCTCTCGCTTGTGTCGCGCTTTGGCTTGTCGATATTCTATGGCAGTCCTAATATGCAAGAGTTTTTGGAGATAGTCAAAGCCTTGGCTAAAAAGCAAGGCGTCGATATAGACGAGCAAACCTTGGAACAAAAAGCCCGCCAGTGGGAAATACGAGGAGGCGGAAAATCCGGAAGGTCGGCGCAACAATTTATCAATTCTCTACTATAAAACTCAATACAGGTCGAGAAAAATACAAAAATAGGCAACTTTATCAGTTGCCTATTTTTTGTTTTGATTGGGTAAGATTTAGTCATATTCCAATAGGATTATACAATACGCAATCCCTCCGTCTTGCCGTTGGCAAGCCACCTCCCTTTGCACAAAGGAGGTATTCTATATGGCTTGAGATTGCCGCGGCTATTTCATAGCCTCGCAATGACATAATACTTTGACGGTGGAGAGGCGAGTTGTTTATCCTTATCTTTGGGTGCGTAGATGCGAGTAAGACGCGAAGAGCGGAGCTTTTGCGACAGGAGCGTACTTAGACGATTAGTATAGCCTTGACGGCATAGGTGCGAGTTTACAACCCTTCCACCGCTACCGCGGTCCCCCTTCCCTTACACAGGGACGGCTTTTTATAAGGTTGAGATTGCCACAGCATACTGCGTATGCTTCGCAATGACATATTACTTTGACGGTGGAGATACAAGCAAGACAAGGAAAAAAGCAACTTTATCGAAGCGAGCGTACTTGTGCGTACGTGAGCAAGAAAAGTTGCTTTTTGACACAGTATTGCAACGTATATCCGCCGTCAAGAGGAGACGCGAGCGTCCTTCTCTTCGACTTTATCCTTCCCTAGGAAGAACAATGCGATAACTCCCGCATTGGTGTGGGAGCCGATGACGGGACCTATGAAGTCGATGACGATGTTGGTGATGCCGAAGCGCTCGGTGACGAGGTCGGCTACGTACTTGGCGTCGTCGTAGCTGTCGCCGTGTCCGATATATACGACTTTTTGCTCGTCGGCAGGGAGCATCTTATCTTCCATCTTGTCAACTAGAGCTTTGAGCACTTGCTTGCGAGTTCTTACTTTGGCGATTGGGATAAGTTCTCCAAGCTTGTTGACGTACATTACCGGTTTTATCTGGATAAGCTCGCCAATGAAGGCTGCCGTCTTGGATACTCTACCCATTCTTGCAAGGTGCTTGAGGTCGTCTACGGTAAAGTAGGAGCAAACGTGGTCGGTAATGCTATTGGCATACTCTACGACTTCTTCGAAGCTTGCGCCTTGGTCTCTCTTGTTTACCACGTAATCTACGTACAAGCCCTCGCCCAATGAGGCATTGAGGGTGTCGATGACGGCGATTTTGCGGTCGGGATATTTTGCTTGCAGTTCTTTGACTACTTGGCAACCAACGTTGTAAGTACCCGAAAGCGCCGAAGAAAAGGCGAGATAAATGACGTCGCGGCCTTGCTTAAGTACCTCTTCTATCTTCTCGAGAGCGTATACTTGGTTGACCATAGAGGTCGCCGACTTGGCTCCTTGACGCATACGGTCATAAAATTCTTTTGGGGTAACCGACTTGGTAATATTGTCGTATTGGTCGTCGTCCAAAGAATAGGACAGTTGTAGCACGTCAAAATCTTCGTACTTTCTAATAGAAGGAATGTCTGCAGTAGAATCTGTAAAAATAAATGGTTGCATTGGTTTCTCCTTTTTAATTTTTTTGTCGCCATCCAAAGTCAAACCTTGAGGCAACGGTTGCTATATAAAAGGGCGCAAGGTCATTGCGCTTGCTTTTCTTTGCGTAAAAATTGAATGGTCTGCATCATCTTGTCCATGTTGGCGCTGTCGTGCGTAAAGGTTGGGACGAGCACCTTGAGTTGGTCAACGATAGCTTGCTTGTCGTTGGTGAAAACGATTTCTTGCATTTTGTCGAGTTGCTTGTTGAATTCTTCGACGTCAAGCTCGACTTGTTTGCCGATATAAATCTTGTTGTTGTCGGTCTTGGCAAGTCCTTCACTATTCATAAGCATCTCTTCGTACAACTTTTCGCCCGGTCTTAGCCCCGTAAAGACTATGTCTATGTCCTTATAAGGCTCGTAGCCCATCATACGAATGAGGTTTTCGGCAAGGTGAACTATCTTGACTTGCTCGCCCATATCAAGCACGAATATCTCGCCACCCTTGGCAAATACGCCCGCTTGCATAACTAGGCTAACCGCCTCGGGTATGGTCATAAAGAATCGTATGATATCTTTGTGCGTGACGGTAACGGGTCCGCCTGCCGCTATCTGCTCTTTGAATAGCGGAATAACCGAGCCGTTGCTACCGAGCACGTTGCCGAATCTAACCGCGGCAAACTCGGTTTTGGTGCCCGATTGGGACATAGCTTGTATGATTTCTTCACAACAACGCTTGGTTGCACCCATTACGTTGGTTGGGTTGACCGCTTTGTCGGTGCTGACCATAATAAACTTTTTGACGTTGTATTTGTCGGCAAGTTTGACCACGTTTCTCGTGCCAAACACGTTGTTTTTGACTGCCTCTTCGGGGTTGGTCTCCATAAGAGGAACGTGCTTGTGCGCAGCCGCGTGGAATATGATTTGCGGACGATATTGCTGGAACAATACCTCCATCATATCGTAATCGGTGATGGATACTATCTCTACGAATACGGGATAATCCTTGCCGTAGGTGCGCAACAACTCTTGTTGAATAGCGTATGCGCAGTTTTCGTAAATCTCGATGATGACTATACGACGAGGCTTGTATTTGGCGATTTGACGGCAAAGCTCGCTACCTATGGAGCCACCGCCGCCCGTTATCATAACTACCTTGTCGTAGATATATCCCGCTATACCCACGTCGCCGAAGGACACTTGTTGTCTACCCAAGAGGTCGGCAATGTTGATGTCACGCATCTGCTTGGTGAGGTTGACGTTGTCAATCATCTCACTCATATAAGGCAATACCTTGACTTGACAGTTGGTGGCGTTACATTCGGTGAGAATACGCTTGCGCGCCTCTTCGTCAATGGACGGTATCGCGAATATAATATTGGATATATTGTACTTTTGTACTACGGTGGCTATCTGCGACGTCGTACCTACGACGGGCACTTCGTTGATTAGTCTGCCGAGTTTGTCGGGGTCGTCGTCGAGCAAGCATATAGGGTCGTAGATGCTGGCTTGACGGCTAATCTCTTCCAAAATGGTGTGAGCCGTGTAGCCCGCACCTATGATAAGCGTCCTCTTCCTAATCTTAGGCTGAACCTTATCCTTGGCCTTGGAATACAAAAACTCATACACGAAGCGGGTGATAAACAAAGCCGATATGGACGTAAACGCGGTAAGAATATATACTGGATACGCCTTGATTTTTTCGTTGATTACTTGCGCGCCGTCTCCGGGAGTGATAGGTATGTCTTCTCCTGGTTTGGCAATAAGGTGCAAGCCCGCTTGGTCGATGATGGCAAATACCGTTATCGCCACGATAGTCGCGCCTATTATACGCAAATAGTCTCTACCGCGAGCATATCTCCACACAACTTTGGGCACTCTAAATAGCCAAAAGCTTGCAAAAAAGCAAGCTACGACTACGGGTAGTGCAATAAAAATGTCTCTAATTATTGTTTCTTCTATAGCGGGATGATTGAGAATATATAGTTGCGACAGCACCGCCGAGCCCAAAAAGCACACCGCTACTATCACTAGGTCGAGAATGAACAAAAGCCATTCTCTCATCGTCCGCATAGTATAAGAATCTTTGTTTAGCTTTTTCATTAGTCGTTGTATCCGTTAGGGTTGTTGCTCTGCCATCTCCAAGAATCGGCACACATATCGTCGATGCCGTGACGACATTCAAACCCGATTTCTTCTTTTGCCTTGCTAGCGTCGGCGTAGCACTCTGCAATATCGCCCGCTCTACGTGGTGCAATAACGTAAGGAATGCTCTTGCCGACTGCCTTCTCCATTGCACGTATCATATCGAGCACGCTGTAGCCCACTCCCGTACCGAGGTTGTAGGTTACGAGTCCGCAATTCGTTGCCAGCTTCTTGAGGGCAAGGATGTGTCCGTGAGCCAAGTCAACTACGTGAATATAATCTCTCACACCCGTGCCGTCGTGCGTAGGATAATCGTTACCGAATACGTTGACGGCAGGCAATTTGCCTATGCAAACTTGGGTGATATAAGGCATAAGGTTGTTAGGAATGCCGTTAGGGTCTTCGCCAATCTTGCCACTCTCGTGCGCGCCGATTGGGTTGAAGTATCTCAAGAGCGCAATGTTGAAGGTTGGGTCTGCCTTGTAAATATCTCTGAGCATATTCTCAATCATAAGCTTGGTTGCGCCGTAAGGATTGGTGGTAGACAGCGGAAAATCCTCTTTGATAGGTACGCTCTTTGGCTGTCCATAAACCGTCGCGGACGAGGAAAATACCAAGTTGCGACAATTGTTTTCTTTCATTACTTGTATAAGATTGAGGGTGGATATAAGGTTGTTTTGATAATACAAAAGCGGTTTTTGGCATGACTCGCCCACTGCTTTGAGTCCCGCAAAATGTATTACGGAATCAATATCTTCTTGCTTGAAAATATTACGCAATGCCTCGATATCGCATACGTCGGCTTGGTAAAATTTTACGCTTTTGCCTGCAATCTCTTGCGCTCTGTCAAGTGCGGTCTTTTTGCTGTTGCAAAGGTTGTCCACAACCACTACTTCGTAGCCGTTGTCAAGCAAATCAATGACGGTATGACTACCGATATATCCTGCTCCACCTGTGACTAATACACTCATTTTTGTTCTCCTTTTATTTATTTTGTGCTATATTTTTTGGATATTGCAACCATTTGTGGTATTGACTTTTCCATTTGACGTACCAGCTTGAACTGCGTACGGCATCTGACTAGATTGTGCTCTGGATACGACGTCTTGAAGTAGGTGTCACCGTTGAGATAGTCCGTCAAAAATCTAATTCCACACTCTAGCGTCATCATAATGGCGCCTATATGTAGCATGCTTACTTCTTTGGCTGTAATTTTGTCGCCTATACCGTCAAGAAAACCTTGGCAGTACGCATCGTAAAGGTTGATATCAAAATCTACCTTGTCGAGGTCTGGCTCGTCCTCCAACGCCGTGGAACAACCAAACCTTACGCTGTCACCAAAGTCGTACAATAGCGACCCCGGCATGATGGTGTCTAGGTCGACTACGCATATCGCTCTGCCTGAAGTGGCGTCGATAAGCACGTTGTTGAGCTTGGTGTCGTTGTGCGTAACTCTGAGCGGAATCTCACCCTTGGCAAGCGCATCGACTATTACGGAAGTAATGCCTTTGTGCGACGTAGCAAAGAGTATCTCTTCCTCTGCCGTCTTTTTTCTACCCGATAGATTGTCTCTGATAGCTTGTTCGAACTTGTCAAATCTATCTACGGTGTTGTGAAAGTTGGGGATAACCTCGACGAGTTTAGTTGCGTCAAAATCGTCAAGCCCTGCAATAAACTTGCCAAATGCTCGTCCCGAATCGGCAAAAACCGACGCGTCGTCTACGATTTGGTAAGCTACGGTGTTGTCTATGTAAATGTATGCTCGCCAACAATGTCCGTCTACGTAAAGATAGTTGTCGCCCGACTGTGTTGGAACAAGCGTCATGCACTCTCTATTAGGGTCGCCGCCTCCATCAACAATGCTCTTACGCAAAAAATCGGTGACGAGAGCAATGTTGTTCATCAAACCTTGATAGTTGGGGAAAATGTTGGTGTTGAGCCTTTGCAAAACGTATTTGTAAGAGACGTCTCCGTCCTCGCATTCCACTAAAAAAGTGTCGTTGATATGCCCGTTGCCAAAAGGCGCAATACACCTAACTTCTCCCTTAAAACAAAACTGTTTGGCGATAGATAAATTGGTCATTTATTTCTCCGTTGTCAATATTATTCGGCAACCGCCGATGGGCGGTTGCCGTGTGTAGCGTGTTATTCGCTTGTCTTAGGCACGTATGGCTTGCCCCATACGTTAGGCGCATAGGTGTCAATCGTAGGATATGCAGACAAATTGAGTTGTTTGTTTGCTAGCGCACCCTTAAACAAAGCCGCATTGCCAAGTTCAGGCCAATAAAGAGCTGCCATTCTCTCTGCGTTGTAGTCTCTCTCATCATAGGAGAATACAGTTACCGAAGAGTTGCCGGTGTTGCCGCCGCCCGCTGCTTCACCAGGGAGAACTTTGAGTTGCGCATTTTCGGTAGAGCCCATGATTTCGTCTCTTACCCAACATTTGATAAGTCCGTTGCCGTATACTTGAATGGTGTTTTCAAGCTTGGTGTACTTAGGGTCTTTCAAACGCAAATATGCTTGCGTATCCTTGATAAGGTCGCCCTTAGCATACTTGCAGGCAACGTCTATTTTGTCCTCTTTGACTGCAAGCGTAATGGTATATATATCGTCCCTTGCACTATACTCTACCTTTGTATTTTCCAAATCGAGATAGTCCTTTTGGAAGTCGTATTTTGCCCAACCTGCTCCGTAGTTGCCAAGGTCGTAGGTGTATGGAACACCGTATACGTCGCCTTCTACTTTGACAGGATTGCCGTCTTTGTCAACTACAGGCATATCAGGAAGAGCATCCCACCAATTGGTTGCGGTAAACAACGGAGATGGGGTTGCAGTGCTAGCGGTTGCTTCGCTGATGGTGAAGTTCTTGCCCGTCTTGGTAGGGAACTTGGTGCTCTCTTTCTTGGTTGCACCCAAGATATATTTGTATCCACCCTTCTCTTCGCTAAGGAAGGTTGCACCGCCGTTGCCTGACTGTCTAAATGCGTTGAAGTCGCTGTTGCCGAAAGATTGAATATTGTATCCAAAGTTGCTCTTGAGAGTATTGCCTACTGCTTCCATACCTTGAAGGTCAAGGATGGTTACGCCCGATATTGTCTGGCTAAAATAACCCATTGGTCCCGTCATGGAAGAATAGGTGCTACGAAGTCCTACGTTGAAGTAGTCCATTTTGATTCCCAATGCGTTTACTTGGTATGCGTTGACGGTTGCGTCGGTAAGCACTTCGTATGCCGAGCCTTGAACTGACGCATTGTTGCGCACTGCCATATTGTATATGTACTCTGCGATTTGCGCTTTGTCTTCCGCCTTGTTGACGTCAAGCCCCGTTGCCGTAAGCATCTCTTGTACGCTTACGATTTTGCCGTTGTTGACAAGCGCGAGAGTACTTACGTCCGCTACCTTTTGTTGATAGCCGTTGACGTTCATAATTGCGTCGGTCGTGCCCGCAGGTGCAGGTGCAGGAGCTGCATTTTTGCCCAATACGGCAAAGACGATGCCTACCGTGCCCGCAAGAACACCGAGAATTACTACTACGATGATGAGCGCAAGCGCCCATTTTGGTAACTTTGCTGTTCCAATAGCCATAATTTCACCTCTTGATTTATTGTATTATATTTATAATACTATATATAACAAATTTTGTAAAGGGCTTATTTGTAAAGAATTTTTTGGGCTCTCACGCCACGTTCGCTCTCCGTCACTCCGACTCGATTGCACAAAAAGTGCAATCATCGTTTATCGTTTGGCTCGCTCCCTATCTACGACCTATTTGTAAACCTGCGGCACACTCTCACGCCATATCTACTACGCAATACTGTGTCGAGTTTGCGGTAGCGTGTCGGTCACATACGATAAGTATGCTCCCTCACACTGTCCTCACTCTCCTTGTCTTGCTTGTACCTATGGCGTGAGAGGAGATTTTAAGTAAGTAGTTTTAGTCGTACTCTCATAGGATTATAAGATTTAACAACCCTTCCATCGCTACCGCGGTTTTTCTTGCGGCATAGGTGCGAGTTAGGCAAAGAGACCGAGGATTGGGCGACAGGAGCATACTTCTTGTATGTGACTAAGCACAACCGCAAGTTCGACAAAGCATAACGACGTAGATATGCCGCAAGACCACCTTCCCGAACACAAGAGGACGGCTTTTTTGTTGTTTGAGATTGCCACGTTTCACTTCGTTACACTCGCAATGACATACACCCTTTGGGTGCGTAGATACGAGCAAGACAAGGAGAACGAGTATTGCGTAAGGGAGCATACTATATCGTATGTGACCGTAACGCAAACGCAAGTTCGACACAGTATTGCGACGTATATACACTCCCAAAGCGTAGCGAGCGTACTATACTGCGTACGTGAGTGAGAAAAATTGCCGCTTGACAATGCATAACGAAGTAAATATGCCGTGAGACACCCCCTTTGCACAAAGAGGCTTTTATAATAGGGTTGAGATTGCCACGTTTCACTCGCAAGGACATAATACTTGAGATTGCCACGCCAAAGGCTCGCAATGACGTAGATTGCTTGGCAAAATAATATAATTAAGTAATCTTTGGCAACAAAACGATATTTTTTGCTTTACAAAATACATTTTTTTTGGTATATTCTACTTACGTTTTGAATATTTCAAAATCCTTGCCCCTGCCTGAGAGTGGGGGACATCAGTCCAAAAGGAGGTTTTCTATGAACAAGTACGAGCTTTTACTCATTATCAAAAATGCAATTTCTGATGAAGAAAAGCAAGCTGTATGCGACAAGGTAGAAAGCATTATCAACGCTAACGGCGCTGTTGAAAGCACCGATAAGTGGGGAACGAAAAAATATGCTTACCCTATCGACTACACTACGGAAGGTTACTACGTATTGTGGACATTCAGCGCGCAAGCGACCGTGCCTGCAGAACTTGAGAATTTCGTCAAGATTTCCGAGAACTGCGTTAGATGCATGATTATTCGCAAATAAGGAGTAATGTATGAATAAGATTTTTTTGACAGGCAACCTTACCAGAGACCCTGAAAAAGCCACCACCCCTAACGGCGTAGATTATTGCAGATTTACCGTCGCAGTAAACCGTCGTTTTTCTAGAGAGAATAACGAGGCGGACTTTTTTAACGTTATCGCTTGGAGAGGTCTTGCCGACAACTGTTACAACAATCTGACTAAGGGCAGAAAAGTTGCCGTCTCCGGTTCTATCCAAATTCGTAACTACGAAGCCAACGACGGCACCAAAAGAACGTCGGTAGAAGTTACCGCCGACGAAGTAGAGTTCTTGTCATCGGCAAACCGTGGCGAAGGAGAAGAAAAACCTGCTCCAAAAAAGAGCGGTAACGATATCTCCGACCTCACCGTCGTTGACGACGAACTTCCATTCTAATAAGGAGAATTAAAAATGAGCGAAGAAAAGGTAGTTAAGCGTGCTCCTAAGAGAGTACCACGCAAAAAAGTTTGCACCTTCTGCGTTGATAAGGTAGAAGAAATTGATTATAAGGACGTTGCTAAGCTCCGCAAGTATATCAGCGAGTCGGGCAAAATCCTTCCTAGAAGAATGAGCGGTGTTTGTGCAAAGCACCAAAGAATCCTTGCAGAAGCTATCAAGAGAGCTAGAGTTATGGCTTTGCTCCCATACGTAGCAGACTAAGCAATAGGACAAACAATTTAGACCGTGCAAAAGCGCGGTCTTTTTTTACGAAAAAAGTCGATACGTATCGACTTTTTTGCATATTTAAGCTTAGTTTTCATCGTAGGCAAGTTGTAGAAAATATATATAACTTATATCGTTATTTCTACTACGTTGTTGATTATAGGCTCTTGGACAAGAGGTCTATGGAGAAGTCTAGACGTCTTAGCGTCTCTTCTTTGCCGAGCAATTCCGCCATCTCCGTTGCTCCGCCCGGGGTGGTTGCGGCTGCGGTAATAGCTAGGCGCAGTGGTAAAAAGACTTGTCCGCTCTTGCATGCGAGAGTAGTGGCAACCGTACCTACGTACTCTTTGAGTCTTTCGTCGCACCATTCCTCTTCGCTCACGTTTTGCAATATCTTCTTGCACTCTACGAGAGAAGCGTAGGCGATAGGCAAAGTGACTTTCATCTTCTTATGCTCGAACATGTTGACGTCGTACTCGCCAAAGTGCGCCAAGAAGTTGATTTTGTCGGGGATTTCGCTGAGAATTTCCGTCCTTGGAATGAGAAGTTTGGCAAGCTTGGCATAGTCGTACTTGCCCGCTACTTCCGACTGCTCGAAGTATGGCGTTGCTACCTCGACGAACTCGTCTACGCTGAGCGCTTTGATATATTCGCCGTTGAGCCAACGCATCTTTTGCTCGTCGAATATGCTTGGCGACTTGGATATGCCCTCTACGTCAAACTGCTCGATGAGGTCTTGCATGGAGAGCTTTTCTTGGTTGCCCTTTGGGCTCCAACCAAGTAGCGCGATATAGTTGACGATTGCCTCCGGCAAGTAGCCTTTGGCGATAAAGTCCTCGAAGTTGGCGTCGCCGTAACGCTTGCTTAGCTTGCGTTGAGCGTCCTTCATGATTGGCGAAAGGTGCATGTAGTGAGGTCTTTCCCAACCAAAACCGTCGTACAAAAGGTTGTACTTGGGCGTGGACGAGAGGTACTCTACTCCGCGAATGACGTAGTTGATTGCCATGAGGTGGTCGTCGACAACGTTGGCGAAGTTGTAGGTCGGCATGCCGTCCGACTTGATGAGAATGTTGTCTTCCATATCCTCGTTGGGCACGCTGATGTGTCCGAAAACCATATCGTCGTATTCGCTGACGCCCTCGGTAGGGATATTTTGTCTGATGACGTAAGGCTCGCCCGCGTCAAGTCGCGCTTGGACTTCTTCTTTGGATAGGCTAAGACAATGTTTGTCGTACTTTTTGACGCCATCCTTGTCGGCTAAGCTGTCAAGCCTCTCCTTGGTACAAAAACAGTAGTACGCTCCACCCCTCTCGACGAGTTGTTTAGCATACTCAAGGTACATACCCTTGCGCTCGGATTGGATATAAGGTCCGTATCCGCCGTCCTTGTCGGGACCTTCGTCGTGCTCGATGCCCGCCTTGCGGAGCGTGTTGTAGATGACGTCTACCGCGCCGTCCACGTATCTTTCTCTATCGGTGTCCTCTATCCTCAAAACGAACGTGCCGTCATTCTTGCGTGCAAACAAGTAGGCGTACAAGCAAGTGCGCAAGTTGCCTATGTGCATAAATCCCGTTGGGCTTGGAGCAAATCTGGTTCTAACTTTTTGCATTCTTTCCTCAATTTCAATGCTTGGCATTGGTTGTTAAACGTTGCACAAAATATGATTTTGTGTGTATAATAATTATGCAACAATTATAAGTTTAAGTCAAGACAAGGAGCGAGTATGAGCGAATTTTTTGATAAAATGATAGATAGCCTGATGGATTTGCTTGCCATAGACTCTACGCAAGGCAAACCTCACCCTCTCAGCCCTTTTGGAAAAGGCGTGGGCGAGTGCCTGCAATATATCGACGAATTGTCCAAAAAAATTGGCTTTTGTACCCACAACGAGGAAGGATATTACCTCACCGCCGACGTGGGCGAAGGAGATAGCTTCGGCATATTGGGACACGTGGACGTCGTGCCTTGGGACAACGATTGGGATTATTCCCCTCTCGGAGAACGTGTGGGCGACGTGATATACGGCAGAGGCGTGCTGGACGACAAAGGTCCAATGCTGTGTTGTCTTTGGGCGACCTACGAGCTGTTGCAACAAGGCTTGAAGCCTCGCAAAAAAATCAGGTTCGTGTGGGGCGGCAACGAGGAAAGCGGTTGGAAATGTATCGAAAGATATATGCAAAAGGACGTGATGCCAAGCCAAGGTTTCTCTCCCGACGGCGACTTCCCCGTCATCAACTGCGAAAAGGGACTTGCGCATTGGCAAGTCAAAATTCCCGCGCCGGACGGCTTGATGAGTATCAAGGGCGGTAGCCGCGGTAATATTGTTATGGCGGACTGCGAGTGCGTATTGCAAGGAAAAGTCGACGTCAAACCAAACGAAAAAGTCAAGGTGACAACCGTGAACGGAAACACCGTGCTCTACGCCGTGGGTAAACCTGCGCACGCTTCTACCCCTTGGCAAGGCGACAATGCGCTGTGGCATATTCTCGGTGCGTTGAATTCCGTCAGTCCACAGTGGGCAAAGCTTGATAGCTTGCTAAGCCACAACGACGGCAGTGGCGTGGGGGCAAAACTCAGTGACGATAAGAGCGGAAAGCTTACCTTTAACGTGGGTTGTATAGGTAGCGAAAACATAGACGGCAAAACTTGGATAACCCTCACTATAGATACTCGCATACCCGTGACCTATCCTATACAATACGTGGGCGAATTGATAAGCAAAGCCTTGGGCGCCAAAGCCGAGCTCACGCATTTCCACAATCCGCTGTACGTGGAAAAGGACAGCGAGTTGGTGCAAAGTCTTCTCTCCGTATACAACGAGCAAACGGGACGAAACGCCGAGCCTATAGCAATCGGCGGTGGAACGTATGCAAGGGCGCTACCTTGCGGTGTGGCTTTCGGTCCAATTTTCCCCGACCAAATATCCACTATCCACCAAAAAAACGAGTGCGTAGATATACCGACTCTAAGAAAAACGTATGATATCTACAAACAAGCAATACGCAAGCTTTGTTTCTAAAAAGTCGATACGTATCGAGTTTTTGCACAAAAAATACCCTCTCCCCAACTGACGCGGGGAGAGATTTTTTCAAAAGAGCGCAAAACGCTTGATAAAATGCCGATTATATGATAATATCTCTTTGTAACTTGGTGACTTGCAGAGTTGGCTGAGTGGTCGAAGGCGCACGATTGGAAATCGTGTGTATGTGAAAGCATACCTAGGGTTCAAATCCCTAACTCTGCGCCATAGCCATTTTTCGGGTGAAAAGTGGCTTTTTTTACGCAAAAAATATTTATTTAATCAAAAACTAGTGTAAAAAGTAGTGTAAAGACTTGGTATTTTTTCTATCTTTAATCTTTCCTATTGTCGTCATTTAGCCCTTGTTTGTCCTGACGCTATGCAACACAAAAAGCACCCCGATTGAAGTGCTTTTTTGTTGATAATAAATACGATGATTGTTTATTGTCTTTCCATAAGTTTTTGACCCATGATGACGCCCATGACGGAAGCCATCATCAAGCCTCTCGTCCAGCCGCTAGAGTCGCCCAAGCAGTGCAAGCCTTGGATACTGGTGTTGAAGTCCTTGTCCATCTTGACTCTGTTGGAATAGAATTTGAGCTCAGGCGAATAGAGCAAGGTTTCGGCAGATGCAAAGCCCGGAACAACCTTGTCTACAGCGTGGATAAAGTTGATGATATTAATCATAGACCTATAAGGCATAGCCGCCGTTATGTCGCCCGCAATCGCGTCGGGCAAGGTTGGCTTGACGTTGGAACGGGAGAGTTCCTTTTGCCACGTTCTCTTGCCTTCCATAATGTCGCCAAATCTCTGCACGAGTATGTGTCCCGCGCCTAGCATGTTGGTGAGCTCGCCAATCTTTTGCGCATAAGCGATAGGTTGGTTGAAAGGCTCGCGGAAGTTGTGAGAGCACAAGATTGCGAGGTTGGTATTGTTGGATTTGAGCTCTTTATACGAGTGTCCGTTGACTACGGCAAGGTCGTTGTCGTAGTTCTCTTGCGCTACGAAACCGCCGGGGTTTTGACAGAAAGTACGAACCTTGTTGCGGAAAGGCGCCGGATAGCCGATGAGCTTGGACTCATACAGCACTCTGTTGACCTTTTCCATAACCTCGTTGCGCACCTCGACTCTCACGCCGATATCGACCGTGCCCGGCTCGTGAAGGATATTGTGCTCGGCACAAAGATGCTCTAACCAATCCGCGCCTCTTCTACCCGTGGCAATTACAACGTTTTTGCCTTGCAAAACCTTCTCCTCTTTGCCGTTGTCGATGATGACGCCCGTGCAAACCTCGCCGTCGAGAGTTATGTTGGAGCATTGGTAACCAAACAAAATCTCTACGCCGTGATTGAGCAAGTATTGCTCGATAGAATAGTATATTTCTTGAGCTTTCTCCGTGCCCAAGTGCCTGATTGGGCAGTCTACCAACTTGAGGTCAGCTTGGATAGCCTTCTTCCTTATCTCCTTGACTTCTTCGTCTTGACCTACGCCCTCTACGTGCGTATCGGCGCCAAACTCAAGATAGATTTTGTCGGTATAATCTATCATCTGTTGAGCGTACTCTTCGCCGATAAGTTCGGGCAGTTGTCCGCCTACCTCGTAGCTCAACGACAGCTTGCCGTCGGAAAAAGCGCCCGCTCCCGAAAAGCCCGTGGTGATATGACAGTACGGCTTGCAGTTGACGCACTTGTTGGTCTTGGATTTTGGACAGCTTCTATTCTCTATAGCCTTGCCCTTTTCGACAATGATAATCTTGCCTTTGTAATCCCTTCTCAACATCTCGAGTGCGGTAAATATGCCCGCAGGTCCCGCTCCGATAATTATTACGTCGTATTGCATTTTTGCCTCCGTTTCCTATATATTATTTGCTTTTTGTCCTATGGTATTATAACACAAGTTTGCGTTTTGTCAAGTTTTTTGTCAATTTGGCTGTCCAGCAAATTCTACCAAAAGTCGCATGATAATTTCTTTTTGTCTGCCGTTGAGAAGTCCGTACATATTGAGAAGGGCGCTTTCGCTCTCACTAACGCCCTTGTATATCGTCAGCGACTTGCCATATTCGTCACTAAGTCCAAGCAAAAAGTCGGCGCTGACGTTGTAAAACTGCGCCAATCTAATTATCATTTCGTAAGAAGGTAGGCTTGCGCCCGACTCCCACTGACATATCGTGGCTTGTCCTACGCCAAGTTCTCCCGCCAACTGCTGTTGGCTAAGATTGTTCTCCTTGCGTAGCCTGGTCAAAATCTCTTGCGTCTTCATAATTATATGATAGCACAATATTTGAATTATCGCAACTACAATTAAAAATATTACTATAATATCGCAATTACGATTTTTGGTATAAAATAATGCAAAATTCGCTCTCTTTGACAGAATTGTTGATTGTGCGACAATATCCGTTGCTTTACAATATTTTTGTACAAAAAAAAGGAGGACTGTTGATGAAAAAGGTCAAAATTCTACTAGTAGATAATAATATGGAGAATATACAGTTTATAAAATCGGGATTGCAAGAAGAAGAAAGCTTTGAAGTGGTAGGAGCAGAGTGCGACGGCATGGCAGCACTAGACAAAATCAACACCTTTCACCCCGACGTGGTGGTGACGGAACTAATTTTGCCAAGATTGGACGGGTTTGGGCTGATGAGCAGTGTGGATAAGTCCAACTGCCCGATTTTTATCGTAGCTTCTTCGATAGGCTCCGACGCCTTCGTGTCCAAAGCAATCGGGCTAGGCGCGGGATATTATATGCTCAAGCCTATCAATATCGACACGCTAAAAGCACGTATCAAAGAGTTGACGGGAGAGAGCAAGCCCGCCAAAGTCACCTTTGACGACCAATCCGTCAAAAACGCGATTAGACGCTCGGAAAAGCAGTTGGACGAGAGATTGTCTAACATATTTATCTCGGTGGGTATCCCTGCGCATATCAAGGGCTATCAGTTTTTGCGCGAGGCTATCAAGATGGCTATCGCTTCGCCCGATATCATCAATAGCATCACTAAAAAGCTCTATCCGTCTATAGCCGAAACCTTTAACACCTCGGCGTCTAAGGTGGAGCGAGCCATAAGACACGCCATAGAAGTGGCTTGGAATAGAGGCAAAATCGAGAATATCAATACGATTTTCGGTATCAAAGTCTACTCTTCTCACGACAAACCTACCAACGGCGAATTTATCGCTTTGCTCGCCGACAAAATGATTATGGAGGGCGTTGGCTGAGCGCCGTAACCCCCGATCCAACATACTATAAGCCTTGCAGTCAAACGCCGATTGCAAGGCTCTTTCGTATATCGCAAAAAAATTTTTGAAAAAGGTATTTACAAATGTTTAATTTATGCATATAATACTATGCGTTGAGGGACGCTTGTCCCAAAGGAGATTTTATGCCAAAATACGTTAAATGTCCAAGATGCGACCTGAATTGGATGCTGGAAGGCGAAGAGTATTGCGACGTGTGCAAAGCCGAATTGAAGCTGGAAGGCGGAATTTCTTTGTTGGAAGAAGAGGACGAGGACAACCTCTGCCCTTACTGCGGAGTCAATTACCTCGAGCCGGGCGAGAAACTTTGCGCCGAGTGCCGTGAAAAGAAACAAGCTAAACGCTTGATTGAAGATGACGACGAGGAAGATAACAAGAGCGTGGACGACGAGGATAGCATCGAGGTATCCTTCAGCGACGTGGAAAACGAGGAAGAAGAGGAAGAATGGGTGGATTCTACCGACATTCACTACGATGAAGAAAACTTCTCCGACTTTGGCGTCGAGGACGACATGATGCTCGACGACGTTGACCTCGAAGAGGAAGAAGAGGAAGAAGCCACGCCTCAAGATAGCCTAGACGACGACTTCGAAGAGGTTGACCCGGACGAAGTCCCTGACGACGACGAGGACGACGAAGACGAAAATCTCGACGACGAAGACCTATAATGCACGCGTGTCGGCACGCTAATTGGGCGTGCCGATATGCAAAACGCAATACGCCCTACGTCTGTGGACTACGATTGACAAGTAGGTTTGTAGGACGTTTTTATTGACAAAAACACTATTTTTTTTGTATAATCAACGGTAGAAAACAACTTGATACTCTGCAGGAATATCGAAGCGGTCATAACGAGGCGGTCTTGAAAACCGTTTGGGTGCAAGCCCACGGGGGTTCGAATCCCTCTTCCTGCGCCATAACAAAAGCAAGCACTATTTGTGCTTGTTTTTGTTTATGAAACAGTTACGCAAGAGGGATGAGAACGAGAGCATTAAGAAAATCTGCCTGTGGCAGGTTTTTAGCGCTGACCGAAGGTTTTTGCAAAGCACCCGCCTCAACTAGTAACTTTGTTTTGCAAAAAGCAAGAACGAATCCATCTTTCTATAGTGTTTCTTGTGGAGGAATGGTGCCCTACTATTTTATCATCGTCAATACTTATACGTTTTCTTGGTTGTTTTGTTGTGCGTTTTTAGAAAAATATTTCTATATGGCACTCTCCCCGCTTCTTATCTAGAATGAAAAAGTAAATTACAGTTGAATTTTTATTTATTGTTTATTTTTCCATATAAACATTTGGTTGGTTCTTTTTCTATTACCAAGCCACAATAATTACACATTATACATTTTGCTTCTTCTTGAAGCCCGTCTTTAAACTTAGACACTAAGTTTGGCTCACAAATAAACGGTCTACACATCGATACGCAATCGGCTTGATTGGTTTCTATTATTTCTTGTATATCTTTAAGTTTGTGAATACCGCCGACTACTATCGTTGGTATAGAGAGGTTGTCCTTGATTGCCTTGGCATTGTATACGTTAAAATTTTCTAGCGGTTTAGGTTGAGGAATCAGAGGGTTGATTAGATTGGCAAAAAACAAACAAAATTTGGAGAACCATTTTGGCCATTTTGCACAAGGATCTCTATACTTAAAGACTGCTTCCATTGGCAAACGTCTACTTCTCATAGTATTCATTCCGTCTTGTACAGAACCACAAGAAACCTCTACTACGTCTAATCCCGACTTTTCTAATATCTTCAATATCTCAATCGTACTATCTAATCTCATTCCGTTCTTTCTATTGTCTACGGCAGATATCTTTATCCAAACAGGAATATTTACTTCAAGTTTAATTCTTCTTATAATTTCGGATACTACTTTAGTTCTATTTACTAAATTGCCACCATATTCGTCTTTTCTTCTGTTGCCGTTGGCAGATAAAAAATCGTGCAATAAATAGCCGTGCCCGCAGTGTAATTGAACGCCGTCAAAGCCTGCTTTCTTTGCTCTTTGGGCGGCTTGTACAAAATCATTGATCAATCTATTGATATCTTCTTTGGTAAATTCTTTGGCTTTGTCCCAATAAAATAGATGCCTCAATGGTGAAGGAGCCATTTTTTTATATCCGATTTTCTTGGAAGAAGTCTGTCTTCCGCAGTGAGCTATTTGTAATACTATCGGGGTATTGTAGCCATGTACTCTATCTACTAATTCTTTATATTTCTCTAAATTGTCATCGCAATCTATAAATAACATTCCGGGATAATTGGACCTTCCCTCTTTGGAAACGGCTGCGTAACCGGTAATGATACACCCCACGTTGTTTTTTGCCAAGTTCTCGTACTTTTTTATCAATTTCTCGGTAGGCGCACCGTTTGTATCAGCCAATCCGTCGTGGGTTGCCGATCTAATAATTCTATTATTTATTTCTATTCCGTTGAGATTATATTTTTCAAAAACGCTCATAAACTTTTCTCCCTTTCCACGTACTTATTCTAACACATATTGTATAAATTTTGGTATAAACAACACGTTTTTTACAACTTATAATAACAATCATACGAAACAAGCAAATAACTTCTAATTTGATAACCAACGTATCGTATAAATTTTTATATTTCTTTTTTCATCTAACCGCTGAAAACCACCTATGGCACTCTCGCACGTGTACGTTAATTTTTTAACTAATTTTTTAAACAAGTATTGCATTAACTAAAAAAGGTGTTATAATAGTATCGGCAGGGCAACTTTGCGCTGCGATATATTAGATAATATAGGAGGACTAATTTATGGCAAGATTTACGTTACCGAGAGATATCTATCACGGTAAGGGTGCTTTGGAAGCTCTTAAGACTTTTAAGGGTACAAGGGCAATGGTATGCGTAGGCGGTGGTTCTATGAAGAAGTTTGGCTTCCTTGACAGAGCTGTTGCTTATCTAAAAGAAGCGGGAATGGAGGTTGCGCTTTTTGAAGGTATCGAACCTGATCCTTCCGTTGAAACGGTTATGAAGGGCGCGCAAGCAATGCTTGATTTTCAGCCAGATTGGATAGTGGCTATCGGCGGCGGTTCACCTATTGATGCAGCTAAGGCAATGTGGATTAAGTACGAATATCCTGATTGTACTTTTGAGGATATGTGCAAAATTTTCGGTATCCCTGAACTGAGAAAGAAGGCTCATTTCTGCGCAATTTCTTCCACTTCGGGTACCGCAACCGAGGTTACGGCATTCTCAATTATTACCGATTATGCTAAGGGTATCAAGTACCCAATCGCTGACTTCGAGATTACGCCTGACGTGGCAATCGTAGACCCAGAACTTGCAGAGACAATGCCTAAAAAGCTTGTTGCTCATACGGGTATGGACGCAATGACTCACGCGGTAGAGGCGTACGTTTCTACGGCAAACTGCGACTACACCGACCCACTTGCCATTCACGCAATCGAGATGATCCAAAACGACCTCGTTGCTTCCTACAACGGAGATATGGATGCAAGAGATAGAATGCACAACGCACAATGCCTTGCAGGTATGTCCTTCTCCAATGCGCTCTTGGGTATCGTTCACTCAATGGCTCACAAGACGGGTGCAGCTTTCGCCGACTACGGCGCACACATTATTCACGGCGCGGCAAACGCAATGTACTTGCCTAAGGTTATTGCATTCAATGCAAAGAACCTCGTCGCAAGAAAGCGTTACGGCGTAATTGCAGACTATATGGGTATCTGCAAGAAGAGCGCAAGCGATAGCGAAAAGGTTAAGGCACTTATCGCATACCTCCGTAAGATGAACGACGACCTCAACATCCCTCACTGCATCAAGAACTACGGCGCAGACAGCTACCCTTGCGAGCAAGGCTTTGTACCAGAGGACGTCTTCCTCGAGAGACTCCCTGAGATTGCAAAGAACGCAATCGGCGACGCTTGCACGGGCTCTAACCCACGTCGTCCTTCCCAAAGAGAGATGGAAGAACTGCTTAAGTGCTGCTACTACGACACCGAAGTAGATTTCTAATTTTGCAATATAAAAACATAGATATCCACATTGATAAGTCAATGTGGATATTTTTTTGCCGTTTGGCGAAACGTCGGGCGACTTCTCCACCCTTATTGTGTTTTTTGTTTATCCTCGGTTTTTTAGCATTTTATTCTATTAGCTTTTCCTAAAATTAAACTTTGATTGTCGTCCTAAAATACAAATATCGCGTTTATCTCTTGCCTCTTAGCATTTCTATCGGCGTTGCTTTGGTTTTGGATAGAATATGTATAATACTTCCAACAAAAGTTATACCGACTGACAAAGCTAACATAATCAAATAGTCATACCACAGCGTTTCAAAGACAATATAGTTGGATGCTATCTCGTTGATTTCTTTAGCCTGCATAAACTGTTTTACTCGCGGAAGTAACGGCATAGCGATAATATTACAAAGAAGCACCAGAATAGTTGCAACAAGCAAATAAATGCCAATCAAATTACCTCTGCTTGCACCTAATGCTCTTAGCACGCCGAGTTGCTTATAATTATCCTCAATCATCGAAGACACAAAACTACTAAGCATCATTATTGCAAACAAACCGAATAGTCCAAATCCAATTATTCCAAAAGTCACTATTGGAGAGATTTGTGTGCTTGCTTTTTGCAATACTGTCTGCAAGTCACCGACCATAGTTACCTCATTGTCGTCAAAATTTCTCAGCGTTGCTTCTATGCTTTTGTCTTGTCCAAACGTTGCTGACATACTCTTGATTGGCGGTGTTACTTTTGGCAGTTGCAAATCGTCGCTTACTAGCATATAAGAACCATAATTTATCAACCCAACGACTTTGACTGTTTTTGTTTCTTCTCCAAAAGCAATTTCACACTCAAATCCTTCGTTGATTATAGGCATATGTTTACCTTCGTCATAATCGCCATGCATAGTAAACTCAAGTTTGTTATATTTGTAATTATATATTCCACCAAATATATTCGGCGTAACAATTATTTCATCTTCTGCCAAAGTATTGCCATGCCCTTCCTTCCACATAATTTTACTTCCACACATCTTTTCGTTGATTGTAGATTGTTTCAATACCCTTATATTTCTTTTTACTCGTTCGGAGTCATATAAAATCAACGCTCCGTTAAAGCCATAAAAATACGTACCTTTGTAAATTTCCGCACTTCCTCTTACGGCTATTTGGTTGTCGACTGTTTTTTCAAAAAATTCTTTTGACAAAAACAGCGTCCTGTTCAGCCCTTCCGCTGCGTACGTCGCACGCATATCGCTATCCAAGCTTGCCATCTTTTGATAATTGATATGAGCGTCTACTATACCGACAACTTTTAATCCAGCTTCTACTCTTCCATAATAATCGTTGTTGTATGAAGTAACTTGAATTGTCTTGCCCAAAAGATCTTCTATTATTTTGACTCCATAGAATTCCTTAAATTTTTCATCTTCCATAAGTCCTTCGGCAAAGTATTTGGTGAGGACAATCTCTTCCATTTTTGTGGGCGCTTTGCCTCTAAATAGTTCTATTCCTTGCTTTTTCAGCTTGTCCATATCGAATACCGCTACCGAATCGGGATAGAAGTATTTTTCGCTATTAAGTCGCACTAGTTCCGTTTGGTCATAGCAGAACATAAACTTCTCTACATAATAAGTCAATAATGAGTCTTCTTGTTGGATACCACTCATCTGCTCGGGTTGTAGTGCCATTCTTATGCCATCTTCATACATCTTATTCATCACGGTATAGCCGTTGACGTTGTTATCTTGTATTGCCTTACCAAAAAAGTCATACTTGCTGTACCTTGTGGCACTTAACCCTGCCCCAAACATTGTCAGCGACACAACCAAAAAAATCAACGTCAACAAAAACCTTGCTTTGACGTGCCAAATACTGCCCAATGCAAATCTAAGACTCGTGCCAAGTGGGAACTTATTCTTTGCTGTCTTACTCTTTACTTCTCTCTCATATTCGACTTGTTCGTTGACAACGTCGTCGAGAATTTTGCCGTCTTTGAGCGTGATAATTCTTTGAGCGTATTGTTGAGCAAATTTTTGGCTATGTGTAACTACGATTACCAACCTATCTTGCGCAATTTTGCTCAACAATTCAAAAATTTCTTTGCTATTCTGCTCGTCCAAATTGCCCGTCGGCTCGTCTGCAAGAATAATTTTAGAGTCTTTTATCAAGGCTCTCGCAATAGCTACTCTTTGCTTTTGACCACCACTTAGACGGCTCACCTTCTTGTCCATACATTGGGTAAGCCCTACTACTTCCAATATCTCTTTTATTTTTTTGGTTTTGTTGCGAGTATTTTGCAACTCCAATGCAAGTTTGATATTGTTCTTGACAGTCAAATCTTCAAGCAGACCGTAGTTTTGGAATACAAATCCTACGTTGTTATTTCTATAAGAGTTTATTTCTCTTTCCGTGTTGACGTTCAACTCTTTGCCGTCTATCAGTATTTGACCTTGCGTAGGCTTATCCAATCCACCTATCATATTGAGTAGTGTTGTCTTTCCGCTGCCACTTTTGCCCAACAAAAATACCAACCCTCTATCGCCAAACGTCAGGTTGACGTCTTGCAAAGCGTTGACCTTGGTTTCTTTGTTAGGAATATACGTCTTATACAAGTTTTTCAACTCTATCATAAATCGCCTTCCTCCCTCAAAAACTCTATCGGCTTTTTGTTGAGCCTAAAAATCAATGGCAATACGGTAAATATCGTGGTCGATAATATACCAACAACCGATATCCATATATAGTCGCTTGAATACATAGGCAAAATATTTATTATTTTGTCCAAGTAGGTAGAATAGTCGCCTATCAAATCGCTCACGCCCTTGAAAATAGGCTCCAAAAAACTCAGTCCCGCGCCGCTCGCGCACAAATTGACCATTATCGGGAAGAGCAAAGTCGCTACCAGAGCAACCAATATTCCACATATTATGCCTTGCAAAATATATATGCCTATATTGTCGGCAACGCCACTTCCCAACGCTCGCAACAAGCCTACTTGTTTATAGGTCTTTTGTACGCAAGTGAGCGTCAGGTTCATCAAAATAATTATCGATATCGCCGCAAATATTGCCGTCAAAGCCTTGCTGATTTTTAGCAAAAAGTTGGCTCTATCGTCTGCGTCTTTTAGGTACGGGTCTATTATGCCGTTGTAATCCAAATCGTTGGCTTCGCAATAATTGAGCAGTTGCTTATCTTTTTCTAAATCTTTGCCCACGTTGGCTAAGTACCCTATCAAACCGTAATTGTTGTAGGTTTCTTTTGTCAAATCTAACTTTTGAGAATAAACAAAGTCTACTATGTCCTCGTCTTTACGATCATCCTTAAAATACCAATCGCCCAACAAGACTCCGACAATCTTCATCTTTTTTGTCGTTATCGACGCTTCCGTATGGTTTTTCCAAAAAGAATCTAGTTGCATCTCGCATTCTACTTGATTGTTTTGAAGATAATCAAGCATCTCCTGCTTAGATACATTATATCTACTATCTCCTTTTTCTTTTTGGATAACGTCTACTATAATCGACTCGATATCGTTAAAAGCATTACTATGTATTCCGTTAGAAGAATACTCATCGAACATAGTAAAGACTATTTCGTCTTCTTCCAACTCTTCGGGATTTTTGCCGATATATCGATAATTACGCAATTGATTTTCGCTAAGCAAATAATCGATATATTCCATTGTTTTATAGTTTTTTTCTTCCCAATTATACGCCGTTTGCCATTCCAATAAATCATTGTGGAGGTCAGGCTTTAAAGGAATTATTAAGCTTTCACTTATTTTATAGACTAGATTAAATCTAGTATATACGGAAAAGTTGTTAGCATATTTATCCATATCGCATTGCGGAACAAATATGAATTTTGTTCTACCTCGCTCACGCTCTTTTTCCAAATATATATGCGTAAGCATATCTTTTTGGGCAGTATTAGAATAAACCTTGCCGGCAAATTGCTCCAACTTTTCTACGTTGCAATCAATAACTCCGACTATTCCCCACGTACTTACTTCCGCGAGATATTCTTCGAGAGTAGTGCCATATTGTTTTGGGTTTCTACGCATACAATCTTCCGCCCAACTCAAAGATACGGCACTTTCTCCCGAATAATACGGATATCTGCCTGCAACAACATTGAATCCAAATCTTGGCAGTTTGGAAAAATCTCCCGTAATCAGCAACTGCTCCGGATAGGATTTCAATCCATAAATTTTATAGTATTCATTGTTTGATATCTTCTCCAAGCCGTCTATCTTGTCTTCGCTCATCAACTTTTGTTTCAAATACCCTAGCCCCAAATCTATAGGATTGTTGAGAGAATCCTTTTCGTATAAATCTTTTTCTCTTATAATCAAAGTGCCAACCCCCGACTTGCCGTAAGCGTTGGCTCTAGTTACCTCTCTATCATAGCGCTTTGCAATCATTCCAACGCCTGCCGTTGCTATCGAAAAGCCCAACAACAGTATCACGACCATCAATCTAAATTTGATTGCCCATAGATTTTTAAATGCAAACTTCAATCGCCTTGCAAAAGGCAATTTTTTCGCTCTTTTTTTGCGCTCTTGCTTCTTGTCATACGTGTTGAGCAAATGCCTTACGTTAAAAACCTCGTCTTTTTCTATACTTCCGTCTTTGAGAGTGATAATTCTATCGGCATACTTGTTTGCCAAATCCAAGTCGTGGCAAACTATTACGACCAATCTTGTGCTTGACAAGCCTTTGAAAATTTCCATTATGCTTTCGCTCGTCTCGCTATCCAAGTTGCCCGTCGGCTCATCGGCAAATATTATCTTCGGCGACTTGACCAAAGCCCTTGCTATCGCAACTCTTTGTTGTTGTCCTCCACTCAGTTGAGTGATTTTTCGATTACCGTATCCCGACAAGCCTACCTTGTCCAATACTTCTTCCACATTTGCCTTTGACTTCAACAATTTCTTTCTACCTTGCAGTTCCAATGCAAGCAGTATGTTCGATGACACCGTTTCGTCTTGAAGCAAGTTGTAATTTTGGAATATTATTCCTATATCTTTGTTTCGATATTTGTATATCGTACTTTCTCTTGCTTTGCTCAAATTTTTGTTGTCAATAATTATCTCTCCGCTACTTGGTCGTTCTATACTCGACATAATATTGAGCAACGTCGTCTTTCCGCTGCCGCTCTCGCCCACCAAAAACATCATGCCCGTATCAGGCAAAACAAGGTTCAGGCTCTTAAGCGCCTCAACCTTGTTCTCTCTATTGGGATTGTACGTCTTGGAAATATTTTTTAGTTCTATCATTATCTATAATTTCTCATTCAATATTTGTTTTTTGTCCATTAAAAATCTATAATATTTTTAATCTAAATGATTTATTGTCTTTATTTTTATCAATCACCCTGATACGGCAACGTCGTCCATCGGCTCAAAAATCATGTCAGGCTCGACGCATTTGATAAAGTCTAAAGTTTGCAGATATTCTACTGCTTCAACCACCTTATCTTTGCCCGTATCTTTTAGGTATATCGTAGCCATTTGTCTATAACGAGCTAAATAATTGGCATCTGTCATATTGTGTGGTCGCAAATCATCGTATTCTATTCTTGCTCCGTTGGAAAACTTGAAGTCGCTGATTTTTAATTGGGGATAGGTATCGGTTCTTTTGAAAATTATGCAAACTCTATCATCTTTGAAGTTGTCGTCAATACTTCCTTTCCAATATATTTTTTCTTCCGACAAATCGAACTGCTTCGACACATAGTCTCTACATCCAACGAAACAACAGGCGCAAAATATAATAATAATTGCTATAATAAATATTCTTCTCATAAATCCCTCCTAAATCAATTTATCGTAATATTTATGTTGTATGCCGGCAACTGTGGCAATTTTATTATCAAAATCTTGGTGTTGCTCGAGGTTGCCCCGCTCTGCGTGCTTGCAACCCTCTTGTCTATCTCGATTTCCAAAAAGCCTCGGTCATATCGAATGTCCGTTATCGTATAATCGTATACGTTGGTATCCGTAATATCTTCCGTCAAGCAATAGACAATCAACATATCTTTTTCGATATCGTAATCGTTATAAAACTTGCAAAAAGTCGATACATATTGCTCTTTTGTTTGAATTGTAGCAGTAAGCGTATTAGGATGTTCAAGCTTTGATATATTCTTCTCCTTATACTCTTCTCTAAGCCAATCCAAGTCTGCATCGTAAAGCGTGGCGTTGGATAACAAATCTTTTTTCCAAGTTTGGTAATACACCTTAATATCTATCTTAAATTCTAACTGTGTATACGCTACCTTTGGCATCAAGATAGTCAGACAATTTTGAGTTGGGATTGATGAATCCGCAACAAGGTCGTTTTTGTGCGGATCATACAAATACGTCTTTTTGTAGATACATTCAAAGGTAATCACGCCGTCTTCGTTGATAATATTATCCAACTCGTAATATCTCCATCTCTTGCCGCCTTCGGCAAAAATATTGTCATAGGTAAAAAAGTAAAGTACAAGCATTTGCTCGTCAAAATCAATCTCCGTCGGAAACTCTTCAAAAGCATTGTCAAAGTCTTCTTGACTTGCGATAACGTTGACCTTCTCGGGTAAAAACTTGAGGTGTTCCGTTATCGTCCTATTGCTATACGCGTATTCTTCCGTCATCCATTGGGCGGCGTCGTCATATAGAGTGGCATTGTCTTTCAAGGCTTGGTCGCCTCTCATCTCGATATCGTTGTCAATATCAACCAATTTGGGCGAACAAGCTGCCGCAAGACATATCACCGCTATTAGAATAATAACCATCAAAAATATTAGTAAAAAATTAGTTTTGGCTTTCAACATGTTCTCCCCTCCCTACATATCTCTTATCTATATTTGCTCGATAAGGTAATATTTGCTCCGTTGCGAGTATAATAGATAGCAAGCTCTCTATTATATAGGTAATAAAAAAAGTGATTTTGTTACAACTATTTTATTTCTTTTACCAACACGTGAAAACTTTGTCCATTGTTAAATTTGACAACTAAACCTTTTCCGTCTGCGGTGAAGAATCCAACGTAATACTCTTGCATAAAACGTTTTATATCACAAAGCAAGTCGTTTTCGTCACAAGTCCAATTAGGCTTGTCCAAATCAGTATCTAAAACACTTGTATATTGTTTTGTTTTCATATTTTGTTTTCCTCCATATTTTTTTGTATTCCAAACACTTTGGCACTATTATACCTTCTACGCTGCGGAATGGCAAGATTTTTGTCCGCCGTATAGAAGATAATTAAAGCGAAAACAGTGCTATTTTTAGCAAATTTTGTCGAATTTTGGAGAAAAGCATGGATTGGAAGATTTTTGCTGAAAGGCTAACGGAATTGATATTTGATAGCAAGATGACTGCTCGCGACGTTGCCAAAGAGGTTGGCATTGGAAAAACGACGATTTACGAATATCTCTCGGGCAATAAGATGCCGACTCTTGGCAATTTGATTAAGCTTGCCGATTATTTCAACTGCTCCACCGACTACCTCTTGGGCTTGGAAGAAGAGGCTATTGAAACGACTTTCTATAAATGCAAACCATTCCCCGAGCGTTTTAGAGCAATGCTCGATTATTTTGACATATCTCGCTATAGGCTAGAAAAGATGACGGGTATAGCCGAATCGGTGCTCTACTATTGGGCAAAAGGACAAAAGACGCCTACCGTCGAGAGCCTCGTAACTGTATGCGAACAACTCGGTTGTCGATTGGACTTCTTCCTAGGTAGGTCTAACGAACGATAAATCAGCCCCGAATAATCGGGGCTGTAATTTTGTGTTTTATTCGTCTTTTGCTTGAGTGGTTGGAGCGTTGCTCTCTTGACTTTCGCCGGCCCGCTCGGCTTCATTGGCTTGTTCGCTTGCCGTCGCGTCCTTTGGAGCGACTTGTCCCGGGTGATTTTGCTCATATGTATTGAGTTCCGGCTTATTCTTAGGATAGTGCGACTTACCAAAGTTGTTGTAGGTGATGACGTCGTGCACCGGAAGTTCCTGAGCAATGCGGGTAATTTCTTCCTTTAGATAGGTATTGATTGTGGTGCGTTGCTCCTCTATCGGAACGTTAGGGTCGTAGGCTATCGGCTTGCCGAATACCACCTTTTGAAGTTTGGCGGCGTTGTACATAGGCACGAACTTGAGTATCTTCTTATATCTGCTATAGTACATCTTGGCAAGGTCGATATAGTTGCTCTCAAAGTCGTTGACTATATGATTGTACTCGTCGTTACACTCGGGAAAGATGATGATATTGTAACCTTCGTTGAGGCACTTAATCGTCGTCTTGCAAGTGGTAAAGATACGGTGATCTCTATATAGATGTATTACGTCGGCACAAGAAAATAGCCACTCTGCAAGCGGTGCGAGCATGTGAGCCGCCATATTGTAAAACCACCTTACGCTCTTGGGTTTGTACGGCCAAAAGTCCTTCATTGCATAAGCCGGGAATTCTTTGCGATTGGCAACCTCGCCCACCATCCACGTCAAGTGTTTGAGAGGAAAATACAGTTCAGCCACCAAAGGTCCGTTCATTTGAGCGTGGTTGCCCACATAAATAGAGGCTTCTTCAGGCACGTTCTCCATACCCTCAAACTCTCTCTTGGCATACAACGACTTGACTACCTTGTACCAAAACTTGTAGGAAAAGGTCTTTTTCTTAAGTTGGTATGGTTGATTTTCTTTTTCTTTGTTGTCAACTTCAACTTTTTTCACAAATTCACCCCTTGTTACACTCCACCAATATTTTATAAATTTCTAAAATATTTGTCAACAGCAAATTAGGCTTGTGCTACTTCTTTTTCTTTACTTTCTTGCTCTACGGCTTTGCCGTCCACGTAAGGCACCGTCTCTCCTTTGGCAACCGCCTCAAAGTCGTCTACTATCTCTTGCGAAGGTTTGGCAGTGAGCAAAGATACTACTACGATGCATATGCTAGAGAAAATAAACGCAGGCAAAAGTTCGTATATTCCCCAAACCCCGCCTAGTGGCTTGATGACGAGCTTCCACAAAAATACCATGCCCGCTCCGCCAACCATACCTGCGATTGCTCCCGGTCTGTTGACACGCTTCCAGAAAAGCGAGAAGAGCACGAGTGGTCCGAAGGTGGCGCCAAAGCCCGCCCAAGCAAAGGATACGATAGTAAATATTACGCTGTCTTCGTCAAGCGCAATGAGTATGGCGATGAGTACGATTGCAAGCAAGGTGATACGAGTTGCCCACATAACTTGCTTGTCCGTAGCGTTCTTTTTTGCCACGCCTTGGAAGATATTTTTGCCGAAAGCCGAAGCCGCGATGAGCAAATAGGAGTCGGACGAGGATATCGTTGCCGCCAATATGCCCGCCATAACCACGCCCGCAACGAGCGGTGGCAAGAAGGAAGTGGACAAGGTGATGAATATATTCTCCGCACTCGAGCCCGTAAGGTGCGAGGTAGGGAAAAGCTGTCTACCTACGATACCGATAAATACCGCAACAAGCAAGGATATTACTACCCATACCATTGCTATTCTTCTCGATGGCTTGAGCTCCTTCTCCGATCTGATTGCCATAAATCTAAGCAAAACTTGTGGCATTCCAAAATATCCCAAGCCCCAAGCAAGCGTAGAAATTACGGTAAGGAAACCGTAAGCACCTGCCTCGCCAAAGACGGGCTTGCCTGCCTCGACAAGTTGTTCTCCGTTGTCCCCAACGACAGGGCTGGCTATGTGGAAAAACTCCAAAAAGCCTGGGATTTGTCTTGCGTTTTCAATGACTTGTCCGATACCGCCCGCCTTGATTGTGCACAAGATTATCATACTTGCGAGCGCAACTATCATAACTATCGCTTGCATAAAGTCCGACGCGCTCTCAGCCAAAAATCCGCCGAGAATGGTGTATGCCAAAACGAATACCGCGCCTATTATCATCATTATTTTGTAGTCAAGACCAAAGAGCGCAGAGAAAAGCTTGCCACACGTAACGAAACAGCTTGCCGCATATACCGTAAAGAATATCAATATAAACAGCGCCGATACCGTCATGATTATCTTTTTATTCTCTCTAAAACGATTGGAGAAAAACTCAGGCAAGGTGATTGCGTTGTTGACTCTGATACTGTATCTGCGCAATCTCTTGGACACCAAAAGCCAGTTGACGTAGGTGCCTATAGCAAGACCTATCGCCGTCCATATCGCGTCGGCAAGTCCGCACCAATAGGCAACGCCCGGCAGTCCCATAAGCAACCAACCGCTCATATCCGAGGCTTCGGCACTCATTGCGGTCACCCACGGACCGAGACTTCTGCCTCCCAAAAGATAGTTGTCGGTGCTGTTGTTGGCACGACGTGCAAACACGATACCGATAACTATAACGGCGACCATATAAATCACCATGGCTATCATAATCTGAATGGATTGGCTGTTCATAGCTTTCCTCCGCAAAAATATACGCTTTATTTTACCATATATTTACAAAGATTTCAATAAAAACAAGCATTTTTGTGGGCATAAGAAGTGCTTAATCAAAAAAATTTTACCGATTTTAGCGACACGTATCGACTTTTTGGAGTCTTGGCAAGCTTTTTGTCTAAATTTTGGTTGCCAAACACCCCTATTATATAATACAATATCCCCGTTGGCACTTGCCTAATTTTCCACAAATCGTGGGCTACGGAGATATGATGGACGCTTTGCTCAAGGTCGTACAGACTATCAATTCTTACCTATCCGACTATCTTCTCATTATCCTGCTTCTCGGTACGGGTATCTTTTTTACTATCAAAACGCGCTTCGTCCAAGTGCGTTGTTTCGGCGAAGGTATGAAAAAAATGTTTGGCGAGCTGTCTCTCAAAGGCAAGGCAAACGGGGGCGGTCTGAGCTCCTTCCAAGCTTTGACTACCGCGGTCGCTTCGCAAGTGGGTACGGGCAATATCATCGGTGCGTGCGGTGCTATTCTCCTCGGCGGTCCGGGGGCGATATTTTGGATGTGGGTCATTGCATTCTTCGGTATGGCAACGATATACGCAGAGGCAGTACTTGCCCAAAAGACACGCGTCGTCGAACAAGACGGCTCAGTCAAAGGTGGTCCGGTATACTACATAAGGCAAGCCTTTAAGGGTCGCTTCGGCAAGTTCCTTGCGGGTTTCTTTGCCGTGGCAATCGTGCTTGCGCTAGGCTTTATGGGTTGTATGGTACAGTCCAACTCTATCGCATCGACCTTCAACAATGCGCTCGGCATACCTTCTTGGGCGGTGGGCTTGGTGATTGCAATTCTATGTGGTGCTGTCTTCTTCGGCGGAGTCAAACGAATTGCTCAAGTTACGGAAAAAATAGTGCCTATTATGGCAATTCTATATATCGTCGGTTCGTTGGTGGTCATCTTCGCCAACGTCAAGGTCTTGCCTCAAAGCATAGGTATGATTTTCAAATACGCCTTTGCTCCGCAAGCCATCATCGGCGGAAGCGTGGGCGCAGCCATCAAGACGGCTCTCAGTCAAGGCGCCAAGAGAGGCTTGTTCTCCAACGAAGCGGGTATGGGCTCTACCCCTCACGCACACGCTCTAGCGCAAGTCAAAAAGCCTCACGACCAGGGCGTGGTGGCTATGGCGGGCATGTTCATTGATACCTTCGTCGTGATTACTTTGACGGCACTCGTCGTAATCACTTCTCTATACGCGGGCGACGGTATTCTCGCTTCGGGCAGCGCGGGCGGCGTGGACAAAACCAATATGGCGCAACTGGCTTTCGGCGGACTGGTGGGCGACAAAGCGGGTGCAATCTTCGTTGCGATATGCTTGTTCTTCTTTGCCTTCTCGACCATATTGAGTTGGAATCTCTTTGGCAAACTCAACGTAGACTATCTCTTTGGCAAAAAGGCTACCGTGGTGTATACGATACTTGCAATAGGCTTTATCTTCCTTGGCTCGATACTCTCCAACGACCTCGTGTGGGAATTGACGGACATGTTCAACTACCTAATGGTGTTGCCTAACGCAATAGCCTTGATTGCACTCTCCAAAACCGTCAAAGAGTGTGCTACGGGCAAAGACGTCTTGCCTCTTGCCAAAGAAAACGCCTTGCAATCCGTCCAAGCTCTTGAAGAAGTCACTGCAACTAGCTTAGAGCAAGAGTGCGTGGAAGAAGACTGCGCCGACAACGAAGCTGCGCAAGGGGCTAACGACTGACAAAAGCTTGTCCTTATCGAGCAACTTCGACTCGTTCAATGGAGAGCAAAAACTCTAAAATAAAAGTTTTTTGATAGGCGATAGATTGACAACCGCAATTAGCGGGGCTATAATGCTCTCGTCAATACGTGAAAGGAAGTCGAAAATGTTGCCAATTATAATTATTTGTACCGCCACTTGTTTGCTGATGATAATGGCGGTATTGTTTTTTCCAAAACTGCGTCTTGGCAAAATTTTTGTTGACACGTATTGGATTATTACCCTTATAGGTGCTATCGTTGCCATAGCTTTTAGACAAACTTCCTTGTCCGCCGTAACGGCTTTTTTAGTTGCCGACACCCCCGTCAACCCTCTCAAAATTTTGGTACTGTTTATCTCGATGACTCTGCTGTCGGTCTTCTTAGACGAGTTGGGCTTTTTTGGATATTTGGCGAGCGTAACGCTAAGAAGAGCGGGCAGTAGCCAAAAGAGGTTGTTCTTCTTACTCTACGTCATAGTTGCCGTACTGACGGTATTTACCTCCAACGACATAATCATACTATCCTTTACGCCCTTTATTTGCTACTTTGCCAAAGCGGCGAAAATCAACCCTATGCCATACGTCGCTACGGAATTCGTCGCCGCCAATACTTGGAGCATGGCGCTCATCATAGGCAACCCCACCAACATATATTTGGCGACCTTTGCTTCTGAGAGCTTTTGGGGTTATCTCCAAGTAATGATACTGCCTACCGTGATGGCGGGGCTAATATCTCTATTGTTGCTATATCTACTCTTTCGTCGCTCGTTATCAGCCCCAATCGAGGCTAATGCTCAAATCGTTGAATTGAAGGACAAGCTAATGCTCGTCGTGGGAATAGTTCACCTTGCCGTATGCACGATTATGCTAGCTGTCGGACCATACCTTGGGTTGGAAATGTGGCTGGTTGCGAGTCTTACTGCGTTGTCGCTATGCGTATTTAACCTCATAATCGGAGCAATTAGAAGACGTCCGCCTACGGCACTTGGCAAAAGCTTAGTTAGAGCGCCTTGGCAGCTCGTGCCATTCGTGCTCTCTATGTTCGTGTTGATTTTTGCACTTGACGGCAAGGGCGCAACGCAAGCAATAGCGAGTGCTTTTAGTCATACTCCAACTATACTCACGTATGGACTTGGCTCCTTCCTCGTGAGCAACCTCGTCAACAACATTCCTATGAGCGTGCTGTTTTCGTCCATAATATCCAACTTGTCCGCTGACGCTGCGAAGTACGCTCTTTACGCTACCGTAATAGGCTCTAACCTTGGCGCTTGCCTCACCCCGGTGGGAGCTTTGGCGGGCATAATGTGGAGCAATATTCTCAAAAAACACGGCTTGCAGTTTAGTTACGCTAGCTTCGTCAAGGTGGGCGTAATCGTTGCCTTGCCTACGCTACTCACGGCACTACTCGGCTTGTGGCTGGTGCTTGGCTAGTCTAAGCCCTGTCGTTGGATAACATAATTGATTATTGAATAATATTACTTGGCTTTTGATTTCTAAAAACGACAAATGCAAGGCTTTTGACAATTTGCCGAGTGAATATTAAAATTTCTTTTCTCGCAATACTATAATTATCTCGAACAAGCATATACGCGCGTATGTGTTGACAATTTTTTCTTAATATAATATTATTATATTTGTATCACCAACTACAATTTTCTGAGGAATGAAAATGGACTTTATCAACATTGAAAAAAAGTGGCAAAAAACTTGGGCGGATACTCGCCTGTATAGTTTTGACAAATCCAAAACCGACAAAAAGAAGTACGTTTTGGAGATGTTCTCCTACCCTTCGGGCGCTAAGTTGCACGCAGGTCACTGGTACAACTACGGTCCTAGCGACAGCTATGCAAGATACCTTAGAATGAAGGGCTACGAGGTGTTCCAACCAATGGGCTTCGACGCCTTTGGTTTGCCAGCCGAAAACTACGCTATCAAGACGGGCGTTCACCCACAAGATAGCACCCTCAAAAACATCGAAACTATGGAAGGACAACTCAAGGCTATCGGTGGTAGCTTCGACTGGGACTACGAGGTGGTAACTTGCTTGCCCGAGTACTACAAGTGGACGCAATGGATATTCCTTCAGTTGTACAAAAAGGGTCTAGCTTACCGCAAGCAAGCGCCTGTGAATTGGTGCACCGACTGTAACACCGTGCTTGCCAACGAACAAGTAATCGACGGCTGTTGCGAGAGATGCGGTCACCCAGTTATCAGAAAAAATCTTACTCAATGGTTCTTCAAAATCACCGACTACGCCGAGGAGCTCTTGCAAGGCTTGGACAAGCTCGACTGGCCTGAGAAGACCAAAGCAATGCAAAGACATTGGATTGGCAAATCGCAAGGCGGTGAGATAGAATTCGTATGCGAAAACGGTGGCTCTTTTAGAGTATTTACCACTCGTGCCGACACAATCTTCGGCGTGTCCTACGTGGTACTCGCCCCAGAACACCCTCTCGTTGATTCCCTAACTACCCCGGAGCAAAAACAAGCCGTAGAGGACTACAAAGCCCAAACGGCCAAAATTGCCGAAATAGACAGACTCTCCACCACTAGAGAGAAGACGGGCGCATTTACGGGTAGCTACTGCATCAACCCAATCAACGGCGAAAGAGTGCCTATCTGGATAGGCGACTACGTGTTGGCTTCTTACGGCACGGGCGCGGTGATGGGCGTGGGCGCGCACGACGATAGAGATTACGACTTTGCCAAGAAGTACGACCTTAAAATCGAGAGAGTTATCAAGAGCGCCGACGGTAGCGCCGACGACCTGCCTTATTGCGAACACGGCGTGCTAGTCAATAGCGGAGAGTTCGACGGACTCACCACCGAAGAGGCTATACCTGCCATCCTTGCCAAACTCGAAAAGATGGGCAAAGGCGGGGTCAAGACCAATTATCGTCTTAGAGATTGGCTGATTTCTCGTCAAAGATATTGGGGCTGTCCTATCCCTATCATACACTGCGACCACTGCGGTGAGGTGCCTGTTCCTGAGGACCAACTGCCTGTAAAACTACCTTACAACGTAGACTTTACGCCTGACGGCAAATCCCCTCTGCTCAAGAGCGAAGAATTTATGAACACCACCTGTCCTATATGCGGTAGACCTGCTAGACGTGATCCCGACACGATGGATACATTCGTTTGCTCAAGCTGGTACTTCCTAAGATACCCTGACGCCCACAACGACAAAATGGCGTTTGACCCTGAGATTATCAACAAAATGTTGCCTGTGGACAAGTATATCGGCGGTGCCGAGCACGCTTGCATGCACTTGCTCTACGCGCGTTTCTTCACCAAAGCGTTGAGAGATATGGGCTACCTCAATTTCGACGAGCCGTTTACTTCGCTAGTGCACCAAGGCACTATTCTCGGTCCAGACGGCAACAAGATGAGTAAGTCCCGTGGCAACGTCATCTCCCCTGACGACTACGTCAAGAAGTACGGCGCGGACGCATTCCGTATGTACCTCATGTTTGGCTTCTCTTATATCGAGGGCGGTCCTTGGAATGCCAACGGTATAGATTCTATCATCAAATTCTTAGAGAGAGTGGAGAGATTGGTCATCAAAGCCAAAAAGAACCAGCCTAAACAAGCGCTCGGCAAAGCCGAAAAAGAGCTCAACTACGTACGCAATTACACTATCGGTAGAGTTGACGCAGACATGCAAACATTCTCTTTCAACACGGCTATCGCCCGTCTGATGGAGTTCGTCAACGCATTGTACAAGTACGACGGCGACCTCGGCGATAACAAAAATCAAGAGTTCTTCTACTCTTGCGTGGACGACCTAGTGTTGCTCCTTGCGCCTTTCGTGCCTCACGTGAGCGAAGAGCTTAACGAGATGATGGGTGGGCCTTACAGCGTGTTCAACCGTGCCTTCCCTACCTGCGACGAGTCGGCTCTCGTCAAGGACGAATACGAACTTGCCGTGCAAATCAACAGCAGAGTTAAGGCGAAAATCGTCGTTCCTAGCGACGCCGACGCCGAGCAAATCAAAGCAATCGCTCTCGAAGAACCAACCGTCAAAGCATTGCTCGAAGGCATGAACGTGGTCAAAGCAATCGTTATACCGAAACGCCTCGTAAACATAGTAGTCAAATAAGGAGAAAATTATGCTTGATATCAAACTTGTGAGAACCAATCCCGAATTGGTAAAAGAAAATATCAAAAAGAAGTTCCAAGACGAAAAGCTCGTCCTCGTAGACGAGGTCTTGGCAATGGATAAAGAGTTTAGAGAGTGCAAACAGCGCGGTGACTATTGTAGGTCGCAACGCAACGCCCTCTCCAAGCAAATCGGCTCTCTGATGGCAAAAGGTCAAAAGGACGAAGCCGAAAAAGTTAAGGCGCAAGTGGCTGAGTTTGCCAAAGAACTCGCCGACCTCGAAGTAAAAGAGGAAGAGCTCTCTAGCGAGATAAAAAAGAGAATGATGGTCATTCCTAATATCATCGACGACAGCGTGCCTATCGGTAAGGACGACAGCGAAAACGTGGAAGTGGAACGCTTCGGCGAGCCAAAAGTGCCCGACTTCGAAGTGCCTTATCACGTGGATATCATGGAAAGACTCCACGGCATCGACCTCGATAGCGCAAGAAGAACCAGCGGCAACGGCTTCTACTACCTCTGCGGTGATATCGCCCGCTTGCACAGCGCGATTTTGTCGTATGCAAGGGACTTTATGATAGACAGAGGCTTTACCTATTATATTCCGCCTTTTATGATTAGAAGCAACGTCGTGACGGGCGTAATGAGCTTTGCCGAAATGGAGAATATGATGTACAAAATCGAGGGCGAGGACCTCTACCTCATCGGCACGTCGGAGCACTCTATGATAGGCAAGTTTATGGACACGGTGCTTAGCGAAGACGAGCTTCCTAAGGCTCTCACCAGCTACTCTCCTTGCTTCCGTAAGGAAGTGGGCGCGCACGGCATAGAAGAGAGAGGCGTGTACCGTATTCACCAATTCGAAAAACAAGAGATGATAGTCGTATGCCACCCTGACGACAGCAGAGATTGGTTTGTCAAACTCTACACCAACACCGTGGACTTTTTCCGTTCTCTCGACATACCCGTTCGCACTCTGGAATGTTGTTCGGGCGACCTCGCCGACCTCAAGGTAAAGAGTATCGACGTTGAAGCTTGGTCTCCAAGACAAAAGAAATACTTTGAAGTGGGTAGCTGTTCTAACCTCGGCGACGCTCAAGCAAGACGCCTCGGCATAAGAATTAAGGGCAAAGAAGGCAACTACTTCGCCCACACCCTCAACAACACCGTTGTTGCTCCTCCTCGTATGCTCATAGCTTTCTTAGAGAACAATCTGCGCGAGGACGGCTCGATTGCTATCCCTGCTCCTCTGCGCATGTACATGGGCGGAAAAGAAGAAATTAGATAAATATGCGTAAGCGTTCGCTCCCCAAACAAACCAAAGAGCGCATCTGGGAACTTGACTTCCTAAGAGCGGTTTGTGTGATGCTGATGATATTCGACCATACGATGTACAACTTTGCATTCGTATTCGGTCGGACTTGGTTTGAAGCAAGCGGGAGCGAATTTTATTATAATCTTTGGCAAAACGCTCGCACATATTGGACTAGCCCAATAAGAGAATTCGTCCAACCGCTGGTGGTCATCATCTTTTGCTCGCTGTGCGGAATATCGACGGCATTTAGCAAGTCCAACCTCAAGAGAGGTATCGAGGTGGCGGTGTGCGCCGTGCTGGTGACGATAGTCACGACAATTATGGACTCACCTATCACCTTCGGCATACTTCACATGTTTGCCGTAGCTATTTTGCTCTGGACGCTCATTGACTTTATATGTCGTCACGACAAAAAAAAGACGGCTTTCGCTTGCCTAGGAATGGGATTTTTTATAGTGTTTACCAATATGTTGCTCATGCCTATGTACGAGGCTAACAACCAAATATTCGTAGACAACAACAACTGGGCGTGGGTGGGAGAATTTTTGTACGGCAACCCTTACGAGAGCTTTTCCGCCGACTATCAACCAATCTTTCCTTTGGTGGGCTATATGCTCATTGGCGCAAGCGCCGCCAACGTGCTGTACCCCAACAAGAAGTCCTTGCTCCCGTGGCTTGGCAAATACGATTGGTACAAGCCTATCAACTTTTGGGGCAAAATCGCCCTACCCGTATACGTACTGCACCAAGTTGTCATCACCGTGATACTTGCGCTTATCAGCTTTTTCTTTATCACCAAGGGCGACTTCGTGGTGATTTGATAGCAAAAACTCGATACGTATCGAGAAAAATCATAATATGATAAAATCACGCTTTGCATACTGCAATAAGGCGTGATTATTTATTGGTTCTATATGGCTTGAGATTGCCGCGGCTATTTCATAGCCTCGCAATGACATAATACTTTGACGGTGTAGATGCGAGTTGTTTATCCTTTCCCTTTGGGTGCGTAGATGCGAGTAAGATAAGGAAAAAGAAACCTTTCGATTGCCTCAATTTGTTATTAGTTGCCGTAATTGTTTTGACGGTGGAGATACGAGTAAGACGCGAAGAGCGGAGCTTTTGCGACAGGAGCGTACTAATGCGTACGTGACTGAGCAAAAATCTCCGCTCGACAAAGTATTACGACGTATATCCGCCGTCAAAAACCGTCAAACTATAGTGGTAGTAGCAAACCCCCCATTAGTATAATACCCGTTGCCTTGCGCTACGACGGTTATTTGGGTTGCTCCGCCAAGCAAGGTCTTGTCAAAGCTGAAAGAGGTCATGGACGTTCTGCCAAGCTCTACGAGGGTACCTGCGTTGTTAGCATATACGATATAGCTATCGGCGCCGTCTATGGCTACCCAGCTTACGTTGATTTGTGCGCCGTTCTCGCGAGCTGTAAGTTCGGTTACGGTGCCGAGTTGTTGAGTCTTGGTATAGCTTGCCATAGCTTGTTTGCTGGACAAAATCTCTGCCACGTTGCTGTGTGCGGTAACACGCACGGAATAGTTGCCGACCTCTTTGAGCACTTCGGTCAAATAGAACTTTTGAGTCGTAGCGTTTTTATCTGCGTCAAACCTCAGTTGTTGACCCGCTACGTCGACGGTATAGTAATCGGCAAAATCAACCTTGTCAAAGGCTAGATATATGCCGTTGCTATCCTCTGCCACTTGCACGTTTTCCGGTGTGGAGAGGGTGATTTTGTAGGCGTATTCTATCTTGGCTTGGTCGCTGTCCACGTAAACCGTTCCGCTAGCCGTCTCCAACGCTCCAAAGTCATAGTCGCCCTTGACGAATACGGTGATGATATGCTTGCCTGCTCCGCCGTTGCTCATAAGAGAGGATATATCCAACTGATTGCTTTCAACTACGTGGTCGGTGCCGTCCACGTTGAATACGTATTTGGTCGCACCAACAACCTTGGCGCTGACGGCGAAAATCTTACCTCCCGCGCGCTCTTCGACGATGAGGTCGACTGGCGTAGCCAACTTGTCTATATATACGACTTTGTCGCAACCTTTGATAGTATAGTCACCCGCGCTATCTCTATAAATAGCCAAAGTAGCTATATCTTTGTATTCCGAACAAGAGTGACCGCTTAGCATTGCCACCTTTTTGCCACCCTCGATACCTGCCTCTACCTTGCCGCTGATTTGGGCGGTGGAGTAGGTGTCCAAAACGATGGACGTTATGCTAGAGGACGCCGTAGCCGTCAAGTCAACTTTTTGTGCGACCAGCTTGCCGTTGATTTTGCCCGTTGCACTCACTTGAGCGTTGGCGTCAACAGCCGTGGACGATAGCTCGATTTGCGACGCGTTGGCGGTAGATATTGCTCCCGTCAAATCGATTTTTTGCGCGCTTAAGTATATTCCGTCAGCCGAGGTCATAGAGGTTAGCGTAACCTGCTTGGCTACTATCTCGGCTCTACCCGTCTGGGTATTGCTGAGTATCTCTACGTTGGCGTTGAGAGCGTTGACTACTATCTTGTCTGCGTCTACTACGCCACCCTCTACATAGGCTTTCTTTTTGGTGTTGCCTATCTTGATATCCTTGGCGTCGTCGGTAGAATAGGTCAAGGTTCCGTTGACGGTGAGGGTATGTCCTTGCAAATCAATGCTATAATTGCCCCTCGCGCTCATATCCAAGTCGCCGTCAATCACTACGTCCTTGGATAGGACGAAATAGGTGCCTTTGGTTATGTCCTTGTTGAAGTCTTCTGCGCTTGCAACCATTATCTTATCTTTGAAATGGAAGTAGACAGGCAAGCCGATACCCAATCCCACACCTATGATTGCCACGATACAAAGCACGGCAATGATAATATTTTTCTTTTGCTTTGCCGTAAGTGGTTTTTTGGTCTTAGGAGCTACGTTGTCACCGATAGGTTGCACCGGCGCTACCGCTTTGTCCTCGTCGTCACGCTCTAGAGAGTCGGTAGGTTGACTAGGCTCTTGCGCCTCGGGCTTACTTAAAAAGTCTTCTATCAAATCTTGGCAAGGCTCGTAGTAAATACCGCTTGCCTTAGCCGTCTTTTCGTTGTAAGTGCTAAATCCGCTGTCTATATCGCTCGAGCTGTCGTAGAGCACGAACGGTACGGGATCGCCCACATGCGTCTTGATAGAGATTGGAGTTGGATGGTCGGGCGCAATGAGTATGCGATATGGCTCTCCCATCTCGTCAAGCTCTCTCTTGCAATATCCTACCACCTTTTCGTCGATGAGTTCTATAGACTTGATTTTGTTGTCAAGGTCGCCTTGGTGTCCGCATTCGTCAGGTGCTTCCATATGGATATACACGTAGTCGTAGCCTTCTCTAAAGGCGTCGATAGCTCTCTTGGCTTTGCCCTCGAAGTTGGTGTGATAGGTGCCCGTAGCGCCCTCAACGTCCCAGCTCGTCATACCCGCGCCTATACCTATGCCTTTGACTAGGTCTACTGCGGAGATAACGCCTGCTTTGAGTCCGTATTTTTGTCCAAAGTCGTCAAGCGCGGGCTTGCTTCCCTCTCCCCACAACCAAATACAGTTGGCAGGATTTTTGCCTTGCTTGATACGCTCGATATTGATTGGGTGGTCTTTGAGCAATTCGTAAGAGGCTTTGAGCATAGCCAGATGCTCGTCGGCGTCCTCACCCTTAGGCAAATACTCGCCTATCACCTTGTCGGAGATGTCGTGTGGCGGTGTGTATTGCGCGCCCAACTTACCGCCCTTGGTAATCATACAATGGCGATAACTTACTCCCGAATAGAAGGAATACTTGTCGTTGCCAAGCGCCTCTTGCACTGCTTTGATAAGTTCCTCTGCCTCTTGCGTGGTTATCTCGCCCGCGCTATAGTCTACCATTACCTTATTCTCAAACGGCTCGTCGCCCGACAAAGTAACGAGATTGCAACGGGTCGCAATATCGCTAGAACTCATATCGATACCGATTGACAACGCCTCGAGAGGTGACCTGCCGGTATAATACTTGTCGGGAGCATAGCCCATCATAGCAAGGTTGGCTACGTCGCTACCGGGTTTCATTCCGTCGGGCACGGTCTTGACAAGACCTATTACGCCCTTGGCGCAAAGTGCGTCCATATTAGGTTTGTTAGCAACTTCGAGCGGCGTTTTCCCGTCCAATTGAGGGCAAGGATAATCCGCCATTCCGTCGCCGAGTATTACTAAATATTTCATAATAGTCCTCTATAAATATCAAAATATATATATATTATATTCTAAAACATTTGTATTCGCTTGTCAAATGCGTATGATTTTATTTTACGCAATACTAACAATCGTCTAAAAAATAGGGGGACTTTAGCCTAAAAGCTTGGTCCCCGCTATGGTTATTGTTATTATGCTACTTTCGGAATATTGATTTTGCTTCCTTCGTAGTTGATATAATATTTGATTTTCGGACTGGTGTCGCTGTCCACAATCTTGCTTATTCTACCCACTATCGTCTCAACGGTAAGAGGATATTTGTCACCGATTTTTGCCGTTCCGCCAAGTAGCGTAGACATCTCTTCGCCAATGTCGTCAAAGGTATAGGTGGTAACGTAATCGCCTTGAGTAACATTATTAGGTACCAGCGCCCCCGTTTGCAAAGCTACGTTGATAGCGTTGATTTTGACAACGATTGACTCTCTGGTGTATGGACCAATTTCGAGAAGGAATGCTTCTTTGGTCATCGGAACAGTCTCCCATACGTCCTTGCTAGGCATCACGTACTTGTTGTTGTCGGCGTAGTAGGTATGAACGTAAGTGGTGTTGCTTCCTTGATTGTTGACTATGGTATAGTGTATCTTGTCGCCCTTGACGTTAAGTTGATATTCTTTGCTATTGCTTGCGTTTTCTACTACTACCGTTCTTACGTAATAGGTGTCGGTAGTTTGAATTTCTTTTATTGCCTCTTCAAAATAATCTATACCTTCTTGAATGGTTATTTGTTTGCTACAACCGCTAAATATCATTGTAAAACTAAGGCATACTACCAATATGATTGCCAATATCGATATCTTCTTCATATTATTCTTCCTCCTTGTTTTGCTCTTCGGTCACTTCGGCAGTTTCTTGAGCTGCGTCAGCCTCGACTTCTTCGACCGTGGTTTCAACGGTTTCTACGACTTCGGCGTCGCTTGCCTCGTCGGTAGTAACTTCTTCTTCGTACAGTTCCTCTATAGTTTCGTCACTGGACAAGAAGCTTGCGTCTTCGCCGTAGCCCGCCGCCTTGTTCTCTTCGATTGCTCTTTGCTTGAGCACTTCGATGATTTCGCCGTGTTTCTTCTCCGTCAAATCCCAGAACAAGTATGGCAAGGTAACCATAATCGAGCCTATCGCCGCAAGTATTGCCAGCGAACGGAACATAGGCGTTCTGATTGCCGTATCGAACAATACGTCGTAGTTGTCGGTCAGTCCGTGATAGGTGTAGATTGCAGGTATAATAAAGTTGGTGCCGAGTGCAATGATAGAATTGATTATTGCAAAGTTGCCGGCAAATCCTTCCAGTCTATCGCCCGTGCGATATTGTTGATAGTCGAGTGCTTCGGCGTTCATTGCAGGAGCGGTGATAAGTTGTACCGCAATACCAAAGAATGCAATATAGCTACATATTGTAAACATTACGTAACTACTGCTAAAGAAAATGAGTATTATACTTGATAGCAATACCGCTCCGTTGCTGACGATAACGACGTTTTTCTTGCCCATTGCTCTGATGAGGAAAGGCGCCGCCGCCATACCAATACCCGAAGCCGTGCCTATAACGAGTGATACTACCGCTTGTATTGCTTCGTTTTGGAGCATATATACGTAAGACCAGTACAAGCAACCCGTAATCGCCGCTCTTGCAAAGGTAAACCAGTTGGAAGTGTTGATAATCCAGAAGTATTTGTTGGCAATAATTGCCTTCATACCGTCCTTAAACTTAACCTTGGCTTGGTAAGTCTTAGGAACGACTATTCTCTCTTTAGTGCCGAAGAAGGCAAGTAAGGAAGTAACCAAACCTATTGCCGAGAAGACGGGGAAGATAACTCTATAGAAGTTGATATCGAGCTGTCCTTTGTCAAACGCCATTGCAATAAGTGGGAAGAGCGAACCCGTGATGGTAGGAGCCATAGAATATACGAGTGAGGATATAGAGATAATGTCCGCTCTCTCGGTCGTATTAGGCGTGATAAGTTGTGATAGTTGTATGTACATTCCGTAGAAGAACTGATATACGAAGTTCATACCCAAGAACAACGCGCCTATCAATACAACGAGCAAGGTATGATTGGTTTGCGCCCAAGTTGTTGGCAAAAAGGCAAACAACGTGATGAGTATTGCCGACGGTGGACCGAGCCATAGAATAAACGGCCTTGCCTTGCCTCTGTTTTTGTTAGACTTGGCGCCTACGTTGTCTATCCAATAACTCTTGAGCGGTTGGATGAGCAAGGTGAACACCGTGTTGATAGTCAACAAAAGCGTCAACTCCGTTGGCGTCATTCCGTATATGGAACCCAGCAACAAGCAGTTGGCGGACAGCGTGATTTGCGCCGTGAGCGCTGCCATAAATTGTACGCCCATACCACCCACGGAATAGGCTACGATTTCTTTGTTGGAAACAAATCTGCCCTCTGCAGGATGGTTCCAATGTTTGACAAAGCTTTTGAATACACCGCCGACTTTGCCAAAAAATCCTTGTATTTTATTCATAATTCCTCCTTAGGCTTGACGCCCTTTTTTCCACTAAAATCAACACGACCAAGTCAAATCGTCAAAACTCTTCTTGCTCTTCCATCATCATATCGTACTCGACAAGCACGTACTCCGCCGTATCTTCGTCTACTTCTCGCAAGGTATCCTTGCCCTTTTGACTGACTATCTCCAATACCTTAGGCTGATAATATTCTTCTTGCTCTTCCCACACCTCGACCGGCTCCAATATGGCGTAGATGCTACCGTGCACCGTTATCACCGCCACTTGGTCGTAAGCTTGCATTTTGCCTTCGCTGTCGGTCAAAACTATAGGATCGTCGTTGTTACTATCCAATAATTTTCGTATTTGTTCTTGTGCTATATCTTGTTGGTCTTTCATAGTTCTATCCTTCGGTTGCCTATACTCTGTCAATGGACGGAATATAAATCGGCAACGGTAATATCGAGCCTAGCCAAGCATTATTGCAAGCTCCAACCTTAACTCCAAAAAGCATTCGCGTTGCCTCTTCTCTATTAAGCACCACGTCGGCTTGTCCGTCGTTTGGCGTTACCTTAACCTTGTCGCCGTCAACGCTTATTAGCAATTTTGTATCGTCGATTTGAAGTACGGCTCGCCCCGATAACACCTTTTCGCGTTTGACTTTGTATTGAAGCAAAGTCTTGATTACGCCTTGATAATCTAATATCAACCAATTTTCCGCATTGGTTTGGCAATAGCTTTCGCTATGCAAAATATACTCGCCGTTGGTGAGCGTGTCGTACGGCGATACGCATACCTTGACGCTGTCTTTTTTGTTTTTGACTATCCAAGCCGTCGTCGTAGCAATAAGTTCTTGAGTCGGCACGACTATCTCGGATATGTCTGCTCCGTACCTGTTTTTTACCAAATAACCCAATACGTGTCCACCTTTTTTGACAACGTAGGCTTTGGATTTCCACGTGCTTAGCGTGGCGAAAAAGTCTTTCCGCTCCCACCTAACGGCTTGTCGTTCGTAGTTGCTACGCAAAATTTTTATTTCTTTGCTTTCGCCTTTTAGCAACTCGAAGGTATAATCTTGCGCCTTGGCAATAAGGCTCTTGTCGGCTCGCAGGGTGTACACGTTTTCAACGCCCGACGGATAAAACCCAAACCTATCGTACCGATTGAGATATCCGCTCAAAAACATAACTTGCACGCCGTCTTGCTTGCACTCTTCTATAGCTTGGTCAAGCAAGCTCTTCATCACGCCTCGTCCTCTATATCGAGGGTGCGTCGCTACCATTCCTATGCCCGCTCCGAGTATGGCTTGGTCGTCAATACGCCAATTATTTTTTACGTTAGCAATCGCGCCTACAACTTTGCCGTCCTCTATTGCAACCAAATGACAATCTCGATATCCGTCGTTGCGATATATCTTGGGTAAAGTGTCTTCAAACTTTTGTTTGAAGGTTTTGTCCAAAAATTTTTTAGTTTGCTCGTACTGCTTGTGGTCGGGTTTTACTAAAAGCATTGTGCTCCCAATTGCGTATTGATAATTATAAATATACTATAAAGCAACGATAATTTCAATAGTAAATTAATTTTTTTAATAAAATATTTAGATAATATATTATAATTTCGCGAGTTTTGTCTGTTTTATTCTACCGGTTGACCGCTTACTATCTTGATAGTCTTGTAGTTTTGCACGTATTCTTCAAACTCGGTGCAAGTGATGATAGTCTGCAATGTTGCCGACATCTCGAGAAGTTGACGTCGTCTACTCTCGTCGAGTTCGCTGAGCACGTCGTCTAATAGTAATATAGGACTCTCTCCCACCTCGTCCTTGAATAGCTGTATTTCGGCAAATTTGAGCGACAGCGCAACGGTGCGTTGCTGTCCTTGCGAGCCGAATTTGCGCATATCTATTCCGTTGGACAATATCTCTAAGTCGTCGCGGTGCGGTCCAAAAGTTGTGTATTGCAAGTTTTTGTCCTTTTCAAAATTTTGTTGAAGCTTTTGCAAAAATTTACTCTCTAGTTCGCTCTTTTCCGCCCTCTCGAGTCCACTCTCGTAGCTCACCGACAAGTCTTCCTTGCCCTCGGTGATTTGAGAGTGAATTTGTTTGGCGTATACTGCAATGCTGTCGGCAAAAGCATAGCGTTGAAGAATTATCTGAGCGCCGTATTTTGCCATTTGCACGTCCCATGCATATAGCTGTGCGGCGAGAGAGGCGTCGTTGAATTTTTCTTTGAGCAGCTTGTTGCGCTGACTGAGAATGGCGTTGTACTTAGACAGCGCGTCGAGATATACGCCCGACTGTTGCGATAGGCTTATATCCATAAATTTTCTTCGCTCTTGTGGACTTTCTTTGATGAGTTTTATCTCGTCGGGGCTAAAAAACACCACGTTGAGTATGCCTACGAGCCCGCTCAGTCTAGTGAGCGGCACGCCGTCTACAGCCACCCTCTTTTTGTCCATATTGTCTATGCTGAATTCGATAGTATAATCTCTGTACTTCTTAGCTACGACTACCTTGATATAGCAACTACTCTCGTTCCACTTGATTAGGTCTTTGTATTTGTTAGAACGCGGCGACTTGCCCAGTGCCGAACAATATATACTCTCCACTAGATTGGTCTTGCCCGCGGCGTTTTTGCCCACGACAATATTCAGCCCCTTGTCAAACTCGACGCGAGCGGAAGAATAATTGCGATAATTTTTGAGAGTAACGCTTTTAATATACATACGTATTTATTTTAGCATAAAAGACGACGCTTTTTCAATTTTTTTGACGCCTATTTTGTGCTTGATAATAAGATTGTCTGACGTGCCTTTGCTTTGTCTTAGAGCAAAAATCAAAAAGAGAGACTTTGCTCTCTTTTCGTTGTCATTTAATCGCGCCATCGCTACTATTGCTTGTTACAACCTTTTTGCTTCTTCGTGCAATTCGAGTATGCCGGCAGCGTTGCTACCTCTGCCAAGTGCCTTAAAGTTCCAGCCCGCACCGCTTCTATACGCCATGCCGATAATCAGTGCCGTATAGCCTTTCATGTTGCCGTCGACCTTGTACTCTATCATCACTTTTTTGCTGTCCGGGTCGTATAGTCTTATATACATATTTCTAACGCTTCCAAGGTTTTGTCTACGCTCCTTACATTTATATATGTTGATTGCAAACACCAATTTGTCACGGTTCGTAGGAACTTTGTTGAGATATACCGTGATGTTTTCATCGTCATCGTTACTACCTTTGTCCTCTCCCGTCAAATTGTCTCCGTGGTGCTTAACACAACCCGTAGGGTGTTCTAGATTACCAAAATAAATCTTCTCGCTATCATTGTTGCCCAATACGAAGACCGAAGAGTCTACGTCCATATTTTCGCTAGTTCTGCTAGGGTCCCAGCCGATGCCGACGATAATCTTGCTGAGCGGTCTTTTGTCTTGATAGCTTATCTTTACTTCTTGCCCTTGCGACAGGCGAATGGTGTCTCCTTCTTTGTAACCTTTTGCCCCTGTCGGCGCAGAATAATCTAATTTGAGGTGCTTGCAATATATGCACTGTAAGTCGTAATCCTTGCCTCTACACCATCTACTTGCGCAACTGCAACCGCTTACCAACCTATTTCCACATTTGCTACAAGCAAGCAAATTGTCGTAGGTATAAAATATGTCTTGCTTGATTTCCGACGTCATTACAGCCGCCTCTTCGTCGCTTAGACTGATAAAATTGACGACCTTCCAGCTTGAGCCTCTCTTTTGAATTTCTAGACCATAATACTTGTTGGTCTTGTCGCAATACGCTTTTAGAAAATTGCTTTTCCCCATACTTCTCTCCTTTGTTGACGTTTTGACTTATTGCAGATATTTTTTGTCTATTCCTTGCGCCAAATACTGTCTTTTCTTAAAAAATATTTGTTGCTTTGCTTCTTGCAAAATATTCCTATGACCTGACTTAAATCCGTCGGCGTGCTTAAAGCTCCACAGTCGGTTGCCCTTCAAATCTTCGTCGTTTAGACCAAAATAATCGTCGATTTTTGACCCGCCGTTGGCGTCCCACGTCACATCAACGTGATAATAATCGCCTTCTTCAAAGTACACCACGTTCCAAGCGTGATAGCTATCACTACCTTTGACCTTGCCACATATCACTTCGCACTTGACGCCTTGTGGTTCTAGCAACCTTTTGAATGCCTCTGCATATCCTTGACATACGCAAGCTTGGTTGATGAGCGCACCGTACGCACTCTGCATATAACTGCTCTCCAACGGGTCGGGGTTGTCAATTTTGTCGTACTTTACCGTTCGGGCAAGATAATTGTGCGCTACGTATACCTTAGTTTCTTCCTTCATATCACTCGAAAACAAAATCGGCGCTAACTCTCTGACCTTTTTCTTGACGGCATTCTCCATCATGCCCAGCTTAACTTTGCCTATTCGATATCGGAAGTTGAATATTGCATAATAATAGTCTTGTCCACTTAGTTTGCAGTATTGGCAACTAAAATTGAGCAAATTGGAATAAAATCCCGAATATTTTATCCTAAAATCGGAGCTCATACGTTCTACGTTGACGGACTTGTCTACGACGACATACTTTACTAAATCAAGCTTGCCTATAGAGTGATGCAAAATCCTTTCTAATTTTTCGTTGTTTCTCGCAATCTCAATATCTGTTACGTCCACGTCGGTATTGGCGTAGTCAAAATATATTTTCGTACCGTCGATTGAGCTAGAAGTGCGAATTGAATTGATATATACGAGCAATCTTGGATCTTCTTTTAGCACTTCTTTCAATAGATAAGAGCAATCGTAGCGCCCTATCGTGACGACGCTTTTGTGGTTCAAAATATCCGTCTTGAGTTTTTCTTTCGTTTGCTTATTGATAAACATTCAACATTCTTCCTACGCCAGCTTAGGTTGATTTTCGCTCGTCGAATTTGCCTACAACGCTAATATACACAGCACCCAAGATATCATCAAAAGACTGCTTAGCGGTACCGCCAACTTTAGCCACTTGCTCTTCTTCAACGACCCCATCAACAAGTACAGCAAAAAAATTACTATTGAAAAGTGCCCCGGTATGGCTATTGCCGCCAAACATACGGCAGGCGTCCATAGCCATACGTAAAGATAATTTCCTCGATTGATAAAATATACGTTGAATAATATGGTTGTTACGCAAGCGCCAAAACTCAAACCTGTCATTATCGTTATCAAATTCCAGTCCGTTGCGTAAAAACCCGTATATTGTAGATATCCGTTGATGGTAAATATCCATTGGCGTCGTACGAATATATCGAAAAGCAACCATCTACCTATGACAAACGCCGCAACTACCAACAGGGAAGAAATTATCGAATACGTAATAGACTTAGCTCCATATCTGCGCATTAGGCTCTTAAAACTGCGCCATTTATACGACCGACTAGTCGACGATCTCCTTCGAGAAGATCTTGAAGAGCTTCTCGTCGCAGTTGCCGACGTAGTAGTCGATGCCGTAGACCTCGTGCTTGCTTTTCTTGTCGGTATTTCGACGACGGGAGACGGAGATACCTCGGGTTTTGCTTCTCCGCATACGAAACATTCTCTATTTTCGTCGTCGTTATTAGACGAACAGTTTGGACACGTCCAACTCACTTGACACCTCGATATTATTTATTTGTATAATCGCAATTATCGTTCCTACTACAAGGGCCAAGAGTATAATTGCTGCACATATTATACTTTCCCTCGTTCTTTTCTTCTTTTTCTCGGCAAGCCACTCTCTTCGCCTTCTTTCTCTCTCAACTTCCTCACTTTCATCATGTATTATGACGCTTGGCTGTGGTTGTGGTTGCCGTTGTGGCTGCGGTTCGCGCTTAGGTTCTTTAGACACTTCCGTCATGATGAAATCTGGCGGAATTTCAAAGGCTTGGTCAAACACTCTTTTTGCTTGAGGGCGTCTGTCTGCAGCTAGACTTTTGCAATTATAAAACGCCCTTTCTCCAATAGAATTGAACTTGGTCGTGCATCTCACTTCCCTAAGGTTGACGCAACCGCAAAACGCCTCTTTCATAATCTTAGTTACGCCGTCGTGTATTGATATCGAGGTTATGCCAGTACAATACTTAAATGCCCCCTCGCCTATTGCTGTATACTCTTCGGGGACGACTACGTCTCCCGTCAACCCCAACTCTTTTACTCGCGTTGCTGTTAGCGTCTTGGTAAAAGCAAACCCGTGAGGTTTGTCGCATACGAAACAATTTGACGCATCGTCATCGTTGTTAGCATTGCAATATTTACATACCCAGCTCATTACTTACCTATTTCTTTACCACGAATCCCAACATTTTCAACGTTTTGAAATTCATAAATCTTTCATCGCCACCTGCTTTGACCAGAGCGTAACCGCGAACGCCGTTTTTTTCTTGTTTTTTTACGCCTACGTAACCCTTGCCCTTGACTGCGTCCATATCAAAACGATATCCTGCATCGCTGTCCCACAAGCTGTCGTCGCTATCCGCAACCGTTGCTTTGGTCGGCGTTGTTGACGTAGCGCTACTACGCGTAGTACTACTACTTGTAGTACTTCCACCTGTGCTCGCTCCTTTCTTGGTTGCATATCCCAACATCAACATATTGTTGAGATTCATGTTTCTACTTTGTCCGCTTTCTTTTATCAGTTTATAGACTTTACTGCTTCCGCTTTCTGCCCTAGTCATTGCGACAAAGCCCTTGCTTTTTAGTAGCTCCGTATCAAAGATTACGTCGTGTCCTTCCCAAGGCTCGCAAAAACCTTCTATCCTCTCTTCGGTGCTTGTTGACCTCTCGGTATCGCTTGACGTCGTTGCAATACTTCTTTCGATTACGCTCTCTCCTTCGATGAGGATCGGAGATTCCGCCTTGATGTCCATTACGCTCTTGTTGCGCAAGACTTGCAACACTTCGTGCGCAGTAGGACGATCGGCGGGATTAGGTTGCAACATATTGGCGATAAGATGAGAGAGATACTTCTCTTTGATTTGTTTGCTCACAATCATCTTCGCACCCGACAATACGGCTTCGCAGCTGCATACGACTTCTCCCTTGTCCATTCTTTTTTTAAGCGAGCCACTCAAACCTTCTATCTCAGGAAAGAGTCCTATCGTTTCTTTTTTGCCGTCTTTTCTCACTTCTTTGGTAACGAGATAATTATGAAAAATTAGTCCCAAAGAAAAAATATCCGATTTGGTAGACAACTCTTTGAGTGCCTCTTCGTCAAAATCAACGATAAAGCAGTACGCCAATTCCGGCGACATGAACTTTTGGTCACCGCCCAGCTCTTCGGCTCGAATATTGTATTCAAAGTAACTCTTGTCAAAGTCTATTATCTTAGCCACGGTATTGCCCGCGCCGTTTCTCGCCGCAAGCAAGTTGCTGCGCTTGAGGTCGCTGTGGACAATCTTCTTTCTATGTATATTGTGCAAAGCACCCGCCGCCGTCATCATAATGAAGAGCTTGTTTTCCATTGGCAGCTTCAAAATATCTTCATCTTCAATAAGGTTGGCAACGAACTCCGACGCTTCTACGTAACAAATATCATCGACAAACCAATCCGACGGCAAAATTATATTGCCACCCGGTCCCGCCAAATCCTTCAACGCTTCGTTGATTGCTATTCTATTTTGCATAAAATCCTCGAAATTCTTTTTGAGTTTGTTGTATAGCTTAGGCGTTGTCGACTCGTCGTGTCTTGGCATTTTGTAGTTGCCGTACTTTTTTAAAAAGAAAGTTTTACCTCCCCTATTTGCCTTGGCAGTATAACCAATATTCGACGTTTTCCATTCTCCAACAAGTTCATATCCTTTTACGTTCATAAAGTACTCTCCTTAAAATATCTTATAAATGTTTTTTGCCAATACTCGTCGTATATTCGTTGTCTTTGCTCTATATAGCCCATTATCTCTTTTTTCTTTTGTTCTAGCGAAGCAAGCGTATCGTTTTCCCCTTCGCCTTTGAGTTGTTGCGTAGCAAATTCGGCGTTGTTATTGACAAGTTCGTCTATGATGGAATTGGCATTGCCGTTCCAATATTGTTGCATATATTTGTCCAACAACGTGGCTTTTTGCTCCAAAAAAACGTTGCGTTCATTTTCGTTGGCTTTGATTTTGTCAATATAGCTTTGCAAATCTTTTTTCAGCTTGGTAGCGACTGCTTCTTCCATTGCATCGCCCGTCGTTTTGTCTTTGTTCAAAAATTTGCCTTGCAATATATCGGTAGCAATCATATCAATAGCTTCGGCGTCCTCTTCGACGTATATGCCGTTGATTCTGTCAAGGTCTTCCGTAGCGTCGTTTTGTTCTTTGACGTTATTGTTAGTTGTGCTGGCTATTTGGTCTAATTGACTTATCAAATCCCTAATCTTTTTTGTCAATCTATCCAAATTCTCCCTCTGCATAATGCTATCAAGATTGACTATCGTTTCTTTCATGCTCAACAGTGAGTCAAAATCCAAAGATAGGCGGTCTATACTATCGGCAACTTCCGTTCTCTGGCGACTTTTTGCCCTTTCTATTTTGCTTTCGTATCCTTGCGCCGTTTCGTAAGGGTCCGTTCTTCCAAATGGTTTTTTCTTCTTGTCACTGTATTTTTTGAGTCGTGGATATTTTATCCAATGCTCTTTGACGTAGTCTTGTACTGCTTTTCTTTGTTGTTGGTCGCTTTCTTCCAACTCATTGAGTGCAAAATTGATGGAATTTTTTTCTTTGATATAAGGCATATATGCCGATTGCTCTAGACGCTTTTTGACCAAGTCTATCACTTCTTGATTTTTAATGAGGGCGTCTTTGGTTTCCAAAAGCACCGATTTTGTTTTTCTTTCCAACACTTCTAGTTCGTCGATATAGTCCCTCGTAAATATCTCGGGCATCTTGGCAACTATTTCGTTATTAATAGTTTCTTTTCTTTGTAAAACGTCTGCCTTGAGAGCTTGATAATCTTCGTAACCAAAAGTTAACATACCCATCGTATTACTGTCGTCAACTTTTCCAATACCGTCATAAAGCTCGTCAAGATATCTCGATGCACCTTCAAAATCCGATGACTCTTCTAGCGCCGTCAACAAGACCTGCTCCAAATCCAAAGGGGAAGCAAAACAGGTGCACTTATAACATCCGTCTGTTACGTTGAATATCACTATAGGTTTAGCAAACTTGACTAATCTACTCTCAAAAGTAAAGGAACGACTCATGGTGATAAGGTTGGTCATAGTTTCGTTTTTTTCGTGGTCGTCGGTAACTTGCGAAAGTCCACCTTTATCCCAAACGTAACCTCTTGAATCTCCCGCCCAAATATATAGTACTTCAACTTCATTTTCTAGTTCGTTGGTCAAAGCAATTGTCATCGTGGTAGGCAACATATACGATCCTGTTATCTTTGATTCGAGTTTTAGTCCCATATTGTCAATGATTGTATTGAGATTTTGTTTGATTTTGTTGCAAAGTTTATCGACTAAAGACTTGACGTATTTGTCCTTTTCTACCTCGTTGATAGAAGATAATTTTTCAAATATCTTTCGTCTATCAAATTCTTCTTCAAAACGAAATTGATAAACCACAATCGCGCTAACCAATCTCGATGCGAAATACCCGCTTGTGCGCGCATTACCCTTTTCAAAATAACAATCACTCAATTCAAATAGTTGACTAAAGCTATTAAGCACGTATCCTTTGAAATCATCGTCCGCCTTATCAAAAATATTGCCAAAAGCAACGTCGAAAAAATTGTTTTTATTCAGCACCTCGGGTTTGATGATCGTGTGTTGAAATCCACCTCTTCCACCTAGACCGTCGGCAACGACAATTATCCCGTCTTGTGCATACGGAGCGCCATCTTCCGCTATCGAAACTAACCTGCCGTTGACGCTTATTCGCTTTTGATGTCCCATTATCAAATTCATTTTTATTCCTCTTCTTTTGTTTAAAATTCCAAAAATTTATAAAAAAGGGCGGGTTGTAATACACAATCCGCCCATATTGGTGTATTATACAGACTTTACTAGCAATTCAATACAAGTTTCTATATCTGTGTCGTCACAACCACTTCCTGCTTTTGATGCAGTATGTATCGTATTAGACCAGTCTATCATGTTGGACCATGGTTCTGTGTCTGGCGTAAAAAGCAATAATCTCTTTGCTCTATTTTCTAATTCTTGTCCTTCCCATATCTCTCTAAGTTCGGCAAGATTACTTGGCATTCCGTCTGGATAATTGACAGAAGAAGCGTTCGTTCCTAATTCCAATGCAGGCGCGTCGGTATACATAATTATTACGTGTCTTCTAATTTTTCCGCCTCTATCCCAATCGGATTTCATTGCTAAAGCAAGTGCTTCGAGCGAATTTTCAGGGCAATCGCCACCGCCTATAGCCTCGATTTGGTCTACAAAAGATTCAAATTCTTCGTTTTCTTGATCAAGAATAAAGAATCTAGACTCTAGCATTGGTTCGCTATCTACAGCAAAGTCTCTAAAAGCAATTACTTTTATTCTTAATTGTTCAACAGGCTTTTCTTCAACTTCCATTTTGTCGACGAATTTTCTGTAGAAAGAAAGAGCGTTTTTCTTTACGTCGTTGATGATTGAGCCCATGCTTCCCGTTGCGTCGATACACATTACTATATCAACGTGATAGTTTAATCCTTGATTTATTACTGGCATAAAATTTCCTCCAAATATTTTTAGGTTTTACCCTTTGTTAACTAATTTTTATTTTTTGCGTCGATACTTATTGTATCACAAACGTATCATCTTTAGAAATATAACACTACCAATATGTGTAAAAAAATACAATTGGACGTATTCCTATATAATAATAACACATTTAGTTAAATAATACAATACCTATAACTAAAATTGTTAAAAGTTTTTAATATAAAAAAGGAGAGGTGTATACTCTCCCTTTTATTAATTTAAAACTATCAATAAAACTCTATCTCCGCATCGGGTGCGTCTCTAAAAATCTCCTTGACTTGACGCTCGAAGTTCTTAGGTATCTTTATCTTCTTCAGTCCCGTGCAACCGCTGAAAGCGTCCTCTCCTATTTCCATCACGCTCTTAGGAATGGTGATTTCTTGCAGAGAGGAACAGTCGGCGAAGGCCATATAGCCTATCTTTTCAACGTTCTTGCCTAATGATATATTTTTTAGGTTGCTGCAATCTGAGAATACACTATTTTCTATGCTTATCACACTATCTGGTATGGCTATGCTTATTAGACTATTGCAATAACAGAAAGCATTATCCTCTATGGTTGCAAGTTGGCTATTTTCGTCAAACATTACACTCATTAGGCTTTCGCATCCCCAGAAAGCACTACTTCCTACACTTTTCACGCTGTCGGAAATTGTTATACTTGTTAGATTTTTACATTCGCGGAAAGCGCTACTTCCTATACTCGTAACACTGTTGGATATAGTTATATTTTTTAGGCCATAGCATCTAAAGAATGACTCCTCCCCTATACTCATAACACTTCCATCTGTCGGTATTACGCTTGATTGACATCCTACAATTAGAGTTTTACTTGCCGTTTCTATCAAACAGTTTCCATTACTATGAAACATGGTATTTCCTTCTTCCACCACTATGCTCATTAAACTAATACACTCGTAGAATGCATCACATCCAATACTCTTCACACTATTAGGTATAGTAATGCTTTTTAGACTACTACAATATTGGAATGCTCTATCCCCAATACTCTTCACACTATTAGGTATAGTTATTGTTTTTAGATTACTGCATCTTGAAAATTCCCAATCTTTTATACTCGATACGCCATTTGGTATAATATATTTATCTAAACTATCATTTGAATTTTTCTTTAAATTTGTATAAATATTATTATCATTTTTATTCTTACATTTCCCATAATAATTAAATATTATATCGTTCGTAAAAGTAAAAATATTATCCTTTGATAACTTGAATCTTGTTGGTATGGTTACTTTTGTCAGGTTAATGCAACCCCAGAATGCAGTATCTCCTATACTCGTCACACTGTCGGGAATTGTAATACTTGTTAGGCTACTGCAACCCCAAAATGCAGCACCTCCTATACTCGTCACATTGTTAGGGATTGTAATACTTGCTAGGTTACTGCAACCACTAAATGCCCCATCTCCTATACCTATAAGTAAGCTATTTCCGTCAAATGTTACGCTTGTTAAGCTTTCGCATCCCCAGAAAGCACTACTTTCTACACTTTTCACGCTATCGGGAATTGTTATACTTGTTAGATTTTTACAATCAAAGAATGATGCATAACCTATGCTTGCAAGTTGGCTATTTCTAGCAAATATTACACTCGTTAGGCTTTTGCATCCATAGAAGGCACTACTTTCTATACTTTTCACGCTATCGGGAATTATTATACTTGTTAGATTATTACATCCATAGAACGCATATTTTCCTATACTCGTCACACTTCCGTCTACTGGTATTACGCTTGCTTGGCATCCTATAATTAGAGTTTTACTTATCGTTTCTATCAAACAGTTACCATTGCTATGATATTTTACGTTTTCTTCTTCTACTACTATTTTTGTTAGATTACTGCAACCGTATAACGTACCATTCCCTATACTCGTCACATCATTATCAAAAGATACGCTTTTGATAGTTTTATTTTCCTTAAAAAATGCATTTTCCGCTTGCTCTTTAGTTACACGCACGTTTTGTCCTACGTATACGCCCTTAAATTTATTGATTGTCAACGGCATAAAGTTGTCGTAATATTCGTCTGGTTCTTTTACGTTTTCGGGGACATATAGAACAGAGACGTTGGTGCGGTCAAACTCCACGTAGCTGAAGTTGTCGTCGGAGCCGTTGTTGACACAAACGCCACAGATACGGTGGGTGAAGTATCGATTTAGTCTATCTTCTATCTCTTGTCTACCGTTGTTGAGCCACGATACGAGTCCTATACACTCGTCGTTGTTGATTACGTTGAGGTCATCAAGATTGTACAAGCCGAGTTGGTCTTGAAAAGGCTCGGTCATCCTATCTTTCACACCTACGCCGTAGTCGGCAAGGCGCGCAACTTCCTTGGTATTGAAAAATCTCGGATAGATATTGTCCCCTTGCGGACAATCTACTTGCACTCCGCAGAATGCACCGCAGAGAGCCTTCCTAACTCCCTCCAATTTGTCTTGACAATTATTCCACAACGTATCGGCAATAGCCTTGCCCTCTTCTCCCATCACGGCTTGTACGGTATAGGCTTGTCCGAAAATTCTGCATACATCGGCGGTCAAGGATAGTGCCCTTTCATCGGTGGAAAGGTTAGTATATAATGCACGTACCAAATAACTATACAACTCCCAACGGCTTGCATACCAACATAGCGGACCGTACGGCGGCAATTGTCTATTTGCCGAGCGAGACAAAAGGTCGGTAGTAACGAAAATATTGACAATATCTCTATTATGTTTGAGCATCGCCGCTACTTCACATAATAAAGTGTAATCGAAACATGCAATGCCTTGACCTTTTAGTTCTTCTTGCTTGAACTCAAAGCCTTGATTGACGATAAATTGACATAACTCTTGCATTTGCTCGGCGTCAATAAGACTATCGGCTTTGACGATAAACATTTTGATAGTATTGTACCAATATTTATCTTGCCAATCATTTACCAACTTCCAAAGCAAACCTCCTTCAAACATACTTTCCGCCTTGAGTTGGTCGCTCAAATCGAATATCTCGTTGTAAAGGTAGACCGCGGTGTAGTATTCCAAAAACATCTTGTGGTAGAGTTTGCCGTCTATGGTGATAATCTTTCTTTCTTCAAAATAATCTAATATTCTATTGGCGTTGTCTGTCAATTCTTCTCTATCCCAATCATTTGTCAATTTAAGATTGATAAGTGCAATACTCATGTTTTTCGTTGAGTCTTTGTCGGGCGACAAAAAGAGTTGATAAGCATAATTTCTCATCAATTTAGACGGATTTTGGATAATTTTTTTTAAGTATTCGTCGTTTTTGAGATTTTGTATTTCCTTTTTGTTGATGAGTTGGTCCAACTTTTCAAAAATACCAAATATCGTATCAGGCACGCTCCTATCCACTCTATATATAAGAGCCAACTGCGTCACCAAAAACGGATTAGATTTAATCTCTTGATTGAGTTCTGTCAACGAAAGGTAAAATTTGTTTTTTTCGCCCCCATCACTATCTTCGAAACCAACGAATATACTTTCACAAATAGAGTACATTGCATTTGCTCCGTTGCTTTCGTCGTCAAGCCTTTTTAGATGCATATTGACGGTGTCTAATCCGAGTTTTTTAGCTGCCGTATCTTTATTTCTTCCCACCAAAAATAGCGTAACATTGTCTACGTTATTCAAAAATTCATCTATATTATTTTTTAGATAATACAATCTATCGGCAGGCACTTCGTCTAAGCCGTCCAAAAACAAAACTATCTTGACCCTATTACTATAGTTGACTACATTATATTTGTTGCTGAAAATATTGCAAAATTCCTCATATTTCCACTCTTCAAGACCTATACTACCTACGAATTTGGAATATATCTTACGTTTGATAGCATCGTCGGCCTTGTTGGCAACGCTAATACAGTCTATATTGATTGGCAAAATATCTTTTTCAGTATTGCTTTTTTCGATACTTTTTCTAACCAAACTTTGTTTGAATTGTCTGATAAATTCGCTTTTACCTTCTCCGCCCGCACCGTGAATAAACATTGGTTTATTAGATTGAACCAAACTCCAAAAATCATCGTCGCTTGAGTATTCCTTGACTTCGTTTTGATTAGAGTCCTCTTCTATCAACGTCCTTGGTATGGATATAAAATTGATATTGGTAAATCCGATAGTTTTTATATAAGGTATTACAGTCATTTCTTCCGACAATACCTTGTCTTTGTAAGCGTCTAAACCTTCCTTTATCATATATCTGATAATTTTATAATACAAGTCCGGCAACACATCGTCAAAATTGTCAATATTATTGTATTGTATTATGCTTTTATATTCTAAAGCATTTTTAATATCGTCTATATTGCTATTATAATTGCTATCTTTCTCCAGTTTTAAAATTATAGATTCTCTTACTTGATTCCAAGTTTCTAAATTTTTACTTAGTACGACAAGTCTTTTTGCCGAACCCGACTTGATAAGTTCGCCTACTTCCATATATACGACTCCGCTATCTATCACGTTTTCGGTGGCTAACAATATCATCACGCTACAAGCCATAGCAGACTCTTTGCTCCACTCAATAAAATTATCTATACATTCTTTGTCCGATACGGTGACGTCGATTTGACTTTTTTTCAAAAATTCAACTACTTTATCTTTTAAGTCTGAGTCTTTGCCAGTCCAACTTATAAATGCCTTTTTGTGAATATCTAACCTCGCCATACTTTCTCCTATAGTAAAAATATCTTATATCTATTTATTATAATACTGTCAATAATATTTTACTATATATAGTAATTTTGTCAATATCAATAATAATTTTTATCACACGTTTTTTGTATCGAAGAATACTTATATCGATAAAAATAT
>JBJETT010000011.1:0-5744 GCA_051883455.1 Christensenellales bacterium | reverse complement strand
TGTTAAATTCTTGTGCTCCTTTTAGTTGTCGATAATACTCCTCGTCGCCGTCTTTAATCGAAATCCGTGTGCCTAAAACAAAACGTTCCTCTTTATCGAGCCTTTGCGTCCATAAAATTTGTCGTTCGTCCTCGCTGTAAACCTTATTTCGATAGTATATTGGCAGTGCCGTAATTCGTCCGTTAGGTAGCCTAAAATTTTCGTTAGTCTTGTCACCTTTGAATTTGCATCTTTGTAGATTGACTTCTCCGCCAATTCCTTTGCTGCATAAAATCACTGGTTTGAAATTCTTGTGTTTCTCGTCTATTTTCATTACATACTTTACGCAGTAATTAATTGTCTTATCATTGCAGTATTCACCCACATAGTAAAATCCGTAGTTCCATTTTTCCATGATTTTTTTTATGTTCTCGCTCCATATAAATCCATGCAAGTGAATTCGTTCATTTTCGCCGCCGAGTTCAGTGATTAGCCAGTGTTTCACCGATTTTTTAGTCTCCTTTCTCACCCTTTCGAGAAACTTGCGTACCGCAATAGTTGCAAGTGCGTTGCTTTCTTGCACGTTCCATTTTGCCGCTATTTCGTCGATACTTTCGTTGTTAAATGTCAGTGTCACAAAGTAACATTGTGGATTTGTCTTAATTTCTTGCGTTAGTCGTACACGCCAACCATTCGCCTTTTGTCGTCTGCACTCTATGCAGTTGCCGCACCCTATTGGTACGAACTTTGTTCGTTCGTCCTTGCATTGAGGTATCTTGCCGCCGTTCTTTTTGGTTGACTTGTAACGTGGATTTTTTATCAAAATTGGGTATAAGCACATAAATAAATAAACTATTTTTTTATTTCCCCCCCCCTAAAAGAATAGGGGGGAAAGAAAAAATTTGAAACAAGTGTAAAAATCCTATCTATTAGGTTTGAAACAAAAACAAAAGGCGTGCCACCGTGTGGCGCCCCTTTTGTCGTTGAAAACCGTTAAATTAGTTACCTTTAAAAGGTTTTTCCCGTAAGTCGATGCTTATGTTGCTATAATCGCCCTCAAGAACCACCATGTACAAACCCGCTGGTTTGCCGTCCACGATTTTTGGCCATGCGAGAACTTGCCTGCTGTGGCTTTCGCTGTGCGTTTCGCCTTGGCTGTAACCACCCTCTTTCGAGTGGCTTTCGCTGCTGCTGCTGCCCGTGCTGCTGCTTGTGCTTGTTCCGCTCGAATATCCTCCGTTTACTCCGAGACCGCCGCCCGTTTTTACTGCGCCTTTTGCTGCTTTTGCAATTCCTTTGGCGGCTTTTCCGCCCGGTATCATTCCGAGTATGTCAACGTCTGCACCTGCTTTCCACCCGCTATTCTCGCTGTTGCTTTCGCCTTTGCTCTCACTCTTGCTCGTGCTGTCGCTCCAACCCCATTTTCGGCTCTCCTCAATTGCCTCCAATTGGCTGTCGGAAATAGTGAAAACTTGTCTTTCGCTCCATGCTTGCAGTGCTATTTCGCCTTGCGTTTTCTTAATTTGCTCCTCTATGAGGTTGGTTTCCTTTATTAGTCGGTCGGTTTCTGCTTGGATTTTTTGCGCTTCTTGCAGTTGTTTTTGCTGCTCTATCTCGTTAAACCCAAAGTTTGCAACCCCTGGCATTGCTCCGCTGACCATTGCGCTACTACTTGCTTGGCTTGTACTTGGCATTGTGCCGCTGATTCCGCCGCCGCTGCTGAACATTAACGCCGGCGATAACCCTGCCGCCTTGATTGACGCTAATTTGCCCTGTGGACTTAAATAATCCCGATACATTGCCTCCTGCGCTGCTCGTGCTTTCGCTGCCTCCTCGGCGTTGAATTGCTGTTGTGCTAACATTGAAGACCATTGCAGCTCTCTGTTTCTTTCTGCGTTGACACCTTGCGATATGGTGTTCACTAATCCTGAATATATTTCTCCTACCATAGTTGTTTTTTTTTTCGGGCTTTTTTTTTCAAAAAAAAAAGTGCCTGCCCCTATTAGTACTTGATATAAATGTTTGTATGCGTACCGCCCGACTTTGTTTCGGTTCGCCGCCGAGCGGTTTACATACAAATAAGATTCCACGAAATCTATCCCTCCGTGGCCGCTGCTGCTGCTGCTGCTGCCTCTGCTGCCTCTTTACGTTTCACGAGTTTTTGCTCTACCACCTTTAACATTGCTTTTTCGGCTATCTCCCATTTATCCGTACGGATGTCGTACGCTGGTAATACACCGTCCTTTCGTGCCGTGTAAATCATCGGGTCGGTTGCCTCGATTGGTGAATTTGTCTCTCGCATCCTTGCAATTTTTGTCGTTAGTTCCTCACCCTCGAAAATATCGTGTTCCTGTTCCATTTCTGCGGGTCTTGCTGCTAAAATTTTGATTTTCATATTGCCCTCCTATTTTTTTTGTGCATCGTAACTTTCGATTGTCTTTGAAATAATTGTTGTTGTCGTGTCTCCTCGCTGGTAAACTTGCGATGTAGTTGTTACTGTCCTTGTTACATTACACGACGTTGTTATTATTGCGATAGCAAAATATGCTGCTATTATTGCAATAGCGCCCCAAATTCCATATTTTTTGATAAGTTCTCTAAATTTTTCCATAATAATAAAATCCCGACCCCTTCGACCCTTAAATTGTTAGTAATTAAAGATTTGGCATAACCTTTGCCGACATTTTGCGCCGTGCCTTGCAGTCAATTCCGATTTGTATCCAAAAGTTTTGCGCCCCCAAAGAGGTATCAGCAAAAGCCTTGTTGTACAACTGCGGGTTAATGTAGGTTGTGTAATCCAAGTATTTATAATCTCTTTTCAACACCATAGCGCCCGCTTTGTTGTCGTCCGTGAAATCTCCGTGTACCTCGTTAAATGAGGTCATGTAGTCAATCCACGCTGGTTGTTTGCCGATAGCCTGTTTTTTATAGTACGTTCCGTCCTCAAAGTAGTTTCCGCCTTGTGCGAAAAATCTCTCGATTAGCAAATCCTGGAAACCTATGCCGTCCAATGCTGGTGCGTGCAAATCTGACATGTTTTTCAAGTCTGTCAAATACCATTTGTTACCTTGATAATAGTCAATTCTCGGCGTTATCGAGCAGATGCCCATAATAAAACCAGGCTCCTCGGGTTTAATGATGATAGTGTTGTTTTTCCGTTCTCTGAACGTGCCACGTCCTGCCAAAGTTCCTAAAGGTTGTTCGCCACTTGCCGCCGACGAAACAATTTCGTCAAATACAATTTCATTCGAGAAACTACCGCAGTATATAGGCGTTTCGGTGTGTCCGAAAGTCTTTTCTCCCCACACGGCTTCTTGCCAATCTCTGAAAGTGCCACCGCTGACTGCGATTCGGTTCAACATGTTATACACTTTTTTTGCCAGCAAAAGGCTGTCGATTGTAAATCCGCCGTCCGTAACTGCTACCTTGGTCTGCTCATTGATGTAGTTAATACCGCCCTCGCCTTGCAGTTCCTCTGCGTTGAGGTAGTTTTGGAAAATGTCAGATTGATATGTTTTTAGCAACAATCCTCCTTGCGCTACTTGGAAATTGGTTTTTACTGTCCTATTTTCTGCTGGTATATTTATTTGCCCGCTCCATTTGCATGGCGATTTAACAAGTTCCCCAGTGCCCGACGGCATATCTAATGGATTGACTGCAGCTCCTTGTGCCGATTGTGTTAAAAGATATTCGCGCATGTCGTCAACATCCGTTAAATCATAATCTACTATTCGATAGTCGTCCACGTGGTTAACCTCATAGTACAACGTTGCACCATGCATACCTAACATAATGGTTTTATCTTGGTCTAACCATTTTAATTTGGTAATATTGATATTTGTTTCTCCAACCACATATTCGCTAACTACTTCGTCAAAAGTGTACATTTTTTTTGTACCCTCGTCGTAAAATTTAATGTTTTTTGTTGGGTCAAAAGACACGGTATTGACACTTCCTTCTAGATAGAGATCAACATTTAGATTTCTTATTCCATTCAGCGTAAATGATACTGAATTAGTTCTTGAGTTGACAGTCTCGTCAATTGTTATTGTCTCGGGGTTTCCAGCCGTCCCAGCGGTGTAGCGTCCAGTTAATTGTTTAAAATATTCCCAAATATTATTCTCTTTCGATTCAATAATGTAGCATTTTTTCTCTTGTTGGTTGGCATAGTAATTCTTGAAAATATCAAAGTATCCCAAGTAAGGTATTGCGTTGATAGTTTTTACCACCTCTTGCAATTCTTGAAGGCCGTCTAAGTTATAATGCCCTATTAAGCCGTTACATCCCAAATAAGAGATTAACGAAGAACTCGACACTTGTGTCGGGTCGTATCTCTTTGACCCTGTTAGTACTTTACAATTTAATGTAACTTGTGGAAAATGTATTTTGCTCATATCCATTCCGATACCGCTTTTGTTGTTGTGCAACTCCTTTATGTAAAGTCGTGCAGGTACAAAGAACACATCCGCCTGAAACTTGAAGCTGCCGAATAGCGGACAAATTGTCGGAATAGTCTTTGCCAAAGCCGTCAGATTGATGTCGAACGTGTCTCCTGGCAAAGCAGGTTCAACCATAAACGGCACAAGAGTTCCGCAGTTCATCGAACTCCGCCAAATTCTCGAAAGGTCGTGCGTGCTACGCTCGTAGTTGTGTAGCGCCACTTTCATTTGATTACCCGAGCCCAGTCGATTACCTCCCAGACTTTTTACAATTTCGTCACTCATTGTTTAACCTCCTCATTTTGATTTTGTTCTTTCTCTTTTTTTCGCATGTCGTCAACAAATTGCGCGACAATAATGAAACTGTCCAACAACAACTCCCACGGTTTTTGCTTGATTGCTTTTTTTGCCTCCTCCTCGGAATTATAAACCGTTGGTAGCAGTCGATTGCCTATTGCCAACATTGTTTGGTTGTTGGTTTTCGGATTTCGAACAATCGAAAATATTTCGTATCGTTCGTAATAGTTCACTTGCGTTTTAGGTTCGCCAACCTTTTGATTTTTTGCCATAATTAAATGAATTTAAGTTGTTAATAATATGCGGCGTTAGCCGCTTAAAAAGGGTCAAAATTCCTTTTGGACGGAGCCAACTCGCCGCTGAAAATATGTAGTATTTTCACGAGTAGGCGACGCTCAGTGTCGTTGTAAGTGAATTGTACTTTCGTCAGTTAACCCCCGAATGGGTTAAAAATTTTCACGCGGTGAGAAAATTTTTATTCTTACCTCCATAGTGAAAGGAGAGTACGCGGAGCGGGTCTCGACTGAAACAGCTATCTAACATAATACTCACGTTGTTTAAAACCATTTTTCCTATTTATTATAGTAACATATCCATCGTGTTATGATGTCGTTGCTGTAATTCATGTAAAAGTTGTGTAGGTTAGTTAGTTCTGCCTCAAACTCTTCCCGTTCGAGTTTGCTCATTTTTCGAGTGTCAAAGTGTTTTAGTTTCTTTACTCTCTTTTCCATGTCTTTTACAAAATCATCTCTTTTCATAGTTTTATTGATTTTTGTTTTACGCTACAAAGATAGACGTTTATTTTTAATCTACCAAATAAATCTTTTATTTTAACACAACTTTAACACTTTCACGCACTTTTTTACGTCTCTCTTCCTCTTTTTTAATTCGTGTAATTCGTTGCAAATCAGTAAATTTCACGTTATAAGGTTCTTTTTTCCATTCGTCTGAATTATTTCCAAATCCTAAACGTTTGTTAAATTCTTGTGCTCCTTTTAGTTGTCGATAATACTCCTCGTCGCCGTCTTT
>JBJETT010000010.1:0-85922 GCA_051883455.1 Christensenellales bacterium | reverse complement strand
TCTCTACTCGTTGCACGCTCACTTTAAGTTCGCTGTAAGGCGAATCTCTCCGTCTATCGTGAAAGTTCCATTCTATTATTTTTCACATAAAGTGATTCTACTAAAAAGTAGATTTACGTCATATTTGCTATTTATAGATATCACTAAATTATCAATCTTGAAATAAACATAGGCGTATGCTATACTAAAATCATGAATGAAACTATATTTACAATACTAAATAATCACGAAATGGAAGATGAACAAGTTGCAAAATCGAGAGAAAAACTTATTGCGACTATCAAATATGAATTTGCCAATGCCGATGAAGTTTTAGCGAAGGTTTTTGAACTTGTAGGGCAAAACATTAATCCGCTAAAAATGGAAGACGGCGTTATACGTTTCCCAATAATTCCTATACGTAGAGATGAAGGGCTGCACGTTCGCAAGCATACAATGAGTCAAATCCCATATATTCATTCGCATACGTTCTATGAACTGATATTTGTAAATAAAGGTAAGTGTATACAACTAATCGACGACAAAAAAGTAATATTAAATCAAGGTGACTTGTGCATTTTATCTCCACAAATAAAGCACGCCATAATGCCAAGCACTGAAAAGGACGTCATAATTAAAATAGTGATACCTGTAGATATCTTCAATCATATAAATACCAACGTGCACTTTGACGAGCCAATTACAATAATAAACAACGTGAGCACGGAAACGGAATATTTGCTATTCAAAATACTAAAAGAAAGTTTTGCTCGTGACGACTTTATTGACGTAACTATACAAAATTATCTTGCATTATTGTTCGTTGAATTAGTAAGAAGTAAAAATATTGATAGCATTTTCTTAGAAAAAATTACGCAGTACATATATGCAAATATGGAGAATGCTACCCTAGACAATCTGGCAAAGAGTTTAGGCTATAACAAATCATACCTTAGTAGAATTATCAACCAAAAAACCAACAAATCTTTTAGTGAGTTGCTGACGGAAATTCGAATGCAAAGGGCTAGCCAAATGATATTTGATAATATACGTATTGACGATATTGCACAAGCCGTTGGATACAAAAATACGTCGGGATTTTATAAACAATTCAATAAATATTATGGCATGACGCCCAATGAATTTAAGCAACTTTTGTAGTAAACTTAGGACACATAATGGTAATCACAGGATATTGCGTCCGTTGTTCAAGTCTATTATAATGAATTTATAGAGGTGACGTTATGAAACTTGAAAGAATTATCCCAATAAAAATAACAAAAAAAGATGCCGAGAAATATATCCAAATCATAGCTCAAAAGCAAGGTTTTGACGTCGCAAAAATCAAATGCCTTGGCGGTGGTTCGTTTGGTATGGCTTATCTTGTCAAGACTTCTAACGACGAATTGGTCATCAAATTCCTAAGAGCAACCGATATGCTCGACGGTGAAATCGCTTCACTTGATATTCTATCCAAAAACTGCCCTATCCCATTCCCAAAAGTCTTGTTTGCTCGAAAAGCCGATAACGATATCCCGTTAGATATGTATGCTATGACTAAAGTAGCAGGTAAGAATGCATTTACCAGCTTTGGATTTTTATTCGCAAGCAAGAAAAAACGTATGCAGTTCGCTGATGACGTAACTACGGCTCTGCACCAAATACATGAAGTTAAAAACGATAAGTTTGGCAGTATTCTAAATGCGACCTATGACACTTGGTTAGAGTTTTATAGAGATTTTGCCATAACCATACTTGAAAAAGCAAGAGAGTTGCACTCAAACAAACAATTGAGCAATAAGATAATGCAAGCTATGGAAAAAGCGTGGGCTTGTTTTGACGTTATATTCAGTGAAGAAGTGAATGAGGCTTGCCTTATACACGGCGACCTTAACTTAGCAAACATATTTATTGACAATGGTAAACTGTCGGCATTTATCGACCCTCTCAATACGATGTATGCCGATAGAGAGTATGACCTATTCCAATTGAACAATCTAACGGGTAAAAGGTTCAAACTCAGCCAGACGTACATAGAAAAATATGGTGCAAGTAAATATTGCAAAGAAAAACTTGCGTTTTACGGTTTGTGGAACGAGGTCTTTTGCTACATTACGTCGGGCGTGCTTATAAACGTCATAATGAATCCTCTTGTTAAGAATATGAACAAGGTCGTAAAAACATTATGACCTCATTGCTTACCCGCCTCACAAGATTGGGTATCAAAGCATATACCTACAAATATAGAAAAAATCATATTTCTCTATCCAAAAACGTCAAACTAAAAAACAATCGATATAATCCAAAAAATTTTAGTTTGGAAGTATTGAAAGTTGATGAAAGATATAGTATTGAGAAGTTGTCATACAAATACTCTAAGAGCAATATCAATATCATTCTTTTTCACGGTGGCGGTCCTTGCCAACCTATGAGCAACTTATATCACAAAGTAGCCGAGAAGTTAGCAAAACTCACCGATGCAATAGTGTATAGTATTGACTACGTGCCTAATGCCGATTACGTTTTCCCTGCATTGCACGATATTTGTTATGACGCTTGCGTTAGACTACATAAGATAATTGATTTTGACAACACGATTATGATAGGCGATAGTTACGGGGCTAATCTTATGATGTCGACCTGCCACAAGTTGCAAAGCAACGGCTATAAAATGCCAAAGAAACTTATATGTATATCTCCTTACGTTGACCTTGCCGTAACGGGTGACTCGTATGAATTTAATTGTCACAAAGACCCAACTTATTCTCTACCTAAAAATCAAAGTTACGAGGAGTATGGTCATTATTTAAGAAAAAAGAGCTCTTACGTTGGGAGCGCTTCCCCTTTTGAGCCATACCTATCTCCCGTATATCTTGAATATAAAGACTTCCCACCTATGCTCATTCAAGTAGGAAGTTACGAAATTGATTTGTCCGATGGCATTATGTTGAAGTCTACCCTAGAAAAACACGCTAACAACGTAACGCTCTCCATATATGACGGGCTTTTCCATGATTTTCAATACTTCGCCCCCTTCCTTAGGGAAAGTAAAGTTGCGTGGAAAGAGATTGTTAATTTTATTAGACAGTGATTGGAATATAACAAAATCAAAATATATTTATGGACACAAAAAGGCACGATATACGTGCCTTGATTTGTATTTTTGTATTGTTGGTGCTTATGAAAACCTTTGAAGGCGTTATGCCCTCTTGGGGAATCTACTCTCCCTTATCCTCGGTAGGTTCGGTATTTTCTACGGTTACCTCTATTGTTTCTAAGTTATCCGAGTCTACTTCAGCGGTGCTTGCCACGTCAAAAGCCATAGCGGCGTCATCCTGTGGATTAGCGTTTTGTTGCTCGGCGTCCACGTTGGTGATGATACCTTTTGCCATTAGGACGCCAACAACCTGTTGATGTTTCTTTCTCGACAGCGGATAGAATAACATCACTATTGCCAGCAACACGCCACTGACGGCGGAAATTATCGCTACTAAATCAAACCAGCTACATGCCGTTGCTTGTTGAGCGGCGGTATAGCTTCCGCTATTGAGCGAATAGTCTTTTATCTCGAAGCCGACTGCTTTTTGCAAGAAGTATGAGCAAATCATTAGTAGGTTGGTTGCTACGCCCGGCACTACGAACAAACAGTTTTGAAGGTGTCCGTCTAGTCTTTTGCCCGTCAAATACTGTTGATAATCGGCTATCTCGCCCAGCATAATCGGTACCAACAAATACAAAGGATTGACGCAACTTATAAAGTAAAGTATCGTCAGCAATACTAAAGACGTGGTACCTATAGGGATATTCTCATAACGAATGCACGCAAGAATTATATTAGGCAAAGCACTGGTTGCGGCAAACAATACCACAATCCACTTTTTATCCATTTTTCGCGTGACGATAGGGAGCAAGAGCATTGATACGGTCGCCGCAAAACCAATAATGGTCTGAGGTATGCCCGATATCTGTAATGCCGTTGCTATGTCCTCGTGAAATCTTATTTGGATAATCAACCATCTAAATTGACCGGTAAATTCACGAAGAGAACCAAGTACTAACGCTATACACAAAACTATAAGAGGTTTGTTTTTTGCTAACATTTTGCAAGATTCTATAAAAGTAATCTTATCTTCTTTCGGCTTATCTTCGGTCACTTGTACTTCGTATACTCTTTCTTTTACTTTGAGAATAAACAACATGCAAGCGACGCTAACTACTACACTAACGGCGCCGATAATTCGCATTGCAAGATATTCTTGATTAGGGAAAGCCGACCTGATAGGTCCTACTATCAATTGCAACAAGCTAGGCGCAAATCCGACGACAAGACCTATTGGCGTCATAATATCCGCCCTCTCTTGAGCATTAGGCGTGATAACCGTAGGCATATTTTGATACATATTGTTGCAAAAAGTTGCCATTATCTGCACCGGTGCACATGTCAAATATGCATAAGCTATTCGACTAGCCTCTTGATCCAATTGCGGTACCCACATAGCAAGCATTGCAAATACGACATACAAAGGAATGCAGCCAATAATGAACGGCTTATATTTGCCTATCTTAGTCTTAGTTCGCTCTATCCTATTGCCGATAAAAGGTAAAAATATCATATTGGCTATAGAAGATATTGCAACGATTATGTAAGCGTGAATGGTATCTATCTGATAAAAATAAGGAATAAATGCAACTGCCGCAACGTAATTGATTGCACTCATTATCCAACTGTTGCCGAGAGCAAACATACCAAAATAACACATTTCTTTGACTGCTAAGTATCTGCCCTTGAGTGGCGTTTTCCACATGTGTTTCGCTGTTTTAACGAAATCATTTACTTTTTGCTTGACAGCGCCTTTTTGCCTAGGCTTTTTGTCTTTCCCCATAATATCCCCTTTTTGGTATTCGCCGTATCTACAACAATATTTGACTCGATTGCGCGCTTTACTAGCGAATTTAGCATAATTTTTTATATTATAGCACTTATAAATTGATTATTCAATATTATCTCGACTACTTATTTAATATGTTATATGAATACCTCTAAATGATCAATAATTGAGTAATCAATCTTGAAAATAAATATTATTCGTAGTATAATATCAATAAATATAGAGATTAAGGAGATAAATATGTCAAAATTCAAAAGTTTGAAAGTCGTTGACAACTTTTATCAAAACAACTTGTTCTTCCCGATGCCGACTGTTGCCGTCACTACGCTATGCGACGACGGAAGCACCACGATAGGTAGCTATTCGCTAGTATTCCCTTACTACATTGCGGGAAAGGATTACTATGCTATGATTTTGGAGGCGCGCAACTCGTCCAATACGGCGCAAAACATACTCAAAAACGGTAAATGCGCGCTAAACTTCGTCAAAGACGACAGAAAGTATTTCAAAGAACTCGTAAGATTGGGCTTCCCCGGCAAGACTCCTGCCGAAAAGATGAAGGACTGCAATCTTGAGCTTATCAAGGGCGAAGCCGAGGGCGAAAGACCGCTCATCGTCAAAGACGCTTATCAAGTCATCGAATGCACTTGGGACGACACTTTGGAAGACGGCTACAAGTCCAAACAACATATCGGCAAGCTAGAGGGCGTTGAGCCACCTTATAACAACTTCAACGGAATAACCTCCAAGTTCGGCTGTCACTTTATACTCAAAATCGACAAGATATTGATGGAAGAAAAGTACGCCGACGGCTTGATAAACGGCTTGAAGAGCAACTCCTTCCCTAACGTGCCAGTGGACTACGGCTATCACGACAGCAAAAACTTTTGGTACAAAAAGTTTAAGGGATTTAGACCTATCGCCGAGCCTATAGCAAATAGCAACGCAGGCTCTGTGGAGAGCGTAATGTATTGCGCCGAAAGATTGGACACCAAAGTCAAATTTACCAAAGAAGCGTGCGAGATGTACGTAAAAATCCCGAGACCTTTCTTGAAAGCTGCCCTACTGCAAATCGTGCAAATTGCCGAAGAAAACGGCATAGAGGTCATAGATAAAGAAGCCTCGATGAAGATAGCGGAACTAAGAAAAAACAAAAAATAACGACATGCGCCCCGACCTAACAGTCGGGGCTTGTTCTCTCAACACAAAGACCATGCGACCAATAAGTTGTCAGTGCGTAATCAACAAGCCACCTATTGTATAAACTTCATATAGAAGTATTATTCAACTTAGTCTTTTGCAACGATTTGACAAAACAGCTATATCGGTTATATACTGTACAAGTCATTTGGGTAAACTTGACGATATCTTACCCATCGAAACGGAGGAAAAATGGACGATTATCAGTTGTTTATGGACGTGTCGGGAGACGTGGACAAAACATACGTAGAACAAGGAAATGTTACGCTGTTGCCGATGGACTTTATCGTAGACGGCGAGTTGTATAGATACACCGACGACGAAAGAGGCTTTGACGCAAAGGAGTTCTACGATTGGATAAAGATAGGCAAGGAGTGTAAGACCTCTCAAATCAATCCCGCTATGTATGAAGAATGCTTCGAGCCTTATCTCAAAGAGGGACGTAGCGCTCTCTATATATGTCTATCTAGCGGGCTGTCGTCATCTTATTCCTCAGCACTCAAAGCAAGCCAAGCTCTCAACGAAAGATACGACAATGCCAAATTGGTGGTAGTTGACTCGCTCCGTGCAACGGGAGCAATGGGCGTGCTGTGCGAAAGAATGATTGCCAACAAGCAAAATGGCTTGAGCATTGACGACAACGCCAAAGACCTTGAGATTTATCGCCTCGGCACTTGGGCGTGCTGTTACGTGGACGACCTAACCTCTCTGCAAAGAGGCGGAAGAATAAGCAAAAGTGTCGCGGTTGTGGGTGGTCTGCTGAATATCAAACCGCTGATTACCTTTACCGACGACGGTAAACTCACTATGTGGGGCAAACAACGAGGCGTCAAGCCTTCTATCAAAAAGTTGATAGAATACTATTGCGACAACGCCGATATGGGCAAAGATAGCGTAATCTATCTCTGCCACGCCGACGAAAATACCAATTCCGACGACGTGATAGACAAACTTAAGTCCGTCAATCCTACTTGCGTAATAAAGAAGCGTTTGCTCTCCCCTATCATAGGCGCGCACCTCGGTCCGGGAGCAATGGTGCTGTGCTTTGCAAAGAAAGTAAATTGATGATTTTTGACGACACGTATCGAGTTTTTGAAGTCAAAAAAAGGCGAGTGGTAATATTGACCACTCGCTTTTAGTTTTCTAACCCTTTATTATTTTGCAATCAATCTATGATATTTTCGTTTTGAAAGACGGGGTCGGAGAAGAACTCAGACAAATCAATGCCTAGCCCCTGACACAACTCAAAGATAATGCGAACGTTGACTGCCGTGTTTCTCATTTTCTTGATGTCGGCAATGGTAGTTTGATTGACACCCGACAGCATAGACAATCTATACGCCGTCATATTCCGCTCTTCCATAAGTTGAATTAGTCTCTTGGACAACGCCTCGGCAATAGTCATACTCTCCTCCAAAATAGTAAACTTTGGCTTAGTAGTATTATAGTTTTGTCAATAGATAAAAATACTGAGCTAATATTTGGTATTTTACTTGATTTTGGCTCAGTATTTTGATATTATCTATTCATATTTGAGGGCTAACGTGATTATTACTTTTTGTGGTCATGCAGACTATATCGAAAAACCTGATGATGAAAAAAATATGTTACATCTATTTCATTCCCTTATTGGACAAAGCAAGGCTTACTTTTACCTAGGTGGATATGGTAACTTTGATAAATTTGCGTTAAAATGTGCCAGAAAATATCAATTATCAAATAGACAAGCAAAAATCATTTTCGTGACGCCTTATATTGACATTGGCTACAAAAAACTACATAACGATAAACATTTATATGACGAAATACTTTATCCAAATATTGAAAATAGTCCTAAAAAATTTGCTATAGTCCGTCGCAACGAATGGATGGTACAACAGTCAAACTACTTGATTTCCTATGTTTCTCGTAATTTTGGCGGTGCTTACAAAACTTTGCAATATGCCAAAAAAAATAATATCTCTATTATAGACTTTTATACATTTACTATGGTAAATAACATCCCAAAATAAAAAGAAACGGTCAACACCGTTTCTTTTTATTTTTATATCATTGATTTGTTGATACTCTTCCAACGTCAATATTATCCTTAGTCCTATCCGTCAACTCGGCGACAGGATTTTTGCTACGCTCGCTACGGTAGTCTTTGCCATACTTTTTGATATATTGCTCGATTACGACGTGACTGGCAACCTTGCCGAGATTTTTGTTGACCATACTGTTATAGCGGTAAAAGTCGCTATCTTCGGTGAGGTCGTCCACTCTAATGAAGCCCTCTCTATCGGCGGTGATGGTTACGGTATTTTTGAGCACGTCTTGAATATAGTCGATATTGCCTTCGAACTTGAGCAGTTGTGGGAAGTCACCACCGCAAGTGAACACCGATTGCCAAGGCTTGCCCTCGTATTTGTACAAGAGCTCGGCCACTCTCTGCAAGTGTCCGCACTCTTCGAGATAGAATTGGTGCCACAGCTCCTTGATAGTAGCGTCGGTTTCGTCCTCGTAGCAACTGTAGTATAGATAGCACTCGACGTATTCGTGCATGAGCCAACACTCGAGCCAGCTTGCCGTAGTGTCGATGAGCCCGCCGTATTGAGATACGTGTTGCTCCTCTATCATAGCGATTTCGGCATACAACTGTCTGCCAAGCATTGAAGGATAGATATTGCCCACGTTCATATAATAGTTCATAGTCTGTTGCTCGGCGGCGGTGATTATGCTGACGACGAGTTTGGTATACGGGTCGGCAAGGTTATTGCAAATCCACTTCTTGATATCGTCCTCGGGATAGCGATGCTCGGATATGGTTGGTCTGCCCGGGGTGATTTCGGTATAGTCCTTAACAATGTCCTTGGCGCTGATACCGTGCTCCATTTGCAAGAGATTGGCGTAGCGGTATAGGTGGTCAAAGTCCTCAAGCAAGGCAAAGTTGAGAGCGTTTTTGACGTTTTCGTCCTTGACGTGCTTGGCAAGAATTGCCGTGAGGTCAATGGCTAGTTGTTCGTAACTAATCGTCGTCTCCAGAATGCTCTCGTCGAGAGGCTTGAGCGAGGCGATGATTTTTTGTTGTTGCTGTTCTCTACGTCTAACTTTGGCAAGTTCCCTTCTTATCTCGTTGTTGGGGCAATGTCTGTGAAAGTTGTGCGTAAACCAAGTAGCCTCAAATTCCGTGCCGTTCATAAGAATAACACGAGTTTTAGTGTAAGGCGAAGCCGTCTTTTTGTCGTAGCTATATGCGCTCATTTTGCTCCAAGAATCGTAACTCTTGTCGATATCTACGGGTTTCTCTTTAAAAGGATTGATTTTCATATATTCCTCCGTTTTTTTGATAATAGGATTATTGCACTAGTTGGCAAAATTATTCATGCAAACGCCAGCAAACGTAAAGAGAATGTCAGCCGAGTGTAAAAAGGCGCTTGCGCGGGCGCATCTATAAAAAAATATATTGCAAAATACGACTTTGTTTGATAAAATAAAATTATTATGGATAATATCAAATCTTTTGAACTCGACCACAACGCTATGACGCCCGGGTTTTATTGCTTGGGGCAAGCAAACGGCGTATTTACCTACGACTTGCGTTTCAAAAAGCCTAACGGCGGTGATTATATCAGTTATAAGGCTCTGCACTCTATAGAGCATCTCTTTGCCGTAGTCATTCGCAATAGCGATATCAAGGACAAAGTAGTTTACTTTGGGCCTATGGGTTGTCGCACGGGCTTTTATCTTCTCTTGTTCGGGATAGGAGAAGACGAGGCAAAAGCCGCTACCATTGACGCGGTCAAAAAATGCCTTACCCTCGACTACGTGCCCGGCACTAAGCCAATCGAGTGTGGCAATTATCTCGAACACGACCTTGTAGAAGCACAAAAAGAACTCAAAGCATATCTAAAAGTACTGACAGGAGAAAATGATGAAAAGTAACGTAAAGACCGACAAGATAAAATTTGGCGAAAAAGCGGCTTTTGCGGTGGGTGAGATTTACGGCAGCGGCGGCGTTGCAATACTCTCCATACTCTACCTCAAATTTTTGACGGACATAGTAGGCATAACCCCTGCTATCGCGGGCACGATACTGATGCTTGCTCGTATATGGGACGCTATCTCCGACCCTCTAATGGGCGTAATCTCCGACAATACGCGTACCAAACTCGGCAGACGCCGTCCTTATATCTTGGCTTCGGGCATTTTGATATTCGTGGCGTTGTTCGTGCTGTTTATGCCATTCCACTCATCTATCGTAAGTCAAACTGCAAAAGTAGCCTACTTTATATTTGCGCATATCTTTTATAGTACGATATCTACGGTCTTCAACGTGCCTTATCTATCGCTCACTTCCGAGATTTCGCAAGACACCAAAGAGCGTAGCCTTATGAACTTTGCTCGCACAGCTTGCGGTATGTTGGCTTCGGCATTGATATTCGTCGTAAGTTCCGAACTCTTTGGCAAAGCGGCAAGTATGTCTACACAAAAGTTCTCTTGGGTAATCATTCTCGTATTCGGTTTGATGTTCTCAATTCCTATTCTATGCTCGGCACTATTTACCAAAGAAAGAACGCCACTACCTGAGCATAAGTCCAAGTTTTCTATCAAGACCTTTACCAATACCTTCAAGCTAAAATGCTTTAGAAGACTGTTGTTGATGTACGTATTCAGCTTTATATGCAACGAGATAATCGCGTCGATTATCATCACGTACGTGTACAATGTTGCGGGCGGTGCGGATATTACCGTACTCGGTTTCCAACTGCCTACCGTGGTCAACATTTGTATGTTGGGCGGTGCAGGTCTTATAATGCCGGTAGTACTGATTATGATTGCCAAAAAGGTGCCTAAGCCCGTCATCTTTATGTGTGGCGTGCCAATGTTCCTTGGCGGTGCGATAGGTCTCGCTTGCTTCCCTGCCAACGCGCCTGACCCAAGACTTATGATGCTACCTGCGCTCATTGCGGGACTAGGCTTCGGTATGGCGCAAGTTATTCCTTGGCTTACCTTCCCTGACGTCGTTGACGTGGCGGAACTCAAATCCAACGACCGCAATCCAGGCGCTTACAACAGCACCATGACCTTCTTCAAAAAGTTTAGTTCGGGCTTAGCGGTATTCCTCGTAGGTTTGGTATTGGAAACGACAGGCTACGACGAGAGCCTCGGTACCGACCAACTTCAACCTACCAGTGCAATTACGGGTATGCGCCTAGTGCTCGGCATCTGCATTTCCGTCTTTTTGGTTGTTGCGTTCGTGGGTGCATTCCTCATCAAAATCACCACCAAAAAGAGTGAGAGAGTCACCTACTTTATCTCCAAACAACGTGCGGGCGAACTCGATACCCTTGACGAACAAGAGCAAGCCGAACTCGAAAATCTCAAAAAGGAGCTTTTCTAATGGAACAATTCAACACCATTCCATTGACAACTTTGACGGGCACTTTTTGCGCATGTATGGGCGTTGAGCCACCTAAGTATGCCACGACCAAAATCGACGAGCTAGTAGAGTATATCACCTCTCGTTGCCAAAACGGCAAGGTGGATAGGGTCATTATCTACAACCCCGATGCTATAGGCGACTATATCTATCGCAAGTATTACGACAAGTTTGCGTCAGTGAGAAAGCACCTAAAGAGAGAGCAACCTATGCTCAGTATGATCCCACCTAAGACTCCCGTATGCTTTGCAAGCATATATTCGGGGGCAACTCCCGAGCAACACGGCATAACCAAATACGTCAAGCCCGTGCTGACGATAGATACCATTTTTGACGCATTGATAAGGGCGGGCAAAAAGCCTTGTATCGTATCGGTGGCGGGACAAAGCATGGACAAAATATTTAGAGAGCGCGATATGGACTACTACTCTACCGTCGACGATAGGTCGGCTGTAGACAAAGCCATCGAGCTCGTCAAAGAGGACAAGTACGACTTTATATGCGTGTACAACCAAGAGCACGACTCGGTGATGCATATCACTCACCCTCAATCTCGTTCTGCTCTCAAAGCCCTCGACCACTATTGCGAAAACTTCGATAGACTGGCAACTGCGGTCAAAGAAAATTGGAAGAGCCACGACACGTTGGTGGGCTTTGCCACCGACCACGGCACACATAGAGAATGGTACGGACTTGGTCAACACGGCAAAAATATCCCTAAGGATATGAATATAACTCACCTATACGATATCTTCCCTAAGCAAGATTAATTAGTTGATATAATAATTATAGTCACTCGAAGAAGTGGCTATTTTTATTTTCTTTATTAGCATATAATATTTGTCAAAAACTCGATACGTATCGGTGAATATTAGTAAAGTATATTGTCTACACTCTCTGCAAAGGAGTGTAATATGGACATCGTAAAGATTATTATTTTTGGCTTTGCTTCATTTGGATATATGTTCGTCATAGCCAAAATATTGGGCAAAAAACAAATCGCGGAACTTGACTTTATAGACTACGTGGTAGGCATTTCGCTAGGCTCTATCGCCGCCAATTGGGCTACGGAGCTTGAAACACCGTGGTACTTTTACTTCATCGGTATGACGATATTTTTGCTGTCGGATATCATCGTCACGCTACTCTCTCGCACCCTGCCTATTTTCAAAAAGACCTTGCAGGGTTCTCCGCTCGTAGTAATTCACAACGGCAAACTCGACTATGCCAATATCAAAAAAGCTAAGATTTCCGTCAACGATATTTTGGCTATGGCAAGAAGTAGCGGATACTTCAACTTGCGCGATATCGCGTACGCCGTCTTTGAAACCAACGGCAGACTTAGCATATTGCCCGTAGGTATGCAAAAGCCGACAACTATTGCCGACCTTATGGAGAAGGACGCCTTGCAACCTAATCCTCCCTCTATCCCTGCCGAAGTAATCATCGACGGTAGAATAGTCCAGCCTTCGCTAGACAATCTATCCAAATCCGCCGATTGGCTACTAAAAAAGTTGGAGATAAACCAAGAAGGAGTCAAGGATATATTGCTAGCAACCTATTACGAGGACGACGACGAGTTTGACGTGCATTATAAGAACAAAGAACCTATCGCAGATAGTATAAAATGACCTTGTGGCAATCTAAGATTGTATCTATTAGTTATGACACTATGTCGTTGTTAGATAATTATTCATAATCATATATTAACTATGCGAAATCGTTGTTATGCAAAAAACTTGCAATACAAAATCGGCACGCTAGAATATAGCATGCCGATTATTTTGATAAACAATATTAAGTGCAGTATCTCACTCTTAGCCTTGATACTTGGTCATCTCGTCTGCGATAATTGCTTGGACTTTGCTTAAGCAATCGTTGTAATCCACCATTTCGCTCTCCTTAGTTGCGCGCAACGTTATCTCTACTTGGCCGCCTGCTAAGCTCTTAGGCGATACGACTACTCTAATAGGCATACCCATAAGGTCGGCGTCTGCAAACTTGACGCCCGCGCCAACGTTGCGCTCGTCAAAGAGCACTTCTACGCCCGCCTTGTTGAGAGTATCGTACAACTGCCATGCCTTGGTAGCGACCTCTTCGTTGTCCATTCTCAAAGCGCAGATATGCACTTGCCAAGGAGCTACCGACATTGGCAAAATCAGTCCTCTCTCGTCATTGCTCTCTTGAGCTACCGAAGCAATAGCTCTACCTACGCCAATACCGTAGCAACCCATGATAGGATTGAAGCTTTCGCCGTCTGCGCCGTGCACCGTCATTCCCATAGCCTTGGTGTATTTAGTGCCGAGCTGGAAGATATTGCCTATCTCGATACCGTTCTCGAGACGCAAATCTCCACCGCATATAGGGCACTTGTCGCCTGCCTTGACCTTGTGAATATCGTGGAACTCAACGTCGCCCATCTCTCTTGCCATATCAAAACCAACGTAGTGATATTGAGGCTTGTTAGCGCCACCCACCAAGCCGTGAGTACCTCTAAGCGAAGTGTCGTATACGACGGTAATCTTGTCACTAAGTCCGTATGGTCCGATATTGCCGCATACTACGTCGGCACTTACACCGCCTTCATATGCCACGACGTCTTGTCTGAGCACCTTTTTGAGCTTAGCTTCGTTGACTTCGAGGTCACCTCTGACGAAGGCAATTACCACTTTGTCGCTATCGCCCTTGACAGCGTAAACGACTGCCTTGGCAGTTTGCTTCCTATCTACGCCAAGACGATTGCATACGTCGTCAATGGTCTTGTCGTCACCCGTAAAGACCTCTTCGAGAGGTGCTTGCGGATAGTCGGCTATCTCTAAGACACTGTCGGCAACTTCCATATTAGCTCTATAATCGCAGTGATTGCAAAGCACGAGGCTGTCTTCGCCCGCATCGGTGAGCAACATATATTCGTGCGCAACGCTACCACCCATCATACCCGTATCTGACTTGAAGTCGATAAAGTTCTTGAGTCCAATACGACGGAAAATGCGATAATAAGCATCGTAAACTCTCTGATAATACTGCTCCAAATCCTCTTGGGTGGCGTGGAAAGAGTATGCGTCCTTCATAGTAAACTCTCTAACTCTAATAAGTCCGCCACGCGACCTTGCTTCGTCACGGAATTTGGTCTGGATTTGATATATCATCATAGGCAGTTGGGTGTAGCTGTCCACGATATGGTTGGCAAGATGAACGGCAGCCTCTTCGTGCGTCATACCGAGAAGCATATCTCTATCGCATCTATCCTTAAATCTAACCATCTCGCTACCGATAGAGCTGTATCTTCCGCTACTCTCCCACATTTCTTTCGGCATAACAACAGGGAACAATACTTCTTGTCCCTCAATCGCGTCCATCTCCTGACGAATAATCTCTTGTATCTTGCGGCTCATCTTTTGGCAAGGGGTGGTCATAGTATAGATACCACCTGCAACTTGCTTGATAAAGCCCGCTCTGACGAGCAAAATATGGCTCAAAATTTTTGCATCTTGTGGTGCTTCCTTGGTGCGCTCGCACACCAGCTTGCTCAATAACATAACATTACCTCAAAATTTAGTCATAAGTATAATATCACAAGGGCATATCAAGGTCAAGTTTTTTGAGCACTCACCTACCCTTTTTGCTCATTCCAACGTTTGATTATATGATGATGAGAACACTTGCACATATTTGACGGGTGGTTATTTGGACATAAGTGCATATTGACGTATCGACATATCGGCAGGTGTGGGCAAATATATGCCAAAAGCAAAATAATATCTAAAGCTTTGATGATAAAAAAATAGAGTAGGGTTGTCCTCTACTCTACTCTGCTCTATCAAATTTCACTCAAAAATTCGACAAAAGTCGATACAGGTCATCAAAATTGCATATTTCGTACGTAGGTTTGATATCACCCTTAAACGGCTTGCAATGCACGTTGAACCATACCGTCGGTAGCCCCGCGCCAACCCCTCCCGCTACGTCCGAAGTCAAAGAATCCCCCACCACGATAGCACGCGAATCATCGTAGTCCTCTATGTGAGATTTGACGTAATCAAAAAATTCCTTTTGCGGTTTACGCGACCCGATTTGTTCGGAGACGAATATAGCTTCAAAATAATGATTGAGATTGGCAAGCTCAAATCTTCGCTCTTGGGTATAAGTAATGCCGTTGGTAATGATAAAGAGTCTAAACTCTCGGTAAGACTTGTCCAAAAATTCCCTTGCGCCGTCAAGTAAAATAGCCTCTTGCGATAGGTATTCTTTGTACAGCTCGCTAACTTTCTTGCTATCGGCACGCACGCCGTACATATCGAATATCCTATCAAAACGCATATAGGCAATTTGGTCTACACTTAGAAGACCTCTCTCAAACTCTTTCCAAATATTGTCGTTGACAACATGATAATCATCGCAAAATTGTGGAATTTTATCAATACCCAAATACTGGGCTATTCGCGATATTGCCCTTCTCTCGCACTCTACGAAGTCAAGCAAAGTATCGTCGGCATCCATAAGCACTATTAGTTTTTTCTTCATATTTCTCCTACAAAAACGCCACTTATTAGGTGGCGTTTTGGGTTGACAATTTATTTGACAATGATGATTATTTGCAATTTTCTTCCGCCCGACTTGTACAAGCCTCTAATGACGTTGCCTTGCACAGTCTTATCGCCAAGAGCTTCGAAGGTGCCTTCATAGTTGCTACCGAGATTGATAATCGTGCCTTCGCCATTGACCATAATTGCGTCTTGCGTAATTGCTCCACCCGCGTGGATTGTCAAAGTAAAGTCTTTGACGTAAATCATATTTTTGAGTATAGGCGCCAGCATATTGTCAACGTTGTCGAAATTGCTGTCAGCGTCGCCATTCAAAATCGTTTCGCCAAGAGTCAATAATTCGGCTTCCGTCACTGCCGTACCTGCCTCGTCAACTCTCGGTGTAAAAGACGTAGCGTAATAATAGCAGTTGGTCACGCTACCTTCGTTGGTGGTAGCGAAACCGCCTCTAACGCCGTTGTTCTCGGTGCCACCTGTCGAAAAACTGCTCTTGATAGTGGCGCCGACTTTGTTGCGTCCTGCAAAACCTGCAGACATACTCGTTCCGCTAGCGCGAGAAGTGGAATAGCTATTGACAATCGTGCTTTCGTTGACTGCGACGAAACCACCTGCAATAGAATCATTGCCACTTGCAACTACCGTCAATCTATTGGTGACGTCTTTGCTATATTGTGCGCCACAGTAGCTATCGTATATACTGCCTTGGTTGTACGCAACGAAACCGCCTGCATAAATGATTGCGCCGTTGCCACCGTCGGCTTTGACGTTGTTGACGGAAAAGCAGTTGCCGACAACACCTTCGTTGGTACCGTCTTTGAGATTGAACGCAACGAAACCGCCTGCATAAATCTTGACTTCTCTACCGTCGTAGTCTTGGTCGTATGCCTTGGCAGTAACTTCGCCAAGTGCGTAAGAACCAACGATCGTGCCTTGGTTGAGTGCGGCAATGCCACCTGCAATTTCACCTTGAACGGACACGTTGGCGTAGCAATCGGTAATAAACTTTTTGTTGAAGCCGACTATACCGCCCACGTTGTCGATTGCGTATCTATCCGCATCTTCTACGTCGCTATCGTAAGTGTAAGCGGCTAGCGTGCCCTCAACGTAACAATCTCTTATCGTGCCTTCGTTGATTGCGCATATCGCTCCTACGCAAACCACGTTGGAGGATATTTTGGCTTTGACGTTTTTGATATAAAGGTCGGTAACGCTTGCGCCGTCTTTGACAGTGCCAAACATTGCGACCTTTTGACTATCGCCGCTGAGCACCATATTGGATATACGCTTGCCGTTGCCGTTGAAAGTGCCGTAGAACTCTTGCACCATACTAAACTCGTAGTTGTTGAAGTCAATATCGTTGACTAGTCTATAGTTGGCGTTAGGCTCGACGGCGATATATGCAAGCTCGCCTGCATTGGTGATGAGGTAGGCGCCGCCTTCGTACACTGGCTTAGAATAGTTGCTGTAAACGTATTGCGTATCCAAGGTGTCGGAATCAATAATCTTGTAGTCGTCGGAAAGCACTACCATGGAAATATCGTAGGTTTTGCCGTAATATTCCTTTTCTCTACTAGCCGTGCCGTCATCGTTGACGAACAAATCTTCTATTACGAGGCTATAATCGGTCACACCGTCTTCGATGTTTACGCTCTTGGATATCTCACTGAGTTTGCTCTCGCCACTTGCCGTATAGGTCTTTAGCATAACCTTTACTTTGTCGGCTTTGCCAACCAAGCCGGCGTCGATAGTCCAATACAACGTCATCTTGTCTTCGGCGTTGAGTGTGTAGCTAACGCTACCTTCGTCCAATCCCTCCAATTTTGTCAACACGTAATCGGAGTTGTCGGCGCTGTACGGCGAAGTGATATAGACTTCTCCGTCACCTACTGCTCTAATATTGAGCTTATAGTCGCCTGTAGACGGCATCTCGATTTTGCTTATGCTATAACTTGTACCCGAAGTGGTGTAAGTCTTGCTTTCGCCACCCTCGTCGGTAACTTTGAGCTCGTATTTAGACGCTCCTTCTACCGAATTCCACCAAACGCTGGTAGAGGTAACCTTGTTCCACACAGGAGTGGATAGCGTCTTGCTGACGACGTATTTGACGGCGTCGCTTGCCTTGGATTGTATACCCGTAACGTTGTCGGAAGTAGGCTTGGCGATAACGGTAATAGAGTAGGCATCAAAATCCGTATACTTCTCTCCCTCAAATACGTAAATGGGTTGAACTATCGTCTGCTCGTCCACAATCTTATCGCTTCTATTGACGACCTTGACGTAATAACTTCCTGCACCTTCCACTGCGCTCCAAGTAGCCACGTTGCCGCTTAGAGTTACGACAGGCTTGGCTAGCAGTTCTCCTTTGACGTATTCTATCGAGTCGCTATAATCGCTACTACCGTACTTTTTGCCGTCACCGTAAGCTCTGACCTTGACGGTATAGACGCCAATCTCGCTAACTTGAATATTGTAGCTGGTAGAAGACGTTTCAAACTCTTCTTCGTTGACTTTGACGTAATACTTGACGGCGCCCTCAACCGGTGCCCAAGTCAAGGCGTTGCCGTTGATAGTAAGCTCGGTAGGTTTGGCAAGTTTGAGCAAGCCGTCGGCGTCCTTATCCTTGCAAGCAACTGCCGTCGTGGCAAGTATAATAGTCAAAATTAGAATAAATAAAAACTTGTTGTATTTTTTCATTTCGTTCTCCACACTTTCTTTCGACAATCATTGTATCAAAAATTGCCGTCAAACACAAGTATATCTAGTAGTTTCTTGCGTCTATTAGTCTTTTAGAGTTATGTAGAATATCTTGGCTTCGAACGGTTGCAACTCAATCTCGAAGTTTTCACCCTTTGCCACATCTGCCGAAAATTGTGCGGTAGGATAGTACTGCGTTATGGTGTAAGCGTTATCCCTGTGGCATCTCTTGCTATTGACGAGCGTGTAGCTGTGAACTACGTCGTCAGAGTTTCTTATAGACATGATTGCCTTGTTGCCCTCTATAGCGTAGTAGCCGTATATTCCGCCCTCGGTTGGATTGTCGCCGAAAAACTCTGCGTTGCGCAAAACCGAGAAGTTCTCTTCCGCCCACGAAAGCGTCTTGGCTGCGATAGCCCATCTCTTATCGTCAAACATACTTGGGCTAAAATATACTTCGACAAAGCCCGTGCCTCTCATCATACAGAAGTACATATACTGTTCGAACTCTTCGTATGTATAAACCACGGTCTTGTGGCTTGGGTTAGGGAGAGGAGGGTCGTAGTTGCGCTCGGCGTAACAAGGCTCGTGATTGTATATGTACGCCGTAGGGAATTGCAACTGCCTTACGTCAAAGAAGTCTTTGTAAGCGCTATCACGATAGTTGAGGCATCTATTTAGGCTGGTGCCCTTACCCTCGTAGCCCATATCACCGCAGTTGTTAATCCATACCGCGTCGCACCACTTGAGGAACCAAGGCGAGCAATGCGCGTAAGACGTGATATTGAGGAAGACGTCGGGCTGCACGCTCCTGATATGCTCGAAGCCCTTAATCCACTCTTCCCACAAGAAGGTATAAAATTCTATTCCGTCACCCTTGCCCTTTGGGTGGTCGTGGCGAGAAGACTTGCAAGGCGTAATGGCAAAGCCGTCTATCTTGAAGTAACTTACGTTGTATTTTGTGCAAAAATCAGCCATTCTATTGCACAAATCCTTGATATAACGAGGGTTGGCGGTACAAATATCAAAGGACTGTCTACAATTAGGATAGCCAAGCTTGGTAAGGAACCTAGCGTATTTGATGGTCTGCGCAGTATATCCGCCACGAGGTCCAAACCATACGCCAAAGGTAGAGCCGAGCGACTTAGTAAGCTCGCTTTCGTTGTAAAACTCGTTGTCGAAGCTTGATTTGTCAAATTCCCAAAATGCAGGTCGTTTATAGTCCGTCCAACCGTCGTCGATTACGTAACAGTCCAAAGGTCTAAAGCCCGCCTTGGCAAAGCCTTCGCCCACCTCGCTAAAGGACTTCTTTACCTTATCGCTAGTAATATCCAACATGTGGTCGTACCAGCTGTTGAACTGCACTCTAAACCTCGCAGGACGACTAAAACTCGATACGTATTGGAAAAATGACGTACGCATCTCGTTGAATTCTACGCCAATTCCGCTACCCATAACGAAGGTCGTGGTCACGTAAACACCGCTCGGCGCAATATCCTTAAATGGTCTGCCTATATGATATATTGCGTGCGTTTGACCGTCAACTATGCGGTTGTCAGCCGTTGGAAATTCCGTGCCAAAAAACATATCTTGCACGTAGTAAGGCTGTCCCGTAGTAGCTATGTAAGACGGTATCAATATTCTCCTCTTAGGAAGCGGTATCGTCCATTGACGCTCGATACCCCTAACGTCAAAGCTGTCCATATCCACGTAGTTGATAACTACGTTGGGGTTAGAACAACTAATTTCTAGATTTTTCTTGATAGCTCCCGACGCGTCGTCTTGACAATAAATAAGTTTGATTTGCCAATCAATGCTCGCCTCGCTATATTCCAAGCTATAATGTTCGTCTTGGGTCTCTACGATAGTCATATCGCTACTCGTAAAGCTTGCTTTTTTGCCAAATAGCTTATTAGGTATGGTGTAACTAATTACGAACTCATAGCCGTTGCAAGTCAGCTCTCGACCGGTGATTAAGTTGGTTAATACCGACTTTTGGATATGCGAATTGTCAACGAAAATTTCTTTCTTAATCTTTGCGGACGATATAATCATATTGCTCTCCTACATATTTAATATTAATATTATAACACAATAAAAATACAAGCGCAATAGTCAAATTTAATTGACTATCGGCTTGCACCAATAAAGGAAGAATATATTAGACCAAAAACTCGCTCCCTGCTATCGTCAGCCAAAAATCAAAGACTGAGCTTGATTGTCTAGCAGTGAAAATATCGAATATAGTCCGCCTATGATATCCTTGTCCAAGGCTTGAGGATACTTTTTGCAAAATTGCACTAGGTCGGCAAGCACCTGGTGTTGTCTTTTGACTATGGACGTCAAAAACATTTTGTCGGTCTTGTCAAGGCTCTCCTTGACGTTGAGTTTTGCCAAAAATTCTTCTAAACTTTGATATCTATTTTTTTGTGTGGTATTCATAACTTTTTCTCCTTTTGTACTTGCATAATACCACCTATAATATGACTATATATGTCAAATTAAAAAATTAATTTCAAAAAAATTAAAAATTTTTGCTACTATATCAACGACAAAGACGACTACGATATGATATACTGCCGTGACTATCGAATAGTCTAATTGTAAGTACTTTTGAGCCTCTGCAAAGAATAATTAAATCAATTTTCCTCTACAACGAAAAACAAATCACCTTACGTGGGCAGTGACTATAAAAACGCGACCCTAAGGTCGCGCGTTCATCAGTTAGGTTTGCGGAAGCTGTATCCTTCCTTTTCCATTATTGCAAGCTGTTTGGTGAGTTGGTCGATAAACTCTTCGTTGGTCTTAGTCCTAACTATCATATTGAAGAGCTGCTCCGTCATCTCGGCGTTTTCTCCGCCAGACAACATTCTACGTATAGCCCATACGCCGCTTAGTTCTTGAGGCGACAAGAGCAAATCTTCCCTTCTGGTGCTAGAACGATTGAGGTCTATGGCAGGGAAAATTCTTCTCTCGGAGAGCTTTCTATCAAGGTGAATCTCCATATTGCCCGTACCCTTAAACTCTTCGTAAATTACCTCGTCCATACGACTGCCCGTGTCTACGAGCGCCGTAGCGATAATGGTCAAAGAGCCACCGTTTTCGATGTTTCTTGCGCTACCGAAAAATCTCTTAGGCGGATGCAAAGCCCCCGGGTCGATACCGCCCGACAAGGTTCTGCCCGTAGGTGCAACGGTGAGATTGTATGCGCGAGCAAGACGGGTCAAAGAGTCCATAATTATTACTACGTCCTTGCCCGTTTCAACGTATCTCTTGGCTTTTTCTATCAATAGTTCCGCCGCCTTGCAGTGATGCTCTGGCGTCTCGTCAAAGGTGGAATAGATTACTTCGCCTTTGATAGATCTCTGCATGTCAGTCACTTCTTCCGGTCTCTCGTCTACGAGCAATACGAACAGTTCTACTTCGGGGTGGTTTTCGGTGATAGCGGTGGCAATCTTTTTGAGCAAAGTCGTCTTTCCTGCCTTAGGTGGAGATACTATCATTGCTCTCTGCCCCTTGCCGATAGGAGCAATCAAATCTATACATCTAATGGCAAAGTCGTTATTTTTGCCACTAACTTCCAGTTTGAGTCTACTGTCGGGATAGATAGGCGTCATCTTGTCAAAATTAGGTCTGTTGCGCAAACTCGTCGGTGCAAGTCCGTTGACTTTCTCTACTTCGATGACGGCAGGCGGTTTGTTCTCCGCGTTTTTCTTGGCAATAGCTTCCACCATATCGCCCATTCTCAAGCCGAGCGTCTTGATAATCTTATTGGAAACGTAGGTGTCCTTGTTGCTGTACTCGCAGTTTTCCGCTCTCAAAAAGCCGTAGCCGTCGGCAAGTATCTCCAAAATACCGCTCTTGCGTTCGCACTCGCCCCTCTCCAACATCTCTTCGGTACTAAAAGGACTATAGACGAAATCCGAGCTTCTATTGCTGTCGGCAACCATAATCGGTCTAACGGGTGGCAAAGGAAAAATACTATCTTCTCTATGATTGACGACGGGCGCATGAGGTTGACAATAGCGACCTTCGCGTCTTACCACCTTTGCGCGAGGCTCGCCACTCTTTTGCGCTTCGACTTGCTGCTTTTGCTTGTCGATAATGGCCTCTATCAACTCGGCTTTTTTCTTGCTGGTCGGCGACTTGACGTATTTGAGCGTAGCAATTCTTCTCAAAACGAAAATTGTTGAGGAAAAGAGCTCCTTCTCGGAAAAAATCTTGTTTTTCATTTCTTCTTCGGTCAATGCGTCTTTCTTCTTGGGCATAAAAACCTCCTGATAATATAATAATGACTTCTATGAGCCTCGTCGAGGCTCATAGCGTCTTCTGTTGTAAATTGATGGGTAAAATTATTAAAACTTATTCTCGTTAAAAACTATAACTTTGGTACTTTCGCCGTCAAAAAATTCTCTATCGAACTCAAAGGTATCTCCGTCCACCTTGATGAGTTGCTCTTCTTCAAACAAATCGAGAAAATCGTCAATCTTGTCGACGTCTATCTCGCTACTCGGCGTCTTAAAATGCATAGGTATCACTACGTCAGGCATAAGAAAATCTACGTATTCTTTTGCTTGCTCGGCGTTGATAGTATAAGTACCGCCAACCGGTATCATCAATACGTTGACCGAGCCGATAGACTCTCCCAATATAGGATTGCTAGGCTCACCTATGTCACCCATATGGCAGAGGTCTACTCCGTCCATACGGTATTTGAAGATAAAGTTTTCTCCTCTTTTGTCACCGTCGGTCTCGTCGTGATAGCTCTGCAAAGACACGATTTCTACTCCGTTGACTTCCCACAGTCCCGCTTGATTGAGTTTGATATATCCATCCTCAATATTGTCGGTGTAGTTGTGATCTGCGTGATTGTGCGATATCGTCACCACGTCTGCTTTGATTTTCGGTAGGTCAATGCCTACCTTTTTCGGGTCGTAAGGGTCTGCTACAACAGTCGTTCCCGTCGATTCCTCGAGCTTGAAACAAGAGTGTCCCAACCATTGAATTCTCATAATTACTCCTCGTCCACGTCAAAAGTAAGTTGTTGTGGTTTATTTTGATTGAACTTCTCGATAAGTTCTTTGATTTTGTCATGTGGGTCAAGCAAGGTCGACAAAGACTTGTTTTGGTCAACGGCAGCGATTATGTACGCCATAAACTTGGACAAATCTGCTTGTACGAACCAAGGTCTAGACTTGACTTCGTCAGGCGTGTAGGTGAGGTTGGTGCTGAGCACGGCGGTAAATAATCCGTCCTTGTACGCCTTTTCGAATTTCTCTACGCCTTCGGTAAACAGCGCATAGGTTGCCGTAAGGAATATCTTGCCACAGCCTCTCTCTTTGAGTTCGGTACAAAGCTTGAGCATACTGTCGCCCGTTGCGATGATATCGTCTGCTACGAAGATATCCTTATCTCTTACGTCGTTACCTATATATTCGTGCGCTATGATAGGGTTACGTCCGTTGACTACCGTAGAGGTGTCGCGACGCTTGTAGAACATACCCAAATCTATACCCAAAACCGAAGCGTAGTAGATGTTTCTACCCATTGCGCCTTCGTCAGGGCTGACAACCATAAAGTTGTTTTTGTCGATATTGACCTCAGGATAAGCCTTGAGCAAAGCTTTGAGAATTTGGTAGGTAGGAAGGAAGTTGTCAAAGCCCATGAGAGGAACGGCGTTTTGAACGCGAGGGTCGTGTGCATCGAATGTGATAACTCCGCTGACGCCCATCGTCTCCAATTCTCTAAGCATTTGAGCGCAATCAAGAGATTCTCTTGCGTTTCTTCTATGCTGTCTGCCACCGTAAAGGCTTGGCATAACTACCGTCATAGACTTTGCCTTACCGCCCGCTGCCGATATGATACGCTTGAGGTCGGCGTAATAGTCGTCGGGAGACATTCTGTTGAGCACTCCAAACATGTTGTAGGTCTTAGAATAGTTGCCCACGTCGACGAGAATAAACAAATCCTTACCTCTAATGGTATCGTTGATCATACCCTTGCCGTCGCCCGTAGTAAATCTAGGACATACGTTGTTGAGCAAGAAGGTCTTTTTTTCAGGGACGTTTTTGTTATACTTTTTGATATCGTTGTTGTAGAGATTGACGAGATAATAGTCAACCTTCGCCCCCAATTCTTTTGCGCCGTCTAGCGCAATAATAGCCATGTTGGATACCTCTTTGTCAAAGTTGAAAACTGACTCAAAAAAAGGTTTCATTTGTGCCTCCGTAATATATTTAACTTAGTTGTAGTATCAAAAAAAGGTTGCAAAACAAAAGACCGACAAACCTGCGTGCTTGTCTTAGATAAATGAATATTGACGCTGTCGCCGTAAGAAATCATAAATCCTCTGAGACTTTTTATGGTTATATTGTAGCATCTTTGAATAAATATATCAAGGGTTTTTGTCTGGTAAAAATATATTTTTGCAAAGTATAAAAAATGCCTTTCTTCCGCGATTAAATCTCAATATACGGCAAGCTTCTCGCTTGCCGTATACACTCACATCAACAATTCGCCCTCGTCGCTGTCGATGACTTGCAAAATTTTGATTTGCTTGCCGTCCAAAGCGTCTAGATAAACGTAAAAGTCAAACTTGTCTAGCTTGCCGTACACTTCGTAGGTCAACTTTTCTCCCCCACCGTCGGTAGGTATCAACGCAAGTCTTATGCTTTGCACTTGAAGGTTGCGATAGTCGTATCCCTGCACCGTTGCCATGGACACGCCCGCTTCTTCTATCGTGCGCTCTGTGTCGTGATTGTAGCAATAGTTGAGAGCTTCGTAGCCCACCACCTTGCCACTCTCCAGCGAAACTTTGATTTTGACCATATCGGGATAGCAGATTACGCCGTCCTTTTCATAGCACATATTGACGTACAGCATACTGTTGCTGACGCACGCCCATACCGCTTGCATATTGTCAAGCCCGATATCTTGGCAATACTTTTCCGCTACTTTGACGCCCTGCTCTTTGGACATAACGGGATTGTCTACGGCAGAATTGATATTCCACATTATCGTCATACCGCCTTGCTTGGCAATCTCTATCGTGCCCGTCTCGCCCGACTTGGTCTTGAAGTCGTAAAAATACGTCGAAAACTTGTTGTCGTTTTGGTAGGCGAAAGTATAGTCGGACAGTTCGTATCCGCTGAGCGCTTTGACTATATACGCCCTGGCTTGATTGGGGTCTATGTCGTCGCCGACAATCATCTTAGGCGTTTTGTCTACCAGCGAATCGCTAAACGCCCCGTCGTATATGAGCGAAGGATATTTGAACGAGCCGTTGTTGAATTGCAACAACATATCGGAAAAGCCGTCGTTGACCTTGCCTAGTCCCAACACGAAGTCGCCCTTTGACGAAAGCGAAGCGCTGATGGACGTCAGTCCCTTGGATATACTGTAAGTCATATCGTACAACTGCCCGAGCGTCGTCTGCTCTTGTTCGCTGAGGGTTGAGCCGTTGCTTATCTTCTTGAAGGCGTATTGGCAATAGTCTCCCACCTGATTGCAATATTTTATCAACTCGCTGAGGTCTTGCTCGGACGAAGATATCGCCGTTAGGTCGCACACCGCCGACTGCGCCGACAACGCCGTGTCTAGCAAAAGTTGCTGTTGCAGACCCTCTGAACCAACGACTCTCAATTTTGAAAGGTTGGTTTCCATAGTCAAAAACTCGTCCACCAAATCGTAGTATGCTTGCTGATATTGCCCGTTGGCTTGCTTCAACCACTTTTGATTTTGGCTGTTTGACAAGCCCAAAAATACCGACAGCGTTGCAATCGTGGCTATCAAAATCACGCTTGCGGTTATTATTGCTATCATCACGGGTTTGTTGATTATTATTCTACCTTTTTCATCTCTTTCCATATACCACCTATACCGCAAACTTGTGTTTGCCTATCGTCAATTTGACTTCTCTCGTCCATATCCAAGACGACGTTGCCGTTGCCGGATTGAAATAGTATAGACAACCGTTGGTTGGGTCCCAACCGTTCATCGCGTCTCGCACCGCATTGTAAGCCGTTTGGTTGGGTTCGAGATTGATTTGACCGTCAGCCACCGCCGTAAAGGCGTACGGTTGATAAATGACTCCCGCTATAGTGTTGGGGAAGCTACTGCTACGCACTCTATTGAGTACCACGGCGGCTACGGCAACTTGTCCCGTATAAGGCTCGCCTCTCGACTCGGCATATACGCATTTTGCGAGCAAATACACGTCTTGAGAATTGTAACTACTGTTGGTTGACGACGACTGCGTAAGTGCAATGCCTATCTTTGCCGCCGTCTCCTCGCCCACTATTCCGTCGACCTTCAGTCCGTTGACTCGTTGAAAATTTTTGACTGCTTCGGTAGTCTTGGAGCCGTAAATTCCGTCAACTTCGCCACTATAGTAGCCCCACGCCGACAATTTAGACTGGATTTGACGCACTTGTTGACCGCTCGAGCCTTGTTTGAGTGCAAAAGTTTCGACCTCTTCGCTCGCAAAACTGCGACATAGAAGCGCCGCCATAACTACCACCACGACTAGTAAGACTATGCTTACTATTCTCATCACCATTACTTGATTTTTCACCTAACTTAACCAACCTTTGAGTTTTTTTATCCCGTCGACAACGAGCGATTTGTATTGAGGCTTTCCGCTACCGGCAACGAAGCACAACGGTGGGAAAACGACGCACCACCAATTATCTCCCTTGCCTGAGCCGAGTTCTACTATCAAGGCGTCGTACACCCCACTCTCGAGCGTAAGCTCTCCGTAGCTGCGTGTAGGGAACTCTTCTTCCGTCAACTTCACTCTACTGACGTAGGGTGCACCTTGACTGAGTAAAGATGCGTCAGCGACTTTTTTGATGCCGTCTAGATTGTTAGCGACTATGCTCATCGCTTCTTTTTTGTCGCTGACACCTGCTAATAACGGCGTAAGATATTCGACTATATCGTCTTTGACTCTATACTTGATTGCTTGGTCAATATCATCGTTGCTGTCGGCACGAATATGTATCCTTAGATAATCGGCGTTTTGCGTTTCTCTATCCGCCGAACAAGCCACAACCGCCGTTATTACTACGGCAATCAAAACCAAACACGTAATCAATTTTTTCATACTCACCTCTCGATGAGAAGTATTGACAGTGCTGAATAAATTATAACGCCACACAAAAAAATACGCCACGTAAGGCGTATTCTATTTTTGTAACATATTTTAGATTTTTGTCGATACGTATCGATTTTTAGAGGATTTCGTAGCCGACTTTTTTGGTTTTGAGAGCCTTGGCGCAGAGATAACCTCCAAAGTTGAGTTCGCACCATCTGGCTTGCATTTCGTCGTCAAAGACGCCCACTACCGCGCTGCCGCTGCCCGTCATAAATGCCCTATCGGTATAGAGCTTGAGTGCACCTAAAGAATATTCTATAGACGGGCAAAGTCTAATAGCCGCGTCTTGTAGTTTGTTAAAAAATCCTCTACCCGTCGACCTTATGCTATCAATAGCTCCGTCTACGTCGCTAGGCGGTATAGGACACCTATCGTACTCCTCGTACACCTTGGCGGTAGGTGCACCGTACTCGGCTTGCAAAATCACCAAGTGCATATCGTCCATATCTATAGGCTCGACGATTTCTCCCTTTCCGCTAACTCGGCAAAAACCGCCTCTCATCATATAAGGCACGTCACTACCGACCTTTTGGGCAAGTTCGTACGTCTTGGCAATATCTATGCCAAACAGCTTAGACGCCCCGACAAACACGCCTGCGGCATCGGCGGAAGAACCGCCTAACCCCGCGTTGAGAGGAATATCCTTGAGAATATCCACTCTCATGTGCACGCCAAAGGCTTTGGTTAGGCTCTCCAACGCCCTCACGGCGGTATTCTCTTCTCCCACGATTACGCCGTCCATAGTCACCAGGTTCTGGTCGCTTACAGTCATGCACAAGGTGTCGTACATATCGACGGAAGCCATCAGCATATCTAACCTATGATAGCCGTCGGGATAACTGCCCTTGACGTCAAGAGCAAGGTTTACTTTGGCAAAAACTTTGATTTTGATAGTATCCATACGGATATTATATCATACTTTGAGTTCTCTGTAAACCACCAATCTTTCCGCCCCCGTCATCACGTCACTAATTCCCGGGTTTTGAGCGATTATTTCTTTGTCGCTGACGGCAAGTTGTTTGGCAACGTCCCACAAAGACTCGCCTTGCTTAGGCGTGTAAATGCTTATCGCAACTCTATCCACTTGGCGAGCTTCGCCTTCTACCACTTCGGATATACCCTTGACCACCGTCCTCTCGGCAATATCCATAGCCACGTCGATATCGAGATTGACCTCAAACTCTCTATCTCTCTTGACCTTGACGGTTACGTCTTTGACGTAAGGATTGCACTCCATGAGTTTGTCGTTTCCTAAACCGTATTGGCACTTTTCTACAAAAGGTGTCTCAATGTTTTTGCAGTCAATCTCGTCGTTTTCGTCCAGATAAACTATTGCCACCTCTGCCATTCCGCTTATCGTCATCTCGTCCTTACCGCTGACGTCGGCAATACTGCAATTTACTGCGTGCGCCGCCAGCACTTGCTTGACGTCTGCCGAGGTGTCGTCGATAGTCTCGCTACCCGTTACCTCGATATGGCAATGCAACGGTTGAGCTTGACGGTCGTACTCGCATACCGAATATTTGCAGTCTACTTCCTCTTCGGGGCAAAACATATCTTCTACCGTTTCTAGACAGTTTTCGCTCATCACCACACCGCCGAGCTTGCATAGAGCTTCCACTCTCATCACGGCGCTGTCCTCGGTGCCTTGCAACACCAACTTACTGTTTTTGACAGAGGCTTGCACCTTGGCAACCAAGTCGCTCGTCTTTTCGCGCCATTCTTCTTCAAAAGGAAGATCCATAGCCTTTTCGATTATTTTACCCTCGGCAAGATAGATAATTTCTACGTTGGTTCTACCCTTGACGGACACGATATCGCCCGCGGTGGACACGTCGTCTACGCATGCGGTCACGTCAAAGAAGAGTATCTTTTCTACGTTCATTCCGCTGTCGTACTCTTCTACAATCTCAATCTCTCTGTCTACGTAGTCCACGAAGGTTTGGTTGCACGATTGGCTATCCTTGATTAGCGCACCTTCGGCGCTGACTACGTATTGTTGTGTTTGGCTCTCTACGAATATAGGACGAAGCTCAACTACCACTTGAATTTTGATTTGGTCGCCACCTATTTGGTATTCGCTGTCCACGACCTTTGCACTTACGCGCACTTGCATATCTTCGGTCAAAGCGTCGCAGTCGACGTCCTCTACGAAATCGGTGATATAATCAAAGCTTTCGCATTGCTTGTCGTTATTGAGATATACCACCTTGATGTTGACGAAACCGCTTATTTTGACCTGCCCCGTCATTGGGACGACCTTGGTTATTTGCGCGCTACTTTTGACAAAAAATACTTTGGACACTCCGCCCTTGGACGACGTATCCATATTGCAGCCCAACAGTATTTGCTTGGGCTGACAGCTCTTTTCGTAGTCGATTGATATTGGTTGATATACGGCATTGATAGACATAGGCACCTCTTGTTTTTCGTTAGTACAATATATCTAGCTTTGCCGTGCTTTATGACATCAATTTGACCCGTGAGGCAAAATTCTTATCGTTTTGCACGCCACGTCGTTGTAAGAAAAGGTAAAAAGTTCATTACCAAAGTTGTCGGTTGACACTATGGTAAATATCGAGTCGTACGCGTCCACCACCTTGCCGTCAAAGGTAACGAATTTGTTTCTACCCTTGTTGACCACGAAGGATAGTTCTTTGCCCTTGAGCTGAGCAACGGCTTTTTTGATATAATCTATACTCTTTTTGACTTGTCTCATAATCCCCCCGTTTGATTATGTCCATGCTTGCAAGTTTTATTCAACGGCTCTAGAATATAATATATGCTAAATAGTATCGTCCACACTATTCCAAAAAACTCAAAAGCTCAATACAGGTGCAAAAAAATATCACGAAGCGTAAGGCTTCGTGAATGATTGTTATAACAAAAATATCGTAGCGTCAGGTCTTGTTGGATAGCTTGAATACGTCCTTTTGCTTACCTATGACGAAGATATGGTCGTTTTCTTCAAAGACTGTTTCCGCCGAAGGTATCTCTATGCTTCCGCCTTGTTTGAGCGCCATAATATTGACGCCGTAGTTGTGACGAATGTTGAGTTCTTTTAGGCTCTTGCCCACCCATTCTTTGACTACAGCCAGCTCGTATATTGCATAGTCGTTGGTAATCTCTACGTAGTCGAAGATATTTTTTGCATTGTGCCTTATGGCAAGCTTTTCGGCGATATCATGCTCAGGATATACCACCTCGTCGGCGCCGTTGCGTTCCAAAAACTTGGCTTGCATATCTCTATCGGCTTTGGACACGACGTACTTAGCACCCAATTCTTTGAGCAAGGACGTGATTTCCAAAGAAGCTTGGAAGTTGTCGCCAATGGCTACGAAACATATATCGAAGTTGCTCACGCCGAGATTTCTCACCACCGATTCGTTGGTGCAGTCGCCTATCATTGCATTGACAAAATCAGGGGCAAGTTGATTGACGATTTCTTCGTCCTTGTCAACTATCATCACCTCGTTGCCAAGCTCTGCCATCTTGTAGGCAAGCGTCTTGCCAAATCTTCCCATTCCTATAATCAATACCGATTTCATATAATTCTCCTTATCCTATCATAATTTCTTCTATTGGTCGCTTGATAGGCGGTTTTTGCCTCGTTTCCATAAAGGCGGACAACAAGGATATTGCGCCCACACGACCCATGAACATCAACAACAACAATATACATTTGCTAGCCAAAGAAAACTCTGCCGTTCCCGCCAAAGTCAATCCTACCGTACCTATCGCCGACACTACTTCGAATACCACCGCTTGTACGGGGATTTCTTTGTCTATTATGGCTATTAGTAGAGAAGCGACGACGATAATAGACAAATAGAATATAAATATCGCGTTGGCTTGTCTAACAAGCTTGTCCGAAAGTCTTCTCTTGCCTACGTCTACGTGTTCTTTGTCCCTAATTGTGGACAATACGCCCAAAAATACTATGATGACGGTAGTAATCTTGATACCGCCCGCAGTCGAGCCAACGTTGCCACCCACCATCATCAGCACTATCGTCAACACAATGCTAGAGTTGCTAAGACCCGACAAATCAATAGAATTGAAGCCAGCCGTCCTAGAAGTAACCGACTGAAAGAGCGATGCCAGCAATGCTTCGCCAACCGTCATTCCCGCAAAGGCGTTGTTGCGCTCTACTATAAAAATCAACAATGCAGGTATCAAGATGAGCATCGGCGTAACAGCAAGCACCATTCGGGTCTGCAGACTCGTCTTGCTCAATCTCATCTTTTTGTCGTACACGTCGCTCCACAACAAGAAGCCCAATCCACCCGCAAATATCAGCGCCATTAGAGTCAAGTTGACTACCACGTCGCCCGAAAAGGTGGTCATAGAGCTATAAGCGCCGTACTTGCCCATCAAGTCGAAGCCCGCGTTGCAAAACGCCGAGATAGAGTGGAACATTGCGTTGAATAACCCTTGCCAAAAGCCCATCTTAGGAATAAATCGTGTGCAAAGCAACACCGTGCCCGCGCCCTCGAAACAAGCCGTGCATATCAATACTCTATTGAGTAGCTTGCTAAGCACCGAAAATCTCGCCGAGCCCATAGACTTTTGGAGTATCGTCTTTTGGTATAACCCCAACTGTCGTCTAACCACTACCGACACCAACGACACCATCGTCATAAAGCCTACTCCGCCAAGTTGTATCAAACACATAATCACCATTTGTCCAAACAGCGACCAGTGACTAAACGTGTCTACGAGCACCAATCCCGTAACGCACGTGGCGGAAGTTGCGGTAAATAGCGAAGTAAAAAAGCCCGTCCATTGCCTAGACTTGGAGGCAAATGGCAAAGACAACAAAAAAGTACCGAACATTATTACCAAAAAGTACCCAAGCACTATGACCTGAATATTAGTCAGTCGAAACTTTTTGGTTTTTAGATTGTTAAGAATACTATACTTCGATTCCATAAATCTTTTTTATTATAACACAGTTTTTCATTTTTTGCCAATAAATATTGTTGACAAGCATATTTAGATGCGATTTGGCATATATATTTCTTTGATTTTGCTGTTTTATAGGCAGTTTTGCCCAAAAAACTTTATCTATTTTTTTGAAAATATGCAAAAAGCCTTTGTCGTTCAAAAAGCCCTCGTTCTACTGTTGCATATTCTTTCAAATAGTTATATAATAATACTATGAAACGACGCCATCCAAAACCACAACACAATATTTTTACCGCACGCAATATCACTATTGTGGTGGTTTTGCTTGTAATCGTGGCGCTTATGGCAAGCATTTCCATCTTTGCTATAGCCTATAATATCTACGGCAACGCTATGTTTAGCAAAGACTATATCAAAGATGCCAAAGCAAAAAGATACGCCTATCTCAATCAAAGCGCTAAGACGGGTCAAATCGTTTTCTTGGGCGACTCTATCACCGAGATGTACGACTTGGACTATTATTTTCCGCACGCAAATATCTACAATAGAGGTATTTCCGGCGATACCACCGACAGAATGCTTGTTAGACTCGAGTCCAACGTGCTCAATATCAAGCCAAAAGCTATATTCCTTTTGGGCGGTTGCAACGACCTTAGACACGGCACTTCTCCCGAAGATATTGCCGTCAATATAACCAAAATTCTGCACGTCATCAGAGAAGAACTGCCCGAAACTACAATATTTATGCAGACAGTCTACCCCGTCAACCGTACCGTCAAGCTCGCCGGCAAAGATTTAGTAGGCGAATATCTCACCGACGACAACGTAATTTTGCTCAACGAGTATATCAAGCAAATTTGCGCCATATATAAGGTGGAGCTAATCGACACCTACTCGCACCTAGTGGGCGACAACAAACAACTGCAAGATAGATATACCTTCGACGGACTGCACATGACGAGTGAGTCTTACGAGCTCATCACCGGTTTGCTGACGCCTTACGTCGACTCACTAGCTTAAGTAGCACACTAGCTCTGCCATACCTCTAACAGCGCCAAGTCGCCATGCGCAAAAATTTTGCAAAAAGACTTTGACAAAAGCTACATTGTGTGCTACTATACTAATGCTAATATCATTTTTTATACTTCGACTGTGGAGAAATACCCAAGAGGCCGAAGGGGCTCCCCTGCTAAGGGAGTAGTACGGGATACCGTAGCGAGGGTTCAAATCCCTCTTTCTCCGCCAGCACCCTGAGTTATATCAGGGTGATTTTTTTTATCCATTGGATTTTCACCCTCGCTACGCTCGCTGCACGCTCACTCACGTTCGCTGTAAGGCAAATCCACTCTTTCTCCGCCAGCACCCTGAGTTATATCAGGGTGATTTTTTTTATCCATTGGATTTTCACCCTCGCTACGCTCGCTGCACGCTCACTTTTAGTTCGCTGTAAGGCAAATCCACTCTTTCTCCGCCAAAAATAACCTAATCCGAATTTTGGATTAGGTTATTTTTTTGTGTTGCACTAAGAGGGATTTGAAAGAGCGTTAATAAAACCTGCCTGTGGCAGATTTTTAGCGGTGACCGACGTATTTTGCAAAGCGTTCGTTTCAATGAGTATTTTCGCCTTTGCAAAATACTAGACTCAAATCCCGAAGTTTAATTTTTGGCAACGCCTTTGGGGTGAATTATTCTTCTGATTTTCACCCTCGCCACGCGATTGACAAGCCTTTTGCGCTTAACGTTTCTCGGACTCAAAGAAATCGTCGTAACCGTCTTTTAACTTGGCAAGGTCTAAATTATAGTAGCATAATAATTCTTCATATCCCGCTTGGATAAGTTCGACTTTTGTGTGTCCGTACTCTTTCAAAAATGCGTTTATTTTTTCCGCCATCTCTCTCGGTAGGCTCGTTCCCCAAATAACGTTTTTTGCTTTGCGCTCTTCTTTGTGCTTTTCTTCGTATCTTTTGTCTTTTTCGCTTCTTGGCTTAGCCATATTTTCTCACACCTCCAAAAATATATAGTCGTATCTATACGACACTGTCATTTTACATGACAAAAATGCTAATGTCAAGCTCTTATCGAAAAATATTGTTTTTGGGGAACAAAACCGAATTTATACGACGAAATTTCAATCTTAGTGAGGAAAAACTTATTTCCGATTGCACAAAAAAAACTCGATACGTATTGAGTTTTTGGCGCATTATTCGTTGCATAACGCTCAAAAGTGCTATGGCATTTTTGCCGTGTTTTGAAGTTTATCGTGATTTGCGATATTGCTATTGAGAATTTCTATATAATATGTTAAAATACATTTATGAACGCAATAATTAAGAAAAGTGAAAATATTAGCTTGCGAAAAAGGCTGTGTATCTTGTTGGCGGTCGTGATTATGGCGGTGGGCCTTAGCCTTACTATGGTGGCTTGCAACAAGCGCGACAAAAGCGTTATGTCGAGCCAAACGCTTGATATATCCTCTCACCTAGGCGAGTACGACGAAGAAGAATTTAGAGCGCAAATGAGCGTAGAAAAGGATATTGGGCTTGCCGTATACGGTGAGTCTAATTACAAAATCTTGATTAGTCAACACGCCGAGCCCGACGTAGTGGAACTTGCCGAGGTGTTGAGCGGATATCTCAACCAAATAATCGGCAGTACAAATAACTTCGAGGTGGTGGACGATAGCGAGGCTTTGCCCGAATATTATATCGCTTTGGGCGACTGCATTGCCACCGACGCCCTATCCAAAGACGGCGTAAAGGACGACGGCTATCGTATCGTCAGTCAAGACGGCAATATACATATCCTTACCATTGACGGCGACTCTCTATCCAACGGCGTGTACGGCTTTCTCGAGGACTATCTCGGCTGTATGTTCGTAAGGAGCGACTACGACTACGTGCCGTACTTGCCTACAATTTATCTCGATAGTGTGGACGAGGTGAGCAACCCCGACTTTGCTTGGCGCAAGGTCTTCCAATACGAAATAGCGCAAAACGGCTGGTACAAAAAACTCAAAAACAACGGCGTGGTGGCGGACGAGATAGAAGAACACGAGGATTGGGGCACTTGGTGTCACACGGCGTTTACTTTCGTAAGCCCCGACGAGTATCTGCAGACCCACCCCGAATTTTTCGTAATTAGAAACGGCGAGCCTAAGCAACTGTGCCTATCCGCGGAGGGCATCTATCCGATAATCGAAGAGAAAATGGAAGAACTCATAGCCGCCAGCCCCGACAAAAAGTATTGGGACTTTAGCATTATGGACAACTACGACTACTGCACTTGTACCAAATGTAGCGCTGTCAAGAGAGAAACGGGCTCGATGATGGGCACTATGCTACCTATTATCAACAAGTTGGCGCGCCGCTTCCCCGACAAAATCATCTCTACCCTTGCCTACTTCTTCAACGAGACTCCGCCCAAAGGCATGACTTGCGAGGACAACGTCAATATCGTCGTTGCTCCTATCCAATGCGGGCAAATGTACAGTTACCTCTACGGTGCAACGGATCAAAGCGCCAAAGCCAAGAAGCTGATTGAGACCTGGGGCGAGATTGCACACAATATTTTGGTGTGGGACTACGTGGTGGACTTTAGTCACCTGCTGTTGCCTTTCCCTAACTACGACGTGCAAAAGGACAATCATACGCTGTATCTCAGCAACAACGTGACGGCTATCTTCCACCAAGGCAGTAGAGAGCGCGGTGACGAAATGGCGCATCTTAGGACTTATATCCTCTCCAAACAAATGTGGGACAACGACGTGGACGTGAGCAAAACGCTGGCGAAATATCTGCAAGTGACCTACGGCAAAGGAGCCGAGTGGGTGGCGCAATATCTCGATACGTGTACCCAAGAACTCAAAAATAAGGGCAAAAATCTCGACATATTCGACGCCTCCAACTACCACACTTTGGACTACCTATCCCCTAGCAATACCGACCAATATCTAGCTTGGCTCAACCAAGCCATAGAGCAAGAAAAGGACAACCCCGCTATCGTGCGCCGTATAGAGGAAATCAAGGTCAACGTGCTATACGCCATAATGGAAGAATCTATCCCCGACTATAGCCGAAAACAAGCCGCTTTCGACGAGTTTAGCACCCTCGTAACACAGCTGGGTATAGAACAACCATACGAAGCCCACACACCTACTATGCAAGAATATCTCCAACAATACCCAAGCCGTATAGTCGGCGACAAAGTAGCCATAGCCGCCATAGTGATATCACCTTTTGTCCTAGTGGCGATAATTATAGCGATAGTAGCGGTGGTAAGGAAGAAAAAGAGGAAAAAAGCGTTATCGTGATTTCTTTCGTTCACATATACGTCACGTATCATTTTTTAACAAGCGCGGCGACCTCACAAGTCGCCTAGTTTTTTGCTTATTTTGGCAATCGTTATGCTTATCCGCCCTGCCGAAATCGACAATCGCCGTCGCAACCTCAGAGCCCATCAAAGGTATTGACACCGAGGTAGCACCGTATTAAAATAATATCGGGAGAAGGTTATGAAAACATTATCACAAAAAATTTGTTTCACGTTAGCACTAGTATCTTTGCTCGCGGTAGCTTTGACTGCCACACTCGTCCACCCTACCACCGTCTATGCAATCAACGACAGTCGCGTTGGTTGGGAAGAGGGTGTGTTCAACCGTTTAGACTACGGCATCTACTGGTATCAAGACGGCAAGGATATCCCCATCAAAGCGGGCACGGCGGGCGTAGATTTTGACCCGACCAAGCCTACAATAATTTTTACTCACGGAATGAAGAATAACGAGGGCTACAACCGTAGAGATTTACTCTCCACATGGGAAGGCACTTACGATAGATTTGCCGAAGGAAGCTTCCCGTACAGCACTCAATACTATCAAAAATACATAGATATGGGCTACAACGTGGGTCACTTCTATTGGAACCAAATTGCGGAAGAAAATATTGACGGCGACCCTAAGATTTGGTCGTCCGACACGCCGCTTGGCATGCGCTATTACGTCTCCACCCAATCGGGCAAGAGAGTGCTAGGCGACCCAACCCTCAATCCTACCTCTTCGGTATCTATGCTCTACGCCCAAGCAATAATCAACGCCCTTGGCAAAGACTTCTCGGGTACGTTGCAATTGGCTGGTCACTCAATGGGTGGCGACCTATCGCTTGCCGTAAGTGAAAACCTATTGATGATGAGCGAGCGTAAAGAAATAGGCACCAACCTTATTCCTCAGCGCATAACCCTACTCGACCCGTATCTCAGCACCAACAAAGTAAAAGGACATATCGACCACCGCGGGGGTGAAGACGCCAACGGACGCACTATTGCCGAGCTTTGCTCGGAAGCCGTGGTAAAGCTTGCAGATTACGGCGTGGCTATCGAGGGCTACGGTGCAGGCAAGGCCATATACACCATGTACGCCACGTTAGGTGGAAATATCTATTCCAAAGCAACCATGGCAACCCTCAAAGAGCGCTTTTGCGACAATATCACTTGGGTGCACCTAGACGGACTTGACAAACAGTACGGAATGACCAACACTCACAATATGGTGCCCGACTATTACTTCCTAACGCTCTTCCAAGACAGCGTCTCCGACAACTTCGGACAAACGGTGCCGTCTGCTCTCATGGACGTGAATACTCTTCGATCACTCAAAGGCGTGGCTTATAGCCAACAATGGAACGACGGCAACTCGGTATTGATGAAAGACTGCGCCTTTACTCGAGTGGACAGATACCAAAAGCCAGTCACGTTGACTATTGATATTCCGTCGGACGACGTGTACGGCATGCAAATATTGGACAAGGACGGCAACGTCGTATATACCCGCTCTTCGAGCTCTCCTATATTGCACGCCGAAGTAGGTCTGAACGAGGGCGAATATACCGTCAAGCTTATGCAAAAATCGGGCAATGACGCTCTAACCGCCGACAAGATAGTTAGTATAGACCAAACGACAAACCAAGCCGTAAACCTGGCGATTGAAAAAACCGAATTGGTAAATCATCGCAACAAGATCATACTTGCCGTGGTCATTCCAGTGGCTTGCGTGGCAATCATTGTGGCGGTCTTAATAGTAATTGCAACAAGCAAAAAGAAAGCTATAGATATAAACATCAACGTGACCGTTAATTACGACAACCAACAAAAGTAAGATAAAATTAGTCTAAAACTGTCTTCCGAGCCTTGCAATTAGCAGGGCTCTTTTTTTGACAATTTTGCTCAAAAAAATTGAAAAAATATATCAAAATTATTGACATATATATCGGGGGTGTATATAATCAAAACAGTTTACTAAATCTAAACTCAAAGTTTAACAAAATTTTTACTCAATATTTTTGAAGTTTAGTTTTACTAAACTCGGGAAAGGAGGTAAATATGGAAATCGGTATCAAAATCAAGTCGCTGAGACTCCAATGCGGTCTGACGCAAGAAGAGCTTGCCGACAGATGCGATTTGACCAAAGGATATATCTCGCAATTAGAAAACGACATTGCCTCGCCGTCTATCGCCACTCTCATCGACATATTGTCGGCTTTGGGGTCGGATCTCAAGAGTTTTTTCAACGACGACAGCGACGAGCAAATAGTCTTCGAAGAGGACGACTTCTTCGTCAAGGAGAGCGACGACAGCTCTATCACGTGGCTAGTGCCCAACAGCCAAAAGAACGAAATGGAGCCTATATTGATGACTCTCAACGCTCACAGTAAGACGCTGGAGGATATGCCTCACGAGGGCGAGGAATTCGGCTATATGCTAGAGGGCAACGCAACGCTGATAATAGGCAAAAAGAAGTACAAGCTAAGTCAAGGCAACTCTTTCTACTTCGTAAGCAACAAAAAGCACTATATAGTCAACGACGGCGATACTCCCGTAAAAATATTGTGGGTATCTTCCCCTCCTACTTTCTAATAAGGACACGACGATGGAAAACAAAAAATATATACTCGAACTAAAAAATATCAACAAATATTACGACGACAAAAGGGTTGTCAACAACGCCAATCTCAAGATTGAGAAGGGACAATTCGTCACCTTGCTCGGTCCAAGCGGTTGCGGTAAGACCACTACCTTGCGTATGATTGCGGGATTTGAGCAACCAACCGAAGGACAAGTACTCTTCGACGGAGAGGATATCACTTCTCTACCACCTCACAAGAGAGAGGTCAATACGGTATTCCAAAAGTACGCCCTCTTCCCTCACCTCAACGTATTCAAAAACATTGCCTTTGGTCTGAAGATGAAAAAGGTAGAGGTAGAATACGTCAACCGCAAGGGCGAAAAGGCGACCAAACTCGTCAATCTAAAACGCAAGCCCGTAGAACAAGAAATCGTAGACAAAAACGGCGAAAAAACAATCAAAATCGTACCTTTTTGCCGTCAATACAAGATGGTAACCACCAAGGATAGAAAGGGCAACGTCACTACCAAAAAGGTAAACTGTTACAAGGCTTTTATCGAAGAAAAGGTGCGTCGCGCGCTCAAAATCGTTGGACTTAGCGACTACGAAAATCGTGACGTCAACTCTCTCTCGGGCGGACAACAACAGAGAGTAGCGATAGCCAGAGCAATCGTCAACGAGCCAAAGATTTTGCTCCTCGACGAGCCTTTGGGAGCACTCGACCTCAAGATGCGTCAAGAGATGCAACTCGAGCTCAAATCCATGCACCAAAAACTCGGCATAACTTTTATCTACGTCACCCACGACCAAGAAGAAGCTTTGACAATGAGCGACACTATCGTAGTTATGCGCGACGGCAAAATTTGTCAAGAAGGTAGCCCTATCGACATCTACAACGAGCCTAAAACGGCTTACGTTGCCGACTTCATCGGCGAATCCAACATACTCGACGGTGTGATGCCCGAGGACAAAAAAGTTATCTTTGCAGGCGTACAATGGGACTGCGTGGATACAGGCTTCGAGCCTAACCAAAAGGTGGATATCGTGGTAAGACCCGAGGACTGGGAAGTGCGCGAAAAGGGCAAAGGCATACTTGACGGCAAAATCGTGTCCTCGATTTTTAAGGGCGTGCATTACGAGATGTCTTGCATTGCCGGCGGTTACGAATTTATCATTCACAACACCGTAGAAAGCCCCGTAGGTAGCGAGGTAAGCCTCTACGTCGACCCCGACAATATCCACATTATGACCAAGGAGCTCTACGCCAACGACAAACAAGTAGAATTCCTCTCCAATACCACCCTCGACCTCTACGGCGGAACGTACGACTTCGACCCTACTACGTTGTTCGACGACGCTGCCTACGACAGCGAAAACGATATCCTCACTATTGCCGGCGAAGAAACGGCGCTCAAAGGCAAAAAAGCCTTGGTTAGATTTGAGTTTACTGACGTAGAGATGACCGACGACGAGATGGACGCACCACTTGCCGCCAACGTCGAGTCAATGATTTATAAGGGCAAAAACTATATCGTATGCCTAAGAACCGACAACAACCACCATATCTTTGCCGACACCGAATACCTTTGGGACGACGGCGATAGAGTGGGTATTGCAGTCAAGCCCGACCGCTTTAAGTTGATAAGGATGATAGAAGAATGAAAAAGAGAAAGCTAAGCGGATTTACTCGCAAATATTTGGCAATTCCTTACGTGGTATTTATGGCGATATTCGTAATATTGCCGCTGTTGATTTTGCTACTCTACTCTTTTTGCGAAACGAGGAGCGACGGGTCGCTGTCTTGGAACTTTACCTTTGACAACTACAAGACGATTTTTAGCCCGTCTAGCGTGCAAATGCTCACCCGTTCTATATACGTAGGGTTGCTGACTACCCTCATTTGCTTGGCTGTAGGCTACCCCGTAGCGCTCTTCCTCGCCGACAAAAAGTACAATAAGAGTCCGGTGCTGGTTATGCTATTTATGCTACCTATGTGGATCAACTTCCTCTTGCGCACCCTTGCAACAAAAGCAATGTTCGAGGCAATGGAAGTCGACCTCGGCATGGGCACGGTAATATTCGGCATGGTGTACAACTATTTGCCTTTTATGATAATGCCTATCTATACCACCATATCCAAGATTGACCCGTCTTTGCTGGAAGGTGCCGCCGACCTCGGCGCTTCGCCACGCAAGGCATTCGTCAAGGTGACGCTCCCTCTCTCTCTACCGGGGGTTTTGAGCGGAATTACGATGGTATTTATGCCGACTATCACCACCTTTGCTATATCGGGACTGCTAAGTGGCAACAAAATAAGCCTCATAGGTGACTTTATTGACTTGCAAGTAGTCAACAGTCTCAACGTTGCCAGCGCGATGTCCTTTATCATCTTGATAGTCATCGGTATTTCTATGATCGTCGTCAACAAGTACGACAAGGACAACGCTTCTTCGGGAGGTGGATTATGGTAAAGAAAATACTCGTCAAATGCTTGTTTGCACTAGTATTGGTATTTTTGTATCTGCCAATATTGTGGATGATAATCTTCTCCTTTACCAACACGCCATCTTTTAGTTCTTGGGGCGGATTTAGCTTTGACGCTTACAAAGAACTATTTACGGGTAGAGACAGCGCCGCCATATTCGAAGCTTTGCGCAACACCGCTATCATCGGCGTATCGGCAAGTTTGATTTCTACACTGCTCGGCACGATGGCTGCTATTGGCATCAACTCCATTAGGTCGAAGAAGGCAAAGACCGTCATCACCAATATCAACCAAATCCCTATGGTCAACAGCGAGATAGTTACCGCTGTTTCGCTCGTTTTGCTCTTCGGCATTTTGCGCACCTTCATACAACTTGACGGCGAAGTACAAATGCTCAACGTAATTTTGGCTCACGTGACCTTCTGTACCCCGTACGTCATACTCAACGTATTGCCAAGACTCAAACAGAGCGACAACAAGATTTACGAGGCTGCTCTCGACCTTGGTTGCACGCCTACGCAAGCCTTGTGGAAAGTCGTTATCCCCGACATTTTGCCGGGCATATTGATGGGCTTCGTGATGTCATTTACGCTATCTATAGACGACTTCGTCATCACCCAATTCAATATCGACGGTTTCCAAACTCTGTCGACACTCATCTACCTCAAAGCTCACGGCAAAAAATCTTTGCCTGCATCTATGAGAGCTTTGTCGTCAATAATATTCGTGGTAATCCTCGGTTTGATGGCTCTTATCAACCGCAAACCGAAAAATAAAACTTCAAAACAAGGAGCTTACAAAAAATGAAGAAAAAACTTTGTATCGTGTTGATTGCGGTTATGCTATTAGCCGTAAGTATGCCGATGTTGAGTGCTTGCACCTCGCGTGAGGACACTCTCAAAATCTACAACTGCGCCGAATATATCGGACAAGACGTCATCGACCAATTCAAAGAATATTACAAGTCCGTCACTGGCAAAAATATCTCTATAGTCTACGACGAGTACGACACCAACGAGACCATGCACTCCAAAGTCGCTATCAAAAAGTCCGACTACGATGTAATTTGCGCCTCCGACTACATGATTGAGAGAATGCTTAGAGAAGAATTGCTCCTCGAGCAATCTCCACTTGGCGACGACCTCGACGGCAACCCTATCCAAGACTATCGCAAGGTCAATATCTCGGAATACTTCCTTGATAACACCGTCAACAACTTTACCTATGACCCAACTGGCAAGTATTCCACTCCTTATATGTGGGGCACTATGGGTATCGTGTACGCAACCGACGTCATTTCACTCGAATACCTCGATTCAAATGGCTGGGGTGCATTGTGGGATACGGCTTACCAAAGCAGAGTCAATATGAAAAAGAGTGTGCGCGACACCTACGCCGTAGGCGCAATCTATACCTTCTGCAACCCTGCTTCTTCTAGCTATGACGCCAATATTACACCGGAAATGGCTCTCAACAACGTTGCCAACGCTAGTGCCGTTCAACAATCTCTCGTATGGCAAAAACAAAACGTCAAATGCGGTTACGAGACTGACGAGGGTAAGTCGGCTATAATTGAAGGCAAAGTAGATATGGCTCTGCAATGGTCAGGCGACGCAATCTATTCTATGGGAGAATTGCAAGAAGAATTGGGCATCTCAAGAAGCCTCGACTACTACGTACCTCAAGAAGGCTCCAACGTTTGGGTAGACTGCTGGGCTATTCCTAAGTACGCCAAAAACACCGTTGCCGCCAACCTTTGGATCAACTTCTTGTGCCAAGAAGATATCGCTATCGAAAATATGGAGTGGATTGGTTACACCTCTTGCGTGGCAACACAAGCAACATTTGAGTGGTGTCAAGGCTACTACGATGACAACGACGAGTTCGTAGCTTATACAAGCGAAGATTACGACGCTTCCGACCTCAGCTACTTCTTTGGCGGAGAGCTCAGCGAACAAGCTAAGAGCATCTTCGTAGACCCCGCTCAATTCCCATCCTTGGATGTTGTGAGAAGATGCGGAGTTATGTCAGACTTTGGCGAAGAAAACACCAAAATCATAGATAGCGTTTGGGCGAACGTCCTCAACGCCTAAAACAATAAAAAGTCGATACGTATCGACTTTTTGACCAATTAAGCTATCAAAATAGACGCTAATGAGTAGCGTCTATTTTTTGTCAATATCTCTTTTTGGAAGGGTACTTTGACTTGGTATCTCGCGCGCTCTTGGTGCTACCTTTGATGCCTTTGACATCCTTTCCGTTCCTCTTTTTTGCTCCCTTATCGCCAACCTTGTCTACCCTTTTGCGAGATTTGTAATCACTCTTTTCGTCTTTGGTAGACTTTTTGGACTTGTAGTCCCTCTTGCCCTCTTTGGACGGCTTTTGCATCTTCTCCTTGTCGGCTTCTTCTATAGTCAATTTTCGCTTGCCTATCGTCATACCTTCAAGCTTTTTGAGTTCACCTTCCTTACCCTTGACCACTTCGACAAAGCCGTAGGTATCTCTCAGCTTGACGTCGGTTATCTCGTAGATTTTGATAGCCGTCTTGGTGGTAATTATCTTGACTACGGTATCCTTGTCTAGCATATCCTTTTTGCCTACGTTGACGAAAAATCTCGACACGTTGGCTTCTACGCATTCGCGATTTAGGCGATTGGAGCTGTCCTTAGGCAACGTAAAGCTGTCTACCTCTCCGCTCATTTCCATATACTGCAAGGCGTTGTTAGTTGCCTTTTGATATAGCGGAATATTTGCCGTTTGGTCGCCGTCAACGAAAGTATAGGCTGCACCGCCTTTGCTAGCTCTCGCCGTCCTTCCTATGCGATGCACGTAAAAGTCGGGCGTGGTTGGCGGGTCGAAGTTGATTATCGCTTGCACGTCATCCACGTCAATGCCCCTTGCCGCTACGTCGGTTGCTATGAGCATCTCGACTTGTCCGCTCCTAAACTGCTTCATCATAGCCGTTCTTTGCGACTGCTTGAGGTCGCCGTGCAACACTACCGCGTTTCTACGTTTTTTGGCTAGCGCCTCGCCGAGCTTGTCCGCGCGCTTCTTGGTATTACAAAAGATAATAACTCTATCGTAGTTGTTATCGTCTATGATTTGTAGGAGATACCCCACGCGCTGGCTGTCCTTGACGACGGTATACTTTTGCTCAATCTTTGGCGTATTCTCGCCGTCTATCGTGGCTTTGACGTACTTAGGGGCAGATAGTCTTAGGTCTATGAGCGACTTGATTTCTGACGGAATAGTCGCCGAAAAGAGCATCTTTTGGCAATCCTTAGGGCACAACGACATTATGCTCTCTATATCTTTTCTAAATCCCATATCGAACATTTCGTCGCACTCGTCGAGCACCAATGCTTTGATTTTACCTAGTTTTAGCGTTTTACGGTCTATATGATCGAGCACTCTACCCACCGTTCCTACGACGATTTGAGGTTTCTTGCGCAAAAACATAAGTTGTCGTTGGATATTTTGTCCGCCGTATAGCCCGGCTACCCTGATCTTTTCGGTATACTTGAGGGTGTCGCTAAATACGGAACATATCTGCATAACCAATTCTCTCGTAGGACACAAGACCATAATTTGCGTGCCGTCGTCCTCTCTATCAACGCTATTCAGAATAGGCAAAACGAAAGCAAGCGTCTTGCCCGTACCCGTAGGTGCTTGACCTACCACGTCACCCCCCTGCATAGCAAGCGGAATAATATCCCTCTGAATGGGCGTCGGCTCAACTATGCCGTTTTCATTCAAAGCTCTGACGATATTATTGTCTATATTTATCTCTTCAAAAAAATTATTCATACGTATAATATACACCAAAAGTTGCTTTTCTTCAACTGGTTGGTTATAATTGAAGTATGAAAACGGCAATTATTACGGGCGCAAGTAGGGGCATAGGCAAAGCAATCGCCACCCTTCTTGCCCAAAACGACTACAACGTGGTAATCAATTACAACCACTCGGAAGACCAAGCCAAGGCACTTGTCGACGAGCTGACGGCGCAAGGGCTATCGGCAGTATGCTACAAGGCAGACGTATCCGACGAGGCGCAAGCAGAGGCACTCGTTAGGTTTACCCTTGATAGATGGGGCAAAGTTGACCTACTCGTCAACAACGCGGGGATATCTACGAGCGGACTGCTCATAGATATGCCTATCGAGCAAATCAACGATACTATTGCCGTCAATCTTACGGGCACAATCGTAATGACCCAAAAAGTCGCTAAAGGTATGCTCTCCAATCAGTCGGGCAATATCGTCAATATTTCCTCGATATGGGGCGAGATAGGCGGTTCTTGCGAAGCCGTCTACTCCGCAACCAAGGGAGGCGTAATTGCTTTTAGCAAGGCAATGGCAAAAGAACTCGGCTACAACGGTATCAGGGTCAACTGCATCGCCCCCGGCATAATAGATACGGATATGAACGCTCGTCTAAGTACAAGCGACGTGCAGAATATAATAGACGATATACCTTGTCAAAGGATAGGGCGTGCCGAAGATATAGCCAAGGCGGTGTTGTGGCTGGCAAGCGACGAAGCTAGCTATATCAACGGACAAGTGCTATCAATCAACGGCGGTTGGAATACTTAAAAAGCTTTCTAAATTGGTCCCCAAAGTTATTACCCCATAATCAATAAAAAAGAGCAAACGTCTAATCCCGCTTGCTCTTTTTAGAGGAAAAAAATAATGAAATAATGTCTATTTTATGCGTTGGCTATATTGTCTCCGTAATACACAACAACGATACTATCAACAAGAAGATTATTGCGACGAGGCTGGCGAATATCACCTCTTGCCAAAACACGCTTTTCTTTTGCTCCTTTAGCACTTCTTGAATTATTTGCTTGATATCCTTATCTGTATCAATATTATCATTACTCAACTGTTTTTTCAAGCAAGCAATACTTGCATTTTGTCAAGCATTGCTTGCATTCGTACAAAAATTGACCAATCGTTATATCTTATTGCCGTTGCCGTCAAATAGAATACTTGCCGTCTCAATCGTTTTCCAATCGCTACTATCCTTTTTGTACACGACAACCGCCTTCCAATACAACGTTTGTCCTTGGGTAGAATAAGTCGCGGTAAGCGTCTTGCCAATATCCAGGTCAGACACGTACGCTTCACTTTTCAACGTCATGTTGCTATAACTTTGTTGTGGGCTCTCGCTACAATATAGTCTAACGTAAGTTGGAATAGTAGAATAGCCTAGAGTAAATTCATTCTTTGCCGTAGCCGTTATTACTCCGTTACTTCCGCTTATATCAACGGATATGTTGGTAAATAATCCAAAAGTGCTCGAATCTTTATCATCTTGTTCGGCTACGACGCTTTCGTTGATACAACAAACAAAAGCCGAAGTCAAAATAAAAATGCAAAGTAAGGCAATTCTTGCAAATAATTTAGTTTTTTGATTAGTCATTTAATATATCTCCTTGTTTTTTAGATTTAACGTAAATGACAATGCTTTTGACAACGTTGACTATCAACGATACTGACACTATTAGGCATACGATTGCTACGATTTTCATCTTATCACCGTCCGACAATCCTATAGTAACGGAATATATTTTGTTGCTGTTGGGTCCGTCAAAAAATGGCATAGACGCTACTCCGCCCACGAACAATATCAAAGCTACCGCTATACTTTGCAATACAATCTTGAAGATTGGATTTATCCTTTTTGGTTTATATTGTTGGACTTGCGTATTGTCGGTTTTCTTTTCGTCTACGCTTGCACGTGGCGACTGCATGCCGTATAGAGTATTGGCGTCGGTTTCCAATACCTTGCACAACAAAACGATACTAGTATAATCGGGTAGATAAGCCCCGTTTTCCCAGCCCGACAACGCCTGTCTGGTGACTCCGACCAATTCGGCTAGTTCGCTTTGCGATAGCCCCTTTTTCTTCCTCAGTTCTTTTATTTTTTCTCCCAGCGCGTTCATTTTTCTCCTACATACCACTTTTCAAATACGTATAAATTATATAGTAAATATACATCATAACCAATCAATTATCAAGCAAGTAATACTTGCATTTTGTCAAGTACGACTTGCATAACGTATTTTTTCTCCTAAGTCTTCAAATATTTTATACGCTTTGTCTCAATAATATTGGTTAGCATTTTTTGACTAAAAAATTAAAAAAGCCGATACGTATCGACTTTTTTAATCAAAAAGAGCCAACCGTCGTTGCTTTGGCTCTTTTGTCAATGATTATTATTTGAACATTTCGTCCATCCAGCCAAATTCGATCTTTACGTCGTCTTCTATCATTTCTCCCACTTGCTCTTGCACGAGTCCACCGGATGTACCTTTCATCAAATACACGGTCAAATCGCTCTGCATTCCGTCAAAGGTATCTTGCGCAAAGGTGCAATCGTTGGCTCCGAACAAAACGACGTCTATATCGCTACCCTTAAAGGCAAAGTTACCGATATTCTTTACCCCCGGTACGATATAAATTCTATCAAATCTCACTCCCGCAAATGCGTAATCGCCTATCGTCGTCAAGCTATTGCGTATCTCTTCGGCGTCAAGGAACGTAAAAGCGTTGCGAGCCTTGCTGTTGAGGTCGGACGGATCTAGTCTATAACAACCGTTATACTCACCCTCGCTCGTACGCTCGAATGTCGTATAGGTGCCTATATAGGCAATCAAGGTTTGACCACTCTTGTCCATAAGCAAGCTGTGTCTAGTCCTTGACAATTCGCTAGTATTAGGTCTTTTGAAGCCCACGAGCGCTTGCATCTTAAAGTTTTCGTTTTGAGCGTCGACTTTGAGTTCGTATATAGTAAGCGTTGCTCTCGAAGTGTAAGTGCTATTGTATATTGCAAAGGCACCACTACCTATCTCGCTCACGTTTTTACCGATAACGAAGTCTTTTTTGTTGAGCAAATTGTAGCAGCCACTAAAAGCCAATTCGGGTATTGCCGTCATACTGTCAGGCAAAGCGTTAGGATCGGACAAAGCACTGTCCTCGGCTTGAATAGTAGCCAAAGCGCTATCGTTGAAAAATACGCCTTTGCCCATGCTAGTCAAAGCTATATCCTTGTCGTAATGCACCGTGGTAAGGTTGCCACAGCCCGAAAAAGCGTAGTCGTCTACCATCTTGACGCTCTTGCCAAGGTAAAAATAATTGAAGTAAGAAGAGTTGTTGGCAAAGGCATATTTGCCGATATTCTCTAGCTTAGGGAATACGATTTTATTGGAAGTAGTAGATTCAAGTTTTGCCGAGTCGAACGCGTGGTCGCCTATAGTGGTCAACAAGCTTGCCACTCCCACTGTCAACGACTTGAGGTTGCTAGCCTTATTAAAGGCGTATTCTTCAATACTTTCCAGCTTGTCGTTGAGGGTAAGCTTAGCTATTGCGTTGCAACCGTAAAAGGCGTATTTGCCGACTTTGAGAAGGTCTGTAGGAAGAATCATTCCGTCGTCTTCGCCAGCTCCCGAATAAACGAGTGCCGAGCAGTTGTAAAAGGCATAATCGCCAATGCTTTGCACGGTGGACGGAATAGTCACGTGCGTAAGCTTTTTGCAATCATAAAAAGCCTTGTTAGGAATTTTAGTCAAACCTTGAGGTAGTTTGACGTATATCAAAGACGACATATTAGAAAACACGCCGTCGCCAAGGCTTATATCGCTAAAATTACCGTTGAACTCAATATTGACGACGCTTTTGCCCTTAAACGCGCCTTCTTTGACAGCCACGACCTTCTTACCGGCAATTCTCTCCGGAATATAAACCGTTTCGTCATCACCCGTGTAGCCCGTTATAGTACACGTCAAGCCCGAAGTGGTATATTCAAAATTTCCGCTGGAACTCTGGTCACCGTGCTTGGTTGCAAACACTATTACCATTACGATAGAGGCGACTATTGCCACTATCAAAAGGGTAGCCAAAGTGATTATTCTTGCGTTTTTGCTCATTTCGTTCTCCAAAATCTTTTATCAATTTATTATATCACAGCGTGGGCGATATATCAATACCAATTTTTGTATAAAAACTGCCGATATCTCTTTTTCACAACTGTCTTATTGCTTTGAGCGCCATATTGATACCGTCTACGCATGCCGAGGTAATTCCGCCGGCATAGCCCGCACCCTCGCCACAAGGGATTAAGCCCTCCACCGAGCTGTTGCCGTACTCGTCCCTCAAAATTCTCACGGGCGAGCTCGAACGAGTTTCCACACCCGTCAACAGCGCGTCTTCGTTGCCAAAGCCCTTAATTTTGCTATCGAATATCCCTATCGCCTCTTTGATACCGCTCACTACGTAGTTAGGTAGACACGCTCTGAGGTCGCTCAGCTCTACTCCCGGCAAATAGGTGGGTTTTACCTCCCCCAACTTGCTTGTAGACTTGCCCGAAATAAAGTCGCCCACTCTCTGACACGGCGCCTTGTACGAAGAAGAAACGGCATAAGCCAATCGCTCGTATTTTCGCTGAAATTCCACTCCCGCAAGCACGTTTTGACCTTCAAAATCGGCTGGCGAAACGCCCACTAGCAATGCACTGTTGGCGTTGACGCCGTCTCTATCGTGATAACTCATTCCGTTGGTTACCACACCACCTTGCTCCGAAGCAGCCGCAACGACGTAGCCACCGGGGCACATACAAAAGGTATAGCACGACCTTCCGCTGTCCAAGTGAGCGGCTAGTTTGTAATCGCTAGCCCCCAACTCTTTGGCGTCACGCCCGTATTGAGCGCGATTGATATTGCGCTGCAAATGTTCTATACGCACGCCTATCGAAAATGCCTTTTGCTCCATCATCACTCTGCCCGACAGCATCTCGAAGGTATCTCTGGCGCTATGTCCTATAGCAAGCACGCACACGTTGCACGGCAAATCGTATTCTTGTCCGTCACGTTGTAGCGTCACACCACACAGTTTGCCGTCCCTTTTCTTGACGTCTACGAGCTTGGTCTCAAATCGGTATTCTCCACCCAATTCCTCAATTCGTTTCCTAATATTTTGCACGCATTCTGCCAAGATATCCGTGCCTATATGAGGCTTGGCGTCCCACTTGATATTGACAGGCGCACCCGCTTCAACGAGTTCACTCAAAACCATTCCGATTTTTTCGGTTGCGATACCCGTATTGAGTTTGCCGTCGCTAAAAGTACCTGCTCCGCCCTCACCGAATTGAATATTGCTCTCGGGATTGAGCTCGCCGCCTTGCCAAAAAGCCTGGACGTCGGCTTGTCTTTCTTTGACGCTCTTGCCTCTCTCCACGACGATAGGTCTTGCTCCCGCAATAGCCAAGGTCAGCGCGGCAAACATACCCGCAGGACCACTACCCACCACTATTGGACGAACAAGCGGATTGACCTTAGTATCGGCGAGTAGTTCTCGTATCGTTGACTTATTAGGCACGAAAATCATTTCGTTTGCCTTTGGATTGTGTCTCAAATAATCACTCTCGTTGTCTAGCTGCACCAACACGCTTAGCACGTATTTTATGTCGTCTCTCTTGCGACAATCCAAAGATTTTTTTGCTAGCTCCCAGCTTTTGATGCGGCTTGGTTTGACCCTCAAAGTATGCGAGAGACAATTTAGCACGTCCGCATCGCTAAAAATAGTAGGCACTTTGACGTTGTTGACCTTAAGCATTTATATCCTCCGCAACCGCTAGCCCGCTGGCTATTGCCCAATGGATATTGTACCCACCGCATTCTCCGTCCACGTCCAGCACCTCTCCCGTAGCGTACAGTCCCATGCAAGCTTTGCTCTCTAACGTTTCGTTGTCAAAGCAATCCAGACTAAGTCCGCCACATACCGCTTGAGCAAGACTAAGCCCTAGCGTTCCGTCTATCTCCGCCACGTAATCTTTGCACTTCTCGGCTATCGCGTTAGCCTTGACGTCAGACATAATAAGCGACCTGTCCATGCTCACGTGCGCCATTATATTGGCTACGATAGCCTTATGCAGTAATCCTTCCAATATATTGCCACGAGGGTCGTACGAGTCGATTATATAGCTTGCAAGTTGTTTCTTGGTCATATCGGGCACAAAGTCTATATGCAATGCGCAACGCTTGTATCCACGCCTACTAGCCCTAGCAACGTGCGACGACTGAATGAGGGCAAGCACACCCGAGATAGCCCCGTCCTTAAATAGGTATTCGCCCTTGTAGGTCGGATATATTACGTCGTCAATCTCGACGTAACTTTGCACCTTGCATCTCACGCCGCTCGCTCCTTTGACGCTCTTGCTCTTTAGGACGACCAGAGTAGGATTAAGCGCGGTGGTAGGTATACCTAGAGGCTTGACCAAATCGTAACTTGCCAATCCAAAGGTAGCTTTGGAACCGGTTGCCAGCACGACCTTGTCGGCACGAAAAGCACCTTGGTCGGTGACGACTCTCCACCCGTCTTCGTCGGGCACAATCTTTGTTGCCAAAGTCTTGGTCATCACACAGACGCCTCGTCTTCTGAGCGCAGACAAAAACACGTTGAGTACGGCGGTAGCGCTTTCGCTATAAGGGTATATCCTCCCCTCTTCGCTCTTGGTCACTAGCCCGTATTCCAATAGTTTGTCCCTCACTTTTTGACAATCGTATCGCGTCAAAATAGGCGCTACAAACTCACTATTGTAGTGCTCTACCCCTATATCTTCGTTGGAGAGGTTGCATCTGCCGTTGCCACTGACAAGAATTTTTTTGCCAATCTTCTCGCCCGCCTCAATCAAAGCAACTCGCTTGTTGCCAGCACACTCTATGGCACAAACGATGCCTGACACACCTCCGCCTATGATAATTACGTCAAAATCACATTTCATAATGGTATTATAACACATTGGCGTGCCAAAGTAAAACGCTAAGTCGATTTTAGCAATCTTGGAGTGCGAGCGTACTTTTATTTGCAAGATAGTTGACCGACGTCGACAAAAAAAGCGACCCCTCGAGCATTTACGCTTAAGAGGTCACCTTTTGGTTAGTTAATTTTAGCCCACCTTTACCACAATCTCAACTGCATAGGTGCCGGAAGTCTTAAGCACGTCGTATTTGATGGTGGTGGAAGCCAAGGTCTTAGCTTCCGTATTGACTATGACTTCTATGGTTGCGTTTTGCGCGTCGTTCACGCCCAAGAAAGCGCTCGTATCGACAATGTCGGCAGTGTACTTAGAGGTTGCTTTTCCGTTGACAACTACTTCTTTGCTAAAGTAAGCCTTCTCAAACTTTAGTCCACTTCCCACGTTTTGCGAGATTGCGTTGCCGAAGCCAATCTTGTAAGGGTCTTGCACTTCGCCGTCGACGTTGCTATATACTAGCGTTTCGCCTTGCTTAACGGTGACGGACACACTCCTCGTCTGCGACGACGAGGTAGTGTAGGAGGCTATGTCGTAGAAATCTTTGGTCGTGAGCTTGGTCTTACATCCTGCCAAAGCCCCCACCAAAACCACGGTCAATACCAATATTGCTATCAACAATTTCTTTTTCATATTATTTCCTCCTTACGCCAACATTTTCTTCTTGACGATTGCTAGTGCTATTGCACCCAAAGACAACGCCATGCTTGCCGCCGCAGCAGCACCTACTTCTCTGCCTGCTGCTTTGCCGGCAACGTTTTGCGCTTCGTTTACAACGCTCTTGGCGTCGCTAATAAGCGTATCGTAAGCGTTTCTTACGTTGCCAAGTTTGCTATTATCGATTACGTTCTCATCAACCTTTGCAATGCCTTTGAGCAGTTCTTCGATTTCTTTCAACGCTGCTATATCGTCAAATCCAAACTCGCCGATTGCGTCGAGTTTTGCATTGATGACGGTTGGGTCACCACCCGTCTTTACGTTCTTGCTTACAGGATCACTTTCGTTGTGGTTGTCGTCTGCCACGAGCTTTACGTATACCGTGTAAGGCGAATTTGGCTTAGCATTAAATACGTTGCTCTCTTGCCAGTAGTTTCCGTCAAGGCTATAGCGAACGTTGCTTGCACTAACGCCGTTGATAGTCAACTTGTTATAGTTGGCGATTATCGTAATATCGTTGACGTTTAGTTCACCTGCAACTTTGTCAATAGTCAAAGTAACTAGGTCTCCTCTTGTCAACTCGTAGTTGGCTGCTACCGCGCCGTTAGCGTCCAAAGCTACGTAACCGGTGTAGGTACCTGCATTGATAGGGGTAAGAATATTATCCTCTTCGTCTACCAAGACGTATTCTACGACCTCGCCGTCAACAACTCCGTCGAATACTACTGCGAGGACTTTGACGTTGCCGTCGTATACGGTATTCGTTCCCGCTACGCTTACTATGGTTAGGGTCTTCTTTGCAATGGTGAGTTCTCCCGCCTCATATTCTGCCAAAGTGTAGTTGTCGCTATTGAGAAGGATAGTCACGCTGTATACGCCCGCATTGATTGCAACCTGGGCAGTGTCTTCGCCCTCTTTTGTAAATCTCAAAGAGAACAAGTCGGCTTGTGTCTCTTCCGCAGGAATATTGTTGAGTGTTGCACCCACCGTCTTTGCAGTGCCGTCGTATACGTAACTGCTCTCGTAAGTAAACTCTTGGAGAGTCAACTCTCTTGGAGCGATAGTCATATTCTTGCTATAGTTGCCCACTATCTCGTAGTTGGAGTTGTTGGCAACCACGGTAACTACGTAGCTACCTGCGTTGATTGCCTCTTCCTCGCCGTTGTAGAGAGCCGTAGCCTTCGCATCGTCGCCTTCCAAAACGCCGTTAATAACTACGCTTGCAACCTTAGCCGTTGCGCTGTATACCAAATCGGCAGGCAAAGTCACGTCGCTGACGGTGATTTGCTTAGGTGCGATGACGAAGGAGCCTTCGTATTCGTCCCAGATATAATTATCTTTTTTCGTTCCGCCTACTTGCAAGGTTACTCCACAAGTACCCGCGTTGACGTTGTCGGTATACGACACGTCTACGGTGACGTCGTCGCCGTTGACTACTCCGCTGATAGCCGCACCTGCTTCTTTAGCCGTCTTGTCGTAGACTGCGTCGGTAGGCAAATCTACGTTGAAGGTCAAAGTCTTCTTAGCCACGGTGATTTGCACGTTTTGTGGCAAGTTGAAGATATAGTTGTTATAGTTGTCGTTGACATGTTCCACGTCGTAGGTCACGTTGATAGGCGTGCCCGCATGGGAAGTCTGGCTATAAGTCTCGGTGACGGTGATAGCCAATGCATCACTATCTATCATCTTGAGGCTTCCGTCGGCGTATGCCCAGAAAGTTGCAGGCTTAACGTCGCCGTAAGTCAACTCGGTGTTGACCGCAACGATATTGATAGTTCTCTTCTCAACTACGTATGGCAACTCTACGGTCATTTCGCCCGTATATTTGCTTTGTGCCTCGGCTTTGACTTCTACTACTACTTTGTAGGTGCCCGCCTTGATAATCGAAGCTACCGTACCGTCGGTTGCGTCTTTGTAAGTAACGGTGATATCGTCCTTGTTGACGTTGAGCACGTTGATGATAGTCTTCTTGTCGGTTGCGTCGTATACGCTCGACTCTTCTTCGAGCACGGCGTTGCTGAGGCTATTGCTTACGATAGTGATGCTACCCTTAGTCTCGGTAATTGCGATATAGTTGCTTGCCTTGCTACCACCAAGAACAACGTAAATCATATCGGCAGTCTTTTCGCCAATGACTTGTTGCTCTATAGGAAGCGCACAAGCAACGGATATCGTTACGTCATCAACGTCTCTATCCTCGATAGTACCCTCGACAAATTCGTAAGGCGCTACGCCCTCTGCAAAGACGATGACGTCGGAGCCGTACCCCTTTTCGCCGTTGTTGGTCAAGAACTTGATAGTCTTAGGCGCTACGGTAAAGTTGTCGGTACCCTCTACGGAAATCGTGTAGTTGGCGTTGGTGCTAACTACGGTCACTACGTAGTTGCCCGCGTCTATCGCGCTCGTAGTACCGTTGTAGAAGATATCTACGTCAACTACGTCACTGCCCAGCACTCCGTTGAGATTAGCTTCTACGGTCTTTTCCAATCCGTCGTATACCAATTCGGTAGGCATAGTTAGCGTTGCGGTGATAGCAAGCGCACCTACAACGACTTTTGCGTTTTCAGGCACCGTCACGTCGTAGTTGTCACTTGCAGTGGTTTCTACGAATATTGCATAGTTGCCAACGCCGCTATACTTGGTATAGTCGGTCAATACGTTGACTGCCACGCCGTCACCCTCTACGAATTGCAAACTTCCGTCGGCATATTGCCAAGTAATAGTTGGAACGTCGTCGCCGTACGTCACGTTGACGTCGTCTACTGCCAAAGTCACCTTTCTTGCCGTGATGACGAGCAATTCGGAAGTGGTTTGGTCGATATAGTAGTTGTCGTGTATGAGGTCTACGTTGACGGAATAGCTACCCTTGTCAATTGCTTGAGACTGTCCGTTGAAGGTGTAGATAAACTCAAGCACGTCGCCGTTGACGGTGTTGTCGTACACTGCTTGCACTACCTTAGCCGTGCCGTCGTAAGTCTTGTCGACAGGCAAGGTAATAGCCGTTACGTTGACGCCTCTCTTGTTGACTACGAGTTGTCCAACCGAGCCGAACTCGAGGTTGTAGTTTTCGGCAAGTTGAACGCCGTCGTTCACGTTGTCGGCGATAGTTGCCAAAATATCGAAACTTCCGCACTTGTCGTAGAGTACGTAATTGCAATAGGTAGATACCACGATACCGTCTTCCGCTACGAACGTTGCGCTACCGTCGGCATAGCTCCAACTAAAGCTGCCTATTTCATCGCCGTAGGTTACTTCTTTGCCCACGGTATCGATAGTTACGGTCATCTTGTCAATCATAAAGTTGACGGTAGCACCATAAGTAATAGTAAAGTACTTGTCTGCTTCTTCGGTCAACTGAACAGTAACGCTATACTTGCCCGCATTGCGGATATCGCTAGCAGTGATTACGGTTCTATCAATCTTGAAGTACTCGTACTGCAAAGCCATCTTGCCCTCTGCGTCTACGAAGTCTTCGTTTTGATAGGTGAGGACAGGAGTGGTAAAGGTCTTGACGTTGCCGTCGTATATTGCCACGTTGTCTACCGCACCCTCTACGCCAAACTCAATCGACACGCCTCTCTTGTTGATAGTAAGAGCGGTATTTTCAACGAGCGTAATCACGTAGTTTCCGCCTTGTGCACCTCCCACGCTTGCCAAAGTTACGGCATAAGCACCAGGAGCACTATATTGCTCGGAAGCAAGGAAGCTAGGTATAACTTCGTCGTCTTCGAACAACGGAGTGTATCCGCCCGCTACTGCCCAATCGAAGGTTGGGTCAAAGTCGCCGTAGAGTTTGCTCGTAGGCGTTACCTCTATCGTCGTCGCAATAGGTGTGATTTGGAAAGCAAACTCACCGTTCAGCATATTGTAGTTAGGCGCAGTGGTCATGATAGGAGATACTACGTAATATCCTGCATTGAATGCGTTCTCCACCTCTACGTACTCGTCTTCCGGATTTGCCTTCCACATATACTTATAGCCCTTGATAGCATAAGCAGGTTTTATCGCGTCGTTTTGGAACAAGCCTACTCTGTTTACGTTGCCGTAATCGTAGATATCCGAGATATAAGGTACTATTTTCTTAGCCTCTATTTCCTCCTCGGTTAGACCCGGGAACCAAACGATAGTCATATCCTTGGCATTGATTTTCATTTCGACGGAGCAAATAGCAACGTTGTAGTTGGTATTGAAGCCAGCCTCTCTATCAATGCTAGCGGTAACGGTATATTCACCGCCTCTGTTAGCGCCGTTGGCTATTGCCACACCACTCTCTTTGTTGAGGTAGCTTTCCGTCAAAACGGGTTCTTCACCGTTTTCAGGTTTAGTTATCGTCCACTTTACCTTTTGGAAGGTGGAATTGTATTCCTTGACTACAGCGCCGTCTTGCAAAGCTTCTTCCGCCGATACCGTTATGGTGACGTCAGCTCTACCAATCTCGATGATAAAGGTTGTCTTTTCGAAGCTATAGTTGTTCGACATATTTCCGCTTTCCTTCTCCAATATCATCTTATACGTACCCGCGTTGATAAAGTTGTCGTCGGTAGCGTTGGTCGTCTCGGTAGCGTAAGGCTCGTAAGTAACCTTGATTACGTTGTTGTCGACTACGTTGAGTATCTTTATCAAGGCGTCGCCTTCGCTGACTCCGTTGCCGAATACGCTATAAGTAGGCAGTTTCTCCAATCCGTCGTAGACGAAGATAGGATTGGTCGCTTGCAATTCTTCAGGCAACGGTGTTACCGTTATCTCTCTAGGAGTAATCTCAAAGTCTATAGACAGTTCCTCAGGATTAGCCACCACGTAGTTGTTAGAGGACAAAGTAGTAATTTTAGCTCTATATTTACCTGCATTTTTGGCTTGATTGTCGACGATATCCACTTCGGTCAATACGCCTTCTTCTTCTATCAGCTTATAGTATTCGATATTTGGCGTTGCGTCGTATCCGCTCACCAGTCCGCTAGCAGAAGCGGTAAATGCCGCAGGGGAAGAATTGTACGTGAAGTCGGCAGGTGCTTTGGTATAAGATACCGTCACCGCCTTAGGAGTGGTTACTTGTCTTATTACCAGGTTATCGCTCGACTCTTTGAAGACGACAACGTTCATTTTCTCGGTGTTGGTAGCCGTAAATATAATATTGTTGACGGTATCTTGCGCAGGACAATAAATCTCCCACGTTGCCACGTCAACCGCTTCCGATAGGTTGTATTGTTGTCCCGGCGCTCCTTGCTTATAAGCCTTAAATATACTCTCGTCGCCTTGTACTTGACCTATAAGCTTGGTTTTGGCAGAGTCGGAATACAATTTAAGCGAAGGAACGTATAGCCCGCTACCGTTAAACTCGTGTCCCGTAGCGATAAAGATATTAGAATACGTCTCGTCGATAGGCATATCGGTGATAACGTTGTTGATTTTAGGATTGCGAGGATTGCCGTAAGTCGCTACTACGCCGGGCTCAAAGGTAAAGCTGAACGATTGACCGTCACCCGTCAAGTCGCGAGGAATCTTGTTCTCTGAGTTCCAACTAGTAAAGTTGCTTACGTTGTCCACACTACCTACGTTCTTGTAGATATCCAGCGTTCTGTTCGATTCGGTTGGCGTGCTATATTTGACGCTCCATACGATAGCCTGAGCTCCGCCGAAAGACATTGCGTCAGGTGAGTAGTAAGGCGCATCATACGAAATCTTAGGCACTGCCGTATCGGTAGTACCGTCGAAGTATATCTTCAGCGTGCCTTTGTCGTCATAGTTGGTTACTTGAGTGCTAATACCCGTCCTTATAGATGCGGTACCCGTAGGGATAGTGCTTGTAACGCTGTTTTGAGTAAAGCTATTCCAGTTCTTGGCACATATCGCACTAGGTATGTCCATATTGATATAGTAGACGTTTTTGAGAGTGACGCCGCCGTTGCCGGTATAGTTGCCCGCCAATCCACAAATCACGCCTTGACCCGTAAAGTCACTGGCGTTGCCGTTAGGTCCCAATTCTGCGCCGAATGCTCCACCGTTCATTGTACGTGCGGTACCCGTCCAATAGTTCATTACGCCGTTGATCATACCAGCTCCGCCAAGCGACGTCCAGTTGCTCTGATTTTGTGCATTACTATCGGCAGCCACCGCGTTACATCCAGCTATGATTCCCGAAGCGGCTACTGCGTTATTGCCGTTAGTAGACAAGGATGGATCAGAATATGCATCTATACTTCCCGTTCCGTAGGTAGTAGCATTATATATATTACCGCCTTGATTGATAACTCCGCAGAATCCACCCGTCCAAAGTTTGTTATTTCCGCCTCGATAACTACCAAATGTTCTACCTTTTTGTTGCGTGACGATATTAGCCTTGAGGTTGAGGGAAGAGTTTTTGATAGTACCGCCCATAAGTGTACCGGCAAAGCCTCCGAAACAAGCCGTACGATGATATGAATCCCAGTTATATTTACATGCATTATAATCACCAGCCCAGTTTTTCTCCGCTAAAGTCATTCTGTAATTGACTCTGGTATAGTTGTTGACCGTCAATGTACAGTTGTCTATGGTGCCTGCATTGATTCCGAAGATCATACCGTACGAAGCAGACCAATAGGTATCGTGATTGCCTCCTTCGGTAATGGTCTCTCCGTAATCGATGCTATTTGCCCAAACGAAATTGACGTTTTCGATAAGACCGTTATTGATTTGAGCAAGACCTCCTGCAGTCTTGATAATTCTACCTTCAGTAAAACTATTGCTTATTAAGGAAAAGGTTTGAGAACTATTTCTCCCGTCGCTACTGTAGTCTGTTCTATAAAACTCAGTCGCGCCCGTCAAGGTGATGGTCTTGCCTTGTCCGTGTAAGATAAAACTTTCGCCAAGCACTCCTATTGTAGACGTCGTTCCGCCCCATAGCGACGACGCGTCGAGAGTCATGTTGCCGTTGAGCCACCATTCTCCCGTACCGCTTGACAATGCGCTTACCAAGCCTGCGGCATCAAATATTGTTCCGCCTTGCGTTAGCGTCGGTATATTCTCGCCCACCTCACTCGAGGTGTTGGCGAGGTTATATCCGTCTTGGGCGTAGCCCGACGTCGACACAAAGCTCAACGCCATTGCGCCCGTCAAGGTTACTATTGCCAATACGGCAATTACTATAGCTATAAGAGATTTTTTATTTATATTATTCATACTTCCTCCCATTTATATAGCCGAATTCTTTTTCTTCTTGATTGCAATCGCAACACCTGCGATTACGCCGATGAGTACCACCGCACCTGCTGCGGCTCCGATGATAATCATCATTTGCTTGCTGTTGGTCGTATCATCGACCTTTTGACTTGTCGCGGACACGATTGTAAACTCTACGTAGTTGGTGATAGTGTAGTTGGAGTCAGCCGCCACGTAAGCTCTATAAGTACCTGCAGGCAACGTACCGTCCTTCTTCAATCCAACTTCCGTTTCTTCTCCGTTTTCAACCTTGAAGAATCTGAGTCTATTGTTCTGCACTTCGCCGTTGACGTCGGTAAAGCTTGCTTTCAGACGGCTCAAATCGGTTGTAGTGTTAAACTTGACAGTCGACAGCGATTGGTAAGACACGTCGGTGCTTGGCACTTCATAAGGTGTAATGTTGACAGTCGTCTCAATCGTCAACGGATTGTAGTTGTTGACGATAATCACATACTTACCTTTCTTGATGCCTACGTCTATTGCTTCCACGTCGGTTGCGGTTACGATTGCATCCAAGTTGTTGTAGGTATACTTTTTGGTTGTCTCGTTATATTTGAGACCCGTAATACCCGCTCTATGCGGATTGCCGTCGTAATCTACGCTTACGTTGATTGCAGTCACGCCAGTGATATTGATTCTGTCTATCTTGACTTCAACCGTCTTTTCCCAGTCGTTGTAGTTGTCCATAGTTACCACGACTTTTACCTTGTAGGTATTGGCGTCTACGAATTCAAACGGCTCCGATTGATTCTTAGCGCCGTTGACGTAGGTTAATGTATAGCCAGAATACCTGTCAGGTACGGTTGCCACAACAGAAACGTTTTTACCGCTATAAGGTTGGGTCACGCCTTCGAATACGATGCCTTCAAAGGTTGCCTTCTCGATGATGAGCTTGACCTCTTTTTCGCAAGGCATGTGGTTGTCGTCGCCGGCGTAGATTAACTTATAATCATAGCTACCCACTTTGCTAAACGCACCCGTAGTAGGGGTGATTGGCTCGTATACGCCCGTAGTGCCGTTACGTCTATTGATAGTAACCAACACGTCGTCTAGTACTGCTACGGCTCTGCCTTCTTCGTCAACACCCGTCTTATTTGCCAATACCACACCCGTATTTTTACCAACCAGCTGGCTATCTGCATCTTGGTGATTGAAGGTAAAGTCGTCGCCCGTGTAGACCACCGTTACGTCGTTGGCAATGATTTCCGTCTCGGCTCTGACGATTACCAGCAAGCTGTCGTTGTAAGTCTGAGTATAGAAGTTGTCGTTTTCATTGAATTCGATAGTTACCGCATAGTATCCTACGTTGATTACGTCCTCTGCGGCGATAGGGGTGGACAATGGTTTACCACTCGTTATCTTCTTGTTGACAGGGTCGTATACCGCGGTAGAAGGATATGGATAGTAGGTCAACTTAAAGTCATCCATACTATACAAAGACGGGTCTGCGTTGACGGTAAAGTCATAGGATATCGCTCTACCCTTGTAGTCCATTTCTCTCGTGCCGAGTACCAATTCCATAAAGGCTTTGACTATCTCCAACTCGAATTCTTCCGAGTTGACTATATCGTAGTTGGTATCGGTGGTAGAGAACTTGACGTAGTAGTATCCCGCGTTGCGAATGGTCTTGATAGACACACCTGCCTCATCTGTGTAGCGGGTTGTTCTCGCTTCGTTTTGGAAGAACTCTACGTTGACAGGTTGTTGTTGTCCGTAGACGTCCTTATAGGTTGCCGCGAATACGTGTTCTTGATTGTCGTAATCAAGCTTAGCCGAGAAGTTCTTCTCTCCGTCCATGGTTGGTATTGCGCTCACCTTTTTCTTGTTGACTACAACCGATGCCTTTTGTATCGTAAAGTCAATATCGGCATGCGTCATTTGAGCTTGCGCATCCACTGCAGGATAAGTGTTGGCGTTGCAATAAGTCGCCAGTCCACCCTTTACGTCAAAGGTCATCGTAGTGCCGTCAAGCAACGCTACGTCAAAGGTGGCAGGAATAACGTCACCAAAGGTATACGTGGCGTTGACGTAAGAAGCAACGTCCACCGTCATATTGTATTTGTCTATGGTAGTTTCGCTTACGGCGTTCTCGTCAGGATTTAGAGGTATGCTCTCAGGTACGACGTATCCTTCACTCGTAAACTCAATTGCTTCTCCCTCTCTCAAGAAGTATACCGGATAGAGCTTGGTATAGTCTTTTCCGCCATAGTTCTCGCTACCTTTGACGAATAGATAAGCAGTCGTTTGTCCCGCGTGCTTATTTTCGTATTGCACGTAGACTTCCAGAGCTTCTTGGATTACTTTATCCGTTGCTGCCGATCTACCGTCGCAGTAAACGATACCGCTCTTGCCGTATCTGGTAGAGCCGTCCTCTTGATAGAGCTTGACGGTCGCGCCCTCTATCTTGTTGACGGTTTGGTTATCAAAGGTTTTGCTCAATGCTTGCGACAAATCCAACTCGCTAAACGCTACGCCGTCTTTGTTGAAGATATTTTCCGTATTGATATAAATTCTAGCTATAGCAAGCCTTATCGTAAATTCAGTCAACGTTCCGCTCGTCAGCTGAATGACCTTCTCAGGATACAAGTCTTGCTTGTTGACAAGCTTAAACCATATCTCTTGGCTCTCCAAGTTGTCGTTGACGATTATTTGTCCCGAGCTAGCTATAGTATCGTCGTAGTGTACCCATACTCTCTTGTCGGCGCCGACGATACTGCTGTCGCTTGCCGTAGACACGTAAAGGTCGTATCCGCTTTCACCCAAAGTCGAATTGTAAGTAATCTTGAGTGGGTCAAAGTAGTAATATGACTCGCCGTCGTCTTGCATTACGTTCTCCGCAGATACGATTACGTTGAATTGAGGCGTAACATTGTCTATCTTGACGTTGTAGGTCATAGATACCGTATTGTTGGTGGCGTCGGTGTAAGACAACGTATATTCTTTGGTATCCTTGAGCAATACGCTACAGCTCCAAGTGCCGTTTTCATTTGGCGTATAATTTGTATGTCCGCTACCCGACACGATACCGCTACGGCCCTCGTCGTTGACGGTGTACTTCATCAATATAGGAGTAGTTCTCCATTCGTTGAGGTCGCTTACGGTTATCTCTTCTCCCTGAGTACCCATACTGTCGCTGAGATAGTAGTGTACGTCCTCAATCACAGGTTTTTCGTTGTCGATACGAACCTTGACTTGAGTGCTTGACTGAGCAACCAACACCTCTTGACCGTCTGTGTAAACGTATGCTTGGAAGGCGTAAGTTCTTCCCGCCTTACCCGTGGAGACGTTGTCCTTAAAGATGTACTTCGCTACACCGAAAGTAGGTAGCAATCCCGACCAATTGCCATCGGTACTATATTTGATGTAGTTGAACATCCAAGCCTTATCCTTGTTGATATACATACCGATATTGGCTTGGTTGAGCCATACGTTTTCGTTAGGAGCATCGAATTTGAGCTCTGCGGTATTTACGGCAAAGGTCTCTTTTTCACTCTCTTTATATCTTGCCAATACCTTGTTGTTGGCATCGTAATAGGCAAGCTTTTCCTCTTCGAGCATCTTGACTGCCCTATAGGTGTATACGCCCGGCAAGAAGGTCTGAGCGTTGGTCACAGGCGTAGTGCCCTTGAGCAATTCCCACTCGTATGCCGACGCAACAGGCGTCAAAGTATTGCCAAGCTTAGATTTGAGCACCAAGGTAGGCTCGTTGATTGGGTCGCTATCGTATTCTTTACTCGACAACAAGCCGTTGTTGGAAGATATCGAATAGTCTGCAATCTCACCAAAGCTATAGTTCATAGTACCGTAGTCGGTAGCTTTGAGCAAGAAGATTTCTCCACCGATAAATTGCTCCGCCTTGATATGTTTGTCTTGTTGACCGTTTTTGTTGATATTGGCTTCCCAAATGCAGTTTCCGAACGCGCCGTCGGCGATTTCGAGTTTTTTGTAGTAGGTATTCTCCAACGTTTGACTCATGTCACCGTCAAATCCGTCGGCTTTAGCTTCTATTCTTATATCGTATTTAGGATTACTACTATCGAAGCTTACGTCGACTTGTCCGCCAGTACTCGTTGGATAAATCATAGTACCTATATTGTCTATGGTGTACTTCATCCACCAACTGTCTATGTAGGTACCGTCCACACCCTTGGCTTCACAGAAAGTCTTGTAGTCAAACAAGAATACCATTCCGCTCACGCCCGTAAGGTCGCCTTCCGAACTACCTATCGCACCGAAGAGCTTAGCGTAGTTGGTCTGCATATCTTCATACTTTCTTTGAGGATTATAGCGCATTCTACCTTGATAGTTGGACATTATCGCGCTAATCTCGGCTGTAGGATATTCGCTCATTGCAAAGTTTGCCCAGCTAGCTACACCCGTAAAGCGGAAGGTTCCGCCTATTGCGGCGCCCACGAACGTATGGAACTGAGAATCGTTAGAACCTGCACCTGCAATAGATGACATAGTTCCGTTGCCTAGCACGGTACAATACTTCATCGTAGTGCCTCCGATAGGTACGAAGTTGCCTACGATACCGCCCGCACAGCTGAGCGTTGCTCTAGCACTGTTTGCGCCACTCGTATTACCTCTACATACTACGGAGAAGGAAGATTGCAAATCTACCGTAATATTGCTTATAGCGGCTCCGTTGGTAGCAATTCCAACCGCACCGCCTGCGATAGCGCTGTTTTCTCTAAATCTTCCGTTAGACGTCAAGCTATTATCACCCGTTCCGAACAAAACGAACGGATTTTTGAGTATAACCTTACAGTTGCTTATCTCTCCGCCGTTACTCAAGCCCGCAATAATACCGAAGCTTGGGGTTACGCCGTTAGAATATGGATTGTATAGACACGAACCACCGTCTGCGTCTCTGCCGTTAGGCTCGATATGAGTCGAGGTGTAACTAAAAGTAACGTTTTTGATGATGCCTTCGTTGATTGCTACGAAGAAGCCCGACGGAGCAATGTATATAGGATTGGCTGCCGCATCCGAGCCTCCCAAGATAGGGTCGCTATTGATTATATGCTTAGCGGCATATCCGCTGGCAAAAGCACCTCTACCTACACCGCCTTTGATGTTGATGGTGTAGCCGTTGCCGTCGAAGGCACCTCTCATATATTTGTTACTGCTGGCATAGTTGTCGCCCTTGACCCAATCTAGTGTCAAATCACCCGACACGTTGTACAATGCGCCGTAGTCGGTAGATACGTTGTTGGCTAGGAAGTTCTCCAATTCTGTCTGGGTACTAATCGTCTTGAGCGTCTTGCCTGCGGCAATCGCCTTGTTTTGCAATTGTTCATAAGTAGCGTGCTTGCCCGCCACCCCGTCTATAGTACCGTCGGTAGTGGTGCTGTTGGCGGAGATTAATCCCTCCGCCACAGCCTCGTTTTGCGTAGTTTCTCTATCAATCAGCGCGAGCAACGCACATACCAACGATACGATAAGTATAATCGACGTAATAGTAATGATCAATTTCTTATTTATTATGTTAGTCATAACTTATACCTCCTTTTAGACCGTTGGCTCGGTAGCCACGTACACTTCGATTTCGATATACTGCTGTATCTCTGCATATTGCATGATATACGCTTTGCATATGATTGCACTTCCCGTAAATTCACCGGTATCCGAGTTGTAGTTGGTAACGGTAAAGTTGACAGGGCTCAAATCGAATACAATGTCCAACTTTTGCGTCGTGCCGTCCTCGAAGAATGCGTTGAGTTGCTTGGTTACCTTCTTGGTAGCAATCTCATCTTCCGTCAAGTTGCTTCCGCCATAAGCGATAACGTATTTGTATACCGAGTTGTTGTTGATACCGACGAATATCTTTTCTTCGACAGTAACGTTGATAGCCAAAGTCTCGAAGCTTTCGGTTGCACCGGTAATCTTTGCCTTAACTGCAAAGGTTTTATCTTCATTAGGATCACTCGTCACTGCCATGTTGATATTGGTAATATCCCACGTCACAGGCAACTCGAAGGTGTCGTAGTTGTACTCGGTCTCAACCGTATACAATCCAGTATTGTCACCCGTGGTGTACAATTCTTCGAGTGCAAGCTTCTCGTCTAAGAACAAGTTGTCGAAGATAGTCGCTTCTGCCGTTTCAATATTGGTGACTTTGAGTTTGTAGCTCGTGAAGTACTTGACAGCTACCGTTTCGGTAAACTCGCTGTATACTCTCTTTCCTTCCTCATTCAACGTAAAGTTGTATGGGTTGATAGAGATATTGTCGTTGACAACTTCAGGCGTCGATCTATCGAGTATTCTACAAGCCACGTCAAAGCTGATACCCGTACCTCTTATGGTTGCGGTTGCAGTCAAATCTCTACCGCCGTAGATACTGATATCGAAGTCGTAATCCCATACTACAGGAAGTACCGAGCTCGAGCCGTCGTTGTAAACTACAGGTACGGTTGCAGGCAATGGGCTCTCACCGAGGTATTTTACTCTTACAGGGTCGATGACGTATCTTCCGCCGTTGAGTTCGCTACCCGCGATATCAAGGCCAACTGCTTCCAAGCCCTCAACACGAACGCTGACTACTATTCTTTGCAACATCTTACCGCTGATACCGTGAGCGTTGCAGTAATCGGCGATACCCAATGCGCTGGTTGCGTCTGCTTTAGGTATACGGTTGTTGGTATAGGTATCGACGTCGTAGCCGATATATACTCTAAACTGTCTACTTTGTTGTTCGTAATCCACTTCGAAAGCGTCTACTTCTTCTTGTACCCAAGCGATAGGCAAGTTGATAACGCTACCGTTGGTAAACTCAATCCAAGCGTTGGTTGGGAAGTTGTCTACGCCGTCTTCTTCGTTAATCTTGAAGAGATATGGGTCGATAACCAAAGTATTTTGCGTCAACTCTTCGTCGAAGTAGATTGCTTTTACTTCGTTTCTGTCCATAGTGATGTTGACAGGGAAGGTCCAATCGAAGCTGGTCTCGTAAATTCTGACAGGGGTCTCTGCCGTTGGATCCTTGACGCTCGTGGTGTCAAGCGATACGGAACCGTTCTTCTTGATACTTCCGTCAGGATTATACTCAGGAGCGTTGTTGTTGTCCCAAGTGAAGTTGAGTCCCGTCTTGTTCCAATTTACGTATACCATTTCGCTATACGCTTCGTTTACCAATACGTTTGCACCCTCTACCGCATCGTAAGCGTAAGCTTCGCTGTAGGTAGCAAGTACTTGGCTTGGGAATGGATTTTCGTTTTCGTCACCCGTAATCAAGTACTTGTAGTATTGATATGGACTAATTCTTATATTATTAATATTTCCGTTTACTTCTACAGAGTCTACCGTCTTGGACTTGACGACGAACTTGATATTGACGTCTTGCAAGGTCGCTCCGCTACCGATAGTATTGGTAATCCAATAGATACCTGCACTGAGGTTGCTAGGGTCTCTGTTTACGAGTTGCTCGGCAGAAGATACGTTCCAAGTTCCGTTGACTTTAATCTTATCAGACGAGCCGTCGTTGTAAGTAAAGTACAATACGTCAGGAGTATATACGCTGAGGTCTACCGCGCTTTGGTCGTATTGGTACAAGTCGATAGCAATCTCGATACCGCCCATGATATTGTTGATAGTACTATCAATGTACTTGAAGAGTACGCTCTTAGTCGTTCCGTCCTTGAAGGTTACCATACCGTTGACGTCGTGTGCCGTATATACGGTTGGAGCATAACTTGTGAAGGTCATCGACTCGGTAGGTATTCTTCTCATATAGTTACCTAGTACGTCCGGCGTATCGTAGGTGATAACGATATACTTAGGAATTTCACTATACGCGTATATATCTATATAATTTTGATATTCTTTATTCAAATTATATTCGCCTACGCTAGCTATCTCGTCCTTACCGTAAATCGTCAAGTTGATAGTCTTAGTTCTAACGACTGCTCCGCCGTTGAAACTTGCCGTTGCAACGATTTCGTACACGCCCGCAGTACCAAAGTCGAGGTTGTTGATATTCATAGATACGGCAACGCCGTCTTTCTTGGTTACTTCATAGGTAGGGGTGGTCTTATAGAGTTGTTCGCCCTTTTGGTAAGACACTTCTTTACCCGAGAAGTTTTCTGCCAAGAACAGCGACTTACCTTCGACGTCGTTGCTATAGCAATATGGGTCGTAGGTAGGCGCAGCGTCTATGCTACCCCAAGTCATCACGCCCTCGGTTGTACCGTCAACGCTATAGTCAGGCGTACCCACGGATGGCGAACAGTTGAAGAACCTAATTTCGAGATAATAGCCGTTGCTTCTGTTGTTGTAATAATACGTATAACTTGCGCCTTGGTCGTCGTTAGCGTCGGTGCTACGGTCGTATTTACGTGTATAGGTACCCTTAGCAGGAACGTCGGAGCCAGGTGCCGCATCGGAGTAAGCTTTGAATACGTAAATCTCACTCTGATCCTCCTTGGCTATCTTATTGCCGTTTTCGTCAAACGCTTTATATACCGGCTCGTCGTAGTCGTAACCAAATATATACAAGTTGGCAAGCGTGCCGTCCATTATGTTGACGCCCGCCGTCACCTCGTTGAATACCGGCAATGGCAACAGCCTTGTAAACAACCTTCTTACTTGGAAGTAGAATGCGTTGAGGATTGCATTGGTAAGCAAAGGTGCCGCCCAACCGTAACCGACGCCGTTGACTACGTCCTTAAGCAAAGGCAACAAGATTTGCTTCAAGCTTATCCAAGTATGCTCCGCATCAATTCTATCCCAGTTGACAGACTTGAGATAATTGGTAGCGAACATAGACGTGCCCGTAGTTGCGTCTCTCGTCATTTCTACGAGGTCTATTATGGTATCCCAACCGAATACGCTTGCCATCACCTCGTCGAGCAGCCAGTTGATGGTGTATGGGTCAAAGGTGATATTGACGTTGAAGAGTCCGGTATTTCTGAGATATACGTCGATACCGCCGCCAAGCAATTGTACAACGTCAAGTTGGGCAAAGGCTTTGTCCATTCTGCTTGGTTCCTTTGGTGGTTCTGTAGTTCCGCCACCTTCGGTGCCGCCGCCTTCGGTGCCTCCGCCCGTTCCACCGCCTTCGGTGCCTCCGCCCGTACTTCCGCCGTTGTAGTCAGGGTCGATAGAGGCAAAGAGGTTATCAATGGTAGGTGCCAGCATATTGACGAGGTCAAGCGCGATGTTGATGTCGATAAAGCTTGCAAAGTCAAGAACCGAACCAAGCGTCAACACGCCTTGGCAAAGCACTACTCTTAGGTTGCCGGTGTTGTAGTTGAGTTCCGCATACAACAACGGTTGTTGATTTACGTTGCTATTAAGCTCGTCGGTATTCTCATACTTAGATTTGTTGATAGAAGCCAAAGTTACGAGAATAGAGCCCGCAGATGCCGTCTTACCGCCCGTGTTGTATAGCGTAGTCTTAGATTGCAATTTTTGTATGATGAGACGAGTGTAGTACTTGCTACCTTCCTCCACACCGGAATCCGAGCCGTTGGTATTGTAGTTGGCTTTGGCGTCGGCACTATTGATTGCATAGTCGAGAGCAAACGCGATATCCAAGCCGTCAAGCATCGTCTTGACGAAGGTTGCTCCGCTAGTTGCGTCCCAGTCAGGGATTTCGTCAAGTGGCAAGTTGAGGTTGATAGGCTCTCCCATCAGCATCTCGAACTTAACCGATACGCTCATACTCTCGACTTCTATATTGAGGTTGATTACGCCGTCCACGAAGTCGATTTCTCCGCCTACGCCGATACTCATACCAATACCAAAGCCGATGAATTGTCTAAGTATAGCGTCTATCATCATAGCGTCAAACTTGAGGAATATATTGGCGTTGTGAGCAGATACCGCACTGATAATCTTAGCGATAAGGTCCATAGTTTCAGGGGTAAATCCTGCACCTGCTTCTGCCTCTTTAGCTCCGCTATCAGGCGTGCTCTCTTCAGGCGTTCCTGCCAAAGCTCCGCCAAGCGCTCCACCCAAAGTTAGGTCGCCGAGTGCATCGTTGATGATATCCGTTAGGTTAAAGTTACCTATTTGGTTGATGACGTCCGTCAAAGCGCTGTTGATAACCTTAACGAATGGAGAGTTGACGATTTCGAGTTTGAAGAAGCCGAGTCCCGTCAAATCGAGGACGATATTGCCTTGGAAGATATCTACTTCGAGCAATGTCTTCTCGAGGTAAGAGAAGGTCACTTGCAACTGCGTCTTCTTGAAGTTGCGCATATCGAGGTTCCAAGCAACGGTCAATATTACTTCGGTATCCCAATCGTCGAGATGCAAGTTGATTGGTAAGGTCAATTCCTTGCCGCTCGAAGCAAGTATATTATTGATTATCTTAGTAATATTGAAGGTTTCTTCCATCGTCTTGAGGTTTACGGTTGCCTTAAACGAAGCTTTGCCAACTGTGTTGACGATAGCTGTGATGAGGTCGTCCTCATAAGCCTCGAATTCCTCTTGTCTTTCGAAGAGTTTGATTTTGAGTTCGTCAAGATTTCCTATTCTAATAGGATTGTTTTGAGTACCCGTCTCAAAGTGTATCTTGAAGTTGCTGTTGTAAGTAGGCTCGCCTATTACGTTGCCTGCAGCGTCCAACTCTACGGTAGGCAACAATTCTGCCGCCAAATCGAGCTTGACGCCTTGCAGTCTAGATAACATGAGGTCGATGCTAGCACTGTTGATAAAGCTGAGGTCTACGTTGAGTCCTACGCTAGACAAGATGCTAAGCACTGCCGCAAGCGTTGTGCTAACGGTAAGGGTATCTGCATTGACGCCTACGATGATTTGTCCCGCAGGAGTCAAAGTACCGCCGTCCTCACCTTCGAACATCAATTCTTCGGCTTGTTGAGCAGGGTCGCTCGCACCGCCTTCAGTGCTCTCTCCTGTCGAGCCGAACAGCGTGGACAAGTCGAATGCCAATCTATAATCGAAGTCGCCGATAAATTTGTAAACTATCTCGGTAAAGTCGATTTCTGCTTTAAGCTTAGGCAAAGTAATCTTAGCAATCTTGATATTGGATACGTCGATGAATACGCTGTTGGCATAGCCGTAAACGCCCAAGATTACCGAGTTGGCTGGGAAGAGAATATCCGAGCCTATTCCGATTGCCTTGTTGGTTCTCAATTCTATAACTATAGAGCTGTTGTAGTGGTTGTTCTTGTCCAAAGCAATTTGGATAGCCAACGCACCGTCGAGCACGAAGTTGTCGTCGAACGTCCACAACAAGTGTTGTCCTTCCAAGCCCGTCAAACCAAAGCTGGTGAGCAAAGGTATAAAGTCGTAGGTTCCTTTGTTGAAGGTCATATTGACGCCGAATTGCAAATGTATGTTGGACAATACGTCGTCGAGCAATTCTGCTACCGAGTTGGTATAGCCGTCTTTGTCGCCTATTGCGTTGGTTACGTAGTTGTCAAGACCCTCGATAGGGAAACCGATATTGAAGTTGCGCAAAGATAGTGACAAATCAATTCCGCCTATGCTTACCGCGCCTTGTACGCCGAAGGTCATCTTACCCTTTTCGGCATATTCTCTATAAGCTTCCACGTCACTCACGTCAGGCACTACCACGTCACCAATTTGCAATACGATATCGCTTATACCGCTTGGCAATCTAAACGGTATCGTGCCAACCAAGCCTTCCAAAGCTTGCAACATAGAGTTGCCGAAGGTTATTTCGAGGTACTTGTTGAGCACGCCGTCGGCAAGGTTGTCGGTGTTGATATAATCACGTATACCGATTAGGCCTGTGATAGCGTCCAACAACATAGCGTATCCCGGTTTGATTGTTGCCGTACCCTCTTCGTCCACAGCCAAAGCCACCATATTGGAGCTGTTGTAAACCTTGTTTTGACCAAGCGCAGGCTCGTTGCCACCGTTCATCGCTTGGTCGAAGTCGGTGCCGAGTGCTTTGTCTATTTCACCCGTCAACAAAGTAACGAGCTTGCTAATCAAAGCGTCGAGATTAGTATCTATTCTCACGCTCTTGCTACGATAATAGTTAGGCAATAGATTGCCGAGGTTGACGTACGCAGCTCTCTGTTGATAATATAGTCCGAGTTGCGGTGTAGCCTCTATTTTATTATGATTTCTGTCGATAAGGAAGAGTTCGATAGCTATAAGGTTATTGTCAGCGTCCTCGGCTGCATAGTTGAGGTCGAGGTCTATCTTAAAGCTGAGTCTAAAGCCCATAGCAACGTCAAGGAGAATAATGCCGACAGGCAAAGTCTCTTGACCGGTAAACATATTGATAAGTTGTCCTACGTCAACCTGCTTAGGTGCGCCGGCTTCTTCAAGACCGCTGTCAACTATCAAATCGATGTCGAAAGCGATGTTAGTCAAGCTAAATTCTCTAAATTCTTCTATAATAGGCAAGTCGATTTCCGGAGCCGTTTCGCCTATATCGAATCTCGTTTTTAGCGCAAAGTTAGAGTTGCTATCCTTGTTGGTTACGTCAAGCTTTATTCCGTCGTCCTCTGCCAATATGCCGTCGACGAGGGTTGCCGACAAGGTGATTTTCATATTAGGAATCATTGCGGCAATAGCGTCAATCAAAGCCTTGATGTCAAGGTTGATGCCGAGAAGTCCTCCGATATCTATACCGCCAAGCACGCCCTTGATAGAGTCCATAAAGCTGTTGATAACGAAGTCGACGGATAGTTTTGTCGTCACTACTCCGTTTTCGGTGACAGGCTCGTACTTAACGTTGTCGCAAAGCATACCGAGTACCAACGACAAGATACCGTCCACACCGCCGAAGCTACCCAAAAGCTCGTCAAGATTAAGCCCGTCGAGAAGTCCCGGAACTTTACCTATTATTTGAGCGAGGTAGTTCATATTGAAGTCTGACAAATAAATCAAAGCGGAGCTTCCCTCAACTTGTAGGTAAGCTTTTTCTTCGATTATGTAGAAGGCGAACTTGATTGTGCTAGTATCCACTTGCTTGAGTACCAAAGCAAACTCATTTTTAGATACGCTTGCATTCTCCTCTGCCAAAACGCCCAACATATTGGTCTTGAGCGACAACTCGTAGTCCGTCTTAACTTCAGGCATATTGTCGGGTTGCTCGGTCAAGGTCACTAGACCGATAAACTCGAGATAGAGACGCTTTTCGTCTTCCGCAGAGTTGTCGATACCGCCCACCATCATCTTCAACACTTCGAGTGCCGATTTCTTTACAGGCTTCGGTTTCGTGTCGGGTAGTGGTGGTGGTGGTGGCAAATCTCCATCGTCATCGCCACCGCCGATGTCGCCACCGCCCGTACCGGTGCCACCGCCGGTACCGCCACCTTCACCGGTACCGCCGCCTTCGCTGGTACCGCCACCTTCACCGGTGCCGCCGCCTTCACCGCTAGGGTCACAAGCGACGAGTACCAACGAGCATGCGATAACCAATACGATCAGCAAAGCTAGTAAGGCTATCAATTTCTTATTTCTCATACTTCCTCCTAATCGCAGATATGTGCGATTTCTTATTTATTATATATTAGAAAGATAAACTTAAACCAACCTTAAAATTTTGCTAAAAAATTTTTAAAAGCAACTCAAAATATAACTTTTATTTTTTATTTTTGGTGTTTTCTTTTCAAAATCACCACTTTTTATTACAAAAGCGTCGATATTGCAAGTTATGTAAATTTTTTTTAATTTTTGATTTTTTGCCTAATTAGCGCTTTTTATTAGGCGGGTGCCAACTTATTGCGAATGTTCTGCAAGCAACTACTGACGCGTCGTTCGTCGCCTCACACTGCCCTTTCGGCTTCATACGTCCGCTTGGTTTTTCAAAACCGTTTTATCCATATTTTACTTATCATATAAATCATTATCAACTAAGTTGCTATTTCCCTTATCAATCAAATAAGTACGATAGCTATATTCGTATCGTACTTATTAAATAATGATTCATCTTGTTATATTAGTATAATTTATTGTATTGATATTAGTATATTAATACCGGATATCGGCAACTCAATCTTAATGCCGTGCGTCTTGTCCAAAGCTAATTTTTACAAATTTTTCCATATTACAGTGCCGACTACTTGTCCCTCTTGTCGTACCACATATATCCAATATTTTTTACGGTTCTAATATAATTCTTTGCGCCAAACTTGTCCAGCTTTTTTCTTAGACTGCTGATATACACTTCCGTCACCGTCATAATGGTATCGCTGTCGTTGCCCCAAATTCTATTGAAGAGTTGTTCTTTGGATATTATTATATTGCGGTTGCGTATCAAAAATTCCACTATATCGTAAGACTTACCAGACAACTTGACGTACTCTCCGCACACGCTGAGCATCTTGTTCCTAAAGTCCATTACCACCTCGTCGCAGGTGTAAATATCCGAAAAGTTATTATTATATCTTCGCAAGACGGCAACTATTCTTGCCCTAAGCTCTTCTTGGTCAAAAGGTTTGACCACGTAGTCGTCCGCACCTAATTTTAAACCCTCGACTATCTTGCTCTTGCTATCCAAAGAAGACACCGCAATGGCGGGGCACACGCTCTTTTGCCTAAGCTTGACCAAAAATTCCGAGCCGTTGAGCTTTGGCAATATCATATCGAAGATGATGAGATCATATATATTACTCTCCGCCATATACAATCCCTCTTCGCCGTCAAAAGCACATTCGCTCTCGCCCAGCACAGCCACACATTCTTTGAGTTTGTTGCTCCAACCTATATTGTCCTCAACTATCAAAAACTTCATATATCACCTACGCCAAAAGTCTAACATATCGTTATAATACTGTCAACCTTAAAGATTACTGAAAAGCAATATTTGCACAAAATTTGAAATATACACCCAATACCGCAAGTGCGTCGTCAACAACAGAACTAATACGTCCGCACACCAAGCACCTTGATTGCTCTTGCAATACGATAGTCGTAGCTGCTTAGAGGTCTATCCAACGAGTCAATGGTATGTGAAGCAACCAACGGCACTCCGCCTCGAAATCCCGTCACGATCAAAGTATGATAAAACTTCCCTTGCGCGTTGCCTAGTTGTATAAAGTCGCCAATTCTCACGTAATTCACCTGAGTTTGCACACCGAAAGGACCTTGAGCATTGCCTACGCCCTTGAGGTTACTCGTCAAAAAATTATAAAAGTATTGCACTCCGCTCCAAGCGGGCGCTCTATCTCTCAGAGAGATATAGTACCAACCAAAGGTTGGAGTATAATTCATCACGCCGCTACCGGCATACAAGCATTGCGATGCAAATGCCGTGCAATCTCCGCCCAATCCATCGAAGTTGTAATATACGGGATTTCGTCTATAAGCCCACTTTTTTGCGTATTGCACCGCCGACAAGGCGTCGTACTCAACCACTCTCACACGATATTGTATGTTCGTTGAGTTATTTTCGTCACGCCGTCATTTGAGCGTAATACCTATCATAGTCGTCGTTTCGTCGCAATCGTTCCATACGCAATGAGGTATCGTTCCTTTTACCAACAACGATTGGTCTTTTTGCAAAACGACGGTTTCTTCTCCCAATTCTATTCTCGCCCGTCCTTGAGTGACGACAAACAAATGGTCGTGGCTATGGGTGTGTTTCTCGCTCGGACCTCCGCCTGTCGGTTGAATATACGCAATAGCCACGTCAATCAGCTCTGCCGACTTATCAAACAATTTCTTTACCTCAAAGCCTACGTGCTTTGGTGGCGTAACAAATCCTTCTCTCATACAGTCCCCCTGTCTTACTAATATTGTCCCAATTAAACCCCTAAATCGTTTCAAAATCAATATGCAAATATACAAAAAAATCAATACGTGTTTACAATTTTATTTTTTGGCAATAATACAAGCAGTACAACCAAATCAAACTAGAAACAAGGAGATTATTTATGAAATATTACGTCAATGACGATTGCATAGGTTGCGGAGCGTGCAACAACACTTGTCCCGAAGTATTCGAGATGACAGATGAAGGCAAAGCGCAAGCGTTGGATATCGAGCCAATCGGAGCTACCCTTGACCGTGCCGAGCTAGCTATGGCGGAGTGCCCCGTCAATGCAATATCTCAAATCTAAAGAGCAATGGCTGTAATCAAAAACATTCCTCATCGCCAAATATTGCAATTAGCCGACCAAATCGACACGCTACAAGGGCAAATCGTCAGCAAGACGCTGTGCCAAAACGACGCCGTCAGCGTGACTTTGTTTGCCTTTTCGCAAGGCGAAGAGATTTCCACTCACGCCTCGGAGGGCGACGCCATGGTCAACGTTTTGCAAGGCACGGCAAAAATTACCGTCGGCGAAGAAGAGTTTATTTGCACGCAAGGTCAATCCTTGGTTATGACCTCTCGCATATCTCACTCAGTCTACGCACAAGAGGACTTCAAAATGTTGCTTACGGTGATTTTCTAACCGAAATATACTCTTCGACGCTATAGTCGACAATCCTCACGGCAAAGACGTGTCGTGAGGATTTTGATTGTTTTAATTCGACATATCGATTACCGCTAACGACATTTATATCCATTGTTTCCAAAATTTACCCGTCACTTCTTGCATTTTTTGGGCAAAATCACTTTGCAAAAACAACCATTGCGACTATAATATAACCAACTAAAGAGTAAGGAGTGCTTATGAAAAAGTTTTTCAAAGAATTCAAAGATTTCGTATGCCGTGGCAATATTTTCGATATGGCTGTCGGTATGATTATCGCAACTGCGTTCAACAAAATCGTGTCCAGCCTTGTCAACGACATCATTATGCCTCTCATCACTTGGGCTACGGGAGCAGGCTCGCTCAAAGAGCTCAGTATCGTACTCAGAACCAACGAATTAGGCGAAGCAACACTCACTTGGGCGTACGGCAACTTTATCCAAACTATCATCGACTTTTTGATTATTGCAACGTCGATATTTATCGTAGTCAAACTAGTCAACTCTTCTCGCAAAAAGCTTGAGGAATTGGGCGAATTTGCTAAGCAACAAAGCAAAAAAGAAGTCAAAGCCGAGAACAAAGCTCTCAAAGCTAAAGCTAAAGCCGAAGGTCGTTCTTTTAGAGAAGTGTACGAAGAAAATCAAGCTCTCAAAGCTAAGCAAGCCGAAGAAGCTAGACTTGCTAAAGAAGCCGAGGACAAAGCCAAAGCAGAGGCTGAATTGCTCGCCAACCCAACCACCGAGATGCTTCTCAAAGACATTAGAGATCTTCTCCAAAAACAGCAAGAGCAAGAGTAATAACACAACCATTATAAGGAGCGAATTGTCGCTCCTTCTTTATTTTGATTTACTATCGACATTGAGCGCAAAATAAGCTATAATAACAATGGCGACAAGATATTAGGAGGACTATATGCAATCCGACAAAAAGAAGGTAGTATTGCAAGCAATCAAGTTTGCTCTCTTTTCCGCTTCGGCAGGCATCATACAAGTATTAGTCGACGTCTTTTTCAACGAAGTCGTGCATTTGCCCGCGCAATACAGCTATCTCATCGCATTGGTATGCTCGGTGCTCTACAACTTCACCGTCAACCGTAAGTTTACCTTCAAAGCCACTAACAACGTGCCCCTAGCCATGCTCAAAGTCGCCCTATTCTATTGTGCATTCACCCCTCTCTCGACTTGGACGACCAAGATTCTCACCACCCACGGCGTGCACAAATATATCGTGCTTGCAGGCACTATGATATGCAACCTCGTGCTAGAGTTTTTGTATTGCAAATTTTTCGTATATAGAGAAAAGAAAAAGCCCGAAACTGCGAGCCCAACCGATGCCCATATCGACGATGCCAAGAGCGATACGATACAACCAACTGCCCACGCCCAAGACGATATCGCCGAGCAAATAAATGCCGTCGAGCAAGACGTAACGACACGTCAACAACCTACCGAATGGCAAGAAGAAAGCGACACCAAATAGGCAGCGACTAAAAAGCGTTAGACAAAGAATTGTTCGAAAGCATATCGTTTACCAAACAAAAAGCACGATTAGACGTGCTTTATTTATTCTAATAATTTGTCAATATATTACAATTTACGTCAATACTGCTATCAGCACCGTGCCCGCCGTCAACAGTCCAAGTCCCGTCCAAGCCTTGGCGGAGAGCTTTTCTTTGAACACCACCAAAGAAAATAGCACCGTTATCAAAATGCTAAGCTTGTCAATCGGCACGACTATACTCACTTGTCCCTTTTGGATAGCGTAATAATAGCACAGCCAGCTAGCGCCCGTCGCTATTCCCGACAAGACCAAAAACACCGCGTCTTTTGCCTTGACGTCCTTGATAGTCTTTACCTCGTCCCTTGCTATCACGATTAGCCACGCCATCACCAAAACCACGCAAGTTCTTATTGCGGTGGCAAGGTTAGAGTTGACGTTTTGTATGCCTATCTTGGCAAGTATTGAGGTTGCCGCGGCAAATATCGCCGAAAGCAAAGCGAATATCAACCAAGCAAGTCGGGTTTTGTCCTCGCCTCGCTTGATATCGGTCATAAGCAAAGTTCCGACGCCTATTGCTAACAGGCACAACAGCTTTATCCACCACCCTTCTCTCTCCTGAGGGAAGATGATGATTGCAAGCAGTACAGACAGCACTACGCTCGACTTGTCCACCGCAGCAACCTTGGACACCTCGCCTATCGACAATGCTTTGAAGTAGCATATCCAGCTCGCGCCCGTAGCCAAGCCCGACAACACGAGGAATAGCAACGACTTGGTATCTATAGTCGCAATATCCTTGTATACGCCCGTTGCAAAGACGATTATCCAAGCAAATATCAGCACCACCGACGTGCGCAACGCCGTAGCTACGTCTGAATTGACGTTCTTTATTCCACACTTGGACAATATCGCCGTCAAGGCGGCAAACACCGCCGAGCCAATCGCCGCCAGTATCCACATATTTTTTATTAGTCCTCTTTTGTACAAATATTTCGCATGTTTTGCAATTTTGGCGACCTGTATCGACTTTTTGGCTTACAAACCTCTGCTTTCCAATATCTTGACTAACTGCCGAGGGTCCTTACTGTATGCGTCCGCGCCTATTGACTTAGCTACGTCCTCACTCAACACCGCACCGCCCACACATATCAGACAATCGCTGACTTTTCGTACTTCTTCTATCGTCCTCTTCATATTTTTGACGGTAGTCGTCATCAACGCCGACAAGCCGAGTATTTGCGGTTTATTCTTTTTGACGGCTTCCACTACTCTTTCCACGGCAACGTCCCTACCAAGGTCGATTATGTCGTAGCCGTAATTTTGTAGCACGGTCTTGACGATATTTTTGCCTATATCGTGCACGTCACCCTCTACCGTCGCGAGCACCATCTTGGCCCTCTTGCCTACGTTGCTACTACCTATACTAGCCTTGATGACGTCGCACACTGCCGAAGCCACCTCAGCGGTAGATATCAGTTGTGGCAAAAATATAGTTGCCTTTTCGTATCCGTCGCCTATCTCACCCAAGGTAGGTATGACGTACTCGTCTATTATATCCAAGCCGTTGAGTCCCTTTGCAAGCATAGCCTTTACCGTTTCGACGGCTTGGGCCTTTAGCGACTGTTTGATACATTCTTGCAGAGTCAACTCTTTCCCCGATACGGCAACCGCGCTCTCGGTATTAGTAGAAATCTCTTTGATATACTTTTCGCCCTTTTGGTCTATGCCCGCTAGCAAATTGTACGCCAAAAAGCTCTCTTTCATAGGTTGTAGATTAGGGTTGATGATAGCTAGGTCTAGCCCGCAAGTCAGCGCCATTGTCAAGAAGGTTCTGTTGACGAGGTTCCTCTCGGGCAGTCCAAAGGATATATTGGACACGCCGAGCGCCGTCTTTACGCCAAGCTCGCTCTTCACTCTTCTTATAGCTTCCAAAGTATTGACAGCTTGCTCTTGCTCGGCACCCACCGTCAAGGTAAGGGTATCTATAATCACGTCCTCGTTGCTTATGCCGTACTCTTGCGCTCTTTTTACAATCTTGCGAGCAATTTCTAGACGCTTCTCCACCGTCTTAGGAATTCCGTCCTTGTCTATCGTCAAGCCGAGTACCAACGCGCCGTACTTTTTGACTAGTGGCAACACTCTATCCAAGACTTCGTCGTCGCCGTTGACGGAATTGACTATCGCCTTTCCGCTCACGTATCTCAAGCCCTTTTCGATTGCCACGGGGTCGGTACTGTCTATTTGGATAGGAAGGTCAACCACGCTCTGCACTCTCTTGATAGCTTTGACTATCATATCGGCTTCGTCTATGCCTGCAAGCCCCATATTGACGTCCAAAATATCGGCGCCCGCTTGAGTTTGCTCCACGGCTTGTCCTTCTATATATCCCCAATCCTCGGCTTCTATTGCTTGTTTCATCAACTTTTTGCCTGTAGGGTTTATCCTTTCGCCCACGATTTTCGGGCAATCGAGTCTTACGTACTTGCTACCGCTTGCGACGCATACTTGGTGCTTTGCGATAGGTCTACTTGGCTTTTTGTCCTTGATTTTCTCCGCCAGAAGTTTGATAAATTCGCTATCCGTTCCACAGCAACCGCCCACTATAGCCACGCCCTTGTCGACGATACTTGCCATTGCCTCCGCCCACTCGTCCGCCGGCATATCGAAGGCAGTCACACCGTTCCTTATGGTAGGCATACCCGCGTTTGGCTTGACGACTACGGGTAGCTCGCTCATTGATAGCAATCTATCTACGACGCTACCAAGTTGCTTAGGACCTAGAGAACAGTTGAGCCCCAGTGCGTCCACGCCCAAGCCTTGCATAGTTGCCACCATAGCCTCGACGGGACACCCCGCAAAGGTCCTGCCCTTTTCGTCAAAGCTCATCGTCACGATTAGCGGTTTGTTGCAATTTTCCTTGACGGCAAGCACTGCGGCTTTGGTTTCGTAGAGGTCGCTCATCGTTTCTATCACGCACAAGTCGACCTCGTCCGCTACGGCTAACACCACTTCTTTATACGTCTCGTACACCTCGTCGAAGGTTACTCTACCCATAGGCTCGACGAGCTCGCCTATACTACCCATATCGAGGGCAACTAGTCCCTTGCCTACAGCCTTGACGGCGTTTTTGGCACAAAGCACGCCCGCTTTAGCACATTCTATATAAGGATAGCCTTCCATTTTGATACGATTGGCGCCAAATGTATTGGCATACACCACGTCGCTACCCGCTCTCAGGTAGTCTTCGTGGATTTTTTGTATCACCTCAGGCTGAGTAAGGTTGACCATTTCGGGCTTTCCGCCCTCCATTTTTACGCCGAGTCTTTGCAAAATAGTGCCCATTGCACCGTCAAGCAAAACTATCTTGTTGTCAATCAGTTGTTTCAAATCCATAATATCCTCATTGCGCTCTGCTACACTTTACTTTGCATTTGCCGTTGTTAGGGCATTTTAGACACACACTTGCGTATGCTTGTTTTTTCTTAGAATATCCCACGATAGCGCTAATCGATTTTTGCGGAATCATAATATTGGAGCTGTTGAGCATAACTCCCATGCTCTTACCGCAACCTAGCGCCGTCAATAGCTGTCTTTGGAAGCTAAGCTCCAAATCTCCATATCCCGGGCTATATCTCATGGTAGGATTTAGCCCTATCGTCTCGTCGACTTGCGATTGCAACTCGTCGAGCACGCTCTCCACCATCACGCTTGCCATAGCGTCGAGCACCACGCTTCTCAGCACGTCGGCGTTGCCATAATATGCAATTTTTTTATCCACTTGCAAGCCCAGCGTCACCACGAAAACGGCAATCTTCTCGCACTCGTCAAATAAATCATTGACGTCACGGCTCTCTATCGTCAGCCCCAAGTCCTCTATACGATAAAAGTCACCCTTTGTGCAATCGAATATCCACGACCTCTTTTGCACGGCTGCGATTTCTTCCAATTCTCTCTCAACGCCTTGCATATACTTGTCGCCCACGCTCCCCGTCTTGTCGGAGATATATCGTCTTACGATATCGTAGTCAATTTTCATCTCGTTTCCCCAATTAGACCGCCTATGCCATCGCTGATTTTCTTGGCAACTAGCGAATTGTTCATAGTATATAGGTGCACGCCATCCACGTCGGCGCTGAGCAATTCGATGATTTGCTCAGTCGCATACGCCACGCCCGCGTCGAACATAGCCTTGTCGTTTTGCCCATATCTCGATATGAGTTTGGACAGTCTAGCCGGCATAGTGGCAGATGACAACGAGATTACTCTCTCTATTTGACGGCTGTTGGTGATAGGCATAATTCCCGCCTCGATAGGCACGTCTATGCCCGCCACTTGTGCCAAATCTCTAAAACGATAGAATTCTTCGTTGTCAAAAAACATCTGCGTGATAAGTCCGCTTGCGCCCGCGTCAACCTTGCGTTTTAGGTTGATGATATCTTCCTTTTGACTCGCGCTCTCGCTGTGTCCCGCGGGATAGCACGCACCCATCACATTGAAGTGTGGCTTGACGGTCTTGATATATTCCGTCAGCTCGCTAGCATATCTAAAGTCGCCTTCTTTGACGACGTTAGGATTTTTGTCGCCTCTTAGAGCAAGCACGTTGGTTACACCGATTGCTTCTAGTTGGTCTAGCAAATCGCTAATCTCTTGTCTAGACGAACCCACGCAAGTTAGGTGCGCCATCGGCTCGCTTTGGTTAGAATTTTTGACGATTTTGCACAGTTCGACCGTGCGGTTGTCCTTCACCGAACCGCCCGCGCCGTAAGTTACGGATATAAAGTCGGGACGCAATATAGTAAGTTCGTCCACCACTCCGCTGACCTTTTCAAAGGCAGTCGCCACCTTAGGTGGAAAAATTTCAAAAGAAAACAAATGCTTTTTGTTATTATACATGTCTCTAATATTCATAGTCTACCTCGAGATTATTGTACCAAATAAACGCCGACAATACAATTAATTAATAAAATGTTACGCAATTATTTTATAACAAAAACGCTCGCATAACTTTCAAAATCTATTAGCTAAATCAACTTGCGGCAAAAACAATATCAAAATTACCACTTATCCACGCTATTTACAAAATGTATTGGGTTTTTCTCCGTAACTAACCGAGCGACTAAGTATGTCCAGCCACGACTTGGCGATAAATTGAAAAAATAGCCGACCACAGTCGGCTCATTCTTCCACCCCCAACAGATAGTCGGTACTTTCGTCAAAGAACTTGGCAAGCGTAATAATGGCAGAAGCCGTCGGCTCGCTTTTGCAAAAAAATAGCCGACCACAGTCGGCTCATTCTTCCAAACCCAACAGATAGTCTGTACTTTCATCAAAGAACTTCGCAAGCGTAATAATAGCGGAAGCCGTCGGCTCGGTTTTGCCTAGCTCCCACTTGGCAATAGCTGACTGACTAATACCCGTAATATTTGCAAGTTGCATTTGACTGAGTCCTTTTAGCACTCTCAACTCTTTAATTCTATCTTTAAATTCCACGTCATTAGTATAACCAATTCAAGTCAAAAAGTACTTGACAAGTCTTATAAGACTTGCTATTATAAGACAAAAGGTTATCGTTTTACGAAAGCCATACTACTAAGCGTATAAGGAGAAATTTATGAAGTGTTTTATGCACCCCGACGTAGAAGCAATAGCCACGTGCAAAAAGTGTGGCAAAGCAATGTGTGCCAACTGCTCGGCATATAGCAACCACAGCGGTATTTGTCCACAATGCAAGATGGAAGAATATCAAGCCGAACTCGATGATATCAACGAATATCGTAGGTCTACGATATGGGGTTGGATAGGCAAGGGCATTGGTTTTGTCGCGCTATGGGCTATATCTATATGGCTAATGGCGGAGGAAGAATCTGCTTGGCTTTTGGGCGTTTTAGGTACGTTGGTCTTTGGAATATGGTCGGTTGTCAAAATACCAACCTTTATCAATAAGACCAAACGTAGAACCTTTTTGATAGAAGAAATCGCCAAAATATCCAAATCTCTATCCAAAGGAGAGGCTGTCATCTAACAAAAATATCCGCTCATTCGGGCGGATTTTTTGCTATAAAAAACTCGCTACCATATCGGTAGCGAGCTTACTTTTTGTTGATTACGCTTCTTTCTTAAGATTGTCCAATTGCTTAGAAAGTCTTGAAATTTTTCTGCTCGCGGTATTGTCCTTGTAGATGCCGTCACTCTTAGCTCTGTTGATGAGAGAAACCGTCTCCTTGAGAAGTTCCTCTGCCAAAGCAACGTCCTTAGCCTCGATAGCTTGCATATATTTCTTTACGCTGTTGCGAACGCGAGTTCTCTTAGCAACGTTGATATCGTTGGCTTTTTGGTTGGTGATGACTCTTTTTTTCTGTGACTTAATGTTAGGCATAACTCCCTCCATTTGATTATTTTGCTAGTGTAGTTTAGCACAATATTAGCGAGAATGCAAGAAAATTATTACAAAAATTATTACAATTTTGATTTTTTGTCCAAAATACTCTTATAAATACTACTACTTATGCGTTCTACCCTTTATCGTCCCTATTCCGACCTCGCTCTCGAAGGAGCTATCGAGCAGAACTTGCCGGTATCGGCTTATCGTCGTCGAGGAGTCGAGGTCAAAGAAATAGAAATTGACTACAACCTCTCTCTCCGACTCGGCAAGAAGAGCGGTCATTACTTTACGTTGCAGACCACCTCAGCCTCTAGTCCTGAGGGCGTAGTTGCTGTACTTGCCGACAGCCTAATCAAACTACTCAAAAGGTTGGGCGTAGACCAAGGCAAAATACTGGTCGTAGGTCTAGGCAACGACAACTACGTGGTTGACGCTTTGGGCGCAATGGTCATATCCCGACTCTCGCCCGACAGCATATCCAAATTCAAGTTATGTATGCTCGAGCCGTCAGTCGAGGGTAAGAGCGGAATACCGTCCTTTGACGTCGTCAAAGGCGTCGTCACCACTATCAAACCTCGTCTGGTCATTGCGATAGACACACTCGTCACATCTAGACTCGATAGACTTGCCACCTGCTACCAACTCACTACGGCGGGCATCTCCCCCGGTGGCGGGGTGGGCGCCAAGCTTCGTCCTCTCAGCAAGTCCTCTCTCGGCGTGGATACGATAGCCATTGGTGTACCCCTTATCACCTCGCTAGGAGCGATACTTCCCGACTCTCTCCCCTCTCAAAAAAGCGTCCAAATCACCCTAAAAGACGTGGACGACAAGGTGGAG
>JBJETT010000009.1:0-230663 GCA_051883455.1 Christensenellales bacterium | reverse complement strand
ATAATTTTTATCACACGTTTTTTGTATCGAAGAATACTTATATCGATAAAAATATCAATTTTTTATATAAATCAAAATGCTTATTTATTTGATTTTTTTTATTGAAAAATCTTAGATTTTATACTATAATATAGTCATGAACGAAGCAAAAAAAATTTGGAAACTCTTTGACAGCGAGATACAGAGCAAAATTTCTACCGTAGGTTACGACACTTGGTTTAGAGATCTTGAGCCCCTCACTATTGCAGGGGATAAGCTTGTCGTTGTCACCCAATTCAAAAACGCTAAAGTAAAAATTCCTCAATCTTACAAGACGGAGATTAGAGACGCTATCGACGCTATCAATACGTATATCACCGATATTATCTTTATTACGCCCGACGAAAAAAAGGTTTTCAACGACAATAGCGTCACTGAAAAGGTAGAGAATACATCAATCAACAACGCTTCGTCTACTTTTAATTCGCATTACACCTTCGAGTCTTTCGTAGTGGGTCCGAGCAACCAACTAGTATATTCCGCGGCTAAGGCTGTCGCCGAAAACCCGGGTGGCAATATCAATCCGTTTTTTATTTACGGTGGCGTTGGACTTGGTAAAACCCATATAATGCACTCTATTGGTAATTATCTATTGGGAAAAAATCCTAATCTCAAGGTTTTGTATTCTACTACCGAGCAGTTTGTCAACGACTTTATCGATTCTTTCTCCAACTCTTCCAACAACGAAAAGAATAGATTGTTTAGAGAAAAATATCGCAACGTCGACGTACTTATGCTAGACGATATACAATTTTTGCAAAACAAGACCTCTTGTCAAGAAGCATTGTTCCATACCTTCAACGACTTACATCAAGCTTCTAAACAAATTGTTTTGTCGTCCGATAGACATCCAAAAGAACTAACCTTCCTCAACGAAAGGCTTCAATCTCGCTTCCAAAGCGGAATGTCTATAGATATAGCTCAACCTGACCTAGAAACGAGAATTGCGATACTACAAAAGAAGGCTTTTGAAAAGAAAGTCGTGGTATCTCAACCCGTCATCTATTATATTGCCGAAAATATTACGTCTAATATTAGAGAATTGGAAGGAGCGCTGACTAAGTTTATATTCTCTTGCACACTTAGAAATATCGAACCTAACAATATCGACGTGGCAAAAGAAGTGCTCAAAGACGATATTGACGTGACGACACACGTTTTGTCTGCCGACTCTATCGTAGAAGCTACTTGCGCATACTTCAATATTTCTAAAGCCGACGTACTAAGCAAGAAAAAAACTAAGAATATCGCTCTTTGCAGACAAATATGTATCTATCTTATCTATGACATTTTGGGACAACCTCTAGCAACCATAGGCAACTACTTCGGAGGCAAAGACCACACAACGATAATGTACGCCAAAAATAAGATAATAGACGAGCTGGAAAACAATAATAATTTGCTCAAAATGCAAATCAACGATATCAAAAATATTATCCAAAAAAGATAGTGTGAAAATTGTGAATAAACCAAAAAACTTGTCCACATAAAAAGATATGTTTATACACATCGTTAAAATAAGAAAATAATGGAAAAACACCACTTATCCACATTTTTCACATACTTATTATATTTATGATTATCTATTAAATAATCTAAAAACTAATTAAGAGCAACAGGCGATAAGGAGAAGAAAATGAAAGTATTTTGTAACGGATCAGATTTTGCGGACGCATTGAATAAAGTAGCTAAGGCTTTACCTGTCAAAAAGACTCAACCTATACTCGAAGGTATCAAAATAAGCGCCTTTGGCGACGAGATGACTATCGTTGCCACCGACGACAACTTTACTATAATCAAAAAAATCAAAGCCGACGTTCAGATGGAAGGCGAGGTTCTCGTTCCCGGTAAAATAGTAAGCGAATTATCAAGAAAACTCGTGGCTGAAAATAGCATAGAGCTCAGCGACGTCAGCGACGACAATTTGACTATTAGATATTGTGATAGCAGTACTTTCCTTAAGATGTTGAATATCGTAGAATACCCTACCATTAGCGAAGAAGAGTACGAGAACAAAATCACCATGCTTCAAAAAGACTTTAGAGATATGATCAACAAGACTATATTTGCTACTTCTACGGATGGTGGTAGAGAAATATATAAGGGCTGTCTTTTAGAGATAGAAGGTAGCAATGCTCGCCTAGTTGCTTTGGACGGATATCGCCTTGCAATTTGTACAAAAGAATTGCCAATGCAATATCAAGAAAATAGTATTATTATCCCTGCAAAGAGCTTGCAAGAGATTGCAAAACTTTTGGACGAGGACGAAGAAATAGTCAATATTGCATTCTCAAACAATTCCGTTATGGTAGATATTGGACACACCAAAGTAAAATCTAAGCTTCTTTCGGGTAGCTTTATAAAATATAGAGATACCTTCCCTAAAAGCTTCGAAACTTACGTCACCGTTGATAGAAAGGTTTTGGAAGACGCTATCGACAGAGCTTCTATCCTTAGCCGTTACAACAAGTACAACAACCTAAAACTCGAAATCAAAGAAGGTGTGATGATTATCAATTCCGTCAGTGAATCGGGTGAATCAAAAGAAAAAATCAACGTGTTTACCAAGGGTAAGGATATGAAGATTGGATTCAATGCTAAGTACCTCAGCGACTGCTTGAAGTATATCAACAACGAGTTTGTGCTCTTCAAACTGTCTTCTCCTACTTCCGCTGCGGTATTTACGCCAGTTGAAGGTGAGGACTTTACCTATATCATAGTTCCTATTAGATAACCAAAGAAAAATATAAGATATACCAAAGAAAAAGCGACGTAGCAATACGTCGCGATTTTTTGAATAATAGTTATGCAATTATTATTTCTAAATAGTGTTGTCGTTGTGATAATTAAATGTCATCAATTACTTTTTCATACTATCAATGATATCAAAGATTCTCTCCAAATCCTTTTGAGTAAAGTAGTCGATGCAAATTCTACCTTTGGTATTATTTCCAACAACTTTAATCTTAGTACCGAAAACTCTCTGCATATCGGTAACTAAATCTTTGAGTTCGGTGGTCAATACAGGTTTAGCTTTTTTAGGCGTCTTATCTGGATTGAGATAATTATATACCATTACTTCGAGTTGTCTAACCGACATTTGCTTGTCGCATGCCGCAATAGCATAACTTGCTTGAACTTGATAGTCTTTGATAGACGCAAGACAGCGAGCGTGGCCTGCAGATAATCTTCCCGACGATACCATGTCGATAACTACGGGATTGAGAGTCAACAATCTAAGCGCATTGGTAATAGCAGGGCGAGATTTACCGAGCTTCTCTGCAAGTTCTTCTTGGGTTACGCCGTATTCTTCAATGAGCGCCTTATATGCGTAAGCTTCTTCGATAGGATTAAGATCTTGTCTTTGGATATTTTCTATCAAAGCTATCTCTTTGCGCTGTTGGATAGTGAGATTTTTGACTATAACGGGAATTTTGGCAAGACCTGCTATCTTAGAAGCCCTATATCTTCTCTCACCCGCTACTATTTGATATTTGTTGCCAACTGCCGTGACGAGAATTGGTTGGATAACGCCGTGACTTTTGATAGATTGAGCAAGCTCTTCCAAAGCCTTTTGGTCAAAAGACTTGCGAGGTTGGGTTGAATTGGTAATAATTTTATCGATATCAACCTCTTCTACTCCGCTATTGAGATTGCCTTGTTCGTCGTATGCCGATTCGGTATTGATGGCGAGAAGTGCCTCAAGTCCCGTGCCGAGTCCGCTTTTTTTCATAAGTTATTCTCCTTATTGCTTTTGCAAAAATTCCGTAGCCAGCGCTTTGAATGCCTTGCTTCCTTTGCAGTTTTTGTCATAAATAATGATAGGTTGTCCGTAGCTTGGCGCTTCGGCAAGTCTTACGTTGCGAGGAATAACGCTGTCGTAGAGCTTTTCTCCAAAGAACTTTTTGATTTCGTCATATACTTGCGAAGTAAGATTGCTACGCTTGTCGTACATAGTGAGTATTATTCCTTCGATAGTTATCGTTGGGTTGAGGAACTTCTTGAGTCCTTGTATGGTGCGAGTGAGTTGTGAGAGTCCTTCTAGGGCGTAATACTCGCATTGCATAGGTATGATGATACTGTTGCACGCCGTCAATGCGTTGACGGTAAGAGTGCCGAGCGAAGGCGGACAATCAATAAAGATAAAATCGTATTGGTCTAATATAGGTTGGAGAGCTATCTTGAGTATACTCTCTCTACCAAAAACCGAAGCAAGCTCCAATTCTGCTCCTGCTAGGCTGACTGATGAAGTGATGCAATCAAGACCTTTGACCGCCGTAGAGCAAATAACGTTGTCGTCGATAGGCGCGTCCTTGGTCAACACGTCGTATATACTCAACTTGTCGGATTGGCTCAAACCAAGACCACTCGTAGTATTGGATTGAGGGTCAAGGTCGATAAGTAAAACTTTCTTACCCTTTTCCGCTACGCAAGAAGCAAGATTGATACAGCACGTAGTTTTGCCTACGCCACCTTTTTGATTGGTAAAAGCAATAATTTTTGCCATAGTATCTCCTTATATCTATTAGATTATATCAAATGCAATCACTAAAAGCAATACTAAATTATCGGATTGGTGCGCGGCTTGTTCTTTCCTCGAGGATAAGCCTTGGAAGTTGGTTGAGTTTTGATTATCTCAACTAGTATCCTTTTGTCGCCATTTGGTAGACACGTATCGACTTTTCGGCTTATTTTACAATTCAAAGCTTGCATTGCACGGCTAGCTAGACTAATCTCTTCGTCGGCATTGGAGCCTTTGTAAGCGATGAGTTTACCACCAACTTTGAGTAGAGGAATGCAATATTCTAACAAGGTAGGAAGAGGCGCAACTGCCCTAGCCACACACACGTCAAAAGCTTCTCTATTTTTGTTAGCATAGTCCTCAGCTCTAGTATGGATACAAGTGCAGTTGGTTAGATTTAGAGCCTCTTTGACGGCGGTAAGGAAGTTTATCCTTTTGTTAAGACTGTCAAGCAAGGTAAATTCACAGTCGGTACGAACTATGGCAAGCGGAATACTAGGGAAGCCCGCTCCGCTACCCACGTCGCATATTTTGCTACCATTAGGTATCAAATCGCTGCCTAGTAGACTGTCAACGAAGTGTTTTTGCTCTACTTGCTCTAAGTTGGTGATTGCCGTGAGATTAAATCTCTCGTTCCACTCAACGAGCATATCAAAATATTGCTCAAATAGAGCAACTAATGATTGGTCTATGCCACGTTGATTGAAGTAGTCGGATAAATATTTCATATTAGTTATTTTTGTGTAGGTATGCTAGCAACACCGTAATGTCGGCAGGTGAAACGCCCGATATTCTTGAAGCTTGAGCAAGGTTGAGAGGCTTGATTTGGTTGAGTTTTTGTCTAGCCTCTAATCTTAGTCCTTGTATAGTCGAGTAGTCTAGGTTGGTAGGAAGAAGTTTGTTTTCTAGCTTTTTGTTCTCTTCTATGGCGTGGGCTTGTTTGCTCATATAGCCTTCGTATTTGCACTCGGTGGCAAGCTCTTCTAGCACTCTTAGGTCGTCCTCGGTAAAGTCGTCAAAGCCGTCGATAAGAGTTTGTGCAGTGATATTGGTGCGCTTTAGCATATCTCTATAAGTCATTGCTTTGCAAGGAATGCTCTCCCCTACTTGCTCGAAGACCTCGCTAAATTGAGAAGGGGTAAGCGACTTGTCAAGCAAAGAATTTAGACGAGCTTTTTCATTCATTTTGTTGTTAAATCTAGCCCACCTTTCGTCGCTGACAAGACCTATCTCTCTGCCTAGTGGGGTGAGTCTTTGGTCGGCGTTCTCTTGTCTAAGATATAGTCTATGCTCCGCCCTTGCCGTCATCATACGGTAAGGCTCGTTGGTGCCCTTGGTCACAAGGTCATCTATCAATACGCCGATATACGAGTTGTCGCGGGTGAGGATAATAGGCTCTTTTTCGTCGATATATCTCGATGCGTTGATACCGGCAACGAGTCCTTGCGCCGCAGCCTCTTCGTAACCGCTACTGCCGTTGAGTTGTCCTGCGCAAAAGAGTCCGTCTATATGCTTGACCATGAGTGAAGCGTTGAGACACAGACTGTCTATACAGTCGTATTCGATAGCGTAGGCGTAACGGATAATTTTACAGTGCTCAAGACCTATTACGGAATGATACATCTCGAGTTGAACGTCAAAAGGAAGTGACGAAGACATACCTTGGATATACATTTCATTGGTAAAGGCGCTCTCGGGCTCAATGAAAATTTGATGACGTTCTTTGTCGCTAAAGCGCATAACCTTGTCCTCTATGCTTGGACAATATCTAGGACCTACGCCCTTGATAGAGCCGTTGTATAGAGGCGAACGGTGTATGTTGGCAAAGATGATATCCTTGGTCTTAGGGGTGGTGTAAGTGAGATAGCAAGGCTGTTTGTTGACTCCGTAGCCGTCGTGCATAAAGCTAAACGGATAGATTTTTTCGTCACCGTTTTGAATTTCCATAACGGAGAAATCTATGCTCTTTTTGTCAACTCTGGCGGGCGTGCCCGTCTTAAATCTACGAGTCGGCAAACCCAAGTCTATGAGGTTGTCGGTGAGATAAGTCGCCCTTGCAAAGCCGTTGGGTCCTACTTGTTGCGACCAATCGCCTATGATGATGCGAGCATTGAGATATACTCCGCTGGCAACTACGACTGCTTTGCAATCAAAACTTTGACCTGTCGTTGTAACTATGCCCTGCACTTTGCCGTTTTTGACTACGATTTCTTTGACTTCCGCCTGTATCATGTCGAGGTGGTTGGTGGTCTCCAAAGTCTTCTTCATACTGAGATGATACATCGTCTTGTCGGCTTGACCTCTAAGACTGTGTACCGCAGGACCTTTGCCGAGATTGAGCATACGCAGCTGGAGAAGATTGTCATCGGCGTTGATGCCCATTTGACCGCCGAGAGCGTCGATTTCTCTCACGAGATGACCTTTGGCAGTGCCACCGATATTAGGATTGCACGCCATAAAGGATATGCTGTCCATAGACAGCGTAAGCAATAGCGTGTCGTGTCCTAGACGCGCCAAAGCAAGGGCAGCTTCTACACCTGCATGCCCTGCTCCGACTACTATAGCGTCATAATTTTGGCGATAAGTCATCATAAAAAAAGTATAACACTATTTTGGCTATATGACAATCAAATAAATACTCAACAAATCGCTAAACTAACTACAAAATAATCAACTAAAATATGATAATGGATACTTTATAGAGAATAACAGAAGACTTTTTTAGTCTAAAAATTCGTCCTCGTCGCTAATTTCGGCGTTCGGCTGGCGTCTTAGAGCCGAGATAAGTTTGACAAAAAACGTAATAAAAAGACCAAGTACAAAGCAAAATATCAACCATAGAATTACTTTGCCTGCCGTGGACGTATTGCTTGTTGCGGATGATGCATTGATTGACACAACGGCAAGAAGTACGATTAGTCCTATATAAAACACCGATACCAAAACTAATACGAAAATTCGCCAAACCAAATTAAACTTCGGGTTTTTGATAAACTCAATTGCTCCGTCAAAAAATATCTCCGCCAACAATTCTAAAATAAAGTCCATAATTATATATTAATACAATATTGATAATTGTCAACAACTATTATATAGAGGTGGCAATTTGACTATGCAATATTGCTAAGTTGTGGTATAATCGAACTATGAAGACTATAGCAACGATATCCACCCCTATGGGAAGTGGCGCAATAGGTATTGTAAGAATGAGCGGTGACGATGCAAAAGCCATTGCCGCCAAGATGTTTGCTACCAAAAAGCTAAGTAGCTTTGAGGACGCGACCCCCAACTATATGTATTACGGCAGAGTCAAAACCGACGAGTTCGAGGACACTTGCCTTGCCGTATACTTCCAAGCTCCTGCTTCGTATACGGGCGAGGACGTGGTAGAATTCCAATGTCACGGCGGTGTTAGGCTGGTGGACGAGGTACTCAAACAATGCCTAAAATACGGCGCGGTTATCGCAGACAAGGGAGAGTTTACCAAGCGTGCTTTTCTCAACGGCAAAATGGCTCTTGCCGACTGCGAAGGCGTGACGGACATGATTACTTCGGAGTCTTTGTCGGCGCTCAAAGCAAGCAGTAGGCTTATGCAAGGCGGTGTGTCTAGCGAGATAAAGAGCTATCAAACACAGTTGCTAGACAGCATTGCAGAGCTTGAAGCGAGCCTCGATTATCCCGAAGAAATGGAAGACGAGAGCAAGTCAAATTGTGGACACGTATTGAGTTTTTTGACTCAAAAGCTTCAAAAATTGGTAGACAGCCAAAAGGTGGGAGGATATATCAAGCAAGGCGTTACGGTGGGCATAGTAGGTCAAACCAACGTAGGCAAGTCGTCGTTGCTCAATAGACTACTTGGTAGAGATAGAGCCATAGTCACCGACATTGCGGGTACGACTCGCGACACTTTGGAAGAATGTATCGAATACAAGGGTGTGTTGCTACGATTGGTGGACACTGCCGGCATTAGAGAAACCGACGACATGGTGGAAGCCATAGGCGTAGAAAGAAGTATGGATATTGCCAAAAACAGTGACCTAACCTTATTCGTTACCCCGAGCGATAGACCTATGAACGATGAAGAAAAGGCTTTGGAAAAGAGCCTAGCGGATAGCGGAGTCAAGATGATAAAGGTAGTCAACAAGTGCGACCTTGCTTCAGTAGATACCGACGGAATAGCAATAAGCGCCAAGACGGGACAAGGCATTGACGAGCTCAAAGAGAATATCGTCGACGCCGTAATAGGACAAAGCATTGACGCAAGTGGCAACGTCATCACCAATCGTCGTCACGCTCAAGCGATAGAACATGCCCTAGAGTGTATCAAAAGCGCCGAACAAGCGCTTTATAGTCAGCCTACGGAATGCGTCTTGCTTGACCTTAGACAAGCCTACTTTGAACTAGGCAAAATCACTGGCGACAGCGCTAGCGAAGATATTATCGACAGTATATTTAGCAAGTTTTGTCTAGGTAAATAAACGTATAAAGAATAATCAAAGTGCGCCGAGATGCAATATAATATGGCAATCTTTTCGGACAATCGCATTATATAATTATAAAAATAGACCGCCCAATTTGAGCGGTCTTATATTTTAGAAGTATTTTGATTTTGGAGCGCCGTAGGATTTGACTTTGCCAACGCCCTTCTTTTTGAAGTTGCGGGAATATTCGGCATTGTACATATCCTTTTCTTCCTCTTGCTTTTGCTCGGGAACGGGTATTTCTACGTCGTATGAAGAATATTCTTTCTTTTCCTTTCTTTCCTTGGTTCTTCTGTCGCCTCTATCGTTTCTCTTAGACTTGTTAGGTATAATAGTGACGAATCTATTTGGCTCCTCTCCTTCCGACGAGGTAGTAACGTAATTGTCGTCGGCGAGTGCCGAGTGAATAATTCTTCTCTCAAAAGGATTCATTGGCTCTAGGCTGATGCTTTCGCCCGATTTAGCCGCCTTAAATGCAAGCCTTTTGGCAAGTTTGGTGAGGGTAACGGTACGCTTCTCTCTATAGTTTTCTCCGTCGATAACCATTCGCTTGCCCTTTGGATTGTTTTTGCCTGCAACGAGCAAGGCAAGATATTGAAGGCTGTCGAGCACGTCGCCGCGATAGCCGATGAGCTTGGACGTATCTTCGCCCGACAAATTGAGCTCGATAGCCTCGTCGTTGTCGTTGAGAGCAACCTCTACGTCAAGTCCCATTCTCTCTACTACGCCCTTGACGAAGCCGTAAGCCAACTCTTCTGCCGAAGGCTTTGCTACGACGACTATCGTCGTCTTTTTGCGAATAATACCACTCTCTTTGACTGAGGTAACCTCTACTTGTTTGAGCGACAAATCCAACTCTTCCAAAGCCTTTGCCAAAGCTTCGTCATAGCTGGAAGCCGTGATTTCTACACTTTTCATAACTACTCCTTGTAATCGACGACCAATCAAGCGTTGGCTGATTTTGCGTCTACCTTTTTGATGATAAGATTGAAAATGACGGAAGTAAGCGTGCTGAGAATGTTGCTGACTACGTAATAGATTGCGAACGCCGCGCTATACATTATTGCAAAAACGCCAAGCATCAAAGGCATAATATAGTTCATCATTTTCATTGATTTTTGTTGTGCTTTCTTTTGCTCTTCGTCCACCGCCATATTGGTCTGAGGTTGCATCTTTTGGAGCAACATTGTCGACAAAAAGCTGGTTGCTATCGCAAGTATCGGCAACACAAAGTAACCGTTCCAACGAGCAACGTCCCAAAAAGATTGCTTGTTGTATATTTCCATTGCAGGACCTACGAGAGTCTCGTAGCTTGCGGACAAACCGTTAGGAAGGGTCGCGTTGATACCGCCCCAACCCGAACTGATAAAGTTTTCGTAACTAGGGATAACGTTGGTGCCTATGTCGGACATGTGCACGTTCTTAATCCAAAGCCAACCCTCAGGCTGATACATAGCAGCCAAATGAGCGTTGATTTCTTCCGCACTTGCGCCGGCGGCAACCATCTCGTTGTACGCGTCGTTTAGACGAGCTACTATAAGCTGGTTGTCGTATACGACCAAGGCTCTAAATCCTGCAAACACTACGAAAAAGACCACCATCGTCACTATCATAGGCAAGCATGAAGCAAGCATATTGACGCCCGACGAGCGTTGGAGTTCGTATTGCTTTTGGCGTAACATTTCGGGATTGTTTGCGTATTGTTTTTGAATTTTGGCGAGTTTTGGTTGCAACGCCGCCATTTTCTTTTGCTGTTTGCGCATAGAAAATTTTTGCCAAATGTCAAGTGGCAATAGCGCAAAGCGCAAAATAATCGTAAATACTACGACCGTCCAGCCGAAGTTGCCTACCCCTTCACGGAGCAACAATAGCAACTTGCCGACGAGGTTGGTCATCTCGACTTGGTCTACGGTCGAGGCAAGCAAAGTCATAAAAGCCATTTTGCAGTTCCTTTGAAATTGTCCTTGACGGGGTCAAAACCACCCTTGTGCCAAGGATTGCATCTACAAATTCTCGCCACGCCTTTTGCTACCCCTACGACCGCGCCTCGCTTGGCAACAGCTTGGAGCATGTACGCCGAACAACTTGGCGTGTAGATGCACACGGAAGGAAATAGCGGATTGATAAAACTCTTGTAATATCCAATAAATAAACGCGTGAGTTTCATAGATTAGTTGTACAATTTTGCCCGTTTGAGCACGTGCGCCAAAGATTTTTCGATATCTTGATAACTCATGGTGGCAACGTCGGGACGAGCCACGACGATATAATTGTATTTGTCAGCCACGTGAGGTATCATCAACCTAAACGCTTCTTTGATGCGTCGTCTAATTTTGTTGCGCACGACCGCTTTGCCGATTTTTTTGCTAACGACAACACCTACTTTGAGCGGGTATTTGGAGGGCGCATAGATGAGTACCAACTGTCCGTTGGGAACACTTGTCCCTTTGCGGTAAAGATAGTTGAATACCCGTCTTCCGGACAGCCTGTACTTCTTTTGCATATTCGATTATGCGGTCAGTTGGCGTCTACCCTTGTTGCGACGTCTCTTGAGCACGTTTCTGCCACTCTTAGAGCGCATTCTTTGTCTAAAACCGTGTACCTTGCTACGTTGTCTCTTTTTTGGTTGAAAAGTTCTTTTCATATTTGTATCCTCGCTTATTATAATATCGTAAATAAAATATTTGCCAATAAAGTATAATATAATAAAAATCTAGTGTCAAGTAAAATACCAATATAAATTGAGTATAAGACAATGGACGGCACAACGTGGTGTGTATATATCGGCAAGTATTTAGCTATTAGTAAAATAGACTTTTCGCCTTTTGTTGTAATAGCTGCGTATGACGTATCGAAAGTTATCTAGCAAGCAAGACAGCCAAAGAATAGTCAAAACGACGTATAGGCAGTTGAGGTATGGTAAGCAAATAAATCGTGCATAATGTAGCAATAATTCGATAACTAATAATTATTTATATGCAATAACAAATAGTTATCTAATCTTAAGAATATGCTAACTATACCCTAACAAATAAATATATGTAAGGTATACATTATCGCTATACAATAGGCATATAAAAATTCTAAGTAAGAGCTACGTAATGTACCATACTTAGACCGTACTACATTGTTGCCGAAAAAAATTTGCCAATCACAACCAACACTAGCATTTTCATATCTTAGCATTGCATTTGCTAACTATGCTAAGTAAAGTTGCAATAATGCCAATTATGCTACAATGTTTCTCGTGAAACGTTTATTTATAGGCCGTAATATATTCCTAGACGTATATCTAAACCCAACCACTTATTGCCTATAGTCGTTCTTATCTCCACTCAATATATTATTGTCATAATACGAGCAATTAAACGAAATGATTTTTTGGGATAAGCGTAGCAAAATATTATGTAACTAAAATTGCAGTGTCTTACTATGAGTAGCTGCGCCGTTGTTTGTTCTTCCCTTATATCATAGTATACACGGTAGACAATAGATGCTCGATATCTGAGCCTGCGATATGCAAGCTAACTTTGAGAACGATTGCCGTTTTACTAATATATCACTTTATAGTGTTCGTAGGTGACGAGGTGTTAACGTAGCAGCTCTACTACTAAGTTCCACGTGAAACACATTATATACTTATTCGACGAACAGCAAGCGTATTTGTTATTTTAATTATCTCCTCATACTATATAGTGCAAGGCGCAAACAAAGTGTCAACCCGTGCTTTTAGTTAATTGCTACCACTTTTTAGTTTTTATGGCAAAACGTTTCTCGTGAAACGTTAAAAATGCTCAAAAATAGCAAAATTTAGCTAAAATCCCCCCAAAACGAGCCAAATTATGCTACTTTCATAAGCATAAATTATATTTTTAATTAGATTTTTGGTGCAAAATTTGCAACCTACCGAAGAATTTTTAAATCCGTTTCACGCAAATTGTGAAACATAATACTATTATGCTTCAGCAGGCAAAATTGTATCTCTTAACAATAATAATTATAATAATATATAGCTGTGGGCGGAGCATAATTTAGTAACCGTATTATTTTGATAAAATCACGACTTCGCATGAGCAGCTATAGTCAAGACGAGTGAACAACGAAAGAGGAATTGGGTTAGCGTATACGGCCTTGAGTATTTTGGAATAAAATTAGTTATAGATACGTTGCATATCATTCTATTAGGACTGTTGGTAGGAGCCGAATATACGGCTTTGTATACTATCCTATAGAGTACAATGCAATAATCCTAAGCCAAACTTTTGAAGAAGACTAGAATGTAGCATTTAGTCTGAGAAGCAAAGTTATACCAACGCATACATCACGCCGGTGATTTGTATCAAGAAAGCTATCCTATTTCTTGTAAAAATGACCATATTAAAATTCGTAGCAAATTACATTGAATAACCACAAAATACATATATCCAAAATGTCCATAAAAGTAAAAATGCGACGTCTTGGGGGAGAACAATCGCATTTTTACATAATGTTAGGACATCTTCTGTAACTATATGTTACCACATTTCTTCAATAAATGCAATACTTTTTTGAAAATTTTTTAATTTTTTTTAAAATTTTTTTATTTATAACTAATTATTATCAAAATTTAACTTTTTAAACTCTCTTTCTAAATAACCGTTTTATCCATATATTCTGCACGTATTGAGGCTTGAAGTGTTTGTTTATTTAGTCCGTTTTGTGTATATGTACTTTTTTAGCGTAGGTATTAGTATAAGATAGAAGAGCCTATAAGTCAGTGTAGCCGAGGCAACGTAGGCAAAGACGTGAAAGGCTTGGATATTAAAATCAAAGAAAGCGTTGCTAGAAAGAGCAAAACACGCGCCGTCTATTACGACGCGCAAGAAGTCGACTAAGTAAACGCTCCACAGCTTTTGTGCGTAGCGTGTCTTGATTACTTTGATAATAACGTTGACTATGCCGACGGCAATGCCGACTATCAAAAATATGCCTAAGGCTTTAGCTTGTTCGGCAACGCTCTGCGACAATTCTGTTGGCATTCTATTTTACCAGTTTTTTGAGTAAGGATAGCTTGCCCTTTCCTTGGTTGTACTTGACGACCGACACACTACCCGATACGACGGCGTATTTTTGTTCGACGTCGAGTTGTACGAGGTTGAGATTGTCACCACTCACGCTGAGGGTATTTTCGCCAAGATACGCTATGAGTGATTTGTCGGTAGATTCGGCGATGCCCGTCACGCCTTTGATGACAAATTGCTGTCCGAAATCTATCGTCATTGCGTTGAGGGTGGTAGTTTTTTCTTTTTTGTTAGGCGAGTTGATAGCGTCCATAATTTTCTCCTTATTGACATTGTATGCAAGGATTTTTCGACATATTACAACGATAAATTGAGGCTAAAAACTCAATACTTGTCGACAATTTTTTGATTTTTGATTGAAAAAATAAAAATTCAACTTTTATAGGAGCTCTTGCGGTGATACAAATACTGCAAAAATCTATACGAACATAGTAGTTTTTTGAAAAAATGCCGTTTTCAAGCCAATATTTGTTGTTTAATTCTTGATGTCGTCAAATTGGCATTTTGAGCCTCACAGATTACGATGCTCGTATAAAATTCGATTTTTTACTCAAAAAACCCGATATGTATCGAGTTTTTGAAGAATTGAGTTTTTACAAAAATATTCTCATGGATTTGATGAGGTCTTGTTGCAAAGCAATGAGCTTGTGAGCATATTTTTTAGCCGTCTCGCTCGCTTCGTATCTAGTAGACAGCTCCATGTTGATTTGTGCAATGCCCTTGTCTGCGCCCTTTATTATCATCATGGCGACCTTTTGTTCGGACGCGCCTTTTTTGAGTCTCATTTTGGTGACTACCCCTGCCATTTTTCTCACGATTGGAGAGGGACTGTTAGGCTTAACTTGTTGGGATAGGAGAGCGCTGTTGGTTTCTTCTACGTAATCTCTATGGCGAATGGCTAGGTCGTTGACCATGGTCTTTATTTGTTGTTTTTGCAAATAAGGTAATATACATTCTAAGGTGTTGAGAGCAACTTTTGCTCCGTTGTTGCACTTTTTGATGAGTTTTTCAGATTGTTTATCCATAATTCCTCCTATCGCTATAGTGTGCAAAGTAAGGCTCGATTATGCAAGATTTGGCTTATAATTTGCGCGTAATTTTATAAAATATCGGTAAAAAAACGAATGCTTACACGAGTAATTGAAAAATTTTTCGTTGACAGTGGGTAGATTTGGCATGGGACTAAGATTTTGGACAAAATATTGGATTTTGTATCGCTTTTCTTATAATAAAAAATAATTTACCTATTGAAATGGCAAAATAGGTGTGGTATAATTTGTTTATCAAAATAGGAGAGAATTATGAAAAGAATTATCATTATCGGCGCAGGCGTGATAGGTTGTTCGATAGCAAGAGAGCTGTCGAGATACGACGCAAGCGTTTTGGTACTAGAAAGTAACAACGACGTTGCTTGTGGCACGAGCAAAGCCAATTCCGGTATCGTGCACGCAGGATTTGACGCCAAACCGGGGACTTTGAAGGCAAAATTCAATATTCTCGGCAATCCAATGTTCGACCGTCTTTCAAAAGAACTCGATTTTCCTTTCAAAAGAATAGGCGCAATGGTCCTGTGCTTTGACGAACAAGACTTCCCTGCTCTCACCGCTTTGTATCAAAAGGGCGTAAAAAACGGCGTCGAGGGTCTAGAAGTATTGATGGGCGACAAGGTGAGAGAGATAGAACCTTACGTCAGCGACAAGGTAGTGGCGGCACTCGTTGCGCCTACCTCGGGCATAGTCGGTCCATACGAAATGACCATAGCTTATGCGGAAAATGCATATACCAACGGCGTAAGTTTTGAATTTAACAAAAAGGTTACGTCCATAAAACAGTCGGGCGAGTGGATTGTAGAATGTGAGGACGGAAGCAGCTACTCTGCCGACCTCGTTATCAACTGCGCGGGCGTTTTTGCCGACGAAATCAACAATATGGTGTGCGACGACAAGATGAAAATCGTGGCGAGAAAGGGCGAGTATATGTTGCTTGACAAGACCACGGGTTATATTGCCGGCAAGACTTTGTTCCAACTTCCTACCGCAATGGGCAAGGGCATTTTGGTTTCGCCAACCACTCACGGCAATATTTTGCTAGGACCTACGGCGTTGGATGTGGAGGACAAGCTGTCCACCTCTACCACCGTTGACGGGCTCAACGACGCATTCTCCAAAGCGTGTCAGAGTGTGCCAAGCCTTAACAAGAGAATGGTTATCACGCAGTTTAGCGGTTTGAGAGCGCACAACGTAGAGGGCGACTTCGTGATAGGCATGAGCGCAAAGCAAGGCTTCTACAACGTGGCGGGCATAGAGTCACCGGGACTTACTTCCGCCCCTGCCATAGCCGTACACGTGGCAAAGGAAGCTGCCGAGTATTTGGAGCTGGGCGTCAACGCCGACTTCAACCCTATCCGAAAGGGTATTAAACAATTTGCAACCATGTCCGACGACGAGAGAGAAAAGGCTATCGCCGAAAACCCTCTATACGGCAAAGTAGTATGTAGGTGCGAAGTCGTTACCGAAGGCGAAATCGTCGACAGTATCAACCGACCTTTGGGCGCAAAGGACCTTGACGGCGTCAAGAGAAGAACGCGCGCGGGCATGGGAAGATGCCAATCGGGCTTCTGCACTTCGAGAATTATGGAAATTTTGGCAAGAGAGACGGGCGTCGATATGCAAGACGTGACCAAGTTTGGCAAAGGCTCCAATTTGCTAATCGGGAGGGTAAAGTAATGATAGAGAAGAATTTGATTATTATAGGCGGTGGCCCTGCCGGTCTTGCGGCTGCCAAGGCGGCGTACGACGAGGGCGAGAGAGATATATTGATATTGGAGAGAGAACAAAACCTCGGCGGTATACTCAACCAATGCATTCACAACGGGTTCGGCTTGCACACCTTCAAAGAGGAGTTGACGGGTCCTGAATATGCAGGCAGATACGTCAAAGAGGTGGTTGCTAGAGGTATCGAATACAAGCTCGGCGCAACCGTCATCAACGTGACCAAGGACAAGGTTATCACTTGCGTGAGCGAAGCCGAAGGTTTGGCAAAGTATAAGGCAAAGGCGATAATTTTGGCTTGCGGTTGTAGAGAAAGACCTCGTGGCGGTATCAATATTGCAGGTAGTAGATGCGCGGGTATCTTCTCGGCGGGCACTGCGCAAAAGCTCGTCAATATAGACGGATATATGGTGGGCAAAGAGGTAGTTATCCTCGGTAGCGGCGATATCGGTTTGATTATGGCTCGCCGCATGACCTTCGAGGGCGCCAAAGTCAAAGCTGTGGTAGAATTGATGCCTTACAGTAGCGGACTCAACCGTAATATCGTGCAATGTCTTAACGACTACGATATTCCGCTCAAGTTCTCGCACACCGTAGTGGACATCAAGGGCGAAGGCAGAGTAAGTAGCGTAGTTATCGCGCAAGTGGACGAAAAGCTTAACCCTATCATGTCTACGGCTGAAGAAATCAAGTGCGACACCTTGCTGCTTAGCGTAGGCTTGTTGCCTGAGAACGAGCTGTCCAAGATGGCTGGTGTAGAACTCAGTCCAATCACGGGCGGCGGCATAGTCGACGACGATATGATGACGGGCGTGGAAGGAATATTCCAATGCGGCAACATATTGCACGTGCACGACCTAGTGGACTTCGTAAGCGAGGAGAGCGACCTTGCGGGTAGACGCGCAGTGGCGTATATCAGGAACGGAAAGGTTGCCAAAGATTACGTTGACGTGAGCGCTACGGGTGGTGTGAGATACGTCGTTCCGCAAAAAATATCCAGACAAACCGACTGCGCTACGCTAAAACTCAAGATGAGAGTTGCCAACGTGTTTAGGAACAAGAGATTGGTAGTGGAAGCAGACGGCGAAGAAATCTTTAGCAAAAAAAGACCTATCGTTGCACCGGGAGAAATGGAAACCATATCTCTCAACGCTACGCATCTAGATAAAATCAAAAAGGCAAGCAAGGTTGTTGTCAGCCTAAAGGAGGCATAAAATGAAAGAGATGATTTGTATTTGTTGTCCAATGGGTTGCCACTTGCAAGTCGACGCAAGCGACCTAAACGATATCAAAGTCACGGGCAACACCTGTCCTAGAGGCGCTAAGTACGCCAAGGACGAGATGATTTGTCCTAAGAGAATGGTGACGAGCGTGGTGAGAGTCAACGGCGGAACTATCAATATGACTTCCGTCAAGACGAGTGAGAGCATTGACAAAAAGCTCATTTTCGACTCGCTCGACGCACTCAAAGGCATAACTCTCGACGCGCCCGTGCATGAAGGCGACGTGGCGGTGAAGAACGTTTGTGGTAGCGGAGTGGACTTCGTAGTCACCAAAACCGTGCCGAAAAAGCAATAAAAATCACAAAAATCAATCGAAAAATACCAATATGTGACACAATAGTGCAAAAATCGGGAAAGGGAAATTATTAGCGAAGTTTTTGCACGAAACGCAACCAAATACACTGATATAAGGGGAAAAATATGAGTAAATATATAGTTGCGCTGGACCAAGGAACGACCAGCTCGAGGGCTATCGTCTTTGACGACAAAGCCAATATCGTAGCCAAATCGCAAGCGGAATTTGAGCAAATCTATCCGCATCCGGGTTGGGTGGAGCATCGTCCCGAGGATATTTGGCGTACGCAATTCGATTCTTTGGTCAAGGCGATAGAAAAGGCGGAGATAAAAATCGACGACGTGGTAGCCGTGGGCATCACCAATCAAAGAGAAACTACGGTGGTGTGGGACAAAAACACGGGCGAACCCGTCTACAACGCCATAGTTTGGCAGTGCCGTCGTACGTCCGACTATTGCGACGAGCTCAAAAAGCAAGGCTTGGAGCAAAAGATTTACGACAAGACGGGCTTGCCTATAGACGCATACTTTTCGGCAAGCAAAATCAAGTGGATACTCGACAACGTGAAAGGCGCGAGAGCTAGAGCCGAGAGAGGCGAACTGCTCTTCGGTACGATAGACACCTATCTTATGTGGAGATTGTCGGGAGGCAGCATTCACGCCACCGACTACACCAACGCTTGCAGAACGCTACTCTTCAATATTCACGAGCTAGAGTGGGATGAGGAGCTGCTGAGCTTGTTCGGCATTCCTAAGAGTATGTTGCCTGAGGTCAAGCCGTCCAAAGGCTTGTTTGGTTACACAGACCCTAAGGTTGTGGGAGCTAAGTTGCCTATATCGGGCGTGGCGGGCGACCAACAATCGGCATTGTTCGGGCACTTGTGCGTCAACAAGGGCGAGGGCAAAAATACCTACGGAACGGGTTGTTTTACACTTGTCAACACGGGTGACAAGGCGGTGGTATCTCGCAGAGGTCTAGTGACCACCTTGATAGCCAGCGAGCAAAACGGCAGACCACAATACGCTCTCGAAGGAAGCGTTTTTGTTGGTGGCGCGGTGTTGCAGTGGCTTAGAGATGAGATGAAGTTGATATCTCACGCCAAAGAAGCCGATGAGATTGCGGAAAAATGCCCCGACACGGGCGGCGTATACATAGTGCCTGCATTCGTGGGCTTGGGTGCACCGCATTGGCAAGCCGACGCAAGAGGTACGGTGTGCGGAATAACCCGAGGCACCAAGAGAGAACACTTCGTAAGAGCGGCGCTCGAGTCAATTGCCTATCAAGTCTTTGACGTGGTGCACGCAATGGAGAACGACCTCAATCAAGAGATAACGGGACTCAACGTGGACGGCGGAGCTTGCGTGTCCAACGTGCTGATGCAATTCCAAGCCGACTTGCTCAAGGCCGACGTGGTTAGACCTAAAGTCGTAGAAACGACGGCGCTCGGTGCTTGCTATCTTGCGGGCTTGGGCGTAGGCGTATGGAAAAGCATAGACGATATCAAGACGGATAGAGAGATAGACAGGGTATTTAGTCCGTCAATGCAAGAGGACAAGCGCGAGAAGCTAATCATGGGTTGGCTCGAGAGCGTAGCAAGAGCAAAATATCAATAAAAAGTCAATACATATCGACAAAAACATAAAAATCCCAACAAAAAAGACGGCAATCGCCGTCTTAATTTTTTACTCCGAATAGGTCGTTGGGCTCTATCCCAAACTTTTCGTATATCAGTCTTATGCTGTCGTAGCCGGGCTTCTTTTTGCCAAGCAACCATTGGCTGACCGTCGTTTGATTTACCCCCAACACGTCCGCCAAAGCCTGCTGCGTATAGCCCTTTTCATACATTAATTGTTGCAAGACGTCAACATATTCCATAAATGTAGTATACGATATTTTAGGTCTAAAGTATTGACATAGGTCAAAAGACCTATTATAATGAATAATAATAAATATAGGTCAAAAGACCTAAAACGGAGAAAAGTGATGCGTAAAACTGCTAAAACTATTTTCTTGTTTACGATGATATTCGTTGTGGCTATCTGTGTTGGAATGATGGCAACGGCATGTGAAATAGGCGATGATGTCAAACCAAGTGACGAAGAGACATATTATACTGTATTATTTGATAGCCTTGGCGGTACGGAAGTGTCTGCAATCTCTATTGGAGACAATCAAATGTTGACGCCACCTATACCGCCAACTAAACAAGGGTATTTTTTTGTAGGTTGGTACGTTGACACAGACTTTAGTAGAGCGTGGAATTTTGCAGAAGATAAGGTAACGGCAAATATGACGTTGTATGCTAAGTGGGACTGTTACACTATTACTACCAATGCGAATATGTCTAACGCCGGCACATATACAATAAAAAATCAAGAAAGAGTAATTGTAGGAGAAAGCGTAACAATTACAGCCACCACAAATCTTGGCTATACTTGGGTAGGTTGGTTTGATGAAGAAACAAAGTTGACGGATGAATTATCTTATGCCTTCAATATGCCGGCGGAAAACAAGACGTATACCGCCAAATGGCAAATCAATGAAGAAATGAGCAACTTTAATTTTTCGTCCACGCCAAATACTTGTACGATAAAGGGCGTAAAAGATAAGACTATTGTGCAAGTAATTATACCAAAATACGTGACGAAAATAAGTTTTAGTGCATTCTATGGTTGCAGTAGTTTAGAGAGTATGGTTATACCCTTTGTAGGTGCAACCAAAGACGAAAATAGCGAGACGTATTTAGGGCACATATTCGGTGCAATTGGTTATACGTTCAACTCATCATACGTGCCAACAAGCCTAAAAAGTGTTACAATAACGGGTGGTACGAGTATAGGAATAGGGGCATTCTATGGTTGCCGTAGCCTAACAAATATAACCTTATCTGATAGCGTGACGAGTATAGGAGAGGAGGCTTTCCATGGTTGCAGTAGCTTAACAAGTATAACCATACCCGACAGTGTGACGAGTATAGGTAGTAATGCATTCTATAATTGCCGCAGTCTAACGAGCATAAACATATCTGGAAGTGTGACGGGTATAGAAGATTTTGCATTCTATGGTTGCAGAAGTTTAACGAGTATTAATATACCTAATGGTGTGACGAGTATAGGCAAGGGTGCATTCGATGATTGCAGTAGTTTAGAGAGTATGACCATACCGGACGGCGTGACGAGCATAGGCAAGTGGGCTTTCAAAGGTTGCAGCAGTCTAACAAGCATAACCATACCTAACAGTGTAACGAGTATAGGAAACGAGACGTTCTCTGGCTGCAGCAGTCTAACAAGCATAACCATACCCAACAATGTGACGAGTATAGGAAACGATACGTTCTATGGTTGCAGTAGCCTAACAAGTATAACCATACCTAACAGTGTGATGACAATAGGAGACGAGGCTTTCTATGGTAGCAGTAGTCTAACAAGCATAAACTTCCGAGGAACAAAAGCACAATGGAGTGCAATAATTAAGGGAATAAGTTGGAATTATGCTACAGGTTCATACACTATATACTGTACTGACGGCAATATGAGCAAATAAAGAAGATAAAAGTAAGCAAAAGGTAAAAGACGCACTTGACGGTGCGTCTTTTTCAACCCCTTTTAGTCGTGCTTTCAACGGATATTTATGGGATATAATCCCTCCGTCAACGACGTTGGCACCTCCCTTTGCACAAAGGAGGCTCAAAAGGATGAGATTCTCACGGACTAAATGTCCTCTGAATGACAAATACGGAACGAAATTAGGGTGAAATCGGCAGTCAACAAACGCAAAATAATTATAGGATATAAAATTATAAAAACAAAGTCGAATAATGAGAGAAAAATTAGCTAAAAATGTCAAAATGATAGCGTATAGTAATAAAATTATAATAGCGCACAAAAAAATGCGTTATTTTATTATTTTAGTTGACACGCACGCGATATAGGCATATAATAATCGTACAAAGATTGTGAAAAATATCACAAGTTGGTAAAACTACCGAAAAATCTTTATAAAATAAGGTCAAAGTCGGGCACAATCTAACGGGGAAACCCAATATCAATAGCAATTAAATTTTAGGAGATATAAAAATGGCAATTACGTATGTAAATGACGAGCAAACGTTGTTGACAAGACTCGAGCAACTTCGTAAGGCGCAAGCACAGTTTGCAACGTTTACACAAGAGCAAGTAGACAAAATCTTCTTCGAAGCGGCTATGGCTGCCAACAAAGCGAGAATTCCACTTGCCAAAATGGCTGTCGAGGAGACGGGCATGGGTATCGTGGAAGACAAGGTTATCAAAAACCACTACGCTTCCGAATATATCTACAACACCTACAAAGACACCGTGACCTGCGGTGTGATAGAGAGAAACGAGGGCTTCGGTATCACCAAAGTGGTAGAGCCCGTGGGCGTGGTTGCGGCTATCGTGCCTACCACCAACCCTACATCTACGGCAATATTCAAGTCGTTGCTTGCGCTCAAGACACGCAACGGACTTATCATTTCGCCACACCCAAGAGCCAAAAAGAGCACCATCGAGGCTGCTAAAATCGTGCTTGACGCTGCCGTCAAGGCGGGCGCTCCCGAGGGCATCATCGGTTGGATAGACGAGCCAAGCGTTCCACTCAGCGCAATGGTAATGAAAGAGGCTGACGTAATTTTGGCTACGGGCGGTCCCGGCATGGTCAAGGCTGCATACAGCAGCGGTAAGCCTGCAGTCGGCGTAGGCGCGGGCAATACCCCTGCAATCGTTGACGCATCGGCTGATATCAAGACGGCAGCTTATTCGATACTTCACTCCAAGACCTTCGACAACGGTATGATTTGCGCATCGGAGCAATCTTGCATTGTTGCCAAGGAGATTTACGACGAGTTTAAGGCGGAGATGCAAGCAAGAGGCGCTTACTTCCTCACCCCTGAGGAGACCGACAAGGTGAGAAAGACCATTCTCATCAACGGCGCGCTCAACGCAAGAATAGTGGGACAAAGCGCTTGCACCATTGCCAACCTCGCAGGCTTCGACGCTCCCGAGGGTAGCAAAGTGCTTGTCGGTGAAGTGGAGAGCGTAGAACTCGAAGAAGAGTTCGCTCACGAAAAGCTCAGCCCCGTACTCGCTATGTACAAGGCGGAGGACTTTGAGGACGCACTCAACAAAGCGTCCAGACTCGTTGAGGACGGCGGACTCGGACACACTTCTTCTTTGTATATCAACGTAGAGACGGGCAAGGACAAGATTGCCGTTTGGTCGCAAAGAATGAAGACTTGTCGTCAACTCATCAATACCCCTTCGGCGCAAGGCGGTATCGGCGACATTTACAACTTTATGCTCGCACCTTCCTTGACGCTCGGTTGCGGAAGTTGGGGCGGTAACAGCGTAAGCGAAAACGTGGGTGTAAAGCACCTGCTCAATATCAAAACTATTGCGGAGAGAAAAGAGAATATGTTGTGGTTTAGAGCACCGGAGAAGGTGTACTTCAAGAGAGGTTGTCTGGGAGTTGCTTTGAGAGAACTCAAAGAAGTTATGAACAAGAAGAAGGCGTTTATCGTTACCGATACCTTCCTCTACAAGAGTGGATTTACCAAGGCTATCACCGACCAACTCGACGCTATGGGCATCAGACACACGACTTTCTTCAACGTTGCTCCCGATCCAACCCTCGCTTGTGCCAAAGAGGGCGCTAAGGCTATGGCAGAGTTCGAGCCTGACACCATCATCGCAATCGGTGGCGGTAGCGCAATGGACGCAGGCAAGATTATGTGGACTATGTACGAGCATCCTGAGGTGGACTTCCAAGACCTCGCTATGAGATTTATGGATATCCGTAAGAGAGTATATCGCTTCCCTCACATGGGCGACAAGGCTTACTTCATCGCCATTCCTACCACGGCAGGTACGGGTAGTGAGGTAACTCCGTTTGCCGTTATCACCGACGAGTCGACGGGTACCAAATATCCGCTTGCAGACTACGAGTTGTTGCCTAAGATGTCTATCATCGACGCCGACCTTATGATGAACATTCCTAAGGGCTTGACTAGCGCTTCGGGTATCGACGCACTTACCCACGCTCTCGAGGCTATCGCATCTATGTTGGCGACCGAATACACCAACGGTATTGCTCTCGAGGCTATCAAAAATATCTTCAAATACTTGCCAAGAGCATACGAGCTCGGCGGACACGACGCAGAAGCGAGAGAGGGTATGGCCAACGCTTCCACTATGGCAGGTATGGCTTTCGCCAACGCATTCCTCGGCGTTTGCCACTCTATGGCACACAAACTCGGTAGCTATCACCACTTGCCACACGGTGTTGCCAATGCGCTGATGATTGACGAAGTTATCAGATACAACGCCAACGACAACCCTGTCAAGATGGGCACCTTCCCTCAATACAAATACCCTCAATGCACCAAGAGATATGCCGACGTGGCAACAGCTCTCGGCTTGAAGGGCGACACCGACGCAGAGAAGGTAGAGGCTTTGATCGAGGCAATCGACGAACTGAAAGAGAAAGTCGGTTTGCCTAAGACTATCAAAGACGCAGGCGTGGACGAAGAGAAATTCCTCACCACCCTCGACCAAATGGTAGAAGACGCCTTCGACGATCAATGTACCGGCGCCAACCCAAGATATCCGCTGATGAATGAGATTAAGCAGATGTATCTTAATGCTTATTACGGCAAATAATCTCGCGGCATATCTACTTCGTTATGCTTTGTCGAGCTTGCGGGTGCGTATCGGTCACATACGACATAGTATGCTCCCTCACGCAGTCCTCGCTCTTCTCGCCTAACTCGCACCTATGCCGCGAGATGGCTACGACATAGCAACAATGTACTAATTAAGGCAACCGTTTTGGTTGCCTTTTTCCTTGTCTTACTCGCATCTACGCCGTCAAAATATAATCTATGCGACTGTTGTTCAACATGAAACATTGCTTTGCCGAGCGTGCGGTTGCGTATCGGTCACATACGCATTATAGTACGCTCCCTACGCTTTGGCTGTGTATATGCGTCGTAATACTGCGTCGTAACTTACGTTTTTGTTTGGTCACATACAAGAAGTATGCTCCCTGCACAAAATCCGCGTACTCCTTGTCTTACTCGCATCTACGCACCCAAAGGAAAAGGATAAATAATTCGCATCTACACCGCGAGAGAGTAGCAGCATAGCAACAAATAACAAAAAGAGGCAACCGATAAAGCTGCCTTTTTCCTTATTTATATTTCTACCATCAAAAGTCGTATGTCATTGCGTTGCTTGCATTTTGCGTTAGCAAAGCGTAGCGTGGCAATCTCTATCCATATAATAAGCCGTCCCTGTGCAAGGGAAGGGGAACCACCGATAGGTGGTGGAAGGGTTGTAAACTAAGCACCTATGCCACGAGTTTATTCGCATATACACACCCAAAGAAAACTAAAAAAGTCGATACGTATCGACTTTTTGTGATTATTATTCAATGAACAATTAGAAGTTGCCACGTTTGTTTCTCGGTTTGGTTGTGAGTAGAGCAACGAGGAGCATTTCTTTCCAAGGCAAGGGCGGGCGACGCTCTCGCTGAATTTGTTTAGCTAATTTGGCTCGCTTACGGTATAGCTTTTTGCTCTCTTGTAGGCGTTGTTTACGTTGTATATTCTCATCGTTCATAGTGGCGCTCCTATTGCTTGGAGTTGGGTAAAAGCTTAAAGCTTCCGCCGCATTTTCCGCATCTAAATCTTTTGGGGTACTTCACCAATTTTGACCGCCTATGCCTCACAATAATTTGTCCGCATTGTTGACAAACTAGTACGTAACTAGTTGCCGTTGGATTGGCTTTGGGTGTGGGTTGGTTGGCACGGAAAGATAGGCTCTCTTGTAGAGAGGCGCGAGTGTGACAAACAATTCCCCACTTTTCGCCTATCTTGTCGGCACGCTCCTTCCATATAGCAGAGTGGTAATGGTCGGGCGCAACGAAATGACCCAACTCGTGTACCAACACCTTTCTAATAGCATCTTCGCCAACGAGATATTTGCTGATTGCAATCTCTGCCGTACGATGTTTAGTAGGCGTGTCTTTGGCGGTGGCTTTGCCAATCGACAGCATGCAAGAGCCAAGCTGTTTCCTCGTTTCTCTAACAACGAAATTGATAGTGCAATCCTCAAATTGTTGGGGATACAGCTCTTGTGCTCGCGCCTTGACTTCTTCAAAAATAGCTAAAGCTTTGGGGTCGGTACATATTTTTTTCATACTATTTGCTCCTTGTTTATTATAATATATCATTCAATAGCTGACAAGTGCTGTCAATAAAAGTATTTTGTTGAGATTGTTTTGGGTTCGGAGCAAGAAAATATGTTACGTCACAATTTTATATTTACAATTTCTGAATATATAATAGCTGTAGTAGTGATATAAAATAAATTGTTATTAGGATTATAATCTTTTTTAGGGTATTAGTTAAGCGTGACAGTATGTGACAAAAAACAATTGATATTGTATCATGAAGAGCGATATTATAACTTTTGATAAAATGATATTGATTTTATAATGTTTTAGGTGTATTATATAAATATTAAATTGTTATTATAAACTATTTAGGCAATCGGAGAAAACGAATGAAAGTATTTTTAAGTCACTCGAGTATGCACAAAACCAATGTGAAGGCAATAGTATCGTATTTGCCAAAACAAATTCAAACTTGGCTTGATGAAAACAATTTAGTTTGGGGTTCGAATTTAGAAGAAACGTTTGAGAGTGTAATTAAGACAGAAATCGATTACGTGCTTGTTTTTTTGAGCGACTCTAGGCAATCTAACGTTTGGGTATTAAAGGAGTTGAAGTGGGCTCTAGAACACGAAAAAAAGCTTGGACGCAACTTCGTACTTCCAATAATAATGCCTAGCATTATAGGTGATCCGTACGAAGAATATCCGGAAATAACCGGAATAAAGTATATAAAACTTGATAATTATGAAGAAACAGGTTTCAAGAGTTGTGCTGAAAAAATAACGACCCAATTGTTTTCTTTGATAATAAACGACTTGGAAAACATGCACAAACCAAAACAAGTAAAACTAGGGAAGACGCTTTTGGACGCCAACAATTTTATTGAGGAATTGTGCAAAAAGATATACAGTATAGTATTTAAGCATCGTGCTCAAAATCCAATGTTTGTCGACGAGTTATACGAAGAACTCAACAAGTCGTTACCGAATCAACTATCTAAGGAAGAGTTCCCATCGTTGTTAACTCAAGTGTGTGGGATCTTGAGCGGTATTTATTATGACGGCTATCAGATTTACGTTATAGAAGAACATTCGCAATGGAAGAAAAATATTGGAACGGAAAATAAGAGAGCAATTGCCTATGCCGCATCAAGACATATTACCAATGGACAAACTGTGTTTATTGATGCGGGCTCTACTATGCTACAACTCGTTGAAATAGTATGTAAACGTCTTGAATCTCGTACATTGAGTGGATTGAAGTTGGTTGTTATTTCTACCGAACACGCTAGTAAAATAGCAGATGCTTGTGCAGGATTGGGGTACGATCAATATTCGTCGCCCGTCGTGCTATATGTTCCGGGGGGAATGGTAAGGCTCAACACCAAGGCTATGGTTGGATATGATTCGATAAGTGACATAGAAAGAATAGTTCAAAAACTTGGGAAATTTGACGTTGCGTTTGTGGGTGCAAACGGTGCAACTTGCAGAGATGGCATTTTTACGCATATCAACGAAGAGTTGGCAATTAAGCAAGCCGTAATCGCCAACTCCAAAAACGTTTTTTATACCTTTGACGATTCTAAATGCGGTCTAGTTCTCGAAAGTAAGTTAGCCGATTTTAGCGACGACAATATAAAAGTAATAATCAACGATAATCCGAACAATGTGGATTTGCAAGAAATAGTGGAAACGTACGGCAACAAAATAGAACTTGCAAAACCTATGGCGCGAACATGAGAAATTTGATAATCTTTGATTGTTTTGGTGTGGTTTTAGGCGAAATTGCACCTGTTTGGTTTGCGGCACGTTTTGGCGTTGAAAAAGGAGAGAAACTAAAGGAAAAATACTTCGCAGGAGGGGATAGTGGCGAAAAGAATATCGAACAAATTATCGAGGAAATTCAAGCCGATCTTGGCATAAGCCGTAGCACTATCGTTGCGGAATGGAATAATTTGTTAGAGGTCAACGACCGAATCCTTAAACTTGTTGTTAGATTGAGAAAAAACAATGCAGTGGCAATGCTAACAAACGCACCAGCGGGGCTTTTTGAAAAGCTTTTTGAAAAACCATTTACATTATTCGACTACTTCGACAAGGTTTTTATTTCTGGAGATATGAAAATCGCCAAGCCTGTTCTTGAAGCTTATAAGAGATGTATTAATGCTTTTGAGGAAGAGTTTAATAGGATATATATGATAGACGACAACTCCAAAAATCTTTTCGGGTTGGAAAGATTAAATATTGTACCGGTTTTGTATAAAGACGATGATGATTTAGAAGACTTTTGTAGGAGAATAGAGCAATTATGAACACTTATTCTGGTGGTGATCAAAAATTAAAAAAAGAAAACTATTTAGCAAGAAAATTTACGCTTGCATACAACAATATGGATCCGGAAGATACCATGGGGCATTTTACCGCATTACAAGGATTCTTGGGTGATATTGGAGAAAATAGTAAGATTTACGCCCCTTTTTATTGTGATCGTGGTAACAAAATTCATTTGGGTAAAAATGTGACAATCAATTATTCTGCAACGATTTTGGATATGGACGACGTATATATTGGAGATTGGGTGCGAATAGGACCAAATTGTTCAATTTATACCGTAGGGCATCCGCTTAATTACAAAAAGCGAGCGGAGCGCGTGTGCTATACAAACCCCGTGTATATCGGGGAATATACTTGGCTTGGTGGAAATGTAACTATATTGCCGGGTGTAAAAATAGGTAAACGATGCGTGATTGGTGCAAATAGTTTAGTGACGCACGATATCCCAGACGATAGTCTTGCATTCGGTACGCCTTGTGTAGTAATTAGAAAGTTGGAGGAAGATTGTGATGAGTAAAGGATTATTTGTAGGGTTATGTGGTTTAGACGTCGTTTTTTATGAAAATAAACCCTTGCCGAAAGAAGATTTGAAAATGAAAGTTGGCGACGTTCGTTCTTGTATTGGAGGTCCTGCTGCAAATGCGGCGATTACGTTTTCTCTTTTGGGAGGGGAAAGTGTAGTTTTGACGTATATTGGCAATTCTGCGGTTGGAAAAGTAATCAAACAGCAAATGGCAGAATATAGGATTAAAGTGATTGATATGTGCAATGACGACGATGTAAAAAATATATCTTCGATTTATGTCAACACTAAGGACGCAACTCGTACAATTTTGAGTGGAAGAAATCCTATATATAATCTTAACGACTTTTCCGCAATAGACGAGGCGGTTAAGGATTGCGACTTTGTTTTATACGACGGACATTTTTCTCACATTGATGATAGACTGCTCAATGTGGCAAAGGCGGAGAGAAAAGATATTGTAATCGACGTAGGAGATTGGAAAGAAACTTTTGATAAAATATTAAGATTTAATCCTACTTTGATATGTTCGGAAGTCTTTGCAAAAGATGGACTAAACGGCATCGAACTTATGAATAGATACCACCACCAACGTGCGGCTATTACTAGAGGAAAAAAGTCTGTGCTTTATAAGACGGAAGATATGTCGGCAATGCAAGAAATACCTACCGTGGCGGTAAACGCCATCGATACTTTAGGTGCAGGCGACGTTTTCCATGGTGCGTATTGTCATTTTGCATACAATGTTGGATTGGATTTTCCAAATGCTTTGAAAGAAGCCACTAAGGTTGCGGGGATATCGACGACTGTTAGAGGCGTAGTTGACGGTGTAAAAAAGTACATAGAAACGATTTAGCAGTAAAAAAGACCAAAAAACGAGGATTTTGAAATTATCTAGTGCAGAATAAGCACTAGATAATTTTTAAATTATGAAAATTGCAACACGAAAGATATGCAAAATTATATGTTCAATTTTGTTGAAATGAGAAATATTATATCGCAATTTTACATTATTTTAACAAAATAGCAACCAACACCTACTACAAAAATGGTATGATAGACTAAAAGGAAGGTGGATTATGACCAAAATTTTGGTAGCGGAGGACGATAGAGACCTCAATACGTACGTTTCGGTGAGCTTGAGCAACTACGGCTACGAGGTCAAAGCTTGTTTTGACGGAGTGCAGGCGTTGGAAGAGTGGGAAAAGACCAAATACGACTTGTTGCTTACGGATATTATGATGCCTAGGCTTGACGGATTTAGTTTGACGCAAAAGTTGCGCACCAAGGGCGACCAAACCCCCGTGATTTTTATGTCCGCCAAGGACGACAAGCCGTCTAAAATGTTGGGTTACAACCTCGGCATAGACGATTACGTGACCAAGCCTTTCGATATGGACGAATTGATTATGAAAATCGTTGCCGTTTTGCGTAGAGCGAACGTTGATAGCAAAAAGGAATTGACGATAGGCAACTTTTGCATGAACCTCGAGGAGAGGTCTGCTAGCATAGACGGCAAAGAAATTGCTCTCACCGTGAGAGAGTTTGACCTATTGTTCAAAATGCTATCCTATCCCAAAAAGACCTTTACACGCTCGGCGCTTATGGACGAGTTTTGGGACTACGACAGTTCGGCTACGTCAAGGACGGTGGACGTATATATGGCTAAATTGAGAGAAAAGACAGCCTCTTGTACGGGCTTTGAGATAGTAACCGTGCACGGGCTAGGCTATAAGGCGGTGCTCAAATGAAAAAGAAAGTCAATTTTACGGGTATAATCTTCTTTTTTGTATGGACGACGGTGGTAATCGAGACGGCGGTGTTGATATACGACGCCGTTGCCAGTAGAACGCAAGACAGACGATGGATTGCGCTGATTATGCTTGTGGTAATCGTCGCGCTGTCGGCTATATGTACGCTGATTGACGCAATTAGGCGAAGAGTCATGGTGGACAAACCCGTAGGCAAAATTTTAGAAGCCACCACCAAGATAGCCCGTGGCGATTTTGATCAACAAATACGTCTTGACAATACGCCAATTAGCCAAAACGAACTCTACGAGATAGCCGACAAAATCAACGTGATGGCACGAGAATTGAAGAAGGCGGAGCTGCTCAACAACGACTTCGTGTCCAACGTCTCTCACGAGATGAAGACTCCGCTCGCAGTAATATCCTCATACGCCAAATGGCTGAGCGACGACAAGATAAAAGAAGAGGACAAAAAGCGTTGCGTAGACAAGATAATAGGCTCGGTGGATAAGCTTGCGGGGCTCGTCAACAACGTATTACAGCTCAGCAAGCTCGAGCACCAAGAATTGGAAGTGGAAAACAAAGACTTCTACCTTACCGCGCAGTTGGAAAGAATTGTCGCAGAGTACGAGCCGAGCATTGCCGACAAGGGGCTTGACTTGGAATGCGACATAGAAGAAATGCACATACTAAGCAATGAAAGTCTATTGGAATTGGTATGGAACAATCTATTGTCCAACGCGCTAAAATTTACTGAGAGCGGATATATCAAAGTCAAGTTGGGCAGGAGCGGCGACTGCGCCGTGGTAAAGATGTCCGACAGCGGCTGCGGTATCGCACCACAAGACGGTGAGAGGATTTTTGATAAATTTTATCAATGCGACCTCTCTCACTCGGTTGGTGGCAACGGCTTGGGACTAGCCATGGTAAAACAAGTGATAGACATCGTTGGAGGAAAAATTTCGGTGGACTCGCAAGTTGGAGTCGGCACGACGTTTACGGTCGTGTTGAAGGGTGTAATCAATGAGTGATAAGTGGTTTTCGTGGCTGAGGCCGCCTATTGCCGTGCGGGTTGTCGTGTATATCGTTACGGTAGCGAGCATCGTGCTTGCAATGCTCGCAGCGGCTCAAAAACTCGATACAGGTTGGCAAAAATTATCTTTTGTCTTTTATGCATTAGCTATGGTTGGACTGACCTACAGCGTAGTTTTGATAATCAAAAATTTGCCAATCACCGTCAAAGCCGTCAAAGAGTGGCTACGAGCACACCCCTTTACGGACAAGATGATGGACGACTTTGGATTTAGAAAAATCATCTTTGGTATAGGTAGTTTTGTGATGAGCGTTGGCTACGGCTTTATCAACGGATATACTTGGCTCATTACCGGCTCGATTTGGCACGGAGCACTAGCGATATATTACGTGATGCTAGCCTTGACTAGAGGCGGAATACTCGTGCATCACAAAAGGAAAATCGGTAAGGACCCCGACGAGATTTCGATAGAAATCAAAGAAGCCACCACTTGTCGCAATAGCGGAATAGTATTGTTGGTGCTCAACTCGGCTTTATTTTTGGTCGTATTGATGATGACGTTTGCCGGCAAGTCGTTTAGATATCAAGGCACGCTGATTTACGCCTACGCCGCCTATACCGTCTACAAACTGACTATGGCTATCGTCAATCTGCCTAAGTCCAAGAGACAAGGCGATATGACGGTAGAAGCTATGCAAGCAGTGTCGTTTACCGATGCATTGGTATCGGTCATTGCCTTGCAAACGGCTCTATTGGCGCAGTTTGGCGCGGACGGAACCAAACAACCGCTATTCAACGGCATCACGGGTACTATAGTGTGCCTCGGCGTGTTGGCGGTGGGCATAATAATTATCGTAAGAGGTCAAAAAAGAAGAAATCAACTACTAAAAATTGCCAACTCAAAAACGTTACAAGGAAATGAGAAAAATGAATAATAAAGAATTTAGTTATACTTACTCATCGTTATCGCAAGCCGAAAAGAAACAAGTGGAAAACATCAAAAGGCAGTACGGTGGCATGGACACGCAAAAAGACAGCGACTTAGCCGAGCTTTTGCAGCTTGACAAAAAGGTAAAGAATATACCAAAAACGATAGCAACGATAGTCGGAGTGGCCGGCACGTTGGTGCTAGGATGGGGAATGTCAATCGTTATGGTGTGGGAGAATATGATTGTGGGGTCAATAGTCGGCATTGTCGGTTTGCTGGCTTGCATTGTTGCGCCATTGCTACATAAAGCGATTTTTCTGAGGCTCAAAAACAAATATTCTAGTCAGATAATTAAGCTTAGCGAGCGTTTACTAGGAGAAGAGAAAAAGGACGACGAATAGCACTACATAGAAGACCAAGCCATTATAAAACTTATGAAAGTCACTTAAAAAAGTGAAAAACCCTATTGACACGGTGAGTATTTTTGTATATACTCAAAGCATAAGATATAGGGAGGGTGGTTATGAATATTATTCCAAAACCGCAAAAATATCAGCAAAAACAAGGCACGTTTGACCTCAAAAGCATTGGCAACGTTGAGATTGCTCAAGAATTTGACGGTCTTAGAGAGTTCGTTCAAGAGTATTTTGGCAAGTTTTTTGACCAAGGCGGAGACAAAACTCTAAAGGTGAGCGTAGCCAAGTCCATCGCCCAAGAAGGTTACGGGCTAGACGTCGAGGACGGCGTGAGCATCGAAGCTAGCAGTTACGAGGGAGCTTTTTACGCTTTGCAAACCTTGCGAATTATGAGCTATGCCGACTGTAAGGACGCGGACGGCGTTGTAGATAAGTGCCATATAGAGGACAAGCCTGAGTTTAGTTGGAGAGGACTTCATCTGGACGAGTCGAGGCACTTTTTTGGCAAAGAGTTTGTCAAAAAATATATCGACATGATGGCAATGCACAAGCTCAACGTGTTGCATTGGCACCTCACCGACGACCAAGGTTGGAGAATAGAAATCAAAAAATATCCGCTTCTCACCGAGATAGGTTCTAAGAGAGAGAAGTCCAATATCCACGGTTGGCGTTCTACCGACGACGACGGCACGCCTGTGAGTGGTTTTTATACCCAAGAGGACGCCAAAGAAGTTGTTGAATACGCCCAAAAGCGCGGTATAATCATCGTGCCGGAGATAGATATGCCTGCGCACTTCCAAGCAGCGTTTGCGGCTTATCCGCACCTTGCTTGTAGAGAGAAAAAAGTTGAAGTTGCGTGGTACTTTGGCGGTAAATATCCTTTGTCTATTGGTCAAAAGGATTGGAATAGAAGCGCATGCATAGGCAAGCCTACCACCATGCAATTTATCTACGACGTCATTGACGAGATTTGCGAGATGTTCCCTGCGCCATACTTCCATATAGGCGGCGACGAAGCGCCAAAGGAAGAGTGGAAAAACTGCGAGCATTGCCAAGCTTTGATAAAAGAAAAGGGTCTAAAGGACGAAAAGCAACTGCAAGGTTACTTTATCAATGAGGTGCAAAAGTATCTTGCCACCAAGAACAAAAGGCTCTTGGGTTGGAACGAGGTGCTCGAAGGCAAAAACCTCGACAGTAGCGTAGTGGTACAATATTGGGTGCCAACGCTTGACCTCAACGTCAAAAATCATCTTAATAGTGGCGGTCAAGTGGTGCTGAGCAAACACAAATACTTCTATTTTGATATGCCATACGCTCAATATCCGTTGCAGACCACCTATTCCTTCCGCCCTTACTTCGACGGCATCAAGCCTTGTCACAAGGAGGGCGTGCTCGGCGTGGAAGGCACGGTATGGACGGAATGGATTGCCACACCTGAAAAGCTCAACTTCCAACTCTATCCAAGAATGGAAGCTTTGAGCGAAGTGGCTTGGAACCAAAACGGCAAGAATTGGAAAGAATTTAAGGCGCGCCTCGATGGATTTAAACCAATCTTGACGGCTAACGGTATCGGCTACGCCAAAGACGAGATATCTTGCGTGCGCAACCTTATCAAACGCGCAAAGCGTAGAGCCACTTGGTACAACGGTGACGAAAACGTAGAGTTTGACCTCAACAAATAATCAAAGAGAAAAACAAGTCCGTGCAATCATATCGGTTGCGCGGATTTTTGTTTTGCTTCAATGGCAAAACGTTATACGAATTTGACTTCGACTTGTACGGGCAACAGGGAAATCTCGGGCGAGATAGACGCCCACTCGTTAGGATAAAAGGCTTTGACGCGTTGGAATATATGCAACACGTCGCAGTTATAGCTTGCCCCTTGATGAAAGGCGTGAGTGACTGCGGAAACGGCATGTTTTTCCACGGCTTGTTTTTCTTTTTGCTCTAGTCCTTGCGAATTGAAGGCTTTGGCTGAGAGCTTGAGTTGCAGTTTGACTACGCCGTCCGTCATAGAAAAGTCGAGCTTTGAGGACACGAGCTCCACGCTTTCTCCCAAATCTTTGACGTAGGTTTTGGCGTCAAAAATTCTACCTTCTACTAGGCTTATTCCTAAGCAGGCTTCGTCGTCCATCAACAAGGTAGGCGCGCCGTCTTTGACGGCAAGCGAAGTTGTAATAGAAAAAGCCCCGTTTTTGAGAGTAACTACGGGTAGATTGACGCATCGCCCGACGCCCGAGCTATCGGCGAGATATTTGCGTACGTTGCAAGCGGGTACTCCCGCGTGGGTTTTGGCAATCTCTTGCGACTCTCTCAGCACTGCCGAGGTCGAGTCGTTGCCCGTGGCTTTGGCAGACAGTAGCTCTTTGGCGGATGTAGTTGTAGCAAGGATATAGGTGCGGTCACTGACTAGATTGTTCTTGGCGAGATAGTCGAGGGCAGAGAGCGCGACTACGTTATCTTCGACGATTATCGTCAAGGTGTGAGCAAGGCTAAGCCTACCGCCCAAGGTTAGCCCCAGCGTTTCTACGCCGTCTATGAGCTCGTCGCACGTTACGGAATCTACTTGATATTCCGCCGTTTCGCTCTTTTTGCGAGATAGGCTTTGCACGGATAATAGTAGCCGTCCGTCCTGTTGCCCAAGTCCGATACCTACTACGATAGCGCGCTTGCTTACGTCAATACTCGGCACGAGGTAGTCGAAAACAATCAACACGGCTATCAACACGAGTATCATAATGGTTTTATTTTTTAGCATATTTCCTCCCAAGAGTGATGCCGGTGACGACCGGTAGCAGATATTCTATCCCGCCCACGACGTATCTAATCGGACTAGTGCCGAATAAGTAATATCTATCTACGTCGCGCATTGCAAATACGATTGCCACGACGACCAATGCCGACAATACGAACGGCGTGACCTTGTGCTCGCCTATCAAGACGGATATCGAGGCGGTGAGTGCGTAGAAAATCAACGACAGTTTGACGACAGCCAAAATCAACCAACTCACCACGGTAAACAAATCGGCTTTTCCCATTATGGTAGCCAAAAGGTGGAAATCGGTCAGTCTACTAATAGCGTTGTCGACGAAGACCGCCCCGTCGCCGTAAGAGTAGAGGAAGAAAACCGTGATGAGAGTAGGAAAGATTGCCGTCAAAATCAACGTAAATATCGATATTGCGCGTTGGCGCTTTGCACTGCTAGAGCTCACCAACAGCAGTGGGGTAAAGTCGGCAAACCACACAATATGCCTATCCACGCCCTCTACGGCGTCGGCAAAAGAGCCAAAAGGCAAGAGGTTGTAGGCGTTGCCCTCGAGTCTTGCAAAAAACACGTTGAAATTAACTGTAAAAGCAATGACCCAAAAGAGAATTTGGCAAGCTCTGCCAAGACTATTGAGCCCTCGAGAAGCGACGTAGGCGAGACAAGGGACTAAGGCTAGAGCAATATACAACCAATTTACCCCGTCAAAGACGCTGGTGCCGACGTAGGAGCAAAACTCTCCGCCAAACACGCATAGCTTGACGGCGCAGCTTATTATTATGGCGACAGCGGCAACCTTCTTGAAAACGGAAGGCAAAGCGTCGCCAAAGATACCGCCACGCAAAGAAATATAGTAGAGTAGTGCAAGATAACCCAGCTCTATCACCGACATAATCGCCATAATCAACCACGACGTCGCACCCGTGGCAGTGGCGAGGTATTTTGGTAGCATCAACACCTTAAAAGCCACCGTGGACATAAACGCAAACAGTAAAAATTGAGAAGCATAAACCTTGTTGCCGTCAGTCATCGCTGTGTTCCCCATTCTGTTGATTTTGGTTACCTGTATCGACTTTTTCGGTATTTTTAATCTTCATTCGCACGCGATTAGAGGTAGGAATGGTGTAAGGTCTGGTTTTGATTTGCACCACTTCTGCTTTGACAAAGCCGTCTTGAAGGTCGTGGGTGACGAGGGGCGCAAAGGGCGAGAGATACGCCGTACCAAAGCTATCCATTGATGACAAATAGACAAATAGCGCTATCGTTGCGAGCACTATGCCGAGCAAGCCAAGCACGCCAGCAAGCGCAACGAAGATTATCCTCAGCACGCTAGCACTATTGCTCTCGTCGGGCACGCAATACACGCCTATCGTCGACACGGCTATTACGAATACGGTTTGAGTGGATAGTATGCCGGCAGTCACTGCCGTTTGACCCAAAACTATTGCGCCCACCACCGATAGCGCCATGCCCATGTGCTTGGGCATACGGATACTCGTTTCACTTAGCACTTCGAATACCAACAGCACGAAGAGCATTTCGAGTGCGGGGGTTAGTGGCAAGGAATAACTTGACGTAGCTAGGGGCAGGAGAAGCTTGAAGGGTATTGTCTGGTACTGAAATTGCGCAAGCGCGACGTGCAGCGCGGGCAAGATGACGGCGCACAGCATTGCAAAGAGCCTTGCCCACCTAATGAGGGTGGCGCGATAGCTCTTGACGTAATAGTCCTCGCTGGCTTGGAAGCTCTCGTATAGCACGTAGGGTAAAGTCAGTACGGCGGGTGAGCCGTCGACGAATACGGCAATTCTACCCTCGAGCATTTTGGCAGTGAGAATGTCAGGCTTTTCGGTGTCGCCCACCTGGTGGAATAGAGAGGTGGGATTGGACTCCAAAAATCTTGCCACGTAAGACGATTCGATTATGCCGTCTATGTCGATTGCGTTGATTTTGTCCAAGACCTTTTGTACCAAGTCGGGTTCGACTACGCCTCGGATATACGCTACGCATATTTTAGTGCCCGAGTATTTGCCGACTTGCAAGTTGACAAGGCGCAAATTAGGCGTGGCAAGCCTACGGCGGAGCATAGTGACGTTGGTCTTGATATCTTCGACGAAGCCCTCGCGGGGACCTCTGAGCACGCTGGACACGGGTGGTTCGGCAATGGCTCTACTCTTGTAGTCCTTTTCGGAAAACATCAGCACGCCCTCGGCGCCGTCAATTATCAGCAAAATTTCTCCGCTTGCCAGCTTGGAGATACATGTTTGTATGTCGGTCAGCACCTCAATGGGTGTGGTGTGCAAGGTGGCTTGTCTAATGGTGTCGAGGTAAGGATAGTCGAGAGAGGTTAGATTTTTGACGGGTTTTAGGATATTGTTTTCGAAGGTTTCCTTGTCTACAAAGCCGTCCAAAAACGTCACGGTGGCGTCTTTGCCCGCAACCGTGCATTGGAGAGTTATCATATCGCTATCTTTGCCAAAGGCGGCGGAGATAGATTTGGTCCACTCTTTGCAATCTACGTACATATACGAGATTTTTGCACAAGGACGGCGAAAATATACAAAAAAACGGCAACCCAAGTTGCCGTAGTAGTGATATGAGTTATCGTTTGGTGCAAGCGTCGAGTTTTTCTATCTTGCCAGCCTTGCGCATTTGGTCAAAGTAATCTCGTTGCAAATCGTAGAATTGCTTGCTCGTCTTGCGCCTATAGTAAAGGTGGTAGCAGTGGTCTCCCGGGAATGCGCCTCTATGTACGAAGTATCTTTTGCCAAGGTCGTCGAGCTTGTGCGCGAGAGGCACTTCGTAACCGCCGACGAAGGCATCGTAACCGCCATACGTGATAATCACGTCGTCGGGGAAGTCCTTGTCCACCAGGTCGATGGTGCGCATTGCAAAATAGTACGGATAATCTTCGATATTCTTTGGGGTCACGCCCGTCATATCCTTGATGATACCCTTTGCCATAGGGTTTTTGAGCATAGCGTCGGTGTCGTAAGCCCCGCACGCCAATACGCCGCTCTTGATACGGGCAGGAGAGTCGGCAACGCCGAGTTTTTGTCTAAATTCGGCGTTGTTTTGGGTAGCCATAAGTAGACAAGCCAGCTGTCCGCCCGCGCTGTCGCCCGTCACGAAAATTTTGTCGACGTCGATATCGTAGTCGTCCGCGTGGTCGTACACCCACTTGAGTGCCTTGAAGCAGTGTTGCACCGACTCGTGATACTTGTATTTTGGGCACAGTCCGTAGTTGATATTGACCACTAGCAAGCCCATATCGGCGTACAGCAAGCCGAGTCCTCTACGCTTGTACTTGTCGCCCGTAATCCAACCACCGCCGTGGATATTGATGAGGGTGAGGTACTTTTCGCCCTCGGCTTTCGGCGGAATAAACAAGTCGAGTGTGCAAGCCTCGCACTCATCGTAAGCGATATCGTTTTTTACTACAATATTTTGTTGAGGCTTGTAGCCGTTGGTGTTCCAATCTTTGAACCAATCGTCAAAGTCAAAAGCGATTTTTGGAATGATTGCGCTCATAATATCTCCTTATTTTAGGCTTTCTCTATCGACGGCTTTTCCGTCCAAATAGGTTGCCAAAATATCAAAGTTTTTGTCCAACAAGTTGAAGTCTGCAAGCATACCGACTTGCAAATCGCCACGGTCAGTCAGTCCCATAACCCTGGCAGGCACTCGAGTAGCCATATCGAGTGCGTTTTGAGGGTCGATGCCCGCGCCCACGAGGTTTTGCACCATTTTGCCTACGGCAGTTACCGAGCCTGCGTAGGTGTTGTGAGTAGGCAAAACAGCCACTCCGTCCTCTATTCTAATGGCTTGTTTGGACTCTCCGCTACCGATATAATAGTCGCCCGCCGCCATTCCGGCAACGCTGAGCGAGTCGGACACGAGGCAAATATTGTCTTTGCCTTTGAGCTTGAATATCATCTTAAATAGCGCGTTGGGCACGTGACGATTGTCGGCGATGACTTCGCAGACCAGCCTATCGTCAATGAGTCCCATTTCCGTCAAACCGAGGTGCTTCTTTGGATTTTGTCTACGGCTAGGACGGCTGGTGCAGTTGTATAGGTGGGTGACGGTAGAAGCCCCGGCATCCACGCACGCCAAAATCTCGTCGTCAATGCTGTCGTCGTGACCTAGAGAAATTTGCACGCCCTTGGCGGTAGCGTGAGCGGTAAAGACGTCGCTATCTTTGAGGTCGGGAGCAAGGGTAATTCTCGACACCATATCGAGATTTTTCCACACCACCTCGGCGTTGTCCTCGGTAGGAGCAACGAGCAGATAAGGTGGGTGAGCGCCCGCGCTCTTGGCGGCAAGGTATGGACCTTCCATGTGTACGCCTATTATTTTGGCGCCCTTGGAGCCTTGCGCTTGATATTGTCTGATATTGTCGATAGCCTTGTCGATATCGGGCATGCTAGCCGTCATCGTGGTAGGGCAAAACGCCGTCGTGCCGGTATATAGGTGGTAGCGAGCTATAGTGTCGATAGCCTCGAAGGTATCTTCCATACAGTCTTTGCCCCAACCGCCGTGGGTGTGAATATCTATGTATCCCGCAACGCAGTAGGCGCCCTTGCCGTCTACGATTTGCCCCAAGGTTTGCTCGCCCACAGCGACGATTTTACCCTCGTCGAAGCTGACGTTGCATTTGCTCAAGAATTTGCCTTCCACCAAAGGAATTACATTAGTAATAGTAATCATATATTATACCTCTTATATCAAGATTATTATAAGATTTTAGTGGTTAGGTGTCAAGAGGGTAGCCAAAAAGAGAAAAGTAGCTCGGTAAAATTATATTGCTAAAATTGCGATCGTTGCAACGATTTAGAAACTAAAGCTCCACCACATAGGCGCGCTGCCGTTGATTGCAATCATCACGCACATCAAAGCCGTGTCGGCGACTATCAAACTGCCCAATACGAGGGATATGATTTTTGCAACGTTGTAAGGTACTTTTGCTTGCACCCATTTGACGGCAGGGTGGTAGCCGAAACGGAAAAGAGCATAGGCGGCGCTTCCGTAGCCGAGCGATTGACACACCCCCGTAAATTGCGTAACGCAAATGCCGTTGCAATAGTGCCACAATTCCACGCCCGTAACGTAATACCAGAAGTTGCCAACCGCAAGCTCTCCCAAAAACACCGTCACGCACATACCCACCCAAGCGATAATATTGGACGCAATAATAGTTGCAGTGGTCTTTTGCCTAAAGATATGCCTACCGAATACGGCAAGGTCGTCGGGGTCGGATAGCAATAGATAATAGGCGAAAACTATCAGTCCGTAAGGCGACAAAAAGGGCAACAAATGAAACCTACTGTCAATAGTACGGTTGCAAAAAGCACGAAATGTATTCTCGACAATCCAACCCAAAAAAGCCACGAAAATTGCAAGGAAGCATAGATAAAAAAATTTAACTTTGGGAGCGTAGCGTGATTGGGTTTTAGTCATCACGTATATTATGTGCAAATTTTGACGGCTCTCGCGGCGGATATACGTCGCAATACTGTGTCGTAACTTACGTTTTTGTTTGGTCACATACAAGGAGTATGCTCCCTGCACAAAATCCGCGTACTCCTTGTCTTGCTCGCATCTCCACCACGAGAGAATTACTACTTAGTTACTTATTACGGATTGAGATAAGTACGCTCGCTTCGATAAAGCTGCCTTTTTCCTTGTCTTACTCGCACCTATGCCGTCAAAAAGTCAAAAAAGATACCCTGACATAAGCCAGGGTATCAATGTCAATCTAAAGATTGATTAGCTCGATTATTCAAAGGTAGGAGCTTGAGCTTCGCCAAACTTGAAGTCAGCGAAATTGATCTCTACTGCTACGTCGATATCGAACAAGTCAGCAGCGTTTACGATAGAACCACCGTTGTTTACTTGAGCGGAAATCGTAATACCGGTAGCGGTAACCTTAGCGGTTGCAGCTACTTCGAGGTAGAACTTAGCTGGGTCGTATTTGGTTACGCCGTCTTCTACGTAGCCAAGGTTGAACTTGGTCTTAGCAAAGGTTACGTCGAGGCCGTTAGCGTCAATCTTAACTTGCAAGTTCTTGAGAGCGTTGCCTACTGGCACGAGACCGCTGGTATCAGGGGTAGCTGCGGCTGCGGTTGCAGGATCTTCAGCCTTTGGCAACAAGCCGGTAATGAAGTTCTTAAACGTAGGAATGTCGTTGTACTTAAGCGAGCCCATACCAACTGCGCCGAGTTCTGCAACAACTTTGCCTGCTTCGGTGTCGAGCTTAGCGGAGAGCAAGGTCTTCGTTACGCCTTCTTCTACGTAGGTCATGCTTGCGTCGATGAAGCCGATTGCTGGGTCTTGGGTTGCACTACCGAGCAAAGCGTCGAGCAAGTTGCCGATAGCGAAGTTGCCTTGAGCGTCAACGAAGTCTACGCCGAGCAAAGCGGTTGGGTCGATAGACAGGTCGGCTTTGAGGGTATATTCGTGTGCAGGGATATTGAGGTTTACAGCGCCTGCGATGCTCATATTGATAGGTTTCTTAACGTTGATCTTAGCAGCTACGCTGAGGTCAATAGCGTTGATAGCTTTACCATCGTAGAATTTGCTGTTTGGCAAAGAGAAGTTAGCGCCGTTGACAACGAAGTTTGCAACTTCAACTTTTGCAGTGAGCTTGTTAGGGATGGTGATATCGAGCAACTTGCCACCGCTGGTATTCTTAACAACCACGTTCTTAGCAGGGATAACGATTTCTGCATCAGCGCGCGTAACCTTTCCGGTGTTGTCGAAATCAAAGTTAAACTTGATTGCGAGAGCAGGGAGAATGTCAGCGAGTTCGCCGAGGTCGAGGTCGATACCAAGAGCAGCGAGGTAAGGAGCAGCTGTAGGTGCGAAACCTTCAACGATAGCGCCTACACCGTCTGGGTCGGTTGGGTCGAGAAGGGTACCGAGGTTGATTTCAAAAGAGCAAGCGGTATCGGTCAAAGTAGGGTTGGAAGCAGCGAGTGCAGCCATCTTGATGTAACCACCGATTTGCTCAGCTACGGCAGCAATCTCATCGTCGAGGATAGGGTTGCAATCGTAGATGTCTTCACCGGTCTCAGGGTTGGTTCCGCTTGGGTCTGGATTGATTTTGATGTTAGCCTTCTCAAATTGCTCTTTTACGGTTTGAGCAACGTCGATAGCCTTGATGTTGAACTTCTTGTCGCCAACTTGCATAAAAGCAAGACTGTTGTAAGCCTCGTATCCAGTGCCATAGTTGTTCTTGTAGTTGAAGTAGAAAGCTTGGTTGTTGCCTTCTTTGATATCAATTACAAGACCGTTGTCGCCTTTGCCTTCTGCAAGAGACTTAACGAGGTCAAGACCGAGCTTAAATTCTACAGTGTAGTTTTTAGCGGCTTTGCCCTCTTCTTGTGCGGACACGTTGAGCTTAGTAGCAAAGTTGAACGCGGAGAAAGCGGAATCTTCGCCTACAGCCTTAGCATATCCGGTAATAACCTTGTCAAACACGTCGTTTACGTCTACAACGTTGGTATCATCTGGTTTTTGGTCTTTGTCTTTGTCAGTGTCTTTGTCTTTACAGCCGACAAACAAAGTAGCCATGCAAGCCACGACGAGAACGATCGCGATGATTGACAACCATTTTGATTTTTTCATCATAATAACCTCCTAAAGTTATTTGTATTAGTATCCTTATTATAATATTGTTTTTTTTCTTTGTCAATACCTTCAAAGCACTTTTTGGGGGCGTATATACGTCGTTATATTTTGTCGAATTTACGTTTTGTTTGGTCACATACAAGGAGTATGCTCCCTGCACAAAGCCGCATTCTCCTCATCTAACTCGCATCTACGCACCCAAAAAGTGCTTTGGGAAAGGATAGAATATTACGGCGTGAGAGGGTTTTACTTGATAGCAAAATAGGTTTTGCCAAAAATTGGAAAATCATTTTTGCACAAAGGAGGCTTCAAACGGATAGAGATTCCCACGCTACGCTCGGAATGACAACATAAAGGCCCCTTTGTGTAAAGGGGGCTCCCGACGGCAGTCGGGTGGGGGATTGCGTTCTATAATATCCTTTGAGCAGCGACTAAATCTACCTAAATAAAACTCCTCTCACGCCATAGGTGCAAGCAAGACAAGGAGAGTGAGGACAGTGTAAGGGAGCATACTTGTTGTATGTGACCGATACGCTACCGCAAACTCGACACAGTATTGCGTAGTAGATATGGCGTGAGAGTGTGCCGCAGGTTTACAAATAGGTCGTAGAAAAGGGAGCGAGCCAAACGATAAACGATGATTGCATAAACCTATGCAATCGAGTCGGAGTGATGGTAAGCGACTAGGATAGAGATTCCCACGGCTTGCACGCAAGCCTCGGAATGACACAACACATAACGTCATTGCAACAATATCCTATGTCATTGCGGTGGAGCGTAGCGTAACTTGGCAATCTCAACCAAAATGTACACAGCGGAATGACAACGCGTCAATGTCCATTAAACGCTTATACCGCGCTCGCCGTAGACTTGAACAAAATTTGAACAATTTTTTGAGTGGCGATATTTTGCACCCCGAAAACTCGATACGTGTCGACAAAAACCCCAAAAATCGGTAGCGAGAAACTCACTTAAAAAACCGCTAAAAACACCCAAAAACCTCCGAAAATCGTTAAAAATATGGCAAAATATTACATAAAATAAAAAAGGGTATTGACATAAGATTAAAATTGTATTAAAATAACAATACAAAAATGATTTAGGACGTCGTTTTTGCATTGGGGGACAATATGGCAGTTAAGAAATCGGCTATCAAACCGATAACATATTTCTATAATCCGTTTTACACAGGCACGACCGCTCTTGCCTATGTAGAAGTATGGCAAGTGCTTGAAGACGAAGTGCTGGGCAAGTTGTATCCGTGGCAATACGCCGTGGGTGCGCAATCCAGCAAGCGTATTGAAGCACTTAATTTTATTGCTCTCGGTCAATTCCAGAAGGACGCGGTCAAGTTCCCTCACGTTCAATTTATCTACAAGCTATCCTCTCGCTTGCTCGAAGAAGGCAACGTTCAGAGGCTGGGCGGTTATATAGCAGACAACCTCATTATGTGTTTCGACATCTACCAATTGGAGAAGATGGGCGAGAAGGACGCAATGATGGCACTCAACTACTTGCTCCGCAAGGGCGCCAAGATAATGATAGAGGGCATAGCCCGCGCGCCTATTGAGCTACTCACCAAATATCCCGCACAATACTTCCTACTCGACTATAGATACTACAACAGTGGCAACCAAGGAGTATTGGCAATGGTCAAACATATCGCCGACACCCAAAATATCAAGTTGGCTGTGTCCAACGTCAATGACGACAACAACCTCGATATGTTCTACCAACTCGGTATCAACACCTTGTCGGGCACGGCGATAGTTAAGCCACGCAAAAAACTTTCTAATATAACAGGTGTCTAAAAAGCCGTCCCTGTGCAAGGGAAGGGGGACCACCGAAGGTGGTGGAAGGGTTGTCTAACTCGCATCTCCACCGTCAAACGGTGTAGGACACCGACCAAGTAGTGTGTCATTGCGTTGTGCACATTTTGCGAAAGCAAAGGAGTGAAACGACGCGGCAATCTCAAGCAATAGAAAAATCCTCCTTTGTGCAAAGGGAGGTGGCTCGCCGAAAGGCGAGACGGAGGGATTGCATATAATCTATCCTTTGGGAGTACGACTAAATCTGCTAACTAAATCTCCTCTCGCGCCATAGGTGCGAGCAAGACAAGGAGAACGCGAATAATCAAATCAGCCTAACAACCACCCTCTCACGGCATAGGTGCGAGTTAGGCGAGGAGAACGCAAATAACCAAACTAGCCTAACAACGCTCCTCTCGCGCCATAGGTGCGAGCAAGACAAGGAGAGTGAGGACGGCGTGAGGGAGCATACTGAGCGTATGTGACCGAACGCACCCACAAACTCGACACCGTATTGCGAAGTAGATATGGTGCGAGAGCAACAAGGAACAAGTTGACCGAACCCAATAGACGGTAGCAGAGCATTGCTCTGTGGGCGAAAGTCAAAATGTTATAAAAAACAAAAAAAGGAGAAAAAATTATGAAAAAAAGTATGTTACTTAGCACAATTGCTATGATCGTAGTAGTAGTTGTAGCACTTAGTACAGCAACCTTCGCATGGTTCTCTGCGCAAGGACAAAATGCAATCACTGGTACTATGACGGTTCAAGCATCCAAAGACTTTGTTATAAATGTAGTAGATAATTCTGCTTGGGCGCCAGCTGGTGATACTATTGATATCGCAAACGGATTGGGTGGTGGTATCTCCCCAGTATCTCCAAGTTTTGCATTGGATGCGGCTAATAAATATGCGGCACCAGGAGCAACTGCCGATGTAGTGCCTACTATGGGAACGAACAAATGGTATACAACTACTGGTACGGCTAACAAATATGCTACTTTGAGTCAAGCAACTCAAGGATTTGCTATTACTTCTTTCCAAATCAAAGTCGGCGATGGAACCGTACAAAATGCAGTAAAGATGAAAACACAAATAAAAGTTGATAACAATGCGGCAAATTTGGCGGCGTTGAAGGGCGTTAGAGTAGTATTCCAAGTGACTGATTATGATGATACTGGCGCAAAGGTGGGAGATTCTACTTGGTATGGTACAACTTATAAATATGGTGGTACGGGACTCGTTGATGAAAATGGTGAAATTGTAACAGATCAGACTTGGAAAACTGCTAGTGGCGCTGGTACCGAGAAGGAATATACGGGAATAACTAATGCTGCTGCTGCTACATATACTGCACTTAACGTACCTGGCAACACCTTTACTTCTATTGCAGCTGCTGATAAAGACGTATTTATCGTTAGTGGTTCTGCTGAAAGTGGAAAAGAAGATGGTATGTATAGAACGATGGAAGAAACCATTTCTTTCGCAGCAAATGCTACAAAGACCGTTACCGTATATGTATGGCTTGATGGACATGCGGTAGATGATGCTGCAGGCGGTAAGACCGTTAGTATACAAGTAAGCTTTACAAAATAATCTATCTAATCTAAATAACTAGTTATACCGTCTTAACGGCTACTTCTCCCGCGGGAGAAGTAGCGTTTTGCAGAGGGTATGCCGCACGAGGCTACCGTCTGGATAATATTGATAATATCTAATAAGGATAAATATGAGTACGAAACAGTCAAAACTCGACCCTAAGACCAAGAAGACTCTCAACGCCGTGATAATCACCATCCAAGTGCTTATCATAGTGGTTTGTATAGTCTTCTCGATTGTATTGTTGGTGTCGAGTATGGGAAACAAAGAGGGCAAACTCAACGATATCATCAACCTGATGCCCGTAATGTCCGACTCCATGGTGGGAGACAACCCCGACTCCTTCAACATTGACGACCTGATACTTGTCAAAAAGTTGAGCGATGAGGACAAGAAGAACCTCAAGGTAGGGGATATCGTTACCTTCAAAAGGTATGTAGAAAAGCTTAATGCAGAGATTTATATTTCGCATAGAATTATTGATATAGAGGAAGATGCAAAAGGTAATGTGATTATCACTACTCAAGGTGATTATGCAAAGGAAACAAACCCAGATCAAGTAGAAAGATTAACTCTAACAAATATCGAGGGTATATACACGGGCAAGATACCTAAGGTCGGCGGTGCTATCACCTTTATCAAGCAACCTGCGGCATTCTTCGGACTTATCGTCACTCCGCTAGCGTTGTTGTTGATATACAATATCGTCGTCATCGTCAGGGGCGTAACCAAAGCCAAGGACGAAAAGCATAAGGCGGAACTCGAAGAGAGCGAAGCTAAGCATAGAGCCGAAATGGACGAACTCAAGGCTATGATTATGGGTGGCGGCGCTAAGCCTGCGGACACGCCTCAGCCGTCTATACCTCTCGACGACAAGGAGAGAGAAGAAGAACTCAAAAAGCAAGCAATAGCCGAATATCTCGCCGAGCAAGAGCGTAAGGCTAAGGAAGAGGAGATAAAACGTAAGGCTGTGGAAGAATATCTCGCAAGTCAAGCCAACAATAACGACGATAAATAGGAATGACAAAATAAACTAACAACAAATCAATTCTCAATATAGGCTCACAGCCAACCAAAAAAGGAAGAAAATTATGCTAGATTTTATCAAATCGTTTTTAGGAGTTTTGTGGAAAGGACTATCTGCAATATTCGTCGGCATATTCGGCGGACTATTCCAGATGTTCAACTTCCCCGATTATTTTGACGTCTTCAAGACGTACAGTCCGACTTGGTCGGCAGGCGAATGGGTAGGCGCTATCGTCATTGCCTTGCTTGTCATCGTCGTACTGGTAGGCGTAATTTGGTTGGTAGTATGGGGTATTATCCGTATTGTGGGCAAGTTGAGAATGAAAGTCACCAACCAAGACCTCATCGACGAGATACATAATCTCAAAAGACAAATCGTCAAACTCACTCAAGAGAAGGACCGCATACTCGGTATGCGCCTCAACGCAGTAGGAGAGACCGACTACAACTTCGACGAAGAGGGCGAAGGCGGTGAGAAGAAGGAAGAGGGCGAAGGCACGGGCGAGAGCCGTTTCTACAAACTTACCGAAATCGACCAAATATACGAAAACTATCAAGCACCCGAATACGACGACGAAATCACTCTCGAGGGCTTGTGCGACAGATTCCGCAACTTTGCTTGCGCCAATATGCGACTATTCTACGAAAAGCGTGTAATCAGACTTTTCTTTGCAGGTTTTGCTACTACCAGATTGCTGATACTTCAAGGTATATCCGGTACCGGTAAAACTTCCTTGCCTTACGCCGTAGGACAATTCCTCGACAATCCGACCACCATCGCTTCCGTGCAACCGTCTTGGCGTGACCGTACCGAGTTGTTCGGCTACTTCAACGAATTTACCAAGAGATTTAACGAAACGGAAGTTTTGAAGAAGATGTACGAGGCTACTTGGAACCACAATATTTACCTCACCGTACTAGACGAAATGAACATCGCGCGTGTCGAGTACTACTTCGCAGAAATGCTTTCCATTTTGGAAATGCCGTCCAGAGCCAACTGGATCGTCGACCTCGTCCCTTCGGGCTGGCCTAACGACCCTAAACATATCGTCAAAGGTAGATTTACCTTGCCTGAGAACATGTGGTTTATAGGCACCGCAAACAACGACGACTCGACCTTTGCAATATCAGATAAGGTTTACGACCGTGCTATTCCTATCAACATCAACTCTAAGGGTGTGCCGTTCGACGCGCCTCTCACCGAGAAGCTCTATATCAGTAACACCCACCTCGAGGATCTCTTCCACAAGGCGCAAGAGGAACACAAGGTAAGTCAAGAAATGATTGACAAAATCAATATCCTCGACGACTATGTTATCGAACACTTCCGTTTGGCTTTCGGTAACCGTATCGTCAAGCAGCTAAAAGAGTTCGTGCCCGTGTACGTAGGTTGCGGCGGAACCGAAATCGACGGTATCGACTACGTATTGTGTAACAAGATCCTCCGTAAGTTCGAGTCCCTCAACCTCGGCTACATTCGTGACGAGGTGGACGGACTTATCGAATATCTCTCCGAACTCTTCGGAGAGGAGAATATGCAGGAGTCGAAAGAATACCTACAACGCCTCAAGAAGCTCTTCTAATCTTTGACGGCGGATATACTTCGTTATACTTTGTCGAGCGGCAACTTTTCTCACTCACGTACGACAAGTACGCTCGTTTCGATAAAGTCACCGCTCTTCGCGTCTAACTCGCATCTCCACCGTCAAAGGGTGTAGGAACACCGACCAAGTAGTGTGTCATTGCGAGTGAAACGTGGCAATCTCAAACCATAAAAAGGCCCCTTTGTGCAAAGGGGGCTCCCGACGAGAGTCGGGTGGGGGATTGTATTCAATAAATACCTATGAGAGTACGACTAAATCTGCGCAAGCGACTGTTATGTCGCGCGCCGCAGGTTTACGACTGGTCGTAGATAAGGGAGCGAGCCAAACGATAAACGATGATTGCACAACAAGTGCAATCGAGTCGGAGTGACGGCGAACGACCAAAAAAGGATAACCAATGGCAAAAAAGAGACCTGTAACCAATGATTTGTCCGAAGCTCAAAAGCTGGATATAATCAGGAACAAGACAGTTGAACAAAAAATGAAACGACGCACCGTGTCCAAATGGATTGCGTTGCTTTTGCTTATTGCTCTGCTTATTACGGGTTCTATATGGGGCGTGTTGAGTTTGGTAGATTACAACTCTATGAAAATCAGCATCAACAAGGAGTCTACCGGTCTTGCTTTGTCGGAGACGGCAGACTTTTCTAAGCCGTCGTCAATGCTTGATATGAAGGGACCTGAAGTTATGCAAGCAATGACGTATAGCGATATAAAAATCGATAGCGAAACCATAACCAAAGAAGGTCCTCACGGCAATAGCGGATATATCGCGTATACGGTCTACCTCAAAAACGTAGCCGACTACAAGAGCCTTACTTACAAGACTGCGATTACTATGCCTAAGAGTGCCAAAGACGTGGACAAAGCAGTTAGGTTGATGGTAGTAACTTATAGAGACGGACAAGAGCCGGAAACCCAGATATACGCAGAGGTCAAAGCGCCTAATACGCCTGAGTATATTGCTTACGACAGCGATGACTTCGAGTTGCAGAAGCCTATCTCGTTGGCTATGCTCAATGCCGGCAAAGACGGCTTTGAGGGAGCTATTCAGCTTACGACCAACGAAACCAAGCCTTTCTTGGGCTACGTAGAGGGCAGTTGGGACTATCATATCGATTTGATACAAGGACAAACACTCGGACCTAACGAAGTGGCTAAGTATATGGTGTTTATGTGGCTTGAGGGCAGCGACGCTCAATGCAAAGACGAGATTATCGGCGGATATTGCACCGTGGAAATCGAGTTTACCGTCGAAGAGTACGGCGAGCCTGACCCATTGGCATAGTTGCAACTCAAATAACAATGTCATTGCGTTGTGTACCTTGGCAATCTAAAACAAAAGGAACGAGATTCCCACGCTTCGGCTCAAGTGCCTCGCTCGGAATGACATAAAAAGGAATGACAAAAGGTAATGTCATTGCGTTGTGCACATTTTGCGAAAGCAAAGGAGTGAAACGACGTGGCAATCTCAAGCAACAAGCAACAAGGAAGATCAGCAGTCGGAGTGACGGCGAACGACAAAAAAAGGAGGCAAAATGACTGATAGAGAGCGATACGATTCATACGTCGACAAAGTCAACAAAATGTTGGCTTCCGATGAGTTTTATGCGTCGTTCAAAAAGAAGTTGAAGGCTGCCAAGCCTACTATCAAGCTCAATACCAAGCACCGCAACAAGTCTTTTGACCTCGATTGGGTGGAGATTATTGAGGCTACTTTGCCACACCTCGACAATATCGTCCGCAACCCTCGTAAGCACATCGTCATCGAAGAAGATATCGTAGACATTTCGCTTGCCCGCGCTATCTCTACCGAATCCGTCAAGCACCTCGCTCAGCATACCAACCTTATCTCCAGCGTGGATAAGGACGGAATGGTTACGCCTAACAAAATTCTCAATACGACCAAAGAAGAGTCCTTTGAGATTTACGAAAATAGATTTATTTATACTTTGCTCAAAAACCTCAGTCAATTCGTAACCCGAAGACTCGAGGCTATCAAAGCGGCGTACGTCAACGACCACGTATTGGAACTCAACGTTGACACGTCGGTATTTACGGGCAAAACTCGTGTATTCTACAAACTTGACCTTATTGCCTCTTTGCCATTTGACGAAGTGCAAAAGATGCAAAACGAAGACCTGTCCGTCGTTGAACGTATAGCCAAAATGCAACGCATTATCAACGACTTCTTGGGTAGTGCTTTCGCTAAGCAAATGGTCAATTCCGCACCGGTAAGACCGCCTATCACCCGTACCAACGTCATCCTCAAAAACCCTGACTTTAAGAAAGCGTTGGTGCTTTGGCAGTTTATCGAAAGTTATACCAAGACGGGCTTTGCGGTTGAGAACGAAGTCAAAAAGATGGATATGGACGACACCTTGCAACAAGGCGTCACGGATATGATATGCCTCAACTCTATGCTTATGGAAGGTCTAGTCCAAGGCGAAGTCGAGGACAGCGCCTTCTATAGCGAGTCCAACCTCGAAGAAAAGGATATCGTAGAGAAGGAAGAAGAAAAACCACAAGAGTCAATCAAGGACGAAGAAAAGCCTCAAGAAGAGCCTCAAGAAGAACAAAAACAAGTCGAAAAAGAAATCGAAAAAGAGATTCAAGAAGAGGCTATCGACGAGTCGGGCGCTATCGACGAGCAGACTCCTCAAGACGAAGAAGCCGAGCATACGCCTGACGAAGAGGAAGAAAAAGACAAAGAGCAAGAAGAAGAGGAAGAAGAGGACGAAGAAGCAGACCAATATCAAGAACTGCTCACCGAGACCAAAAACGTCTTCCAACGTACTTCCGAAGAAGCCACTATGTCCAGAGCCGAGTTGCAACGTATCAACAAGGCTATCGACAGAGTCTTGCTCCGCTACCGTTTGCTCAATAGCGAAGAAGAATCGGCAGAGGCTTGGCAAGCAGTGGAGAACAACGAGCTGGACAGAGCCAAACTCGTGCAAAAAATCGAAAAGGAAATGGAAGTGGTCAGACGTGCTATCGACAAGCGCATAATGATTGCCGAAAGAGAACGTCTTGCCAACGAGCGTGCGCTTGAAAAGGAGCGTAAGAAACTCGCCGAACTCGAACGTCAACTTGCCGAGCAAAAGGGCTTGGTAGACGAGGATGACGATATCGAAGACGAGGTTATCGAGGACGACGTAGTCGGCGCACTCGTGGACGAGATAGACGAGCAAGACCAAAAAGACAGAGATATGGAAGCCAAAGTCGACGAGCTCGAAGACTTGCTCGACAGCGACGACCAAGACAAATTGGTAGAGCTAGGCAAAGCTATCCTTGCCAAGCACGGCGTAGAGGACTTCTCGCCAATGACCGAGGAGCAGATAGAGCAAGCCAAAGAAGAGTCTGCGGGCAAAGGAAAATTGACGGCGGACGCCTTCGTCAAACCAAAGAAACAGCCAAAAACTCAAAACAGGTCGACCAAAAACAAAAAAGACGACAAGGACGGCACGCCGAAAGCAATGCCTGAGATAGAGGGCTTTACCGCTATCGTCGTGGACGACAAGCCTACGGACGGAGAAGTGGAAGCGCAAGAGATACAAGCCTCCAAGCCTGTCAAGCTCAGCGGAAAAGCCGCGCCTAAATATACCAAAGCCACCGCGCCTAACCAAAACGACGACGATGACGACGGCAAGCCGATTACCGGCAAAGCAATGAAAAATAAGAAACCGAGAGCTAAACTCTCCGACTTGAAATGAGCAAGCCAACCAATGCCAAAGAAAACAAATCTTTGGCAAAAAAAATCTTTAATATAGTATGGTATGTGATATTCGCCTTCGTGGTGGTGTGCCTCTTGTCGGTGGGGATAACCTTGCTGAGAGGCGAGCAACCTAGCCTCTTCGGCTACCAAATATACTACGTGCTCACCGACTCGATGACGGGCACGATAGACAAGGACGACGTGGTGATATGCAAAAAGTACGACGGGGGACAGTTGCAAGTGGGCGACATTATCACGTTTGAAGCCCCCGAAGGCTTCGAGCCTAAGGCGATAGTCGGGCATAACATAACCCATCGTATCATCGTTGCGCCGTACCAAGACGAGGACGGCACGTGGGTGATAGAGACCAAGGGCGACGCCAACTCTATTGCCGACAAGGTGCCCGTACCTGTAGCCAACGTGCGAGCCACCTACGTAGGCACTTCTGACTTTTTGGCGGGACTGATGAGATTCCTTAGCAAATGGTACGGCTTTGCCACCTTGATAATATTGCCACTAGTCGGCGTGTTGATATTCGAGGTACACAAAGTCATCAAAATGAAATCAGCAGAACAAAAGAAAATTGCCGACGAAAGTTTTGACAGGCAGCGCAACGAAGAGTTGGAGAAAGCCGTGCAAGAGATACGCGACGGCTTGACGGCAAGAGACGACCTCACCAACCCCGACGGCTCGCCAATGACCGAGGAGCAAAAGGCGGCGTATATTGAGGAGATGGTGGAGCAGTTTAGAAGTGCTATGAATAAAAAAGAGTAGTGTGGCTGTGTATATACGTCGCAATACTGTGTCAAGTTTGCGTTTGTGCTCAGTCACGTACGTTTTGACGGCGGATATACATCGTTATACTTTGTCGAGCGGCAACTTTTCTCACTCACGTACGCAATAGTACGCTCGTTTCGATAAAGACACCGCTCTTCGCGTCTAACTCGCATCTCCACCGTCAAAGGGCGTTGGAGCACCAACCAAGTAGTGGGTCATTCAGAGCGAGCAAAGCGAGCGTGGGAATCTAATCAACATAAAAAGGCCCCTTTGTGCAAAGGGGGCTGTCCGCAAGGCGGACTGGGGGATTGACCAAAAAGGATAATGCAATCCCTCCGTCTCGGGCAAGCCGAGCCACCTCCCTTTACACAAAGGAGGCTACAATCGGAAAGCAATACAAATCTGCCTAACCAAACACACCTCTCGCGCCATAGGTACAAGCAAGACAAGGAGAGCGAGGACGGCGTGAGGGAGCATACTATAGTGTATGTGACCGAGCACAACCGCAAGTTCGACAAAGCATAACGAAGTAGATATGTCGTGAGAGTATAAGGAGAATATGAAAGACGTCAAGGCTATGATACCAATAATAACGCTCGTCCTGCTGATATGCGTATTGGCAGGCACGTTTGCGTGGTTTAGTAGCTACACGACCACCGAGTTGTCGGGACTTTTGTCGGTAGAGCGACCTATGCGCGTCAACTTGGACCAATCTTCGCTGGGAGAATTGACTGACTATCAAGGGCAGACGGGCTACAACGCCGACGGCTCGGAGAGCGATACTGCCAACAAACCGTATATCATACAATTTGACCTATCCTTTAGGGCTGTAGGAGAAAAGGACGTTGACGTGTATTTTGGGTTCGAATACATAGCCGTCAAGCTCAACGAGCAAAACTTGTTGAGCATAGAGAATGCAGTCAAGCTCGTCTTTGACAAAGATTTCGTCAACGAAGGCACCAACGTCAACAAGTACCTTGGCACCAAGACGATAAGCAGTTACGTCAGCACGGACGGCGACAAGTATTATGCCAAGACCGAAAGCGGTATGAAAGAGGTTGCCGACGGCACCCAAATTACCACCTACACCGCCCAACATGAGTCCAACGTTGAGGTGGCGGGTATGATTATTCTTGCCGAACACGACCCTGCATATAAGAACAATACCACCATTGCCGACAAGAGCAAGGTGGTCTCGGAGATAGTCATCAAGCGAGAGTATGCCGACAAATATTTTCATCTCCAATACGCTATGTATACGAGCAAATACGACACTGTCAACGGATATAGTTTTGTAGCCGACTCGGCAACTACCAAAGTGCGTTTTGCCACACCGCTAACGCTCACGACCGACCTTGTTAAAACGTCCGACGACAAGCAGTTTTCTCAAGTCAACCTTGACGCGGGCAAGAGTATTCCGCAAAAGGCTAAGGTAACTATCGGGCTCTATCACGACTACGGAAGCGTGACCGGCGACCGTAAGAGCCAATTCGGTACTTTTACCTTTTCCAACGACGCCTTTAGAGGCTGTAGATTTAGTTTTGCCTTTTGCGTAATAGCGCAAGAAAATAAAGCAGGGGGTGCAGGCGCATGAGCAAGTATATGAAATTGGCACTAATCGTCGTAGCCGTAGTAGTCGTTCTTGGCGCAGTGGCGGGCATCACCTTTGCGGTATGGTCGGATACGGGTAGCATTGACGCTACGGGCACCACGGTGGAAGTCACCAACACCACCTACAAATATTTGATTTTTGAGGTGTACGACTCGGCGGGCAATTTTTGTTACGTAGAATTTAACCCTGCCGACACCACCTACAAATACTCGTACAAGTATTCCGCCACCTATCAAAATGAGTACAAAGACGGTGTAGAATACAAAGACGGCGTAGCAGAGGAGAATTTGCGCGCGCAAATGGGCGCTATAAGTTACGCAAGGGTTGTCGGCTACGCAAATACCAACCTCGGTGAGTTGGAGAGCCTCGTTATTCCTAGCAAGATCTACGTAAAATTAGGAAATTCGGAGCATGTCATACAAGCCAAAGAAGTGGACGTCACCGAGATAAGAATGATGAGCTCCGAGGAGTTTCCTGCCCTCGACCTTATCACGGAAGTGACTATTCCAAGTACGGTGACGAGCATTTTGGATGGCTCTTTTATGGGGTTAGAGAACTTGACCACAGTCAATTTTGAGGGCACCAAACCTGCCAATATCAGCGCGGATAGCTTTACTAAGTGTCCAAAACTCACTACAGTCATAAGACCGTAAGATAATAGAAAAACTCGATACGTATCGACAAAAATACGAGAAAACCGTTCCTTTTTGGAGCGGTTTTTTTAGTCGCTCGCCGTCATTTAAATAGAGATTCCCACGCCTTGTAAACAAGGCTCTGAATGACAAGCACATTAAAGGCCCCTTTGTGTAAAGGGGGCTCCCGACTTGTCGGGTGGGGGATTGTCCAAAGGAATAGACAACCCTTCCACCGCTATCGCGGTTTTTCTCACGGCATAGGTGCGAGTTAGGAGAGGAGAACAAGGCTTGGGCGACAGGAGCATACTTCTTGTATGTGACTAAGCACAACCGCAAGTTCGACAAAGCATAACGATGTAGATATGCCGTGAGACACCCTTCCCGAACACAAGAGGACGGCTTTTTGGCTTGATGATGATTGTCAACGTTTGTAGAAATTTGAAAAATTTGAACAAAATTTGAAATTTGATTGTGAATATTTTAATAAACTTTTAATGTATGTAAATTCTTACATAAATGAAAATTAAATTGACTTCAAAAACTTGTAAAAAAAATTCTCTCTTTATATAATAAGGGTACTTAAATAAGGACGTCTTTTCTTGGGGGAGAAAATGAAGAAGTCAGCACTTTATTCTACGATAGTGATGATTGTAGTAATCGTTTGTTGCATAACGGCGGTTACGTATTCCTTTTTTAGTACCCAAAAAGCGAATTATGTTTTTGAATTAGGTTCCAAGGTAAGCGAAAGTTTTACTTGGTCTTTCAATGAAGGCGAGCAAACGGCTAAAGAAAACGTTGTTGCGGGTAGCGACACGACCAAGTTGTATGCTCGCCGTGTTCTTGCTTACAGCAGTAACAGTACGGCGTACGGCAATATGTACATCACGGTGAGCGACTTCCAATATCGAATGCCAGACATATCAGCCAAAGACGGATATCGAGTGATTGCCCCGGATTCTGACAACGCAAAGTATATGGACAAAATAACCGAGTTCCAGATAGTGGTTGTGGACAACGTGTTGACGGCGGAAAACGCTTTTGACAAAAACGGAACGCTTGACAAAGCCAACGGCAGCGACGTCAAACCGGTAGCCGGCAAATGGAAACCGAAAACGGCACTGGTCAAAGACGACAATATCTGCCTAAATCTTGGAGAGATAGCGGCAGGGCACGAAGGCGTGATAGTAGTCTTCTTAAGGCTAAACGTAGAAAACGAATTGCTGCCGCCGGCAATGAACCAAGTAGAAGTAGTAGCGACCATCGAGTCAAGGGAGTTGTAAAATGAACAAATCGAATAGACACAACTTAATAGCAATCCTCGCATCACTCATCGCAGTAGTGATGATATTTGGTATGGCTGTAGTCCTTGGCGGAGACTTTGGCGCATACAACAATGGCGGTTTAGATGCGCATGATGTTGGGACAAAAGTAGTTACTACTGCTAGAGCCGACCAAAGTACGTCCGGATGGATAGCAGACCCAAGTTCTATCGTGTCGTCAGGTGGATATGAGATAGACAGCGAAGCAAAACTAAATACGTTCCTTAAAGCGGCAACTGACAACAGTACAACCAATACCAATGGAAACACAATGGGCCGCCTAACTACGAACATTACACTCGCTACGATTACTTCCAAACGCGCATATAATATATCAAGCGATTGGACGTTGAACGGCAATGGATTTACCATAACCATACCGGCTAGTGTTAATTTTGCTGGCAACAACTATCAAGGCATTTTTGTCCAAAAGAATAGTGGCACGATAAACAACCTAAAGGTAAAAGTTACCGGCTCGTATCAAGTGACCAATTCAGGTGGTGAGTGGTCGTGGTTAGGTGTCATTGCAGGTGCCAATGACGGTACGATTAGCAACGTGGCGGCACTCGTTGCCGGCACGGTATATTGTCAAAAGAACTCTACTTCCGAAGCAGCTTGTGTAGGCGGTATCGTCGGACTAAATTTGGCCGGAGGCAAACTTAAGAACGTTTTCACACACATACAGACAAACGGGCTTTTGAAAGGAAAACAAGACGGATATTATTGGGGCGTAGGCGGAGATGGTTGGACTTACGTAGGTGGCATCATTGGAGAAAATAGAAGTGGGGCATATTGTTATGGAGCGACCTTCAAGACGAGCGATGGCGGACAAATAGCGGTAGATGGCGCCGATCAAGCAAATAAGAAGTATGCAGGCATCTGCTATCTCAATAATGGCGCGATATACGGCATGGTAATAGACGGTACGATATCGCACCCCGATAAAGGCGAATATAAAAACCACACACAGGGTACCGAAGGCTATTGGTACGATGCCAATGGGGCAGCTTATGCAAATATAGATTTAGACTCTACAATCAAAAACTGGTACTTTACAGGGGAGAGCGCCGACGCCTTAGAGATAAGTGTAACAATGGATTTGGGCGAAGGAGAGTATATCTATAGTCGCACCAATGCCGCTAGCACCGGTGAAATGATGGTGATTGGTGTAAATGACAATTCTATTGTAAAAAATCAAAGAACTGCATATATTTGTAAAAACATGAACAATGGCACGTACAAGTTGACCAAGTATCAAGCTTATGATGCTTTTGTTGAGTATAGTGCCGACGTTGACAACGAGGCTTATACCAATCTAGGTACGGTATCTGCGTTGACTAATGGAAGAGATTATACAAAGCAAGCACCGTACAGTGCCAAGACGCAAGGGCTCAGAATAGTATTCTATCCTATCAAAGACGATGGTACTAAGAAGAGTAATAGCGGACAAACTAATAGCAACTATTTGATAGTTAGCAAAGACGTTAGCTCTACTTCTTTTGGACCAATCACAGTGCCGTCTCTATTTAGCGACACTTCGTCTACACCATATAAGTTCGCTAGTGCCGTAGCCGGTGAGGTGTATTTGAAGATAATAAAGAGAGATGCTAAGATTGTTTTGCCTAATATAATGTATGATAAGGCTAACAATAGGTACAACTATAATCTTAACAACGAATGGAAGGGTTGGATAGGTCTATCGCCATCTATTTCGGAACTAGCCCTAAAAGAGGCTATTGCAGAAAAGTCAATATACGTTGCCAATATGACAGGCAACGGCGCAAGCACGTCCAAAGACGATACTGCGAAAGTTACTACGTCCAATCCAATATCTAGCGTTGATGATTTGAAGGCTTGTCTAAATGATACCACCCCCAACAAAGAATGGCATTTGACAACGAGTATCAGTATTACCGCAGATCAAATAGAATATGAAGGTAATACAAGAAATAAAGGTGCGAAGTACGTAGTAGAAAGTGGACAAAAAATATATGGAAATGGTAACACGATTACAATAGGATATAGTCTAAATGGCGGATCAACTTGGGATAACAACTCCGCTAGTGGCAGTATGGGTGCATTGATCAAGACCAATCAAGGTAGCATAATCAATCTCAACGTCAACTATGCAGGTGAGAAGTGGCAAATGGGCGTATCTGGTGCCGAGTCTTATACGGGTCTTTTCGTAGGTGAAAACAAAGGAGAACTTAGAAGCGTTACCGTAACCAATACGGGACATATTCAAACGCATATTGTCAGCGCGCACAATAACTTCCTTGGCATTGTGTGCGGTTTGAACTCCGGTACGATGAAAAATGTCAAGGGTATACTTAATACGTCTTCCAATTTCCAGGTAGGTGCCAATAGTATGATTGCCGCAGTAGGTGGTGTGGTTGGCAAAAATACCGGTACGATAATTGGCGCAACGTTTGAGCGAACAAACGGTACGATGGATGCAACCAATCAGGGTGGCGGAACAGCAGAAAAGAAGTTGGCAGCAGGTATTTGTCCGTACAATGAAGGTAGTATTTATGCTCAAGTACTTGTTAGTGCGCCATCGTATGGTAGCAACGTTTCCCATCATAGCGATTTTTCTATGGATACCAGTCAAGGACATTCGGGTAGGTATTTTTATAGACTAAACAACACTTATACAACGACGAGCATAACGGTTGGTGGCAGTGCAAAAAAAGTAGTAAAAATCGACACGTCTAGTTATTCTAAAAGATACTATTTTGATGGTAGTACGGCTGACAATGGAAATGCTTTAGTAGTAAAAATCGTGCCAAATATAGGTGATAGCCAAGTTATCAGCAGAGTAGACGGACAAGAAGTAACTAAATGCAAAGAGTACTCGTATGTATTAGCAAATATAGAGAGCAAAGATAGCGTAGGTGACTTTACTATAACTTCCGGTTCGGTTAACAATGGTAGCAACAACCTAAAGGACGAATCGGGCAGAGGCTTTTTGCCGGATGACTATAGTGCAATACTTAGTGCTTTTACAAGTGTGCTTGCTATTACTAATGCGTCTAGTATGGACGCTAATAGCCCGATGTCCAAAGCACGCGTCGGTGGATATACTTTTATTGGTTCGAGCACATTTTCAACAAATCTAAGGTCGGCGTTGGCAGCTTATGCTACCAACTACAATATCTCTATTTCTATGGCAAATGGCGATAGTACTAGATATTACGTAGTCGGTAACGTCGAAGTAACCTTGGACGATTACTATCATATACAAGGCACGACAACGGCAACTATCAGCAAAAGCGATAGTCGTTGGATTTACAGTATAGAAGACTTTGGTCAAGGAAGGTTGACTATACCTGACTCGGCATGGTTGCTTGGTGGAAATAATTACAAAGAGTTAATTCAAACCTATAAGGAAGGCAAGAGAAATTTATCTGCTACTTTCAACAAGAGCCTTATTTCAATAAGCGGTATAGGTACAACGGACGCAAAAGACGTATATGCGAATAGTTTAATAAATATAAATATAAATAGTACTAGAACCAACAAGGTTGACGTTTACGTCAGCAAAAAGGCTAATTCTCTCAACGTATATGACTTATCTACCACGCCGTACACGGCTAATGTGACGTGGACTTATGGTGCGACGAGTGATAGCGACGCAACGCCGAAATATACTTTTACCATAGTGTGTAACGACGATATGTTTAAGGCGATAGGGGGAACTTTTAGTCCAAGTTTGGCTATTGCCGGTAAACCAAGTAACAAGATAACACTTTCTAGTGATTCTTTTGATAGTGGGAGGTTTAGCTTTGACGTGCCCGAAGGTACAATGCAAGAAAAAGAGTATTATGGCGCCAATAATACGTTTGATCTCAATGCGCTTTATTTGTACGACATGGGCATCGCGGCTAACGCTTCCGTAGAAAACAAAGAAGCATATCTCAAGGCTTTTCTATCAGGAGATATTTCAGCGTCTCGTGCTTATGCCGGAGCGCAAACACTAACCTTAAATGCCGACGTAACGATAACTTCGGCTCTCGGTAGCGCCGTCATCTTCAACCAATACAAAACGCTCAACGGTAATAACAAGACTGTCACCTTGACCTCTGCTACGGGTGGCAATTACGCGTCTGGCGACGGTACGACTTACAGCACACCGGGATATCCTACCAACGTAATCGGTTATACCAACTACGTATATAGAGGCGGCCTCGCGGCGGTAAGCTGTGGTACTATCCAAAACGTAAATATCGTGTTGGGCGGTGACCTTGGCACAAGCACTGCCAACGCCAAGTCTTACGCCGTAGGCGGCGTGGTAGGTCTCAACCAAGGCGGAAGCTTTAGCAACGTCAAAGTTACCGTGGCTAGCAACCAAGAGATAGGTAGCATAGGACAACCTTCGACGTGGGGTACCGTGATAGGCGTCAACGACGGTGGAAACCTCAGCAATATCACCGTCAACGGCGGATACGGCACGAAAATCATCAACAAGTCGGGCAAGTATAATTCGGTCTATGAGAGCAATTACTACGGCTACATCGGTGGCGTAGTGGGAATAATGAACCTTACGGAAAGAGCTAGCGTATACGTCAATTTCGCTCAAGAAAGCACGGCAAAGGCTAACTTTATTACAATGGCAGCGCCAAGCTCTTTCTATAATATATACAATATGTATCTTGGCGACTACGAGACCAACACGGGAGCTAGTGAGGTCAAGGCTGCTATAGGCTTGATTACCGCTACGGGCTACGTTTCGGGACAGACGAGATTCGAGACGTCGGCTGCCAAGTTTAGCAATATAGTCTTCTTCAACAAGACTAATGATAAATTGCCATTCTTCGCTATAAACGGAAGTGGCAACGTTGGTGGCGTTTGGTCGGCTTACGGCGTATTGTCCAGGTTGGAGTCTAACTCCGATCCGACTACGACTAGCAACCTAAACAACGGATTGATGTACGGCACAGGCATTACGCTCAAGTACGATAGTTATCGCGGACAAAAAGTCCTCGATATGCTCGATTATACCGTAACGTGTGCTTCGAACAACGTAACGCTCAAACTCAATAGACCTGATATAAGATTGGGCGACAATAGCACTGGTGACGGCTCGGTTGATAAAAATGATATCTCGGTATTATTTGCAAATGCTATCATGACCAACAGCACTGCCAATACCATACAAAAGACAGCAATACTCGATATGACCCTTGCCGTAACCACGGCGGATGGTTTGAGATTGTTCCTATTGGGAAAAGATGCAAGCAATCAAACCGTTGTGGGCGAAGGTAAGACAACCGACCCTCTTATGGCTATCATCAACGGTATCGGCATCGAGAGCGATATCACAATCAACGCTTGGAGCAACTCGACCTTGCTCAAGGTTGACGCGGGTAGAACGCTAAACGGTGGCAACCATACCGTAACGATGAATTTGACTTCCACCAACAAGGCATACGCCGATTATAGCAGTAGCGATAATTGGAACGGATACAAATTGGTATACGACTTTATCGGCGTCAACGACGGCACTATCCAAAATCTCAAGTTCGTAGGACAGGTGGGCAACTTTAGTTCTTACGACGTTACAGGCAACCATATCATTGGCTCTTTGGTTGCCGTCAACAATGGCACTATCAATAGCGTGACTTATACCAACAACGGCATTGGTACTTACAAAAATAGCAATTCTGCCAACGTCACCATAGCCGGTCTGGTTGCCGGCGTCAATACGGGCGCGATAACTTCGACCAACGTATTCAACCGCGCACTATTCTCCGTGTGGGGTACTTTTGCTATAGGCAGCAGCGCTGCAATGGGTGCAATCGCGGGCGTCAACGACGGCGGTTATGCCACCGGCGTCAAGGTCTTTGGCGACAACGCCATAGAGCTAGTCAGCAAGACGGCAAAACAAACGCCTGAAGCGAACAACAACACTGCTCTCTACGTGGGCGGTGTGTTTGGCGTGGCTTCCAACGACGGGGCAGTAAGTTTTGCGACCAAGACCATTCGCAAGCATAGCACCGACGCCGGCATCTCCAACGCCGTCATCTCCAATGCCAACGTCATCGTAGCGGGCGGTATGGGTATCAGATACAGTGGCGGTGCGATCAATACTTACGGCAGCCGCGGTATCTTTGCAGGTATCGTGACGAGTGACCCAGCCAACGCCCAAACAACAATGAGCGGTCTTGCATTTATGGATATGCAGACTAACCCTAACCTTGCCGTATCCTACGTGTACGACGCGGGCGTGCTATCATACTTTGCTAGCGATAGAATATTTAACAACTCACTCTCCAACGGCGAGTTGACTATGATGGGATATTACGGCTACGATAACGGCACCACGCCTGACACGTCTTGCGTCAGTGGCGGTAAGGTGGATATCGTTGACTATCACGGTAATAGTATCTTTATGTACAACTATGATGCAACCACCAACACCAACACGTACAACGGCAAGACTTTCTTGAGCGGTTTGCAAAATTATATGAACGGAAGCGCAAACACGATAGAATTTGACGTCAAGAATGTGTCGAGCTATCTATACGTAGACGACCCAATGAATATGGGTATCGTATGTATGAGCGCAACGTTGGGCGGCATTTTGACCGGAACTGTTTTGAATTATGACACGGCTAAGGGATTGTCAGGCTTTGCAACCTCTACCGTCAACAACGTGGTAAGCGGTGTTACTTACAAATACAAGTGGGCAATTGACCCTGGTCGTGATAGCAGCAACCAAAGCAATATTATCCAAGGCTTTATCGAAGGTAAAACTGCAACGAGTTTTAGAGCTGCAGGTGCTGCGCTTGCATTGACCTTGACTACCGACACCGAGGTTAGCTTTGCCGGACTCAGTGCGGGCAGAGTGTTGGAAGCAGGTAGAAGTATCAACGGTGGCGGATATACTTTGACTGTCAATGTGGGCAGCGATACTTTGGATATCAACGAAGGCAACGCAAGCAACCTCTACGCAGTAGAAGGCTACGACGTAGTGGGCGTGGGTGGTTTGTTTAGTGCGGTACAAGGTGTAATATCCGACCTTAATATCGTAGTCAATATCACGGGCGGTACAATCAACGCTACGGGAACTAACCTTGCCGTAGGTGGTGCAGTCGGCATTATAAGCGGAGTGACGTCAACCTTCGGTTCCGTGCAAGTCAACGTCAACGGAACGACAATCAACTTCAACGATGGCGGTAAAACGCTTGCTTTCGGTGGCGCAGTGGGTGCTATATACAACAACGGAAGCAATACTTCTCTAACGTTGAACCAAAACCATACCAACTACGTCTATATGAAGGGCGTAACTATGACGGGCAATGCGCAGAACGTTGCTATCGGCGGTGCGGTAGGACTGTTGCAAGGAAGCATGTTGCAAGGCGGAGCCAACCCAACCGTGCTCTACCTGTCGTCTCTCAATAGATTGGCAGGAACGCAAGGCTTTGACGTAACCTCTACCGTAAGCTTTAGCGGTACGGGCGGTCTCGGCGGACTCGTCGGCATAATGGCAGGCTCGACCTTACAAAATATCAATATTGACCAAGGTATGTCCTTTGCAGGAACCGCCCCAAGCCAATATCTGTGGACTGCAGAGAGAGATATGGTTTGGACGCTCAATGGCGGTAGCGGAAGCGCCGTATCTGCTATGGGTGGCGCGGTAGGCGTATCCTTTAGCGGAAATATCAATAGTGTGGGTGTCAATAGCCGTGCAAGACTTATCAACAACGTTGGCACGGATGCGGGCGATGCAACGGGTAACTATATCGGCGGTTTGTTAGGACTCGGTAGCAACAGCGGAGATATGAGCCTTACGGGTACGAGCGACGCACATACCGAGACTATCAACGGCAAGACCTACACCCTCACTACCACCAAGATCAACTATATCTACGCAGGTCAAATTGGTATGATTGCTATGCCTGACGGCGGACATGCCGGCTACGTGACGGGTAGATATATCAACGCCAAAGAAAGTTATTTCGTCGACAACAACAACTATAACTTGCGCAACATCGTATGGATAGACTTTACTCGCAAGCAAGCCGACCTATATAGCAAGATTCAAGTCTTCGGCGCAACCGATGCCGCAGGCATAACGCTCTCCAGCGTAGCGGGTATGTCGGTGCTCGGTTACGTATCGACGGATATGTACAATACCCTCACTCAAGCGGGCTACAACAAGAGCGGAACTTATGCTGACCACGACAAGCTAGCTACCTATACCAAAATAAGTGCGGCAGACTTCAAGGGTAAGGATATCTCTATCGCTTTGGTAGCTTACGTCGTACAGTCCGGTACGTATTATCAACGCTCGCTCAGTATCAAGTTGATAGGTACTTTGACAACGGGCGGTGGCGGATATACTCCGTATAATACTACTGCCAACGTAGACGGTACCGAATATCTAAGATATTGGACGGCGCAGATTATGGCTGCGGACAATAAGACGGGATTGAGAGACGTTATTACTATTAATAGCAACATTTTGTCGGCTAATACCCCTGTTAGCGATATGTATTTCTATACAGTTAATGACGTGCAAGGAAAACATGGTTATCTTAGAATACAACTCTTCCGCAACGAGGTGACTATAACTACAGAGGCACAACTCAAAGCCTTCATCAGCAACAACAATCAAGGCGATTCCGCTTTGGATAGTTACGTGAATGCGGTAGCAGGTACTTTGGGTGCCAACATTACTCTCAATCAAAATATCAACTATTATATGTTGTCTAAGGACTTGTATGGTAGCGGTAGTTACACTATTACGTTGGCACCAAGTGACAATATGAATGCCGATAGTATGCCTATTATCAATCTTTGTGATGCAAGCATTACGCCTAATTACAAAGAATATGCGGTATTGGCAAACAACGAAACGCCTATTATGAATACCGAAACTCGTGTATTTGGTTTGTTCGTAGGTGGGTTGAAGACGGGCAACGTCATAGAGGGCGTCAACTTTGCTTTGAATAAGCAAGCATGGGTTACCATCGCTAGATCTAACGGCAAGAAACCATACGAACCGTTCTCAATGGTAGCCGGAATAATAATGGGTATCAATATGGGTACAATCCAAAATTGTACCTTGGAATTGGGTGCAAGCGCCAACTTCGTAGTCAACAGAACGATAACAGAAACGGGCGACAACGTCTTTAGAGGACATGCAAGACGTAATATGTGTATCGTCGGCGGATTTGCAGGTATGAACATTGGTAAATACGGAAGTACCGCAACAGTAGGCAACTGTACCCTCAACATGAACGATAGTGCGGTAATCAGATCTATATGCGAGTTCCGTAGAAATGCGGGTGCCGGAGCATATCCACACGCTCAAGCAATGGCAGGCGGTATGGTAGGCTGGGTTGGCGCACGAAGCGATATCATCAACTCTACCCTCAACGGTGGAGGACTTATCGAAGCAACTTCTTCTGGTATATTGTACTTTTATTCGACCAACTGGGGATATGCGGACGTAGGCTGGTTGAGAACGCAAACACTTGCTTCGGGTGCAGGCGCCTTGATAGGTGTCAACACCAACAACTATATCCTAAGTGCTGCTAACGAAGAAGACCACCAAGATTTCCGCGACATATATGATTCCAACGGCAATTTGCGTACGGGTTGGAACACTCAACCATACACCAACGTAAGGCCGGAGAACCACGACCAGAGCACAATTCATATCGACGGCGTCATCATCAACTGGTTCGGTTATACTATCGAAGATATCAAAGCCATGGTGCAAATGGATACCGACGGTTATCGTATACGTGGTATGCAGATGGTTGACAGTCAAGATAGACCATACTATCGTGGCGACGGTAAGCCATTGACCGGCGTAGAGTTCGGTTATAGACAAATTGCCGGAATATGCGACTGGGAAACTATCCACAACGTATATCTCGTTACCCCTTCCGACCAAGGAACGACAACAGAGAGAGCAGGATGGCCAAACAGAGAAACCGACGACAAGGTGGGAGATGAAGGTCAATACTATGATAAGGATAAACTTAACTCTTATCGTGGTACCACTTTGCCTGCAGGCACATATACTAGCCAATACGTAGGTCGTGGAGGAGTGTTGGGAGCAACCAAATCTTCGCCTTTCGAGTTGTACGTTTACGACAATACCAATCCTAACAATTTGATACTCAAAGACAAGACGGCTTTGGGTACCAACATTGGTTTGTCTTGGGCAGGTACGGGCATTGACGCCGACTTGTCATTTGACTTTACCATTGCCGACCCTCCGGCGGAAGGTAAGTTCCTCTGGGATACGCAAGTATGGCAAGTTCAGCCAACCAGCAGTGAATTGTTCAATGCTAAACCTGAGGACGCTGTAGTGGCTACCGAGGGTGACGGATGGACTTCTCCAAGTCAACCTAACTTGCTCTTCTACAACGACGTGTACGACAAGATCAACAACATGTCCGACGCTATCCATTACGCCGACGTATCGCATACCTTCAAGCGTGGTAACAACGTTTACCTCTACTACTCGTACGGTACTACGGGTAGCGCTAGCATAGATAGAAACGAGTATTATTACGACTCGACCACGGGCGTATATTATCACAAGACGACGACTAGCTACGGCAACAGTTTCGGCATGCCTGCGCTCAAGTTCTACGGCTCCGATGGTACGGAGATAACCAACTCTTCCGTATCCAACACCTTGTTCTCGTCCATTCTCGTAGATAGATTTACGGGCAAAGATCCTACCAACGAAGCCAATATGACGGCTGTGGCAACTACCTCTATCAAAGACGGCAACGGTAATATTACGGGAGTCAAAGTCAACGATCCTGCGGCGGGTAGCTATCGCATTTCCTTCGACACCAAGTCGGATGCCAATATAGGTAGCGCAATCAAAGATATATCTAGCAAGACCATTATCTTCCCTGAGAACGATATCGTATCGGGCAAATTTAAGATAGTAGAAATCGTTACCCCTCTAGGACTTAGAGCAGGGGATATGACCTTTATTGCCGAGAAGGGTGCAAGCATAAGTAGCAAAACCAATCTACACCTTGACGTAGCGCAAATACTCGTCGGTGGCGTCAACGTGCTTAGTGGCAACGGCAACTACGTTTATAACGGCATAGATTACGCAAGCAAGATAGACGGTATCAAGCCTGACAAGATGACAGTAACCTCGATAGGTATGACTGACGTCACCCTCAACCTTGAAGATTGGGAGTACTACGGCTACGTGGCAGCGACCAACTCTTTGGGTACCAATAGAAGTTACCTCATTGCGGGCAGTGGCTTTACGTTGGAGTACGACTTTGAGGACGCTAACAACAACTCGTATACCAAACTTGACGGCACTGACGTCATCAAGTTAGAAGTCAGCGGCTCTCAAGTAACTTTGAGGGGTAGAGGCTTGGTTATCCCTGTTGACAAAAAGATAGATCACGTGCAAAAGACTTACGACGGTAGCAACTCAACCAATACTAGCGGATCGCTTAAGTACGGCAATGTATTGCCAAACAGCACGAGCAGTACGGGTACGGATAAACCTACCTTTGATAGGTACGACGACGTCTATGCAGGCAACGGCAAGACGGTATATATGAATATGTACAGACTTGTCTTCAACGGATATAAGTATAAAATAGATAGATATTACCAAAATAGTGGCTTTGCAATGAGAGCGGCTAGCTCTACTAATAGCAACAACACCAACGACAATTGGAAAAATAGCGTTGACGTAGAGACTAATCCTACGAGCTCGCATCAATTTGACAGTGCACCACTCAGCATTAGCGGAAGCGGGGCGTTGAAGACGTCAAGTAGCGGTAGCGTAAAAGTCAAGTTGATAGGTACTATTTTGCCTCAAGCGGTTACTATCAATTATATTGCTAAAGAATACGACGGTGACGAGGCTATCGTCTATAGCAAGGTAGATTTCTCTTATAGTGGTACTACCACCACAGGTCTCCAACCTAAAGCAACGTTCGTTAGTGCCGACGTTGTGTATGGAGGAAAAGGTAGTTACAATTCTATCGTATTTAGCGACATAGTGACTATAGTAGACCAAGCCGACAATAGTAACGTCTTCTACGCAATGACAGACGCTAATCCTATCAATCGCAACAACTACGCTATAGCAGCCAATACCACGGGCGTTACTTATAATCCTACCGCCAAAACGGTTACTCTTGCGGGACTCGGCATAATCGTCCCTCAAGCAGTGCAAGTGAAATTGGCGCAGAAGACCTACGACGGCAACAACTTTTTTGTCAGCGGAATGACTTACAATTTGGCTAAGGTAAGCAATACTTCTCAATCGGTAAGCCTGAACGATATGGGCTTGACTTCGTTGAGTTCATCCAACGGCACGTTTAACAATGCCAACGTGGGAGATAGCAAGACTATTACTCTTAGCGGTACTAGACAGTTCGAATATCCTAATACGACTTTGAGCAACAAGTATCAAGCTAGATACTTTGCTACTTCTACTGCCAAGAATTATGCTTATTCGGCTACGACCTATACCACGGGCGTTATTATTCCTAAGCAGTTGACCTGGAAGTCTAATATCAAGAGCCTTGTCAACAAGCCTTACGATGACACTACGTCTTACACCTACGCTAGTGCAAGCACCTTGTTTGACGGACTAGCAAGTGGTGATACCACGACCAAGCCTACCATTACCTTTACTGATGCCAACGTCAATACGGCGGGCGTCGAGATAAAGGTAACGACGGAAGACGTGAGCATCGGTGGTACTACATTTAAGTGTCTCACGGAGAACAACAACTATTACATGACCACCAACACGGCTACGGGTATGATTTTGCCTAGGCTCGTAGAGTTTAGCAATATCACCAAGGAATACGACGGCACGACCACCCTTAGCTATACCGCAACGACGGGCGTCAACCCAACCACGATGACGACGAGTGGCGCAGTTGACGGCGTAAGCCTCACCCCTAAGGGTGCGTATGACGACAGACACGCCTATACCAATAGACAAATCGAATGGACGACCACGTCGTTTAGTTACAATGATACCCCTTATAATATTTTGCAAGAGGCAGGTAGCGCAACAAAAGGCAAGACTTATGCAGGCAACTACTACGTTGCAAGCAACTCCGCCGCGGATATCACGCCTTGCATTCTCATGCAAGCCGACTTCCTTGGCGTGACGGCTAAGCAAAACAAACAGAATGGCACTACCAACGCAACGGGCTTGATATTCACCTACTTTGCGGGTGCATTGTACGTCATCAGCGGTAGCGTAAACAAGAAGAATGACGCTGACGTCGTGGACGGAGAGTATGCTCTCTACAAGTCGGGCAGTCTTGCCGGCAAGAATACAGACGGCACCTACGACGTAGGTAGTTACGATATCAACGTGACAAAACTCACGGGTACGGATGCAGGCAACTACACGCTCGCCGTTCCGTTTGACCTCGGTCAAGACTTGGTTATCAATCAACAAGAAGTAAATAGCGTCGCTATAACGGTAAAACCTACCAACGTCAACTACAACGTAGATTTGCCTAATGCCATTACGCCAATATCTTCGATTGCTATGGATAGCGTTGCAACGGATAGGCAAATCAACGCAACCTTTACTGTCAAAACTATCAAATGGGAAGACGCAAGCAAAAATGCAGTCTCCAAGGGCAGTCCAATCGGCGGATACGATCTCAGCGTTGAGGATATTGAGATGTCGGGCAACGACAACTACAAGTTGGCGGCAAGTGCAACCTACACCGTAACGGTAACCCCAAGCGGTGCTAAGGCTCTCTACATTTTGCCACTTAAAAATAGTATTACCAAAGTAGAAAAAGTCTACGACGGCAATACGAATTTGGGCACCGTCACCGCAACTCAAACTATCTCTAACTACGTCGGCGAGTACGAGAGCAAGAACGTACAAGACAATCTAACCACCAATATGGGTGACGTCAAAATCAAGGTGAAGTTGTTTGAATATTATGGCGCAGACGGACAGAAATATACCAAGTACGTCATCGTTATCGACAACAGCGACACGATGTCCAACTACTATCTCGATGCAACCGTAACGGACGGCTATGCGACCTTGCAAGTCGGCGTCATTACGCCTAAGGAAGTGACCTTGGGTACGGTTAACATTACTCAAAGCGACAGCAGAGGCGTCGTTGCCAACGATACCAAGCCTGCCCCTGGCAACTTCGAATACTATTCGACTGCGACTTATTCTTATAGCGCAACCCTTACGGGCGTGATAAGTGGGGATACGGTTGGCGTATCTATCACCGACCCATGCGGTGGCACTTACAACGCTGATACCTATGACCTAACCTTCAACGGTTTGACGGGTGCAGATGCGGGCAACTATACGTTCAACGGCACCTTTAGCGCTCAACTCACTATCAAGCCACAGACGTTGAAGAACGTCAGCGTCAGCATCAAACCTATCAACGTGGTTTACGGCAATGCTATCCCTACCACCATTGACGGAGCAACAGGCTCGGCAGTGGACTACAAATCTAACGAGGGCGTAACGGGCAACTTTACGATAAGCGGATTTACCACTACGGCTACTTCGACGAGCCTTATCGGCGGATACGATATTACTATCGACTACGGCAAAGTCAGTCTTGCAAGCAATCCAAACTACGTTGTTGGCTCGACTACTACTATAACCGTAGCCGTAACCCCTGCGGAAGCTAAGGCTTTGTATATCATTCCTGCCGATGCAACTCTCAACAGCGTAACCAAGACTTATGACGGCACAACGACATTTACGGGCGCGACTATCGTCACCACCCCTGCAAGCGTTGCTATTACGGGTACTTACGTAGATAAGAATGCAGGTAACGGTAAGAGCGTATACGTTGACGTGGCTGCGTTTACGTATTACAACACGCTAGGTGCCGAGGTTAGTGTGGATATCTTCAAGGCTACCAACTACAAGGTGGCTAATACCCATACGACCAATGCGAGCGTGGCAACTATTGACGGCGTGGGCGTAATCAACAAGTACGCTATCAAGGGCAGCGAAATCAAGGGCGTGACGGTTACTCAAACTTGGAAGGGAACGCCAAGCACGACCTCTCCGTTCACTTATTATTACACGGCGAAATACGTCGCAACGGGCAAGTTCGACCTCTTCAACGCTTACGGCGATACCGTGACCGTAACTCTTGGCATATACAAGTCTACCGACAGCGGATATACCAATGTCAGCGGAACTACCAACGTAGGCGTAGGAACGTATAAGATATCCTTGCTGTCCGTGAGTGCAACACCGGACGACAACTTTACGGTTGCCACGGGCGAAGAACAGTATTCCAACGTGACCACCTTCAAAATCGACCCACAAGTAGTCAACAACGTTTACGTTGTGGGCAATCACTTCGCAACCACTTATACGGGTGCACCTTTGACCTACGATAAGTCGGCGGCTAACTTCAAGATTTACGCTATCGACTTAGACGATAGAGAGGTCAACATCTCGGGCGGAATCAAAGAAAACGGCTTGACTATGGGTGTTGACGGTCAAACCTTTGCGACGAGCCAGACACAAGTAGGCATATACAACGTCAAAGTCTCCGTCAACGGTAGCGCGGAGGGCAACAACTATACCTTCAGTGCAATCGACAATGCCGACGTTTATATCGACCAAGCTAAGACGGCTAAGACGGAGTTTGCTATTATTCCAATGGAGGCAACTCTCGAGACGGCGCACAAGACCTATGATGGCAACAACACTCTCACAGGTGATATAGTTATTAAGTTTATCGACGCCAATTCTGCAGCGATAGACTTTGGCACGGCGACCGTCAGCGCAACCTTTGACAGCGCTAATGCCGGCAATAGAAAGTTGGTATTCGTTACCAAAGAGTTTGCTTACTATCCAACGGGAACAACTACCAAGTCTACGCTCAATATTATTCAAACTTCCACCACCACCCCTGCCGAAGGAGAGGGCGAAGCAAGCGTATCTACGACCTTCACCAACTACCATATCGGTAGCAGCAATACTGTCGACGGCGTGGCTTATATCATTCCTAAGCTTGTTGACCTCAGTTCGCCAAGCAAGCCTTACGACGGCACGACTGCGCTGGGTGGAGAAGTAAGCGCAACGGGCACTGTCGGTGGAGAAAAGATTAGTATCTCGGGAAGTTTCGATGACTGCAACGCAGGCGAGAATATCGGCATTACTATCAACGTTACCGATATGGAATTGGGCGGCGTTCATTACAACGCGTTGAGTGGCAACACCAACTACTGCATCGCAGCCAACAACTATAAGGGTACTATTACTCCGAGAGATATAGAAAGCTCGCATTTGTCGCTGTTGCAACTCGCTAGGCTCGATGCAAAGGACGGCGACAAACAAGTCGATATGCTCAATATCGCAGGTATAGAAGATAATATTACCTATACCAATAGCGTAGAATACACCTCTAAGTACAAGTACCAAGGTATTGGCGGACATTTGTACGTTGCGGCAGACAAGACGGCAGAGCCTAACGGTAATTGGTTGTTCAAACTCTACCAAGCATTTGCAATAGAACAAGAAAAAGGCTTGACCTTCTCCGTCACTATGCTCGACAAGAACGGAACGGAAGTAGAATTTGCTCAAAATAGCGGAGCATATACTATCAAAGTCGTATTCGGCGGAGGCAACTACAAAGTAGCCACTATCACAAAGACCTTTACTATCACGCAACAAGAAGTAACCGATGCGGCTAATATCTACGTATATATGGATAGCTTTGAGGGCGTATACGGTCAAGGAAACTTCAGGAGCCCTAGCGCAAGCGGGGAATATCGCATAGGCATAGTTGACAAGGTAAGCGGTGATATCGTTGAATTTGTCAAAGGCGCAGTAGGTCATAACTTTGCTATCGGCTCACTCGCATTTAGCAAGCAAGGTGGCACGGCAAATAAGACTATCGAAGCCGACGAAAACGGTATATATATCGGCGGATACTACCTCTTTGCCGCATCTGTGACAGGTGAATCCGACAACTTCGATACCTCTAAGCTTGATTTGAGTGCTGCCAACAAGAAGATATACGGCATAGGCAAATCGGCAACTGACGAAAATCAAAGTTTGTACTATATTATTCCTGCCGAGCTTGATCTTACCTCCGTCACTAAGACTTACGACGGTACGGTAGCCTTTACCGACGGTAGCAAAGACCCTAAAAACGTTACGGAATTTACGTACGGTTCGGGCGTGCTTGCAGAAGACAGAACGATGAGACTCGTGGGTGAGTTCGTAGACTTCAACGCTACGCACAACAATGCAGGTACTTCGGGCACCAAGGGCGCAGTCAAGATAGCTACCGAAATTATGCAGGTAACCACTCTTTCCGAGACAACCAACTACAATATCGTGCTCAAAGAAGGTGGAGTCAAGACCAACTACTATTTGGCTATCGGCTCGGCAGAGACCATGATAGAAGTGACCGATAAGGCTATCATCAAGAAGTATAAGATTGAAAACGGCGCAATACAGTTGAGCGTCCAAGGCTACGAAGGTTATCTTGCTGACAGCGAAAACAAAGTGACCAAGTATATCAACGCGCCAACCGATACTATCGAATTTACTTACGCCAACGGATATCGCTACAACGATAAGTTCGTAATTACGGGCTTGCAACCAATCGCAGGTCAAGGCTTGTTCAACGCCGCAGACGATATCAACGCAATGAGCGTAATACTAGGACCGGACAACGTTAGCAACGCTAGCGACAATCCTTACGAGCTTGTAGTCAAGAGCTTTACTGCAAGCAACTACGAATGGGGTAGCAACGCTACTATAGGTAAGTTGAAAATCAACAAACAGCTCGTCAACGAAGACAGTATTGCTATAAGTATTCCTCCTCTTGCTTTGGAATACAACGGCAACGTGCAAAAGCCTGAGGGCGTAGACAAGTTTAGCTTTACTGTAAAGGACTTCTACACGGGACTTAGCGCTAAGGCTGACGGCGCAGGCGGAAGCGGCGTGTCGGGTATCAAGTATTATATGAATTCGGTAGAAGTGCCTAATCCTACCGATATTGGCGGATATAGCGTCAGCGTAGTAGTCGATACCAGCTATATCGACACCAACAACTACACTATGGCGGACGGCGTATCGAGCATTACCAAACAAGCCGACAACGGCAACGCGGTATTCTTCATCTTGCCTAAGGCGTTGACGGTAGAAAGCGTAACTAAGCAATACGACGGCACCGAAAACTTCGTCGATATCCAAGTCAACGGCGTCAAAGCGGATAGCGTAGCCGACCCTAAGACTATCATTACCATAGACGAGGGCGGATTTGTCAAAGAAAGCGACAAAAATATAGTATACAACGCTATCATTGCAAAAGGTGGATACTTTGGATCCAAGGACATTGCCGAGACGGAAAGCGTAGTATACTTCACTGCAAGTTCGTTTAGTTATCGCACCACCGTAGACGGAGTAGTTACGGGAGGAACGGCTTATTATATCTATGGCACCAACTATATGGTACCAAGAGCTTCGGTTGGTCATATCACACCTGCTCACCTCACTATCACGGGTATGACCAAGACCTACGACGGTACGACGGCTTTGCAATTCGAATACTCTTACGATAGCAATACCAAGGTCGGTATCAACAAGACTACCGAAAGAGTTACGGGCGCAATGAAGGACAACAAAGAGCCAATAAGACCTGCGGGCGAGTACGAGTCCTCTGCAGTAGGTACGAACATTGCCGTCAAGTTCAACGTAACAACCGAAACGGTAATCAACGGCGTGACCTATTATAGACTCGTCAACAATGATTTGGACGGTGGAGAGTCCAACGCAAGCAACTACTATATCTTTACTAGCAACGATAGCGTGATTGTAAAAAATGGTATGATCACCATTGAAGGTATAGGTACTATCAAAGCTATAGCCATTAGCGACGGAACCACGAGTACAACCGCAGACGCAAGCATTAGCAATATCACTATCGACGGCAAGGCTTACGACAGCACGAGTGCGTTTATCTACAATTACAGCAAGTCGTACGGCATTGCCGACCTCAAAGCAACCTTCAAGTTCTTCGGCGGAGAATTGACTTGTCAAGGCACGTACAATTCCACCAAAGGCTTGATGGAGGTCGAAGGTATCAAAGACGGTGACAAAGTAGACAAGTTGTACTTTAGTATCACCTTTACAAAAGCTACAGAAACAAATTCTGCTCAAAATGCTGGGGAATACACCATCAAGATTAAGCTGGTAACAGTAGAGTCTGACAACAACAACGCTTACGAGTTCGGTACGGATGGCAAGCTTACGCTTAGCAAGAGATTTAAAATCAACAAATATCAACTAAAGCAAGACGAACTCAAGATAAAAGTAGCCGCTTTGGAGAGAGAATACGACGGCAAAGAAGGTATAACTACCGATGGCAGCGACGCTAAGACTTGGGTAGCAGGCAAGGTCGAGAGCACTTTGACCTACACCATTACGCTTAGCGGTGCGACTACTACCTCTAAGCTTACTATCTCCAGCGTCAAGAAAACCAACGAGACTCAAACGTTCATCAACGTTGGAAAGTACGCTCTCCAAGTACAAGTAACTGGTTATGATGACACCAACTATATGTTAGGCAACGGCGTATACTACAACTTGTATAGTCAAGCAAATGAAAGTACGGAAGTATTCCAAATCTTGCCTAAGAAGATTACTCTCGAAACCGAAACGGTAGTAGTGAAGAACTTTGACGGTACGGTAAGTTATCTATTCGACGCAGGTATTAAAGGCGAGCAAGTATTGCTTGGCAATACTACAATAGCAGGAGAGTATGCAAGAGCTGGCGTTCACACGTTGGAAAATACGACTTTCAACGTGCTTGACGTAGTGCTCGATCCAACGGTAAAAGGCTTCAACTCTACCTTGTACAACGAAGAAACCAAAGTATTGGATAGAGCTACTGCAAAAGGCAACTACGTGGTTGTTGGAACAACCACCTACAAGCTCACTATCAACCCAAGCAATATCGTTGTGGCTGAGAGACGTTACGATTATAACAAGAAAACGGCAGAGATAGAAGTGGCTATTACGGGCTTGGCTGATACACAATTCCTCAACAATAATGTTGACAAAACCAACCTTGCGGGCGTACTCAAGATTTCCGTCAACAGCTTTGCTTCCTTCGAGGTGGCAACTACCGACGAAATAGTAGAAAGCTCTATCAAGACTACCGAGAGTCTAGACGCACTTGGATACTCTAGCTACACGATTACCTTTACCTATCGTGCTAAGGGAACTCTTGATGCGGCAACCTACACCGACAGATACGTCTTTGCGGTGGCAGGTGCGACCGACGGATATTCCACCAACCTTGCCCTCACCTCAAGCGAACTTGCCGACGGTCAAATGGGCGGTGCGGCAAACAATACGGGCACGGCTGTAGCTACCGCAAAAGACTTGGCAGACAAGCTCAAAGCCAATGCCAATATTAGCCTCACGGCTAATATCTATGGTTGGGATGCTTCCTTGCTCGACAGTGTGGTCAACTATACGGGCACGTTGTATGGCAACGGATATAGCATTCAACTCGCAGGCGGACTCAATAGTGATAAAGACAAAACCAACGGAGGTGCGTTTATCGCAAGCCTCGGCGGAACTATCCAAGACGTCAACTTCAAGTTCACGAGCACTCAAACCTTGAGCGCAACCAACGTAGGCCTTGTAGTCGGCAATATGACGGGCAATATGACTAACGTTTCGCTCGATATCATCAACACGCCTACTATAGACGGAGCAAAGGCAACAACTATCGGTGGCTTTGCAGGCATTGCTAGCGGAAGTATGACAAACGCAACCGTTATCTTCAACGCAAGCGTAAATAACGCTAACTTCGGCGGACTCGTCGGTAGCGCAACTAACGCAAACTTGACCAACGTAAGCGTAAGAGCATACAACGGCAAGACCACGACGGGCAAGACCTTGGTTGCTACCCAAAGCGGCTGCACCTTCAACGGCGTAATAGATATGATTGGCTCAGATTTGGGTGTATCTGGCATAACCAATCTCTACACCGTCAACACAAGTTTGACCTCGGCTAAGGCATACGGTAAACTCGAATTGCTCACACCTCACACCGAAGGCTTTATCGAGTATTACTTCACCACCCTTAATAAGACGGGCGTCAAGACGCACAACGTTTATGGTGGCGGTGCAAGCGAGAGAGACAAGACCATGTATCAAACCTACGGCACTATTGAAAACAACGATACCATAGCGCTTGCAATCGAGACGCTTGCTCCTCGCAACAGATTTATCTGGGAAGCATACTCGCATAGCTATCAAACTGAGGTCGCAGGTGGCGGACATATCAACTTGTCGCTCAATAGATACGTAGCGATGATGCCTATCGGAACCGTTATCGAGGCGAACGGATACACGCTAGACGGACAAAGCAAGACGGATATGAGCTTTATCACTGCGGGCGTAACTATGTTCTGTCCTGCGATAGGTATCCGAGGCGGTCAAGAGATTGCTGCAAGTGGTTCGACAATCAAAGAAGCAGTCTACACCGGCGAAGTAATCGAGCATAGCGTTACCATAACCGAGACAAAGGAAGACGGAACCAAGACCGAAAAAAAAGTTATTGTCAGCGCTACCGACGTAGGCTACTACGACAACATAGTAGTTGAGTTGAAGGGCGACGTTACCACCGACGATATCAACTACGATACCAGCAACCGTACGGCGATAGTTGCTGCGATTGGCGACGGTACCAACGTGGCAGGTGCAATCCTCATCATCTATCCTAAGCAATCGGTTTTGCCAACCAACTTCAGCAAATACTATGACACCACTTCTATCGGTGAGTTTACCACCACCGTAGACGGCAAGAGCGTAACGCTTTTGGGCACTTACGTAGATGCGCAAGGCAAAGAAGCAAGTGACGTGGATATTGCTAAATGGGTAAGCTTTGCCAACAACTCCAACGCAGTAAGGAAAGTACTTGTGGACAAAAACGGCAACTATATAGCTCAACACCACAAGACGGACGCCAACGGCACTACTTATAGCTATACTAAAATCATCATTGAGAAGAACGGTATCGACGTTGTATTCAACAAGGGTACAACATTGGATGGCGTTACCAACGATGCGTTGATGAAAGCAATGGCGCAGTTGATAGACTATGACCAAGCAAGCAAGATAGACAATAGCCTTGATACTAATATTTATACGTATGGCTGGGTTTATAACGTAACGGCACTTGGATACACGGTTGACAAAGACGCCGTAACCTTCAACAACGGCAACTTGTATTACGTGCCTGAGACAATCAATGACAATGCAGGCAACTTCACCTTTACGGCGAACGGTCTTACTGCAGGAAGCTTGAACAATATTAGTACGACTGAGCCAAGTGCGTTTGCAGTATTTGCAGGCACCACATCTAGCAATGCAAGCATTACGCCTGCCCAGAGAGAAGCAACGTATACTATTGTCAATGCCGACAAGTTGTCGTTCAGAACGACGCACACCAAAGATACTGTCAAGGTTGCCGTCAAGACCTGGAATCTCAGTGCTTACGAATCGACTCATCCGTTGCCTACGCAGATGACGGCAAAGCAGAGAGAAGCGTTTAGCGACTTTATGAGTGATATCAGCGCCGATGACGTCGATACGTTGAGCTTGATGTCGGCTGAGAGCGGAAGCAAAATAATTGACAATGGCGGTTCTTATTCGATAGCATATACCGCTAGCGACAAGTACTTTGCATTCAAGCTACCTACGACTATCACCAAAAACGACAAAGATGCTACCGCGTACGGCAACTATGTGATTGTACCTGATAGTAAAGTAATCGAGTTTAGATACTTCATTGTCAATGCAAACGGAGAATTTGAATTGTCGACTTACAAAGACGTATTGATGATAGGCGAGAGAGCAGTCGTTGATATCGACGACACACAATACGAGAGCAATTATCATAAGTACGCTTACAAGATGACGGGCAATATCAACATGAAGTCTTCGCTCATCACGCCGTTCGATTGGGGCAACGGAATTGCCTTCGAAGGCAGCATAGACGGAGCGGGATTCGCCCTTACCAACTATATCCTCAAGGGAGAGAACAACGTAGGATTGTTTGCAGAGATGGCAAGTGGAGCTAGCGTAACCAACCTCATTATGGGCAACGTCATGGTAGTAGCAACTGCAAGTTCGGGAGAAGTCAAGGTATCGGCTTTGACGACAAGCACAGTGGGAACGATAACCGACGTGGCAACCGAGATGAGAGTAGTCACCGCAACGACGGGTAGCGTAACCATTGACAACGCGGGACAAAGCTTCGTGAGAGTACACAAGCAGTCGGGTAGCAATGTAACCGTAAGCACCTTGCTCAACGGAACACCAAAGGTCAACTACCTCAAGCCAAGCGATATAGATGCACTCACCAAGTTCGGCGGCGTGGCTAACTTCCTTGGCAAGTACGTGCTCAACAATGCAAAACTCAAACCTGTCATTGAAGGAGAGGGTAACGAAAGAACGTTGAGAGTCGAAGTCAACAACTTCCGTGAGTATTGGGGCTGGTACAATATCTGTCCATGGCTCGAAGGCGGCAATACTTGGAACGGTATCAGACCTACCAAGTCCAACGTGACGATTTCGCCGGCTGCGTAATCCAACCAATAAGACAATAGGCACTCGAACTTAAGTTCGGGTGCCTATCTTTTTAACAAAAAATACCGCCAAGTAATTGGCGGTATTTTTGTAGTCTTTCGTATTTATTCTTCCGCTAAGTTTTCGTCTACTTGTGTAGTAGTATCGACGTCGTCAGTCGGCTCGTCGGTCGTTTCGTCGCTATCCGCTACGACGGAGGGTTGAGGAGCTGGCTTGGTCGGTTGGGTGGCAAGCTCTGTTGCTTTGGCCTGTTTTTTGGCTTTGCGCGCCACCAAGGCGTTGTCAATTGTGTTGTGCAAGCCGTCCCAATGTATCCACCTACTATTCCACTTGGTACCGTCTATGAGAGAGTAATATGCGTTAGGCATCGTTCTGCCAAGAGGCGCAGGCTCATATCCAAGACTCGTCATACATTGGTAGTACCAACCTAGGCGAGCTTTGAAGTTGCCCCACAGTCTAACCCCCTTAGGCGACCACATATTTTCGCATATTGCGCCTAGTCTAGGCAAGGTAAGGAAGATTGCCTTTTTGAGGTCGGGCACGTATTCCGTCCACAAACAACATTCCACGCCCGCCATAAGGTCGGGAGCAAGGTATTCTATCTCGGGAGGATTGTTGTAAGTCTTTTCTAGATTAGTCACGCCGTAAGGGAAGTCGAGGTAGAGGTGAGTACTGTCACTGTTGATGACGAGTTTACCTCGATTGAGCTCGCTTGCCAAGGCTTTTGCATCGTTGGTAGGTTCCCACACTTGCCACAGTGTTTTGCTCGTCGTTTCGTCGATTGGGGCGTCAACGTTCCACACGATAGGGGTTTTGCCCTTAGATTGCACGTATGCGCAAATCTTTTTGATAAAGTAATACTTGAGTTGCTTTTCGCTTCCTAGTCCCAATTCTTGCATTTTTTGCTGACAATGCGGACATAGCGCCGTGCGTGTCAAATACACCTCGTCACCGCCGATATGTATATATTGACTGTCGAATAGCTCGGCTATCTCGTCGATGACGTCGTATACAAAGCGATAGGTGCTCTCTTTACCCATACACAGAACGTCGTGTTTAGCGCCCCAAGTTTTGGCAACGGGAAGAAGGCGGTCAAAACAACCCAGATACGGATAGCAAGCGAGAGCCGATTGCACGTGCCCCGGCACGTCAATCTCGGGGATAACCTCTATGCCTCTCGTCTTGCAATAGGCTACTATTTCTCTAATTTCATTTTGGGTATAGAAGCCGCTTTGCTTTTTTAGATTGAAGTTGGTACGGCTACGCTCGCTTCCGTGAGTGGCAAGCAGAGGATACTTTTTGATTTCCACACGCCAGCCTTGGTCGTCGGTGAGGTGCAAGTGCAACTTGTTGATTTTGTGAATAGCGAGCAAATCCGCCAGCTTCTTGACGTCTTTGACTGAGAAGAAGTACCTTGCCACGTCTAGCAAAAAGCCACGATAACGATATAGCGGTTTGTCCTCTATTATCATACAAGGTATTTTGCCCTCGTAGGTGTGGCTGAGTTGCATCAGTGTAATAAAGCCGTAAAAAGCACCCACTGCGGTCGGTGCGTAAATTTTGACGCGATTTTCTTTGATATCCAACTTGTAACACTCGCTATTGTCGTTGTCGATTACGAGGTTGTCGGATTTGATAAAGTCGAGCCAGTCGAGCTTCTCGGAATGGTCAAAGTCGTCCAAAGTCAAGCCTCTTCCCTCGGGAACAGGGAAGTAGCCGTTGCCTTCTATTATTTTGTAAGGAAGTGGAACAACTCTAATCATAACGCGCCTTTTTTATATTATACATTGATTTTTGCGGGCAAGTCAAGGGGCAAAACCGCCAATTTTCGCCAAAATTCTCACTCTAATTTGACATAGCCGAGTGATGTAAAATGCATAAAGTTATCCACAAAAACATCTGTTTGTGTGGATAAGTCGGTGGATAACCCCCTCAAAAAGTGAAAATATCCGCAAAAAAACATATTTGACGTAATAACGCTTGTCGAGAAGGAATTGTATAAAAACGCAAATTTCGACATTTTATTCATACCGCGCCTATCTATTGCATAATTATGCCGAGATAGCTACGAGTATGACCGATTTTTGCATGCTACTTAGCGTTATTTGGGGCTGAGGTTAGGGGGGTGGCATATCCAGACGAAAATTGCAATAGGCTATGGTATGACGACTATATTTATAAGAAGAAGCGTTTTGTTGGTTACGCTAGTGGCAGTTACGGCGATAGCGGTAGTCGCAACTTCGTGCGGGATAGCAGTGGCAACTACAATGCGCGGACAACCCAAAGTGGTTGTCGTAGATGCGGGGCACGGCGGAATGGACGGTGGAGTTGTTGGCAGTAGCGGCGTCAAAGAGAGCGACCTCAATTTGATGATAGCTAAAGAATTGCAAAAAGAGTTGGAGAAGGGTGGCGTCAAAGTAGTTATGACCCGTACGGGCGAAGGTGCGATAGGCGCAACCAAAAAGCAAGATATGCAAAACCGAAAGAAGATTATAGTCGAAGCCCAACCCGACGTGGTAGTCAGCGTGCATATCAACAAGTTTTCTTCTTCCAAGAGGCGAGGCGTTCAAGTCTTTTACGACGATACGGGCGTGGGCAAAAATTTTGCCGAGCATCTTCAAAATACCGTCAATCAAGCCCTCAATTCCAAGTACACTAGCAGAAGCGATTATATTGCTATCAAGGGCGACTTGTTTATTACCAAGTGCTATGCTTGTCCCAGCGTGATAGTAGAGTGCGGTTTTCTTTCCAACGCCGAGGACGAAAAGCTCTTGCTCACGGCTACTTATAGGCAAGAAGTGGCAGGAGTTATCGCGAGTGCGTGCTTAGATATTCTCGGAGCATAAAATAAATCCATCTTCACATACTACGCTATATGAAAGCGCGAATTTTTTTGGTTGTCGTATGTATTTGCACTCTACTCGCGTTGTCGGCGCATACTGCGGGGCGAGAGTGCAGTGCGGAGAGTGTAGAATGCTCTAGCGATTCTACCAATGCCAACACCTATCTTGGCAACGTCACTATCCTTATGTATCACAACCTTTTGCCTGCGGGTAGCCAAAGGAGCAAGTATTGCATAACCACGACGCAACTCGATAGAGATTTTAAGTATCTCCAAGACAACGGCTACACCGTCATACGTTTCGATTATCTTTTGCGACTAGTCGAGGAGCGCATTCAACTGCCCGACAAAGCAGTGCTAATCACCTTTGACGACGGACACCTATCCAACGTGACCTTGGGACTACCTATACTGCAAAAGTACGGATATTCGGCGCTATTGTCGGTGGTGGGTGAGTTTACGGCATACGGCAAATCCAACCCCAAGATAGCTAGAGGACAAGAATACCTAGAGTGGTCGGACATAGGAGAATACGCTAACAATCCCAATATCGAGTGGGGCTTGCACTCTTACGACATGCATAGGCTCAAGGGGCGCAAGGGCGTCAAGATACTGTGCGGAGAAGATAGCGAAAGATACAAAGAAACCTTTAGACAAGACACCCAAAAGCTCATCGGAGAGTTCAACAAGCTTGGCATTTCTCCTATCGTGTATGCCTATCCTTACGGGCTCTTTTGCAAGGAGAGCGAAGAGGTACTCAAACAACTCAACGTGCCTATTAGTTTGACTTGCGGAGAAAGAAGTTGTACTATTAAGTCGGGCAGAGAGCCTAGGCTCCTTGGTAGATTTAACCGAAGCGGTTTAGTTAGCTCTCTTGCCGAGATTCTTCCAAAGGATTGAAGATATGAGTTTTTACGACGAAGTTTACAAGGTGGTTAGGTGCATACCCAAGGGTAAGGTCGCTACTTACGGACAAATTGCACGCATACTCAATTCTCCCAAGGCGTCTAGAGCCGTGGGATATGCCTTGCATAGCAACCCTCAGCCTGTCGTAATTCCTTGCCACAGAGTCGTCAACAGGTACGGCTCTCTCACTCGTCAGTTTGCCTTTGGCGGAATAGAGGCGCAAGCGCAGCTCTTGCGTGCCGACGGAGTGGAGGTCGGCGACGATTATATAGTAGACATGGAGAAGTACCAATGGGATGCGTAGATAGGATAGTCCGATACGTTGCGGTATGTGATGATAGCGTCGAAGTCAATCTCCGTCGCCTTGGCGTATCATCTTCTATTTGCACACAGCTTCGTAAGAGTTTGGGGCTAGTCTATCGTATCGCCCACGGGGAGAAGCAACCGCTTAGGTTGGTGGATTTTCTCGATACGGGTTGCGATTTTTACATAATTTTGCACGACGAGCCAATCGAGATACCACGATATGATTTCCCGCTAAATATCGTCTACGAGGACGAGGACGTAGCCGTTGTGGACAAGCCTTACGGACTTGCCGTCATTGCCACCCACGGACACTACGGCAAGAGCCTTGCCAATGCGCTTGCAAGTATTTGGGGCAACTTTGTGTATCGTCCCGTCAATAGACTTGACAGAGATACCAGCGGACTGATGATAATTGCCAAAAATTCTTTGGCTCACAGCATACTTGCTAGCAGTACGATAGTCAAAAAGTATGTGGGCTTGTGTCAAGGCATTTTGCAAGGTGAGGGCGTGTGGGAATTTCCTATCGCGCGGAGCGACGAAGGAATGAAAAGAATAGTCAGCCCAAGCGGACAACAAGCTAAGACGGCATATCGAGCAAAGCAAAACTACGAAGACTGTACGTTGGTTGAGTTCCAACTTTTTACGGGCAGAACGCACCAGATTAGAACGCACTGTGCCCACGTGGGACATCCCCTCGTGTGTGACCGCCTATACGGCGACGGCAAGTCTTTTGTCTGTCCCAACGGCAAAGTCTTAGACCGTCAAGCGCTGCATAGCAGTTATCTTTGCTTCGACTCGCCAATCAGCGGTGAGAGGGTGGAACTCTCAAGTAAAGCCGAATTTGAATAATACAAAGAGAGATAGCATTTAGCTATCTCATTATCTTAATTATATTAGTTTTATTATTTTTGAAGTTGATAGTAATAGGCTAAACGCTTAGTTTTTATGCAATATTATGGTATTATTCGCTATTATTCGCTCTTTGCTGTGACGTTGCCCGACTCGTCCACTATCAGAGTGAGATAATAGTAGTCCGAGTCTTTGCCCGTGATTATCTTGTTGTCGTTGGTGATAGTAGAACAACCGACGTAACTTATACGTAATTCGTTGACGCCGACCTGCAGTTGCAAGCCTTTGTAATAAGCTATATATCCGTCGGGACAAGGAGGTCCCATTGGATATCTTATCTTAACGGCAACGTATTGGGTATCCCCTGGGTATTTGACGTCAATTTGGGCGTAAGCACACCAAAACGGGGCATATTTCGTTGTTGCAGAATAGTCCCAAGTCAGCGAGTTTGCTTCTACTCGCACGCCACTCGGCGCGTCGATATGCTTGGGATTGTCGTCAATAGTATAAGTGTCGTCTAATGAAAATTGCAAAAACTTAGCGTTCGTTTTGAAGTACAATACGCCTTTGAGCAACCATAATTTGGCCGTAGAGCCAAACCCAACTCCCTCGCCCTCGTATATTCCGTCTTCGCTTAGCAGGTATACGGCGTCGTGTCCGTGATCCAGAAGTGTCGCTTGCTCTTCCACAATTGTCAACCAATAGTAGTCTTTTTTGTTGGTAAAGTCAAAGCCGTTATATTGATATGTATATTCTCCGTCAACTATTGCCGACTGTACCCATTGTGTATCTTTGCCAAAGTCTTTGGCAATGGAGCGGGCCATATTCAGCCAACTGTTATCCGTCAACTTATACGCGCCGTCTTCTATTGCGTCGCTATTTTTCGGATATATCTTATCTATTTCATTGATGGTAGAATTGGTCAATTCTTCCATTTCGTCTAAGGTTTTACAAGCTTTTATTTGCGATATAGCGATGTCTACGAGTTTGTTGATTGCTATCCAATTTTGCTCGCTATAATTGTCTTGACCTTTGGACGCGGCATATTGTGTGATAGTATTTATAAAACTTAGGCTATCTCTATTAGCAATATCGTCTACGCAACCAACAAAACAACACGCAAATATACAAACAACTATCAAAATAATTATACTATGTTGTTCTTTAATATTTTTCATTGTTTTACCTCCAAAAATCATTTGCTTTTCAAGTCGGATGTACAAATATAATAAGCATCATCATATCTGGCTGATAGACAAAATAAACCCAACTTTTCGTTTTAAGCCAATAATAGGGCGAGTTAAAATCGGGGGAAAATTTTTCCGAAAGAGATTCCGTTATCCATTCTGGAACTTCTGCTGTGAATTCGCTTTCAAATTCTTCATTTGGAACTTTTGAAAATAAATTTGCTTCCATCCAATCTGAAGGTTCAGTTTCGAATTTATAAACAGAATATCCGGGGCGTCTTCCTTGAACAGGAAACAGACTGTCGTTTTTGTACTTATACAACATTTTCGAGTTTTGCGGGATCTCTATCCCTGTCAGGTCTTTCACGTATGCCCTGTCGCTTTTTTCGTTTCTTCCACAATCCGGAATGCCGAAACCATAATATAGAATCAATATAGTTGCGACTAATAGTATTACAATTGAAAGACAAATAATTACTATTTTTTTCTTCATACAACATCTCCAATCGTGTAAAATAAATTTACGATAAACTTTCTTCTCTATTTTATCATTACTTTAATCGTATATTTGGATAATATTATCTAACGTTTCTATCATTCCGCTATCTTCTATCAAAGCAAAGTTTTGATAAGTGAAGTAAATTATTGCTTCGTTTATTGTAAGCTTGCCATCTATGTTATATTCGTAAAAGCCATCGACACTTTCTACCGATTCTTTATACTCAAGCAAATGGTCCTTGTATTGACAGCTTTTATCAAAAACTTTATCAGCATATGTCCTATCAACGTAGTTGGTATTGGTAATCACGTGCATAACAATAGAATCAAAAGCTTCTAAATTCTCATATCTGAATATAAACATCAATGTGTCTTTGGAGACGTCATCGTATACACGTTGCACTTCACTGTTTTCAAGTGATATGCTAAATCTAACTTTTTGAAGTGCACCGTTTAGTTCCTCAACAGATGATATTACAACCTTTTCAAAATCTTCACAATATCCAATGTCGCTGCCATAGTCTGCATTATCTCCGCTATCACCGCCCATACCTCCGTCTTGTCCCATATCTTGATTGAGCATAGGCAACAGCACCGTCAGCGACACTACGCAAACTAGCAAAACCGCAACAACGGAAGCAAAAGCCCACGTCCAATTCCGTTTTGGCTTAGGCGCTTGGCGTTGGCTTTGACTAGTTTGGGCTTTGAGAGAGAGCAAGAGTTGCTCGTCTTTCATTTCGCTCAAAGAAGCGTCGACTTGTTTTTGCAATTTTTTATATTTTTTCATTTTTTCGTCCATATTAGAGAGATGGTTTTTTGACCTTTTTGTTACGCTTTGAGGTGATTTTTCAATTTTTTTATCGCCCTGCTATGTTTTTGTCTCACCGTGCCGTATCTAATTCCCAATATTTTGGCTATCTCTTTATAAGAGTAGTCGTCTATATATAGTAGCTTGACAATCTTTTGGGTAGTGTCGTCCAAATCTCCAATTATTGCTTCGAACTCGCCGTATATGCTCGTATCAATTGGAGTAGGGCAAGTATCCGCAACGATATTTTCGTTCAATTCTACGAAGACGTCTTGGGATTTTAGGATTTTTAGAGCAATGTTGTCGCAACATTTGTACACCCAAGCTGTCGGGTATTCTACGTGAGGTTTCGGTTTACCGTTGATGAGATATAAGAAAAATTCTTGTGCAACGTCGCTAGCAAAATTCTCCCCTTGACTAAAGCTGCTCTTGATATGCAAAACAATTCTACCATAATAATAATCGTAGATATATTCTAGAGATTTTTCGTCCGTCGTTATTCTATTGAGATGTCTATTAAATTCTCTACTTGTCATTATAAAGCGTGTGTTTTCCTTATCCTTAAATAGTAAACGAGGGTGTCGCTACAAGAGGTAGCCGTTTTTGCTCTTTGGGCGACTAACTTAATATTATAGTAGCATATACGCGATAATTTATCAATACCAATTATAATGACCGCAAGGCGTCGCGGACATTCTCGCTACGATTGACGAAACGTGTCGAATAATATCGGTGTAAAATTTAAAGGACTTAGATATCCCGCCGTATTGACAACCTAAGCCAAATAGTATTATAATATTTTTAATATGTATATGTGAGGTATAGGTATGAATTGTTTACAAAAATTCGGATGCAGACTCTATCAAGGAGTTATGTATGTGGCTTCCCAAGTTTTGCCTTGGAGAGAGCCCGAGTTGCTTGAGTTCGAAGACGGTGTAGAGGGCTTGCCAGCATTTATCAAGAGCAAGGGCATAACCAACGTGCTCGTCGTAACAGATAGCATGCTCAAGAAGCTCGGTCTTATCGACGGTATGGTGGCTCAGCTTGACGAGCAAGGTATCAAATATAGCGTGTATAGCGACGTAGTACCTAATCCGCCTATCGAAAATATCGAAGCGGGCGTAGAGATATACAAGCGCGACGGCTGCGAGGCAATCATTGCATTCGGCGGAGGTTCGCCAATGGACTGCGCCAAGGGTATCGGCGCGAGAATAGCTAGACCTAACAAGCAAATCCCTCAAATGAAAGGCGTGCTAAAGGTACGCAAGAAGTTGCCTACCATTTTTGCAATTCCTACCACGGCGGGTACGGGTAGCGAAACGACTTTGGCAGCGGTTATTTCCAACAGCAAGACTCACGAGAAGTACGCTATCAACGACCACTCGCTCATACCGCCTTACGCAGTGCTTGACCCAAAACTCACTGTAGGACTTCCTAAGCACATCACCTCTACCACGGGTATAGACGCGTTGACTCACGCCGTAGAAGCATATATCGGCAAGGGCAACGTCAAGAGCACGAGAGAAGCTGCGGTCAAAGCAGTCAAACTCATATTTGCCAATCTTCCTAAGGCTTACGAAAACGGCGCCGACCTCGAGGCAAGAGCCAACATGCAAAAGGGCTCTTACTATGCGGGCGTAGCATTCACCAGAGCCTACGTGGGATACGTGCACGCAATAGCGCACACTTTGGGAGGCTTCTACAACGTGCCTCACGGACTCGCCAACTCGGTAGTATTGCCATACGTGCTCGAGTACTACGGCGACAGCATCACCAAACAACTCTACGAGCTGTCTTTGTACGTGGGCATTGCCGATATGAGCAAGAGTAAAGAAGAAAACGCCAAAGCCTTTATCCAAGCCATCAAGGACATGGAGAAGGCTATGGATATTCCTACCACTATCAAGGGTATCAAAGAAGAGGATATCCCTACTATGGTAGAGAGAGCATACAAAGAAGCCAATCCGCTCTACCCTGTACCTAAGTTTATGGGCAAAGAGGAATTGACGGAAATATATCATAAGATTATGGCCAAGGAGGAGAACAATGAAGCGTAACGGAATGTGTCCGCTATGTTATCTAAAGCAACTCTTTACGCCTAAGAGTAGAATTACCTCCATTGACGTAGAACAAGACTACGACAACGGCGTAACGGCTCCGCCAATGGGCTGGTCTAGTTGGAACACCTTCAAAAATCATATCGACCAAGACATGATTTTGGAGACCGCCAAGGCAATGCGCGACAAGGGATTGATTGATGCGGGCTATCGCTATCTCAACCTCGACGACTGTTGGCACGACAGCCAAAGGACGGCTGAGGGCGAATTGCAGGGCGACAGAGTTACCTTCTCTATGGGCATAGCAGAACTAGTCAAACAAGCCAACGCTATGGGGCTAAAAGTAGGCGCGTATTCCAGCAACGGCGTCTACACTTGCGAAGATTTGCCCGCAAGCCTCTATCACGAGCAAAAGGACGCCTTGACTTTGGCAAGGTGGGGCATAGAGTTCTTCAAGTACGACTTTTGTCACAACGTACCGATCAGCAGTTACGCCCCTCTCGTCTACGCTATAGATATCAGCGAGATAGGCACGGGCAAGGTGTTGCAGAGCATCACTTGCGACAGAGCCGTCGTCAGAGGTACGGCAAAGCTAATGCCAACGGGCAAGGTTGCTTGCAAGCGTTATATATCCGGCATGGACAAAGCCAAGGGCGAAGCAATCTTCGACAACGTGTACGTCAAGGAGGGCGGAGAGTATATTCTCACTCTGCATATCGTCAAAAAGGGCAGTGACTACGACAAATTTCTAAGAGCACGCATCAACGGCAAGTCTTATTATTTCGATATTCCGCCTCAAAAGGTTTGGAATACGGTGGCAAGATTTAGTATGCAAGTAACCTTGCAAGAGGGCGTCAACGTCATAGAACTTACCAATCCTATCGGCACTCGCGCCGACAGTGCAATGCTCCAATACTACAAGATGGGCAAGGCGCTTCAAGATGCGGCTAAGCAAGTGGCTGAGGAGAGCGGAGAGCCCGTCAAGCCAATCACCTTTTCGGTGTGCGAATGGGGTAGGAACGACCCGCATAATTGGGCTTCCAAGACGGGCAATATGTGGCGTACGACCCCAGACATAATGCCTATGTGGTGGTGGATAATGCGTATCTACGAGCACAACGTCAAGCTGCACCGATACGCCTCGGTAGGGCACTACAACGACCCCGACATGTTGGAGGTAGGCAACGGCAAACTTACGCGTGAGCAAAACAAATCGCACTTTGCGCTGTGGTGTATGATGAATTCGCCACTCATGCTCGGCAACGACGTAAGGAAGATAACGGACGACGTGCTGTCAATCGTCACCAACAAGGCGCTTATCGCTATCAACCAAGACGAGTTGGGCAGACAAGCCAAGAGAATCGTCAAGGGCGGAGTGGACGTGCTTGCCAAACCGCTCGCAGGTGGCAGGGTTGCGGTATGCTTTTTCAACAAGCAAGGCTTTAAAGCTAGCAAAAACGTAGATTGGAACAAGATAGCCGGCGACGAATATATCGCTACTACGTGGGACGGCAAAACCCTTGCCACCGACGTATGGACGGGCGAGAGCGTAACGTTAGACGAGCTACAAAAAATCAAGCTCGACGCTTGCGAGAGCAAGGTTTACGTTATAGGCTAGTTTGCTTTACAAAGGCACGAAAAAAGTGCTACAATCATTGTGAATAAAATATCAGTCAAAAAAGGAGTTTACTTTTATGAACAAAATGTCAATCAAAGACGTAGACGTCAAAGGCAAAAGATGTTTGGTCAGAGTTGATTTCAACGTGCCTATGAAGGACGGCAAAATCACCGACGAAAACAGAATCAACGGCGCGCTTCCAACTATCAAATATCTTATGGAGCACGGCGCAAAGGTTATTCTTTGTTCTCATATGGGCAAGCCACACAGCATTTTTAGTGCCAAAGTAGGTCTTAGCAAGAAGGAGAAAAAAGAAGTTGAGAAGTTGCCTGTAGAAGAGCAAGAGGCAGCTAAAGAAGCTTACATTGCCAAAGCTCTCAAAAACGACCCTGTCAAGTTGACTCTCAAGCCTGTTGCCGACAGACTCAACGAGCTTTTGGACGGCAAGGTTACCTTTGCTAAGGACGTAATCGGCGAGGACGCTAAAGCCAAGGTTGCAGCTTGCAAAGAGGGCGAGTGCGTATTACTCGAAAATCTCCGTTTCCACGCCGAAGAAGAGAAGAGAGACGAAGAATTTTGCAAAGAGCTTGCTAAGTACGCAGATATTTACGTCAACGACGCATTCGGTACCGCACACAGAAGCCACGCTTCTACCGCAGGTATCGTAGAATACGGCTTTGTTAAGACGGCAGTTTGCGGCTTCCTTATCGAGAAAGAGCTCAACGTAATGGCAAGAGCACTCGAAGCGCCTGAGAGACCTTTCGTTGCTATCTTGGGTGGCGCTAAAGTTGCCGACAAGCTCAAAGTTATAGACAACTTGCTCAACAAGTGCGACACGCTCGTCATCGGTGGCGGTATGGCTTACACCTTCCTTGCCGCTAAGGGCGGAAAGGTTGGTATGTCGCTCGTTGACAACGAAAAAATCGACTACTGCAAGGACATGCTTGCTAAGGCAGAAGAACTCGGCAAGACCATCTTGTTGCCTGTAGATTCTACCGTTACCGCAGGCTTCCCTGACCCAATCGACGCACCTATCGCTATCGAAAACGTCGACAGCATGAATATCCCTGACGACAGAATGGGACTCGATATCGGCACCAAGACCCAAGCCCTCTACGCCGATGCGGTTAAGAACGCTAAGACCGTTATTTGGAACGGACCGATGGGCGTATTCGAAAACCCAATTCTTGCAGCAGGTACCATAGCGGTTGCCAAGTCTTTGGCAGAAGCGACCGACGCAACAACCATTATCGGTGGCGGCGACAGTGCGGCGGCAGTTGCACAACTCGGTTTTGCCGACAAGATGACCCACATATCTACGGGTGGCGGAGCGTCTTTGGAGCTCTTCGAAGGCAAAATTCTCCCAGGTATCGCTTGTCTTAATGACAAAGACTAATAGATGAAACTGACCAAGAGAGTTTTCAACAACCTACTGACTTGTGCGGCGGTATTGTTGGCATTTGCGTGTGTTGTAAAACTCATTACGAGTGTTTTTCAATACAGACCCGACTATATCAGTCCGTTCGTCTACTTGTTTCCTATCTTTATGTTCTTCATTTTGATGAGCTATCGCAATAGGAAAAGGAAAGCAATCTTTTATTATCGCAACTATTTGCAGGGAGAGGGAACTATGGAAAGCGGAATTTTTGATAGAATTTTGGGACAAAAAGTGACTATCGCAACGATAGAAGATATCGTGGAAGGAACAGTAGAAGAAATTGACGGCGACTTCGTCGTAGTCAACAAATATGCAAAGGACGGCAGCGTAAAAGCGACTTACTTTGTCAACAAAAATATGATTGCAAGCATTACCTTGCAACAAACTAAATAGAAAAGAGGTAACAAAATGAGAAGACCTATTATTGCAGGAAACTGGAAAATGAACAACACCATTGCCGACACCAAGGCATTGATAACCGACCTCATTCCGCTCGTTGCGGACGCTGAGGCAGAAGTGGTAATTTGCACCCCATACACCGACCTTGCCACCGCAGTCGAGATGACCAAGGGCACCAATATCAAAGTGGGCGCAGAGAACGTACACTGGGCAGAAAAAGGTGCTTTTACGGGTGAAATCAGCGCTAAGATGCTCGTAGAGCTCGGCGTAGAATACGTAATTATCGGACACAGCGAAAGAAGACAATACTTCGGCGAAACCGACGCAACCGTCAACGCAAGAGTCAAGGCAGCTCTCGCAGCGGGACTCAAGCCAATCATCTGCGTGGGCGAAACCCTCGAAGAGAGAGAAAGCGGTAAGGTAGAAGAAGTGCTCGTTAGACAAACCGAGGGCGCATTCAAGGATATTCCACACGAAGAGCTTGAAAATATCGTCATCGCTTACGAGCCTGTTTGGGCAATCGGCACTGGCAAGACGGCTACCAAAGAAGAAGCCAACGACACCATTGCTATTATCCGCAACAAGATGGCTGACTTGTATTGCAAAGACTGCGCAGAGAACAAAGTTCGTATCCAATACGGCGGTTCTATGAACCCTAAGAACGCTAGCGACCTTATGGCTATGCCACAGATTGACGGCGGACTTATCGGTGGCGCGTCACTCAAAGCAGTTGACTTTTCTCAAGTTGTAAAATACTAAAATTTACGAAAGCCTTGAGAAATCAAGGCTTTCTTATAAGGAAACTATGAAATTTACAGGATTGATTATTATGGACGGCTACGGGCTCAACGCTCCTGCCGACAACAACGCAATATCCGTCACCACTTCGCCCAACGTCAGCGAAATGATGAAAAAATATCCGTCTACTTCCCTCAACGCCAGCGGTTTGGCGGTGGGACTTCCCGACGGACAAATGGGCAACAGCGAGGTAGGACACCTCAATATCGGTGCGGGTAGAATTATTTATCAAGAGCTCACTCGTATATCCAAGGCTATCGACGACGGCGACTTCTTTACCAACAAGGCTTTGGTCGACGTTATGGACAAGACCAAGAGTAACGGTAGAAAGCTTCACCTCATGGGACTCGTGTCCGACGGTGGCGTTCACTCGCATATCGAGCACCTCTTCGCCGCTATCAAAATGGCTAAGATGAGAGGGCTTGACAACGTGTATATCCACTGCTTTATGGACGGCAGAGACGTGCCTCCTACCAGTGGTAAGGGCTTTATCGAAAAGTTGGTTGCTTACACCAAGGAGATAGGCTTTGGCGAAATCGCCACTATCAACGGACGTTTCTACGCAATGGATAGAGACAACATTTGGGATAGAGTGGACAAGGCGTACAGAGCAATGGTCGACGGCGAAGGCGTAGCGGAAACCGACCCTATCGAGGCTATGCAAAACAGCTACGACAACGGCGTAACCGACGAGTTCGTTTTGCCTACCGTCATTACCAAGAACGGCAACCCAATCGCGACTATCAGTCGTGGCGACGGAATAATTTTCTTCAACTTCCGTCCCGACAGAGCTAGACAAATCACCCGTTCGTTTATCTACGACGACTTCAACGGCTTCAAGAGAGCCAAGGGCTTCCTTGCACCTAACTTCGTGTCCTTTACTCAATACGACGTGACCTTCAACGACCGACTCGACGTGGCATATAGACCTGAGAAATACGTCAACACTTTGGGCGAATATCTCTCCAAGTTGGGACTCAAGCAATTCCGTATTGCCGAAACTCAAAAGTATGCTCACGTCACCTTCTTCTTCAACGGTGGTGTAGAAGCTCCTAATGCGGGCGAGGATAGAATTCTTATCGATTCTCCTAAGATTGCCACCTTCGATTTGAAGCCTGAGATGAGTGCATACGAGGTGTGCGACAAGGCTGTAGAAGTCATCAAATCGGGCAAATACGACGTCATGATACTCAATTTTGCCAACTGCGACATGGTAGGACATACCGGCGTTATGGAAGCAGCTGTCAAGGCGGTAGAAGTCACCGACGAGTGCGTCAAGAAGGTTGTAGACGCCATATTGGAAGTGGGCGGTCAAGCGTTGATTACCGCCGACCACGGCAACTGCGACTATATGTTCGAGCCTGACGGAACTCCGTTTACGGCTCACACTACCAACCCCGTTCCACTCATTGCGGTAGGCAACGACGAAGTCAAAGGACTCACCGAGGGCAAGCTTTGCGACATAGCTCCTACTATGCTCGAGATGATGGGACTTGCAATCCCTGCCGAGATGACGGGCAAGAGTCTAATAGTCAAATGAAGGTAGTCAAAAAACAAAACAATAGCAAGATGTGCATCATCTGCGGGCTGTACAACGACAGCGGACTCAAAGCCCCTTTCTACGAACTGGAAGACAAGAGAGTTGCAACGCTGTTTGAGTACAAGGCTATACACCAGTCCTACCCCGGTAGAGCACACGGAGGAATGATATCTTGCATGCTTGACGAATTGGCAGGGCGTGTGATTTGGGCGTATGAGCCCGACACGCTTGCCGTAACGTCGAGTCTAAAACTCAAATTTCGCAAGCCCGTGCCGTACGACGTTCCCCTCGTGGGAGTAGGCACCTTGCTTACCAATAGTAAGAGGGGCTTTAGTGCCAAGAGTGAGATTTTTGACCAAGACGGCAAGCTTCTTGCGGAAGGAGAGGCTATCTACGTCAAGCTGCCACCTTCCAAAATCACCGACGTCGATATGGTCGAGCAATTAGACGAATACTTGCCAGACGACGTGACTGAGATAAATATTTGATTTTTCGCTCCCTGACGGGAGCGATTTTTATCGAAATTTTTACGTATTTGCAATTTTTTTGCATCTTGACTATTCGGACGAAAAAATATTATAATATATATAAGGGCGTGGTATTAAACCAAGAGCCAATAAGTATAAGGAAGGAGAAAATTATGTTGTTAGAAGGAAAAGTAGCCATCGTTACGGGTGGTTCTAGAGGCATAGGCTTTGCGACGGTCAAAGAGTTCCTCAAAGAAGGAGCAAGCGTAATTTTGTGCGGTTCCAGACCCGAGAGTGCGGCAAAAGCGGTAGCCGAGTTAAAAGCGGAAAATGCTGATTGGAAGGTAAGTGGTATTAGTCCCGACCTTACCAGTTACGAAGAAGTAAAAGCAGCTTTTGACCAAGTAGAAAAAGAATACGGCAAGATTGATATTCTCGTCAACAATGCGGGCGTATCCGCCAACGAGCCGTTTACGAGTTATACCGAAGAGATGTTCGACAAAGTTATGGATCTCAACCTCAAAGGCACGTTCAACTGTTCTCGTGCCGTTGTCGACGGAATGAAAGAGCGTAAGAGCGGTTGCATTCTCAATACTAGCAGTATGGTAAGTATTTACGGTCAGCCATCGGGCGTGGCGTATCCTACTTCCAAATTTGCAGTCAACGGACTAACGCTATCTCTTGCAAGAGAGTTGGGACCGTTCGGTATTCGCGTCAACGCCATTGCACCGGGAATAACCAAGACGGATATGATGAAGGCAGTTCCGGAGCAAATGATAGCACCGCTTATCAAAATGGTACCTTTGCGTCGCATAGGTGAGCCTGAGGATATCGCCAACGCATTCGTTTTCCTTGCCAGCGACAAAGCAAGCTATATAACGGGCGTCGTATTGAGCGTAGACGGACTTGCTCGCACGTAATATACAAGCCAAATCGACTTAGCCTCGCAACAATAGTGCGGGGCTATTTTTTATAATTTTGCATATTCGTTAGGACGGAAAGATGTCAACCGAGATAATTGAAAAACGATAATCAATATAAGGTTGATATAACAATAAATAATGGTGACAATGCGATTTGTACGACCTGTATCGAGTTTTTTAGTATTTTTATTGGTTTTTTGTTGTTCAAAAGGCAAAGCGTGACAACGTTTGTCGCAAAAATTCCATAGACAAGCCAACGGGAACAGACAATTTTAAGGCAAGAAAATTTGTAAAAGTTTAGTAAAACGATAGATTTTTAGTATATTAAGGTTTTTTGTTATTGGCATTTATGATAGAATAAATCAAACGAAACGCCATTCAATAGGGAGAGCACTATGTTGCAATTAAAGAATATCGTCAAAAACTATGGGCAAGGCGACAATCTCGTTCATGCGCTCAAGGGTGTGAGCCTAGACTTTAGAGAGAGCGAGTTCGTAGCGGTATTGGGACAGTCGGGCTGTGGCAAGACTACCATGCTCAACATAATAGGCGGACTTGATAGATACACCGAGGGCGACCTCGTTATCAACGGAGTGTCTACCGATAAGTACAAGGACGTAGACTGGGACGCATATCGTAACAACCGCATAGGTTTTATTTTTCAGAGCTACAATCTCATATCTCACGTGACTATTCTTGCCAACGTGGAGATGGCACTCACCCTATCGGGCGTGGGCAGAGAAGAGCGCAAGCGTAGAGCCTTGCAAGCCCTCAAAGACGTGGGGCTAGAGGACAAAGTCAACAAGCGCCCCAACGAACTCTCGGGTGGACAAATGCAGAGGGTGTCCATTGCCAGAGCCCTCGTCAACAATCCCGACATAATTCTTGCCGACGAGCCGACGGGTGCGTTGGATAGTGCAACCAGCGTGCAGATAATGGATATTCTCAAAGAGATATCCAAAGAAAAACTCGTAATAATGGTTACGCACAATCCCGAGCTTGCGCAACAATACGCCACGAGAATAGTGCGACTCAACGACGGCGTGGTGGTGGCGGACTCCGCTCCGTATTGCTATCAATACGAGCCTAGCGTGCAAGAAAAGAGCGTCAAGGAGAAGAAAAAGGATCTCAAAAAGACCTCTATGAGTTTTTTGACGGCGCTCAAACTATCTTTCAACAATCTTCGCACCAAAAAGGGTAGAACGATAATGACCGCTATTGCGGGGAGCATAGGTATAATAGGTGTGGCTCTCGTGCTTGCGATATCCAACGGTATGCAGACGTATATCAATCAAATGGAGAAGACGGTACTGGCGAGTTATCCTATTCAAATTGCTAAAGAGAGCATTGATACCAACAAAATGATGGAGATGATGATGTCCCCGGGCGGTACTACAAGCAATTCCAGACCGCAATATCCAGACGAAGAATTAGTCTATCCGTACGACCCTATGGCTAACATGAAGGATCTTATCAAGACCAACAACATCACGCAAGAATACGTTGATTACGTTGCCGAGTTGGAGAACAAAAACTACGTGGACGGCGTGGTTTACAGTTATGGCATAGATATGAATGTCATCGGCGAAGTAAGAAAAGACTATTTTGGTGGTGACAAACAGTACGACAAGGTTGCAAGGATGTCCAATATGGCGGATATGATGGGTTCGATGACGGGCGGAGAAAAATCTCCCGATATCAATTGGCAGGAGATGGTGGGCGACGAGGCGTACGTGCTAAGCCAATATCAACTGCTCAAGGGAAAGTTCCCTACCGAGAAAAACCAAGTCGTTTTGGTTATAGATAAGTCCAACCAGCTCAGCCAATCCCTGCTTGCCTCGCTGGGAATGAGTTACCAAACCTATCAAAGGATATCCTTCGACGACTTGCTCGGCGTCAAACTAAAGCTTGTCACAAACAACGCTTACTATTCATACGACGAGGCAAACGGTACGTATAAAGTCAACAGTATTCCCAACCTATATCTCTACGGAACGGAAGGAATAATAGACTTAGAGATAGTAGGAATTTTGAGAGAAAGACCCGACAATATGTTAGGTATGCTTTCTACTGGTATTGCCTACACCTCCGAGCTTACCCGATACGTAATGCAAGACTCTCTTGCATCCGATATCGTGCAAGCCCAAAAATCCGATATGACCAAAAACGTCTTTACGGGTAGCACCATCAACGAAAAGCAAGCGCAAGACGTACTGTTATCAATCGGCGGTAGCGCTATTCCTATCGGCATCAATATCTATCCTAAGGACTTTGACGGCAAGCAAAAGGTGACGCAGTATCTCGACGCATGGACGGGAGAAAAAATCAACTACAACGATATGTCCAAGTTTGCTACCGATATGATGGGCTCTACCGTCAACGTAGTATCTATAGCTCTCATTTGCTTTGCAGCGGTGTCGCTTCTGGTTAGCTCGGTTATGATAGGTGTAATCACCTACGTGTCGGTAGTAGAACGCACCAAAGAGATAGGTATCTTGCGAAGCCTCGGCGCACGAAAGACCGACATTCTCAACGTGTTCAACGCCGAAACAACGATAATAGGTGCGGTTGCGGGCACGATAGGCGTAATAGTCACGTATATTCTCAGCATACCTATCAATCTTATTATAGGTGCAAAATCCGGCATAACCACGCTGTGTTCGCTATCACCTTGGCACGCCTTGATGCTGATAGCAATCAGCACGCTTTTGACGATAATCGCGGGTCTAATTCCTTCCTACGCAGCGTCCAAGAGAGATGCGGTAGTGGCGTTGAGAACTGAATAAAACGTAAGATTATCAAAAAATGAAATATTTAGCAAATAAATAACGATTAATTATCAAAAATATAAAATAGTGAGGTCAAAACCTTGCTATTTTTTTATCGTTAATATAAAATATAAATATTCTAAAGACTTAGGCAAAGGAGCAAGTATGCGAATTACCGAGAGTAAAAAAATAACTGATTTTTTTGGTTGCAACGTTTTTGACGACGCGACCATGAAGAAGTATCTTTCCGAGAGTGCGTACAGAGAGCTGAGAGAGGTCATCGACCAGGGCAAACAACTTGGCAAAGAGCTTGCCAACGAGGTAGCCGCCGCAATGAAAGAATGGGCTTCGCAAAACGGCGCGACACACTACACCCATTGGTTTCAGCCTTTGACGGGCACAACGGCGGAGAAGCACGACAGCTTTATTGCTTTGGACAAAAACGGCAATACCGTATTGGAATTTACGGGTAGCAATCTTCGCAAGGGCGAAGCCGACGCATCGTCTTTCCCTTCGGGAGGCATAAGGGCTACCTTCGAGGCTAGGGGATACACTATATGGGACTGCTCGTCGCCTGCTTTTATCAAGAGAAGCAAAAACGGTACGGGCGTGTTGTATATTCCTACGGCGTTTTGCAGTTATACGGGCGACGCGCTTGACAAAAAGACTCCGCTACTCAAGTCAATGGAAGCCATCAACAAGCAAGGACTTAGACTGCTCAAAATTTTGGGCGTGCAAGCAAACAAGGTTATCGTCAACGTGGGCGGAGAGCAAGAGTACTTTTTGATTGACAAAAAGGACTTCAACAGGCGTGACGACCTTAGATTTACGGGCAGGACTCTCTTTGGTGCGCTCCCACCAAAGGGACAGGAGAAGAACGACCAATATTACGCCTCTATCAGAGATAGAGTCAGCGACTTTATGGCGGACGTGGACGAAGAACTTTGGAAGCTCGGCATCACCGCCAAGACGGAGCACAACGAAGCAGCGCCTGCTCAACACGAGCTTGCGCCAATCTTCAGCGTTGCCAACCTTGCCACCGACCAAAATCAACTTATCATGGAGACGCTCAAGAAGGTGGCGGAAAATCACAATCTTGCGTGTTTGTTACACGAGAAACCTTTCGCCAATATCAACGGCAGCGGCAAGCATTGCAACTGGTCTTTGAGCACAGACGACGGAGTCAATTTGCTCAAACCGGGTAGCGACCCAAGCCACAATAGGACGTTTTTGTTGTTCTTTACGGCGGTCATCGCGGCGGTGGACAAGTATGCCGACCTAATCCGCATGAGCGCGGCGAGCCTTGGCAACGAGGCAAGACTTGGCGGCAACGAAGCGCCTCCCGCCATCATCTCCGTTTACACGGGCGAGGATATGGAAAAGATGTTCGACTCCATTTGCGCAGGCGAAGAAGTGGGAGTAAGAGTCAAAGAATATATCAAGTCGGGCGTCAATTATCTAGCCGAGCTAGGCAAGGATACCAGCGACCGCAACCGTACCGCACCAATCGCATTCACGGGCAACAAGTTTGAGTTTAGAATGGTAGGAGCATCGGCAACGCTATCCACGCCGTGTGTCATACTCAATACTACTACGGCGGACGTGCTCTCCGATATTTGCGACAGACTAGAGAAGGTTAAGCCAAGTGAACTAGACAAGGCAATAGTCGAGCTGGTAAAAGACTTGTACGAAGAGCACCGCAGAGTCGTGTTTAACGGCAACGGCTACAGCAAAGAGTGGAGCAAAGAGGCTCGTCGAAGAGGCTTGGAAGTGTTGGAGAACAGCGTCGACGCTTACGAGACCTTCACTAGGGATAAGAACGTCGAACTTTTCGAGAAGCACAAAGTTATGACTCGCAGAGAGATAGAGAGCAGACAGGCGATATATCTGGACAACTATATCAAGTCGGCGGGCATCGAAGCGGAAACTTTGATAATGATGGTCAAGCAAAACATTTTGCCGGCGACTATGAAGTACCAAAGCATTCTCGCTTCTCAAATCAATGCGCTCAACCTCGTTGCGCCTAATCTTGCCGACGTGCAAAACAAACACCTGCTCAACGTGTCGGAGCTACTCAATATGCTGGACAACAGAATAGAAAAGCTCAAGTTTGCCAAAAATACGGCAGGACAGAGCAAGGACGTCAACAAGCAGGCTATATTGGTGAGAGACCAAGTGCTTACGCTTATGGATAGCATTAGGGAAGTCATCGACAAACTAGAAGGAATGATGCCAAAGGAAATTTGGCCATATCCAACCTATTCAGATATCTTATTTTATAACTAAAAGAGGAATATATTATGAAAAAAATGACATCAAGAGAGCTTAGAGAGAGCTATTTGGAGTTTTTCAAGTCCAAGGGACACGCAGTTATTCCGTCTGCTTCGCTTATCCCGGAGAACGATCCGTCGGTACTCTTTACCACCGCTGGTATGCATCCGTTGGTACCGTATCTTTTGGGACAAAAACACCCGGCAGGCAAGCGCCTATGCGACGTGCAAAAGTGCGTGAGAACGGGCGATATCGACGAAGTGGGCGATGCAACGCACTGCACCTTCTTCGAGATGCTGGGCAACTGGTCTTTGGGCGACTACTTTAGAGAAGAGTCGATAGAATTCAGTTTCGAATTTTTGACCAAGGTCTTGGAGATACCTGCCGAGAAGATTGCCGTCAGCGTTTTTGCGGGCGACGAGGATTGCGAAAGAGACGAAATTGCCGCTAAGAAGTGGAACGAACTCGGCATTGCCAAGGACAAAATCTTCTATCTACCTAAGGAGAACAACTGGTGGTACGCAGGACCTACCGGACCTTGCGGCAGCGACACCGAGATATTCATAGATACGGGCAAGGAGCCTTGTGGAGAGGACTGCTCACCTGCTTGCGATTGCGGTAAGTACGTTGAGATTTGGAACAACGTATTTATGCAATTCAACCGTGACAAGGATGGCAACTTCCAACCGCTCGCGCAAAAGAACGTAGACACGGGTATGGGACTCGAGAGAACTATCTGTATGCTCAACGGCTATCAATCGGTGTACGAAACCGACCTTTTTGCCGACGTCATTGCCAAAATTAGCAGTCTTTGTGGCAAAGAATACGGCAAGGACGAGGAAGAAACTCGCGCAATGCGTATCATTGCCGACCACATGCGCACCGCAACCTTTATGATAGGCGACGAAAAGGGTATCGTTCCGTCCAACGTTGACCAAGGCTACGTGCTTCGTAGACTTCTTCGTCGCTCGGTAAGATTTGCAAGACAACTCGGCATGGACAGCAAAGAACTCGTTACTATCGCCGAGATGTTTATCGACAAATATTGCGACATTTACACCGAGCTTGCCGACAATAGAGACAAGGTGCTGACAGAGGTTGCCAAGGAAGAAGAAAAGTTTGGCAAGACTCTCGAGAACGGTATCAAAGAGATAGAAAAAGTGCTCAAATTCGTCCAAAACGGTATGCTCAACGGCAAGACTGCGTTTAGACTTTACGACACCTACGGCTTCCCTATCGAGATGACGCAAGAGATTTGCAAGGAGAAGGGCTTCGGCGTGGATATCGAGGGCTATCACAACGCATTTGCAGAACACCAAAAGAAGTCGCAAGCGGGCGCAGAACAAAAGTTTAAGGGCGGACTAGCAGACAGCGGAGAGCAAACAACCTACTTGCATACCGCCACCCACCTTATGCTTGCAGGACTCAAAAAGGTGCTCGGCAGAGACGATATCGAGCAAAAGGGTAGCAATATCACGGCAGAGAGATTGAGATTTGACTTCAACTTCGAGCGTCCTCTCACCGAAGAAGAAAAGAAAGGCGTAGAGAAATTCGTCAACGACGCAATCGCTCGCGATATCCCCGTAGTATGCGAGGAGATGCCTATCGAGAAGGCAAGAGAAATCAACGCTGTCGGCGTGTTCGGCTCTCGCTACGGCGAAGTAGTCAAGGTATACACCATAGGCGACGTAGACTGCCAAATCTGTGGCGGACCACACGCAGAGAGGACGGGATTACTCGGCGAGTTCAAGATTGTCAAGGAGCAATCGTCCTCGGCAGGCATTAGACGTATCAAAGCCGTCATCGACACCACCAAGGCAAAATAAAGCGCAAAAACTCAATACGTGTTGCCTAAATTGCAATATTAGATAAATCAGCTTGCATAACAAGCAAACCAAATTACTTAGCTATTAGCCTAATGAAATAGGGATTTATAAAAATATTGCTAGCAATTACAAGCAAAATACAAAAGAACGGCTAAATTGCCGTTCTTTTGTATTAGTTGGTTAATTGTTATTTTGCTTCTCCATTGTCGTCGGTTGGTTTTTTGTCTTTTTTCGCCAGTTGCAAAGTATTTTCGTTGCCTTTGACAAGGCGTGCGATGTTGCTACGGTGCGTCCACCATACGAGTAGGGTAATGACGATTGATATTATTATGCAAGATACGCTATCCCGATTGATTATGCAAGATATGATTGATAGAGAGGTGATTGCAACGAGCGAGCCGATAAAGCCGTACTTGCCAAAGAAAAGCCACAAAATAAGTAGTACGAGCACTATGCTAGTAGGTATCGGCATAATTGCCATAAATACGCCGATAGAAGTTGCAACGCCCTTGCCACCTTTAAAGTGGGTATAAATCGGGAAGACATGTCCGACTATTGCGATAAGACCGATTACCAGAGCTAAGGCAAAAGTCTCCCCGCAAAAGAAAAATCTAGCCACGAGAGTAAAAGCCAAGCCTTTGAGTGCGTCGCATAGGAAGGTCAAGGCGCCCCATTTTTTGCCCGCCACTCTAAGTACGTTCATAGTACCGGGGTTACCGCTTCCGCTGTTGAGGATATCCTTGCCCGCCTTTTTTGCAAATATTATTGCAAAGTTGATTGCGCCGACAAGATACGTTGCAACGCACAACGCTATATAAATAATCAATTTTGGTATGCTCATGGCAAGATTATAACATACATAGCTTATCAATACAACTTTTGAGCGTATGCTCGTTGTCGCAATATCCCAAAAAAGCATATAAATTGTCTATAATATTATATGGTCTTGACAAAAAAAGACCAAATCTTATATAATCAAAGTTAGTGGGACGGTATTTGCGCAAGGGCGCATAGTCTTGCAAAAAAGATAAGAGAGAAGAATTATGAAAAAATTTAGAATTATTGCCGTATGCATACTAGTTGCTATTACGTGTATGACGATGTTTGCGGGTTGCAACAACGACAGTAGCAGTGCCAATTCCATTTCAACCGACTACGACGACATAATGGTTGTTCCTACCGCTACTGCTAGCCAAGGTGCCGTGGCTGTCGATGCTGCCAAAGTTACTATCAGCGCAGACAAGACTACCAGCGAGGCAGTGTTGGAGTCGGCTTCGTATCTCTATCAACTTGTCAACGAAAACGCGCATAAAGTAGCTTTTAGCGCATCGGTATCGGAAGGTAGAGGTTTTGCAGACGTGGTATATGAGGGAGCGTTAGACCTTCGTGGAGATATGGAAGTTAGAGAGTACAACTGCAACGTAGGTACTACCAAGTTCTACGAAGGATACGGCTACGTAATGACGGGTACCGACAAAAAGAGTGGAAAAGAGTCCAGCCTACTCGGCGTAGTAAGAGGTTTGCTCAACTATGCTGAGAGAACTTACTCACCTGACGGCACCGTCTTCTATAAGCAAAACAAGGGTGGACTTGACAACGATTCCGTTGCCAACTTCAAGCCGGGTGAGGGCGGATATATCAATTGGGACAAGGCAAGCAAAGGCACCAAATACAACGACAAACAATGGGTTGCAAGCGGAGAAGGTAAAATCAACAAACACTACCAAGACATAGACAACGCCAACATTTTGGCAGAGTATATCCAAGAGGCAAGCATTACTCACAACGACCAAGAGGGCTACTACGAAGTATTCATCAAGGTAGACCCAAAATCCGCCGCTCTCAATCTCGGTAGAGAAGGACTGAGAAAGTCCACCGGCTCTAGCGATTTGGACTACGTTTTCCACGAAGTGACCATGCAGATTTGGGATTGCGGTCTTATGAGATACTACTATACTTACAATAGCTGGGAAGCGACGATAGTATTATTCCACGGCACTTCTCAAAACAAGTATTATAGATACTTCACCTACAACCAAGACAATGTGAGCAAGCTTAGCGTAACGGATTTGTCGTGGGTAGAAAATTGTAGAAGATACAGCGGAAAGTAAAAGAAACGACAAGGCGAAAGCCTTGTCTTTTTTGATACCGATTTTTCCAAATAATAGACACGTATCGAGTTTTTTATAGTTACTGCTGACAAAAACATTATTTTTCAGGCGATAGGATTGGTCGTACAGGCGGTAGACGAAATTGTCAAAAGATAGCCAAAGCAACGCTTTTGATAATTTTGCTTTACTTGTAGGTTGATTTTAATTATAATAATATAGACATTATATAGACGAGAGGTAAACTATGAAATTAGGCGTAGTGGGACTTCCTAACGTAGGCAAAAGTACCCTTTTCAACGCAATCACTCAAGCGGGCGCAGAGAGTGCCAACTATCCGTTTTGCACCATAGAGCCCAACGTGGGCGTGGTAGCCGTGCCCGACCCAAGACTCGACGCATTGGCAAAACTCTACAACAGCAAAAAGATTACTCCGACGGTGTTGGAATTTGTCGATATCGCGGGACTCGTCAAGGGTGCGTCCAAGGGCGAGGGACTTGGCAACAAGTTTTTGTCACATATTAGAGAGGTTGATGCAATCGTGCACGTGGTCAGATGCTTTGACGACGCCAATATCACGCACGTAGACGGTAGCGTCAATCCGCTAAGAGATATCGAAACGATAGAGTTCGAGTTGATTTTTGCCGATATGGAGACGGTGCAAAGAAGAAGCGCCAAGGCAAGGTCAAGCGCCAAGGGTGGCGACAAAAAGTATCTTGTCGAAGCGGATTTTCTCGATAGAGTATATCAAGAGCTCGAGAGTGGCAAGCCTGCTCGTCTTATCGAGATGAACGACGACGAGAGAGCAATCATCAACGATATGTTCTTGCTCACCACCAAGCCCGTCATCTACGCAGCCAACATAGGCGAGGGAGATATAGGACAACCCGACAACGATTACGTCAAGGCAGTCAAGGATTATGCAAGTCGCAACGGTGCCAAAACTATAGTTCTATGCGCCAAGATAGAAGAAGACCTTGCAGGAATGGACCCTGAGGACAAAGCAATGTTCCAAGAGGAGTTGGGCATTGACGAGAGCGGACTTGACAAACTAGTCAGCGCGTGCTACGAATTGCTTGGGCTTATCAGCTATCTTACCGCGGGCGAAAAGGAGACGAGAGCTTGGACGATAACCAAGGGGACCAAAGCGCCTCAAGCGGCGGGCAAGATACACTCCGACTTCGAGAAGGGCTTTATCCGTGCAGAGATTGTCGATTGGCAGACGCTGCTTGAACTCGGTAGTTATACCGCGGCAAAAGAAAAAGGAAAGGTAAGGAGCGAGGGCAAAGATTACGTCATCAAAGACGGCGACGTGGTGCTCTTCCGCTTCAACGTATAAGGTGGATATGGATTACAAACGACTTATTGCTCAACTTATCAAGGTTGACGGCGTGACCGAAAACGAAATATACGACTTGATAGCTTTGCCTAAGGACAGCGCAATGGGCGACTATTGTTTGCCATGCTTCAAGTTTGCTTCGATTTTTAGGACGTCACCTATCAATATTGCTAACAATATTGCAAGTAGCGTAGAATTGCCGGGCTTTTTGTCCAAGGTTGAGGCGGTGGCTGGCTACGTCAATTTTACTCTCAACAAAACTGAGTTTGCCGAGAGGGTATTGAAGAGAATTGCTAGCGAAGGTGCCGATTACGGCAAATGCAACGAGGGCGAGGGCAAGACGATATGTATCGACTATTCTTCCGTCAATATTGCTAAGCCTTTCCATATGGGACACTTGCTCAATACCGTCATCGGCGGAGCGTTGTATCGCATCTTCGGTGCGCTTGGCTACAACGTGGTAGGTATCAATCACCTCGGTGACTGGGGCACTCAGTTTGGCAAACTTATCGTTGCTTACAAAATGTGGGGCGACAAGCAAGATATCGACAATAGGGGCGTGAGAGGACTGCTTGACATCTACGTAAGATTTCACAAAGAAGCCGAGCAAAACCCTAAGCTCGACGACGAGGCTAGGGCTTGGTTTAAGGCGATAGAGGACGGCAACCAAGAGGCTTTGGAGCTATTTGATTGGTTCAAACAAATCACCCTCAAAGAGGTCGGCAAGATATACGACAGATTGGCTATCAAGTTCGATAGCTATGCGGGCGAGAGCTTCTACAACGACAAAATGGAGCCGGTACTCGATAGATTGAGAGAACTGGGGCTATTGGAATTTAGCGACGGCGCGCAAGTAGTTAGATTTGACGACAAAGAAGATATGCCACCTTGCTTGTTGGTGAGAGCCGACGGTGCAACGTTGTATGCAACCAGAGATATGGCGGCGGCTTTTTATCGCAAGCAGACCTACGACTTCTACAAGTGTCTATACGTAGTAGCTTATCAACAAAACCTGCACTTTAGACAAATCTTCAAGGTGCTTGAGATGATGGGTTGCGAGTGGTCCAAGGACATGGTGCACGTTGCACACGGAATGGTATCGCTCGAAGACGGAGCGCTCTCCACGAGAGGTGGCAACGTAGTCTTTTTGGAGGACGTACTCAACAAGGCGGTTGCCAAGGCGTTGGATATCATCAACGACAAAAACCCCGATTTGCCCGACAAGGAAGCCACAGCTGAGATGGTGGGCGTGGGTGCGATAATCTTTGGCGTGCTATTCAATTCTCGTATCAAAGATATGGTGTTTAGTTACGACAAGGCCCTCAACTTTGACGGCGAAACGGGACCTTACGTGCAATACACTTACGCTAGGTGCAATTCGCTACTCGAGAGGTGTGGCGCTATCGACTGCGAGGCCGACTATCAAGGAGTGGACAACAAAGAGTCTGCCGACCTCATCAGGCTACTCGACAGATATCCCGACATTCTCAAGGATTGCGCACGCAAGTACGAGCCAAGCATTTTGACTCGCTATATCGTTGACGTAGCCAAGGCGTTTAACAAATTCTATTTTGAGCACAATATCAACAACGCAGAGGGCGCAATCAAGAAGGCGAGATTGTCGTTGGTGTCGGCGACCAAGCAAGTCATACTTAACGGTTTGATGATGCTCGGCATCAAAGCGCCTCAAAGAATGTAATCGCTTGACAAAGTGTGACCGATAGTTTATAATACACATACAATATATCAACAAGCAATAGTCGACAAGAGTATTGGGCAAGTGTTCGACAGAGAGAGTGGTCGGCGGCTGAAAGCCACTCGGACATACACCAAGAAAGTGCGGTCGATTCGCTCCTTGAAGGAAATGTCAAGGCGGACGTGCCCGTTATAGCATATAGAGAGGGGCTTTTAGCCCAATCAAAGTGGAACCGCGTCATAAGGCGTCTTTGTGCAAGCAAAGACGCTTTTTGTATTGCAAAAACAACGAAAACAACGATACGTATCGAGTTATTTGATATAAATAGGAGTAGAAATGGGAAAGATAAAACAAGACTTGCAAGTGGCAATGGAGAAGGACCCTGCCGCACGCAACAAAGCGGAAATCTTTTTTACTTACGGTGGCTTCAAGGCTTTGTTCCGCCACCGCATTGCGCATTGGTTTTATAATCACAAGATGATTTTTCTTGCCAAAGCCATCGCTTCCCGCACTAGACGTTTGACGGGTGTGGACATTCACCCTGCCGCTAAGATTGCGGGCGGAGTCTTCATTGACCACGGCGTAGGCGTAGTCATCGGCGAGACGGCTGAGGTTGGTAGCAACGTGGTAATCTACCAAGGCGTTACCTTGGGTGGTACGGGCAAGGACACGGGCAAAAGACACCCAACCATACAAGACAACGTCATGATATCGGCGGGAGCCAAGGTGCTCGGTCCAATCACGATAGGACACGATAGCAAGATAGGCGCTGGTAGCGTCGTACTCAAAGACGTTCCGCCACACTGCACGGTGGTAGGCGTGCCGGGTAGAATAGTTAGACAAAACACCGAGCGCGTGGACGACCTCAACCAAATCAAGCTGCCTGACCCGATACTCGAAGAGTTCAAGAGAATCAACGACCGTATGGCAAAGCTTGAAGAAAAGCTTGACGTGCATTCGTGCAAATACAGTATCACGATGAGCGACGACGCAGTACTTGCCGAAGAATTCAAACAACCAAAAGGAGAAGATGACAATGCTTAAAGTATACAATACGTTGACTAGAGAAAAAGAAGAATTCAAACCAATCAAAGACAACAAGGTGTGCATGTATAGTTGTGGACCAACGGTGTACAACTACGCTCATATAGGCAATCTTAGGACGTATATCTTTATGGATATATTGCGCAGAGTGCTCAAATACGACGGCTACAAAATCAAAGGCGTTATGAACATAACCGACGTAGGACACCTAATGTCCGACGCCGACGACGGCGAAGATAAGATGGCTAAGGCTAGTAGAGAACAACAAAAGTCGCCTTACGAGATAGCCGAGTATTACACGGGCGTATTCTTTGAAGACTTGAACAAGCTCAATATCGGCAAACCCGAGATTATCGCCAAAGCCACCGACCATATCCAAGACATGATCAAGTACGTGCAAGCCTTGGTGGACAAGGGATACGCTTACGAAATCGACGACGGCATTTACTTCGATATATCCAAATTCCCCGAGTATGGCAAACTCAGTCGTCTAAAACTCGACGACCAACAGGCGGGCGCAAGAGTGGACGTCAATAGCCAAAAGCGTCACCCTGCCGACTTTGCGGTATGGAAAAAGGCTGAGCCTAACCACATAATGCAATGGCCTAGCCCTTGGGGCATGGGATATCCGGGTTGGCATATCGAGTGCTCGGCTATGAGTAGAAAGTACCTCGGCGAAATCTTCGATTTGCACACGGGCGGAGTTGACCACATACCTGTTCACCACGAAAACGAAATTGCGCAAAACGAAGCGCTCACGGGTTGCAAGACCGTCAACTATTGGATGCACGGCGAGTTTATGCTCGTCAACAACGGCAAGATGTCCAAGAGCCTAGGCAACACCTATCGTATCAGTCAACTTGAAGAAATGGGCTACAGTGCAATGGATTTTAGATACTTCTGCCTCAACGCTCACTATCGCAAAAAGCTCAACTTTACCTTCGAAGGTATGGACGGAGCCAAGGTATCTTACGCAAGGCTATTGTCTGCTCTCTACGAGCACAAGATTAGCAACGCCACCACCGATACCGCGGTGCTCGAAAAGTACAAGAAGGAATTTTGCGACGCAATAGACGACGATATCAACATTCCTATGGCGCTCGGCGTGCTTTGGAAGATGGTCAAAGAGCCAAAGAGCAAGGACGTATATGCTATGGCGTTGGACTTCGATAAAGTATTGGGCTTGAGCCTCGACAAAGCCGCACCTATGCAAAGCGAACAAGAGAGCGCACCTCAAGACGTCATCGACCTTGCAGAACAAAGAAAGCAAGCCAAAGCCGACAAAAATTACGCCTTGGCAGACAGCTTGCGTGCGCAAATAGCACAAAAAGGCTACGCAATTCTCGATACCAAAGACGGCTATAAGCTCAATAAAAACTAATGGCTAAGTTGTACCTGGTAGGCACGCCGATAGGCAATCTCGGCGACGTATCGTTTAGGGCAATAGAGACGCTCAAAGAAGCGTCGGCGATTGCTTGCGAAGATACTCGTCACTCTCTTGGACTTCTCAACTATTACGGTATCAAAAAGCCCCTCTTTAGTTGTCACCAACACAACGAGAGGGAGAGCACCGAGAAGATTGCTTCATTGCTCGACCAAGGACAAAGCGTTGCGCTTATCACCGACGCGGGCATGCCTTGCATCTCCGACCCGGGGGCAATAGTAGTAGAACAGCTGACCTTGAGAGGCTACGATATCGAGGTTGTCCCGGGACCTACTGCGGTTGCCAGTGCAATGGCACTCAGCGGAATAACAAGACCGATATGGACTTTCGTAGGCTTTTTACCGAGCAGGGACAAGGACAAAAAGGCTTTGCTTGCAAAACTTGCAAGCTACGACAGTGCGTTGGTGTTTTATAGCTCGCCTTACGACGTCAATAAAGATTTAGACGCAATGTACAAGGAGTTTGGAGATAGACGCGTACACGTAATCAAAGAACTTACCAAAATTCACGAGAGCCACGTCATCGGCGTTTTGGGTGAGATGCAAATCGACAATCCAAAGGGTGAGTTCGTGCTGATAGTGGAACACCCTGTTCAGATTATTGAACAAGAGAGCAAGAGCATAGAAGAGCAACTGCAAGACAAGATTAGCCAAGGCATTGACAAGAAGGAAGCAATCAAACAAGTAGCCAAACAAAACAAGTTGACCAAAGACCAAGTTTACAAGGTGGCAATGCAACTGTTTGAAGAATAATAAAGAGTTAAAATTTGCAACAAAAAAAGAGAAACTATTAACAAAACAAGCAATTATTTATAACTAAATAAGCAATAATTGACAACACCAAATTTGTTAAAAAATGCAACCGAATATTTGCGTCGGTTGCATTTTTGTCGATACGTATTGATTTATTTAGCGTTTTTGGAAGGCTTGACGGGTAGAGTTATCTCGAACGCAGTCCAACTCATACCGTCGCTCATACACCTTATGCTGCCGCCGAGAGATGCTACTACCGATTTGGCGATAGACAGACCGAGTCCAAAGCTGTTGCCACTCTCTTTGTGTGATTGGTCTGACTTATAGAATCTCTCAAAGACGTTTTCGCATTCTTCTTTGCTAAGACCGTTTCCCGAATTGGTTACTCTCAGCTTGATAGCCTTCGGCAAGCTTTGAAGCGTAAAGGTTATTTCGCCTTCTTCAGGCGTATACTTTTTGGCGTTGTCGAGCAGAATAGTCATCAACTTTTCCACCTCTATTCTATCGCACTCGTAATGCACGTCTTGAGCAATATCGGCAGTGAGCAATATGTTTTTTTCGTATATAGAAGCCTCGAAGGACAACAGCGTGCCCGTAGCTAAGTCGCTTAGGTTGACGTCGTCGTGGTGAAGCTGCTTGCCTCTCATCTCAAGGCGAGAAAGCTCCAACATTTGCAGCACGAGGCTATTCATTCTCTTGAGTTGGTAGGTTGCGCTATCCAGCCACTTTTTGTTTTCAAGTACCGTTTGTTTGGGCTCGCTCGAAACCAAGTCAATGTTGGTCAAAGCAATAGTAAGAGGTGTTTTGAGCTCGTGCGAAGCGTTGGCGATAAGTTCTTGTTGCTTTTTGAAGGCAATATTCATTGGCTCGACGGCGCTAGCCGAGAATAAGTAAGACAACAGACCGATTATCAATACCGTAATAATATATACCACCACCAACGTCAAAACGAGATTGTTGAGTGTAGCGCGTTCGGAAGAATAATCGTATATGGTATATCTTGCTACGGGACATTCGTTGAATAGGTCGTTTTTGTAGCCTACTACCAACGACAATTCACCCGCTTTGATGACGTTGTTGGAGCCGTCCTTTGCGTCGTCTAACAGTTTTGATAGATTGACGTTTGCAAAAAAGTCGTCTTTTGACGTAAGTACTTGTCCGTCGGCGAATTGTATCACGGTTATACATCTAAATTGATAGCCTGAATTCATCGCCTTTTCCGTACCGACGGATTGCGCGTCGGTGACGTAATCGCGAGCGCTCTTGAGGGAGGAGGTAGAAGCAATGGCAAATATTGCCGAAAAAACGACGCACAAAAGAGTAGCGCACACCAATAGCGGTATGAGCATAAACTTTAGTTGCGCGTCACGAAACATATTCATTGTTTATCCCCCAACTGATATCCCACGCCTCTTATCGAATTGATGACGAAAGGCGCGTCGATAAAGGATAGTTTTTTTCTCAAAAAGGATATAAAGACCTCCAAAGAATTGGACTCAAAGGTGTTGTCGAAGCCCCACACCTTGTTGATTAGAGCTTCTTTTTCCGCCACGTAACGTGGTCTTTCCATAAAGTAACGCATAATATCGCACTCTTTTTGCGACAGTTTGACCGACTTGGTGCCCCTAATCAACTGATAACTAGACAAGTTGAGCACCACGCCTTGATAGGACAGGGTGTTCTCTACAGTAAGGTCGCCTCTTCTACGCAAAATCGCCCTAATTCTCGCCAGCAATTCCGAGGTAGAAAAAGGCTTGGACAGATAGTCGTCCGCGCCTAGGTCGAGCCCTTGCACCTTGTTTGATTCTTGCGATAGGGCAGTCAGCATGATGACGGGAGTAGAAATCTTTTTTGCTCTCAACTCTTTTAGCACGTCGAAGCCGTTTTTCTTAGGCATCATCACGTCGAGTATGATTAGGTCGAATATATCCGACACGGCGAGGCTAAGCCCCTCTTCTCCGTCGTAGGCGCATTGAACCTCATATTTTTCTTTTTGTAGCACTTCGGTGAGTACCTCGCACAAGCTTATCGAGTCCTCAACCAACAAAATTCTCATAATCCCTCCTTGCATTGTCTTAAACCAATATTAAAAAAATTTTTTGATAATTTAATGAAGGTTTAATACACGATAAGTAATATGTAAGTATAGATTAGGTAGCAAAACATAATTTTTTCTTTATGTCTTTACGACACCGAAAAGCCCCGTGATTATCGTGGGCTTTTTCGTTTTATTTTTCTAGTCTTTGTCTAACTATTTCGTAGCAAATAATTCCGCAAGCGACCGAAGCGTTGAGCGAGTTTACTTTGCCAAACTGAGGTATGGCTACGGTCTTGTCGCACAACTTCGCCGTCAAAGCTTTGACCCCGCTTCCTTCGTTGCCTACGACTATAGCGATATCGCCGTCAAGTCGGGCTTGATTGAGAGGCTCGCCGTCCATATCGGCGCATATAACGCCTACGAACTCGTCCTTTAGCTTGCGTATGGCGTCGTTAATATTGCCTACGAGGCATACGGGCAGGTGGTTGGTTGCGCCCGCCGAAACCCTTATGACGGTAGGGGTAACGCCCACGGCTCTACGATTAGGAATGACTACGGCGTCTGCGCCACAGCACTCGGCAACCCTAATGATGCTTCCAAGATTGTGAGGGTCTTCGATACCGTCCAACAACACTAAGAATAGCTGTTTGCCTTTTTGGCGCGCCTTAGCAATCACGTCGTCCAGAGGGGTATATTCGAAGTCCTTGCACACGGCAATCACGCCTTGGTGTCTGCCAGTTTCGCTCATTTTGTCGAGCTCACGCTTGTCCACCATTGCTACGGGGATATTTTTTATTTTTGCCTTGTCGATAATTTTGTCAAGCTCACGCATGGTTTTGCATACGTAGAGTTTCTTTACGACCACGTTGCTATCGAGCGCTTCAACAACGGCGTTTTTTCCTTCTGCTTGCATATCTTCCTCGTCAGTTTTTGTTGCTATGCAAAGGCGCAGGTATACGTCCGCCCCTTGATATAAATTTGCTTGGCGAATATTTGCTTATCTTCATGATAGGTGCGCGACCGAGCAGTCCGCCGAACTCGGCGTATTCTCCTTCCTTTTTGCCGTATACAGGTATAACTCTCACCGCGGTAGTCTTAGTGTTGACCACGCCTATTGCTATTTCGTCTGCTATCAGAGCAGAGATAACGTCGGCATCGGTATCCCCCGGGATTGCAATCATATCCAAGCCAACCGAGCATACGGCAGTCATAGCTTCGAGTTTTTCGATATTGAGAGCACCGATTTCCGTAGCCTTAATCATTCCCGCGTCCTCAGAAACAGGGATAAAAGCACCGCTCAGTCCACCTACGTGACTGCTTGCCATTATACCGCCTTTCTTGACTGCGTCGTTGAGCATTGCTAGGGTAGCGGTCGTACCGCACGCGCCCACGCTCTCCAGACCGATTTCTTCTAGAATATGCGCCACGCTATCGCCCACGACAGGGGTAGGGGCTAGCGAAAGGTCTACTATACCGCTCGACACGCCCAGTCTTTTAGCTGCTTCTTTGGCGACGAGTTGACCTACTCTGGTGATTTTGAAGGCGGTTTGCTTGATACATTCAGCCACTTGCGTAAGGTCACCGTCGACTTTTTCGAGAGCCGTCTTAACCACGCCCGGGCCCGAAACGCCCACGTTGATGACGGTGTCGTCCTCACCGCTACCTAAGAAGGCGCCCGCCATAAAAGGATTGTCCTCAACGGCGTTGGCAAAGACAACCAACTTGGCGCAAGCCATAGAGTCGTTGTCCTTGGTGGCGAGGGCACACTCTTTGACGATTTTGCCCATCAAAGCCACGGCGTCCATATTGATACCCGCCTTAGAAGTGGCAACGTTGACTGAAGAACAAATCTTATTGGTAGTGGATAGAGCCTCGGGGATAGAGCGAATAAACTCTTCTTCGTAAGGGCTCATAGCCTTGTGCACCAACGCAGAGTAGCCACCCAAGAAGTCGATGCCTATTTCTTCGGCTATTTTGTCTAGCGTACGTATGATTTCTAAGTGACCGCGACTCGACGCGCTCACTAGGCTGATTGGTGTCACCGACACGCGCTTGTTGACGATAGGCACGCCTATCTCGGAGCTAATTTGCTCTCCGACCTTGACGAGATTGCCTGCTTTGCGCATGATTTTGTCGTAGATTTTTTCACAGGTTCGGGTTTTGCTATCGCTGATGCAGTCCATCAACGATATACCCATAGTAATTGTTCTCACGTCAAGATGTTGGTGAGATACCATGTTGATAGTTTCAATAATTTCTTTATTTGTGTACATAGTTCGTCCGTTTATAGAGTGGTGTTGGTGGTAAGCTGGTGCATGCTTTCGAATATGGATTGCGATTGGATATGTATTTCTACGCCCAAAGCTTGTCCCGTCGTAGTCAACTCTTGCTTGACTTCTTCAAAAGAATGAGTGCTTTCGCTCAAATCTACCGCCATTATCATGGTAAAAAAGTTTTGCATAATGGTCTGCGAGATGTCCTCGATATTGACGTCGAGTTCGCTGAGCTTAGTTGCTACTTTTGCGATGATGCCCTTTTTGTCTTTTCCAATTACCGATACTATTGCTTTCATATATACTCCTTATAGGTTTACTACTTTTCCTATTATCCAGTCAATTTCTATACAGCCGTAGCTGTGGCTATCCAGCGAAACGCCTCTATTGTCGCCCAACACGAAGAGTTGGTTTTCACCCACAATTACGCCCGTCGTCATCAACAGTGCGCTTACCGTTGCGTCCTGGTGCGTACCCGTAAAGTAATACTCGTCGTAGAGTTGGGCAAAGTCGAATGATAGATAATCTTCGTCGATATACTCGCCGTTGACCTTGTATCCACCTATCATATCAAACTGTACCGTATCGCCTTGGGTTGCAATTATTCGTTTGACGGGCGGTTTGTCTGCTCCGGGGCGCTTGAATACGATTACGTCGCCTTTTTGCAGGTTGTATCCCGTCTTTTGCACCCAAATTATGTTGCTATCTTGCAAAGTGTTTTGCATAGAGTTGCCACTCACCATCATTGGCGAGATTATCCACAGCAAGCATATAATTGCCAATATCAACACAACGATAATCAGCGAAAGAAACACGTTGATCAAGTTGATTAGAGCGGGTCTTTTAGTCATTGCTATCGTCCTTTACTACTGATTTTATTGCTTTTTTTGCACTTTCGCTATCTAGCATTACGACTCTACCGCAAGTGAGGCATTTTAGTTTGAAGTCCGCGCCCACACGCACTATTTCCCATCGATTGCCACCGCAAGGGTGAGTTTTTTTGGTTGTAACCAAGTCGCCTATTTTGTATTCCATACTATACCCAAAGTATATTGTTTATCAGCACACCGCTGATATTTTTGAAGGTAAGTTTTTTTACCCCCTTCCAACTTTTTAGAGGGAGCATATCGGCAGTTTTGAAGTGTTGTTTTTCGATAGGGTGTTTTTGCCAAGCGTCACCGTCCGAGAGTTTTACCGTCGTGGTATAATGCGATATTTTCCCGCCGTTTTCTACCGTCAATTCCACCTCTAGCGTCCTTTCCTCGGCACAATAGGTATCGAACTGCAATAGGTTGTCGTCGTCGCCGAAGTATTTAGCCTCGCCGAGAGTGTAGGTGGACAAATCGCCCTTGTCGGCGGTGATGCCCATAATATCGAAGGCGCCCTTTTGCATGTGAGGTGTACTGCAAATATCGAATTCGTCACACTCTTCAGCCACCCAACTACTAGTACCTTTTTTGCGTTCGTATATTATTTGTGAGCGTTTTAGCGGGGTAAAGCTGATGTCCTCTTCGCCCACTTCGTAGGTACGCAACAGACAAGATAGAGAATATCCTTCCGTATAAGTTATTTGAGCGTAAGCGTAAATTCTTTCGTTGTTGGCGTATACCGGGATAGCCACGTCGCTCGTGCCCTCGGCAACGGCGATTTTGTTCCAGCTTCTCAGTTTTGGGTCAAGCTCGTCGTAAGAATAATATATACAGCGTTCGCTTACGGCAACGCTTTCGTCAAATGCTACTTCGGCAACGAGTTTTCCGTTCTTTACCACGAGGCTCATTTGAGGAGAGTGTGGCAATTCTTTGCCCGACGAGGTCGCGCTTAGCCACTCAATAACCAACTTTATTGCCGTATAATCTACGCTGTGGCAATGCCCCGCACAGATACACTTTTTGAGTTTATTCTTTTCGGCAATGACGTTGAGAGTATTTTCCAATCTATCCACGGGGGTCAAGTCGCTGTTGCTTGCACCGATAAACAGAGTAGGGCATTTGATAAATCTCGCATAAGTTTGAGGGGCGCAACCTGCAAGCCAACGCGCTCTCTCGTCACTCAACACTATATCGTTGTCGCTAAATTTGTGGTAGTCGCTGTATTCTTCCCAACCTGCGTTCAAGGTGGCAATCAATCCGTCGACTCTACCGTCCATGCCTGCCGTTTGCCAAGCGATAGTAGAGCCTTTGCGTAGTCCCACCAAGAAGATTTGCACGTCGTCGCCTAGCAAAAAGGTCGCCAAAGTAATCACTCTACGGCACACTTTGGTCCACACAAAGTGGCAAGTGGCTTTTGCGTCGGGGATGGCGTGGTCGAGGTGTTGTCCTGCGCGACAAACGTTGGCGTAATCAATGCTCTTTGGGTATTTGGTATAGTTGCGCCTGCCGACCTTTTCTCCGCAATAATCGAAGAAGATATATCCAAAGCCTTGTCTAATCAAGCCTTCGAAATTTTCTTCGCTCAAATTGCCATCGTAGTCGTCAATCAAAATCGCCAACTTTTTGCAGTCGCCTTTTGGCAACATACCTTTGAAAAAAATACGTACGACGCCGTCCGAATAGCTGTCGCCGTTGAAATAACCTTGCACGTAAAAATAATCGCCTCTATCGTCGTAGCGTTGGAACGACGCTTGCAAAGGCTGCGCCTTAGGATCGTAATCTTCCCACAACTGAAGGGGAGTCAAAATCATATTGTCCATAATAGCATTATAAGCGTTGCGGGCAGAAAATGCAACAATTACTTATTATTTATTTTACGCTACATATTATATATAAGAGGTGCGCGTATGTATAACGATGAACAAATGCCGGGCGACAAGGCAATACACGATATGAACGAAGAATACAAAAAACAAAGTACAACAGGCAACTTTCCTATTTTTTTGGTGCAATATCTAGTCAAAATCAAACGAAACCTCGCCACGCTAACAGCTATGGTCGAGAGTCTACAAGCGGGGGCAAAAAACCCGACCAACGTATTTTTGCTAGACAATATTGCCAAGTTGTTGTCCAAAAACTCGATACGTATCGACAAAAATGGATTTTTTAGCGTGTCGTCGCAATATCGAGCAGAGCCCAAAGACAACTTGCGCAAGGTGCTTGTCGAGATGCGCAGGCTCAACGTAGAGACGGTAGATTTGCTTGGTGAAGTGAGAGAAAAAGCGAGCGGGGAAAACGCTCGTGATATGCTTATCAATCAGCTTACTATAGGATATTATCTAAGCAATATAGTTTGATATGTACCCCCTTGACGGGGAGTATTAAGCTTGTTTTGTAAGCTTAAACTTGTTGGCTATAAGGTAAACGAGTACCCACAAGCCCGCTATGCCGACTATGCCGTAGATAATGCTTTGCGCAACCATACTTCCCATGCATATCCAGTTGATAAAGTTAAAGCCGAATACGCCGACGGTAAACCAGTTGAATGCGCCGACTATCAAAAGCAAAGTCGCAATAATAGTAATTGTCATCATATAGCATACTCCTTTTGTAAAGTATTGTTAATGTGTGCATTTATGCTGTCAATATACCTTGAATTTTTCTTGGGTTTGCCTTATAATATAATAGCTACGGGAGATTATCATGGCTAGTAGATCCAAGAAAAAGGCAAAAAACAGCGATAGCGGCAGTGCCAAGCTCGTCAATCCGAGAGTGCTTGAGGCGTACAAGACCTTGCAAAAATTGCATACTGCGTTTCCTTACGTCGTCATTGCAGTTACGGTTTTGGTTTTGGTGTGTCTTTGTTTGCCTGTCACGGGTATCACCGCCACTATCGACCTATCCGACGGGGGTGGGGAAGGCGTCTACAAAGCGTCGTCCTCGGTCAACGTTGTTTCGATACTGTTTGCTCCCATCGGTTTCGGTGAGGGTGGTTGGATAAATTTTCTAGCGGGAGGTTTGTTGGAAGGCGGAAGTAATGACACCATCAACGAAGCAGTGATCAGTTACATCGACAAGAGTTTTACCACCTCGCAGAAAGCTATGCTAGACCAAGTTATGGACCTTCAACACGCGGTGGCTTTCGTGTTTGCCGTTATGTGGATAGCGATTGTTGTCGTCGGCGCAATAGGCGCAGCAAAAAAGAAGTCGTCTTCATTATTAGTCGTGCTATGTTCGGTATTTTCGATTTTGAGTTTGGCGGAACTTGTTACGCTAATGGTTATATCTTTGCAAGGTATGGCGGGTAGTTCTTTCGTGACGGGCGTAGGTGCGTACGCTTTGCCGATAGTAGTGATTGGTGCAACGGCTGTGCTAATCAAGTGGCAAGCGTCTTACGCCAAGGCAACCAAGACGATACGCGAGGAGGAAAAGCAATGAAAAAATGCCCCGTTTGCTCTAGCAACGTAGAAGACGACGCTAAATTTTGCAAGCATTGCGGCGCCGAACTCGAAATCAATAAGAAGCCGGACTGGGCTCAAAGAAAAAAAGCGAGAGAAGAAGAAACGCAGAGGGCAATAGAGGCGTCGTATCTTCATCAAGAGCAACTGCAAGGATTGCCCGTCATAGATACCAAAGAGTTGGTACTGACCAAAGTATCTACCACCAAGCAAGCATTTGGCAAGAGCATAGTAATGATTGCGTTGGGAGTGCTAATTATTGCAACTTGTATCGTAGCGTTTTTTATCATCAAAGCCAATTCCTTCAACGTAACTCTCATGGCACTGTGCATTATGGCAGGGCTGGGACTTGCGGCTTTCGGACTTTATCTCGTGGTGGACAACGTTTATGCGGCAAGGATGCTTAGCGCTATGTCCAAGAGTGCCTTTGCAATCAAAAAAATTAAGTACGGCAAACCGCCTAGAGTCAACGTTGACGGCACTCTCTATCAGCTTACCCTTGCTAGAGGGTGCAAAGAGTGTGGTTGCCCCACTCGCCATATCGAAGAGGTCGCCGGTCAATTCGTGGCGGTGTGCGACCGAGACCGAAGCCACTTGGCTATCATAGACACGACGGTTATTGACCAACTAATTAGTAAATAAAGGCGGCATCCACCGTCTTTTTTGTTAGCAGAAATTTATCGGCATAAAATATTGATTCAAGTTGATATTGCTTTTTCCATTTCGACGCTTCATCAAAAAATTATTCGTTTTAATAACTATAGTAATCTACACATAAGACAAGATATCAAGACTCCCGCATAAGTCGAGAACAACGCCACGGGTATGGCGTATCTCAACCTTTTTACTTTGGTGGTAGAGAAGTACATCGTCGCGATATAAAAAACCGTTTCGCTTGCGCTGACGATGACCGAAGCGCAGCGCGCGATAAAACTATCCACTCCGTACGTGTTGTAAATGTTCTCTAACATTGCGATAGAGCCGTTTCCACTCAACGGAAGAATGATAAGTAGTTCGCACAATTCGCTCGGCACACCCAAAAAAGTCAATACAGGTTCCAAAATTTTAGAAAAATACCTACTTAGTCCGCTCATAGAAAATAGCTCTACGGCAATCATAATGCTACAAAGAAAAGGGAATACCGACACTATGAGATGCAAGCCTTCCTTTGCGCCCGTGGCAAAGCAATCGAATATCGAGATTTTTTTGATTACCCCTAATCCAATCACTACGATTATGAATGCCGGCAAAATATATGCGCTCATAGTTTATCCTTGAGGGGCAGAGGTTGCTCTTGGTTAGTTGCGTTTTTTCCCGCCAGTACCTTGCACAATATCACGCCGATAAGAGTAGAGAAGGTGGTAGCGATGAGACTTGGCAAAATTATATCCGAGGCGGAAGCAGACCCTTTGCTCGCCCTAAGACCAATGATGGTTGCGGGCAAGAGTTGGATTGACGTTGCGTTGATGACCACGAACAAAATCATATTGTCGCTTGCTTTTTCCGAGCCGTCTTGCATGTATTCCATAGCTTTGATACCGAGAGGCGTTGCCGCCCCGCCCATACCCAATAGATTGGCGGAGAAGTTGAGAGTGATATATTCGAGCGCTAGGTCGCTCTCTCCCTTAAATAACTTCTTAGTCAAGGGTTTGAAGGCTTTGCTCAGTGCTTTACCCATTCCCGTTTTGTCGATGACTTGCAACACCGACAACCATACGGTGTATATGGCACACAGCGACACCGACAATCCGATTGCGCTCTTTGCTCCGCCAAGCATAATGCTCAGCGCCGATTCGGGTGCGGTAATGGTCACGAGCAGTAGCGACCCAATCATCATCACGACGTAAATTGTATTCATATTATATTTTATACGCCTTGTCCAAAAATAGAACGATATAAAAATTCGCCACCTCTAAACCTATATTGCTTAGAAGTGGCGAAGGATTTTTTAGTCAAAAGTTTGGCGTTTTATTTTTTCTTCTTAAATTCTTTCATGCCGTAGGTGCTACCGCCGTCGCAGAGTATATCCACGCCGGCAAGGTATCCGTTGCGCTCGTCGGCAAGGGTTGCGATTGCGAAGCCGAGTTCTTCAGGCGTACCCATTCTTTCTTCGCAAGAGAAAGGAATAAGCATTCCGCCCTCTTCTTTTTCGAGATTGCCCATATCGGTTGCGATAAGTCCCGGGCTCAAAGAAGCAACTCTTATGCCTTTTTTGCCGTATACGAAGGCGCATTTTTGCGCGTACCATACGACAAAGTTCTTGGAGAGAGAGTAGGCAAAGCCTTTGCGTTGATACTCACCCTTAGCCATGTTACTCTTTTTGATGAGCTTTTTCAAGAAGGTATCTTCGTCGGTTTCGGCAAGAGCATAAACTTTTTTGTTGATTAAGAAAGAAGGCAAAACGTATGCGGAATTGGAAGAAATATCCACGATAACGCTTCCCTTTGACATAACCTTAGAAAACTCTTGGTTTACGTAAACCGTTCCCAAAGCGTTGATACGCAAAATGCTCTCTTGCGTTCCCTTCATAGCAGGGGAGACTCCCGCCGCATTGATGACGTTTTTGATTTCACCGAGAGAAGAAGCAAAAGCCACCAATTCTTTTACGCTTTCTCTATTGGAAGTGTCGCACGATTTTGCATAAGCGTCATATCCCAACGCTTTCAACTCAGCCACGGCACCCTCGAGCTTGCTCATCGTTCTACCCGATATTACGATGATTTTGTCTTTTGATATAAATTTGGCAGCAGCAAGCCCCATACCGCTTCCGCCACCCGTTATAACACATACGTTAGCCATAATATTACTCCTTTTAGTAGTTTATACTACAATAATTTTACTGCTGTTTTTGCTCGTTGTCAATACCGCCTAGCCGAAGTTTTGTGTCAAAAATAAGTTAGAAAGCATAAGCCTCCAACGAGAAGTTCGCCTATCGGCGAATATCCTGCGGGTGCGAAAACGCTCGCAATGCAACGTGTTGGGTATTGAAAGTTGGTAGTTGCTCGTCTATTCGATTATACGCGGGGAGTACCAAAAAATAAGGAACGACGATTGTCGTTCCTTATTTTTTGGTGACTCCGACGAGAATCGAACTCGTGTTACCGCCGTGAAAGGGCGATGTCTTAACCGCTTGACCACGGAGCCATAGATTTGTAGCGTAATCAATATTATATTAAAAAAGCGTAATTGTCAACAAAAATTGATAACTTTTTCATAATATAGGACAGCGGATAAATAAAAATCTACTGCACAATTATTTTTGTATTCAAGCGTTTGGCAAAAAAAGAAATATTTTATATAATTTTGGTATGAAGTACGCAGTAGTAGATATTGGCTCCAACTCCGTAAGACTTATGCTTAGCCAAGACGGCGTGAGTTTCAAAAAGTTCGTCACCACCACGGGGCTAGGTAGAGGCTTGGCAACCACGGGCAAACTCGATACGCACAATTTGGCTATCACGATTGACGTATTGGTGGACTATCGTGAGATGGCCGAGAAGTGGGGCGCGGACGAGATATTTTTCTTTGCCACCGAAGCGGTGCGCAGAGCCGACAACAGAGCGGATTTTTTGTTCCAAGCACGCGAGCGGGGTATAGAAATAGACGTTCTTCCTAGCCAAATCGAGGCGAAGATAGGATTTTTGGGAGCTTACACCGAGGGCGTATGTTGCGTGGTGGACATAGGCGGTGCAAGCACGGAGATTGCGGTCGGAGACAGGAGTGGACTAGTCTATTCTAAGAGTTTGCCTATAGGTCTTGCCGTCCTCAACGACAAGTGCAAAGAGGACGTAGACGCACTGCAAGACTACGTTGCCAAGACCTTGCAAGGATACGGCGAAGTGCCTAAGTTTGACCACCTCTTGTCTATTGGCGGTACGTCTGCTACCTTTGTTACAATGCAAGAGCAAATGATAGAGTATGATGCCAAAATTGTCGATATGTATCGACTTAATAGGGATATAGTAGTGGATTTGTGCCGTCGTGTGCACGCTACGCCTATCGAGCAAAGAGGGTGCTTTGCCGGGCTGGAAGTCAAGCGTAGAGACCTCATCGTCGGCGGAGGAATTTTGCTTGTCGGCATTATGGATATGCTAGGCAAAGATAGCGTAATCGTCAGGGACAGCGACAACTTAGAAGGATATTTAGAGTACAAAACAAAGACAAAGTAACGGAATAAAGCAATTTTTCGATAATATAATAGTATTGAATAAATCACTAAATAGTGGCAAAAATATAACTGTTTGACTACTATTTTATAAAATCTTTCTCAAACTCTTGACAAACGTCGTTTTTTTTATTATCATTATCAAGCATCAAGAATATCGCGGGGTGGAGCAGCTGGCAGCTCGTCGGGCTCATAACCCGAAGGTCGGAGGTTCGAATCCTCCCCCCGCAACCAATTTTGGCGAGATAGCTCAGCTGGCCTAGAGCACCCGGTTCATACCCGGGGGACCGTGAGTTCGAATCTCACTCTCGCTACCAAAGACCTGACTTAGAGTGTTGAGTCAGGTTTTTTGTTGCTCAAAAATTGGCTTTATCAAACTTGGAAATAGTGATGTGTTTGGTAAGTGGTTTTTTATTGTCAACGGATTTACGTTTTTTCTCCAAAAGTCGTAGCAAAAGCAAGGCTAAAATTACTGATATTATAATAAAATTGAGGTATTTTGGGCAGCTCAAAAATTATCGAAAATCGTCTAAAAATTCTCAAAAAATCCGTTGACAATCGTATTTTGCGGTGCTAACATACAATTATCAAATATCTTTGGGCAGGCAATAAGCCGACCGGTGGTGATGCCGACTTAGTATCGGACGAGTCCAACAGCCCCAACAGCCGATGCGGTGAGATCCCGCAACCGCCTGTAAAGTCAGACTGGGAAAGAGTATGATATTTGCATTGCTTTGGCGTGCAATAATTTGCTATTCTTTCACTGCTGAGTGGAAGATTTTTTTATTCCTTCAGACCGTGAAAGTACCGAGAAAGCCTAAGTGCTCGTTGCCCAAAAAGGAGCAATTATGAAAAAAATCAACACCGTAGCAATCGTACGTTGCGCACTTATGACGGCAGTCGTAGCCGTATGCACCATGCTTGGTTTTAGCGTAGGCACGGGTTTCGTCAATTTTGGTGACACGATGATATTCGTCACGGCATATTTGCTAGGACCTATCCCCGCAATGGTAGCGGGTGGCGTAGGCTCGCTCATAGCCGACAGCATCGTATATCCTCTCACCATGTGGTTTACGCTATTCATCAAGGGTATCGAAGGACTAGTCGCAGGACTTATGTTCAAGTTCGTTGCGGGCAAAAAGCCATATCGCACCCCTGTCAAAATCACGCTTGGCGTAGTCAGCATGATTGTCGGCGGAATATTTATGGTCGGCGGATATTTCGGTACTCAAGCGCTCTTCTGGGGTGACGAGGAGACGGGCAAAGTTGCCGCAGCTATTATGCAACTGCCTTGGGACTGCTTGCAATTAGGCGTATCGACGGTACTGGCAAGCATATTCATCTACGTTATCCGTATCGAGAGAGCAGTGCAACTCAAGCCTGCTACCGTTACTCAACAAGTTGAAAAAGCTACGAGCGAAGCACCTACTAGCGACGAACAAGTAATCGACGCGGAAGTTACCCAGGACGAAGAGCAACCAAAAGATAACGAATAATATCAAGGAAAAAAATGAAGCAAAAGGTACAACTTGCAATCCAAACCCTATACAACTGTCCGCCTCTATCAATCAACGAGGCGGGCAAGGGCTTTTACGGCAGGGTTTTCAAGGTGACGCTATCCGTTGCACCGTTCGTTTTGTCCGTCAAGCTCTTTGACGAACCTCAGTACATGGTTATGCAAGCGAGCGAGCAAGGCTTTATTCACTCTCTCGGCGTGGTCAAAGTGCCTAAGGTGCTTCACGCATTTCAAAGCCAAGATATCAACGCGTTAATTATGGAGTGGGCTGAGGGAGACAATCTCGGTCAAATGCCTTTGCCTAAGCAACCCATAAGGGACGCTATCGGTTGGGAAGTTGTACAACAAGCCGTTGCTTTGCATGGTGTGACCAACCAGACGTACGGCTATCTTTCGGGCAAGCAATACCCTACGTGGCAGTCATTCTATCACGACTTATCTCGCCAAATGTTGGACAGAATAAGCTCCGGTAGCGATAGAGGGCTGTTGGACAAGGCATATCTCGAGCTAATGCAACACGCTTACGAGCATTTTGACGATATTTTTTCCGAGCAAGTAGTAGCGCCGTCGCTATTGCACGGCGACCTCAATATCGGCAACGTCATTGTGCAAAACGATGCCGTATCGGCAATCATCGACCCAATGGGCGTCATGTGGGGAGATAGGGAACTAGAACTCTTCCAATTCGAGTGTTCGGGCTCTGATAAGTACGATTTGTTGGACAAATATTTTTCTATCAACCCGCCAAGCAAGAAGTTTGAATTAAAAAACGCTTACTACAAGACTTTTGCCGAAGCCAATCACTATGCCAGAATAGACCACACGCAAGACGACAATTTATTGGAATTTTTGGCGCAATTAGAAAGGACAATAGTCAAATATCATCTTTAGGCGACGTCTTATAGCGCAAGCGCCGAATTTTTAAGTAAAAACCAAACAAAATATAAGCAAAAATTTTGTCATAATATGACAATTTTGTAAATTTTTAATAAAAAGTTTTGCTATATCTTGACAAAATAGCTATCTTAAATGATAATAATATAAGGGTCATTTATGATAGCACGTTATCAACAATTACAAACCTACCAAAGTGACAAAAAACACGTCGCTCTTATCAATTACGAAGGGGGACGGGCAATTCTCAAACTTTCGGAAGATGCGTCCAAGTCCACTAAAGAAGCTGACGTAATGGCCAAGGTATCGTATACGGGTTACGCACCCAAGGTGCTAGGCAGATACGACAACTATTTTATTTGCGAGTATATCGAGGGCAACAACTTCTTAGAAGAGTTCTTAGGGGCTACTATGAGCGACGATACGGTCAAGCTCGAGTCGCTTGCGGGCAGTTTGGCAATCTTTATGCAGATGTTTCATTCCGTATGTAGTGGCTATATACTTGGCAACTTGGATTTTGGCAACTTCGTTCTTCAAGACGGAAGGTGTATAGGTGTCAGCTACGACGGCGTAACGGAAGGTTTGCCGTACAAGGACGTAGCCGAAGTGATAGCGTTTGCAATAACGAGGGCATACGGTGGATACTATTCTTGTTTCCCGTTCGTCAGCAAGTTTTTGGATTGTTTTCATCTCAAAGTGATGGACATAGTCAACGACGTAGACGAAGCTCTCGGTCGATATGACAATTCATCAACGTTAGATAAGCACGCCGTGACTGAAGCGCTAATCAGCTTTGAAGAAAAAGGCACGGCTTGGAAAATAATAAATAATGAATAATTTTTAGGAGGATAAAAAAATGAAATTTGCAGAAAGACTCAAAGAGCAAAGAATCCTGAACGGATACAACCAAACTTACGTTGCAAAATACATGCAAGTATCTCAAGTATCCATCAGCAACTGGGAGAGAGGGGTAAAAGAACCAAGCTATCAAGCATTGATAGATTTGGCTAATCTGTTTGGCAAGACCACGGATTATATGCTCGGCAAAGACGACAACGCGCAAGCGTAATTATATACAAATTATTTTTCTAATCCAAAATAATGTAATCAAAAGGACGGTGTACTTTTCCCGTCCTTTTTCCGTTATGCGGCGCACATAGCTTAACATTGATATGTCATTGCGTTGCGTGCAGTTTGCTATAGCAAAGCGTAACGAAGTGAAGCGTGGCAATCTCAACCGCTACGTCATTGCGATGTATGATGTTGTCGTTGCGAGCCGTTAGGTGTGGCAATTTCTATCATTTTGCGCCTCCTTTGTGCAAAGGGAGGTGTTTCACGGCATATTTACTTCGTTATGCTTTGTCAAGCGGCAATTTTTCTCACTCACGTACGCACAAGTACGCTCGCATCGATAAAATCACCGCTTTCCTCGCCTAACTCGCACCTATATCGTGAGTAAGTCCGATTGCAGTTGACGGCGGGATTGTTAGCCGTCCTAAGTGTTCGGGAAGGTGGTCTCACGGCATATCTACGTCGTTATGCTTTGTCGAACTTGCGGTTGTGCTTAGTCACATACAAGAAGTATGCTCCTGTCGCCCAATCCTCGTTCTCCTCGCCTAACTCGCACCTATGCCGTAAGAGTTACCGCGAAGTGGTGGAGGGGTTGTCCTTTTGTCATTGCGCCAAGCACGTTTTGCGTTAGCAAAGTGAGCAAAGCGAGCGTGGCAATCTCATCAATATACATAAGCCGTCAACAATTTTTTTGTGGGATATTGAACTAGTTGACTTTATATGTTATAATATATGTACTAAATTTTATATAACTAATTTTTGGAGATAATATATGGTAAAAGTAGAAAAAACGACTTACAAAGAATATGGCAATTGTTGTCGCATCACCAACGGCAAATTTGAAATCATCGTCACCACCGACCTTGGACCGAGAGTAATTTTTTACGGCAAATGCGGTGGCGAAAACATAATGTACGAGGACCACGAGGACCTTATCAACAAGGGTGGCGAGTTTTTTGATGAGAACTTGTCCGGCAAGGGTATATGGCATATCTACGGCGGACATCGCTTGTGGAAGTCGCCAGAGTATATCGACACCTACTATCCTGACAACGCACCCGTTGACGTGCAATACGTAGAGGGCGGAGCAGTCTTTACTTCGGAGGCGGAAGTCACTACGGGCATACGCAAGAGCATTGCCATCACTATGCAAGAGGGTGGCGAAATCACGCTGGTACATAGCTTCACCAACGTCAGCGACAAGGTTACCCCACCTATATCCATGTGGGGATTGACGGTACTTGACAAGGGCGCCAAGGCGTATATACCACTTTCGCAAGAGGACACGGGCTTCCTTGCCAACCGCAATATCGTCTTGTGGCCTTACACCGACGTCAAAGACGAGCGCTTGACTATAGACAACCAACAAGTGACTTTGCAACAAAAGAATATCGCTCAACCTATCAAGGTGGGTATGTCTATCAAGCAAGCCGTCACAGTCAAGACCAAAGGGCTCGAGTTTACGTTGGGCTTCGACTATCTCGAAGACGAGAGATACCCCGACTACGAGTGCAACGTCGAGAGTTACACCAACAATATAATGTTAGAGATAGAGACTCTCAGTCCGCTCTACGAGTTGCAACCGGGCGAGACTAAGACTCACGTGGAGAGGTGGAACCTAAAAGAAATCTGATACGGAGGTGTATCGTATGAAAAGAAAGGTAATTATATCGGCAATATCGTTGCTTATAGTAGTATCTACTATGGCGATGACGGGTTGCAGTATGTTCTTTGATTTGCTCAACAACACCGGTACCACTACGGAAAACAGATATACTATCGACGTCACCGACTTAGAGGGCAGTTCTATCGCCGAGATAGTGGCAGCCAATACTATCAACGCCGCCGTGCTGGTATATACCGACAAGGCAACGGGCGCAGGCTTCTTCGTCAACGAAGCGGGATACGTGGTCACCAATAGCCACGTAGTGGCGAGTGGCTCCAGCTATTACGTCAAGACGGTTGACGGCAATGAGTTTGCATCTGTACGACTCATTGCGCACGACCCCGAGCTTGACCTTGCCATTCTCAAAGTCAATACTACGGGCAAACAATTTGACTACATGACTTTCGATACTTCGACGGGGCTTAGATATGGTCAAACGGCATTCACTATCGGCAACCCGTCGGGCAAAGGCATGTTGTTTGCCAAAGCCACCATTGCCAACCCAAGCTTGGCAGTTACGGGCAAGCCTGACGAACCTTACAACTCTATATATATCGACAGCAATATCAACCACGGCAACAGTGGCGGTGCGCTTATCAACGCCGACAGCAAGGTTATCGGTGTGGTTTACGGCAGAATAGAGAGTAGCACCGACCCTAACAACGTTTACGGCTTAGGTACGGCAATTCCGTCCGACGTGGCAATGAAATATCTCGACGACCACAGCGTCAAGTATTATAAGGTTGAACCCACAACCGAGGAGTAACAATGCAGAGAGAAATCACCGAGCAAGCCGCACTGCTTGACAGTCAAGGAAACATTGCCACCCCGGGCTATTCCAAGACCTACCTTTTGCAATACGACCGCAAGGATATCAAAGCAAGCGGATTTCGTATTAAGGAATGGGACTACTACTATATCAATGCGGGCGACAAGGCGCTATGTCTTACTGTAGCCGATATGGGTTACGTTGGGGCTATTAGTGTCAGCTATCTCGATTTTTCTCTTCCATATCATTTTACACGCACGGCAATCAGTCTACTACCAATGGGCAAATTCAACATGCCGTCCACTCCCGACGTTGGTGACGTAATCGTCAAAGTGGGCAAGGTAGAGATTAGTATCACCAACGACGGCAAAGAACGAAAAATATTCGGCAAATATCCTAAGTTCTCCGAGGCTAAAGAGGACTTGACATTTGATATAACCCTTACTAACAATCCCAAAGAGTGCATGTTTATCGGCACGCCTTTTGACAAGCCCAAGCACTTCTATTACAATGCCAAAATCAACTGTCTATCCGCAAGCGGCAGTTTCCGTATAGGCGACAATACCGTAGTCGTAGACGGCGGTATGGCAACGCTTGATTGGGGTAGGGGCGTATGGACTTACGACAACACTTGGTATTGGGGCAGTATGCAGACTAGGCTCGAGGACGGCTCGACCTTCGGCTTCAATATAGGTTACGGCTTTGGTGATACTAGCGCCGCTAGCGAAAATATGCTTTTCTATCGCGGGTTGTCGCACAAGCTCGAAGAAGTTACCTTCCATATTCCTGGCGACGGCACAGATGCAATAGACTATCTCAAGCCTTGGCAATTTACTTCGTCAGACGGCAGACTAGAGATGGATTTCATTCCGATAGTAGACCGCACGGCACCGCTTGACCTCAAATTCATGTGTATGTTACCTCATCAAGTCTTCGGCAAATTTTCGGGCAAGGCAGTACTGGACGACGGCAAGGTTATCGAGTTTAAGGACGTGCTAGGCTTTGCGGAAAAGGTGCGCAACAAGTGGTAATAATCAAAACAAAAAATCAACACGCTACGTAGTCGTAGCGTGTTTTTTATTGATACGTATCGAGTTTTTTGCGTTTACGTTGGTTTAGTTTTTGTCAAACAAATCGTTGATGATATTCTTTACCAAGTCAAACATAGTGTCGTAGTCTATGTAGCTGTGGTGGTCGAACGCGCACTCGTGGGCGAACGACTGCACGATATTCATAGCAAGATGAACTCTCTCGCCAAGGTTGTCGATATGGTATTTGCCCGACAGCTTATCTACCACCACCATAGTGATATCGTTTTCCAATTCGACAAACTTTCTTGCCACCTCGCTATCGGAATGTGTGAGCGAATGTAGAGCTTCGTGGATATTGGCGTTGTCTTGATGTGCCTTGATAGCGGCGGCAAGTACGCGAGTAATTACGTCGCCCAAGTTACCCCCGTCAATGTCGTCAAAGAGCACCAATATTGGTTGGTATACGCTATTGATATATATATCCAACACCTCTATCATTATGTCGCGCTTGTCCTTAAAGTAACCGTACACGATACCCGTCGACACGCCCGCACGCTTAGCAATCTCGGCGGTGTTGGTATTGAAGTAGCCAACCTCGCTAAATAGTGCGTATGCTGCGTCGACGATTTTTTTCTTAGTCTCTATTGACCTTTTTTGTACGGGTTTTCTAATTATCTCAGGCATTTTTTCCTCTTATCTTATATTATTATAGCACCTAACTTCTCGATTGGCAAGCGTAAAGCGAATATGAAAAATCTTTCGCATTTTGCTTGACAAAGCAATAGTGCGGTGATATAATTTGCTCGCAATGTGAAAGATATTTCATATTTTGGAATATCGAGAATACGATAGATTAGGAGGAACTATGGAGAAGCATGAAACCAAACCGCTCAGCAAATTTGCTATAGGCGAGCGGGGCGTAGTAGTATCCGTAGGGGGAGAAAAAAGAATAAGGCGTAGACTATTCGATATGGGCGTAACGCCGTCCGTCGAAGTTTTCTTGCGCAAAAAAGCACCGCTCGGCGACCCGATAGAGATAATGCTTAGGGGGTACGAGCTTACCCTGCGTAAGTGTGAGGCGGACAACATAATCACGGAGGTAGTCAAATGAAAAGGTTTGCTTTGGTGGGCAATCCCAACTGTGGCAAGACCACGTTGTTCAATTCTTTGACGGGCTCCACGGCGCACGTCGGCAACTGGCCGGGTGTGACGGTAGACAAAAAGGAAGGAGTGTACAAAAAGGCGAGTGAGCCGGTACAAATCATAGACTTGCCGGGTATATATTCCTTGTCGCCTTATACCGACGAAGAGGTCGTTTCTCGCAACTTTATTCTTGACCAAAAACCCGATTGCGTCATCAACATAGTAGACGCCACCAACTTGGAGCGCAACTTGTATCTCACCACTCAAATCATGGAGATAGACGTGCCAATCGTCATTGCGCTCAACATGATGGACGAAGTAGAGAAAAACGGTGACAAAATCGATCTCAAGGCATTGGAAGAGGCTATGGGGCTAAGAGTCGTTGCAATATCCGCGCTCAAGGAGCAAGGACTAGTCGAGCTCATGGAGACGGCGATAGGCGAGTGCCTAAGTCCTCGCTCGGCAACTACGGTATTGCAAGACACGGCGCTCATTCACCTTATCGGCGACTGTAAGATAGGTATGCAAGGTGCGGGAGTGGACAATCCGCTCTTCCACGCAGTCAAATTGGTAGAGAGTGATGAGCTAGAAATCAAAAATCACCCTCAAGCCTCCAAAATGGTCGAGGAATTTCGCAAGACCTTCGTTGACGACAAGTTTGCAGGCGACTTCGAGGCGCTCATAGCCGACGCAAGATACAGATATATCACGGCGAGAATGTCCAAAATTTTGAGGCGCAATCCTCACAGTCAGTCGAGTGCCAAAATGGAGCAAGCCAACAAGATAGATAGAGTTCTTACTCACAAGGTTTGGGGTATTCCTATCTTTTTGGTGATTATGTTTGCCATATTCCACCTGACCTTTTCCGAAAACTTTTTATTTATAGGCGGGTTATTGCCCGATGGTTGGGTATCTTGTCAAGGCACGGCGTTCGAGGGGGTATTCGGTGACGGTGGTATCAATTCTATCGGCGTAGTATTACAAGGACTGATGGAAGTAGCGACGACGGCACTCGGAGACGCAATTAGAGGTGCAATGGAGAGAGCGGGGCTTGCTTCGTGGGCTATAGGACTAGTTTGCGACGGCGTACTTGGCGGAATATTCGCTATACTCTCTTTCTTGCCTCAAATCCTCGTATTGTTCCTATTCTTCTCACTCTTGGAAGACAGCGGATATATGGCGAGAGTAGCGTTTATATTGGATAAAATCTTCAAAAAATTCGGTTTGTCGGGTAGAGCCTTTATTCCTATGATAATGGGTTTTGGGTGTTCCGTTCCCGCAATGATCAACACCCGCACGCTCAGCGACAAGAAGGAGAAGGTGGCTACCATCAGGGTAATACCATTCTTTAGTTGCGGGGCCAAGGTGCCTATCTTGACGGCAATAGCGGGCGCGATAGTCATCAAGTTTGGCGTAGGCAACGCCGACCTCATCACCTATTCGATGTATCTACTTGGCATTATCGTTGCTTTGCTCAGCGTAATGCTCATGCGCAACACCACCATGCAAGGCGACAGCTCTCCGTTTATTATGGAATTGCCTGCGTATAGACGTCCGCAATTCAAAAACACCATGCTGTTGTTGTGGGACAAAGCTAAGCACTTCATCACTAAGGCATTCACCATAATACTTGCTTCCACGATAGTGATATGGTTTGTGTCGCACTTCAGTTTTAGTTGGCAATTCCTTGAGGACGAGCGCATCAACGAGAGTATTCTTGCCGGCATCGGGCAACTTGTTCAACCTATCTTTACGCCACTTGGCTTTGGCATTCAGGCGGGAGCTTTCGGCTGGGTATTTGCAGTAGCCGCGGTTACGGGACTTATCGCCAAAGAAAACGTCATTGCCACTTTCGGCACCCTTGCCGCTTGTATAGTATCGGGCTTCGTTGCCGACGAAGCTCTCGAAGGAGTAGACAGTGTAGTCAAAATGATAGAGATGACGGGCGTCACCATACCTGCGCTTATAGCGTTTATCGCATTCAATATGTTGACCATACCGTGCTTTGCGGCGGTGGCAACGGCTAAGGCTGAGCTCAACTTTGACCACGCATTCCGCAACACGGTCATCTATTGGGTATGCACCTCCTTCCTCGTGTCGAGTGCCATTTATCTCATAGGCACGTATTGGTGGACGGCGTTTATATTCATAGCATTGGCAGTAGTCGTAGTGACCTTGATAGTGCTATTCAACAAGGGCAAAATAAAACTGCCACTTAGGAGGAATGTATGAAAGCGATAGAGATTTTTATAATAGTATTTGCGGTGGTTATCGTAGTAGGCGTAGCTTGCTATCGCATAGTAGCCAAAAAGAAGGGTAAATCGTGTTGTGGCGATTGCACTCGTTGCAAAGGTTGCCACGACGATACTCATAAATCATAATCCAAATTGTTGGTACAAAAAGCAAGGGTAACCTTGCCTTTTGTTTGTCTAAGAGCCGCGAGATAGTCGATAATGCTAGCCGAGAATATATTTCTTGACAATCAATTCAAAAGTAGGAGCAATAGACAATTATCAGTGCTTGACGCCAAACATAATTGTTGCAAAAACGCCAAAAAAATTTTTGATATATATTGAAAAAAGCGTAAGATTACGATATAATAATATTTAGAAAAATAAAAGGAGAATACATATATGGCTAAGAAAAAATCTAGCAAGTCCGGCGGCGGATATTTTGGTTTGGGTTATATCATCAGCATTATCCTTGCTATTATCCCTATTACCAACCTAATTTTGGGTATAATCATCAGAGCTCAGAGAAGAAATATTTTGGGTATCGTTCTCAATGTAATTCTTGCTCCACTATTTTGGATTATCGACTTGATTTCCATCATTGTCAAGAACAAACTTTTGGTATTGGCATAATGACGATATCGAGGTCGCTCTCGTGTGAGAGCGATTTTTTCTTATTAGACTTAGCGCCCTATAGTCGTAACGGAAAGGCTATATTAGGCGCCCAATAGACAACTAAACAACAGCGAGGTAAATATGAAATTCGTACCCCTCAATCAAACAAGACTTCAAGAAATGACAGGTGCCGAGGTCGTCGTATTGGATACGGTCACCTCTACCAACGACTATATCGAAGGTCTACTACGTGACCAATTCGTAGAAGGACTGCTCGTGGTGGCAGAGGAACAAACTGCAGGCAAAGGCAGGATAGAAGGCAGAAGGTTTTTTTCACCTGCGGGCTACGGAATATATATGAGCATGGCAGTCAAGGTGGGTTGCAGTATGGAGCAAGCGGGGCTAATCACTCCCGCAGTCGCCGTTGCCGTGGCGAGAGCCGTGGAAAAAGTATGCGGCATTAGTCTTCAAATCAAATGGGTCAACGACCTCTATCTCTCGGGCAAAAAGGTCGGAGGCATAATGTGCAACGCAAGGGCGGACAGCGACAGCGTAGACAGCGTAATCGTTGGTATAGGGGTCAATGCTCAACAACCCGACCTACCTATTCCCGATGATCTTGTTGACAAGATAGCCTATCTCTACGACGACAACGACCTTGATCGCAACGTACTCATTGCCGAGATTTATCGAGAGGTAATGGCGATAGCGGAAGAATTGACTTGTGCCGACTTCCTCAGCGAGTACAAACAACGCTCGATGCTCATAGGCAACTACGTAGACTTTGTCTTCAACGGCAACGCTTGTCACGGCAAAGTGCTCGATATAGACGATAGAGCAAGTCTTGTCGTAGATTGTGGCGATTGCGTTTTGTCACTCAACAGCGGAGAGGTGACATTGCACGACAATGTGATAGGCAAGTAATATTAGCAATACAAATAAGCAAAACAAAACAATTAAAAATAACAAAAAAGCCGATACGTATCGGCTTTTTGTATTTATTAGTCAACAATCACACGCACACGAGGTTACCGTTTTGCATAATGATTGTTTGGTTGCCGTCGCAATCTTCTCCGATTATAGTCATATTCCTAGTGCCTATCATAAAGTCGACGTGAGTGCAAGACGTGTTGATACCGCGCCCTTTTTTAGTTTCTTCGTCCATATTTTCTACGCCCGCTATCATAGGATAGGCTTCACCGATAGCTAAGTGACAGCTTGCGTTTTCATCAAACAAGGTATTGTAGAACAGTGTATTTAGACTGCGGATAGGGGAGTCGTATTGCACTATTGCAATCTCACCGAGATAACGGCTTCCCTCGTCGCTTTCTATTATACCTTTTAGGGTGGCTAGTCCTTGTTTCGCGCCGTAGTCTACGATTTTTCCGTTTTTCAGTCTTAGCCAAAATTTATCCACGGTATTGCCGTTGTGCACTAGTGGCATAGAAGAGTACACCACGCCGTTTACCTTGTCTTTATGAGGCAACGAAAAGACTTCTTCGGTAGGCATATTGGCGGTAAAGTCCACGCCGTCACGGCTCATCTCGTGCCCGCCGCTAAAGTAATATCCCTCGGGCATACCTACTTCCAAATCCGTACCCAATTCGGTTGTCAAATGAAGCTTACAAAACTGTTTTTTGGTCAAATATTCGCTCAAAGCTGCAAGGCGCTCGTTGTGCTGTTGCCAAGCCTTGACGGGGTCTTTTTGGTCTAAGCGCATAGTGGTAGCAATCATCTTCCACAGTTTGTCCACGGCTTTACTTGCGGGTAGGTTAGGAAATACTTTTTTTGCCCATTCCTTGCTAGGCACGGCACATAGGCACCACCTTATTTCGTTGCTTGTTGCGGCGTCGTAGTAGCGTTTGAGAGCCACGTGTCTTGCACGCGAAACCTTGGCAATCAAGTCTTCGTCTATTCCCACGTAGGCGTCGGGGTCCTCTGCCAAAATTGCCACGTAGCAAGCTTTTCTGTCCACCATATCGTTGCTACGATCGACGAGCCATTGAGGCAGGGTCGTCAATTCTTGCTCGGATTGGTAGAGATAATCCAATCTTCTTATCTTTTCATCGCCGAACTGAACGTCTACGCGTTTTGCGCCCGCCTTGTACGCATATTCGGCAATCTCTCTTGCCAATTCTATTCCGTCCACGGTGGTATTGATAACTAGGTCGTCGCCCTTTTGAAGGTTTACGCCCACCTTTACCACGGTTTTTGCATATTTTTTCAACAAATTTTTGTTCATATCAATCTCCTTGAAGTTATTATACACTCATCAATTTTTACTTGCAAGCGGGGCAACAATATTATTTACATATATTGTTTTTGTCACTCTATTGTGCTATAATTTTTTGTAGATAGGGGGATTTTATGAAAAGTATCAGCAATGGCAGATTGCGAGTCATCGTAGACGAAGAGGGTGGCACTCTAGATAGTTTTTTTGATATCGCCACGGGTAGAGAACTGTTGTGGCAAGGCAGTCCCGACAGTTGGACGGATAAGGACGTGATATTGTTTCCCTTCGTCGGCAGACTCAAAGACGGCTATTATACGGTAGATGGCAAGCGTTACGAGATGAATATACACGGGCTATGCGACTATTCGACTTTTCAAGTGGCGGAGCATTCGCAAGACAGCGTGACTCTGCGTTTGACTTACGACGAAGCTACCCTTGCACGCTATCCTTACAAATTTGACTTCAGCGTTGCTCGAAGACTTCAAGGCGACACGCTTGTCACCACGATGACGGTATCCAACGTCGACGACAAGACGATGTATTTCGGACTGGGGGCGCATCCCGCTTTGGCGTTGCCTTGCGTGGACAACGGCGATCGTGACGACCTAAGCGGCAACTATCTCGATTTTGGCAAGGAGATAGAGCCTTACAACTTGACTTTGCAAGATGGCAAGTATATATTAGGGCGAGAGAAATGGGACAAGCTTAGCAAGCTCCCATTGACTAAAGAACTTATGCAAAGATACCCTACCATCATTCTTACGGGCGCGGACTTTTCGCATTTCAAGTTGGTACGAAAGGACGGTGCAAGTATAATATTTGATTTAGGCGTTACGCCAAACCTCGGCTTGTGGAGCTGGGAAAACAAGGGCGGTTATTATTGCATAGAGCCGTGGCTTGCGCTTCCCGATTATGCAGAGCCCGAGAGAGAACTCAGCAAAAAGACGGGGATAATAGCGCTAGAACCTAACCAAAAATACGTATACCGTTGGTCTATGACGGTAGGTAGGTGAGTATGGAGTTTGTCAAGCTATTCGATTTAGACAGTTGCGGACAAGGCAATTACAGGATACCTGCCGTGGTCGTTACGGCTAGTGGCGTGGTAGTTGCTTGCGCCGACGAAAGGCATTACGGCGGTGGCGACAACCCCAACCGCATAGACAAGGTAGTTAGGCGTTCTTTGGACGGAGGCAAGACTTGGGGTGATAAGATAGTTGCCGTTCAAGAATACGGAGAGAGCAAACTCAACGCTTCTGCGGCAATCGACCCGACCTTGCTCTACGACGGAGAGAAGGGTAGGATTTTTATGCTCTACGACCATACCCCATCGGGTGTCGGCATACTCAACTGTTCTAGCGGAGTGGGCGAAGACGAGCAAGGGCATAGATATATCATTGGTCAAGGCGAGAGGTATACGGCAAGGGACGGCAAGCTCTATTTGGGCGATACCGCCACTGATTACGAGATAGACGACGACGGCAATATATATCAAAAAAGTCAATACGTGTCCAATATTTTCATTGGTGACGGCATCTTCAAAGAGCAAGAAACCTTCTATCTAATGTTGTGTTACAGCGACGACGACGGACTCACTTGGTCCAAGCCGATTTGCCTCAATCACCAAGTCAAGACGCAAGACATGAACTTTATCGGCACGGGTCCCGGCGTAGGAGTCAAGATACTGCAAGGTAAGTTTGCGGGTAGACTGGTATTCCCGATATACTACAACAAGGGCAAGGGTAGAGTGCTAAAACTATCGTGCGCCGTCATATACAGCGACGACGGGGGCAATAGTTGGAAGATGGGCGATACCCCTACCCATTGTCGCAAGAGACTGGGATTGTTTAGCTACAAGGACAAGAGCGTTTTGCCTCACGAGTGTTTGAGCGAGAGTCAGCTTATCAATTTGCAAGAGGGTGGACTAAGACTGTTTATGCGCAATCATAGCAACAAGAAGAGAGTTGCCGTAGCCGACAGTTACGACGGCGGAGCGAGTTGGACGGACTTCCGCTTTGACGACGCCCTTAAGCAGAGTATATGTCAGTTGTCCGTCATCAATGCGGTTGACGGCGACAAGCCTTGTGTGGTATTCCTCAACGGCGCCGACACCAAGAAGCGTCGCAACGGCGTGATTAGACTGTCTTACGATGAGGGCAAGACGTGGGCGTACAGTGCGACTTTGCGAGAGGGAGAATTCGTATACAGTAGTATGGTGCAGTTGCCTAGCGGTGACATTGGCGTACTTTTCGAGCCAAGCACGAGGCACGAAAGTATAGATTGGACTATAGTAAGTATTGATTGGATAAAGGAGAATAGCAATGCCTAATTTGAATAGGGGACTAATAGTATCTTGTCAAGCGGTGCAAGGCGAGTCTTTGTACGGGCTTGGCATAATGCAGCATTTTGCTTATGCGGCTCAGCAAGGCGGAGCGGTGGGCATCAGAGCCAACGGTGTGGAAGATATCCAATCTATCAAGGGTAGAGTCGACTTGCCCGTCATAGGAATAATCAAAGCTATATATCCCGATTCTCCCGTATACATAACCCCAACCTTGACGGAAGTCAAGCAGCTGTTGACCTCGGGTTGTGAAGTAATCGCATTGGACTGCACGGGTAGAGAAAGACCTAACGGAGAGAAGCTATCCGACCTTGTAGCATATATCAGAGCCAACGCACCTACCGTAGAGATAATGGCGGACGTGGACAATATCGACAATGCCGCCTACGCATACGAGTTGGGCTTCGATTATATCGGCTCAACGATGAGAGGTTACACACCTGCCACCAAGGGCATAAGCATACCCGACTACGACTTTTTGAGAGAGCTGGTAGTCAAGTTCCCTAAGGCGCATATCATAGCCGAGGGCGGAATATGGGAGCGAGACCAACTCACCAAGGTTAGTCGCACGGGCGTATATTCTATCGTAGTAGGCACGGCAATCACTCGTCCTACCGACATTACCAAGAGGTTCGTGGGAGCACTCGATTTATGTTGACGATAGGCGTTGACGTAGGCGGAACGAGCATCAAGTCCGCGCTCATATCTGTAGAAGACGGCAGTTATTCGATACTGCAAAGCTATTCTACCCCCACCCAAGGGGACAAAGGTGCGGAGATTATCGTAGGCAATATCGTCAAGGCAATCAAACACTTTGACCTATCCGGGGTCGAGAGGATAGGCGTAGCCACCGCCGGCACGGTGGATTGGAACAGCGGTAGCATTACCTACGCCACCGACGCACTCATGGGCTTTACGGGGCTAAGATTGTCTCAAGAGTTGACTAAAAGACTCGGCAGGAGAATCACCGTTGTCAACGACGCAGTAGGCGCATTGGTTGCCGAGTGTTTTTGCGGAGCGGGTGTAGGCTACGAAAGAGTGATGATGCTCACTCTCGGCACTGGACTAGGAGCGAGCCTACTTGTCGATAGAGAGCTTGACGAAGGCTCGGTAGTAGATACGAGAATGGGACACTATACTCTTCACGAGGAGGGCGATAGAGTTTGCTTTTGTGGCAACAAGGGTTGCGTAGAGTGTTACGTTTCCGCTACGGGGCTCAAGAAGAGCGCGGGTACGAACGACCTAAGAGAAGTTTTTAGCAACGAGTCGGGCAAGTATACGCAAGCGCTTAGTAGCTTCTTCGACGATTTTACTAATGTCGCCAAGATTGCCGACGAGCAGTATCACCCCGACCTTATATTGGTAGGCGGTGGAGTGGTAGAGCTGGGCGACTTGTGGTGGAAACGGTGGAGCGAGCCTTGCGAGAAGCAAATTTCCGCCCGATTGGCACGAGCAACGCTAGGCAACACGGCGGGAGTAATCGGGGCGGTATATTGCGCGCTCAACGGCAAGTTTCAATCACAATAAACGTCAATAAATCAATACGTATCAACAATTTTTACAAGGAGAACAATATGGACAAATTTAAAGGGGTATTCCCGGCACTATTGACGCCGTTTGACAAAGACGGCAAAATCAACGCCGATTCAGTAGCAAAACTTATGGAGCTCAACATTGCCAAAGGAGTCAATGGCTTTTACGTAGCAGGCTCGACTGGCGAGGGCTTGTTGCTCACTATAGAGGAACGCAAACAGCTCTTCAAAATCGTAGCCGACGTCAACAAGGGTAGAGTAACTCTCATAGCGCACGTAGGCACGATAGCCACCGACCAAGCAATAGAGATGGCTAAGTACGCCGAGAGCGTAGGTTTCGACGCTATATCGGCGGTTGCGCCTTTCTATTACGGCTTTAGCTACCAAGCAATCAAGGAGCACTACTATGCTATTGCTAACAGTGTAGAGATACCAATGATTATGTACAACTTCCCCAACGCCAACGGTTTCAATTTTACCAAGGCGCTTGCAGAGGACATGTTTGCCAACCCTAAGTTTATTGCAATCAAGCATACCAATTCCGACCTATACTTGTTGCAACAGTTCAAGACTATGGCGTGCAAGCCAATAGTCTACAACGGCTTTGACGAAATGTTCGTAGCAGGCTTGGCAATGGGTGCGGACGGAGGTATCGGCTCGACCTACAACTTTATGGCGGAGAAGTTTATCGCAATCTACAACGAGTTCAAGGCGGGCAATATCGCCAAGGCTCAGAGCATTCAAACCGAGGTCAACGAGATTATCGGCTTGCTCATCAAATACGGCGTCTTTGCAATGGAGAAAGGCGTACTTACCGAGATGGGTATAGATATGGGAGAATGCAGACGTCCGTTCTTGCCACTCAGTGAGGAAGGTAAAGCCGCATGTAAGCGTATCGTGGAGATGCTCAAATAAGACGGCAACGCTATTATTAGTACCAATACCAATATTATAGGCGACGCAGTTTTACGATTTAGCGTCGCTTTTTATTGTATCCAAGGCACTATTGACAAAAATGACGATGGTGTATTATAATGATATAAAATATAATAATATTATATAGACGTTGATAGCGTATGGACTTTCAAAGGAGGACAAAATGGCTATTTTAGCGCAAGGCTTGACATTTTGGCAAGAAGTGGCGTTGGTTTTTACCGAGATAGGGTGGATACCTGCCATTTGCATTATTTTGGGTCTGATATTTATCATCATTGAGATATTCCAACCGGGCTTTGGCTTTTTTGGCATTTGCGGTGGCATACTGGTAGCGGTGGGCATCGCCGTAAGAATGTACTATAGCGGAGCGGGCAATCCTATCATACAGCTGATAGTGATGGTGGGTGTCGTGGCGCTCGTACTACTGATAGCGCTGGCGATTATGCTTATTTCTATCAAAATGGGTTGGTTATCTCGCACGGCTTTTGTCGAGAACAGCACTGCGGTGTCCAAAGATTACAGCAAAGGCACTAGCGATTTTAGCTATTTGATAGGACAAAGAGGCACCACTCTTACCGCACTCAGACCGAGCGGCACGGTGGAGATTGAAGGCAAAAAGTACGACGTAGTTTCTCAAGCTGACTTTATTGACAAGGACCAACTAGTTGAGGTCATCGAGGTAGAGGGCGTGAGAATCGTAGTCAAAGAATACAAAAACAAGGAGAATGAATAATGGATTTGATTATGACACTATTGTGTGCACCGCTTGAAGCGGGCGCAATCGTCGGTATAGTAATCGCAGTCCTCGTACTGTTGATTCTTCTCGCCATAATATTTACGGTATTACCTATCCGTATTTGGTTTAGAGCCTTGGTATCGGGTGTAAAAATCTCAATGGCAAGACTTATCGGTATGAAGTGGAGAGGTATCAAGGTCAACCAAGTTGTAGACGCCTTTATCTCAGCCAAAAAGGCGGGACTAGATTTGTCTATCAACGAATTGGAGAGCCACGTGCTCGCCAAGGGTGACGTAACCAAGGTTGTCAATGCACTCATCAGCGCGCACAGCGCCAACATAGTACTCGAGCCTGAGACGGCGCGCGCTATAGACCTTGCAGGTCGTGACGTGCTCAACGCAGTCAAGGTGTCGGTCAACCCTAAGGTTATCGAGACGCCTGCTATCGCGGCTATCGCCAAGGACGGTATCGAGCTTAGAGTTAAGGCAAGAGTTACGGTAAGAGCCAACATTACCCGTCTTATCGGTGGTGCGGGCGAAGATACCATTATTGCTCGTATCGGTGAAGGTATCGTTACCACGGTAGGTAGCGCGGGCTCGCACAAAGAAGTGCTTGAGAACCCTGACCTTATCTCCAAGACGGTGCTTGGCAAAGGACTCGATAGCGGTACGGCTTACGAGATTTTGTCCATTGATATAGCAGACATCGACGTAGGTAGAAATATCGGCGCTCAGTTGCAGATGGATCAAGCCGAAGCCGACAAGAGAATTGCCGAGGCCAAAGCCGAAGAGCGTAGAGCCATGGCAGTTGCTTTGGAGCAAGAGATGAGAGCCAAGACTCAAGAGATGAAAGCGTTGGTTATCGAGGCGGAAGCCGAAGTGCCTAAGGCAATGGCAAAGGCGCTCAGCGAGGGCAAGCTCGGTGTAATGGACTACTACAATCTCCAAAACCTGCAATCGGATACGGCAATGCGTAACGCAATTAGTGGCAATGCCGACGGAGACAAAGAATAATGGCAGGATTCGCTATGGCAATGATGATTCTTTTGACGATTTTGTTCGTCGGGGTTAGCATTGCTCAGTCCAAGTTCAAAGCTAAAAGAAACAACGGCAACGATACTCGACCAAGGGTAGTCAAAGGGGGTCAAGACGACGTGTTTGGGCTAGAATATAGCAACGTAGCACCTCGCAAGGTTGCTATGTCCACCAAAGCGAGCCAACCAAACAAAAAGACCAAAAATGCAAAGAACGCAACTGCAAGCAAGCCGATTTCGACAGTTGAGCCTAAGTCTAAGCTCACCGTAATGCAACCTACCGTCAAGTCCAAGACCAAGGACTACGACAAGGAGATGCAAGAGAGACACGAGCAAGACTGCAACGTCAAGCACAAGAGCATTGCCGTTGAGATATTGGGTGAGGATGAGTACAAGAAGCTTGCTAAGAGCATAGTTTTGGGCGAAGTCTTTGGACAGCCCGTATGCAAAAAACGTAAAAAAATAAGAGGATAAACGCAAAGAATAAGCGACCACGGTCGCTTATTTTGTAGGTAAGGTATGACGGGATATTTGATAGTCAACAGATATTTTTCTACTCCAAAACTCTTGGAGCAGTACGATATGCTCATCAAGGCATTTTCTAAGAGGGGCGTAGAACTGGTGCTAAGGCGCAACGACGAATTTTGTCTTGACGTGACGGGCGAAAGTTTATCGGACAAGCCCGATTTTGTCATAATGTGGGACAAGGATATCATGCTTGCCAAGAGCTTGGAGATGCAAGGCGTGCGCTTATTCGACAGCGCTAGCAGTATCGAGATTTGCGACGACAAAGCGAGTATGCACCTTGCCCTTAGCGCACATGGAGTCAAGTGCCCCAAGACGATAATTGCGCCTATGACCTATCCCAATATCGGCTATGACAATTTGGATTTTGTTGCCAAAGCGGGCGAAAAGCTCGGCTTTCCTATGGTTATCAAACTATCGCGGTCGTCTTACGGAATGGGCGTTTTCCTCGCCAAAGACCTCTTCGAAGCCCAAAATATCATGTCTTCCGTGCGCGAAACGGCGATTTTGCAACAATATCTCCCCGAGAGTTTCGGCAAGGACGTAAGGGTATTCGTAGTTGGCGGCAAGGCGATTTGTGCCGTGCAGCGTAGCAACGAGCATGATTTCCGTTCCAACGTTGAGCAAGGTGGAAGAATGGAATATATCAATCTTACCCAAGAGATGGCAACGCTTGCCGAGTCGGCGGCGGACGCCGTGGGAGCCGACTACGTAGGCGTAGACCTAATATACGGACAAGAGGGATTGGTGGTGTGCGAGCTCAATACGTCGGCGCACTTTGGCACGCTATATCGTGTCAGTGCGATAGATATGGCGGAGCATATCGCCGACCACGTGGTGGAGCAAGTGTATGCGCTGTGATATTTGTCCAAGGCGTTGCGGAGTAGACCGCAGCCAAGGGGTTGGCTTTTGTGGAATGGGCGAGGGTTTGAGAGTTGCCAAGGTGCAAAAGCACTTTTGGGAAGAGCCCTTCATCAGTGGGAGCCAAGGCAGTGGAACAATCTTTTTCAGCGGTTGCAATCTAAAGTGCGTTTTTTGCCAAAACTATTCCGTCTCTCGTGGCTATGGCAAAGATATCGACGCTCAGCGATTAGCGGATATTTTCGCCGAATTAGAGGAGAGCGGTGTACATAATATAAACCTCGTTACGGGTACGCACTTTGTCAGACAAATAGTCGAGGCACTCAACGTTTATCGTCCCAACATACCTATCGTGTACAACTGCGGCGGTTACGAGAGTGAGGAAACACTCAAGATGCTCGACGGCTTGGTGGACGTTTATCTTCCCGATTTCAAATATAGCGACAACACCTTGGCTCTCAAGTATAGCCTAGCCCCCGACTACTTCGAGGTAGCGAGCAAGGCGATAGGTATTATGCAAAGGCAAGTGGGCAAGAGCGTAATCGAGAACGGTATAATGCGTAAGGGTATGTGTGTTAGACATCTCGTTTTGCCGGGGAGTATACCCAACACCTACGGCGTACTTGAGTGGCTCGAGGACAATCTCGACGACAGTCACTATATTTCGCTTATGGGACAATATTATCCTTGCGGAGAGAGCGAAAAGTTTGAAGAATTGAGCCGAAAACTCAAACCTATAGAATACAAACTTGCTATAGCCAAAGCCGAAAAGCTCGGTCTTGCCAACGTATTGATACAAGACCTAAGCAGTGCCGACGCCGAGTACACACCCGACTTCGACTTGCAAGGAGTTTAATTTTAGATTATAAGGAGAATAGCAGAATATGGAAAGAGATATTCAAACTTTGATAGACAAGGCAAAAGGCGCAATGTCCAATGCCTACTGCCCGTATTCCCGCTTTGCCGTGGGTTGCGTGCTCGTGGCGGAGAGCGGAAGAGAGTACACGGGTTGCAATGTGGAGAACGCAAGTTACGGCGCAACCTTGTGCGCCGAGAGAGTAGCTCTAGGTAAAGCAGTCAGCGAAGGGGAGAGAAAGTTTAGTACAATCGTGCTCGTTTCCAACGGAGCGAGCGTGCCCGTGCCTTGCGGGATATGTCGACAAGTGCTCAGCGAGTTTTCCGACCTAGATATCGTCGCTATCAATGTCAAGGGCGACAAGATAGAGGGCAAGCTCAGCGACCTTTTCCCTCTGTCGTTCAATCTATAAAGAGTTATATAGTATTTTCAAAACAAAAATAGTGGCATATCGCCACTTATTTTTTTGGATGAGTGATAAAGTCTGCAATATCTCTTTCAAATTGATATATATCGTTTGCCTCGTCTTTTAGGCTCATTGCCATATCGTCAATATCCTTTTGTCTTGCCCTACGTCTTGCGGGCGTTCCTCTTTTTTTCATAAGCTCCTCCTATTTTATTTTGCGCCTTAGAGTGCAATTTATTCGTTTCTATTGTATTTTGCCTTCCAAAATGTTATGATAATACTATGAACAAGGGAGATATATTGCAAGTCGAGATAGTCGGCACGGGTATGAACGGCGAAGGCATTACCAAGGTGGACGGCAAGGTGGTTTTCGTGCCTATGACGCTAGAGGGAGAGCAGGTCAAAGTACAGATAACCGAGGACAAAAAGGCGTTTGCCACCGCCAAAGTTATCAAAATGCTAGAGCCCTCACCGCTTAGGGTAGCACCGCTTTGCCCTATCTATTTTGGGTGTGGCGGTTGCGAAATGCAGCATATCGACTACGCTCACCAACTTACAATAAAGACCCAAAGAGTAGCCGATTGTATCCGTAAGCAATGTCGTCAAGATATCCCCGTATTGCCGACCATTGCCTCTCCTTCCAAGTGGGGATATCGCAACAAAGTCCAATTGCCTATCACCTTAGCAGACGGCAAGATTGTGGTAGGTTATTTTAGAAGCGGCACTCACAAGGTTGTGCCCCTTGGCAAGATAGGGGACGATACTTTGGGCGACTGCCCGCTCCACGATAGAGCAATGCAAGAGGTAGTCGACGTCTTTTTGGATTGGGCTAATCGCAACGACCTTTCGGTCTATGACGAAACTACCCACCGTGGACTTCTCAGACATTTTTGTGTGAGGAAGGTAGGGCAAGCCTACGCCATAGTAGTCGTCGTCAACGGCAATAGTCTTCCTAAATATAATAGCCTAATTGATGATTTTGTGGCACACGGTTTGAGTTTTTCGCTATATTTGTCTATCAATACCGACCGCACCAACGTCATTTACGGCAAGAGTATAAAGACTCTCTACGGTCAAGCAACCCTGCCAAGCGAGATACTTGGCGTCAAGGTGGACGTTTCGCCTTTGTCCTTTATGCAAATCAACGACGGCGTGCGAGATATGATTTATTCTAAGGTAGGCGAGATAATATCTAAGAGCAGTCATAGCGTAGTGTTCGACCTATTCAGCGGTGTGGGAATTATGAGCAATATCTTTGCAAGATACTCAGACAAGGTGGTGGGTATAGAGATAGTGCCCGACGCCGTCCGCAACGCCGATACGCTAGCTAAGCTCAACGGCAACCAAGACAAGATAACCAACGTTTGCGGTGACGTTACGGTGGAACTGCCTAAGCAAATCGCCAAATATGCGGGAGAAAAAATGCCTAATAGCATAGTCGTCGTCGACCCGCCTCGCAAAGGTTGCTCACCCGAGGTCATAGATTGCCTTCTGCAAGCCCGTCCTAAGCAAATAATCTACGTATCTTGCAACCCCGCCACCCTCGCCAGAGATATGGCAGGACTGTTATCCGAATACACGGTAGACTTCGTTCAACCGTACGATATGTTCCCGATGACGGGACACGTCGAGACAGTGACTAGTCTTACAAAAATATTGACTAAAACATAAGGAGAAGGAAGATGAATACGAATAAAGAGTTTTTTGATAGAGCAAAAAAAGGAGAATCCATAGATATATCTACGGATCCTAATTTTGAAGCAATTTGTCTAAAAGAAGTACGTAGGTGTAGGGAGAAATGTTTTGAAATCAACACGTGCAATCCATTGTCTATGGAATATCAAGAAAAATTAAATCAACTGTTTATGACGACTTTGGACGAAAAAACCACTATAGAACCACCTATCCAAATAGATTATGGTTGTCAAGTAACAATAGGGAAGAACGTGTTTATAGGCAACAATTTTGCTGCGACTTGTTACGGAGGACTCGTTATAGAGGACAATGCTATGATAGCACTCAACTGTACGATAGCAACCGTCAATCACGATTATGAGAATCTTAATATTGTCAAAGGAAAGACGGTAACAATCAAGAAAAATGCTTGGGTATGTTCTAATGTGACAATAGTACCGGGAGTAACGATTGGAGAAGGAGCCGTGGTTGGAGCGGGGAGTGTAGTTACTAAAGATATTCCGGATTTTGCCGTTGTCGTTGGCAATCCTGCTAAAGTTATCAAATATAGAGCAAAAAAATAAAGGAAAAATATGAGAATAGCAATTGATTTAGATGGCGTAGTGTTCAATTCCGAGATGTATTTTATGGCTATAGGTGAGATATACGATTCACTAATATTAGGCAAAAACAGTATCGTTAAGGCGGACGAGCCAAGGGTGCAAAACAAATATGCTTGGAATGAAAAAGAACTTCAAGGATATATCGATAGATATGCCAATTCTTTGGATTTTGACATAATGCCTTGTGCAAAGATGGTCATAGATTCATTGAGAAAAAACAACGAACTATACGTCATTTCCGCGCGAGGACAATTTAACAAAGAAGAGATAGAAATAGCCAAAAAGAAGTTGGAAGAAGCGGAGATATATTTCGACCACTATTATTTTGGTTATCTTGACAAAAACAAAATCGTAAATGATTGTAAGATTGATGTAATGATAGATGATAGATACGACGTATGCGAATCGCTATCTCAACAAGGAGTGCTTTGTCTTTATTTTAGAATGGCGGGAAGAAAAGAAGTTGGAGAAAACGAATTATTAAAAGAAGTGCATAATTGGGGAGAAATTTTTAGAATACTCAAAGACAAAAAAGTTATAGGAGATACATATGAGAGTAATTGATTTAGAGACTTGGGAAAGAAAAAGCCACTACAAATGGTTTTCCTCATTTGCAGATCCGTCGATTGCGTTTGACGTAAAGATGGACGTAACGCTTTTGAGGGAGTATTGTAAACTAAACGGGCTTTCTTCATATGCGATAATAATGTATATTATATGCGAGTGTATCAACGATAATAGGGCTTGTCGACTTAGAATTTTAGATGACCAAATAGTAGAAATCGACAAAGCAAACGTTGCATATACCATAATGACTACGGACAGTTGTTTTGTCAATTGCCGAGCAAACTTGCAAAATGGATACGAACACTATTTGCAACAAGTCAAGCAGAATCAACAAAAATACAACAATAGTAGTTATGTACAAGAAGAATATAACGATACTAAGGTAATTGACGATATATATTGTTCGTGCGTACCTTGGCTAAATTTTGCAAGCGTAAAGCAACCTATACCCGACAAACTACCCGAGAGCAACTGTATTCCACGGGCGTGCTGGGGCAAGTATTATACAACGCAAGAGGAGCGAGTATGTATGACTCTCAACATTACAGCTAATCACGCACTTGTTGACGGATTGGATTTAGCAAACGTATTCAACGATATTCAGCGTGCTTTCGATGACGTAGAAAATTTTATCAACAAAAGAAAATAAATATAAGACGAGGTGAAGGATGAAAGATTACGTATTTATTGGTTGGAGTAGAAATCGTGATTTGGCGATTGTACTCAAGGATATTTTGGATAGAAAGGGCTTTATTTGTGTAATTGGTGGCGTGTATGAAAATAATCCGACGGATATCCGTATTAGGAGAGGTACGGTAAACGAAACCATAAACTTTCAAATGAATCATTGTGATCAAGCGATATTGCTTTTTCAAAAAATAGATGACAACCTAAGCATAAGCGGCAACTTGATATATGAATTGGGTTATATTAACGCCCAATACAATTTTATAGAATCCGCTACCAAATTACATATTTTCAAAATTGATATTACGCAAGCCGATGACAACCTATTCCCATCGGATTTGCACGGAATATGGGGTACAAGCGTTTTATCGCAAAACAAGACGATAGAGGAAATGGCACAAGAGATAGCGGAAGAATTTATCAACAATCAAAGTCAAATCAACAAGGCGGATAAATTTAAGTTGCTCAACGATCATCGCTTTGTAGAGTATGAAATTAAAAAGCATTTTGAGAGCCCTTCTATGTCAGATTATGATTTAGCATCTAATATTTTGGTATATTTACAGTCGGCATTTTGCTATCAAGAACAAAATGATATCAAACTAAAGATGGAACAGTTTAAGACAAAGATGAACGAAAAAGAAATGTCATCCAAAGAGTTAATTTGGGCGGTAAATTACGCTATTCTAACGTTAAAGTTATTTTGCCTAACTATCCCAAGCGAGGATAGTTTGACGCTAAGTTTGGAAGGGGTTGATTTTAGAAAATTGCTTAACGGTTACAAATCGATAGGAGAAGAGATAGCAGAATGCTTCCAATGTTTTGAAGACAAAGAACTGGGGGAATTTCTATTTGATGAAGAATTTTGCGAAATCAATGATTTTGAATCCTTGCTTATCGCTCAAATGCAAGAGCATGTGACTTATTTGATATTGGTGTACTTATTTAGTAATATATCGCAAGATGAAAAAATAAAATACGCAAAACTCGGTTTGCAGTATTGTAATTCTACTATCAAAAATTTCAAATTAATCGCAAAGAGAAGCGAGAACGAATACTATTCAAAAATGTTGATGAGTTACGCGTATAAAAATCTCGCAACGTTTTATGAGGTTTTGGGTGAAGAAGAGAAAAATGCGGATTATAAGAAACAATCTTTCAAACTTAGAAAGGATTTATATTTGCATGCTAACGGACTATCTGCTTTAAGACCATCTCTAAAGGATTATATCAACGTTGAATACTTTTTGCAAGTAGTAGAGATAGTAAAAAATTGTGAAGACGAATACGAAAAAGCCGATTATATGTTGGAAATCGATAACTACCTCAAGCAACGTCAAAAAGAAATACGTGCACGTGATTATATGATAGATTTACTTAATACAGAATATAACAATCTAAAAAATGCTAAGTAGCAACCCCGCCACCCTCGCCAGAGATATGGCAGGACTGTTATCCGAATACACGGTTGACTTTGTTCAACCGTATGATATGTTCCCTATGACGAGTCACGTCGAGACTCTCGTCAATTTGATGAGAGTATGAATTGCTCCTTGCGAAGCATGAATTGCAACAAGTTGCATGAATTGCCTAACGGCGTGAATTGCACCTACGGTGCATTATGGAGCAATTATTCAAAATACGTTATACAATTATGAAACTAAAAAAAACTAAACTTCAATTTTACTATTTGCAAAGTAAAATACATTGCGGATATAGACCCAACCCGAGAAATTTTCTTTATTGGCAAGACCGATGAAGAAATCTCGCTCGTTTGCGCCGCAAGATATTTGAAAGGAAAGTTACTATGGAAGGCACTATGTTAGAGAGACCTCAACGAACGAGAAACCACCTATTTGACCTTATCAAAACGATATGCATATTGATGGTTGTAGTTACGCATATTTCGTGGACGGGAGAAGAAAGAAAGTTTTTTGTTTTTCCAATTATCATCGATATGGCAGTGCCAATCTTTTTGATAATATCCGCATATTTGCGAGAAAATAAGATTGCTTCGTTTGGCTTCAAAAAATTTATATCTATCAAGTATTCCCTTATATCTTTTGTAAGCCTAATGGTCGCTTACGTGATTATTGCGGGGATCGAGATGGGCGTATCTGCCAGATTAGTGGCGGTAGGAAAATCAAGTGGCTTCGCATATCTTAACTCTTTTGAAGGCTTTTTCAATTGGTTTATTAGGGGATTGTCCGGACCGGGAAGTTATTACGTACCGATAATGGTGCAGTTGATTTTTTATTTTCCGATTTTGCACTTGTTTTTTTGCAAAAAGCCCGAGATAGGAATCGTATTTTGCGCGATAATCAATCTCGGATACGAACTATTGGTGTATTATACCAATATGGAAGCCGCTACTTATAGATTGTTGATATTTAGATACACCTTGCTTATTGGCCTCGGAATATATTTGGCCAAGGTCAAGAGAAACAAGGTTGACGATATCGTTGCCGCGATTTTGACGGTGGTCGGTTTAGCGTATATAATACTCAATGCGTACGTGGTCAAAATCCCATTGTTCCAAGCGTGGAAAAGTACTTCTATGTTCTGTGCGCCGTTTGCCTATGGCGTTATGTATTTTCTAATGAAATGGTTTTCCAACGTTAGGTACCACAAATTCTACGTTTTTGGAAAAGCGTCCTACCATATATATCTCACACAAATGGTATTCTATTATTTTGGTTGGAATGCTTTGTTCAAGCAAAAACTCGTTTCGGTGCCTGCCCCATATTGTAGAATCTTAGAGGCTATAATTGCGGTTATTATTTGTTTTGTAGCAGGCTACGTGTTATATTTGGTTGACACTACGATACGCAAGTTATTACGTATCTCGCACAAATAGCAATCTCATCGTGCAATAAGCGGACTCTTGACAACTATAGAAAGCCGAATATGAGAGAGTAACGCAATCATTACTCTATAGGCAGTATAACGACTATACGGTTATTATTAGGATTATGAAACTAAAAAAATTAAACTTCAATTTTACTATTTGCAAAGTAAAATCTATTGCGGATATTGACCTAACCCGAGAAATTTTCTTTATTGGCAAGACCGATGAAGAAATCTCGCTCGTTTGCAAGACGGAAGATACGCCGTTGTCTACACTGGATAGAGAAGACGATTGGCGAGGTTTTCGCATACAAGGCACTTTGGATTTTTCTTTGACGGGCGTGTTGTCCAAATTGAGTAGTATTCTAGCGGAACGAGATATTGGCATTTTTGCTATCTCCACCTACAATACGGACTATATTTTGGTCAAAGCGGAAAACTACGACAAGGCAATCGAGGCTCTAAAATCTGCAGGATACGAATTTGAGTGAGGAATATCTGAATAGAAAAGGAAGGGAATAACGATGGAAATCAAAGACGACAAAATCGACCAAAGCAAGCCCTTCGATTGGGGGAGAGTTTTGGAATAATACGCTAAATATAGAGATATTTATCCGCCCGAGTTTTATCGTGCAATAACGGATAGAGGACTGTGCGTAGACGGACAATACGTTTTTATTACGCAGAGGGTACTCAACGTTTTGCTTAACAAAGATACGTACAAATTATGACAACGGGCATGTTTTATCGACTTAGGCTCAACTAAAGCAACGTAAACGAGCCGAGGTTTAGTTGTTGAAAAGTGTTAGGGGAGGAAAAATGGAAAAATACATTTTTATAAGTTATAGTACAAAAAACACAAATATCGCTTTTGCAGTCAAAGACTTTTTAGAAGATAGAGGCTATAGTGTTTGGATTGCACCCAACGACATACCCAACGGGCAAAGATATGCTAATATAATAGAAAAATCAATCAGCAACTGTAGTGTGGCTATTCTTATAATGACCAAAGATATTTGTCTTTCTCAGTGGGTCAATAAAGAAATAGAAAGGGCTATAAGTCATGGAAAAACCGTGTTTGGACTAAAGTTTTCCGAGTTTGAACTCAATGACGAATTCAAATTTTTACTTTCCAATACCCAAATGACGGGATTAATAAAGTCGATTGATATCAACGACGTCGAGATGGCTAAAGTATTAAGTGACCTTGGCGACGTAGTGTCGGGCAAAGTGCCTACGGGTGAGCCTCTAAAAATCAATAAGTATTCCAACGTAGAAAAAGAAAAGCAATATGACAAGTCACAACTTATTGACGTAAGCAAAGATTTGATTTGCGCCTTTCAAAGTGGAACCGAGGCGATTATTGAAGAGTTGAGCGTCTTGCATTTTTCCGACGTCAATCGATACGTCAAGCAAATTTTTGCAACGCTGGGAGAAGAAAGCAAAAATATAATATACAACAATCTTACCCAAGCATACGAAGCAGTGCTACTAGACAGCAACGTTTCCGGAAGAAAAGAATATGCAATCAAGGGCCAAATAATATACTTTTTGACTAGGCTATTTTCAGACCGAACTTCCAACGTAGAAAGGCTAAAAAGGTATTATTATGCCGAAAAGAACGTATGGCAAAGACAATCCATAGCCTACGGACTTGCTTCCTTGGGCGAAATAGAAGTTCCTATGGACTATGCCAAGAGGATATATTTTGGGTGTGACGAAGAAGACGTCAATCGTTCGTGGACGTTGGTTTTTTACGGTGACGTAAGTGGCGTTGACCCATACATATATCTTGACGACGGGACAGCCGATTGGATCAACTGCCGTCAACCAAGGATAACAAGGCTACAACTCGACGAGCAAAGCGTACTTGCATATAGAGGACTTGACTTGGCGGTGTTGCATTCGTTCTACAAAAGTAGAGGATGGTTGGCTACGCAATACGATCTTGACGTGATAAAGAACGCACGAATACGCGATAAAGTGTTTACAAGCAAGCAAATCAAATTGCTAAAACAAATGCAAAAAGCAATTGTTCATAATTGCAAAAAGGCCATAAAACTAAGCAAAAAACGTTGCCAATAACAAAAGACATTCAACGGGAAGAAAAATTATGAATCACCAAGGAACTAAAGTACTCACGACGGAAAGGTTGATTTTGCGCCCTCTCACCTTAGATGACGCCCAATCGGTATTTGACAACTGGGCGTGTGACGACGAAGTAACCAAATATTTGACTTGGAAGACTCATCAAAGCATAGACGATTCGATAGCGTATCTAACCATGTGCGTGGGGGAATATAACAACCCCGACTATTATCAATGGGGCATAGTACTCAAAGATACGGGACAACTTGTAGGCAATATATCCGTTGTCAACAACGTAGCGCAACTCATTGCGGAACTCGGTTGGGTGTTAGGCAGAGCGTGGTGGGGGCAAGGCATAATGCCCGAAGCGGCGCGAGAGGTTATCAAGTTTTTGTTTGACGAAGTTGGCTTTAGGCGAGTTGTTGCCAAACACGACGCAGACAATCCCAAGTCTGGTAGGGTAATGCAAAAGGTGGGCATGAGATACGAATGCACTATCAAAAATGGTGGCACTAACAATCAAGGCGTTGTTGACACGGTTTGCTATTATATCGACAAAGACGAATAATTGCTAATAAACTATTGGCTTATCGGTGTTTATTACAATGCAGCTGGCGATACATATGAGCAATGGATATAGGCGACTGCGTATAATTTGACAACTTACGTAAGTTGTGATAACATAGTATTATGAAATATTTCTACGATTATTATCAAAGGAGAGGAGATGTCTTTAGCAAGCCAAACGGACACACGCAAATGTAAATACACGATAAGGGCAATGCAAGACGGCGACGACTATTTTCAAGTCGCTAGGCTTATATATTTAAGCGACCGATATATATACCCTAATTGGTTTGATAGTATAGAAGACGGCAAAAAAGTCATAGCAGCAATGATAAAGTTGCCAACTTTGTACAATCAAAAAAATATCACGGTAGCGGTTGCACAAGACGGTTATATCATCGGAGCAATGGTATCACGCGAGTCGCCCGTAGTAGAGGATGAAGATATCGTTCGCGAAGCTTTTAGACGAGCGAAAGTCGTTTGTGACGCACGAACGCACGATATTTTTTTAGATTATTACGACAAAATGAAAGAAGATACGCAAGGTTACTATATTGCTAATATTACGGTTGATCCGCAATATCGCAGACAAGGCGTTGCGGCTTCATTAATGTCGCACGTCATCAAGGGTAGACCTTTGTGTCATTTGGAATGTGTAAAGGCCAACGAGGGCGCGTGGAAAATATATCAAAGATTAGGGTTCGAAATAGTGGGTGAATATCCCGGCGTATTTGGTGTGCCCTGTTACAAAATGATTAGAAGAGAGAGATAATTATGGACGTATTTATTAGTTATAGGCGAGACGGAGGCTATGCTTTAGCGCGATTGCTTTACGAATGGCTACACAAAGAACATATCTCGGCTTTTCTTGACTTAGAAGAGTTGAGGTCGGGACCGTTTAATGAAAAGCTGTTTACGGCGATAGACGAAGCGGAGAATTTCGTACTCGTTTTACCAATCAAATCATTAGATCGTTGCGCAGATGAAAACGATTGGCTTAGGCTAGAGGTTGAGTACGCAATTAAGCAAAAGAAAAATATAATTCCACTGATGGTCAAAGACTTTGTTTTTCCGGAGCAACTTCCACTTTCTATGCAATTGCTACCTTTCTTCAATGGTGTGCAAGTAAGCAGCGAATATTTTGATGCTTCAATGGAAAAATTGATATCTATGCTCAAAGGCGTCAACAAAAAGGGCGCTAAGAGTTCATTGCTTGACCGCCACGACGACGTAAGATATTATTACGACGAGGACGAACAAGAAAAACGACGTCTTCGCACCGAAGACCTATTGCTTGCGCGTTATGAAGAACCCGTTGTCAACAAACTACTTGAGGGAAAAAACGACTTAGTATGTCTTGAGGTCAACGTGCTCAATCCGTTGAGTGCGTATGCAAAGTTGGATCGTCCCGAAATAAGCAAAGTAATAGCTCTAACTTATAATAAGGACGTTGCCGATATAGGCAATCGCGAAAGACCGAGCGACAATATCAAATTTTATACCGTTCAATTCTCCGACGATGATTTTGAAGACCAGCTAGAAGAATGTATCAGAGATATGGGGGTAAGAGGCATAGATTTCGTCAACTTAAGCATGGCGATAATGGACTTCAAAAAGCCGTTCAAAGTGCTTCAAGCCATTCAAAATTATCTCAACGACGATGCGGTAATGTTGGTGCGAGACGTAGACGACGGCGCCGTTTTTGCCTATCCCGACAACAAAGAGTACTTCCGCCAATTCCAATCGTTTTATATACATAACAAGTATAGCGGCTATAGATATACCGGTAGACAGGTTTATTCATATGTGCACAAAATGGAACCAAAGTCAATTTGTCTCGAGCGTTACGGAGTCAACACGTCGGACATGTCAAGGCGAGAGAAGAAGGCGCTATTTGAAAGCTGGTTTAGCTTTATCCCCAATGATTTCGGTAGGATGTTGAGGGAAGACCCTAAATCGGAGATTGCCAAGCAAGCCGTTGATTTTTGCAAGGAACACTACGACGAGCTTTACGAGCAGTTCTTTTCCAACGACATGATTTTTTCGGCTGGCTACGTAATATATTCGGTCAAATTTTGATAGAGTATAGCAAAATGCGTGTAGCAACTAAACTGACTTAGACGCGATAAATAATATCCACCTGCAATGCGGGTGGATATTTATTGACAAAGCATATCGCTTATGCTAACATAATCTTACCAATAGTTTGACAGACCTGCCTTAGGGCTAAGAGCAGTGGGAAGAGCGGTGAAAATCCGTCGCAACAGCCATTACCGTCACAGTCGGATAACCTGCCTGTCAATCAATCGCTAAGCAATTCTTGGGCAAGGGAGAATGGACTTACGTCTTGCTTGCCTACTCGCACGAGTAGGTTTTTCTTTTGCCCTACAATAAGGAGAATATATATGAAAAATTTTAGCAAAGTAGCAATCGTAGTATGTATTGCGCTCGCACTTGTTTTGTGCGCCGTGGCTTGTCAGCCCGACATGCCGTCCAAGGGAGAGGTGACCGTCGTAGTTGCACCGCTAGAGGGCGAAGCAACCGAATACAAGGTAGACCTATCCGATATCGCCGAAGGCGGTGGGGTCGTTGCGATTTTGGACTATCTCCAAGCCAATAACGGACTAGAGTATACCAGCGAGGATAGCGGATACGGTGCATATCTTACCAAAGTCGGCAACTTGCAACAAAATTATGCTACGGGCGAATATATCTATATTTACACTTCTGTTGCCAAGGATTTTGACGTTTCCGAGTACGCATCTACCGTAGAATACCAAGGCAAAACCTTGACTAGTTCCGGCGTTGGTGTATCTTCTATGTCCTTAGAAGACGGAGCAATTATCTATATAACAATTATCAAGTACAGTTATTGATATGACCGGTAAGCAAAGCGTGAGCATAGGTGCCAAAAAGGTCGCCCTAATAGCCATAATGACGGCTACTATAGAAGCGGGAAAGCTCGCCTTGTCGGCTATTCCCAACGTAGAAGTCGTCAGTTTGCTGTGTGCTGTTTACGGCTACGTTTTCGGGCTTATCGGGGTGGTGTCGATAGTGCTTTTCGTGGGGATAGAAACTTTGATATGGGGCGTCAACACGTGGGTGCTGTCATACCTTATCTATTGGCCGATGGTCTGCATGATATATTGGTTGCTGGGTAGACTCAAGGTCAACAGCCGACTTATTATCACGGCGGTCATCGTAGCTTTGACGGCGTTTTTCGGCGTACTTACGTCACTCGTCGACGTAGGACTTTTCAGCGGTTTTTGGGACAACTTTTGGCAGAGATTTGCCATATATTATAGCCGAGGTATTGTCTTTTACGTAGTGCAAATCGCGTGCAACGCCATAGTATTCCCACTCTTGTTTTTACCTCTTGCCAAGGTGCTTGCCAAGTTTAGGGATAAGTTTTTGGATAGACCTAGTTCGTTGCCTCTAGCGGAAGAAACAAGCGAATAAATCGTCGGTCACTCTAAAACTGATTTTCAAATCATTGGAAGAGTCTCCAAAATAGTCGTTTAGAAGAGTTCTGTAATATAAAGCAAATAGACTAATAGTTAGAATAAGAACACACGCATATTGTGCGTGTGTTCTTGTTTTTACTTATACGTATCGACTTTTTGCGATATTTATTGATTATTTTCGTCGTCGACCACGCTTTCTTGCACGTCCACGGTCACTTCTTCTACGTTATCCGTAGTATTCGTATCGCTTGGTGCGTCTTTTACGGATAGGAAGTCCTCACCGCCGATACCCGTTTCTCTTACGTATTGGTTCAAGGCTTCCACGTCACCGCCCATCAATCTTTCTTCTAGAGAAGTAGCCGTTTCCGCGTCAACTATGCCGTCTTGAGCCAAGGCTCTAACCTTGAGCGTTTCGATAATGCAAGCATGCTTTTTCTCGGTGATATCCCAGAATAACATAGGTATCGTGCCGAGGATACCGCTGACTATACCGAGTATTGCGCTCGTTGCGATAATTCCGTATAGCACGTCGGGGTTAGTTAGCACCGTTGCGTCGTTGTTAAAGCCGTGCAATTTGTATATAGCAGGATTGACGAACGACAGTCCTATACCTATCGCCATAGTCAACATAGACGCGCATTGAGAGATAAAGCCCTCTTGTCTTTCACCCGTTTGGAATTGTTGATAGTCGTACATTTGCGTTTGTATAGAGGGAGCAGTAACGAGCTGCAAAGAGTTGGCAAGCGTGATGATAAAGGATAATATAATTATGAAGTACGGCGTAAAGGCGTTGTAACTCATGCCAACGAATAGTAGCGGAATTGTCAGCACTACACATAGAATGTTGGTAAATATAATTATGTTCTTTTTGCCGAACTTCTTGATAAACAGTGGCGCAAGCACCATACCGGGCACGCACGCCGAGCCCATTATCGTCACGAAGAGTGATTGTGCCCAATCTTGTTGGATTGCATAACTGCAAAGCCAAACGACGAAGGAAGTACCCGCAAGTTTGAAAGTGCCTAGTATAGAGCTAGCTGCATTGAGCCAAAAATACTTATTCTTAGCCGTAGACACGATGCCACGTTTGAAGTTGACTTTTTGCTTATATTGCTTAGAGGTTGCCGTCCTTTCTTTAGTGCCAAAGGCTGTCCAATAGCCGAGCGCAAGGCAAATTATCATTGCAATAGGCGTCACCCACTTAAAAGGTCCAACGGTGTTGATACCCATAATCTTGTCGCCCGACGTGAGGGTGTAGGTGTACAACAAGTTGCCGAGGAAAGGAATAATCATATTGACTAGAGATGGTCCGAGGGAATACACCGTTGCGCCTATACCCATCAACCATTCTTTTTCGCCTTGGGCAGGGGTGATGACTTGCAATAGGGTGGTGAAAGCCAACGAATACAAGCCCACGAAGAACTGCAACAGCTGGTATATTATCGTATACACGACCAACATCACCATATAGTGGTCTGTCAGCATTTGCGGTATCCAACCAATGGCAAAGATACATACGACTATAGGTATAGGCATCCATATCAGATACGGTCTAAATTTACCGTACTTGGTATTGGTATTGTCGACCAACATAGAGTAGATAGGCGCTCTAAGTATATTGACGATATTGCCTATGATACCGATGATGACGATATGGTCAACGGCAATGTTGAGAGCTGCGGCTATGTAGATACCTGCTTGCAAAGTAACGTAGGTAGGTATGACGGTTGCGCCGACAGCGCCCATTCCGCCCACGCAATAAGCGGCGGCTTCTTTGTAAGAAAGATATCGTCCCTTAGGCGGTTTGTTCCAATAAGTGACGAAGCCTTTGCAAACGTTTGCGATTTTGCCAAAAGCGGTTTTGATTTTGCCCATAATTTTCTCCTATAGATTTATGATATCATACTATTTTTTACATTACAAGTGGGTTTTTCAAAAGTTGCGATTGTTGCCATATAAATAGCAACGTTATTGACAAAGCTCTATTAATTTATTATAATTTTGTCAAGATACTTAGCGATATTATATCGCCATACCAATTAGTGTCACGGGAGAAATTATGACAATCAAAGCCAAAATCTTGACCATTTTTATAGTGGTCGCAATACTTGCCGTAGGCGTAGGGGTAGGCGTTCATTACACCGTCACCAACACAGAGGGCTACTTGGGCGACTATGCCGATTTGACGGCAAATGCCCGCGTCGCCAAGACGAGCGATACCGTCACCGTCAAGTTTGACGCCAAGCAGACCTTCAACACGGTAGTGCTCAAAGAACGCGACAACAACGTAGAGCAGTTCGAGATGTATTATCTAGACCAAGATGGCAACGAAGTCTTCTTCTATCGTCAAGACCTTATCGGGCCGTATAGATATTGCGCTTTCGACAGCGTTACGACTGACAAACTCGTCGTCAAAATCACGCCAATGGCAGGCAAGAGCGTCAAGATAAAGGACGTGGAAGTCTTTGATATCCACGGCTCGTACGACGATGACTTCCGAGTAACGGCATACGTCGTTGCGCCTTACGTGCAAAAGATAGAGTCTTTGCACCCCGAGCACTTCGAGGTCATCAATCACGTCAACCTCATCACTTGCACCTATTTTGACGAAAAGGGCAATTTGTTCTTCAACGATTTTGAAGTAGACGGCGTACTCAAGGACGGACAAGAGATTTTCGAGACGGCGCTTGCCAACGTTAGGGCAGTTGCTCAGCCCGGCACTACCATAGTCTGCACAATTCTCGGTCAAGACCTCAAGGGCAATAGATACCCTAACGAAATTCACGACCCCGCATTTACCACCTACAAGGATACTTTGCTTGCCAACGCCACGGCTTTTTGCGAAAAGTACGACCTAGACGGGCTCTCCTTTGACTACGAATATCCTACCAACCCAACCGAGTACAAGCACCTCTTCGATTTTTGCGGAATGTTGCAAGATGCAATGCCACCGCAGAAGCTCGTCACCGTTGCGCTCTGCTCGTGGGCAATCTACAAAATCGGCTTGTTCGACCACAGTGGGCTTGACAACGTAGATTGGGTTGAGGTGATGAACTACGACGAAACCTACGAAGAGCACGGCTATCATTCCACCTTTGCCGAGTCGGCATATCGTGGCATACGCGATATGGAGAACCTCAACGCGCTCACCCTCAATCTTCCGTATGCCTACACCGACATATCCAAGATACATATGGGCATACCGTTCTATTCTCGTCCTATCGACACGGCACTATTTTGGGGAGATTACAACGCGGTAGCTCATTCTCTCGGCAAGTTCGGCAATATCTACGACGGCAAAGTCGACGATTACGGCAATCCGCTCGTAGACGTGGACGGCAACGAGGTCAAGAGGCTATACTACAACGGCTGGCAAATGGTTTACGACAAGACTGCTTTTGCCATCGACCACGGCGTGGGCGGACTCATGGTATGGCACTATACTTGCGACGTACCGCCAGAGGACGACCTATCGCTATGGATGGCAATGAAAGCTGCAATTGACGCCCGCAAATAAATGTTTGAAGACTAAAATACAAAAGGACCGCAATATTGCGGTCTTTTTATCTTATCACGACTTACCGAATTTTAGCCGTACGGAAATAACAAAGACCGTATCGAAGCGACACGGTCTTTTATATTATACTTTAATACTATAATCAATATTTTGTTATTCAACTAATATTTTTTTGCCGACGTTTTCAAATGCTATAATCCACGCCTTGTCCTACCAGCGAGTCGAGGGTAATGCTATCAAGGTAATTGTTGATTACGGTGTCAAGTCCCTTCCATACGCCGAGAGTTTTGCATTCGTTTTGTTTTGCGCAAGGCTCGGCGCCTTCTTTTAGGCAAGCCACGGGAGCAAGCGAGCCTTCCGTCAATCTCAAGATATCGCCCACGGTATAGTCGCACGTGGCTTTGGTGAGTCTGTATCCACCGCCTTTGCCTCTCAAGCCGTTGAGCATTCCGCCTCTGGTGAGTATAACCAAAATGCTCTCCAAGTATTTTTCGGATATCTGTTGTCTACTTGCAATCTCGTCTAGTGGGATGTATCTTCCGTTGCCGTTTTCGGCGATATCAATCATCACTCTCAGTGCGTATCTTCCTCTTGTAGAAATCATTTTGTCGTCCTCCAAACATAGTCTAACACAAATTTTTAAAAAAAACAATAAAAAACACACAAAACCTATTGACAACATATGTTAATTGTGGTATTATCTACTCAACATAGTAACAAAGTAGGTTTATCAAAATGGAAAAATGCTTTACAAGACTTTTGCGTCACAATTTTAGATTCGGTCGAATGTGTAATAGGTAATATCGGCACCCCTATCGCAAATTACACCATACACACGTTTAGACAAGGAGAATCAATTATGTCGGGCTATAAATTCGAAACACAACAACTACACGTAGGGCAAGAGACGCCCGATATAGCAACCGACGCAAGAGCAGTGCCTATCTACGCCACTACCTCTTACGTCTTCAAAGACTGCGAGCAAGCGGCGGGCAGATTTGGACTCACTGACGCGGGCAACATTTACGGCAGACTTACCAATTCCACCCAAGACGTTCTCGAAAAGAGAATAGCCGCTCTCGAGGGCGGTGTAGCGGGACTCGCGCTTGCTTCGGGCGCGGCGGCAATCACCTACACCATACAAGCTTTGGCGCAAAACGGCGGACACGTCGTAGCACAAAAGACGATATACGGTGGCAGTTACAACCTATTGCAACACACCTTGCCGGCTTTTGGCATCACCACGACTTTCGTTAATATTCACGACCTAGCCGAGGTAGAGAAGGCAATCAAGGACAACACCAAACTTATCTATATCGAGACGCTTGGCAATCCAAACAGCGACATACCCGACATTGACGCGTTGGCAAGCCTTGCGCACAAGTACTCTTTGCCACTAGTAGTGGACAACACATTCGGCACGCCGTTCCTCATCAGACCAATCGAGCACGGCGCCGACATAGTGGTGCATTCGGCTACCAAATTCATCGGCGGACACGGCACGACTCTCGGCGGTATTATCGTAGACTCAGGCAAATTCGATTGGGAGAAGTCGGGCAAATTCCCTGCAATCAGCGACCCAACGCCTAGTTATCACGGCGTATCCTTTACCAAAGCGGTAGGTGCGGCTGCATTCGTCACTTATATCAGAGCAATTTTGCTTAGGGATACGGGTGCGACTATATCACCGTTTGCGGCATTTTTGCTCTTGCAAGGCGTAGAAACCTTGTCCTTGCGACTCGAGCGTCACGCTTACAACACCGCCAAGGTGGTAGAGTACCTCTCTAATCACAGATTGGTAGCCAAGGTCAACCACCCGTCGCTTCCTAACCACCCCGACAACGCGTTGTATCGCAAGTATTTCCCTAACGGTGGCGGTTCGATATTCACCTTTGACATCAAGGGCGGACAAAAAGAGGCGCACAAATTTATCGACAACCTCAAGATTTTCTCGTTGCTCGCCAACGTAGCCGACGTCAAGAGTTTGGTCATCCACCCTGCGACCACCACTCATAGTCAGCTCAACGAGCAAGAATTGGAAGAGCAGGACATCAAGCAAAGCACTATCAGACTGTCTATCGGTACCGAACATATCGACGACATTCTGCAAGATTTAGAGCAAGCATTCAAAGCTGTAGAGGAGGAATAATTATGAGCGCAATTTATCAATCGGCAGACAGCCTTATCGGCAAAACCCCACTTCTTAGACTTAGCAAATTGGAGCAAAAGTTGGGGCTCAAGGGCAAAATCATTGCCAAACTCGAATACTTCAACCTATCGGGCTCCGTCAAAGACAGAGTCGCTTTGGCAATGATAACCGAGGCGGAAAAGAGCGGAAAACTCAATACAGGTAGCACGATTATTGAACCGACGTCGGGCAATACGGGTATCGGTCTAGCGGCAGTCGGCACGGCTAGGGGCTATAGAGTCATCATAGTAATGCCCGAGACCATGTCGGTAGAACGTAGACAACTCATCAAGGCATACGGTGCGGAAATCGTCCTCAGCGACGGCTCTAAGGGCATGAAGGGCGCAATCGAGAAGGCAAATCAGCTCGCCGAGACGATAGAGGACAGCTTCGTTCCATCGCAGTTTGACAACCCTGCCAACCCAAAGGCACACTTTACAAGCACCGGCGTTGAGATATTCCAAGACACCGACGGCGAAGTCGACGTATTCGTTGCGGGCGTAGGCACGGGCGGAACGATCACGGGCGTAGGACAGTACCTCAAATCCAAGAAGCCGTCCGTCAAAGTCGTAGCCGTAGAGCCTGCAACCTCGGCAGTATTGTCCACGGGCGTAGCGGGCGCGCACAAGATACAAGGTATCGGCGCGGGCTTCGTTCCAAAGGTGCTCGACACGACAGTGTACGACCAAATCATCACCATATCCAACGAAGAAGCCTTTGAGAAAGGCAAGCTCATTGCGTCCACCGAGGGCGTGTTGGTAGGTATCTCGTCGGGCGCAGCCTTGGCAGCTGCAATTCAACTAGCCAAGCAAGACGAATACGCCGGCAAAAATATCGTAGTGTTGTTGCCGGATAGTGGGGATAGGTATTTGTCTACCCCTCTCTTCTCCGACTAATTTTTCACGGCATATATACTTCGCAATACTGTGTCAAAAGGCAACTTTTCTTGCTCACGTACGCAGTAAGTAGGCTCGCTTCGCTTTGGCTGTGTATATACGTCGCAATACTGTGTCGAACTTGCGTTTGCGTTACGGTCACATACGATATAGTATGCTCCCTTACGCAATACTCGTTCTCCTTGTCTTGCTCGTATCTACGCACCCAAAGGGTGTATGTCATTGCGAGTGTAACGAAGTGAAACGTGGCAATCTCAAACAACATAAAAAGCCGTCCTCATGTGTTCGGGAAGGTGGTCTTACGGCATATCTACGTCGTTATGCTTTGTCGAACTTGCGGTTGTGCTTAGTCACATACAATGAGTATGCTCCTGTCGCCCAATCCTCGTTCTCCTTGCCTCACTCGCACCTATGCCGCAAGAAAGACCGCGGTAGCGGTGGAAGGGTTGTCAAATCCTATAAAATCCTTTGAGAGTACGACTAAATCTGCGCAAGCGACTATAAGTCGCGCGCCGCAGGTTTACGACTGGTCGTAGAAAAGGGAGCGAGCCAAACGATAAACGATGATTGCATATAATATAGCAATCGAGTCAAAGTGACGGTGAGCGACTAGAGAGCTGCGACTAAATCTGTCAATAATTGCCTCTTTACACCATAAGGATATTTTGATATAATTTATTTATCGATGGAGGGGTTATGAAAAGAAAGATAGTATTTTTGATGATAACCATATTGACGATAGCGACTATAGCCTTTGTCTTTTCGGCATGCAACAATTCTGCCCCTGTCGAGAGAACCATACAAGTATCGCTTCAAGGCACTCTTGCCAACGCAACTCAAGACGAGAGCGGACATATAGTCATCACCTACAAGTATGGCGAAGCTATTGAACTTTCTAAGGACGACTTCAAGGTAGAGTTACTATATGAGAGCGACCAAGATGCACCTAAGACTTTGACTGCAGACCAATACACGATGGACACGTCCGCTGTAGCGGGAACGCCCGACGCAGGCACGTACGCAGTCACCTTCCGTTACAACGACTTCGATATCTATATCGACGTAGTGGTAGAAGCGATAACCATCGCCATGCCGATTATCCCCGATAGAGGAGAATGCAATATCGAGTTTACGGGCGAGGAGATAGATTGTATTACCGATTTGCTCGATCCTTTGCAAGTAGCGGCGGGACTACCTACAATCAGTCAGTTGCTCTCTCAAGGCGCAATAACAATCGAAGATTACAGCGAACCGCACGGCACTACCGCAACTTCACAGACTCACGTCAATGCGGGTTTTGAATTCTTTTTCAATATCAAAACTGCCAAAAACTATTATTTTGTCGACGAAAGCGGCAATCTTAGTGACATTATATCCGTCTCTTGGGAGATAACACCTAAGAAAATAGCCCTTCCTACTTACGGCAGTACCCAATTTACCTATACGGGTGAGGAGATAACCTTCTCACTAAATTGGGAAGATTATGAGAATATCAAAGACTATATTATGATATTAGGTACTACCGAGGCAAGCGAAGTAGGCGAATATAGCATCAACGTGATAATCAATCCCGATATAGATTTCCCTAGCGACTACGTTTTCGCCGACGGCACGACAAGTATAATAATACATTGGTCGATAGTAGTAGAATAAGTAAAGATACAATCGATAGAGCAAAAAATAAGCGACACTAGGTCGCTTATTTTTATTAATGATTATTTACGATATCCGCACTTAGGGCAAATGCCTTTTTCATTCATTGCGATACCGCAGAGAGGACAACGGTCAATGGTATTGGTTGGTTGATATTCTTGGCTTGCCGCATTCACACCGCTGGTAAATGTAAGTTTTGCGATATTCAACTTATCTTTGAGCAGGTCGTAGACGATTTTTATCATACCTTCGACGGTCATTGTCTCTTTGGTTACCACGAGGCGGCAATCGGGATATGCTTTTGCCAGCGAAGTTTCGAAGGCAGGACCTTTCATTTTGTTGCTAGGAGCGCCGTTCTTAATTCCTTGCGCCTCGTACACGCCGAGTATAGCGGGAAGAAGTGGATCATCTTCTCTCAAAATCAACGCATGGTCAAAGTTCTTTAGCACTTCCCAAGCGGTTTTTTGGATTTCGTTGCAAGGGAATACCATATTGACGCCCGCTTCGATACTGTCTTCCACCTCGATGGTTAACACACCGGTGTGTCCGTGCAAATATTGCGCCTCTCCCTTAAAACCATAAAATCTGTGTGCGTATTGCAAATCCAATGTAGTTATGCTTCTCATATAAATCTCCTTTTTTTGGGCTATGCCCGTTATTTACTATTTTTACATTCGGGGCAAATCCCCCAAAATACAAGGTCGTGTCCCACGATATCGAAGCCGTGGCTATCCTTGATTTTACTTTCTATTTCTCCCAAATATTCCATATCCACGTCAAAAATTCTCTGGCATTTTACACATTTGACGTGATAATGTTGGTGGCAAAGGTGGTCGAAACGGTCGGGTTCGTTAGGAATTTCCAATCTTCTAATCTCGCCGTCGTCAACCAAGCGAGAGAGATTTCTATACACGGTAGCACGACTTACGCTTGGGTGTAACTTAACCACCGATTGAAAGATTTCTTCGGCGGTAGCGTGATTATGCAGTTGTCTTACCGCGTCCAAAACCAACGTGCGTTGAATTGTGTTGCGCTGTGTCATAACAAAACTCTTTCCTTATTAGTAATTATTCTCAATAAGATAATATCACGTTTGCCGAATTTTGTCAATAGCCGATTTTTTACAAAAAAAAGATACGACTAACCAATGTCAAATCGTATCACACAATATTTCGGCAATCGGTTAGCACGACAAAAAATGCACCTATGGATTTTCCATAGGTGCTAATATGGAGCTGGGATCGGATTTGTAAGGAGCGAAGCGACGGAATAGTACGCGAAGCAATCTCAAACTTATGTCATTGCGAAGCCGTCAGGCTGTGGCAATCTCAATCCTATTGAAGCCTCCTTTGTGTAAAGGGAGGTGGCTCGGCTTTGACGAGACGGAGGGATTGCATTAGAAGCGACGGAATAGTAGTGAGCATAGCGAACGTCACGTTATTTCGGCAACCGGTTAGCACGACAAAAAATTAACCCTTCGATTTCTCGAAGGGTTATCAAGTGGAGCTGGGACCGGATTTGTAAGGAGCGAAGCGACGGAATAGTGAGCATAGCGAACGTCACGTTATTTCGGCATTTGACGGCGGATATACGTCGCAATACCGTGTCGAACTTGCGGTGTTGCTCAATCACGTACAAAGAGTACGCTCATTACGCAACTCCTCGTTCTCCTTGTCTTGCTCGCATCTCCCACCGTCAAAGTTAGCACGACAAAAAATGCACCTATGGATTTTCCATAGGTGCTAATATGGAGCTGCTAACCGGATTTGAACCGGTGACCTCGTCCTTACCAAGGACGTGCTCTACCTCCTGAGCCATAGCAGCAATTTAGTTTGCTCACTTATTATATAGGACAATTTTTGCTTTGTCAATGTTTTGGCTTGATTTTTCTCAAATCTATTCCGTCAATATAGGTAGCGTAGGCGTAAGCCTTGTTGCAGATACGAGAAAAAGCTCTTTCGCCGTAGCGAGCAACGAACTGTTCCCCCGTGAGATTGGTGGACAAAATCGTCTTTTTGCCGTGGCTTATACGCCAATCTATTATGGACAAAAAGTATTCTAGCGACACGTTTCTATACATAGGCTCGGTGCCGAGGTCGTCGATGATGAGCAAATCGCATTGGAACATATTGTCGTACAGCTCGCTTAGCACGTCGTTTTTGGATAGGTGCTTGGCGAGAACTATTCTGCTCCAATCAAAAGCCGTCACGTACACCACGTACTTGCCTTTTTCTATCAACCTATTGGCAATGCAAGAGAGTAGACAAGTCTTGCCTACGCCCACGGCTCCCGATAGATAAACCGAGCGCAATTTTGAACCCTCGAAATTGTCACAAAACTTTTGGAAGATTGGATAGAGCTGTTGGGTATTTTCATTTACACCCAATTCTTCAAGATTATTGTCCTCAAATCTAAAGTCGGGCAATGGCGAAATCATTGCCTCTCTTTTTAGCAAATCACAATAAGCGTCCATATAACACTTACAAGGCTTATCGTCCACCCAACCCTTATCTTGGCAAATAGGGCATTGATAGTGAGGCTCTAGGTCTATGTTGTGGCTTGTTATGTATTCGTCGTAGGCTTTGTTGGCATCGTCCAGGCGTTGTCTTAGGTCGCCCGCATCCAGCTTATAGGCGCTTCTTCTAGACAGTTCGTTTTCGAGGCTTCTTTTGGCAGTGTACAACTCGCAAAAACGCATATCTTGCATAGCGCTAGCAACGCGAGCCGAACGGTCGTGTTCGGCTTGTAGGCGCTTATTGCTAAACTCCGCGTTGAGTTTGGTTGTCAATCGTCTATTCATTATACTAGGTCTCCCAGGTCGTCTATACTGCCAAGATAGGACGACAATTCGTCTTTGTTATATTTTTTGTCGCTTTCATTAAAGCTATTGTTGGTTTTCTCCCTGCCGCTCGCGCTATACGCCTTGATTGCCTCCAAGCTATCGAGCCCTGCTTGTCTCCAACGCGATAGCAAAGAATGTACGTTGCCCATAGGGTAATTTTTGCCTACGCTCAAAGAGCAAGCGTAGAGTATAATCTCGTCGTCGACGCCCCAAGACTTCCACACGGCGTATTGTTCTCTATCGGCTTTGATGACTGCGCGAGAAGTACCGCAAGCCTCCAACAATTTGGCGATAGTTTTGTCGATATTGGCAAGCTCGGATAGGTATTCGTTGATAGCTTGCACGCTCAGTCTGCCTTCTTTGACGAACTTATTTGCCACGTGGTTCATACCTTCGAGAGTGCGAACGGAATTGGAAAAGCAGTACTCCGATACCAGCAAAATCGCGTCCTCTTCCAAGCCCTTGGCAAGCCAAGGCGAGATATACTTTTCCACCACGCTTTCCACGTTTTCGTAGAATAGACCGAGGTTTTTGTTGACGGCAATGGCGAGGTCTTTGAGGTGCTGTTTTCCCTCAATATAGGTCACCGCTTCGCTTTGGCTTATGGCGTTGTTGCGGAAGCACTCGTCCAGCATAGCGTCGAGCTTAGCCATACTCGTCTTGATTTTTGCCGTCTTAACTACGGCTAGTACGGTTTGCAATTCAAAGCCCCAATTCTTAGTCCATTTGATATATAGGTCTTTGTCGTCCACGCTCATATCCGACTTTTTGCTTAGGGCTTTTCCTACTGCTCTCAGTCCTTCGCTAGTCAGCTCTAGCATAGCAATGCGCGCTTCCACGTCCTCAATGCTTCTCACGCCCTCGCTCAGCCAATTTTTAGCTACGGCAATGACGTAATTAGCTTTGATTTTTTCGTTTTTGATACCTACGCAATAGCGAGCAATCATCAATAGCACTTCGGGAGCCATTTTGCTCTCTTCCAAAAATTCGTAATAAGGAAGATACTGCGAAGGAAGGGTAAGATTTTCGCCGAATATACTCTCGAGCTGTCTATTAAACTCGGCGTATTTTTCCGCCTTATAGTGCTTTTTGAAGCCCGCCTGCACGAGGGTATTGTACTTGACAGAGAGAGGAAATACGCTCACCACACTCACTAGACCGAGTTCGGCTAGTCCGGTATAGGCCTTTTCCACGTCCTCTTGTTGCAGCTCGAGGATAGCGCACATATTGTCCACGCAGTTGTCAACTGACAGCGGACAAGTGGACAAATACAAGCCGTAGAGGTACACCTTTAGTTGTATCTCGTCGCACAGTGGCATATAATCGGTTATAAACTTGTTTTTCAGCAACGTATATCCGTTGTCGTCCAGCGTTGTCGAGGTGGTACAAAAATTCATAATACTCCTTGAAGTAGCTATAGAATTGTGCTACAATCAAATTGCGGTATATAAAATAATACCATATTTATCAAAAATATCAAGTCTTTTGTCGAAAAGTTTTTTTGTATACAAAATATAGTGTGCAACGAAATTTTCGACCACAACGAGGGCATATGGCAATTATATCAATCAAGGGTCTTACCAAGACGTATAAGACCAAGAACAAAACGGGAAGCAAGCTTGACAGCCAACGTATCACGGCTGTCGACAACGTGACCTTGGATATCGAAGAGGGTGAAATTTTCGGGCTTGTCGGTTCCAACGGCGCCGGCAAAACCACTCTCATCAAGCTTATGCTCGGGCTTACCAGAGCCGACGGCGGCAGTGTTACGATATGCGGATACGATAGTGCAAAGGACAGCGAACAAGTCTTGTCAAGGGTAGGCGCAATAGTAGAAGAGCCTACGCTTTTCAAGGATATGACGGGCATGCAAAACCTTAGGTTGCTTGCAAAACTTGGCGGTGGCTTGCCACAATCGAGGATAGACCAAGTGGTGGAGATAGTGGGCTTGAAAGAACGCATCAACACCAAGTTTTCGACCTATTCTTTGGGCATGCGCCAAAGACTCGGCATTGCGCAGGCTATAATGCACTCTCCTAAGGTATTGTTGCTAGACGAACCAATCAACGGCTTCGACCCGCAAGGCATAATCGAGATGAGAGATATTTTACGTAGACTAGCCAAAGAGTACGGTACGACGATACTCATATCCTCGCACATTTTGTCCGAGCTCGAAGAGTTGTGCGACAGGGTGGGCATAATGAAGCAAGGCAAACTCATTGCCGTCGACACGCTTGCCAATCTTCAAAAGGACAACAGCGAGATTATATTGCGCTTGACTTGTAGCGACGTTGTCAAGGCGGAGCAAGTAATTGGAGAGTTGGAGGGCATACAAGTCAAGATTGTTGACCAATTCGTCTACGTCAAATGCACGTCGGAGCAACAAATAAGCGACGTCACGGCGGCGTTGGTCGGAGCAGGCGTAGCCATTACTTCTATCAACACCAAGAAGAAAACGCTAGAACAGATTTATATGGAGACGGTAAAATGAAGAGCTTTTCCAATGCCTTTACGGGCGAGTGTTACAAAATATTTAGAAAGGGCAAGATATTTATTTTGCTCGGCGTGCTCGTAGCGTTAGCGCTCTTGCTTACCTTTGGTTATGAGCTTCTGCAAGATATTGGCGGTGCGTTCGATATCAATATTGATATGGAAACGATAGACGAAGAGATAGCTATGCTAGAGGAGAACATTGCCAACTATACTCCCGCTATCAAGAACGGGCTTTTGGATACCGAGTTATATCAACTCAAAGCCACATTGGCGTATCTCAAATATCTCAAAGCAAACAACCTGCGTTCTAGCGACTTTGCTATAGCGGGTCAAGAGGGGTTGGATAGCGCAGGCTATATCGACGCCGTTCTCAATTCGGCGTTTAGCATAATCACGCTTTTTGCAGTAATAATAATTTGCAGAAGTTGGGGTGGAGAAAAGTCCGACGGCACTCTCAAAATGCAGCTATTGCGACCTGTCGGTAGAAAAAAGATGTACGGCGCCAAGGTGCTCAGCGTTTGGTGTATCAGCGCGCTGGTATTTATCGCCTTGATATTGTTTGCACAGATAGTTGCGATGATTAAGTTTGGCGTTGCCACCAAGAAGGTGATTTACGTCATAGGCGCAACTAAAGTGGGCGTAATGCCTTATATGGGATATCTTGCTTTGCAGATTGCATTCAAGCTGTTCGCTCTGTTTGCGTATATCCAATTCGGCGCGTTTATGTGCAATCTTACGTGGAAAAAGGGCAACGGCATGGCGCTTGCAATTTTGGCGTGCATATTCGCTTCCAACTTGGAGATGTTGCTCGGCTATCTCTACGTAGGCTACGTGGGTATGTTTATCAATCTCGAGTTTATGTCGGCTCTCAGCTTGACGGGACCTATGCTCAAAGGAATGAACCTCGTATCTATGATAATCATATCTATAGTGTATCAAGTAGCCTTTGCCCTATTCAACCTCTATCACGCCGAGCGTTGTGACTTAGCATAATAGATTACTAGTAAGCAATTTTAGCGACACGTATCGAGTTTTTTCGAGTTTTTAAGTAGAGGACTGCTATTCTTTGCAGTCCTCTACTATCAATATATCACCGTCAAGACTTTCTACGAAGTCGTCTTTTTTGAATTTTGCGTTGTGGAAATCTACGAAGTTGCGATAGTGCGTAGGCAATACTATCGGGGTAGGCAAATCGAGACTGTGACATATATCTCTCAGCACCTCTTCGAGGTCAGCTACACAGCCGACGTTGTTGCAAACGACTATTTTGTCCTTTATCATTTTGTTGTCTTCTAACAATCGTATCCACAGTTTCATAGATATATTGTACGCAAATTTTGTCCTAATTGTCAACGAATAGTAATAGTACTAACTTTTGTTTGTCAAAAAGGACTTGACAAAACTAGGTTATACGATTAAAATAATTATAATATTTTTAGGGGGCGTTATGCAAAAAAAAGTTATTTCCGAAGCAGTCGTCAAGAGATTGCCCAAATATTACCGAGCAGTCAAAAACCTCTCCGACCAAGGCGTAACTAAGATATCTTCCAACGCGCTAGCAGGTATGTTAGGTATTACCGCTTCTCAAGTTAGGCAAGATTTTTGCAATTTCGGCGGATTTGGTCAGCAAGGATACGGCTACGACGTAGCCAAACTCAAACAAGAGTTGGCAACTATAATGGGGCTTGACCACGACTACAACGTAGTCATAATCGGTGCGGGCAACATAGGTAGAGCGTTGGGTGGCTACCAAGGTTTCGAAAAGTACGGATTTAAGGTAAGAGCAATGTTCGACTCCAATCCCGTCATCGACAACGTTGGCGGTATCAAGGTCTACAATATGTCGCAATTCGAGTCCTACGTCAAGGACAACGCGGTAGATATGGCTGTTATTGCGACGCCTAAGTCCGCTGCACAGAGCGTCGCCGACAAAATAATAAGCTGTGGCATCAAGAGTATTTGGAATTTTGCACCTATTGATTTAGAGGTACCCGACTACGTTTCTATCGAGAACATATCCATGTCGGAGAGCCTATTGGTGCTGAGTTATAGAACGAAAAACAACGTATAAGGAGTGAGTTATGGCAGAAGAATTTATCTTTTCTCAAGCAGGAAGAGACAAGCTGGAGCAAAAACTAAAAGAATACGAGACGGTCAAAAGAAGAGAGCTGATTGCCAGAATAGCCGAGGCTAGAGAGTACGGCGATCTTTCCGAAAATGCGGAGTACAAATCGGCAAAAGAAGAGTACGATTTGCTCGAGCGCGCTATCGACGAGATGAAATATCAGCTCGAGCACGCAGTCATCATCGACAATAGCGACGGACAAGAGGGCGTAGTCAACATTGGCAACACCGTCACCTTCTACGATATGGATATGGAAGAAGAGTTTACCTATCAAATTCTCGGTCACACCGAGGCTTCTATCGAGGACGGTATTATCAGCAACGAGTCACCGCTTGCACAAGCTATTTTGGGACGCAAGATAGGTGAAGAAGTCGACGTAGTTATCAAGAACGGTGACTCTTACAAAATCAAAATTTTGGAAATCAAAAAATAAACTACCCAAAGGACATAGAGATGGAACAAGAAAATTTAAACGATATACTCAAGGCACGTAGAGAAAAACTCGACAATCTTATTGCTATGGGCAAAAATCCTTTTGAGATAGTCAAATTCGACAAGGACGCTTACGCTCAAGTTATCAAGGACAATTACGACAGCTACGCCGACAAAAAGGTGCGTATTGCCGGTCGTCTTATATCCAAGAGAGTCATGGGCAAGGCAAGCTTCGGACACGTGCTCGACGGCACGGGTAGTATCCAACTTTACGTCAGCAGAGACTCTCTCGGCGAAGAAAACTACGCCGAATTTAAGAAGTTCGACATAGGCGACATCGTGGGCGTAGAGGGAGTGGTGTTTACCACCAAGATGGGCGAGATATCCATTCACGCAGAGAAGATGGTATTGCTCTCCAAATCGTTGTTGCCGTTGCCTGAGAAGTTCCACGGACTTACCAACACCGACCTTAGATATCGTCAAAGATACGTAGACCTCATTGCCAATCCCGAGGTCAAAGAAACTTTCGTTATGCGCAGTCGCATCATCAGCGCTATACGTTCTTTCTTGGACGGCGAGGGCTTCGTCGAGGTTGACACTCCAATCCTCAACACCATAGCGGGCGGAGCGAGCGCAAGACCTTTTATCACCCACCACAACACTTTGGACATTGATATGTACATGCGTATTGCACCCGAGCTTTATCTCAAGAGGCTCATCGTGGGCGGATTTGAGAAGGTGTACGAAATGGGTAGACTATTCCGCAACGAGGGCATGGACACCAAGCACAATCCGGAGTTCACTACGGTAGAGCTCTACGAAGCATATACCGACTATCATCATATGATGGAACTCACCGAGAGACTTTTCGAGCATATCGCGCTCACCACCAAAGGCACTACCGAGATAGAGTACCAAGGCACGCCTATATCCTTGGCAAGACCTTGGAAGAAGATGACCATGGTAGAGGCGGTCAAAGAGTTTACGGGTATAGACTTTGACGCAACGGACGACGTAGAAGCACTCAAAAAGCAAGCCGAAAGCGTAGGCGTAGGCTTGGCGGACAACTTGACTTGGGGCAAGCTTCTCTACGAAGTATTCGACCAAAAGGTAGAGGAGCATCTCGTTCAACCAACCTTTATTCTCGACTATCCCGTTGAGGTTTCGCCACTTGCTAAGCGCAAGCCAACCGACAACAGGCTTACCGAGAGATTTGAGTTCTTTATCACGTCGAGAGAGATGGGCAACGCTTTCTCCGAGCTCAACGATCCAATCGACCAAAAGGCAAGATTTATGGCTCAAGTAGCCGAGAGAGAGAAGGGCGACGACGAGGCTCAAATGATGGACGAAGATTACGTCAACGCATTGATGTACGGACTTCCACCTACGGGCGGACTTGGCATCGGCGTAGATAGATTGGTAATGTTGTTTACCGACCAATTTAGTATCAGAGACGTTTTGTTGTTCCCGACGATGAAACCAAACAAATAAAATTCGGCAGTCCGAGGACTGCCTTTTTTGAGTGATATGCAGGATAGAGATAGACCGCTACTAGGCGCAATACAAGGGTACGTCGACCATTCCAAAGCACGCTTTCATATGCCGGGGCACAGTGGCAATTTGAAGGGTGGCATTTGGGACGCATGTCCTTACGACGTTACGGAATTGGGCTATACCGACAACCTACTCAATCCCCAAGGCGTAATAGCCGAGCTGGAAGCCGACCTTGCCAAAGCGTACGGAGTGGATAGAAGCCTTATATTTACCACGGGCTCTACCACGGCCATATTGGCTTCGCTGGGGATTTTGTCACAGCTTGGCGGAGAGGTGGCCGTCTTAGGAGAAATGCATAAGGCTTTTTGGAACGGCGCTATGTTGCACAATTTGCAAGTCAGCGTGTTTGATTGCCTCGACGATTTAGTTCGTTATATGCAAAAAACTCGATACGTGTCGGCAATTTGCACGACTTCACCCGATTATTTCGGTATATGCAAAGATTTATTCAAGCTTAGGCAAATAGCCGACGACAAGGGTGCTATTTTGTGGGTGGACGGAGCGCATTCGGCGCATTTTGCCTTTGCCGATTGTCTACCGGACAGCCCAAGTCAATACGCTCATCTTTGCGTTCATAGTTTGCATAAGACGCTTCCTTGTTACGGCGGAGCAAGTGTGCTCAACGTGACGGAGACTAATCTCGTTGACCTTGCCACCTACTATCGCAATTTTTTCCACACCTCGTCGCCGAGTTATCTCGTTATGCAGAGTATAGATTGGGCGATAGGTGAAATGAACGACAAGGGCAACGTATATTACCGAGAGGTTGTCGCTAAGATCAAGAGTTTGGGTAGCGAGATAGGCAAGTGGAAGTTACTGCCTACCGACGACCCGACGAGGCTGGTATTGCAGAGTCAAGGCGACGAGGCAAGCTTTACCGCCGAGTGGTTGTCGCATCGTGGCATCGAGGTGGAGATGACGTACCTTGACAAGATGGTGCTCATCGTTACGCCGTACAATTACACTAGTCTTGATTTTTTTGCCAAGTATTTGTCGGTAGCTCCTACCAAAAAGGCGGAAGGGATTTTGCAGGCACCGCCTCAGCCAAAGAGGGCTTATCGGGCAGAGGGGCAAGTTGCTTTCGTAGAGCTAAGCCAATGCGTGGGTAAGGTATGCGCTTGCGAGATAGGCGTATATCCACCGGGTATGCCGATAGTGAGAGCGGGAGAAATAATAGACGAAAAAGTCGCAGAATATATCACAGCCAACGCTACTCGTCTTTTTGGTCTTGTAAACGGACGCGTTGCTGTGCTACAATAATAGGTGAGTATGAAAAGAGGAAAGTTTATCACGTTTGAAGGTTGCGAAGGAGTGGGCAAATCCACTCAAATTGCATTGCTACGCGAGTATTTTCAAGACAACGGTATCAAGGCGTTGTTTTTGAGGGAGCCGGGCGGTAGCAAAATATCCGAAGAGATACGCAAACTAATATTGTCTACCGACAGCGTGGGCATGACCAAAGAATGCGAGGCGTTGCTGTACTCTGCCTCGAGAGCGCAGTTGATAGGACAAGTCATCAGACCTGCTTTGGAGAGGGGCGAGATAGTCGTATGCGACAGATTTACCGACTCCACTTTTGCCTATCAAGGCGTGGCGAGGGGCTTGGGAGAGGACTACGTGGACTCGCTCAACATGCTAGCGTGCGGGGACGTAATGCCCGACCTCACGATATTTTTGGATTTGGAGCCTAAGCTTGGCTTTGCGCGCAAGGGCGGAGCCGACAAGGACGATAGAATAGAGCAAGAAAATCGTGCCTTCCACGACGAAGTATATCGCGGATACAAGATTGCTTGCGATAGATACAAGGGACGCATAGTGGCGATAGACGCTAGTGGCGAAATAGCACAAGTGCACGAGGCGATAATACGCACGTTGCAACGACGCGGTATAGTCGACTAAACGAGAGAGTAGATGATTAAGTATTCCAAACTGCTTATGCAAAGCAAACCGTATAAGACGATGCTCACCGACAAGGCTCACGGCATGTTGGGGCATTGCTATATGCTTATATGCGACGACCAAGTGGCGTGTAGCAATCTATGTACGCTTTTGGCGAGGTTGGTTTTGTGTGACGACGGCGGTTGCGGAATGTGTCGCAGTTGCCTCAGGGTGGACAACGATTCTCACACCGAGCTTATCAGACTTGCCCAATACAACGCCGAGAGCGTGAGAGAGTTCGTCGATAGTGCCTATTACAGCATAGGAGAAGGTAAATACAAAGTCATGCTTGTTGATGCTTTTGACAAGATAGACCCTAGAGTTCAAAACACCTTGCTCAAGACCTTGGAAGAGCCTTGCGACAACGTAGTCTTTATACTCGGCACTACTAAGCCGTCGGGGGTATTGACCACCATCAAATCGAGGGCTAACAAGTTATATCTAGACAAGTTTGACGACGATACGATTGCCACTGCCTTGCAACAAGAGGGTATAGAAGAAGAATTGGCACGCAAAGCCACGATATGTGCCTTAGGCAGTCTTGGCAGAGCAGAAAAGATTGTGTCGGATCAGCAATTTATTACGGCGTTTTCCACAATGATAGAGGTGCTTACGACGATGAAATCGTCCAAAAACGTCGTCGACTCAATGGCGATAATGCGTCAAAACGATATTGAGCTAAAAGTATATCTCGACGCGCTTGAGATTATACTTCAGCTAATGCTAACTATTCTCAACGGCAAGCAGTATGATTTTCAAGACCAAGACTTGCGTGACGTCGAGGTTTTGAGCGCAACCTTTAACAACGCAATGATAGTCAACGTACATCGTTTGGTGTGCGATAGTAGAAAAAGACTCGAAAGCAACTGCCGAAAGGACGTTGTAGAAGAGAGCTTGCTTATGGGCATTTTGGAGGTAAAATATATATGCCGATTATAGTAGGCGTCAGATTTGGCGTGTCAAGTAAAATTTATTATTTCGACCCCAAGGCGGAGCAGTTTAGCGTAGGCGACAACGTCATCGTAGAGACTGTTAGGGGGCTCGAGTTTGCTAAGATAGGTCAAGCCAATACCGAGGTTGACGAAAGCAAAATAGTGGGAGAGCTCAAACCCGTCGTGCGCAAAGCCACCAAAGAGGACGAAAAGCGTCACCAAGAAAACCTTGACAAAAAGGCGGCGGCTTTTGCTCTTTGCAACAAAAAGATAGCGGCTCACGGACTCAAAATGCACCTTGTAGACGCAGAGTACACCTTTGACAGAAGCAAGGTGGTGTTTAGCTTTACCGCCGACGGCAGGGTTGACTTTAGAGAATTGGTCAAAGATTTAGCCGGCGAGATGAAGATGCGTATCGAGCTAAGACAAATCTACGAGCGCGACGACGTCAAAATCAAGGGCGCAATGGGCATGTGCGGTAGAGAATGTTGCTGTTTGACGTGCCTGTCTCACAACGAAAAAGCCACCGTCAAAATGGCAAAAAACCAAAACATATCCCTCAATCCTACTAAAGTCAGCGGAATGTGCGGCAAACTTATGTGCTGTCTAAAGTACGAAAACGACTATTACGCTTCTATGGCAAAGGTTATGCCTAAGGTGGGCGCAAGCGTCAAGGTGGACAAGGGCGTAGGCAAGGTGGTAGAGACCGACGTTTTGAGAGAAAGAATCAAGGTTGCTTTCCAAAAGGAAGACGGCATAACGCAAGAATACTACAAGGTTGGCGAATTTAGCGTGATAGGCAAAGGCGAGCCTAAGGTTGTAGAGGACAAGGACGACGAGGCAGATACGCTCAAAGACGAAGAATAATTTTCGCAATAGTTTTTGCAATATGTTTACAAACCCAAAATAATGTGATATCATATAGTCACCAACAATACAAAAGGAGATTATGACTATGGCATATGTTATCAGCGATGCTTGCATCAAATGCGGTTCTTGTGCAGAAAGCTGCCCTGTTAGCGCAATCACTGAGGGCGATACCCAATTCGTAATTGATGCCGATACCTGCATTAGTTGCGGAACTTGCGCTGCCGGCTGTCCTGTGGATGCAATCAGCGAAGAGTAATCTTAATCAAAAACAGCCGTCCGCGAGTAGCGGGCGGTTGTTTTTTTATCTAAATTTTACCCAAAAAATTACTTTTTTATACGTTTTAAGCAATTCTTAAGGTTGCAAGACAAAAAATGTAAATTTACTGTCCTTGTTTTATTGTTTACACGCCAATGTTATGTTATTATATTTATATACCAACATACGCAAATTTATATAGGCGTACGTACAATCGGGAGATAGCAATGGCAACCAAAGATTTTTTACAACTCAAAGGCGTAGACGAGGCTACCCTCACGGCGCTTCTTGACAGAGCGGGAGAGCTCAAGGCTCTCATGCAAAGAGGCACTCCGCCCAAGGATATTCTTGCGGGCAAGACGGTGGTCAATATGTTTTTCGAAAACTCTACTCGTACCAGATGCTCATTCGAAGCGGCGGGCAAGAACCTCGGCGCGGAAGTAATAAGCATGTCCACGGTGGGCTCGAGCGTGCAAAAGGGAGAGAACCTCATCGACACGGCAATCACGCTTGACAAGCTTATGCCGTCGGCGATAGTCATCAGACACGCGGTAGCTGGCTCGGCGCATATGGTGGCAAGCCACGTCAACGCAAGCGTCATCAACGCGGGTGACGGAATGCACGCCCACCCTACCCAAGCGCTGTTGGATATGTTCACTATGAGGGAGATTTTCGGCGGACTGCAAGGCTTGACCGTTGCGATAGTCGGCGACATCAAGCACAGTAGAGTGGCTAGGAGCAATATCGAGGGCTTGGCGACTATGGGAGCCAAGGTCAAGGTATACGGACCTGCCACGCTCATGCCTAAGGATATGGACAAACTATGCAAGGTTTGCTCGAGTATCGAAGAGGCGTTCGTAGGCAGTGACGTCGTTATGGGCTTGAGAATACAACTAGAAAGACAGCAAAAAGGACTCTTCCCAAGCGCGGGAGAATACAACAAATTCTACGGCATCAACCTAGAGCGTATGAAACTTGCCAACAAGGGCGCCGTGGTTATGCACCCCGGTCCCGTCAATAGGGGCATAGAGCTATCGCACGACGTACTTGATAGCCCGATATGCGTCAAGGACGAGCAAGTGACTAACGGAATGGTTACGAGAATGGCGTTGTTAGAAATGCTTTGTAAGGAGTAAAATATGGGACTTTGTATCAAAAACGCTAACGTTTTAGGCAAAAGAGCCGACGTATTGATTGAGAGCGACAGAATTGTCGCAATAGGTCAGATAGACGAGTTTACCGAGGGTTGCGAGGTAATTCAAGCCGACGGATTGACCTTGTTGCCTGCTTTCGTGGATATGCACACCCACCTGAGAGAGCCGGGCTTTGAGGCCAAAGAAACCATTGCCACGGGCAGTATGGCGGCGGTTGCGGGCGGATACGCCAGCGTATGCTGCATGCCTAACACCAAGCCGGTGACCGACAACGCTTATATTGTCAAATATATCATAGACAGAGCGAGAGAAGCCGACAAGGCTAGAGTTTATCCTATAGGTGCAATAAGCGTAGGGCTCAAGGGCGAAACTATGGCTGAGATGGGCAAGATGAAGAATGCGGGCGCAGTTGCAATGAGCGACGACGGACAACCCGTGACGACTGCTCAAATGATGAGATTGGCTCTCGAATACGCCAAGGACTTCAACCTACTTCTCATTAGCCATTGCGAGGACAAGGGACTCGTGGGCGAGGGCGTTATGAACGAGGGCTACAATTCTACAAGACTTGGACTCAAGGGCATACCTAGTGCCGCCGAGGACGTGATGATTGCTAGAGAAATAATACTCGCGGAGATGTTAGGCACGCGCGTGCATATAGCGCACGTAAGTACGGCAAGCGGAGTGCAACTCATCAGAGAGGCCAAGGCAAGGGGAGTCAAAGTTACGGCGGAGACTTGTCCACACTATATTGCGGGCACCGACGACCTAGTAGAGGGCTACAACACTATGGCTAAGGTCAACCCACCGCTGAGAGAAGAAAAGGATAGACAAGCCGTGATAGCTGGACTTGCCGACGGCACGATAGACTGCATCGCCACCGACCATGCACCTCACACCAAAGAGGACAAAAATTGCGAATTTAACTTTGCCGCCAACGGAATATCGGGTATAGAGACGGCTTTTGCGCTGTGTTACACCTACCTTGTTGACAGCGGAATTATGAGCCTCGACAAGTTGTCTAGGCTTATGACCAATGTCCCTGCAAGTATCGTGGGCATACCTTACGGTCAAATCGAGGTGGGCGGACTTGCCGACTTGACGCTCGTCGACCTTGACGCCAAGTACACGATTGACAGTAGCAAGTTTTATTCTAAGGGCAAGAACACACCTTTCAACGGTTTCGTTGTCAAGGGCAAAGTCAAATACACCGTCGTAGGCGGAAAAATAAAATACGTAAGTGAGGACATAAGATGATTATCGACCAACTAATAGACAAAATTCAACTGACTAACAACCCTTCCGTCATAGGACTTGACACTTGTATAGACTATCTCCCACAGGAGATGCAAGAGGCTTGCACGACCTTAGAAGAAGCGGGCAAGCAAATCACCAAGTTCAACTTCGACCTAATTGACACCCTCAAAGACGTCATTCCTGCAGTCAAAGTGCAAGTGGCGTATTACGAGATGTACGGCGTCGAGGGTATGAAAGCCTTTAGAGATACTATCGCTTACGCAAGGCGCAACGGACTCATCGTCATCGCCGACGTCAAGCGCAACGATATAGGTAGCACCGCCGCAGCGTACAGCAAGGCTTATATAGGCAAATGCAAGCTTGCGGGCGGAGAAGTTACGCCTTACGAGAGCGACTTCATCACAGTCAACGCCTATCTCGGTAGCGACGGTATTTTGCCTTTTGTAGAAGATTGCAAAAAGTACGACAAAGGATTGTTTGCCCTCGTCAAGACGTCCAATCCGACAAGTGGAGAGCTGCAAGACAAGATTATGGACAACGGCAAGACGTTGTACGACAATATGGCAACCCTCGTGGATAGTTGGGGCGCAGAGTTAGTAGGCAAATACGGTTACAGCAGTATAGGCGGAGTTGTAGGCGCAACTCATAAGGAGCAGGCGCAAGCAATCCGCAAGGCTCACCCTAATATGTTTTTCCTCATCCCTGGATATGGAGCGCAAGGTGGCAAGGCAGAGGACCTCGCAGTGTGCTTCGAAAACAAAATGGGTGGCATAGTCAATTCGTCTAGAGGCATTTTGTGCGCTTATCGCAAGCCTCAATATGCGGGAATGGACTACAAGCAAGCAGCGCTCGCCGCAGCTATTGATATGCAAAAGGATATAACGAGATGTCTGTAAGAGAAATGACTTGTCAAGTAGTTTACAACGTAGAGGTTGCTAGCGGTATATACGAGATGAAGCTAGCTACCGATAGAGTGGACGATATATTGGGCGGACAGTTCGTCAATATCAAGCTTCCGACTAGCGACACCCTTCTAAGACGCCCTTTCTGTCTTTGCGACTTCGACGCTAGCGACAATACCTTCGTCATCTGCTATGCGGTAGTAGGCAAGGGGACGGAAACTTTGTCGCAAGTCAAGACGGGAGAAGTACTCAAGGCGACGCTTCCGCTCGGCAACGGCTGGGACCCTAGAGGCAAGTATTCTAAGATAATGCTTGTGGGTGGCGGTATGGGTAGCGCGGTGCTCCCTGCCGTGGCAAGGCGTAGCGAGGGGGTAGATTGCGTATGTTATCTCGGCTTTGCCGACAAGAGCAAGGTAGTGTTAGAAGATAGACTTCGTAGTTTGTGTTCTAAGGTCGTGGTAGCCACCGACAACGGTAGCTACGGTCGCAAGGGCTTCGTCACCAACGTGGTCGCAGAGGATATAATCAAGTCGGGAGTCGAGGCAGTATTCTGTTGTGGACCCGAGGTAATGTACAAAGCTCTCAAAAGAGCGCTTGCCAAGGTGGATATTCCCGTATATATATCGCTCGAACAAAGAATGGGTTGCGGAATAGGCGCGTGCCTTGTGTGCAACTGTATGATAGAGAGGGATGGCAAACAAGGCTATTACCGAGTTTGCAAGGACGGTCCCGTATTCAAGCTGAGCGAGGTGGTACTATGAATCTCAAAGTAAATATTGCAGGTGTAGAATTCAAAAATCCTATCATCACGGCTAGCGGTACTTTTGGCTTTGGCAAAGAATATTCTCAATTCTATCCGCTGTCGGCTTTGGGTGGAATTTGTACCAAGGGCTTGACGCTCAATCCAAAGTTAGGCAATCCACCGCCACGTATTGCCGAAACTAGGTCGGGTATAATCAACAGCGTAGGACTCCAAAACCCCGGCATCGATCACTATCTTGCCGAGGACGACGTCAGACTGGCAAAAGAGGACGTGGTAGTCATTGCTAACGTAGCGGGAGCGTGCCTCGAGGACTATATCGCAATGGGTGAAAAAATCAACGAGAGCAAGGCGCAAATGGTAGAGCTCAACATTTCTTGTCCCAACGTCAAGGCGGGCGGAATGGCTTTTGGAATACTACCCGAGAGCGTAGAGAGAGTCACCAGGGCAGTCAAGGATGTGTGCAAAAAGCCCGTCATCACCAAGCTCAGTCCCAACGTGTCGTGCATAGCCGACAACGCAAGGGCTGCGGAAGCGGGCGGTGCAGACGGAATATCCCTCATCAACACACTGTCGGCAATGGCAATCAACTACAAGACTCGCCGTCCTATCCTATACAACAACCACGGCGGACTTAGCGGTGCGTGTGTCAAACCCGTCGCACTCAAGATGGTGTGGGACTGCTTCAACGCCGTCAAGATACCTATCATAGGTATGGGCGGTGTGCAGAGCTATACCGACGTGCTCGAGTTTATGATATGCGGAGCAAGGGCGGTGCAAGTGGGCACATACAACTTCACCGAACCGATGGGCGCGTATAATATCGTCAAGGACTTGGAAGAGTACGTCAAGGCACAAGATATGAATATCAACGACTTGGTAGGTAGCCTTATCGTCAACGGCTGACGCGGTAGATACTCAACGACAGGCAGGCGTGGCATCGACAGACTAATGACAAAAACGTCGAAATAGTCAAGCCGATATTGCCAAGATTGGAGTGACGTTTGGTTAAGAACGAGAGAGTGAAGACAACTAGCAAGCATATTACACTTATCGACTCTATAACAACACGCAAAAAGGGTATTATTATAATAGATAACTATTTGGCAGAATAGATGATATTATAATATATCTCCTAGCGGCTAGGCACTCGCCAATCTTGGGGATAGCAATAGGACAATTTGCCACTAGTCCAATGTGCACTATGCCGATATTAGTCGACAAGACGAGCTTAGACAAAATAAGAAAACAAAAATATACTTAATAAGATTAGACAAAAGGAGTAAACTATGACCCAACAAGAAGCATTGGAAATTTACAAAAAGACGGGAGCAATTCTCAAAGGACATTTTCGTCTAACCTCAGGTAGACACTCTGACACTTATATGCAAAGCGCCAAGGTATTCGTCAACCCCGAGTACAGCGAAGCGTTGTGTAAAGGACTTGCCGAGAAATTGCAAGGCACCGAGGTTGATTTGGTTATCTCGCCTGCTATCGGCGGTATCCTCATGGGATACGAGGTGGCTAGACAACTTGGCAAACCTAATATCTTTGCCGAGAGAGAGAATGGTGAAATGACGTTGCGTAGAGGCTTTAGCGTAGAGCCAGGCACCAAAGTTATCGTGTGTGAGGACGTAGTTACTACGGGTGGCTCGGTCAAAGAAGTTATCGCATTGATGCAATCTATGGGTGCAGAGGTTACGGCGGTTGCTTCAATCGTAGACAGAAGCAACGGCAAAGTAGACTTTGGCGTCAAGTTCGTCAACCTCATCAGCATGGACGTGGTATCCTACGAGCCGGAAGATTGTCCTATCTGCAAAGAAGGCAAACTCCCTCTCGTCAAGCCGGGTAGCAGACAAATATTTACGAAATAACACGCAATAGCAAAAGGTCGATACGTATCGACTTATCTCATAGTGCGAGGCTATTATATAGCGAGCAATATAGCGTGATATATTCGCAATATTTAGGCGCTATACAACTAATGCATTGCGTGTGATACGGCGTGACTTGTGCGCAAGATATCGGCGCATAGTTGGTGATATCGCAAGACATATCGCGCGATATTTTTCGGGCAAAAATTATAAGGGGATAGATTATGCAAGAGTGGAAGATACAACTTGACAAGGCTTATGCAAGCTTGAAGGCACAAGTCGACTTTGAGCCTAAGGTAGGCATAGTGCTCGGCTCGGGATTGGGCGGATTTGCAAACTCTATCGAGGTAATCCAAACCTTGCCGTATAGTCAAATAGAGGGTATGCCACGCTCTACCGTCGAGGGACACGCGGGACAATTCGTCTTCGGCTATATAGGTAAGACTCCCGTCGTGGCTATGCAAGGAAGATTGCACATGTACGAGGGCTACACCGCTCAAGAGGTAGTCATGCCAATCAGACTTATGGCTAAAATGGGCGCTAAGTATCTCGTAGTTACCAACGCCGCGGGCGGAATAAGTTATAGAGAGATAGGCACGCTTATGCTCATCACCGACCATATATCGAGTATGGTTGCCTCGCCACTCATTGGCACTAATTATGAAGAAATCGGTGTGCGCTTCCCCGATATGACGCACGCATATTCGCAAGAGATGGCGGATATCGCTAAGGGTGTGGCGGCAGAGAATAATATCGACCTCAAAGAGGGCGTATATATGCAATTCTATGGACCGCAATTCGAGACTCCTGCCGAGATAAGAATGGCGCGTGCTATGGGTGCGGACGCGGTTGGTATGAGCACTACGGTAGAGGTCATAGCGGCAAGACATATAGGTATGCAAGTACTTGGAATATCTTGTATCACCAATCCCGCCGCAGGGCTTTCGCAAGGCACGCTATCGCACGTTGACGTTCAACACGCAGCTGATATCGCAGGCAAAAAGCTGAGCACTTTGATAATCGAAACGATAAAGAAACTGCCTATCGAGTAAAACACTTGCAAATAAGATAATATATCTAAGAAGTAGCCGAAGTAGAATTCTTATCTAAGTAGTAGCCGACTATTCGGAAACGCAATCGGCTATCTGATAGAAAATAACTATCGTCAACTAAAATAACGCAAATATAATGGCGAATAAGACGAAGGTTGATTATCTAACAAAATAGACGTCTAACAATCATAGGCGCAACGGGAAAGCAATGAAATATAGAATTTATAACGCAAAAATTTTGTCTGCCGAGCACGGCATAGTTGACGGAGAAATGTGGGTAGAAGATGGCAAAATCACATTTTTGTCACAATGCTCACCACTCATTCTCAAGCCGTGGGATAGAGAGATAGATATGCAAGGCAATCTGGTGATGCCGTCCTTCAAGGACGCACACGCCCATTCGCCTATGACCTTCCTAAGGTCGTTTGCCGACGATTTGCCACTCGATAGGTGGCTATTCGACAAGGTTTTCCCTTACGAAGCTTGCCTTACGGGAGAGGACTGCTATTGGCTGAGTAGACTTGCGATTTTGGAGTATTTGTCTAGCGGTATCAGCGCAGTCAGCGATATGTACTTCTTCTTGGACGACATAGCTAATGCCTTCGTTGATAGCGGTATGCGCAACGTAATTATGGAAGGCATCACCCAAGGCAACGGACCTAAGGACAAGATGTGGGCAAGACTCGACGAGGGAAGAAGAAATCTTGACGGCAAAGGTGGACTAATCGACTATAGACTGGGCTTGCATGCGGAATACACCAACGACCTAAGCAATATCGAAGCTTTTGCAGAGTACGCCCGTACCAACAAAATGCCTGTGTGTATGCACATAGCAGAAACTAAGTCGGAAGTGAACAATTGCATCAAAAAGTACGGCAAATCGCCTATAAAACTCATGTACGATATGGGCGCGTTTGCAAATGGTGCAACGCTATATCATTGCGTGCATCTATCTGATGAGGATATAGATATATTAGCCAAGACGGGGGCAAACGCAGTGAGTTGTCCCGCCAGCAATCTAAAGCTTGCAAGCGGTATCGCACCACTAGAAAAGCTTAGGAAAAAGGGCGTCAATATAGGACTCGGCACCGACGGCGCGGCTAGCAACAACAGCCTAGATATGCTGAGAGAAACCTACCTTGCAACCACCTTGCAAAAGTATATAAATAACGACGCTTCCGCCCTACCTGCCGACGTGGTGCTCGATATGGCGACAAGAGGCTCGGCTAAGGCAATGGGACTCAAAGACTTGGACGGACTATACGTGGGTGCGCAAGCCGACCTATGCGTAATAGACCTAAGCAAGCCAAATATGCGACCTATCAACAACATTGTCAAAAACGTGGTATACGCAGGCAGCAAAGCCGACGTGTTGATGACTATGGTAGCGGGCGAAATCAAGTACGAAAGGGGCGAGTACTTCGTAGGCGAGAGCGTGGACAAGATTTACTCTATGGCAGAGAAAATCACCGCGCGCATCAAAAAGCAAGTCAAATTGGGTAAGTAACGTTAGGCTCGAGTGCGAAAAGCCGAGTCGTCAAAGTCGCGATTTGAGAAAACCGAACAACGAATAAAGCAAGAAAAACCGAACATAGAAAACGACGAAAACGCAAATACAGTGTAAAAATAAACATAAAATCACGCCAAGAGGAATACGCAAAAAGATAAGAATGAGTAGCTTCAAAGACAATAAAAAACTAAAAATAGCATTGCTCGTAATAGTTACGCTATTAGTCGTGACAGCAGTATTTTTGACTATATTCCTCGTAGAGAAAAACGACAAGAGTAGATGGGAAAAGAGCTATATCGGTCAAGTCAACGACGCTAGCGGGGTGCAGTGGTGCGTAAAGGACGTATACTTTGTGAGGACGATTGACGACAAAAGCGCTGGCGAGGGCAAGATATGGGCAGTGGTGCAAATAGATATGACGATGCTCAAGGATAAGACAATCTCTCCTACCGATTTTGAGCTGAGCGGAGTATCGCCCGGCACTACGGTAGAGGGATATTTTGCGAGTAAAATCAAAGCCAAAAAGGGCGATACAAAAGTTATAAAACTTGTCTTTGAGGTAGAGGAAAGCGGAAAGGAGCTAAAACTGTATTACGGCGGATATGCGGTGAATATTGGTAGTAGTATGCAAGGCACGCCTATACAATAAGTGTCGAAAAGTCGATACGTGTCGGTAAAATCAGATAGGCTGTCTAGATTTAGCGTTGGAGATATGATAGGCGCGAATAGAGATTAAGTATTTTAAACTCAATAGCAACCGACGAAAAATATGGCTGTCTAAAAGTCGAAAACTTAACAATAGACGGCAAAATAAGTCATAAATAATATATTACGAAAACTAACGGGCAACGTAGAAATGCCGAATAAAACAATAAGAATATAAGATAGGAGCAACAAATGTTACAAGTCAACGACCTTTATTTGCAATTCGGAGGAAGAAAACTCTTCGAGGACGTCAACCTCAAATTTACCGAGGGCAACTGCTACGGCGTAATCGGAGCCAACGGAGCGGGTAAGTCCACCTTCCTCAAAATTTTGTCGGGAGAACTCGAGCCAACCAGAGGCACGGTGTCCATAGGCAAAAATCAAAGAATAAGCGTGCTAGAACAAAACCAAAATAAGTACGACGACTGCACCGTGCTCAGAACGGTGTTGATGGGGCACAAGCGACTCGTGGAGATTATGGACGAAAAGGACGCTTTGTATTGCAAAGAGGACTTTGACGAAGCTGACGGACTCAAGGCGTCCAAACTCGAAGAAGAGTTTGCAGAGCTTGGCGGTTGGGAAGCCGAGAGCGACGCGGCGTCACTGCTCAACGAACTCAAGTTTGGCGAAGAATACCACTATATGTTGATGAGCGAGCTTGACGGTAAGCAAAAAGTCAAGATTTTGCTTGCGCAAGCATTGTTTGGCAATCCCGACATATTGATACTAGACGAGCCTACCAACAACCTCGATGCCAAGACGATAATGTGGTTGGAGAAGTACCTTATGGACTTCAAAAACACCCTCATCATCGTGTCGCACAACCGTCACTTCCTCAACAAAGTGTGTACGCATATATGCGACGTGGACTACGGTCAAATCAATATGTTCGTGGGCAACTACGACTTTTGGTACGAGACCAACCAACTGCTGGCTAAGCAAGCTAGAGAAGCCAACAAGAAAGCCGAAGCAAGAGCCAAAGAATTGCAAGAATTTATTGCAAGATTTTCCGCCAACGCCAGCAAATCAAGACAAGCAACTTCGCGCAAAAAGGAACTAGAAAAACTCACTCTCGAGGATATTAAGCCGTCGAGCAGAAAGTACCCTTATATCAACTTTGACTTCGAGGGAGAGCCGGGTAAGGACACCTTGACGGTGGAAGGGTTAAGCAAAAAGGGCTTCTTCGAAGACGTGAGCTTTACCGTGCAAAAGGGCGAAAAGATTGCCTTCTTGTCGGACAAGTCCATTGCCGTATCCATGCTGTTTGACATAATTATGGGCAAAGAGCAACCCGACGCCGGCATAGTGAAATGGGGCAAGACGATAAATCCTAGCTACGTGCCGCAAAACTTCGACAGCTTCTTCGATGGGGTGGACCTCACCTTGGTGCAATGGCTAAATCAATACAGCAAGGACAATACCGAAAGTTACCTCAGAAGCTGGCTGGGTAGAATGCTCTTCTCGGGAGAAGAGGCGCTCAAAAAGGCTAAGGTGCTGTCGGGTGGCGAAAAGGTGAGATGTATGATGGCGAGGGCTATGCTGCAAGCCGGCAACTTCCTCATCTTGGACGAACCTACCAACCACCTCGACCTCGAGTCGATACAAGCCCTCAATAAGGGTATGATAAACTATAAGGGCAGTATGCTGTTTGCCTCGCACGACCAAGAGCTTATGCAAACGGTGGCAAACAGAATAATAGAAATCAACGGCACTAAGACCTTTGATAAACTGACAACGTACGAGGAATATCTCGATATGATAGACTGATAAGGAGAAAAATTATGAACGACATCGACAAAAAAATTCTTGACATTTTGAAAAACGACAGCCGTATTTCGGCGGGCGCAATCGCGGCAATGCTCGGTATGGAAGAGAACGAAGTAGCCAAGAGGATAGAGAACATGCAAGACAGCGGAGTATTGGTCAAGTACACTGCCGTCATCAATAGCGAACTGACGCAAGACGAGAGCGTGACGGCTCTCATCGAGGTTAAGGTTACCCCGCAATCCACACACGGCTTCGACAACATAGCAAGGGAGATTATGGCGTATGAGGAAGTGTCGAGCGTATACCTTATGAGCGGAGCTTACGACCTAGTAGTGATAGTCGAAGGCAAGACTATCAAACAAGTGGCGGGATTTATATCCGAGAAGCTGTCGGTGATGGAAAACGTATTGTCTACGGCAACCCACTTTATACTCAAAAAATACAAGTCCGAAGGCATTATCCTAGACAAAAAATATACTAAGAAAAGAGAAGTGATGGCATGAATTACGACAAATATCTAAGCGAGAAGGTCAAGACTATCAAGCCTTCCGGTATAAGAAAGTTTTTTGATATGGCGGCTACCAGCAAGGATATCATATCTTTGGGTGTGGGCGAGCCTGACTTCGAGACGCCTTGGGGCGCAAGAGAAAGGGCTGTCAAATCAATAAGACAGGGCGAAACGCAATACACCGCCAACAGCGGTCTGATTGCTCTTAGAAAAAGAATCGCCGAATATCAAAACGTGCGATATGGTTTGAGTTATGACCCCGAAAAGGAGATTGTGGTGACGGTGGGTGCGAGCGAAGCAATCGACCTTGCTTTCCGTGCCTTGATAGACCCGGGCGACGAGATTATCATACCCGACCCAAGCTACGTGTCCTACGCACCTAGCGTGGTGATGGCGGGCGGCGTACCCGTGGGCGTAAAGTGTGAGATGAAGGATAAGTTTGCCCTCAGTGTGGAAAATCTCAAAAAAGCAATTACGCCTAAGACCAAAGCTATCGTATTGCCTTATCCTAACAATCCCACGGGTGCGATTATGACCAAAGAGGAGCTGGAAGCTATAGCTCCTATCATCTTGGAAAATGACCTGATGGTGATAAGCGACGAAATATATAGCGAGCTGACCTACGGTATGGTACATACCTCTATCGCAAGTCTTCCTAATATGCGTGAGAGAACTATCGTAATCAACGGATTTAGCAAGGCTTTTGCTATGACGGGTTGGAGATTGGGGTACTTTTGTGCGCCCGAGCCACTGACAAAGCAAATGCTCAAAATTCATCAATACGTCATTATGTGCGCTCCAACCGCCGCTCAATACTGCGCCCTCGAAGCTTTGGAATCGGGACTGAAGAACAATTTCGCCGACGTTGCTAAGATGAGGGACGAGTACGATATGCGTAGACGCTACCTAGTGCACGAGCTCAACGAGATTGGACTAGAAACCTTTGAGCCGAGAGGGGCTTTTTACGTCTTCCCGAAAGTGAGCAGTCTTGGTATGACTGGCGAAGAGTTCGCAAGTAGACTTATCAAGGAGCAAAAACTTGCCGTAGTGCCGGGAAATGCCTTTGGCGACAACGGTGAGGACTTCGTAAGAATTAGTTACGCATACTCTATAGACAGTCTACAAAAGGCTATGGTCAAGATAAGAGAGTTTGTAAAACAAAATGTTATCAAAAAATAAATAAAGATTATAAAAATAATCTTTTTGTAAAAAATAATAAAAGTTTGTCGAAAAAGTATTGACTATGGAAAATATGAGTGATATACTGTCCTTGACGATAGAAAAAGAAAGCTATCGCACAAAATTACTCATAATTTTCCCCCTTATATAAAGAATTGCGCAATCGTAGAGGTTGCGCTTTTCTTTTGTATTTTTGATTTCTTATTGGTTATATTATTTTCGGTAACTAGGGCTTTTTTAATCTTTTTTGTTGATTTTTGGCGATAAAACTAAGAGTATAAGGGGAATTGTAGCGTTTTGTTTATGCAGGGAGGGGTGTTTTGGCAACCTGTCGGCTCATTGCCGGCGCAAAATGCACTGAGCGCAATGACGTGGGACAACCCTTCCACCGCTACCGCGGTAACTCTTATGGCATAGGTGCGAGTTAGGCGAGGAAAATGAGGATTGGGCGACAGGAGCATACTCATTGTATGTGACTAAGCACAACCGCAAGTTCGACAAAGCATAACGACGTAGATATGCCGTAAGACCACCTTCCCTTGCACAGGGACGGCTTGTTAAGCGGATTAGATTGCCACGTCACTCCGTTCCTCGCAATGACAAGGATATTATCGCAATGACATAGGACGGCTTGTTAAGCGGATTAGATTGCCGCAGCGTTTTTCAAACGCTTCGCAATGACAAGTAGGACAATTCTTCCGTCTCGGCATAGGCGGCTTTTTATATGGTTTGAGATTGCCACAGCCTAACGGCTTCGCAATGACATAATTATTTCATACGCTCCGCCGTGAGGCACACACTTTGCATATATGGGGCTACTGTCAAGATAAATAAAAATGAGGAGAAAAGTTGTCTTCTCTCCTCATTACCACTTATCAGGTGGTCAGTCGTCCTTAGACGATATAGGCAACGTCATTAGTCGTTGCTTTTGGTGCATTTGCAATTTTTTTCGCTACTTTCGGCTTTGCATTTGCCGCCTTTGGTAGCCTTGTTTTGCATCTTGTTCTTAGTCATTGTGCAACCTCCTTTGATAAGCTAATTATATTGTTGGCAATTTGATAGAATATATCCGTATTGTGCGAGGTTACAAATATTGGATTTTGATTATCATTATATCTAAGTGTGTGAGCAAAAAAATATAGAGCGGGTGAGAAGACGAAAATAATTACGTAATGCCCCACGCAAAAGCCGCAGTCTTTGCGACTAACTCGCGTCTACACTGTGAGATAAATTCTAAAAGACTTCACGTGCCACGATACCGTATGGTAAAAGTCTGTGGAAGCGTGAACCTATAAATAGTGATTGACGGTGCGGTATGAAACGTATTGACAAGTTATAGTAGTGCGCGTATACTTAAAATAATCTTATAATATATCAAAGTAGGTAGAGAGTATGAAAAACAGATTTTTTACAATCTTATTGATATTAGTGGCTGTGATTGTTATTGGATTGGTTGCGGTAGGCTGTGACACCGATAACAATGAACCAAATATCCCAAACGACTCAAACGGCTCAAATAATTCAAACGGAGCAAATAATTCAAACGGAGCAAATAATGACGTTGAGTTTACGGTGACGTTCGATACAATGGGTGGTAGCAGTATAGCATCCGTCCAAGTAAATAGCGGAGATAGATTGTCGGCGCCGAGTCAGCCAAGCAAAAAGTCGTACGTTTTTGGCGGTTGGTACAAGGAGAGGCAATGCCAAAACGAGTGGAACTTTGAAGCCGATAGCGTGACTAGCAACGTTACTCTATATGCCAAGTGGGATGAGTGTATCAACCATACGCCTAATATTGACTGCGTATGTTCTAAGTGCGGAGACGAGGCGCATGACCTCGATGCGGACTGCGTATGCAGAATATGCAAAGAGGCATACCATAACGTGGGTAGCGACTGTGTATGTGCACGATGTGGTGATACGATACATATGGCAGACGGCAAATATTGCAGGCACGAAGACGTAATATACTTTGGCTACTATCCGCAGACGGAAGTCAAGGATAGCAATATTACCACGGCACTGACAACGCAAGCGGGAAGGCTACCTACGAGCGGCAACGCAGGCTCTTGGACGTCGTACGGATATTACCAAAGCAAAGTAGTGAGCGAATATATGTGGTACGTAGATATAAGCTATCAAGGCAATAAGTATAGAGGAGTATACTTCTCGCAATATAGATCAAAATGGTCGGACATTGCAGGCAATAGCGATAATAGTTATCAAGACGACAACGGATATTACGTCGATACGGTATATTGGTTTAGATACGAGCCTATAAGGTGGAAGGTGCTGCAAGAGAGCGGAAGGGATGCTTTCTTGCTATGCGATATAGCGCTGGATAGTCAAAGTTTCGACTACAAAGGAAACGACGTGTATAGCAACAATTATGCCGAGAGCACAATAAGGGCTTGGTTGAACGATACTTTCTATAACACTGCATTTACGGAGTTGCAACAAGAACTTATCTTGACGACGACGGTGGACAACAGTCTTGAGAGTACGGGAAATAACGAAAATCCATACGTATGTGAAGATACGGAAGATAAGATATTCTTGCTAAGCTATAAGGAAGCAACAAGTTATGATTTGGACGGCGCGAGTCGTATACGCAAGTCTACGGACTACGCTAAGAGCCAAGGTTGCTATCAATATACAGGCGGAGGATATTGCTATTGGTGGCTCCGCTCTCCTAGCGACTTCGATAGCCGCTACGCGCATGTTGTCCTCGACGACGGCCGCGTCGGCAGCGGCGACGTCAGCGTCCGCCACACTGACTACGGCGTTGTCCCAGCTTTATGGATACGCTTGTGCTAGATTGAAAGATACAAAAGCACACCCGTGAGGGTGTGTTTTTGTTGGGAAGAAGAGTAAGAGGCTACAAGATAATAAAAAAATCAGTAAGAATATTGACGGACAAAAAAAATAGAATTATAATTATAAAAGATAATATTTATAAAACGTGCGATGAGTTGCATGGGCGATGAAGAAGGTATCGACTAATAAGATGGTTTTGGTACCGATTATTCTAAGCAAGCGATGCAAAAGGTGCGTTGAGGAGTAAATTATGGCAGGTTGGTTTAGCAGACAATTTAGAAAAGTAATACAATGGGAAAACGACAATCCTAATACTATCGTGTGGAAATATCCGCTGGAGAGAAAAGAAGAGATTATGAAAAAATCTCAACTAGTGGTGAGAGAGGGACAAAAGGCTCTATTTATCCAAGAGGGTAAGCTTGCCGACGTATTCGGTCCCGGTACTTACGAGCTTAGCGACGTACGCAACATCCCTATCCTTACTTCGCTCAATAGTTGGAAGTACGCTTGGGAAAGCCCATACACGGGTGACGTATACTTTATCTCTACCAAGCAGTTTATCAACAACAAGTGGGGCACTGCTAACCCTGTGATGATGAGAGATAACGACTTCGGAATGATTAGAGTGAGAGGCTTCGGTACATATTCCTTTGCCGTGGGCACGCCTACGCAGGCTATGAACGAGCTCTTTGGCTCGATGGGCGAGCTTACCGTCAAAAACGTAGACGAATACTTCAAAAAGATTATTACCTCTACTCTTAGCAACGTAATTGCCGAGTCTAAGATTGCCGCACTCGACCTCGCTATGCACTACGACGAAATCACCGATATGGCTAAGGTCAAACTGCAAGAAGAGTTCGACAAAATCGGTATAGAAATCAAGGCGCTATTTATCGAAAATCTCTCCTTGCCAGAAGAAGTGGAGAAGATGATGGATAAGCGTACTTCCGTGGGAGTGATGAGCGGCGCAATGCAAGGATATGCTCAAATGGAAAGTATCGAAGCTATGAAATCAGCCGCAAAGAACCCCGGTGGACTGGCAGGTGCGGGTATAGGACTTGGCGCCGGTCTTGGCGTTGGCAAAGTCTTTGCCGACGGTATGAGTAGTATCACCAGTGGCACTGCCGACGTGGAAGCTAAGGACACTTGTCCAAGCTGCGGCGCAAAGGTCAAGAAGGGCTCGAAGTTTTGCCCTGAATGCGGTAAGAGTATGGAGAGCACTATCAAATGCCCAAGATGCGGCGTGGACGTAAAGGTTGGTGCAAAGTTCTGCCCCGAGTGCGGTGCAAGCCTAGGTAGCGTAAAGTGCCCAAGATGTGGAAAAGACGTCAAAGCGGGAGCAAAATTCTGCCCTGAATGTGGTGAGAAACTGTAATGCAAGAGGAAAGTAAAACTATAACTTCACGCACCTATAAATGCAAAAGTTGCGGAAACTTTTTGCATTATGACCCTACGAGTAAAAAGCTCAAGTGCGACCATTGCTCCTCGCTCTACGACTTAGAAGCTGTGGGCGACGCAATGGAAATTAGTTACGACGACAATACCGAGCAAGGCTTTGAAGCGTGGGGCGATGTCAAGTGCGTAAAATGCAAAAGCTGTGGCGCCGTTACCGTGCTGAACGAGTACGATATGACGGGCAATTGTCCGTTTTGCGGTGCCAACAACGTCGTGTCCGCAGATGAGCTACCCGGCCTCAAGCCGACGGGTATTTTGCCTTTTGGAATTGCAAAAGACACGGCGGTACAAAACTTTAAGACTTGGATAAAGAAAAAGCTCTTTGCACCGAGTAAGTTTAAGAAAAACAACAAAAAAGAGGACGTGGCCGGTATCTATCTTCCCGTGTTTACATTCGATTGTAACGCAAGCACGCCTTATACTATCAGATACGGCGAGTATTATTACGTCACCGTGGGAAGCGGAAAAAATAGGCGTACCGTGCAAAAAACTAGATGGTACGTGGATAGCGGCTTCGTCACTCGTGGCTACGACGATATCCAGATAGAAGCAAGTAAGATGATAGAGCAAAAGGACCTTGGCGGTATGGGCGGATTTGACTCGAGCAACGCTTGCGGATACCATTCGCAGTTTTTGGCAGGCTATCAAGGAGAGAGATATAGTACTAGCCTGGACGAGTGTTGGAATAGAGCAGTCGGCATTATCAACGACGACCTAAGAGAAGTGATAAAAAGAAAGTATAATTACGACGTGCTGGATTACGTCAAGATAAATCCGTCGTACGCTAACAAAAAATATAAGTACATATTCGTGCCGATGTGGCTGATTAGTTATCACTACAACAAAAAGCAGTACAACGATTACGTCAACGGCAGGACGGGCGTAGTGACGGGACAGTATCCAAAATCGCTACCTAAAATTGCAAGCTTTTGTGTATTCGCCCTCGCAGTGATATTTGGACTAGCGTATATAGCGTATAGGTTTTTTGGTGGTTGAGGATGGAAAATCAAGTAAAATATAAATGCGAAAATTGTGGCGCCAATCAATTTGTCGTTTTGCCTAATAACGTCATCGAATGCGAATATTGCCACACTAGGTATAAACTCAAAAAGAATTCGCCAAAAGCCGAATTTACCGTGGGCGGTAACAAGGCATCCTTTGACTTCGGCGACGTGGGCGAAAAGATAAGCGAAAAAATTGAGGGTGCCAAGGAAAAATTGAATAGTAACTCTGCGGGTAGACAAAAGACGATATTCGGCGTGTTGTCGATATTCTTGGGTGGTTTCGGCGCACACGATTTGCTTAGAGGCAATATTGCGGGATTTGTGTTTAGCTTGATATTCTGCTGGACGGGTATCCCTTCGATATTCGGTCTATATTGGGGCATCAAAGCGCTATGCATGACCGATGAAAAATGGCAAGAACTGCTTGAGGAACACAAGGATTGTCTCATCAGTCGCTTGTAAAAACTACAAAAATAATATATAATATAAATATCTATAACAATATTGTAAAGGAGAATAGTATGGAAATAACCAAAGATATGTTGATAGCAGACGCTCTCAGAGCAGGCAATACCGAAGCAATCGCTTCGACTCTCCAATCTATCGGTATGCATTGTTTCGGCTGTGCAATGGCTAGAGGAGAAACGGTTGAAGAGGCAGCTATGGTGCACGGCGTGGACGTGGACGACCTCGTAAAGCAACTCAACGTTGCCGCTAAGAGCGAGTAAGAATAGCGATAGCGTACAGTAAAATGCCCATTCTTGTTGGAATGGGCATTTTTTTTGGTTGAGATTGCCACACTCTCACGCCATATCTACTACGCAATACTGTGTCGAGTTTGCGGTAGTGTGTCGGTCACATACGTTTTGATGGCGTATATACGTCGTAATACATTGTCGAGCGTGCGGTTGTATTGCGGTCACATACTAATAGTATGCTCCCTTATACAATCCTCGCTCTTCGCGTCTTACTCGTATCTACACCGTCAAAATAAACAGTATGCTCCCTCACACTGTCCTCACTCTCCTTGTCTTGCTTGTACCTATGGCGTGAGAGGATTTATTTAGGCAGATTTAGTCGTATTCTAAAATGATATTATAGGATTTTTCAACCCTTCCACCGCTCCCGCGGTCTTTCTTGCGGCATAGGTGCGAGTTAGGCAAGGAAAGCGGTGGTTTTATCGAAACGAGCGTACTATAGCGTACGTGAGTGAGAAAAATTGCCGCTTGACAATGCATAACGAAGTAAATATGCCGTGAGACACCCCCCTTTACACAAAGGAGGCTATAAAAGATTGAGATTGCCGCAGCCTAGCGGCTTCGCAATGACATTGATATTATTGCAATGACAACCTACAAAGACGACTTGTTGATAGAGGTATGTAATGCTAGAATTGTGCTAAGCAATGGTCAGAGACCACAATATATTGGAAAAATTACCAAAAAAAGTAAATTTTACATAAATTTTACAAAACTTTTTTATAAAAATATTTTCAAACGTTTGACAGGTTTTTCAAATTAATATAAGATAAACGAGCATTGTGAGGAATGACGCGGGAGGTTACTGCCTTGGCAGAGAACTTTCGCCGACAAGAGTCCGACAATCGGGCGACTAACGAGGGACTACTGCTGGTCCTTTTTATTAGAGGCAATGCGAAACACACGGATGCGTGAATACAAGTTAGGAAAGGAGAAACAAAAATGGCAGGACAAAAAATCAGAATAAGACTTAGAGCTTATGATCACAACCTCATCGACGTTGCAGCTGACAAAATCGTTGAGACGGCAAAGAGAAGCGGTGTTAAGGTCGCAGGACCTATCCCACTCCCAACTGATAAAGAAGTTATCACTATTATCAGAGCTGTGCACAAGTATAAGGATAGCAGAGAGCAATTCGAACTTAGAACGCACAAGAGAATTATTGATATCTACAACCCAACCCCTAAGTCGGTAGACGCTTTGATGAAGTTGGATTTGCCAGCAGGCGTTGATATCAACATCAAATTTTAATTGACACAAAGATTGCATCGCAATCAGAAAATATTTGGAGGTGAACTTTATCTATGAATAAAGCAATCATTGGAAAGAAATTGGGAATGAGTCAAATTTTTGCAAAAGACGGCAAAGTTATTCCTGTAACCGTTGTGGAAGCAGGTCCTTGCCCAGTCGTGCAAAAGAAAACTCTTGAGAAAGACGGCTACGAGGCTGTTCAGCTCGCTTACGGCGACGTAAAAGAGAAGAACGTCAACAAGCCTATCAAGGGTCACTACAAAAAGGCGGGAGTTGCCGTACGCAAAGTCCTCAAAGAGATGAAGCTCGACAACGCAGACAGCCTCGAAGTCGGACAAGAAATCAAGTGCGACGTATTCGCAGAGGGCGACGTGGTTGACGTAGTAGGTACTTCGAAGGGACACGGATTTACCGGCGTAGTTAAGAGATGGAATCATCACTGCGGTCCTATGGCTCACGGTTCGGGCTACCACAGAGGCGTTGGTTCTATGGGTGCAAACTCTTCTCCTTCGAGAGTTTTCAAAAACAAGAAGATGTCAGGTCAGTGGGGTAACGAGAGAGTAACCGTAAAGAACCTCACCGTAGTAAAAGTCGATGCAAACCGCAATCTTCTGCTTATCAAGGGTGCTATACCGGGCGCTAAGGGCGGTATCGTAGTCGTTAAGCAAACCAAGAACGGTTAAGGAGTGAATTATGAAAATAGACGTTTTTAATCTTGAAGCTAAGAAAGTCGGCGATATGGAATTGAACGAGGCTGTGTTCGGTCAAGAATACAACGAGGCTCTCATTCATCAAGTAGTCGTTGCTCAACTGGCAAATAAAAGACAAGGCAACAAAAGCACTTTGACCCGTTCGGAAGTTAGAGGCGGAGGCGCTAAGCCTTGGAGACAAAAGGGCACCGGTCGTGCTAGACAAGGTAGCATCAGAAGTCCACAATGGACCGGCGGTGGAGTGGTATTTGCACCAAAGCAAAGAGACTTTAGCCAAAAAATCAACAAGAAGATGAGAGTTGCAGCTACAATCAGCGCACTCAGCGCAAAAGTTGCAGACAACAAGATGGTAGTCGTAGAAAACCTTGCTTTCGAGCAAGCTAAGACCAAACTCGCAGCTCAAATGCTCAAAGCATTCGATATCAAAGGCAGAGTTATCGTGTTGACCGACAAGGACGACGAAACCGTTTTGAGAGCTTGCGCAAACATTCAAAACGTGACCGTATGCAACGTAGATCTCATCAACGTATACGACCTTGTTGCCAATGCAGATTGCATCGCAACTCAAGCCGCTATCCGTAAACTCGAGGAGGTATATGCATAATGAATAAGTACGATATTATTATTTGTCCTATTCTTACAGAAAAGAGCTTCGACTCTATCCCTGATAAGAAATATACTTTCAAAGTTGCTAAGGACGCTACCAAAACTCAAATCAAAGTGGCTATCGAAGACATCTTTGGAGTGAAGGTTGCAAAAGTAAACACCACTAACGTTGACGGTAAAAAGAAGAGAATGGGAAGATACGAAGGTACTACCGCTCCTTACAAGAAAGCTATCGTTCAACTCAAAGCAGACAGCAAGGCAATCGAATTCTTCGAGAGTCTGGCTTAATCGGGAGGGAATATACAATGGCTATAAAAAGATTTAAACCGACTTCTCCTGCTCGTCGTTTTATGACGGTTTCGACTTTTAGCGAAATAACCACGACAAAGCCAGAAAAGAGCTTGTTGGAGTCGAAAAACAGAACCGGCGGTAGAAACGCTAACGGTAGAATTACCGTAAGACATATCGGCGGCGGTAACAGAAACAAGTACAGAATCATTGACTTTAAGCGTAATAAGGACGACGTAGTAGCAACCGTTGCTTCTATCGAGTACGATCCAAACCGCAGCGCAAATATCGCTTTGCTCAACTACGCAGACGGCGAGAAGAGATACATTCTTGCTCCTGTAGGACTCAACAAGGGCGACAAAGTGATGAGCGGTGAAAACGCAGACATCAAAGTGGGCAACGCGCTTCCTTTGGAAAAGATACCTGTAGGTACCATGCTCCACAATATCGAGATGCAACCAGGCAAGGGCGGTCAAATCGCTCGTTCTGCAGGCAACGCAGCTCAGTTGATGGCTAAGGAAGGCAAGTACGCAACGCTCAGACTGCCAAGCGGAGAAATGAGATACATTCCTCTCAAGTGCAGAGCAACTATCGGTCAGGTAGGCAATCTCGAACACGAGATAGTTTCTATCGGTAAGGCAGGACGTAAACGTCATATGGGTGTTAAGCCAACCGTCCGTGGTGTGGTAATGAACCCTTGCGATCACCCACACGGTGGTGGTGAAGGTAAGAGCCCTATCGGTATGCCAAGCCCTGTAACTCCTTGGGGTGTACCAACCATGGGTTACAAGACCAGAAAGAAGAACAAGAGCAACAAGTATATTGTTAAGCGTATTAACTAGGAGGAACGGTATAAATGAGCAGATCAGTTAAAAAAGGACCTTTCGTAGAAGAAAGATTGATTAAAAGAATCATTGCCATGAACCAAGCAAATGAGAAAAAGTTGGTAAAGACCTGGTCCAGATCTTCGACGATTTTCCCTGATATGGTAGGACATACCATCGCAGTTCATGACGGAAGAAAACACGTTCCTGTATATATCACCGAAGATATGGTAGGCTGTAAACTCGGCGAGTTCGCTCCAACCAGAACCTTCAAAGGCCATGCCGGCGAAAAGACAACAGGCAAGAAATAATAGGAGGATAATATGGCTACTAGAATTAGAGAAAAAGCTATTGCTCGTCAAGAGAACGCCGATAAGCGTCCGAGAGCGGTTGCAAAATATATAAGAATATCTCCTGACAAAGTGCGTGTAGTGCTTGACGTTATCAGAGGTCAGAAATATACGGACGCAGTTGCAATTCTCAAGACTTTGAGAAAAGCTGCTAGCGAACCTCTCCTCAAAGTGTTGAATTCGGCTGCCGCTAATGCGGAAAACAACCTCAACATGAACAAGAGCGAGTTGTACGTAGCAGAATGTTTTGCCAATGCAGGCCCTATCCTCAAGAGAATTACTCCAAAGGCTAAGGGAAGCGCAGGCAGAATAAACAAAAGAACAAGCCACATCACGATTATTCTTGATGCTGTGGCTGAGTAAGAAGGAGGTATAAGATGGGTCAAAAAGTTAGTCCACACGGATTGAGAGTAGGCGTTATTAAAGATTGGAATGCTCAATGGTTTGCAGACAAGAAGAATTTTTCTACCAATCTTGTAGAAGACCACAAAATCAGAGAGTTTTTGAAGAACAAATACTATCAAAATGGTATCTCCAAAATTACTATCAACAGAGTTCTTTCTTCTGCTAACGATATCGTTACGGTAAACATCTATACGTCCAAACCAGCTACCTTGATTGGTAAAGCGGGCGCTAACGTAGAAGAGATTAAGAAAGAAGTTATGAAAATTGCTCCTAAGAAGAGCGTAGTTATCAACATCATCGAAGTAAAGAGACCTGATACCGACGCTCAACTCATCGCCGAGAACATCGCAGAGCAACTCGAAAAGCGTGTAGCTTTTAGAAGAGCTATGAAGCAAGTGATTTCTCGTGCTATGAAGGGTGGCGTTAAGGGTATCAAAACCATGGTATCCGGTCGTCTTGACGGAGCAGAAATCGCTAGAAGCGAAAACTATCACGAAGGTTCTATCCCACTTCAAACCCTCAGAGCCGACATCGAATACGGTGTTGCTACCGCAAGAACTACTTATGGTGCTATCGGCGTAAAGGTATGGGTTTACAAGGGAGAAGTTCTTGGCGGTAAGACTGTAGTCGATGCTAAAGAAGGAGGTAACGCGTAATGTTGATGCCTAAGAGAGTAAAGAGACGTCGTGTTCATCGCGGCAGACTCAAAGGAAATGCAAACAAGGGTAATACTATCGCATACGGCGAGTTTGGTCTAGTTGCGTTGGAGCCAAGTTGGGTTACTTCTAACCAAATCGAGGCTGCCCGTATCGCAATGACCAGATATATCAAGCGTGGCGGACAAGTATGGATAAATATCTTCCCACACAAGCCTGTAACCAAAAAGCCTGCCGAAACCAGAATGGGTAGCGGTAAAGGTAGCGTAGAATATTGGGTTGCAGTAGTTAAGCCAGGTAGAGTTATGTTCGAGATGGCAGGCGTGAGCGAAGAAGTAGCAAGAGAGGCATTGAGACTTGCTTCTCACAAGTTGCCGGTTAAGTGCAAAATCGTGAAGAAAGATGAGGTGGTAAACGATGAAATCCAATAAGTTTTTTGAAATGACCAATGATGAGTTGAATATCAAGTTGACCGAATTGAAAGAAGAACTTTTCAATCTTCGTTTTAAGCACAGAGCAGGACAACTCGAGAATGCTAACCAACTCAACGTATGCAAAAAAGATATAGCAAGAGTTATGACGATTATTCGTCAAAGACAACTCGGCATCTCCGCCGAGCCAGTAGCTAAGGCTACTAAGAAAGCAAAATAAGGAGGAATGAAACATGGAAAGAAATCTTAGAAAGTCCAGAGTTGGTCTAGTTACCAGCGACAAGATGGACAAGACGGTTGTTATCGAGATAAGAGAGCGTGTAAAACATCCTCTTTATGGTAAAATCGTCAACAGAACCAAGAAGTTTAAGGCTCACGACGAAAACAACGAATGCGGAATCGGCGATACCGTTCGTATCGTTGAGACCAGACCTCTCAGCAAGGACAAGTGCTGGAGAGTCGTAGAAATTATCGAAAAGGCTAAATAAGGAGGACCAGACATGATACAAGCAGAAACTAGACTTGTAGTTGCTGACAACAGCGGCGCAAAAGAAATCAAGTGCATCAGAGTTATGGGTGGTTCGTTCCGTAGAAGCGGTAATATCGGTGACGTTATCGTAGCTGCCGTTCAATCGGCTGCTCCGGGCGGAATCGTTAAGAAAGGCGACGTCGTAAAGGCAGTTATCGTAAGAACTACCAAGGGAATTAGAAGAGAGGACGGCTCTCATATCAGATTCGACGACAACGCTGCGGTTATTATCGACAACCAAAAGCAACCAAGAGGTACCGCTATCCTTGGTCCAATAGCACGCGAGCTTCGTGAGAAAGAGTTTATGAAAATCATATCTCTTGCTCCGGAGGTAATTTAGGAGGTATATGATGAGTATCAGTGTAAAGAAAGGCGACGCGGTTAAGATTATCGCGGGCAACGATAACGGCAAGTCCGGCACGGTTTTGTCAGTTGACCCTTCTAAGGGAAAAGTAGTGGTACAAGGCGACGGACTAACAACCCAAAAGCACTTCGTAAAGCCACGTAACGCTCAAGAGAGAGGCGGTATCGTAGAGAAGGAGAGAGCTATCGACGTATCTAACGTTATGGTTATCTGCCCTACCTGCAACCAACCTACCAGAGTGGCTCACAAAATCGAGAAAAACGAAGAGGGAAAGACGGTTAAGACCCGTATCTGCAAAAAGTGCGGTGCGTCTTTGGACGAAGTAAAGGCTTCTAAGGCTAAATCGGCAGCTAAGAAAGCAGCTCCAAAGAAGACTGCTAAGAAAGCTACCAAGAAGACGGAAGCTGAAGACAAGGAATAATGGAGGAATAGACAATGAGAGAATATAGAATTGAAGAACTTTATAAAAACGTTGCCGTTCCTGCATTGATGAAAGAGTTCAACTTTAAGAACGTCAACGAAATTCCTAAGATAGAGAAGGTCGTGCTCAACATGGGTCTTGGCGACGTAAAGGATAACAGCAAGAGCTTCCAAATCGCAGTAGACGAGTTGGAGCTCATCGCAGGTCAAAAGCCTGTTGTTACCAAAGCTAAGAAGAGCGTGGCAAACTTTAAGTTGAGAGAAGGCATGGCTATCGGCGCAAAGGTTACTCTCCGTGGCAAGAAAATGTACGACTTTATTGATAAGTTTATCAGCGTAGCACTTCCACGCGTAAGAGACTTTAAGGGTGTGCCTAACAACTCTTTCGACGGTAGAGGCAACTATTGTGTAGGCGTAAAGGAACAACTCATTTTCCCAGAGATTTCTTATGATAAGATTGAGAAAGTTAGAGGATTTGACGTATGTTTCGTTACTACTGCTAAGACAGACGAACAAGCAAAAGCGTTGCTCACACACTTGGGCATGCCTTTTGTGAAGTAAGAGGAGGATATAAGCAATGGCTAAGAAAGCGATGATAAATAAACAACAAAGAACTCCAAAGTTTTCGACAAGAGCATATACCAGATGCCAAATTTGCGGTAGACCTCACGCTGTTTTGAGAAAATACGGTATTTGCAGAATTTGCTTCAGAGAATTGGCTTACAAAGGCGAAATCCCTGGCGTAAAGAAAGCAAGTTGGTAAGATAGAGGAGGATATTTACTATGATGATAACTGATCCAATAGCAGATATGTTGACACGCATCCGCAACGGTCTCGTGGTTAAGCACGACAGCGTAGAAGTGCCTTTTTCTAAGATGAAAAAAGCTATCGCTGACATCTTGGTTGACGAGGGATTTGTGAATGGCGTCGAGATAATCGAGAACGGTGTTCAAAGTGTTATGAAGGTAAATCTTAAGTATGGACCAAAGAACGAAAAGGTCATTACCGGCATTAAGCGTATCTCCAAGCCAGGTCTTCGTATATACGCTAGCTCGGACAATCTCCCTAAGGTGCTCGGAGGTATGGGTATTGCCATCATCTCTACTTCTAAGGGCGTGATGACCGACAAACAAGCAAGAGCTCAACACATCGGTGGCGAAGTGCTCGCTTACGTATGGTAATAGAAGGAGGAATAGTAGAGTATGTCAAGAATAGGCAGATTACCGGTTGCTATTCCGGCAGGTGTGGAAATTAAAGTTTCCCCTGAAAACGTAGTAGAAGTAAAAGGACCTAAGGGTGTGTTGACTCTCAGCGTCAACAAAAACATCAAGGTAGAAGTTGAGGGCAACGTATTGCACGTTCAGCGTCCTAACGACGAACAACAAAACAAGGCAATGCACGGTTTGTACCGCAAGCTCATCGCCAACATGGTAGAGGGCGTAACCAACGGCTACAAGAAAGGCCTCGTTATCAACGGCGTAGGTTACAAGGTAGCTAAGCAAGGCAACAAGATTGTCATGGACGTAGGTTATTCTCACACCGTAGAAGTGGTTGAGCCAGACGGAATCAAATTCGAGTGCCCAAGCCAAACCGAAATCGTGGTAAGCGGTATCGACAAAGTCAAAGTAGGACAAGTTGCCTCTAACATTAGAGCAATCCGTGTGCCTGACCCATATCACGCATACGGCATTCGTTACAGCGATGAAGTAATCGCTCGTAAGGAAGGCAAGAAGGCTGGTAAATAAGGAGTGAAGAAGTATGATTAAGAAGATTGATAAAAATGCTGTCAGAGCTAAAAGACATGCCAGAATGAGATATAAGATTTCCGGCACTGCAGAAAGACCACGCCTTAACGTGTACAGAAGTTTGAACAATATTACGGCGCAAATCATCGACGACGTCAAGGGAGTTACCTTGGTATCTTGCTCGACTCTCGATAAAGACCTTGCCAGCAAGGTTGCCGAACTCACCAAGACCGAGGCTTCTAAGCTCGTGGGTGAAACCATCGCTAAGAAGGCTTTGGCTGCAGGAATTGAGCAAGTCGTATTTGACAGAGGCGGTTATCTTTATACCGGTCGTGTCAAGATGGTTGCCGACGGCGCAAGAGAAGCCGGTTTGAAGTTCTAAGGAGGTAGATTATGGCTAAGAGAGAAAATAAATTTCAAAAAGAGCAACAAGACGAATTGCTTAATAAGCTTATCTGCGTCAACCGCGTTACCAAGGTTGTAAAGGGCGGTAGAACTATGAGATTTGCCGCACTCATCGTAGTGGGCGACGGCAACGGAAGCGTAGGCGTAGGCATGGGTAAAGCTGCCGAAGTACCTGAGGCTATCCGTAAGGCTACGGCTGAAGCAAAACGTAATATGATTAAGATTGCAATGGTAGGAACGACTATTCCTCACGACATCATCGGTCAATTCGGAAGCGGAAAGGTTATCCTTCTCCCAGCCGAAGAAGGTACCGGTGTGATCGCAGGTGGTCCTATCCGTGCCGTGTTGGAAGTTGCGGGCATCAAGGATATCAGAACCAAGTGTCTCGGCACCAACAACCCTATCAACTCCGTCAAAGCTACCGTCGAAGGTCTTTCTAGACTTAGAAGCGTAGAACAAGTGGCTGCTTTGCGTGGCAAGACCGTAGCGGAAATCATTGGTTGAGGAGGCGTAAAATGGATAAGAAAATAAAAGTTACGCTCGTCAAGAGCACTATCGGTTGCACTAAAAAACAAAAAGACACCGTTGCCGCTTTGGGACTTCACAAGACAGGTTCCAGCAACGTGGTAACTGACAACGATTGCAGCAGGGGAATGATAAAAGTCGTATCTCACCTTGTATCGGTCGTTGAGGCGTAAGGAGGAGAATATGAATCTTAACAATATGTCTCCAGCTCCTGGAGCAAAGACTGAAAAGAAAAGACTTGGAAGAGGTATAGGCAGTGGCCTTGGCAAAACTTCCGGCAAAGGTCACAAGGGACAAAACGCTCGTAGCGGAGGCGGTGTAAGACCGGGCTTCGAAGGCGGACAAATGCCATTGGTAAGAAGAATCCCTAAGCGTGGCTTTACCAACAACTTTAAGAAGGTTTATTCTATCGTAAACGTTTCCGATTTGGAAAAATTTGCCGACGGAACCGAAGTTACGGCAGAGTTGCTGTTGCAAGAGGGCGTTCTTAGTAAAGTAGAAGAATACGGTCTTAAGGTACTCGGAAACGGTACTTTGACCAAAAAGCTTGTCGTAAAAGCTAACAAATTTACTAAGTCAGCTGCAGAAATAATCGAAAAAGCAGGTGGCAAAGCAGAGGTGCTATAATGTGGCAAACCATCAAAAATGCATTTGCGGATAAGGATATACGTAGACGTATCTTTCTTACCATAGGCGTTTTGTTTCTATTCAGAATAGGTAGCTTTATTCCTCTTCCGGGAATTGACTACGCTTTCGTAGAAAAAGCTATGGAGAATAACCAAATATTCGAGATGATGAGTATGATGAGCGGCGGCGCATTGCAATACGGTACGCTGTTTGCACTAGGCATTTTGCCGTTTATCAACAGCTTCATTATCATGCAGTTGTTGACCTTGATTATTCCGCCTCTTGAGAGACTCTCCAAGCAAGGCGACGATGGTAGAGAGAAGATTACGACTATCACCAGATACGTGGCTATCGCTCTTGCAGTTATTCAAAGTATCGGTATTATCGTTACCTTTAATAACGCGGGCGCAATTCAAGCAACATTTGGTTCGGTGGCGGTGACCGCAATAATGCTTATCATTATGCTTACTGCAGGTTCGACCCTCGTTATGTGGCTGGGTGAGAGAATAACCGAATACGGAATTGGTAACGGTACTTCGCTCATAATCTTCGTAGGTATCATCTCCGGGCTGGGTACGGGTCTGGTAAGCGCAAGCGCAACGGTTAAGGACAACTACGTCAACATATTCAATATAATAGGTTACTTGCTTTTGATAGTATTGCTATTTATATTCATAGTATTCGTTGACGGCTCCGAGAGAAGAATTAAAGTAAACTACGCTAAGCAAGTAAAGGGTAACAAAATGTACGGCGGTCAGTCGACCTTTATACCTATCAAGGTCAACAGCTCCGGCGTTATGCCAATCATCTTTGCTTCGTCGTTTATGATGTTCCCACAGATGATAGTGTCCTTTATCGACCAAAACAGTAGTCTTGTATCGTTCTATTATAGATACCTATCGCCATACGGCAACTATTGGGTGGGCAATCTCGTATATTATCTCATCATGTTCTTGTTGATAATATTCTTTGCTTACTTCTATGCTCAGATACAATTCAATCCGCAAGACGTTGCACGCAATTTGCAACAATACGGCGGTACTATTCAAGGCGTTAGACCAGGTAAGGCTACGTCGGAGTATCTGGCAAAAATCAACAACCGTATCACGTTGTTCGGTGCGTTGTTCCTAGCGTTTATAGCTATTATTCCTGTATTTTTGTTCCGACTCATCGGTGAAGATATCGGACTAACCAACGCTTTCTCGGCAACGGGAATGCTCATCGTGGTAAGCGTGGCTTTGGAACTCGACAAGCAACTCGAATCACAAATTATGATGAGGCACTATAAGGGCTTCCTCAAATAAGAGGCAAGATATGAACATTGTATTTTTGGGAGCGCCCGGAGCAGGCAAAGGTACGCAAGCTACCAAAATATGTGATAAGTATAATATACCTCACATATCCACGGGCGACATACTGAGAGCAAATATCAAGGCGGGTACGTCTCTTGGAGTACAAGCAAAAAGCTATATTGACCAAGGACTGCTCGTGCCCGACGGGCTTGTTATCGCGTTGGTTGAGGACCGTCTGGCTCAAGACGACTGCAAGGCAGGTTACGTGTTGGACGGATTTCCAAGAACTATCGAGCAAGCCGAGGCTTTGAGCGGATTTGCCCACATCGACCTCGCCGTCAATATCGTCGTAGACGAAGCGTTGGTGGTTGAGAGAATTGCGGGAAGAAGAATGTGTAAGTGTGGCGAAAGCTTCCATACTTCGTGGTATCACAGCGACGTTTGCAACAAGTGTGGCGCGCCTCTATATCAAAGGGACGACGACAAAGCCGAAACCGTAAAAGCAAGACTTGAAGTGTACAACAAACAAACAGCTCCGCTCATAGGCTTCTATGGCAAGCAAGGCGTGCTGAAGGACGTGGACGGTATGCAAGATATGCTCAAGGTTTTTGAAAGCATTGTGAAGGTAATCGATGATAACAATTAAGTCAAGCGCCGAAATTGAGTTGATGCGAAAAGCTAACTTGATAGTCAGAGATACGCTGAATATGTTGCAAGACAAAATCAGAGTGGGTATGACTACCAAGCAACTCGATAGGCTGGCGCACGATTATATCGTCAAACAAAACGCCATTCCTTCCTTTCTCGGATATAGCGGTTATCCAGCGTCGGTATGTATCTCCATCAACGAAGAGGTCGTACACGGGATACCTAGCGAGAGAGTAATCAAAGAAGGCGACTTGGTAAGTATCGACTGCGGAAGTATCTATAAAGGTTACAACGGCGACGCCGCAAGAACCTTTTTGATGGAAGGTGCGGACGAAGAAAAAGTTCAACTTGCCGCAGTCACGAAGCAAAGCTTTTTTGAAGGAATGAAGGTGCTCAAAGCGGGCGCAAGACTGGGTGATCTCGGTCACGCCATACAGAGTTACGCCGAAAGCTTCGGCTACGGAGTGGTGAGAGCGATGGTGGGACACGGCATAGGAAGAGATATGCACGAGGACCCCGAGGTTCCTAACTACGGCGTGGCGGGAAGAGGCCTAAGACTCAAGGCGGGTATGACTATCGCAGTCGAGCCGATGATAAACGCGGGCACTTACGACGTGGAAATGCTGGATGACGGTTGGACGATAGTTACCAAAGACAATAGACCGTCGGCGCACTATGAAAATACCGTGCTCATCACCGAGGACGGCGTGGAGATTTTGTCACTGTGAGAAAGACCGTAGAAAGCCTAGGCGTCGGAGATATCGCGATTAGCCTTGCGGGGCATGACAAAAACAAGCCTTGCGTAGTAGTAAAAGTTGTTGCGGACGATTACGTGATGATTGCAGACGGAGTGCGTAGATTGATAAGCAGTCCGAAACTAAAAAAAGTCAAGCATCTGCAAAAGAAGGAAAACAGCGTCGAGCTGACCGACCTTATCGGTATGGGACAAGCCGACGACAAGAAAATTGCAGAAGCTCTTGAAAAGTATAAAAGCAATAAAAACGGAGGTGGCTATGTCTAAAGAGGACGTAATTGAAGTTGAGGGCAGAGTGATTGAAGTGTTGCCCAATACCAATTTTAGAGTAGAACTGACCAACAAACACGTTATCGTAGCGTACATTGCTGGCAAAGTTAGAAAAAACAACATCAAGATTTTGGAAGGTGATTCCGTAAAGGTTGAACTCAGTCCTTATGATTTGACCAAAGGCAGAATCACGTACCGTAATAAAAATTAGGAAGAGCGGAGGATAATAAAATGAAAGTTAGACCATCAGTAAAACCTATTTGCGATAGCTGCAAGGTTATTAAGAGAAACGGAACCGTAATGGTTATTTGCTCTAAGTACAAAAAGCATAAGCAAAAACAAGGTTGATAAAAATATTAGACAAAACCAAGACAAGGATTGTGGAAAAACCATAAATCCTTGCTTTGCGTTAAAAAAGTCGTGCGATTTTGTTGCCAATATCAAAAATTTGTGGTAAAATCGTATGGCATAATGAGAAATTATCCGTACGGGAGCGGCTAATATATCGTTTCATTCCAAATTTACAAGCGATATAACTTCCTTTGGCGTATAATATAAAATTATTACATTTTTTATTTGGAGGTAGTTGAATGGCTCGTATTGCTGGCGTGGATTTGCCACGTGAGAAAAGAGTGGAAATCGGACTTACTTATATCTTCGGTATAGGTAGAGTTACCGCAAACAAACTTCTCGCCGAGACCGGCGTCAATCCTGACACGAGAGTCAAGGATTTGACCGACGACGAAGTGGGTAAAATCCGTGCTTGGATTGACCGCAACGCTGTAGTTGAAGGCGATTTGAAGCGCGAAATTAAGTTGAATATCAAGAGATTGCAAGAAATTGGTTGCTACCGTGGTGTTAGACATCGTAAGGGGCTTCCTGTTCGTGGACAGAGCACCAAACAAAACGCTCGTACACGCAAAGGTCCAAAGAAGACCGTAAGTCGTAAGAAGAAATAAGGAGGGTAAGATATGGCAGTAGCTAAGAAAGTCGTTTCGACTAAGAAACGCACCACTAACAAACGTCGTGTTGAAAAAGGTTGCGCACATATTCACGCTTCCTTCAACAATACTATCGTAACCTTTACCGACTTGCAAGGTAATACCGTAAGTTGGTCGAGCGCAGGTAAACTCAACCTTCGTGGTTCTAAGAAATCTACTCCTTTTGCCGCTCAAATGGTGGCTGAGGACGCTGCTAAAGTGGCTGTAGATTGCGGAATGAAGAGTGTTGAAGTTTACGTAAAAGGACCGGGCTCCGGTCGTGAATCCGCTATTAGAGCGATGCAAGTTTGCGGTTTGGAAGTAACGCTCATCAAAGACGTTTCTCCAATTCCTCACAACGGTTGCCGTCCGCCTAAAGCAAGAAGACTATAATAAGGAGGAAAGACAGAAATGGCTAAATATACAGGACCTGATTGTCGCCAATGTAGAAGAGAGGGTGTAAAACTCTTTTTGAAGGGCGAAAGATGTATGTCGGCTAAGTGTGCGCTTGAAAAACGCCCTACCCCTCCTGGACAACACGGAGCTGGACGTAAGAAGGCGTCTTCTTATGCCGTACAGTTGAGAGAAAAACAAAAGACCAAGAGAATTTACGGACTTTGCGAAAAGCAATTTAGAGGCTATTTTGACAAGGCAGAGACCATGAGAGGTATCTCCGGTGAAAATATGCTCAGCTTGCTCGAAAGACGTCTTGACAACGTAGTATTCAGAATGGGCATCGCTCCTTCTAGAGCTCAAGCAAGACAAATCGTAAATCACGCTTTGATTACCGTCAACGGACAAACCGTCAATATCCCTTCTTTCCTCGTAAAGAAAGGCGACGTTATTGCCGTAAAGGAAAACAAAGTTGACAAAACTTATTTTAAGAACCTCAAAGAGGGTAAGTCTATCGGACTTGTTAAGTGGCTAGAATTCGACAACGAAAAACTCAGCGGAAGAATAGTTGAATTGCCTACAAGAGAAGATATCGTCGAGAATATAGAAGAGCATTTGATCGTCGAATTGTATTCTAAATAAGTTTAGCTCTAAATAATTGGGAGGTAATGATATGATAGAGATTAACAAACCCAGAATCGAGTGTATAGAAGAAGAGCATGGCAAAAAGATGCAATTTGTGGTTGAGCCTCTCGACCGTGGATTCGGTACTACTTTGGGCAACGCTTTGAGAAGAATTTTGCTCAGCGCGCTCCCCGGTGCCGCTCCGGTAGGTATCAAAATCGCCGGCGTTCAACACGAATTTACTTCTATCCCCGGCATTAAGGAAGACGTCACTGATATCGTCCTTAATATCAAAGGTCTTGCTGTCAAGGCTCATACGGAAGATAGAAACTTTAAGCAAGTGTGCACAATCAACAAATATACTCCTGGCGAAGTTAGAGCAAGCGATATTGCGCACAGTTCCGATATAGAAATCCTCAACCCTGATATGTACATCTGTACTTTGGACGAGGGCGCGTCTTTGGAAATGGAAATCACCATCGGCGTGGGCAGAGGATACGTCCCTGCACGCGACAACAAGGACGACGAAGCTCCTATCGGATATATCCCTGTTGATTCGATATTTACCCCTGTCGAGGCTGCTAGCTACGTGGTAGAAAGCACCCGTCAAGGACAAAATATCAACTTTGACAAATTGACTATCGACGTGTTGACCAACGGTACCGCTTCCCCGAGAGAAGTAATCAGTTTGTCGGCTAAATTGATGCAAGAGCACGTTGGCTTGTTCGTAAATCTTGTGGACAGCATGAAGGATAGAGAAATCCTCGTAAGTCCTGATGAAGAAAACAAGAAGAAAGAACTCGAAAGCAATATCGAAGACCTCGAACTCTCCGTTAGATCTTTCAACGGTCTTAAGAGAGCGGGTATCAACACTATCGAAGACTTGATTAAGAACAACACTGAGGAAGACCTTTTGAAGGTGAGAAACCTTGGTAAGAAGTCCATCGAAGAAGTTAAGCAAAAGCTGAGAGACAAAGGTCTTAGTCTCAAAAGCAACGAAGATTAATAGGAGGTAAAAACTATGGCAAGAAAGTTGGGAAGAACGGCAGAAGAAAGAATGGCTATCATTCGCAACCAAGCTTCGGAATTGCTTTGGAACGGACGTCTCGAGACAACCGTCGACAGAGCTAAAGAAGTAAGAAGTTATGCGGAAAAGATGCTTACTCTTGCTATCAATACCTATGAAGACGTAGTCACGGTAAAGAAGTCCAAAAAAGATGATAAGGGCGTGATAACTGAAGTTGAATTTACCAATGACGGTACTAAGAAACTTGCTGCAAGAAGAAAGCTTATGGCAGGTCTTAGAGACCTTCAAGAAATAAAGGGTGACAAGGAGAAGAAGTCCGACTTCGCTGAAAGAACCAGAGAAGTGAAGCACCCTCTCGTAGAAAAAATGTTCAGAGAATACGCTCCGTTCTATGCAAAGAGAGCTGAGGCACTCAACCAAAAGGGTGGATATACTCGCATCATCAAACTCGGCGCAAGAAGAGGCGACAATGCTGAGATGGCTATTATCGAATTGGTAAAGAACATGCCAGAAGCTAAATAAGCACTAATAAAATAACGTAAATGACACACCTCAATAGGGGGTGTGTCATTTTTTTGCTCTCGCGCCTCTTGCGGCGGATATGCGTCGCAATACTGTGTCGAACTTGCGGTGTTGCTCAATCACGTACAAAGAGTACGCTCATTACGCAACTCCTCGTTCTCCTTGTCTTGCTCGCATCTCCACCGCGAGAGTATTACGACTAAGCAAATAAGTATGCTCGCTTCGATAAAATCACCGCTTTCCTCGCCTAACTCGCATCTACGCCGCGAGAGAATTACGGATAAGCAATTAATTACGGATTGAGATAAGTATGATCCCTGTACAAAATCCTCATTCGCCTAGTATTGCTCGCATCTCCACCCCTTACCGAACACAAGAGGTGGGCAGGCAATCCCCCACCCGACTAATGTCGGGAGCCCCCTTTGCACAAAGGGGCCTTTTTATAAGGATAGAGATTACCACGTCGTTACACTCCTTTGCTATCGCAAAATGTGCACAGCGCAATGACAACACTACTTGGACTGCGCTCCACCACATTGACATTAGGGTGGAGATTGCCAATGCACAGGGCGCAATGACGTAATAGAATCAAATTTTTGACAATTTGCAAAAAGTATTAAAATCTATTGCAAAGTATGATATACTGAATATATGGACAAGAATAGAATTACTAACAAAAAGTTGTACGTAGCGGGGGGAATTGCCTTCGTTATTATTTACGTGTTATTGTTCCCGACGATAATATTTCCGTTGATGACAACGGCGTTGCTCTACGAGGCGTTGTTTGGTAGTAGGTGCCAACTTACTCGCAAGATTTTGACCGACGACGACTTCCCCGATATGCAGAGGCAGGCGGTGAAAATCCCTAGTGGAAAGAATATGCTAAGCGGCGGAATATTTACGAGTAAGAGCCATAAGTGCGACAAAGCTCTAGTGGTGCTAGGCCACGGAATAGGTTGCAGTATGGGCAATTATCTCAATAGAGTAAATTATTTTGTAAGCAAGGGCTATACTGTGCTCGCTTACGATATCACGGGCTGTGGATATAGCCAAGGTGCCAATATCAAAGGGCTGGTACAGTCGCAGCTCGATATGGTGAACGCAGTCAAGTTCGCCAAAGGTTGTGAGCAGCTCCAGGGCTTGCCGATAGTGCTATACGGGCATAGTTGGAGCGGTTACGGCTCGGCAACCGCACTCAATCACGACGATGTGGCGAATAATATCGTGGCTGCGGCAACGCTTAGTGGGTTTGATACGCCGTGGGACATTATGTACTATCAAGGTTACGGATTTGTCGGCAACTTCATATTGCTCACCAAGCCTTGGATGGCTCTATATCAATATCTCAAATTCGGCAAGGCGTCGACCTATACCGCAATAGGCGGAATAAATCACTTTGACGGACCGGTGTTGTGCGTGCACAGCAGTGACGACCCAACCGTCGATATATCTTCCTCGGTGTATAGAAACAAAGATAAATGCACCAACGATAAGGCAAAATTTGTCTTGTATACCGATAGAGGACATACTTTGTCAAGACCTAAAGAGAGCGAAAAACGCATAAGTGAAGATTGCCTTGACAAACAGTGCACTTGGAAAGAGAAGGGCAATATCTTCGTCTACAAGGTGGATATGCACTACGAGTGGTCTAGCAAAGAGGATATCAATGCGATAGATAGCGAGTTTATGGACGTGGTGGACGACTTCTACACTCAAGCATTGAAGGATAATCAGTCGGCGTAACAACGCGATGTCACTAAAAAAGGAGAGAATTATGTTAGGGAATTTTACATACTGCAACCCAACCAAATTGTACTTTGGCAATGAAGCTCTTGAGGGACTAGCCAAAGAATTGCAAAAATACGGCAAAAAAGTTCTGCTAGTATACGGCGGTGGTTCAATCAAGAAAAACGGCATATATGATAGCGTAGTCGGCATTTTGAAAGAGGGTGGCAAAGAAATCGTTGAACTTGCGGGAGTTATGCCTAATCCTACGTCGGACAAGCTCAACGAGGGCGTAAGAGTGGCTAGGGACAATAAGATAGACTTTATCTTGGCTGTCGGCGGCGGCTCGGTATGCGATTATTGCAAAGCGCTGTCGGTGTCGATAAATTGCGACGACGACCCGTGGGATAAGTACTTCATTAGATTTGACGAGCCCGAGTGCGAGATAGTGCCCATTGGTTGCGTGCTGACTATGGTGGGTACGGGTAGCGAGATGAACGGCGGTTCGGTGATTACCAACCACGAGCAAAAACTCAAGATAGGACACGTCTTCGGCGAAGAAGTCTTCCCTAAGTTTGCCATACTCAACCCGGAGTTTACTTTGACTATCCCTAAATATCAAATGGTATCGGGCATATACGATATTATGTCGCACATACTCGAGCAATACTTCTCGGGAAGCGACGACAACACTAGCGACTACATTATGGAAGGACTACTGCGTTCGCTCATCGTAAGTGCGGGCGTTGCGGTAGAAAATCCTAACGACTATGAAGCTAGAAGCAATATAATGTGGACGGCAACTTGGGCTTTGAACACCTTGGTGGCGAAGGGTAAGACTACCGATTGGATGGTACATATGCTTGGTCAAGCGGTAGCTGCACACAACGACGCAACGCACGGAATGACGCTCTCTGCCGTTTCGCTAGCTTATTATAGATATATATTGCCATACGGTACCTCGAAATTTGCCAGATACGCCGTCAACGTTTGGAACGTCAACCCAAGCGGAAAGAGCCAAACCGAGGTGGCGCAAGAGGGACTAAAAGAGATGGAGAAGTGGATGAAAAAGATGGGGCTGGCGATGAGCTTGTCCGAACTCGGCGTAACCGAAGATATGCTGGACGGCATAGTTGATAGCACCGTCATTATGGACGGTGGATATAAGGTGCTGGACAAGAAAGAGATAAAGCAAGTGCTAAAGGATAGTATTTGAGTTGTTGATGAGGGGCAATCCCCCACCCGACTAAGTCGACTCGCCCACGGTGTTTACAACCCTTCCACCACCTTCGGTGGTCCCCCTCCCCTTGCACAGGGGCGGCTTTTTATAGGGATGAGATTGCCAATTTACACAACGGAATGACAACAAGAACAATCCCTCCGTCAACTGCGTTGACACCTCCCTTTGCACAAAGGAGGCTACAAAAGGAAAAAGAAAACGCCATGGCTTTACCATGGCGTTTTTGTGTATAAAGTTTTGCTTAACGTAATTGGATTAGAAATTAATCAGCGTGTTGAGTTGAATAATCTTCTCTTGGTCGCCTATACGCACTTTGACGCTTTCGCCCTTACCTGTGACGCATAGAGTGGTGACTTTGCCGTCCTTCCACGTACAGTCTACAACGTATCCGCCACGAGCGACTAACCCCTTGAAGGAACCGTTTTTCCACTTAGAAGGAAGCGCAGGCAAGATATGAAGTACGGTATGGCTTTGGAGCAACATCTCGCATATACCGCTCATTGCGCCGAAGTTGCCGTCGATTTGGAAAGGTGGATGAGCGCAGAGCAAACTACCGTAAGACCCGCCGCCCGCACGCACGAAAAACTTGCGAATAGGATTGATGAGGCGGAGTTGATTGTCTATAAGCTTGAGTGCCATATCGCCGTCAAATAGTCTAGCATACATGTTGATTTTCCAAGCAAGGCTCCAACCCGTGCCACCTTCGCCTCTAAGCTCAAGCGTCTTGAAACAAGCCTTGGCAAGGTCCGGTGTGGTGAGTGGAGAGATTTGGCAGTCAGGGTGCAAGGCATACAAGTGAGAAATGTGACGGTGATGCACCTCGCTCTCCTTGTAGTTGTCGTACCATTCCAAAAGCTCTCCGTTTTTGCCCGTCTTGAAAGGATAAATCTTAGGTATAGTGTCTTGACACTGCTTGGCAAACTCGTCGTCACCACCCAAAATCTCGTTGGCTTTGACTACTATCGAGAGTATTTGTCTTGCGATGGTGGCATCCATCGTCGCGTTTTTGGTGATAGCGTACTTGCCACCCTCGTAGAAATAGGAATTTTCCGGAGAGGTGGAAGGGCACATAATGAGATAAGGGCTTTGATTATCTTGCACTAGGTAGTCGAGGTAGAATTGCGCCGAGCCTTTGAGGATATCGTAATTGGCTCTTAGGAAATCTTGGTCGAGGGTGTACTCGTAGTGCATCCAGATATGGCTGGCAAGCCAACCACCACCGCCCGCAAATAAGCCCCAACAGATTGGATTGAAGCCTGCGTTGGTGCCTACGCAATCGGCGTTGCCCCACAAGTCGCTGTTTTGTCCGCAGCACCAGCCTCGCTTGCCAAATTGAAGCTTTGCCGTTTCGCTACCCACGGTGGATATGGTGCGCACGTGTCTAAGCATTGGCTCGTGACACTCGGAAAGATTGGCGGCTTCTGCACCCCAATAGTTCATCTCGGTATTGATATTGGTGGTGTAGTTGCTAGACCAAGGAGCACGCAATTCTTTGTTCCAAATGCCTTGCAAATTCATACAAGTGGTGCCGGCGCGTGAACCCGATATCATCAAGTATCTACCGAAATTGAAGAGCAAAACGGCGAGTTGAGTGGATTTTTTGCGCTTTTTGAGCATTGATACCGTAGTTTCGCTGTTGTCAGCGTCGGCTTCGTCAATGCTAAACTCAACTCTATTGTATAGATTGCTATAATCTGCCATGTGGTCTTGCATAATGGCGTCGTAGCCCTTGGAAATGGCTTTGGTGAGAATTTCGTCGGTTACTTCGTCCAAATTGCGACCCGGATAATTGTAGCTCGTTGCCGTGGTGAGATAGATAGTGATAGAAGAAGACTTGTCTATTACAATCTCGTCGTTTTGTTGTGTGATTGCACCGTCAGAGGTGATTTTGAGTTTCATTTGCGCCTTGATAGAAGGCTTATTTGGGTCGTAAACCACGGGATTGGAAGTGTGATAGTAGACGGGGTCGGTATGGCTAGGCGCAACCACGTCCATAATTATGGTAGCTACGTTCTCGCTCGCCTCAACCTTGGTGACGTGTTGCAACAAACTGTCTACCGAAAACGAATGCGTAGAATGTTTGTAAGAGTTGATAGAGGTGGCAAACACCTTGTCAGGATAAGATACGAAGCTTGTCTCAACGGTGTCGTCAAAACAAGTGGTATGTACTGCCGTCTTGAGATTGAGCATACGGCTGTAGTTGGCTGTGCTAAGACCGCTACGCTTGATGATGACTTTGCCTAGTGGCATATAGGCTTGGGTGTATTCTCCCAAAACCTTTTTCCATACTAAGTCCTCGGCTTCTTTGAAGCGTCCTTGCATGGTGAGATTTTTGGCCTCTTCGAAGGCGCTGTCTTGTCTATGGTATGGTCCGCATCCCGACCACAAAGAGTCGTCGTTGATATGCCAAGTTTCTTGATAAACCTCGCCCGTAGGCATAACGCCTATGTTGCCGTTGCCAAGCGGATAACACAGTTCCCACGCTTTGGCAGGCTTGAGGTCAAATAATCTATCGCTAAATTTCATAATATACCTCTGTCGTGCAAACGAGTCCAATCGTTGCGTATTATATAATAATTATAGCACACAAAGAGGGGGCAGTTCAACAATATATTGAATTTTGTAGCCTAGCGTGTTATAATATCGTTGTGAAAGTGTATATCGTGAAGGACGCCGACAAACAGTCTGCAATAGAAAAAGTCAAAATTGCCTATGCTAAAGACGTGGGCAAAGAGTTGGTTTGGAGTTACGACAAACAAGGCAAACCTATAAGCGACGGTTGCAACTTGTCCATATCCCATACCGCGGGCGTCTACGTGCTGGCTGTGAGCGATAGAGGGGTGGGCGTCGATATAGAGAGCCAAAGCCGTCAAATCTCACCAAAATTGGGCGATATAAGGCTGTGGACGCAAAAGGAAGCCTACGGCAAAATGCTGGGCACAGGTTTGACGAGAGATATCGTGGAGAACTTTGAGGGCGACGATAGGGTGCAAACTGTCGACGTGGACGGGAAGTATTGGCTGAGCATTTGTAGCGAGGATAGAGAATTGAAAATTGTCGGGCTATAAATTTGCGTTGACTACAATCCAAAAAAATGCTAATATATAATAGAAAACGGAGGATAGAAAAATGACTTTTGAAAAATTGGTAGAAATTATTGCTAACGTAATGAACCTCGATAAGTCTACTTTGACTATGGAAACTTCTTTTAAGGACGACCTCAACGCCGACTCTTTGGACGTGGTTGAGATTATTATGGAAGTAGAAAACGAGTTCGGCGTAGAAATCAGCGACGAAGAGATAGTCAACTACAACACTATCGGCGACGTTGTGAGAAGTCTTGACGAGAATATCTAATAAGTAATATAGATAGGTAAATATCTAAAACAAAAAAGACAAAAAAAGGAATTGCGAATTGCAATTCCTTTTTTGACGTTGGGATTGGTAAGTATCGAAGAAATCAAATATTTTTGATGATGACTTCCGTAATCTCTCTGGTGCCGAGGACAGGCAAGCCTTCTTCTTGCAGGTCTGCCGTTCTTGCGCCATCGTTGAGAGTCTTCTCGACTGCCTTTTCGATTGCTTCACCCTCTTGTTGGAGGTCAAAGGCGTAGCGTAGCATCATAGCCGCCGAAAGAATGGTGGCGATTGGGTTGGCAATATTCTTGCCCACAATGGTAGGTGCTGAGCCGTGAATTGGCTCGTAGAGGCCTCTAGTGGTGTCGCCGAGACTTGCCGAAGGAAGTATGCCGATAGAGCCTACGCATTGGGACGCAAGGTCGGAGAGAATGTCGCCGAAGAGGTTGCCCGTTACGATGACGTCGAATTGGCTTGGCTCTCTAACGAGTTGCATTGCCATATTGTCTACGAGTACGTCTTCGAGGGTTACGTCAGGGTAGTCCTCGTGAATATCGTGGATAATCTTTCTCCATACGCCCGAGGTGGAGAGAACGTTGGCTTTGTCAACGCTGGACACCTTGCCACGGCGTTTTTGAGCAAGTTCGAAGGCAATTCTGCCTATTCTCTCTACTTCCATTTCGCTATAAGCCATTACGTCGTAGCCCTCTCTGCCGAGTTTGCCGTTGCGAATGCCCTTTTCGCCAAAGTAGATACCGCCGATGAGCTCTCTAACTACGAGTAGGTCGATGTCTTTAGGATTTTTGAGAGGGCAGACCTTGGATAGAGCAGGGAACATCTTGGCAGGTCTTAGGTTGGCGTACAAGCCCATTGCCTTTCTCACACCGAGGAGAGCGCGCTCGGGTCTTGACTCGTATGGTAGTGAGTCGTATTGTGGACCGCCCACCGCGCCTAGCAAAACGCTGTCGCTATTAAGGCAGATATCCAAGCTCTCCTTAGGAAGTGGCTCGCCGTATTTGTCGTAGGCGCAACCGCCGCAAATGCTTGGCGTAAAGTTGAAGGTGTGATTGTAGCGTTCGCCGATTTTGGTGAGAACAGCCATTGCCGAATTGGTCACTTCGGGACCGATTCCGTCTCCTTGAATTACGGCAATATTGAATTTTGACATAGGTATTGCTCCTTTTTACAGTTTGTTTTGTTTGATAGTGTTGATGAGTCCGCCACATTCGATAATGTTTTGGATAAACTTAGGGAATGCTTGTCCTTGATAGGTCTTGCCTGTGGTGACGTTGGTGATGACGCCCGTGTCGACGTCCACGCTGACCTCGTCGCCCTCCTTGATGCCGTCAACTGCCTCGGGGCACTCGATGATATATAGTCCGATATTGATTGCGTTGCGGTAGAATATACGCGCGAACGACTTGGCAATTACGATAGAAACGCCGCAACCCTTGATTGCTATAGGAGCGTGCTCTCTCGATGAGCCACAGCCGAAGTTTCTACCTGCGACCATGATATCGCCTTGCTTTACTTGTCCGTAAAATTCGGGATTGGTGTATTCCATACAATGCTTGGCAAGTTCTTTGGCATCGTGAGTGTTGAGGTAGGTGGCAGGGATAATTACGTCGGTGTCGATATCGTCGCCAAATTTAAAAACTTTTCCTTGTATCATAATCAATCCTCCAATTGTTGTGCGCTAGCAAGTTTGCCTGCGATTGCGCTTGCCATAGCCGTGGCAGGCGAAGCAAGATAGATATAGCTGTCCTTGGCGCCCATTCTACCTATAAAGTTGCGGTTGGTGGTGGTGACGGCAACTTCGCCGCTAGCAAGTATGCCCATGTGTCCGCCGAGGCATGGTCCGCAAGTAGGGGTGGACACGATTGCGCCGCCTTGGATAAAGGTCTCGATATAGCCTGCCTTGAGGGCTTGGAGATATATCTTGTTGGTGCCCGGGATAATTATCGTCCTTACGCCCTTGGCTACCTTACGTCCTTTGAGCACTTCTGCCGCCGACTTGAGGTCGCTGAGTCTGCCGTTGGTGCAAGAGCCGATGATGACTTGGTCAACCTTGATATCTTCCTTGACGTCCTCGACCCACTTGGTGTTGGAAGGTAGGTGAGGGAAGCTGACGATAGGCTTGATAGCCGACAAATCAATATCGATAACCTTCTCGTAAGCATCGTCGTCTCCGCAAGAGAGAGCGTCAAAGGTGGCATCGCAGCTGACTTTGGTATATTCGTTGGTCTTGTCGTCTATCGGGAAGATGCCGTTCTTGGCGCCGCACTCGATAGCCATATTGCATATAGTAAATCTGTCGTCCATGCTCATATAGTTGACGCCTTCGCCGTCAAACTCGATAGAGCGATAGAGAGCTCCGTCCACGCCGATAAGTCCTATTATGTAAAGAATTACGTCCTTGCCCGATATATATGGGCTTGGCTTGCCCTTGAGGTTGAATTTGATTGCGCTTGGCACTTTGAGCCATACCTTGCCACTCATCATAATTGCGGCTATGTCGGTGCTTCCTACGCCCGTAGAGAATGCTCCCAATGCTCCGTAGGTGCAAGTGTGGCTGTCGGCTCCGATAATCACGTTCCAAGGCTTAGCAATGCCTTTTTCAGGGAGGAGAGCGTGCTCGATACCCATTTCGCCTACGTCAAAGAAGTTTTTGACGCCGTGTTGCTTAGAAAATTCTCTAACCGTCTTGCAAAGCTCTGCCGTCTTGATATCTCTGTTAGGGGTAAAGTGGTCCATAACGAAGGTCACGCAATCGGCGTTGCAAAGACTGCAACCGCTTTTGTTGAATACGTCTACCGCAACGGGGGCGGTTACGTCGTTGGAGAGAGCAGTGTCAACGTCTACGAGTATGAGCGAGCCGGCTTTGAGCTGTTGCTCCGCTTGGCTGTTATCCAGCCCTAGTTTGCGGGCAAGAATTTGCTGCGTCATTGTAAGTTTCATATTTTATCCTACCTAATATATTGTTTAGTATTTGTTTTGTCGTTTTTTGATGAGCACGATAGCGAGTATCGTAGCCGTTGCCACGACAACCAAAGATACGGCTACGATGATGAATATTTGCACGTTGGTCAAGCCGTCTATTTGGATATTGGCGGTGTAGACGTAACCTACCTCGTCGCCGTATTGTACTGTCGTCCACGTAGACGTCGGGTCGTAAGTCTGCAAGAGTAAAACGCTTTTGCCGTCCACGAGCTCTACGACTTTTGGACTTTGGGCGTCGGGTAAACTATATATCGTCACCACGTCGCCGAATTTGTCGGCCTTGATTTTGACGCTCTTCTTGACGGCAGGCGCGGTAAGAGAGGTATAAGGTGCTATGTCGGTGGATTTGACGTATCCCGTAACGATAGTGCCGTCTTGCATGTAGTTGACGGTGTACCAACCCCACAAGTCTTGACCGCCACCTACCGACAAACAGTTGACTACCGCTAGGCGGTCGGTAATTGCCTTGCGGGTGATAATATTCGCCGTGTCGTAAGGCAAGGCGTATATCGGCGTGTTGGGGTGCAATACGCTGACGTGCGAGCCGAACTTGGTAGCCGTCTTGGACTCGGTTATCGTCAAAGTCGCGCTCTTGGCAACGTAGCCATAGTTGACGTAAGGCTTGCTGTTGGAAGAATCTCGTCTTACGATGCCGTCGGTTACGTAATAATATCCGTCTTTTTCGCTAAGTATTAGGAGCTTGTCGCCAATCGCAAAATCTCTGACGGAGATGAGAGTGCGAGGCGAAACGTAAGCCGTAATAGACTCGCCTGCTATGGCAACCTTGACGATATCGGCGACGGTTGGGTGTGAGTAGATAGTGTTGTCAAAGCTATTGACGTAGTTGATTTGATCGCCGACTATGACGTATTGTTTAATCGAAGCGTCTGCGGAGCAACCTACGAATAGATTGTCTTTGCCGCCCTGCCCCACGTATGCTACCTTGCCATCTTTGTCGGGAGTGTCGCCGAGTTGGGTAAAAGTACCGTCAGTGACGTCGTATTTGACAATCTTGGTGTCGGTGTTGAGATAGAGATTATCGCCGTGGCTATCTATCGAATTGAAGAGATAATCACTTGCAATCGGCGTTGGAAGGGAGGTAAATTCTCCTTCGGGAATGCGATATAGTTTTTGTCCCTTTATTGCATACATAACAGTGCCAATAACGGTAAAATCGTCAAAATTAAACGAGTTGGAAATATTGTATGCAAAGGTGGAAGTAATAGCATTACCTACGAAAGCGTATTGCCAAACCTTGCCTGCGGTCATTACAAATAAAATATTGTTGCTGAAACAAACATCAAGTACTGTGCCGTTATAGGAATTTAACGAGGACACCTTGTCGTCAAAAGCCGTGCTTTTGGACAAAACCCCTCCCGAAAGGCTATATCCCGAAAGAACTCCGTCGGTGGTGAGTACGGCAATATATCCACCTACTATCGTCACCTGCTTGGCAGGAGCGGACAGCGGAGTAGCGCAAGTGTACACGACGTCGTTTTGAGCAACGGATAGAGCAGTAGCCGACGTGTACGCCAAGAGGTTGCCGTCGGTGTCGAATACCGAGTCGGCAGTAAGCTCTATCTTGACGTTTCTATTTTCGGCTGAGGCAAAATCGGCGGAGCAAAATACGCCTATTAGCATTACGCTCAAAAGCACTGCTATCGTAGCCATTATTATCGTAGAAAACTTGAATTGCTTGCTCATAGCACAAATTATATCATACTATTGAAGAAAATACAATTTATAATAAAAAGTAGATTGATAAATTTTTGGAAATATGATAGAATATGCAATATGAGAAAGTTCAATAGAAACAAAAAATTTAACAAAAACAACGGCGCAGTCAAGGACGACTATCAGCCTAAGGGTAGCGTTGAGGCTCTCAGCAAGAGTATAGACGAGCTTGGTCTTAGCGAAAACACCCTCGGCGCTTTGAAAAAGGGCGGAATTGCGTGCGTGAGAGATATTGCCGTTAGAAGAATGCGCGATATGTATCGCATTCAAAATATCGGCAAAAAGCAGTGCATGGAAATCCTTAGCAAAATCAAACCTTTGGGTGTAGATTATAGAGAAGACGACCAAGAGGGCAAGGGAGAAGCGCCAAAGAATAACTCCAACCAGCCAAGAGGCAACGTCCAAGAGAGGGGCGAACAAACCAAAAACGGCAATCAAGCAAGAGCCAACGCCAACAAAAAACTCAGCAAAGCAATGGAGAGCAACAAGGCTCTCAACGACAGCATATCCAAAATGTACGCGGGTATGACTATCAACGAGATACTTATGGGCAAACGCACTCGCCCGGTCTCCCAGCCACCCGTCAAGCAACAACTTACGCCCGACAGTATAGTCAAGTTTTGTCGTAAGGGCAAGTGGGGATATAAGGATTGGAAGGGCAACGTGCTCATTCAACCTACTTTCGACGAGGCATTTCAGTTTAGCGAAGGCTTGGCATGCGTAGAAAAGAACGAAAAACTCGGCTATATCAACGCACAAGGCGAATGGGTAATAGAGTGCCAATACGACTGCGCAACGAGTTTTAGCGAGGGCTTGGCAAGCGTCACCTTAGGCGAAAAGAGCGGATATATAGACGCTAGAGGAGAATGGGTCATCAAGCCTATATACGACATAGCAACGCCTTTTGCAGACGGCAAAGCAATCGTTATGCAAAACAGTAGGTGGGGCGTGTTGAGTAAAGACGGCGACGTCTTCTGGAGATAGTCACCAAGCTGAGAGCTTGGGAATATATTGTAGAGCAAGGCGATGCCTTTGCCATATTATTCTCCGCATATAAAGGAAGTCGAGAGGCTTCCTTTTTTGATGTGATAGTCCAAGAAAAGACAAATAAAAAACGCAAAAAAGTCGATACGTGTCACGATTTTTGCAATGCCCTAACTATAGCCTTGGCTATAATCGAAGAACAAAACTCCACCTTGTCGTCCACGTCTTTTAGGGTGATTTGGACGCTTTTTTGAGAGGGG
>JBJETT010000008.1:0-253239 GCA_051883455.1 Christensenellales bacterium | reverse complement strand
ACTTTATGAAAAACAGTTGACAAAAAATTTACAAAGTATATAATGTAGATATAAATACATATTTTGGAGGATTCAAAATGACAAAGAAAATTGTTGTTGCAGCACTCGTAGTAGTTATGCTCGTATCTTGCATGTTTGTGTTTGCAGGCTGCGTAAACGGCACTTACGTAAACGGTGACTCTTACGTAAAACTTGGCGCTTTTGGCAAGGCTGAAGTAAAGATTTCTATTATTGGCTTTAGCAGAACCGAAGAGTTCAAGTACACTAGCAAAAAGAATGATGAGGGTGTAGAATACGTGTATGAAGTAACCGAAAAAGACGGCGAAAAGACCGAAACTCCTTTTGCTTACATCAACGAAGATGGCAATCTTGTTGTGCTTGGAGTTGCTACATTTACCAAAAAATAAAATATCAAAGAAAAGTACCACGCCGACAAGGCGTGGTATTTTTTTTGTGCTTGACATTGATTTTACATAAATTTTTATTAAAAAACCTTGACAGTAACATAATATGTAGTATAATGATTTTAGCAGTCGAGATACGTGAGTGCTAACAATCGCAAGTGGCGACTGCCAAGAGGACGAATATGGGAGAAACCAATCTTACAGAAAGAAAAAAGAAAATACTTAAGGCGCTCATTGATAGCTATATCAACGACGTTGAACCTATTTCGTCCGCGGCTATCCAAAAGCAATATTTGCCCGAGGTATCTACGGCTACGATAAGAAGCGAATTGTCTATGCTGGAAGAGATGGGATTTTTGACCCAACCTCACGTAAGCTCGGGTAGAATACCGTCCTCTAAGGCGTACAAGTATTACGTGGAGAATATACTTGACAGTGCAGACATAGACAGCGCACAGATTAGAGAGATAGTTAACGAAAAGTTTCAATCGGTGCAAGAGGTAGTCAAAAACGGCGCAAAAATCGTCAGCGACATTACCAATTACACCTCTATGTTGATGATAACCAGCGCGGACAATATCGTCATCAAGGATATCAAAATAATTGATATGTACGACAATACGGCGCTCGTGCTCATAGTGACGGACAACGGCGTCATAAAGAATAAGCAAATCGACCTGCCTCACGACGTCAAAGAGAACTTCATCGAAGTGGCGGGAGGACTGCTACGCAAGGCATTCGTCGGCAAGAGCATAGCCGAGGTCACCAACGGAGAAGATTGTCTTGACCAAGAGTTGGAAGCATTTAGAAGCATATACGAACAAGTCATTGCCTTCGTCATGGACTTCAAGAGTGCGACCGAAGAACAGCTATACGTAGAGGGTACTGACAAAATATTCGAATATCCCGAATATAAGGACGTGGACAACGTGCGCCAGTTTATGTCGGTGGTATCGCACAAAGAAAAGCTGTGCGGGCTGATGGAAGGCGAGGGTGATATCGAATATTGCGTAAGGATAGGTAGCGAAGACAACGCCGACCTTGCCAATATGGCGCTGATAACAGCCAAGTACAATATCAACGGCAAAGAAGTGGGACACGTAGGCGTTATTGGTCCCGAGAGAATGGATTACAAAAAAGTCTTGGGCGTGCTAAAAGAATTGGGCATGCTCTTGCAAGACAACAAAAAGGAATAATTATGGCAAAGAAAAAGAACGAAGAAAATATCAATCAAAACGCCGAAGAGGCAACGAGCTTTGAGTACAAAGAGTCGGTGAAGGAAGAAGTCAAGGACGAAGCCGAGCAAAAGTACGACGCACTCAACGCTCAATATCTCAGACTTCAAGCCGACTTTGACAACTACAAGAAGAGAAATCAAAGTCTATCGCTCCAAAGATACAACGACGGCGTGGACAGCGTGATAGAAGATATGTTGCAAGTAGCGGACTTTTTGGATATGGCTATCGTGGCGCAAAAGGACGAGGCTCAAAGAAAGGGCATCGAACTGACCAAAAAGACCTTTATGGACATACTTGCCAAGTACAACGTATCGGCTATCGAGGCAATGGGGCAAGAATTTAATCCCAACTTGCACGAAGCCGTGCAGAGTGTGGACGACACGGACAATGCGGGTAAAGTCGTGGGAGAAATCAAAAAGGGTTACAAACGCGGTGATACCGTGCTTAGACATAGCATGGTGGTCGTAGCGAAATAATAGAAATATATCAAAAGGAGATAAATATATGGGAAAAATAATAGGTATTGACCTTGGAACAACCAACTCTTGCGTAGCCGTTATGGAAGGCGGCGAGGCAACCGTTATTGCTAACAAGGAAGGCTCGAGAACTACCCCTTCCGTAGTCGGCTTTGCAAAAGACGGCGAAAGATTGGTAGGTCAAGTTGCAAAAAGACAGGCTATTGCCAACGCTAAGCGTACGGTAAGCTCTATCAAGAGACATATGGGTAGCGATTATAAGGTGGAGATTGATGACAAAAAGTATTCTCCACAAGAGATAAGCGCAATGATTTTGACCAAACTCAAAGAGGACGCCGAGTCATTCCTCGGTCAAAAGGTTACGCAAGCCGTTATCACCGTGCCTGCATACTTCTCCGACAGCCAAAGACAGGCTACCAAGGACGCGGGCAAAATCGCAGGTCTTGAGGTATTGAGAATTATCAACGAGCCAACGGCGGCAGCACTCGCTTACGGCTTGGATAAAGCAGAAAACCAAGGACAAAAGGTCTTGATTTATGACCTCGGCGGCGGTACGTTCGACGTATCCATTTTGGAGATTGAGGACGGCGTATTCGAAGTTTTGTCCACCAACGGCGACACCATGCTCGGCGGTGACGACTTCGACAACGCTATCGTCAAGTATATCATCGACGAATTCGAAAGAACCGAGGGCATCAAGCTTCCTACCGACCCTGCAACTATGCAAAGAATTAAGGAAGCGGCAGAAAAGGCAAAAATCGAATTGTCGGGCGTAACCAAGACCAACATCAACTTGCCGTTCATCACCATGACCGCAGAAGGTCCTAAGCATATTGATATGGACCTCACCAGAGCTAAGTTTGACGCTTTGACGAGCTCGCTCGTATCCAGAACGCTCATTCCACTCAAAAAGGCTCTTGCAGACGCCAAGTTGGAAGCAAAAGACCTTGCCAAAGTTATCTTGGTAGGCGGCTCTACGAGAATACCTGCAGTCATCGAAGCAGTCAAGAATATCACGGGCAAAGAGCCTTTCAAGGGTATCAACCCTGACGAGTGCGTGGCTTTGGGTGCGGCTATCCAAGGCGGCGTATTGGCAGGCGACGTCAAAGACGTGGTATTGCTCGACGTAACCCCACTTAGCCTAGGTATCGAAACTATGGGTGGTGTATTTACTAAGCTTATCGACAGAAATACCACCATTCCTACCAGTAAATCTCAAATTTTCTCCACGGCAGCCAACAACCAAACTGCAGTAGATATTAGAGTTTTGCAAGGCGAGAGATCTATGGCTAACGATAATAAGGAACTCGGTAGATTCCAACTCGACGGTATTCCGCCTGCACCTAGAGGAATCCCTCAAATCGAAGTTACCTTCGATATCGACGCCAACGGTATAGTCAACGTTACCGCAGTAGACAAGGGCACGGGCAAAAAGCAAAGCGTAACCATTACCTCTTCTACCAACCTCAGCGACGACGATATCGACAAGGCTATCAAAGAAGCCGAGAAATATGCCGAAGAGGACAAAAAGCGTAAGGACCTCGTTGACGCAAAGAACGACGCAGACCAAATGATTTTTGCAACCGAAAAGGCTATGGAAGAGGCGGGCGACAAGCTCACCGAAGAAGATAAGAAGACTCTCGAAGAGGCGCTCAAAAAGGCAAAAGAAGAGTTGGCAACCGCCGACGATGCGGAGAAGGTAAGAGCTATCATCGACGAGATGAGCAAAGCCAACGCTCCTATCTTCACCAAGCTCTATCAAGCCGCTCAAGAGCAAGCTAACGCTAATGCCGGAGCAGAGGGCAGCGCCAACGGAGAAGTCAATCCGGACGATATAATCATCGACGGTGACGACAACAAATAATCAACTAACAGCGCATCAACGTAGCCTATCATAGCGTAGGCTACGTTTTTGGAGAATTTATGGCAAAGGATTTATACGAAATATTAGGCGTGTCCAAGGGCGCAAGCGAGGACGAAATCAAAAAGGCTTATCGAAAGCTGGCTATCAAATTGCACCCCGATAGGTTTGCGGGTGCAACTGAGGCGGAGAAAAAGGATGCCGAAGCCAAGTTTAAGGAAATCAACCACGCTTACGAAGTGCTCAGCGATAAGGACAAGAGGGCTAATTACGACCAATACGGCGACGAAAACGGACCTCAAGGCTTTGGTGGCTTTGGCGGTGGTGACGCGAGCGGTTTCGGAGGTGGCTTTGAGGATATTCTCAACTCCTTCTTCGGCGGTTTTGGCGGTGGCGGTCGAAGCAACCCTAACGCACCTAGACAGGGTGACGATATTCAAGTCAAGGTAACCTTGAGCTTCGAAGAAGCCTACAACGGCGTCAAAAAGACGATAAGGGTCAACCGTGACGAAACTTGCTCTTCTTGCGGTGGAACGGGCGCAAAATCTGGCTCGTCCGTCAAGGTTTGTCCTCATTGTAACGGTACGGGTACTATTCGTAAGACCCAAAGCACCTTGTTTGGACAACAAATCGTGCAAACGGTATGTCCTCATTGCGGCGGTAAGGGTAAAATCGTAGAAGAAAAATGCTCGTCTTGTCGTGGCGCGGGTTACTTGAGAAAGGAAGCCAGCGTAACCGTCAACATACCTGCAGGCGTGGACAGCGGTATCAATATGACGATAAGAGGCGAGGGTAACTGCGGTCGCAACGGCGGACCAAAGGGCAACTTAGTGCTCGTTCTCTACGTTTTGGACAGTCCCGACTTCAAGCGTGTCGGCTCCGACCTTTACACCGAATATCCTATAGGCTATTATGACGCGGCTTGCGGTGTGGACGTAGAAATTAAAACTTTAAAGGGTACGGCAAAATTCAAAGTGCCTCAAGGCACACAGTCGGGCACCAAGATAAGGCTCAAGGGCTACGGAATGAAGATGCTACGTAAGGATTCCTACGGCGACCTCTACGTGACTATCAAGGTCGAGACACCTAAGAACCTATCAAGCAAACAACTCAAATTGCTTAGAGAGTTCGAGGACAGCCTAGGCGACTCACAGTATCCGCTCATTAAAAAATACAACAAAAAATAAAAAAACAACTCGCTTTGGTAGCAAGGCGAGTTTTTTTTATGCGTTTTGCTAAGAGATAAAAGGTTGAGATTGGATAGTTATCACTTGATTTTGAGATTGCCTTATATTATAATTAAGTCACTATGATATTCAAAGAAATTGCAATCAAGACGACGAGCGAAGCCAGCGAATTGGTGGCGGACATAATGCAAGAGCTAGGCTCTAAGGGCGTGGGAATATACGACCTCAACGACTTCAAGGATTTGGAAGGCGAAGTCTTGTACGACTACGTGTCGGACGAGGTGTTAAACCAAGGCGACGACGTGTACGTCAAAGGTTACTTTACGCCCGACGAGTTGGACGATATACTAGTCCAAGTGGGAGATAGACTCGACTTTTTGAAAGCAAATTCCCCTTTTGATTTGGGAGAGCTAAGTTATAGCATAGCCGAGACAGACGACAACGATTGGGTGGAGAAGTGGAAAGAAACGCAAAAGCCAATCACCCTCGGCGAGATAACGGTGCGCCCAAGTTGGATAGAGGGCGAGGTGGACGACAAGACCGTGCTGATAGACGCGGGCACTGCTTTTGGCTCGGGACAACACGAAACGACCTCGATGTGCATACGCCTCATGCAGAGCATAGGACTTGAGGGAAAGAGCGTGGTTGACGTGGGTACGGGTAGTGGAATACTAGGTATAGTTGCCGTCAAATTGGGAGCAGACAAGGTAGATGCCTACGATATAGACCCCGAAGCCGTAAGGGTAGCCAAAGAAAACGCTATTCTCAACGGCGTTGCCGACAAGATGAATATAGATAGTGCCAACCTATTGGACAAGACCTCGTCTAAGTACGACGTAGTGATAGCCAATATCACGGCAGACGTGCTGATAGGTTTGTCTGGCGAGCTTGGCAAATACGTCAAGAGTGGAAAAGACGTGATTATATCGGGTATAATCAAAGAGAGAAAGTCCGACGTAGAGAGTGCCTTTGAGAGCAAGGGCTATCAAATAGTGGAGAGGATAGAGCAAGGCGAGTGGGTTGCCTTGCGTATGACGGTGCAATGGAGATAAGAAGATTTTTTGCTGAGCCTTGCGATAGGCGAAATGACGAGATAATTATACGCGGCGAGGAGTTTGTTCACCTCACCAAGGTTTTGCGCTACAAGGTGGGCTACAAGGCGATAGTATGCCTAGACGAGCCTACGGAATACGAGTGTACTATCACAACTATCAACAAGGACTACGCAATAGCAACGATAGATTTAGCCGTAGTCAATCAAGCCGAACCTAGCAAGAAGATAGTGCTTTGTCAAGCCTTGCCAAAGGGCGACAAACTCGATATCATAATTCAAAAGGGCGTAGAACTCGGCGTGAGTGAATTTATATCTTTTCGCTCGCAATACGTGGCAGAGAGCAAGTTTAATAAGGATCGATTGGATAAGATTGCTTTGCAAGCCTGCAAACAGTGCGGACGTAGCAAGAGGGTGGTCGTAGACGATATTTTGGACTACGACGATATGTTGAACAAAGCAAAAGAGTGCGATATGGTCGTCATGCCTTACGAAAACGCCACCGTGGGCAGAATAGGCGATATCGAGGGACTAAAAGAGGCGAAATCTATCGCGATAATCATAGGTAGCGAGGGCGGATTTGACGAGAGTGAAGTTGATAAGGCAAGAGAAGTCGGTGCCAATATCGTCAGCCTCGGCAAACGCATTTTGAGATGCGAAACGGCTGCAATAGCCACTTGCGCATTGATAGAGTACGAGTCGGGAGAGATGAATATATGAAAATCGCCGTATGCAACCTCGGTTGCAAGGTCAACCAATACGAGTGCGACTGCTTGACGGGAGAACTTAGAAATAGGGGACACGAGGTGGTCGAGGACTTGCAATGGGCGGAGGTGTATATTCTCAATACGTGTGCCGTCACCAATGAGGCGGAGCGTAAGTCTAGACAATATGTGTCTAGGTGCTTGGCGTGCAATCCCGATGCCAAGATAGTTGTGTGCGGTTGCGCCTCACAAAACAACGCCGAGCAGTTTGAGACCAAAAAGGGCGTTACCTACGTGTCGGGAGTTGCCGACAAGGCAAGTCTAGTGGATAAATTGCAAGATACGGGGGTGGTGGTTAGTGCCTTGCCTACGCAATACGAGGACGACTTCGAGGCTATCGTCGAGAGGACGAGGGCTTACGTTAAGATACAAGACGGATGCAACAACTTTTGTTCTTACTGTCTTATCCCATATCTTAGGGGCAGGAGTCGCTCGCGCAGTCTATCCTCGGTGGTAGAGGAGTGCCGTAGACTGCAAGACTCTTGCCACGAAATAGTGTTGACGGGCATAGATATGTCGTCTTTTGGCTTGGATACGGGAACTTCGCTCACCGAGCTGGTCGAGGCTTTGGCGGACGTCGAGTGTCGCATAAGACTCGGCTCGTTGGAGTGGTCGGCAATTACGGACCAACTGTTGACGGCTACGCAAAAACTAAGGAGCTTTTGTCCTCAATTCCACCTAAGTCTTCAAAGCGGAAGCGATGGCGTACTCAAGAAAATGAATCGAAAATACACCACGAGTCAATATTTCGACAAGGTTGAGCTAGTGCGTAAATATTACCCCAACGCCAATATCACCACCGACGTAATAGTAGGCTTTCCTACCGAGACGGCGGAGCAAGCCAAAGAAACTGAAAAATTCGTATCGCAGGTGGGCTTTGGGCAAGTGCACGTCTTTCCTTATTCTTCTCGCAAAGGCACGGTTGCTAGCAAGATGAAAAGGGTGGACGGCGAAAGCGTAAAACAACGCAAGGAGAGCCTTGGCGCTATCGCTCGTAAGTGTAAAGAGGAATACCTAAACAAGTTTATAGGCAAAGAAGTGGAGATTTTGACGGAAGAGAGCGACGGTAAGTATGCCGAGGGCTACAGTCGAGAGTATATTAGATGCAAGGTTGCTGGCGCGGATACCGACCAACTCGTACAAGCGGTAGGAGAAAGAATTGTAGACGGCGTTTTGGTGTGCAAAACGATATAATAACGAGTACGGCAAACTTGCCGACGAAGGAGAATAATATGGACTGCATTTTTTGCAAAATAATCAAAGGGGAAATCCCAAGTAGCAAAGTATACGAGGACGAAGAGTTTATCGTCATCAAAGACGTCAATCCTCAAGCACCGATTCACCTGCTTGCCATACCTAAGGAGCACTTTGCTTCGGTATCGGAACTAAATGACGAAAGAGCGGTAGTCGTAGGCAAAATGGTCAAGAAGCTTGCAGAGATTGCCAAGGATAACGGACTTGACGAGGGATTTAGAATAATCACCAACAAGGGCAAACACGGTTGTCAAAGCGTGTCTCACTTGCACTTGCATTTGCTAGGTGGCAGACAACTTGACGAAAAAATGGGATAACGAGTAAAAATCGTTTGACAAGTCAAAGATATTAGGGTAAGATATAGAAGAATATTTCCGGCTAGCGGAAAGGGGGCGAAATCATGTCTACGGTAAAAGTTGGAGAAAACGAGTCTTTGGATAGTGCTATCAGAAGATTTAAGCGTAAATGCGCTAGAGACGGCATTATTGGAGAATTGCGTAAGCGTGAAGCCTATGAAAAACCAAGCGTAAAGCGTAAGAAAAAGGCAGAAGCAGCCCGCAAGAGAAACAAAGCCTAAAGTCATACCCGCAACGATAGTTGCGGGTCGATTTTTTTAAATAGCAGCGTAGTATCGTTGGCATTAGGTGGCGTCGTTACGTCGTATATTAGATAGTGCCAAATATCGTTGTGAAAGCAGTGTTTTATTTGAGATTTTATTAAGGTTATATCATATATAATGCAACGATTAGAGTGTTATAGGTAGTTGTTTGCTTATATAAAAATTGAACAAAATTCAAATTTATTATTTACAATTATACAAATTACGACAAAAATCTGCAAAAATCACGCAAAAAACGCCTTTGAATATGCGTTTTTTATCGAAAAATAGAGGTTTTGGACTATTTTTTAGAAATTTGAAAAATTTTCAAATTTTGCTTGCAACAATGCGACAAAAATAGTATTATATAGTTGTCAAAAGTATTTCAGGTACAAAATTGAATATAATACGTTTTTTTAGGAGGATATATGCAAGACTCTCATGATTCTTCTTTGCATTTTTTGGCAAAACAAGCCAAAATTCGATTGCAAGCCAAGCACGAAAAAGAACAGCGAAAAGAAATTATTGCGCGTTCTTTCTACAAGTCACGCGAAGACATTGCTTACAAGACGGTAGAAAAGATGATGGAAGGGCAAGAAATCACCACCAACCCTATCGGAAGAATTATCGACGACCTCTTTATCGTCAAGGTTGACGACGAGGTCAACAAACAACGTATGGTCTTGCAGACCTCTAAATGGTACAAACAACTCAAGGATAGATACGTCAAAGAAAAGGTAACAAAATAGTATAAGTGATTGATAATCAATTGGCAATATGGTATAATATACCAAAACTTTGGAGGAAGTATGGATTATACCAAATTGCTCAATCCCGAACAGCTAAAACCCGTCGTCGACACCGAAGGTGCCGTGCTAGTTTTGGCAGGCGCAGGCAGCGGAAAAACCCGCGTGCTCACCTATCGTATCGCATACCTTATCGAAGAAAAGGGGGTTGCGCCTCATCATATTCTCGCCATAACCTTTACCAACAAGGCGGCGGGCGAGATGAAGGAGAGAGTGTATCAAGTGACGGGCAGGAGCGAAGTGACTATCGCTACTTTTCACGCGCTATGTGCTCGCATTTTGCGTGCCGAGATAGAATCCTTAGAAGGCTTTAGCCCCAACTTTACTATATACGACGACGCAGATTGCACCAAGATAATCAAGCGCATAGTGGGCGATATGGGTATAGATACGGAGAAGGACTTTTATAAGACCGTGCGTTGGCATATATCCAACGCCAAAAACCATGCGCTCGACCCCGAGGCCTACGGCGAAAGAATAAAGCTAGAGCACAATAGCTCGCTGATAACCGAGATTTACAAGATATACGAGCAGACTTTGGTGGACAACAACGCTCTCGACTTTGACGACTTGTTACTCAAGACCGTCAAGCTTTTTACCTCTCGTCCCGATATACTCCAAAAGTATCAAGAGAGATTTCAATATATTCACGTTGACGAATTCCAAGATACCAACCGCATCCAGTACATGCTCGTGCGCATGCTTTCTATGAAGTATGGCAACGTCTTTGCCGTGGGTGACGACGACCAAAGTATTTACGGCTGGCGTTGGGCTGAGGTGGACAACGTCAAGAAATTTTACGAGCAGTATACGGGCTGTAGACTGTATAAACTGGAGCAAAATTACCGTTCGACGGGCAATATCTTAGCGATTGCCAACAAAATAATCGCCAACAACAACGGCAGAGTAGGCAAAAATCTTTGGACGGCAGGCGACAAGGGCACGGGGGTAATTTATCGTTCTTTGGGCGACGAAAAGGCGGAGGCAGACTACGTAATAGAGCAAATCACCTCACTCATGCGCTACAACGGCTACAAATTCAGCGACTTTGCCGTACTATATCGTGCCAACTCAATCTCACGTTCTTTTGAAGAAAAGATGGCTCTATACAACTATCCGTACAAGGTTGTGGGTGGCAACAAGTTCTTTGAGCGAAAGGAAATCAAGGACTTCCTTGCTTATCTCAAGTTTATTGCCAATCCTAGTGACAGCGAGAGCATATTGAGGGTCATCAATACGCCTAAGAGGGGTATAGGTGACGGAGCAATCTCCAAGATTATGCAGGCGGCACAAGAGCACGGACTCAGACTGTACGACGCTATCAAAAAGGTGCATTCTTTGGGACTTCCGTCGGCGACAACCAACAATATCGCCAAGTTCAGCGACGTGATAATTAGATTGGAAAACGTAAAAAACGTACCTCTAGGCGGTTTTATCGACCTAGCTAGGGAAATAATTGATTTTGAGTCGGCGTATGACAAACAGGTGGCTGAGGACGCCAACCGTCTTGACAATATAGATGACTTCGTTACGGCGGTCAAAGAGTATTGTCGCGACAACGAAAATCCAATGCTCGAGGACTTTTTGCAGTCGGTTTCGCTATTGACGGATAGTGATAGAAACGACGACGAAGACAGCGTAACTTTGGCTACGGTGCACGGCGTCAAGGGCTTGGAATTTAGGTGTGTATTCGTGGTGGGGCTTGAGGACGGACTTTTTCCTGTAACAAGTGCCCTTGCCGATGACGAGGCTTTGCAAGAAGAAAGACGCATCATGTACGTTGCTGTGACTAGAGCAAAAGAAAGGCTTTATCTCACCAACGCGTTTAGTCGTTTCCGCTACGGGCATAGAGAGTACGGCTTAGCAAGTAGATTTTTGAAAGAGGGCGGTCTAGAAAAAGAACGCGAGGACAAAAAGCCTTACGGTCAGTATTACGAAGAGCCTAAGAGTAAGATAGATTACACTACTATCAGTAGACCTACGCCTGCCTTTGCCACGGTGCGCCCAAGCGTAGAAAAGGGACGTGATTTGTCCAAGTTCAAAGTGGGACAAACAGTCAAACATTCGAGGTTTGGCGAGGGTAAGATAGTGGAAATTCTCGGCGAAAACGCAAGGATAGAATTTGCGGGACTAGGTGTAAAAACCTTCAATATGAGATTGGCGCCAATAGAGATAATAGAGGGCTAAAAGTCGATACGTATCGACAAAAATGCAAATAAGGAGAGAATATGGACGAGATGAGAGCTTTGGTTGATAAGCTCAACCGATATGCTTATCAATATTACGTGCTTGACGAGCCGACTATAGCCGACGTAGAGTATGATAGGCTTTACGACCAACTAGTGGCTATGGAAAAGACAAGCGGCGTCGTGCTAGCCGATTCTCCTACCGTCAGAGTGGGAGGTCAACCTCTTAGTAAATTTGAGAGCGTACGCCACTTGGGTAGGCTCTATAGCCTTGACAAATGCCAAAGTAAGGAAGAGCTCAGAGCGTGGTTAGAAAAGCTCAAGACGGCTGACGGCAAGTTGCCGACTTGTTCTTTGGAATATAAGTACGACGGACTGACTATCAACCTCACTTACGAAAACGGAGAGTTGGTTAGGGGTGCAACGCGAGGCAACGGTGTAGAAGGCGAGGACGTGACCGCGCAAGTCAAGACTATCAAATCGGTACCTCTAAAGATAGATTATAAGGGAGTGTTGGAAGTGCAGGGCGAAGGCATAATGCGCCTATCCGAACTGCAAAAATACAACGCCAAAGAGGGCGTAACTCCACTAAAAAACGCGCGTAACGGCGTGGCAGGAGCGATTAGAAATCTCGACCCTAAGGTGACTGCAGAGAGAAATCTCGAAGTCAACGTGTACAACGTCAACTTTATCGACAAGCCGTTTGAGAGCGGTAGCGATATGATAAAGTTTTTGCGTGACAACAAGTTTAGGGTGAGCGGAAAATTTGAGCTATACGACGATATCGACGACATTATCGCGGGCGTTGACGCTATCGGCGAGAGCAGAGATAGCCTTGACTTCCTCATTGACGGAGCGGTAATCAAGGTAGACGACGTGGCAACGAGAGAAAGGCTTGGCTTTACCGAAAAATTCCCAAGGTGGGCTATGGCGTTTAAGTATCCGGCGCAAGAGGCAACCACTATCGTCAAGGACGTGGTTTGGCAAGTGTCGAGGACGGGCAAGCTCAATCCGCTTGCAATATTGGAGCCGGTGGAGCTTGCGGGCGTAACCGTGTCGAGAGCAACCCTCAACAACTATAGCGAGATATTGCGTAAGGACATCAAAATCGGCAGTCGCGTATTCGTGCGTAGATCCAACGACGTCATACCCGAGATTATGGGCGTTGCGGAGCATTATCCTAACTCTAAAGAGATAGACAAGCCTACAGTATGTCCCGCTTGCGGAAGCCCCGTCGAGTGGCAGGGTGCTTTCGTCAAATGCACCAACTACAAAAACTGCGTACCTGCCGTCGTGTCGGCTTTGACTCACTTCGTTAGCAAAGAGGCTATGAATATCGAGGGACTTAGCGAAAAGACGATAGAGACGCTGATGGAAGAGGGCGTGCTGAGCAATTTTGTTGACATATATAGATTAGAAGCTGAGGACTTCGAGGGGATAGAGGGCTTTAAGGAGACCAAAATCAACAATATTCTCACTGCCATCAACGACAGTAAAAACACCACGCTATCGAGGTTGATTTTTGCACTAGGCATAGCTAATATAGGCAAAAAGGCTTCTAAACAGTTGGCGGAAAAATTCGGCAGCATGGACAATATCCAAAAGGCTAGCATGGAAGATTTGACTGCTATCGAGGACTTCGGCGAGATAATGGCTAAGAGCGTAATAGATTATTTTGTCTCTCCCGACCACGTCAAAGCCATTGAAGAGTTGTACTCTTTGGGCGTCAAAATCAAAGAAGAGGAAGTAAGGAGCGGGGCAATGACGGGATACGTCGTAGTATTGACTGGCTCGCTCCCTACGCTCAAGCGTTCGCAGGCCAAGCAGTTGATAGAAGAGCACGGTGGCAAGACCGCAGACAGCGTGTCCAAAGCCGTCAATCTGGTAGTAGCAGGCGAAGATGCCGGCTCCAAGCTCGACAAAGCAACCAAATTGGGTATCAAAATAATTGACGAAGCCGAGTTGCTGTCTATGATTGGTAAGCAATAAATTTGTCGACAAATAGTCGTGAGATAAAACGGACGCTTAGGCGTTCGTTTTTTTACAATTTTGTCGAAATATATTGAATTATTTAAAACGCTAGAGTATAATAGAATGTAATAAAGCGTATCAACGCAAAAAGGAGAAGAAATATGAAAAAAACGGCAGTAGCTATACTTATGTGTCTAATAGTTGTATTGACGATAGGTTTGGCGGGTTGTAGTCAAGGAGTAGACAAACTCTTTGGCAAGCAAGAGAAGGTAAGTTATTCTTTGCAAGAAGTAACTGAGATTGAAATGGGAAGCGAAGCTATTATGCAAGACTGTGATACGTTTGGCATGGCGATTTTTAGATATTACAGCACTCTTGAATCCGAGACGTATTATAGCTTGTACAATTTTGAAAAAAATAGCATGATAGTCAACAATTCTAAGCTACAGATTATTAAAATCAGCCAAGGACTTTACGCTCAAATCAACGCAGAGGGCAAATATATCTTGTACGGCGTTGACGGACTGATAGAGTCCGGCTTGGAAGGTACTATTATCGGCGAGAGCTTCTACGACAAAAATAGCGGTACCACCTACTATATCGGCATAAACGGCAAACTCAAAACTACTAAGTCGCCTTTTGCAGAAATCATCACCTATGAAGACGTCTATACCTTGGGCGATTATAAAATCAGAGCAGTAGGAAGCGCATCTTCTTACGGCTTTGAGTTCTTCAACCAAAAGGGCGAGAGCGTAGGAAAGTTTTTCGCTAAGACCGACTTCAATTTGAGCAGCAACGCAACACTAAACCAGATGTGGATCGTTGACAACAAAATCTTTGCACAATACACTGTTTTGAGCTATACCAGCAAAGACAAATTCGACTTATATGAGGGCGGCGAAAAGTACAACGTTATTACGTATTGCTACGATATCAAGAGCGGTAAGAGCAAAGAGACGAAGTTTGAATACGTAGTAAAAGACGTAGTAGAGATGTCGGATGATAGCGTTATTCTCAAAGTAGCCAATATCTCGGAGAAGAGCACTACGGCAGAGTACGTACAGGCTTTCGGCGTAGATGCAGTAGGCAATCTTACCGTCAAAGTAGACCTACAAAAATTGCTCAAAGGTGCAACCGGTGTTAGCGTGCGTAAGGGTGCGGACGGCAAATCACAACTCATCTTGAAAAATGACGCAGAAACGTGTTTGTTCGAAGGCAAAGATTGCCTGGTTAAATTCAACAATGCAACCAACGCCACTATCAGCCAAGATACCGTCAAAGTAAACAACAAGATTTACACCTTGGGTGGCAAGCTGATAATAGATATATCCGAAGTCATCTCGTATAACTACACCGACGACGGCAAGCTTACTTATAGTATGAAAGACAAGGACGACCCTAGCAAGACCAGATATTATATTTATGATATCGTCAAAGATTCTACTCGTGAAATCACTACGGGATTTGGTGAGAGCGTAGTATTCAATAGTCAATACTACAAAGTAGGCAACAAGCTGTATTTCTATACGCTTGAAAGTCAAAAAATAGACAACGTGCAAAACATATCGTACGTAGATAGTTATGGCATTTCCGACACGTCTTATAAGCAAATATTTAGAGTAGCTAAGACCGACGGTAGCGTAAAATATTACGTGTACGCTCAATCTACAAAATAAAATTAGCATTACGATTTACAACCAAAAACGCAGTCATTTGGCTGCGTTTTTGTTGATACGTATTGAGTTTTTAGTCTTTTAGTCCCAAAATTTCGTCAGCGGACACGTCAAGAATATCGCATATATTGGCAAAGGTATCCAAAGACGGATATTTATCAAGTCGCATATACTTGCTGACGGTAGACGGATTGATGCCCAACCTTTGAGCAAGTTCTTTTTGAGAGATATTACTGCACTGGATGGCTTCACGCAGTCTTTTTTGTATATCTTCGATTTTTTGCATATCCAAATAATAGCACAATGTGCAATTTTTATCTTGACAAAGGCACAGTGTGCCATTATAATGAAATTATTACCAAGGATTAGGAGGATATTCTATGTTTTGTTCAAAATGTGGCAAAGAGATAAGTGACGACGCAGTCATTTGTCCAAATTGTGGTGTGCCTACCAGCAATTATAAGGGTGCATCTACCAAACCGAAAAGTAACTCCGATGACGCTAGCAACGTAAATACTATGTCTATTATTGCGTTGGTTATGTCTTTCTTTGTTCCGTTAGTCGGGTTTATTATGGGACTGATTTATCGTCCTAAGGCAGTTGCTATTGAAGACGAATCGTCGAGGAAGAAATGCACGGCGGCTATTTGGATAAGCGTAGCGTGTTTTGTTTTGACTATCATTTTATCAATCGTATATTCAGTTGCGATTGTAGGTATGATGGGTGCTTATTGATATTGGAGGTAGAGCATGTTTTGTAAAAAGTGTGGAAAAGAGATAGACGATAGTGCCGTCATTTGTCCCAATTGCGGTTGCGCTACCGACAATTACGCTGAGCGTAAAGTAGTCAAAAAAGAGAAAGGCTCGTCATTAGTCGGTTGGTCGATAGCTTCGTTGGTGCTAGCATTTGTTGCACCTCTGTTTGGGCTAGTAATAGGTATGGGATTTAAGCCTATCGCAATCAAAGATAATAATTGGAAAGCCGCTAAATTGTGTATCGCCGCTATATGTTTAAGCGTATTGTCACTTGGAATATTATTCTACGTGATGTATTTTGAATTAATTAATATTGAAAATGGTATTAATATGATCGATTATTATATTTCCAAGATATATCGGTATTTGTATTGGTAAATCGCTGCCATATTAATTGAAGCATTTGAATAAGGAAGGACGACTACGTCCTTTCTTTTTATATAATTTTTCTTGTAAATATTTTTATAATGTGCTATATTATTGTAAATAAAATAATACGAGGCATATATGCGTATTTTTAGTATGACGGGCTACGGTAAGGGCGTAAGCGAAATAGATAGCCAAAAGGTCACGATAGAAATCAAGACGGTCAACCATAGATTTTTGGACTTGGGAGTCAAGCTCCCCAAGGGATTTACCTTTGCAGAGGATTTGGTTCGTAGACTTATCAAAGGTAAGGCGGTAAGAGGACACTTTGACGTATTCGTCAACTACGAGGACAATAGGGAGTGCAAGGCAGACGTCACTGCGGATATAGAGCTTGCCAAGAGGTATTACGCTATAGCAGGCGAAATTGCTAAGGCTACGGGTTGTGTCAACAATATCGGCACGGCTGAGATTATGCGTATGCCCGAGGTCATCAATACGCAACCTAACGAGCAAAATGAAGAGACGCTAGCCAAGCTCGTCGAGCAAGCGACTATCACGGCTCTTGACAATCTCAACGTTATGAGAGAGAAAGAAGGCGGACTTATCATGCAAGACTTGCTTGCTAAGAATGAGGAACTCAAGGGCTTAGTAGATGAGATAGAAAAGTACGCGCCCGATATGGTAAGCGAGCACAAAGCCAAGCTCAAAGACAGAATAGAGGAGAGCTTGCAAGGCGTGTCAATCGACGAGACAAGACTTCTCAACGAAGTAGCTTTTTATAGTGACAAGGTGTGCGTGGATGAAGAGATAACGAGGCTCAAAGCGCATCTTATCCACTTTGACCAAATCGTCCAAGAGGGTGGAGCCGTAGGCAAAAAGCTCGACTTTATCGTCCAAGAAATGAATAGAGAAACCAACACTATCGGTAGCAAATGTTGCAACGTCAACGTCACCGACAAGGTGCTGGCTCTCAAAAATCTGATAGAAAAAATCAGAGAGCAAATACAAAACATAGAATAAGGAAAGTACTATGTCCAACGAGAGAAAAAGAGGTTTGCTTGTAGTAGTGTCGGGTCCTTCCGGCGCAGGAAAAGGTACGGTATTGGCGCACGCCATACGCAATTATCCCAATCTTCAATATTCCGTGTCGGTGACGACGCGAGAGCCGAGACCGGGGGAAGTGGACGGCGTCAACTACTATTTCGTCACCAAAGACAGGTTCAAAGATATGCTTGCGGGTGGTGAACTATTGGAGCATCAACAAGTGTACGGCAACTTTTACGGCACGCCTAAGCAAAAGGTGCTCGATAAGCTCGAAGAGGGGTACGACGTGGTGTTGGAGATAGACGTCAAGGGCGCGCTCGATATCAAAAACAAGTTTCCGCAAGCCGTAATGATTTTCCTCACTCCCGTCAACCGTTCGACGATAGAAGAAAGGCTTAGAGGTCGCGACACCGAGACGGAAGAACAACTCAAAGTGCGTATCGAGTCGGCTATCGACGAGATAAAGCAAGCCGTCTTCTACGATTATATCGTAGTCAACGAGGACGCCGAAAAGGGCGCACAAGATATTATCAATATCATCAAAGCCCAAAAGTGTAGCGTAGACAACAACAAAAAATTTATAGATAACTTAATATATGGAGGTAACGACCTATGATGATAGATCCACCTATCGACAAACTTATCAAAAAAGCAGAGTGTAGATACGCTCTCGTATGCGCAGTTGCCAAGAGAGCAAGACAGCTCGATAGCCAAAACCCTAATCTCTACCAAGAGACGGGCGAAAAGTCCATTTCTATTGCAGCCAAAGAGATTTACGAAGGCAAAATCGTAGTCAAGAGAGAAAACGTATAAGTATGCTTAAGGGTATCAACGTATTGTTGGGAGTGACGGGCGGAATAGCCTGTTACAAGTCTTGCGAGATAGTGTCTAGGCTCAAAAAGTTGGAGGCGGGCGTCGACGTAATTATGACGACCAACGCCACCCAATTCGTTGCGCCTCTCACCTTTGAGACGTTGTCAAACAGACCTTGCGTAAGCGACATGTTCAACCGCGACCGAGAGTGGGAAGTTGAACATATTTCGCTTGCCAAAAAAGCCGACGTATGCGTGATAGCCCCTGCAACAGCCAACGTAATTGCCAAGCTTGCCACGGGAGTGGCGGACGATATGCTCACTACCACCGTGCTTGCGCTCAAGTGTCCAGTCATCATTGCGCCCGCAATGAATACGGCAATGTACGACAATGCCACCACGCAGAGCAATATGGCTAAGCTCAAAGACAAGGGCTATATCTTCGTGGACGCGATAGAGGGTAGACTTGCTTGCGGTGACAGCGGACGAGGTAAGATGGCCCAGCCGAGCGATATCGTAGACGTAGTCGTCAAGACGGTATTGCCTCAGCAAGATTATGCCGGCAAGCGAGTGCTGGTTACGGCAGGCGCAACCCAAGAGAATATCGACGGAGTGCGCTTTATAACCAATCGCTCAAGCGGAAAAATGGGGATAGAACTAGCCAAAGCCATAGCCAAAAGAGGCGGAATAGTTACTTTGGTTGCGGGTATAGTTAGCGTAGAAATTCCCGACTATCTGCACCGAGTGGTGAGAGCCAAGACCACGGTAGAGATGTATGACGCCGTGATGAGCAATTTGGGCGAGGTCGACGTCGTCATCAAGGCGGCGGCACCTAGCGATTATAGACCAAAGAACAAGTACGACAACAAAATCAAGGGCGATAGCGTGACGCTGGAGCTTGAGAAGAACCCCGACATTGCCGAGGCTGTAGGTAGAGCCAAGGGCGACAAAAAGTTGGTTATTTTTTGTGCTGAGACTACCAATCTAGATGAGTTTGCTAAGCAAAAACTTGTCAAGAAAAACGCCGATATGGTCGTTGCAAACGACGTGACTAAGGAAGGCGCGGGCTTTGACAGCGACACCAACGTGATTAGCATTTTTACTAGTCAAGGCAAGATTTTTGAGAGTGGAAAAGAACCTAAGAGTAGCCTTGCCCACGTGATAGCAAGCGAGATAATCAAGTTATGATAGCAAGGGTTGTCGTAGATATAAGCAGTCAAGAAGTAGACAAAATATTCGATTATTTCATTCCCTCAGATTTGCGACTGAATAAGGGCGACAGAGTGCAAGTCCCCTTTGGAGCGCAAAGGCTCGAGGGTTTTTGCATTGATATAGTAGAGCAAAGCGACAGAAATAATCTAAAGCCTATAATAAGCAAATTGGACGACTTTACTTGCGTCAAGCCCGAGATGCTCGAGTTGATGCAATATATGAAGGACGATATGTTTATTAGATATTGCGACAGTCTTAGGCTCTTTTTGCCTCCAAAGCTTAGAGGAGGCAAAGTCAAAGAGTTGACTAGGCTATTCGTAGAACTTGCTATAGATTATGGGGATGCAATAGAAGCGTTGTCGACTAGAGCAACGGCGCAAAGACAAGTCGTAGAGAGCCTAAAGGACGGCGGAAAGTTTTTGAGCGATATCAACGAGAGTTGCGGCGCTTCGGCAGTCAACGCGCTTATCAAGGCGGGCATCGTCGTCAAGAAAAATAAGCAACTAACCCGCACGCCTTTTGGCGAGATAGTCGGACAAAAAAAGCAAGTAGTTCTCAGCGACGACCAACTTAGAGCTTTGAAAGCCATAGAGAATACCGACAAGACGACGACGCTATTGCACGGCGTGACGGGCTCGGGCAAAACTATGGTGTACATAGAGAGTATATCTCGTATGCTCCAAGAGGGCAAAAGTTGCATTATGCTCGTACCCGAGATTGCCCTTACACCGCAGATGCTCAAAAATTTTAGAGCATACTTCGGCGACACCGTGGCTATGATACACAGCGGACTGTCGGACGGCGAGAGATTCGACGAGTGGAAGAAGCTTCACGACGGAAAAGCCAAGATAGTGGTGGGCGCAAGGTCGGCTATCTTTGCTCCCGTCGAAAACGTCGGCTTGATAATCATAGACGAAGAGCACGACGGCAGTTACGTCAGTGATTCTAATCCAAGATACAAGACGATAGATATAGCGCAGTTTAGAGCGAGATACAATGGCGCCAAGATAATACTCGGTAGCGCCACGCCGTCGCTTGAGAGCTACAAATTGGCAACCGACGGTGAGTATCAGCTTGTCAAAATGACCCATAGAATAAGCTCTCACGGTATGCCTAAGATAAAAATCGTAGATATGTCGCAAGAGATAATAGGTGGCAACAACGGTATCTTTTCGGTACAGTTGCGCAAATCACTCGTCGAGACGATATCACGCGGAGAACAAGCGATGATTTTCCTCAATCGCAGAGGACACAGCTCCTTCGTAATGTGCCGCAAGTGCGGATATGTTGCCAAGTGTGAGGACTGTGACGTGTCGCTCACCTATCATTCGGCTGACAATCTTCTCAAGTGCCACTATTGTGGCAAAAGATATAGGATGCTAGACCGTTGTCCGTCGTGCGGGAGCGAGGATATCAAATACGGCAAGGTGGGCACGCAGAGGGTTGTGGAAGAGATAAAGAAAATACTTCCCGACGTCAGCGTATTGAGAATGGATAACGAAACGACCACCACCAAGACTGCGTATCTCGATATTTTGTCAGCGTTTGAAACGCAAAAGGCGCAAATTTTGGTGGGTACGCAGATGATAGCCAAGGGACACGACTTTGGCAACGTCACGCTCGTAGGCATTCTCGACGCCGATATCAGCCTATACAATTCCGAATATAGGTCGGCTGAGAGAACGTATCAGCTCGTCACGCAAATTGCGGGTAGAGCGGGTAGAAGCGAAAAGGCGGGCAAGGTATTTTTGCAGACCTATTCGCCCCATCATTACGTCTATCGATTTGCCGTAGACGGTGACTACGAGGGCTTTATCGCCAAAGAGATAAATATTAGAAAAACCACTCAATTCCCGCCTTTTTCTACCATAGTCAGGGTGCTGATGAGCGGAGAGGACGAGGACAAGGTCATTCAACTTGCTAAGGGTGTGTACGGAGATATGCAAAAGTTGTACAAGGATAAGCAAGACGACTTTTTGTATATGCGCGCTATGAAATCGCCCGTTGCAAGGATACAAAACAAATTTAGATATCAGATTATTGCCCGCATCAAGAGGCAAAACGAAAAAGAAATAATTAGAGAGATATACAATGCCGCGGGTAGCAATACCGTCAAAAACACGTCGGTTTTTGTCGAGGTTGACCCCAAGGCAATGAATTAGGAGGAAGTATGGCACTCAGAGATATTGTAAAGGACGGACAACCTTCTTTGCGCAAAAAGAGCAGGGAAGTTACGGTTTTTGACGCCAAATTGGGCAAGCTGCTCGACGATATGAGACAGACTATGCTCGCTGCCGACGGCGTAGGCTTGGCAGGACCACAAGTTGGCATCAATAGACGACTTGCAGTGGTGGAAGTAGACGACTTTTACGTAGAACTTGTCAATCCCGTCATAGTGGCTACCGAGGGAGTACAAGTTGGACCCGAGGGGTGTTTGAGCGTACCTAATCGCAATTGCAACGTAGCAAGACCATACAAAGTTACGGTAGAATACCAAGACAGATACGGCAATCATATGTCTTTGCAAGCCGAAGAATTGATTGCAAGGGCGTGCTGTCACGAGATAGACCACCTTGACGGCATACTCTTCTATGACAAGGAGTACAAAGAATAATGAAGATAGTATTTTTGGGCACTCCCGACTTTGCGGTAGATTCGCTCCAAGCCGTCTACGACGCAGGGCACGAGATATTGGCAGTAGTGACCCAACCCGACAAAGAACGCAACCGTAGAGAGGTTACTTTTAGCCCCGTCAAACAGCGCGCGCTCGACTTAGGACTCAAGGTCTTGCAGTTTTCAAAAATAAGGGAGGAGGGCGAAGAAATTTTGAGAGGTCTTGCTCCCGACGTTATGGTGACTTGCGCCTACGGACAAATTATCTCGCAGAGTATACTCGATATCCCTAAGCATGGCGTCATCAACGTGCACGCTTCGTTGCTACCTTTGTTTAGGGGCTCTAGCCCTATTCAATGGTCGATTTTGACGGGTCAAAAGCGTACGGGCGTGTCGATTATGCGCACAGCGTTGCAAGTGGATAGCGGAGACGTTTTGCTTCAAAAATCCGTGGAAATCGGCGAGGACGAAACGGCAGGGGAACTATTTGACAGGCTTGCAAAACTTGGCGCACAGGCTTTGGTAGAGGGCTTACAGCTCATAGAGAGTGGACGAGCGGTATTCACTCCTCAAGACCACTCTAAGGCTACGCACTATCCAATGCTTAGCAAAGAGGACGGTCATATTGATTGGAATAGTAACGCTCAAGAAATACTGTGCAAAATTAGGGGCATGAACCCTTGGCCGTCGGCATACTGCTACCTTGACGGCAAAATCTTCAAGATTTGGCGTGCCAAGGCCGCTCAAGACAAGCTGGGTATTGGAGAAATCCAAATCCAAGGCAAAAGCATGAAGATTGGTTGCAAAGGCGGTGCTATCGAAGCGCTTGAGGTGCAACTGGAAGGCAAAAGAAGAATGGATACCGCAAGCTTTGTTGCGGGCGTAAAGATACAAAACGGAACTACTGTGCAATGAGTGATATACAACTAAGCTACGACGTATTGTCCAATATATTCAAAAACAAGGCGTTTGGTTCGATTGAGCTGAGCAAAAAGTTGGGCTACGCAAACAACGCCGCTTGGGTGACTAAGCTCGTGTACGGCGTGCTGGAAAAAAACGTAGAACTCGAATATTATCTATCTTGCCTTGCCAAGAAGCGTCCGCAAGCGAGCGTGGTAATCGTACTCAAAATGGGTATGTATTGCCTCAGCTATATGGACTCTATGCCCGACTATGCGGTGGTGGACAATATGGTTGACTTGACGGCTTTTATTGGCAAACGCCAGCTCAAAGGCTTCGTCAATAGCTTGCTCAAAAATTATATCGCTAACAAGCCGTCTTTGCCTGAGGATAGGGTAGAAAAACTATCGGTAGAGGCGTCGGTGCCGCTATGGATAGTGAACAAATACGTCAAGCAATACGGCTACGATACGACAAAAGCCTTTTTGTCGGCAAACAGCGTGCAAGAAGAGCATATTCGCCCCAATACCAGACTCACGAGCCTCAAGCACTTGTGCGAAATATGCGACCGCAAGGATATCAAATATCGTTTGTCGGACTGTGGCGGTATGTGGGTAAAAAACGACAAAAAACTAAGAGACCTATTCAACAACGGCTTGATTACTATACAATCGACAACTTCTATGCGTTGCGTGCAGGCAATGCAAATCAAGAGCGGTGACAAGGTGTTGGATATGTGCGCTGCCCCGGGTGGCAAGTCACTGTATATAGCCGAACAAGCGCCTAATGTTGAGGTCGTTGCGTGCGAGCTTCATCCTCATAGAGTGGAGTTGATACAATCTTATATCAATCGTATGCAAGCTAGCGGAATATCGGTGATGGAGCAAGATTCTACGCAATTTGTGGCTGGCTTTGAGGGGCTCTTCGACAAGGTTCTATGCGACGTGCCTTGTAGCGGACTAGGCGTAGCCAAAAAGAAACCCGATATATACCTTAGCCTAGATATGCAAGGGGTGGAAGAGCTGACCAAGACGCAATACGCTTTGCTCACCAACGCTTGCAAATACGCCAAAATCGGCGGTAAGGTGATATATTCCACTTGCACCTTGCTTAGAGAAGAAAACTACAATATCGTGGGTAGGTTTGTCAAAGAAAACCCCGAGTGGACGGTGGAGAGCTTTAAACAATATTTGCCCGACGACCAAGGCACCGACGGCTTTTTCGTGGCTGTGCTGGCAAGAAAATAAGAGCTATCGTAGAGGGAGAAAACGACGAAAATATGAAAATATTGCTCGACTATACCTTTGAGGAAATCAAAAATATAGTATCACAATCGGGTGAGGCAAGCTATCGCGCCACCCAATTGTTTGATGGACTTTATAGGGGCGCAAAACTTGATGAAATCAACTTGCCTAAGTCGTTGAAGGATTATTTGCAAAACGAGGGCTATACGGCGCAAGGCGTAGAAATCGTGCATTGCGTGGAGTCTAAGATAGACGGCACCAAGAAGTATATTTTTAAGTTGTGGGACAACAACGTCATCGAAGGCGTGTTGATGAAATACAAGTACGGCAACACGATATGCGTTTCTACGCAAGTGGGATGCAGAATGAATTGCGCCTTTTGCGCTTCGGGGCTAAACGGCTTGGTGCGCAATTTGTCGGCGGGAGAGATACTCTCGCAAGTGGTTGCCGTCAACCGCGACAACAAGTCGGACGACAAGAGAGCAATCACCAATATCGTGCTTATGGGAAGTGGCGAGCCTTTGGATAACTACGACAACACCACCAAATTTTTGAGGTTGGTGAGCGACGAGAAGGGCTTGAATATATCGAGAAGAAACATATCTCTCTCGACTTGCGGACTATGCGAACAAATCAAGCGCCTTGCCGACGAAAACTACGGAATCACCTTGACGATATCATTGCACGCGCCCAACGACGAAATTAGGAAGAAGATAATGCCAGTTGCCAACAAATACGGCGTCAACGATATTATTCAAGCCGTGAGATATTATTTTGACAAGAGTGGTAGGAGGATAATCTTCGAGTATTCTATGGTTGGAGGGCTCAACGACAGCGTAGAATGCGCCGAAGAGCTGTCCAGACTCGTCAAGGGACTGCCTTGTCATATCAATCTTATTAGGCTTAACTACGTCAAAGAAAAGGGGCTTAATAGCTCGGACGACGAAAAAATAAAGAAGTTTAAACTTAGGCTAGAGAAAAACGGCGTCAGTTGCACCATTCGCAGAAGTATGGGGGCAGATATTGACGGCGCATGCGGTCAGCTGAGAAGAAAATATATTGCAGGTGAGGTGTAATATCAAAAAGAAGGTTGTAGGACAAGTTGTCAAAGGAATGGGTGGCATATATACCGTCAAGACGGACCAAGGCGAGACATTCAAGTGTTTTGCTAGAGGAAAGCTCAAGCGAAACGGAGAAATATATATAGGCGATATGGTGTCGGTGGTGGCGGACAAAGAGGGCGTGATCGAAGAGGTCTTGCCTCGCAAGAGTATGCTCGTTAGACCTTATATAAGCAATATCGAGGCTATCGTCATCGTGCTTGCTCCCGTGCCTAAGCCCGATATGCTGTTGGTGGACAAACTCATCATAGGAGCTACCGAACAAGGGGTTGACCCTATAATTTGCGTCAATAAGGCAGACCTTGACGGGGCTGAGGACGTATTGCAACAGGTGGTGCAAGACTATCAAGATATGGCGGACATTATCATCATCAGCACGCAGACTAGGCAAGGTATCGACGAACTTATGGACAAAATTAGAGGTAGATACGTATGCCTTGCAGGACAGTCGGCGGTAGGCAAATCGTCACTTATCAACACTATTTGCGGTCAGCAAAAGATGAAGGTCGGCGACCTGTCCAAGAAGGGCGAGAGAGGCAAAAATACCACTCGCCACGTAGAGATAATTGAGCTTGACGACGGTACTAAGATTGCCGACACTTGCGGATTTAGCATGCTGGAGATGCCGCTAGTCGACCCTACGTCGTTGCACCGATATTATACTGATTTTGAAGAGTTTGCGGTAGATTGCAGATTTAGAAGCTGTACGCACAGCGACGAAGAGGTGTGTGGAGTAAAGAATGCCGTAGAACAAGGCAAATTGTCAAGAGAAAGATACGAGAGATATATACGTTTGTATAAGGATATAAAAAGGAGATGGGAGAAAAGATATGACTGAGATACTAGTTGCGCCGTCGATTTTGTCGGCTGACTTTGCCTATATGGGCGAGGCTGTGAAGAATCTAAAAAAATGGGGTGCCGATTGGGTGCATTGCGACGTGATGGACGGCAAATTCGTGCCTAATATCACTTTTGGTATGCCGATGGTCAAGGCCCTTAGAAAAGAGACGGATATGACTTTGGACGTACACCTGATGATAGATAGTCCCGAGACCTATATTCCTAGATTTATCGAGGCGGGTGCAGACGTCGTGACCTTTCACGCCGAGACTTGCTCTAACGTAGGCGCAACGCTCGACTACATAAGAGCGCAAGGCAAAAATGCAGGACTAGTGCTCAATCCCGACGTCGAAGTGGACACTATACTGCCGTACGCTGACAAGGTTGACGTAGTTATGCTTATGGGCGTATTCCCTGGGTTTGGCGGTCAAAAGTTTATCACTAGCGTGCTAGACAAAATCAACCAGCTCAAAGAGCTTTCTAAGGGAAGATTTTTGATAGAGCTAGACGGTGGCGTCACTGTGTCCAACGTCAAAGAAATGGTAGAGCGAGGCGTTGACGTGGTAGTTGCGGGCAGTAGCGTGTTTGGCGCGTCCGACCCCGCGCAAGCCGTCAAAGATATCAAGAATTGCTTGAATTAACAAATCTTTAGCTAGTAGCATACCTTGTACAATGGAGGTGTGCTTATGAGAATAATATGTATCAATCCGCCTAAGATGATCAAAAAGTTTTTGAGGCTGATAGTACCCAAAAAGTGTCTGATAAGATAAAAAACAGGGCAGTGTTGCCCCTGTTTTTTTTGCTTTTTTGATAAAAAAAGACGCCTAAATAGGCGTCCTCGATTGTGCAGAAAAATTAAGCGCGTTCTACGTTACCGCTACGCAAACATCTTGTGCAGACGTACATACTCTCGGTAGCGCCGTTTTCTTTGACAACTTTCACCTTTTGAACGTTGGCTCTCCACGCTGTTCTGCTTTTACGGTTGGAGTGGCTAACGAGGTTGCCGGTTTGTTGTCCTTTTCCGCAAATTGCACATACTCTTGACATATACTATACCTCCTGCTAGAAATCTTGCAATAGTAATCTTATCATCAACCGAAAAATAACGCAAGAAAAATTGAACGATTTTTTAATTTTTTTTGCTAAATATAGATAAAATAATAATGCAAAGCGTTAAATTATCCAAAATGCTTGCAAATAAGTGCTCATAAGTGTAAAATAAAACCATGGCTGTGACGACTTCTAATTATTACGGAAAGATAGTTATCACCGACTCTGCCATTGCCATGACAGCGTCCAACGCTTGTATGGACTGCTACGGAGTCATGGATTTGGTATCCAGAACTTTGACCGACAGCATCAAATCACTTTTTAACAAACAAATTGCCGGCAAAGGCGTCAAAGTTACCACAGTCAAAAACAAAATAAACATCGAAATGTTCGTTGTGCTTGGCGCGGGCGTCAACATAACGGCAGTTACCGACTCCATCAAAGAGACAGTCAAGTACAACGTCGAGGCCTATACGGGTATGAGAGTAGAGAGCGTTGTCGTCAACGTGGTTGGAGTCAAGGTATAGTGGAGATATATGAAAATATTAGACGTCGCTAAGTTGACGGAGATGTTTGAGGGCGGATACAAAAACCTCAGCGCCAACAAAGCAATGATAGATTCTTTAAACGTTTTTCCTGTTCCTGACGGCGATACGGGCACCAATATGTCCATGACTATGGCGTCTGCCGTCAAAGAAATTCAAAACGTTGTTATTGACGAGCCAAGCGACCTTTTCAACGCATTTGCACGAGGCGCACTCAAGGGTGCACGAGGCAATTCGGGAGTTATTTTGTCCCAAATTGTCAAAGGTATGTGCAAGACTCTAAGTGACGAAAAGCAACTCAATACCAAAGCCTTTGCCAAAGCTTTTATTTGCGCAAGAGAAGTGGCTTACGGTGCCGTTACTAAGCCTAAGGAAGGCACGATTTTGACGGTGATTAGATTTATTGCCGAAAATGCAATGAGCATTGCAAGCAAAAATTCTTCATTTATCACGTTTTTTGAACAAATAATCGCCAAGGGTGAAGAAATCCTCCAAAAGACTCCTGAGATGTTACCTGTACTCAAAAAGGCGGGCGTGGTTGATGCGGGTGGTAGAGGACTTATTACCGTGCTTGAAGGCTATCTCAAAGTGCTCAAGGGAGAAGAAATTGCCGAGCAAGAGGGCGATATGACGGCTACCCCTGCGCCTATACTTGACGCTTTCGGCGACGACGAACACGACCTTGACAATATCAAGTTTGCTTATTGCACCGAGTACTTCGTCATCAATATCAAGAAGCACGTAACGGAAGAAGACGTTGAAAAGTTGCGTGACAAGCTTATGACTATTGGTGATTGTGTTATTGCTATAGGTGATACACACCTCATCAAAGTGCACGTTCACACTAACCAACCTAACAGAGCTTTGTATTGGGCTTTGCAGCTAGGAGAATTGGACAAGGTTAAGATAGAGAATATGCTTGAGCAAAATAGAGAATTGCAAAAGCAACGTCAAGCTAACAAAAAGCCTATCGCAATGATGGCAATTTGTGCGGGCGACGGACTTAGTAAGCTCTTCAAGGATATGTACGTAGACGAAGTAATCGAGGGTGGTCAAACCATGAACCCAAGCGTAGAGGATATTCTCAACGCAATCGAAAAAATCAATTCTGACAACGTAGTCATTTTGCCTAACAATAGCAACATTATTCTTGCAGCGGAAAAGGCTTGCGAGCTTACCTCCAAAAAGTGCGTAGTCATACCTACCAAAGAGGTCGCACAAGGACTTAGCGCGGCGTTGGTATTCGATCCTGAGATTGATATCAAGGGCAACGAAAAAGAGATGAAAAGAGCGTTTAGGGATATGAAATGCGCGCAAGTTACCACGGCTGTTAGGACGACGCAACTTGACGGATTTGATATCCAAGAAGGCGACATCATCGGACTTGACGGCAAAAAGATTATTGCCAAATCCAATAGCGTGAGAGATACGGCGATGACGCTGATTGACAAGCTTGCCGACGAAGATAGCGAGATTATCACCTTGTATTACGGCGAGGGCGTTGACAAAGAGCAAGCCGAGGAACTCAAAGAGATAATACAAGAAAAATTCGAGGACTGCGAGGTCGAATGTTATTACGGTGGACAACCGCACTATCATTACTTTATAGCAATAGAATAATAGATATGAGCAAGCGTAAGACTTGCTCTTTTTTTGTTGAAAAAACACTCCAAAAGTAGTAGAATAAGTCTATGGAATTGTCGCAAATCAAAGGCGTGGGAGCAAAGACTTTGTCCAAGTTGAACGACTTGGGCATTTTCAGCGTGCAAGACATGGCTCACTTTTTTCCTAAGTCCTATTGCGATATGACCCAAGCTACGCCTATCGACGCATTGACGGTAGGTAGTTACGCCTTGGTTGAAGGCAATATCGTATCAATTAGCAAGCTTTTTAGAAAAAGTAGAAATTTCAACGTTTTTTCTGCGGTGGTCGAGGACGACAGCTCTAAGTTGAAGCTCACTTGGTTCAACGCGCCTTATTTGAGAGAAAATCTGATAGAGGGGCAGCGATATAGAGTGTGGGGCAAGGTGATTGACGACAAGGGCAAGCTATATATGAGCAATCCTAGCTTTGAGAGCTGTGACAAGAGTCGTTTGACGGGCGTGGTTGCCGTCTATCCTCTCAAAGGCAAGATAGGTCAAAAGACTTACGAGGGTATGGTAAGGCAGGCGCTTGAGTGTTGCGACAAGTCGAGTATGCTTGACGGCTTGCTATATCCCGACTACGCCCAAGCTTTGTATAGCTTACATTTTCCGTCGACGATGCAAGAGGTATATATAGCTTCTCATCGCATACAAAAAGAAAAATTGACACTCGATATGGCGGCATATTATTTGACTAGAGATTGCGCTATGCGTAGTAAAGAAACGCCGTATACTTTGCCGTTTTCCGTCTTGGATGGCTATATTCGAAGGTTGCCTTACGTTCTTTCCAATAGCCAGCTTAGGTCACTTAAGGAGATAGTTGAGGACCTTCAAGGCAAAGAAAAGACCAATAGAATGTTGGTGGGAGACGTGGGTAGCGGTAAGACCGTAGTTGCTTTGATGAGTATGGTCTACGTTGTCAAGAGCGGTTTTCAATGTGCAATGATGGCGCCGACCGAGATACTTGCACGCCAACATTACGACACGGCAAAAGAGCTGATAGACGACGTTGATATAAGGATAGAATTGCTCACTTCGTCGACAAGTAGTAGCGAAAAAAGACGTATATTGGCTGACTGCAAGGATGGCAAAGTTGATATCCTCATCGGCACGCACGCAGTCATCGGTGACAAGGTAATTTTTGACAAGCTTAGATACGTCGTTATAGACGAATTGCACAAATTCGGAGTCAGACAAAAGAGCAAACTGGAGACCAAAGCTTTGGGCGTAGATACTTTGGTGATGAGCGCAACGCCTATACCGAGGACGCTGGCGATAAGCGTGCTTGGCGACGTTAAAATCTCCACGCTTGAGAGTAGAAAGAGTGAAGAAGAAAGAGTACAAACCTATATAATAGGCAACGAAAAATTGCCAAAATTATACGGATTTATTCGTCAAATCGTGGATAGAGGAGAACAATGTTATATCGTTTGTCCCGCAATCGAGGACTGTGACGGACTGACGGTATTTGGCGCAAAAACGCTCTACGAGCAAGTCAAGGAGGGAGCGTTATCGGGTGTTAGGTGCGCTCTATTGCACGGCAAGCTTTCTCAAGAAGAAAAGAGCGATATTATGAACAAATTTATAGCGGGAGAGATAGACGTGCTCGTTGCAACTACTATCGTAGAGGTGGGCGTGGATAGCCCGAGAGCTAGTTGTATGGTGGTACTCAATAGTGATAGATTTGGCTTAGCCGGTCTTCATCAATTGAGAGGACGAGTGGGTCGTAGAGCAGGCATGCAATCGTATTGCTTTTTGCATACAGCAAGCCCTAACGAGCAGGAGCGTTTGGCTGTCATAAGGGACAATTACGACGGATTGACTATTGCGGAAAAAGACGCCGAGCTTAGAGGCTACGGGGACTTTTTCGGTTTCAATCAAAGCGGTACGACGGCTGTCAAAGTGACTGCAAAGACCTTGCAAGAGTGCAAAGAGCTTGCTCAAAGACTGATAACAACATATCCCGATATAGCCGACAATCCAAAGATGCAAGAGGTAATTAGACGTATTGAACAAATTAGTCTTGCATAACTAAATATTTTGCAAAAATAAATAATAATTATTTTTTGGTGAAAAGATGAGACTTAGAAAAAAGAAGAATTTAGAGCACAGATTGACCGCTGTAGACGACTATTTGATAGTCAAAGAAGGCAGTGACTTTTATTACAATCCTGCAAGAAAAAACGAAGTCAAGATAGATATCGACAAGGCGTTCGAAAGGCACGGGCGACTATTTTTGGAACTAGGTTGCGGTAAGGGGGCATTCGTGTGCGAAATGGCTAAGAAGTACCCTAGCGACAATTTTATTGCTCTCGAAAAGGTCCCCAACGTCATAGTGTCGGCTTGTGAGAGAGCTAAGAGCGAAGGGCTTAGCAACGTCAAATTCGTGCTCGGCAGCGCGGAAAACCTCAATTGCTTTTTGGATGACGACACCGTGGACGGCATTTTCCTCAACTTTTCTTGTCCTTATCCAAAGAAGACTTACGCTAATCATAGACTTACCAATCCAAAATTTTTGAAAATATATCTCGGACTGATGAAGGATGGTAGCAAAATCGTGCAAAAGACCGACAACAGAGGCTTGTTCGAATATTCTATCCAAACGTTGTCCGAGTCGGGGTTTGTGCTCAGAGACGTTTCTCTTGACCTACACGCCTCGGAAGCAGTAGACAACGTGATGACGGAATACGAAGCCAATTTCGTTGCTCAAGGTTTGCCTATCTATAAGCTCGAAGCCTACAAACCGACGAGGGAAAATTAGACGAATTTTTGAAGTAAATTTGAGCAAAAAAGTGCAATATTATCAAAAACGTATTGAAAAACGCCAAGCGAATATGATAAAATATTTATAGGCTAGAACTTATATATATTAAGAAATATATAAGAATAAGGAGAATTATGAAATATCAAGAGATAATTGATAAGATGACTTTGGAAGAAAAGGCAGGTATGTGCAGCGGTCTTGACATGTGGCATACCAAGGGTGTAGAGAGGTTGGGCGTTCCTTCGGTGATGATGACGGACGGACCTCACGGTTTGCGTAAACAAGGCAACGGCGACTCTGTGCATAAATCGGCGGCTTCTACTTGTTTTCCAACGGCTTCGTGTTGCGCTTCGACTTGGAATAGAGAAATGATAGGCAAAATGGGTAGGGCCATAGGCGAGGAGGCTCTCAAAGAAAAGGTTGGCATAGTCTTAGGACCCGGCGTCAATATCAAGCGCACGAGCATTTGCGGACGCAACTTCGAGTACTATTCCGAAGATCCGCTTTTGGCCGGCAAACTTGCTGCAAGTTTCATCCAAGGCGTGCAGAGTCAAGGCGTCGGCACTTCTCTCAAACACTTCTTTGCCAACAACCAAGAGACTCGTCGTATGACGGTGAGTGCCGAGGCTGACGAAAGAACGCTGAGAGAGATTTATCTCAGAGCGTTTGAATACGCCGTCAAAGAGGGTAAGCCTAAGACGATGATGTGTTCTTACAACAAAATCAACGGCGTTTACGCTTGCGAAAATAAGAAATACCTCAACGACGTTTTGAGAGAAGAATGGGGCTACGAGGGCATCGTCATGTCGGATTGGGGTGCAACCAACGATAGACCAAAGGGCGTCGACGCGGGTTTGGAACTCGAAATGCCGGGTAGTGGCGGATACAACGACGCACTTATCGTTCAAGCTGTCAAAGACGGCACGCTTAGCGAAGAAGTGCTCGATAGAGCCGTTGACAGAATGCTTGACCTAATATTCTCAACGCCTGACTATTCTAAGGATTATACTTACGACGCCGACGCGCACAACGCATTGTCGGCAGAGATAGCTAAAGAAGGCGCGGTGTTGCTCGAAAACAAAAACGAAGCTTTGCCGTTGTCGGACAAAGAGAAAATCCTCGTTGTTGGCGAAATGGCGAAAAAGCCTCGCTATCAAGGCGCGGGAAGCTCGCATATCAACCCTACGAAGTTGACGAGTTTCGTTGACGTTTTGGAACAAAAGGGCGTAGAGTACGACTATGCTCGTGGTTACAAAATCAACAAATCAGGCAAAATCTATCCTCAGCTTATCGACCAAGCGGTAGAAATGGCTAAGGGCAAGGACAAGGTAATCGTATTTGCAGGGTTGACCGACAGCTATGAGGCCGAGGGCTTTGATAGAAAGAGTATTGATATGCCTATAGCTCATCTACAACTTATTGACGCACTTGCCAACAGCGGAGCTAAAGTAATCGTCGTCCTTGCAACGGGTTCGCCAATAGCAATGCCGTTTAGAGACAAGGTCAAAGCTATACTTATGATGCACCTAGGCGGTCAAAACGTGGGAACGGCTACCTACGACCTATTGTACGGTAAGCAAAACCCAAGCGGAAAGCTTGCCGAAACGTATCCTCTCGAATTGCAAGACATTCCGTCCTACAACGATTTGACGGGCGACTTTGCCAAGACGCAATATAGAGAAGGCATCTACGTGGGTTACAGATACTTCGATACGGCGGGCAAGGCTGTAGCTTATCCGTTTGGATACGGCTTGTCCTATACCAAATTCGAGTATAGTGACCTCAAGGTGGACAATACTTTTGACGAGGACGGCAAAGTAGCCGTGAGCTTCAACGTAAGCAACGTCGGCAAGAGGGACGGTAAAGAAATCGTGCAAGTTTACGTGCATAGACACAACGACAATATCTTTACGCCAAACAAAGAACTCAAAGCCTTCGACAAAGTGTTCGTCAAGGCGGGAGAGAGCGTGAGAGTAGAGTTGTTGCTAGACAAAGACGCATTTAGTAGTTTTATTACTGACAAAAACGCCTTTGACGTCGTTGGCTCCGACTACGATATTATCGTGGCAAGTAGCAGCGTAGACGAAAAGCTCAAACAAACTATTACTATCAAGGGAGATACCTACGAGCAGTACGCAGAGCAAAAAGACGCGCTTGCTTGGTATTATCATCCTGACGGCAACGATATTCCGCAAGAGCAATATGAGACGCTTATTGGAAGAAAGATTGACCCTCAAGTGATTTTACCTGTCAAAGGTCAGTTTACAGCTGACAACACTTTTGAAGAAATGCAACAGACTAGCAAGTTCGCGGGCTTCTTTATATCGCTTGTCAAGTTTGGGATGCGTATAGGTATGAGATGTCCTGCCGACGACCCGGGACTGGTGATGATGGTGGAGACTATGAGATATTCGAGAGTCAAAAACGTGTCGTATACCTCGCAAGGCGCGCTCAATCCGTATATGGCGGAAGGCTTGGTAATGATGTGCAATGGTCACTTCTTCAAGGGACTTGCAACTATCCTCAAAAACATTGCCCGTAAGGCACAGTAAATAGGAATTGAGCAATATTTACGCTTATTGCAACTAATCTATAATAAATATAGAGGCTTGACTATTGTCGAGCCTCTTTTTTGATTGTTGTTGAGTATAGTAAAATAACTATATTGGCAAGTAAATTGGCTTGGGTAGTGCGAGCAAAGTGCTCTTACAGTCGGTATTGGAGCAATGCTTTAATTGTTATTATTCAAAGGTCATAGATATTTGACAAATACGCTACTTGATTCCAAAAAACAGCATACCCAAAATCGCCGACAAAACTATAAGCAAAATCGCGGAGATATTTTTTTTGCGTAGCTTTTTGTATACTACCGCAACTGTTGCCACCACGGCGAATATGACGAGCGACTTCCAATCGAATTCAAAGGCAGAATATACGTTGGAGAGATTGAATACGTTGGATAAGAACATCGTCAAGGCGGTGGAGAGTATCATGGCTACGATTGCCGGCTGTACGGATTTGACGGTGCGATTGACGCCCGCGTATTTGAGCACGTTGCGCATTACGGCAGCTACTAGCAAGATTATGACGAATGACGGCAAAACCACGCCTAAGGTAGCCAAAAACGAACCCAACAAGCCCGCTTGCGACGAGCCGACGAAGGTTGCCATATTGATAGCGATAGGACCGGGAGTAGACTCGGATACGGCTATAAAGTTGAGTATCTCTTCTTCCGTTAGCCAGCCGTTGGCAATGCAAGTCTCTCTCACTAGAGAAATCATCGCATAGCCTCCGCCAAAGGATACCGCGCCTATCTTGAGGAAAGTGAGGAAAAGTTGTAAGTAAATACTCATTCTTTGTCCTCCTTGTCCTCTTGGACTAAATCAGCTTCATTAGTCGTATTAGCCTCAAGCGAGTCGCTATTAGTTGAGTCGGTAGCGACGTTTTGAGGTGAGTTTGCCTCGGTATTGTCAAGGCTAACTTCATTGTTTATATTAGTTTGCTCTTGGTTATTTGGCGTCTCTATCCCCACCGACTGAGTGGCTTTTTTTGATTTTTGCTTGGTTTTGATATAGCCGATACAATATATCAGCAAGCCGAGCACTGCGCATATCAAAATGTAGAATATCGAAGAAAAGTTGACGGCAAGTAAGCCAAGCGTAGTCATACAACCAAACACGAGCACTAGCATTATTATATTAAAAGGCGTTTTGGGTAGTTTTTTGAGCATTTTTAAGCCCGCCGACAAAATAAGAAATACGACGCCTGCTTGAATACCTCTAAACGCCGCCGCAACTATCGACAGAGAGAGAAACTTGTCAAAAAACAGCGATATGACGAAGATAATGGTAAACGACGGAATACACATGCCCAAAGTCGCAAAAAACGAGCCCAAAACACCGCCAACCTTGTAGCCTATATAGGTAGACGAGTTGATGGCAATAGGACCCGGGGTAGACTCTGCAATGGCAAGCAAATCCATAAATTCTTCGTGGGAGAGCCACTTCTTTTTGGATACGAATTCGTTTTCGAGCAAAGAAATCATGGCGTATCCGCCACCAAAAGTGAAAGCACCTATTTTGAGCATAGTCAAAAATAGATTGAGAATCTTTTTCATTTTTTGCTCCCGATATTTGTCGTCAAATACATTATATTGATATGCAGTAGATTAGTCAAGTTGTTGATTGATAGAGATAACCTTGTAGCCTTCTTTTTCTACGGCTGAGCTCAACGTCACGTCGGATACGTCGGCGTCCAAAGTGACTATAGCGACGCCTTGCTTGTAGTCTACGTCAGCGCTTGCAACGCCTTGAATTGCATTGAGCGCGCTTGTCACGTGCGCTTGACAGTGAGTGCACATCATACCTTCGATTTTTATTGTTTTTTTCATAATTTTTGCCTCTTTCTTATTGGATTTTTTTGCGTTTTTATTGGTTTTTGATTTGTTATTGAGAGATACGGTGTTGAGCCTCAAAGCGTTGAGCACTACGCACGTGCTTGACAAACTCATCGCTAAGGCGCCGAACATTGGATTGAGTGTAAGACCTATAGGTGACAAAACGCCCGCCGCAAGCGGTATCCCCACAAGATTATATATAAAAGCCCAAAATAGGTTTTGACGAATAATTCTGAGGGTGCGTTTGGAGAGATTTAAAGCCTTTGGCACGTCAAGCAAGGTATCTTTCATCAGTACGACCTCGGCGCTGTCCACGGCAATATCGCTTCCCGCGCCTATAGCAATGCCGATATCGGCGCAAGTCAAGGCAGGAGCGTCGTTGATGCCGTCGCCGACCATAGCTACTTTTCCTTGTTTTTTGAGATTGTTGATTGCGTCAAGCTTGTCGCTAGGGAGCAAGTCGGCAAGAACGGTATCAATACCGCACTCTTTGGCTACGTTGTCGGCAGTTGCTTGATTGTCGCCCGTCAACATAACGACTTGTATACCGCTGGCGTGCAACTGAGCAATCGCCTTAGCGCTATCCTGCTTGATAGTGTCGGCTACGGCAATAATGCCGAGTATTACCGACTCTTTGCCAAAGATAAGAGGAGTCTTACCTTGTGCCGAGAGCCGAGCTATCGTATCTTTGATAGATTGCGTGATTTCTGCGTATTGAGAGACGAAACGAACGTTGCCACCGTAGAGTATTTTGTCATCGCTAGTAGCTTGTACGCCACCGCCAACCACCGTTGCAAAGTCTTGTACGTGCAAAGCTTGGATTTGCTCCTCTTGAGCTTTGGCTACTATAGCCTTGGATAGAGGGTGCTCGCTATATTTTTCGATAGAGTAGGCGTATTGCAACAGCTCCTTCTCGTTGCATGCCAGACCAATTACGTCGGTGACGGTAGGCTTGCCGTAGGTGAGCGTTCCCGTCTTGTCAAGCGCGACTATAGCCGTCTTTCCACACGTCTCGAGAGCAGTCGCGTTTTTGAACAAAACTCCTTCCTTTGCGCCTCTACCACTGCCAACCATAATGGCGACGGGGGTTGCCAAACCTAGAGCGCAAGGGCAACTGATGACGAGCACCGAAATGCCTCTGGCAAGGGAAGAGCCGACGGAATGGGAAATAAAAAACCATACCAAGGTCGTCAGCAATGCAATCGCCATAACGATAGGCACGAATACGCCCGATACTTTGTCGGCAAGCTTGGCGATAGGCGCTTTGGTAGCCATGCCGTCCTCTACCATAGTGATTATCGAGGATAGGGTAGTATCTTTGCCAACCCTCGTTGCCCTACATTCTATATATCCGTTGAGGTTGATAGTCGCACTCGACACGCTGTCGCCGACTTGTTTGTCTACGGGGATACTTTCGCCGGTCAGAGCCGACTCGTCCACCGAAGTAGAGCCTTGGACTATCACTCCGTCTACAGGCATACTTTCGCCCGCTTTGACGGCAAAAATATCGCCCACCGCCACTTGGTCGATTGCAACGACTTCGCTCTTTCCATCTCTTACGAGGGTGGCAGTAGAAGGTCGCAGCTTGATGAGTCCCGATATTGCGTCTGCGGTTTTGCCTTTAGAATACGCTTCCAATGTCTTGCCTAGCGAAATCAAAGCGAGTATCATTGCCGACGACTCGAAATATAGTTGGTGTAGATAATGATTAGCCGTGGCAATATCGCCATCTGCAAGACTATCCGTCATCAAAAATAACACCACAACGCTGTAGACGTAACCTGCCAACGAACCGAGCGAGATGAGCGTGTCCATATTGGGCGCGCGGTGAATTAGCCCCTTAAAGCCTCTTGAGAAAAAGGCGTAGTTGATTACTAGCACGGCGGAGCAAATCAACAGTTGTATCAGTCCGATAGCCACGGGGTTGCTAGAGAGAATAGAGGGTAGCGGAAATCCCCACATTGTATAGCCCATAGAAAGATACATCAAGACCGCCGAGAGTATGAGTGATACTATCGTTCTTTTTAGAGGCAAGTCGGAGGTCGATTTTTGATTATGAGTATCGTCTATTTTTGCGCTTTGTTTAGACTCATCGCTTTGAATAGAGGCGTCGTAGCCGATTTTTTGCACGGCTTTTATCACGGTATCTTCGCTGACGTTGCCTTGCACCGTCATGGTTGCGGTCAATAGATTGACTGAGCAAGCTTCAACGCCCTTGAGCTTGCTTACCGTACTTTCTATCCTTGCGCTACAAGAAGCGCACGTCATGCCTTTTACGTCAAATTTTTTCATAGTCATCTCATCAATTTTTTGAAAGTATCGACCAATTCGTCGACAATGGCGTCGTTGCCTTGCATAAGCTCGGTTTTGACGCAGTGCTTGATATGCGAAGACATCAACTGACGATTGAAGGCACTGAGTGCGCTGCATATCGCGTTGCTTTGTATGAGAATATCGTTACAATAGCAATCGTTTTCTAGCATTTTTCTAAGACCTTTGATTTGTCCTTCGATGCGTGCCAAGCGATTGGTTAGTTGCGATTTTTCGTCCGTCGTTCTCTTGACTTTTTTGCAATTACATACTTCTTGTTGCATATTATCTCCATTTTGAATAAATAATATTATCGTCATAATTATTATATACCCCTAGGGGGTATTTGTCAAATACAAAAAGATAAAAAAATGCGATACCTTTCGATATCGCATTTTGATTGTGAGAGGGGGTTATCTATCTTCTCTAAAATAGTTGACACCCAACGATTGAGGTGGTTGCGCCTTTTTGCTGTCGAGTATGCTGGTGATAATCAGTACTACGATAGTGAGTAGGAATGGGAACATATTGAAGATTTGCGCAGGGATAGCCCAGTTGAGGAATGGTCTTGCAATATACAGTCCGCCGAATACCAAAGAGCCGAGTAAGGCAATGGTAGGACGCCAGAGTGTAAATATAACTAGTGCAATACATATCCAGCCCAATCCTTCGAGCGTGCTCGAGTTTTCCCATATGCCTTTGGAGAAAATCATCGAATAGAATAGTCCGCCAAGACCTGCAATTCCGCTACCAACCAGCGTAGCCACGTATTTGTATCCCGTTACGTTGATACCCGTAGCGTCGGCGGTAGCAGGGCTCTCGCCAACGGCTCTTAGCTGCAGACCGACTCTCGTCCTATTGAATATTATTGCTGCCACCACTGCAAGGATAATAGCGAGATAGACGAATAGGCTATGTGAGAAAAATATCTTACCGAAAGCGCCCAAGTCGTCGGCAAAAGGAAAGCCTTGCGACATTATCTTGCTTGCCATAGGTAAGAGCTTTTCTCTCTCGGCAACAGGGAAGGTATTGATGAAGTATTGAGCCACGCCCGTACCGAAAGTGGTGAGAGCAAGACCTGTGATGTTTTGGTTGGCTCTCAGCGTTATGGTCAAGAAAGAGTAGATAAATCCCGTCATAGCCGCAAACAAAAACGAGAACAAGAGCGCGAGCAATATTAGCACGAAGTAGTTGGCGGTCGTTGGATCAGATAGCGCCGTCATATAGACGTACACGCCGTAGCAACCGCCTGCCGCGCCCGTACACATTATGCCGGGGAGACCAAGGTTGAGGTGTCCCGCTTTCTCCATAATTATCTCTCCGAGACAACCCAGCAAAAATATACTACTAATAGATATTGCAGAAACTAAAAAGCTAGTAAACATTATTGCTCACCTCCTTCTTGCTTATCTTCGGAGTTTGCATCGCTGTCGTCAGGTTGGTCGTCCATAGTTTCCACCACCGATTCGTCGACGTTTTCGCTTGCTTCTTGAGTGGATTGTTCGCTTACGTCTTCCGCTTGCTCGCTCTCTTCTCGGAGTGTCTTTTTGCGTTTAGGAATAAGTGCCGCGATTTTGTCGAAGATAGGCGACTTGACCTTGTAAGTGATAAAAAATTCGCTCGCAATGATTATAAAGTAAGCGAGTGCTATACAAACGTTGCCGATTGCGTCGCTGGTAAGGTTGAGTTCCATTCTCACCGACACCATACCTCTATTGAGGAATGTTATGAGGAAGGAAGTCAAGATAACCATAACGGGGTTGCAGTGACCTAGCCACGTAGCCATAATGGCGGTAAAGCCCATATTTTTGGCAATAGATTCGCTCATGGTATGTTCGATAGCACCTGCTAGTAGCAAGCCGACGATACCGCACATTGCGCCCGATATAGCCATAGTTCTGATGATGACCTTTCTCACGTTGATACCCACGTATTTGGCTGTATTTTGGCTTTCGCCGACCACGGACAATTCGTAGCCTTGCTTGCTCTTACTGAGGTATATGCTCATCACTACGGTAGAAAGAGCAATGACGATTACCGTCAAAACGTATTGATTGCCAAGCACAGGCAAATTGCCTTGGTCAAACGGCGTCAATACGTTGGAGCCCGACGTAGACCAAGTTACCACGAAGTAGCCTACGAGGAACTGCGCAACGTAGTTGAGCATAAGTGTAAAGAGCGATTCGTTGGTATTGAAGAAAGCTTTGAACACGGCAGGGATAAGCGCCCAAATTGCGCCCGATAGCACGCACAAAAGCGTCATAATTATCCAAATCGACCAATCGGGAATTTTACCGCCAAAAAATTTCATACACACCACTGCCATCAGACAACCTATGAGTATTTGTCCGTTGCCGCCCAAATTCCAAAATTTCATCTTGAAAGCGGGTATCAAAGCAAGCGAAACGCCGAGCAGTAGGGCGGTGTCTTGTAGCATTATCCAAAACTTTCTCTCAGAGCCGAAGTTACCGTCAAACAATGCGCCGAGCACGACGTCAATGCCTTCTCCGCCCACTATAGCGCATACTATGCACAGTAGCAATAGGCTGAAGAATACGGCAATTACACGGATAAGTATCGACTTTTTGGTAGAGATATTGTCGCGTTTGGTTATATGAAATAAAGGCTCTCTAACTTTGGTATCAGTCATTTTGCTTTTCCTCCTTTATTTCTTCTTGTTGATATTTTTCCGTCTTGGTCATCAAAGCGCCCACGCTTCGCTTGTCGGTAGTTCTTCCGTCAACCACGCCGGTTACTTTTCCGCCTGCAACGACTACTATCCTATCGCAGAGCTCGAGCAAAACGTCCAAGTCTTCGCCTACGAATATCACGGCAACGCCGTTTTGCTTTTGTTCGTTGAGTAGGCTATATATAGTGTAAGAAGAGTTGATATCCAAGCCTCTTACGGGATATGCCGCCATAAGTACGGTAGGTGCGGAGGCGATTTCTCTACCCACGAGTATCTTTTGGATATTACCGCCCGACAGCTTGCGTACGGCGGTGTATTCGTTAGGCGTTACGACCTTTAGGCTCTCGATGATAGAGTTGGCAAGGTCGTGAGGCGTCTTTCTATCTACGAACATGCTTTTGCCTTTGCGATAAGAGCGGAGCATCATATTGTCGATGATATTCATATTGGCAACGAGTCCCATACCAAGTCTGTCTTCCGGCACGAATGAAAGTCTTACGCCGAGTTCTCTAATCTCGTTAGGCGATTTGCCTATAAGACTGTCGGATTTGTCGCTATCGGGGGCGTAGTAGTCTATTTTGCTATCGGGAGTTGGCTTATTAAGTCCAGCTATCGTTTCAAGTAGTTCTTTTTGTCCCGAGCCGGCAATGCCCGCGATACCGAGTATCTCTCCGCTAAATACGTCAAAGCTTATTTCGTCTAGCATCTTGATTTTGTCGTGTATCAAAGAAAGATTTTCAATTTTTAGTCTTAGTTGTTTATTCTCTACGTTAGGTCTATCGATATTGAGTTGTATCTTTTCGCCCACCATCATCTCGGTGAGTTGTTCTTCGTTGGTAGAGCAGGTATCAACCGTACCGATATATTGCCCCTTGCGTAGTATCGTCACTCTATCGGATATCTCCATAACTTCGTTGAGTTTGTGAGTGATGATGATGATAGATTTTCCGTCACTGCGCATATTTTTGAGTACGGTAAAGAGTTTATCTATCTCTTGCGGGGTGAGTACGGCGGTTGGCTCGTCCAAAATCAAAATATCGGCACCGCGATACAAGACCTTGATAATCTCAACGGTTTGCTTTTCGGACACCGACATATCGTATATCTTTTTGTTAATATCTATATCAAAACCGTATTGAGCGACAATCTTTTCAATACGTTTAGCAGCCTCTTTTACGTTATATTTTTTTCCGTCCTTTACGCCGAGAATAATGTTTTCTACCGCGCTAAAGACGTCCACCAATTTGAAGTGTTGGTGAATCATACCTATCTTGTAGCGGAACGCGTCGTGCGGGGAAGTAATTGATACTTCTTGTCCGCGTATGAATATCTGTCCGCTGTCGGGGTAGTATATACCCGAGATCATATTCATAAGGGTGGTTTTACCACTACCGTTTTCGCCCAGTATGGCGAGTATCTCTCCCTCTTTCAAAGTCATGCTAACGTTGTCGTTGGCGACTTTGCCTGCGAAGGATTTGGTAATATTTTTTAGTTCTAGAGCAACAGTATCGTTCACGCCGTTACCTCCGAGTGTCTTTGTAAAATTAGTATAAGCGGAGCGTTAACTCCGCTTATACTGTGTTACGTTCAATATTAGAACTTAGTGTTGAGCAATTCGATTCCGTCGATGTTTACAGAGAAGTAAGGAGCAGAGCGGAATTCGGATTCTGCAAAGTACTTCACGCCTGCGCTAGTAGTCTTGATAACTGCGGTGTCAGCAGTGTAATCAGCGTCGGTATCTACGTCAGCCATAAAGTTGTCAGCCAAAGGTTGTCCGTCAACGGTAAATTTGCTGGTATCAAATACCTTCAAAGAACCGTTTGCCAAAGCAGTCTTAACTTCTTCGAGTTTAGCTGCGGTGCCTTCTGCAGCAGCAGCGCCGAGAGCGGTGAGTTGTACGGAACCGTCAGCGATGGTACCTACGTAATCTTGGGTGATTGCGGTGCCCTTGAGAGCGTTGTCAATCATCATCTCGAAGTATGGTTGCCAGTTGATCTTAGAAGATACGATAAAGGTATCTGGGCAAGAAGCTTCGGTAGAACCGTTGTAAGATACGTTAGGGACTTTAGCAGTTTCGCAAGTGCTTGGAGCACCCATAGAGTCAGCGTGTTGGGAGATGAGTTTGCAACCGTCGTCGATAAGAGCTTGCGCAGCGTTTGCCTCTTCTTTTTGGTCATACCAACTACCGGTAAACTTAACTTTCATAGTAGCGTTAGGCACGATAGATTGAACGCCGAGCAAGAAAGAGGTGTAACCGCTTACAACTTCTGCATAAGTAAATGCACCTACGTAGCCGATAACTGCGTTGGCATCGGCAACGTTGCCTGCATTGTCACCGTACATTTCTTTGAGCTTCATACCTGCGGCAACACCTGCGAGATATCTTCCTTCGTAGATAGCTGCGAAAGCGTTGTAGAAGTTAGGAAGATTTACGGTGTGAGCGCTGGTACCGGTTGCGTGGCAGAAAGATACGTCTTGATATTCTCTTGCGGCTCTAATCATGTGAGATTCGTGACCAAAAGAATCGGCAAAGATAGCTTTTGCCCCTTTTTCTGCAAGGTTTACGGCTTCATCGTAGCATTCGGTACCTTCTTCTACATCGGTAACGATAGCGTAATCCTTTTCGGTAAGGCCTTTAGCTTTACAAGCAGCTTTGAAAGCTTGGATGAAGTTGTTGTCGTAAGTGGAGTTTTCGTCGTGCAAGCAAAGAAGACCGACTTTGATTTCGCTCTTGTTGCAGGCAGTCAAAACGCCAAAACAACCGATGCACATTACTACTACGAGTACGAGTGCGAGTAATTTTTTCATTGTATACCTCCGTTTGCCGTTCTTCGGCAATAATTTATTTTTCAAAAGTGATTTTACCGTCTTTCATCTCGGCAATTCTTGCGAGAGAGTAGACTTCGTAGCCCATATCGGTGAGCCTTTGGTAACCGCCTTGATAAGTCTTTTCTACGCCCGTGGAAATACCTACGACCTCGGCACCGGCTTGTTTAACTAGGTCAATAAGACCTACGCAAGCGTTGCCGCCAGCCAAAAAGTCGTCAACGATGAGAACTTTGTCCCCTGCGTTGAGATATTCTTTGGATACCATTATCAAATTTTCCGTCTTATGAGTAAAAGAATATACCTTAGAAAAATATACGTCGTTGGAGATATTGATAGATTTGTGCTTTTTGGCACACAAAACGGGACAAGAGAAGTATTGTGCCGTCATACAAGCAAGGGCAATGCCCGAGGCTTCTACAGTGAGAATTTTGTTGACTCCGCGTCCGTCAAAATGATTAAAAATTTCTTGTCCCAATTTAGACAAAAAGGCAACGTCCAACTGGTGATTCAAAAAAGAATCCACCTTCAACACGTCGCCACTGAGGACTTTGCCGTCTTTCAAAATCTTTTCTTCCAGTAATTTCATACAAATCTCTTAGGTAAGAATATTGAATAAATTTCACTATATAATAGTGACTTGATTTATCGCCTTTAGTTTATTATAAAGGGCGTATCTTTGTCAAACGAATACACCCCCTAAACTAAAAAAATATGAGAACAAATTTTGGTTTTGTTCTCATATAATATTTCCTTAGTCGTGGAAGAATAGCGGGAGCTTTTCTAAGAAGATTATATCCGTCCTATCCGCCGCGTCGCCCTCTGCAAGTACCGCCATTTTGGCAACCACGGTGCCTTCGGTAGCGTTGAGTAGCGTTTCCAACGCTTTGAGCGACTCTCCCGTGGAGATAACGTCGTCTACGACGAGTATTCTTTTGCCTGCCATTTGGTCGGCTTCCGACTTGTCAAGGTACAAAGATTGCACGTTGACGGTGGTGATAGACTTGACGTCCACTTTGATAGGGTCTTTCATATATAGTTTTGCGCCCTTACGAGCTACGAAGTACTTTTTGCCCGACTGCCTCGACATCTCGTAAGCAAGCGGTATGCCTTTGCATTCGGCTGTCACGATACAATCGAATTCGGGCGCTTTTTTGAGCAATTCGCTTGCACACGCAACAGTCAATTCTACGTCGGAAAACATTATAAATCCGGCAATGTCCAACTTGTCGTTGACAGGGCATATTATCAAATCTCTATCAAGGCCTGCAATTTTCATCTTATGATATTTGTTCATATCTATTCCCCTTGTGATTGGCGACGTGTCGTCATCAAAAATACAATATTATTTTATCACTAAATCGTGGCAATGTAAATAGGAAATAATTATTAGGAGATAATTATTTTGAAATAATAATGACTATGATTATCAAGTTTGTTCCAAATAATGTAATTTGATAGACTTGACATAGTGTGCTATAATACATTTATAAGCAAAAATAAGGAGAAATGATATGAAAAAACGCTGTTTTATTTTTATTTTGACCGCAATTTTTGCAATAACGATGCTTACGACTTTAGTGGCTTGTGAAAACGCCGACAAAAACGATATAAAAGGAACTTACGAACTCACTACGTGGGATTACTATTACGAGGACGACGTGGCTACCGATATTATGGAAAGGGACGAGGTCAAGGCGTACGTCGTCATAACGGGACAAGACAAGGGCTACTACGTTTATCAATCCAAGTCGACTCCGCTCTATTGCAGACAAGTAAAGGTAGAATTGGAGTATTCGTCAAGCGACCCCGAAAAGGTGATCGTAGTTAGGCTAAAAGACGGTATGGGCTGGAGTATGTCTTTTACAACAAGTAAAATCTCCAAAGACGTCAAGCTCAAAGACCACAAAATCAAGTTTTTGGATCAAAAGCAAAGTCTAAAAGAATTCACCCGCATTTCCAAAGCAACCGACCTAAGCGCAGTCAACAAAGAAGTCGGTGCGACTTTGACCTACGTAGATTATGAGTACGCGCCTTTTGACTGTTGGTACGAGTACGTGTACGAAGTGTCAGATTTTAAGTACTACAACGAGGTCGACGAATACGTATATTATTTTATCAAAACCGACGTTGTAACCAATAAAGCTACTGCTTATTATTGCCTCAAGAGCGACTTGGTGCAAAGAACGACTACGCTCGATACATCGCTTGACTTGCCTCAAAATACCTTTACCGTAGGGGAGACTACCTTCTCGATATCGTACGAAAACGACGACTGTCATTTATCCAATATCCGAACCGTCAACCCGGGCGAAGCAAACCAATACGACGTAACTTGTTGGCTTTCAAGAGCATCCGTCACCGATATTGATGCCCTCTGCACCGAGAGATTGGAAGAGTATAGGGCAAATTTGGAATAATCAACAAATAAGATTATTGAACAATTATACACAAAGACAACGCCTATTTTGGCGTTGTCTTTGTGTAATAATAAAAATTGATTTTATATTTCTATAGTTTCAAATTCTTCTTCCACATAAATCGTTGCTTGCTTGGCAATAAAATGAAGTACGCAATATTCGGGGTCTTCTTTTCCACCGTTAGGGAAGTGTTTTTTCAAAAAATCTTGCCATATCGAGTCTTTGATTGTTTTATCCGCAACAATCTCCATATCGCCCGTCAAAGTGACGCTATCGCCACCGTAGTAAAAGGATACGCCTGCCTTGCCGTTGCTCCTAAAATGCCTAACCTTAGTTCCGCTTGCCCCTGTAGAAAACCAAAATTCTTTGATAGAAACATTTTTCAAAGGCATTAGTATACATATCCTTGGGTACCCATCTTCAGATATGGAAGCAACCGAACAAACGTTGCATTTTCTCAGCAATTTTTCGGCTTTGGTAACCAGCTTGTTCATATAGACCTCACAAATAAATTATGTAATTATTACATCATTTATATTGCCAAAATCAAGAGAGAAGTATAGATTTTGCGTAATACGTTTTTTAGAGAAATGTTCCCAATTTGTTCCCACTCAACACTAAAACCCCCATTTTTCGGGGGTTTTAAGGTGTTGGTGTGGTGTTCTCAAACGAAGCCGAAACAAGCACGGAGTATTTGAATGAGGCGAGAGCAGAGGACAAAAGGCGCGGTAGCGCAGCGACTTTATTGAAAATAAAAAACGCAACCTATATTCAAATTAGGTTGCGTTTGGTGCCGGTGACCGGACTTGAACCGGTACGGGGTTGCCCCCGAGGGATTTTAAGTCCCTTGCGTCTGCCTATTCCGCCACATCGGCAAATAAAAAACTCTTGCGTTATGCAAGAGCTTTTTGATTGGAGGCACCACCCAGATTTGAACTGGGGAGTGAAGCTTTTGCAGAGCTTTGCCTTACCACTTGGCCATGGTGCCATATTTGGAGCGGGAGACGAGATTCGAACTCGCGACATTTGCCTTGGCAAGGCAACGCTCTACCACTGAGCCACTCCCGCAAATTTTTATGTAATTATATTTAATATTGACGATACAGTGTCAATATATGCCTTTCTAAAAATTTTGACACAACATCAAGATTGTCGACATTGTGTCAAATTGGTGGAAGCTATAGGGCTCGAACCTATGACCCTCTGCTTGTAAGGCAGATGCTCTCCCAACTGAGCTAAGCTTCCTTGTTAGCGCTCAATAAATATAACAAATATTTTGGTGATTGTAAAGAGTTTTTTCATAAATTTTTGAAAAAATTTTTTAAATTGCAAAAAATTGCTGTTTTTAAAAATATTAAGGGGGATATTGGGACAAAATCACAATATTGACTTTGCAGTAGTATATGATATAATAACTATATAGGTGAGGATATGAAAAACAAGACAGCTAAAATTATTGCAATAGTAATGTGTACGATATTTGCTCTATTCATCTTGATGGTGATAGGGTACGTGATTTACGTTGCCTGTCAATACGAAAGGATAGAGGACAACCTCGTAGTTCCTACGACGGGCAATCAAACTAGATACGTGGAAGAGAACGGGGTATATACTATCGTCACGTACAATATAGGCTTTGGCGCGTACACGCAAGAGTTTGACTTTTTTATGGACAGTGGCGAGATGCTGGACGGCACCAAAGTCAGCGGTAAGGGCAGTACCGCCAAGGACAAAGAAACAGTCCTTACCAATACTAGTGGTGCAATATCCAGCGTCACGGGCGGTGACTACGACTTTTTGATGTTCCAAGAGGTGGACACCGATTCTACGCGTTCGCATCACGTCAATCAATACTTTATGCTATCCGAGGCTTTTGGTGACGGTAGGGGTAGCACTTTTGCCAGCAACTTCCATTCGGCGTACCTTCTCTATCCCTTCCACGACCCACACGGTCGCAGTAACGCGGGCATAGCTACCTTTAGCAAGTACAATATAGCCAACAACGTGCGCAGACAATACCCGGTAGACACGGGCTTTGGCAAGTATTTTGACCTTGATAGATGCTTTGTGATGTCGTCTATTCCTCTATCCAATGGCAAGAGTCTCACTCTCATCAATAGTCACATGTCGGCGTACGACGAGGGCGGAAAGATTAGAGAGCAACAACTTGCCCTGCTCAATAGAGTGCTTGCCGATGAGGCGGAGAAGGGCAACTACGTGGTAGTTGGCGGAGACTTTAACCACGATATAGCAGATAGTATCAATCTCTTTACCACTGGGCAAAAAGTGCCCGAGTGGGTATTCAAGCTCACTAACGACGACCTGACGGCAGGCTACAAGTTTGCCACCGCCAACAACGTGCCTACTTGTCGCAGTACCGATATGCCTTATACCAAGGACGTCAACTATACGGTAGTCGTGGATGGCTTTATTGTGTCTAACAATATCGAAGTCAAATGGGTAAAAAATATCGACACCGACTTTATGTACAGCGACCACAATCCTGTAGAAATGAGCTTTATGCTCAAATAATTACGCCCGACCTTTTGGTCGGGTTTTCTATAAAAAATATACTATTGGACGAAAAATCAAATTCTAAAAAGGGGGGGGAGGGTACGTTATGGATAAAATCATCAACAAAAAACCAATGGTTGCAGTATTGCTGGCTATTATGCTTGTTAGCATGCTTTTGTCTATGCCTGTTGTCGTTGCAGATATGGGACCCAAACCTCAAGCCACCTTTGACGTTGTTGGCACGGAAAACTTGGGTAAATTTCACATTATATTGTTTTATGACAATGACTCCCCGGGCTATCCGCATTGTTCGGGTGGAGAAAAGATATATTTTGAAGACGAGGAAGAAGAGTTAGCAAGCGAATGGGGAAAACTCTACTCGTATACTTATCCCGAGTTGAATTATAGTACCCCTTTCAAAAATGTCAGCGGAGAAGTACATATCACTTACAATTACTATGCGCCTACGAAATTTGCTATTATGCTCGTGTCCGAAGATTATAGCAAAGTTATCAAGACACAAGTGATGGAACGCAAGTACTTTGAAGGCTTTTACACCGTGGATTTTCAAGGAATTACTTGGGATGAGTGTGAGAACGGTCAAATCGTCGGCAAATGCAAGACCGACCACAAGTGGTGGTATACCGTTGTTTCTACGCTTGCTCGTATGGCGGCAACGGTGGTTATAGAGTGCCTCATTGCATTGATATTCATAAGGAGCAAAAAGGACTTTGCCTTTATCGCAATAGTCAACCTTATATCCAACTTTTTGCTCAACTTTGTATTGTCGCTCATCGACTTTTTTGGAGGCTATCAATTCTTTTTGTATATGATGGCGTACGTATTCTTTGAAGTAGTCGTCATAGTAGCCGAAGCCGTAGCATATTGCAAAAAGATGCCTCATATCGCGAGACACAAACTCGTATTATACGCTATATTCGCCAACATTATCTCCTACGTCGTAGGCATGATGGTAGGTATGCCAATTTGGGCAGGGATATTCGGATAAAATCTATAAATAGAATAATATAGATAAAATTATTAGTCAAAAACGCGAATCAAATATTAAGAGTATCGCTTGATACTATTAATGCAAGTGCAAACAAAATAAAAAGATAAAAAATATTTTTTCGTGTAACAAAATCCCCATTTTGCCACCTCTATATATTAGAGAATACCGCAAAAGGGGATTTTTTTAATCAATTCGGTGCGTATAACAAAATTATTACGTAGAGGAAGGAGAAAACATGAAAAAATATTTGATTATTATAACAATAATTTTGGCATTGCTCGTTACGCTTGCGACGGGTTGCGATTGCGATTTGGAATACGAGATTTGTGCGTTGAAGTACCCGGAGCCTAAGATGTACGGTGAAACTTGCAATTTGGGACAAGCGGTAGACAACGGGTGGATTAGCCTTGAGAACTTGCAAGATTTTGCGCCAAGCGGTAAACACATGGACTTGGATAAAAAAATAGTTAGACAAATACAATGCAGCGTAGCCAAACAATTGAACGACCAATACCTATCCGATGAAGACGATTTTGAGCCCGAAGACGTGAAAAACGTATTTTGTCGTGGGTATTACAACGGTTGTTACGTGGTGACTTATTCCATTGAAGGAATAATTGGTTGTGATTGTGAGTACTATGAACGGACGTATCACGGCATTACGGTAACGAGAAATTGTACGGTATATAAACCATACGAATAGAGTCGATACGTATTGAGTTTCAAAATAATAAACGTAGGGAAAATTTTTGCGATATAAATAGCAATCAAACAAAACGATTAAATAAAAAGACGCCTCGCAAGGCGTCTTTTTGTATTATTGTATTTGATTATTTGGTCAAGCCTTCTTGTACCGCAACCGCGCAAGCAACCGAAGCGCCTACCATTGGGTTGTTACCCATACCGATAAGACCCATCATCTCAACGTGAGCAGGAACGGAAGAAGAACCAGCGAATTGAGCATCGGAGTGCATACGTCCCATGGTGTCGGTCATACCGTAAGAAGCAGGACCTGCAGCCATATTGTCAGGGTGAAGGGTACGTCCCGTGCCACCGCCGGAAGCAACGGAGAAGTACTTTTTACCGTTCTCAACGCACCACTTTTTGTAGGTACCTGCAACAGGGTGTTGGAAACGGGTAGGGTTGGTAGAGTTGCCGGTGATAGATACGTCAACGCTCTCGTGTTTCATGATAGCTACGCCTTCTACTACGTCGTCGGCACCGTAAGCTCTAACTTTGCTTCTCTCGCCGTCGCTGTAAGAAGTGGTGTTGACGATTTTGAGTTCTCCGGTGTAGTAGTCGAGTTTGGTTTGAACGTAGGTAAATCCGTTGATACGGCTGATGATTTGAGCTGCGTCTTTGCCAAGACCGTTGAGGATAACTTGGAGAGGCTCTTTTCTTACCTTATTAGCCGTTCTTGCGATACCGATTGCGCCTTCAGCCGCTGCGAAGGACTCGTGACCTGCCAAGAAAGCGAAGCACTTGGTCTCTTCTCTGAGGAGCATAGCTGCGAGGTTGCCGTGACCGAGACCTACGGCTCTTTGGTCTGCAACGGAGCCCGGAATACAGAAAGATTGCAATCCGATACCGATTGCCTCGGCTGCGTCGGCTGCCTTGACGCAATTCTTTTTGATAGCGATAGCGCAACCAACGGTGTAAGCCCAAACCGCGTTCTCGAATGCGATTGGTTGGATACCTTTGACGATAGCTTCGCAATCAACGCCCTTAGAAAGGCAAATTTCTCTAGCTTCTTCGAGTCCGGAGATGCCGTATTCTGCCAAGCATTTGTTGATTTTATCAATTCTTCTAGAATAACTTTCGAAAGTAACTGCCATTGTCGTGTCCTCCTTACTCTCTACGAGGGTTAATCTTCTTAACCGCTTCGTTGAATCTGCCGTAGTTGTTGGTAAACTTAGCGAGTGCGTCGTTAGCGCTCATACCGCCTACGGTGATGGCTTCCATCATCTTGCCGATGTTGACGAATTCGTAACCGATAACGGTGTCGTCTTTGTCAAGACCTATGCGGGTAACGTAGCCTTCTGCCATTTCGAGGTATCTTACGCCCTTAGCGTTGGTGGAGTACATAGTACCGACTTGCGAACGCAAACCCTTGCCGAGGTCTTCGAGACCTGCGCCGATTGGCAAACCGCCTTCGGAGAAAGCAGATTGGGTACGACCGTACACGATTTGCAAAAAGAGTTCTCTCATTGCGGTGTTGATAGCGTCGCATACAAGGTCGGTATTGAGAGCTTCCAATATGGTCTTGCCGGTAAGAATTTCGGCAGCCATAGCGGCGGAGTGAGTCATACCCGAGCAACCGATGGTCTCAACCAAGGCTTCTTCGATAACGCCGTCTTTGACGTTGAGAGTGAGCTTACAAGCTCCTTGTTGCGGAGCGCACCAGCCGATACCGTGGGTCAAACCGCTGATATCTTTGATTTCTTTGGATTGAACCCATTTGCCTTCTTCCGGAATTGGAGCAGGACCGTGGTTGGCACCCTTGGCAACATTGCACATATTCAGGACTTCATGTGAATATTCCATTAGGAATTCCTCCTTAAAAAAATTTCTTATTGCTATCACGAGTATAACATATTGCCAAGATTTTATCAAAGGTTTTTCGTACGCTTTCAAAAATATTTTTATTTTTGCAAGTCAACAAGTAGTAAAATTGCGAGCAAAAAATACTATCGCCGACAAAATGTTTAAATAGAGCGCGACTTTATGTGACAAAAATATCAAAAAACGCAAATTTTTGTTAGCAAACGGCGACAAAACATTTACTTTGATTGACAATAGTGATATAATCTTAGTCAAACGACGACAAGAGGTGTGATATGGAAACCAAAACGAATATTATGGATACGCTCAGAGCGAGAGGCTTTATCAAGCAGACCGTCTACGAGGACGATTTGTACGAGTTGCTCGGCAAGGAGAGCGTGCCTTTTTATATCGGTTTTGACCCTACGGCGGACAGCTTGCACGTAGGACACTTCCTTGCGCTTATGGCTATGAGCCACATGCAAAAAGCAGGTCACAAGCCTATAGTTTTGATTGGAGGCGGTACTGCCAAAATCGGCGACCCTTCGGGCAGAACGGATATGCGTCAAATGATGACGGACGAGGTTATCAAGCACAACTGCGAGTGCTTCAAGGTGCAAATGTCCAAGTTCTTCTCCTTTGAGGGCGACAACGCCGCAGTTATGCTCAACAACGCCGATTGGCTTGACGGGCTCAACTATATAGGCTTCCTTAGAGAGATTGGCGCCAACTTCTCCGTCAACAAGATGCTGACTGCCGAGTGCTTCAAGACTCGTATGGAGAAGGGCTTGTCTTTCTTAGAGTTCAACTATATGCTCATGCAAGCTTACGACTTTTTGCATCTTTTCCGCAACTACGGTTGCGTACTTGAGTGCGGTGGCGACGACCAATGGTCCAATATGCTTGCGGGTGCCGACCTAATTAGAAGAAAAGAGGGCAAACCTGCCTTCGCGATGACCTTCCAACTGCTCACGACGTCTGAGGGCAAGAAGATGGGCAAGACCCAAAAGGGTGCCGTATGGCTTGACGCAAGCAAGACTTCGCCTTACGACTTCTATCAATATTGGCGCAACGTCGACGATGGCGACGTGGAGAAGTGTATGAAACTGCTCACATTTATGCCACTAGACGAGATAGAGGAGTTGTGCAGTCACAAGGACGAGCGTATCAACGCAGCCAAGGCTCGCCTTGCTTACGAAGTGACGGCAATCGTTCACGGAGAGCAAGAAGCTAGCAAGGCACAGGCACAAGCGCAAGCCGCTTTTTCGGGGGACGACGCCAACATGCCTTCTATGACCTTGCCACAAGGCGTGACCAATATCGTTGACGTATTGGCAACTCTTGGACTTTGCAAATCCAAGAGTGAAGCAAGACAACTCATTGCAGGCGGTGGAATAAGAGTCAACGAGGACAAGATAGCAGATATTGCATACTGCCTGACAGCCGAACAACTTGCAGACGGCTTCGTCTTGCACAAGGGCAAAAAAGTTCACGTCAAGGTAAGCGTGCAATGAGCGTAGGCGGGTACGTGAGCGTCAAAGAGAGATTTTGCGACGAGCAAATCATCAACAAATCTCGCTTTATCACCACGCTCGTGCCTATCACAGACTACGACGACGCTATGGCGAAAGTCAAAGAGATATCGTCAAAGTATAGCGACGCAACGCACAACTGTTACGCCTTTATATCCAACGATATAGCGACCGAGCAACGCTTTAGCGACGACGGAGAACCGCAAGGCACGGCGGGTATGCCTATGCTAGAGGTACTTAAAAAGCGTAATTGCTTGATGACGCTAGCCGTAGTCACCAGGTACTTTGGCGGAATTAAGTTGGGTGCTAACGGACTAGTGGGAGCGTATTCTTCCAGCGTGGTCAAGGCACTCGATAAAGCGAAACTAGTGCTCAACAAGAGAGCATACAAGCTCAAGGTGGGGTGCGAATACGGCGTATTCAAAAAGCTGTCGAGTCTATTAGAGAGGTTTGGTTGTCTTATCGTCGATATAGAGTATTACGACGGAGTGACGGTGACCTTTGCGGTGGACGAGAAGGATAGCGAAAGGTTACAAGCCGAGATAGTCGACCTCACGCAAGGCAAGGCAACAATCACCGTTGAAAACAACGGATATTATCAATTCGAAATCTAAATAAGAGGTGTATATATGAAAATCGTAAAAAGTACAAACCTTAAAGCAAAACCCGATTTTACAAAACTTGGCTTCGGCAAGTATTTTACCGACCATATGTTGGTGATGGACTACGAGGACGGCGCATGGAAAGAGCCTGAAATCGTGCCTTACGCACCTTTTGAAATGGCACCTGCCAGCAACGTGCTTCACTATGCTCAAGGCATATTCGAGGGAGCAAAGGCGTACAAAAACAAAGAGGGCAAAATCACCGTCTTCCGTATTGACGATAACTTTAAGCGTATGAATAGAAGTGCCGAGCGTATGTGCATGCCAACCTTTGACAGCGAAAAGGTCAAGAAGGCTTTGTTCGAGCTCATCAAGCTGGAAGCAGATTGGATTCCTACCGAACCGGGAACGGCTCTCTACATAAGACCTACGATGATTGCCAACGAAGAAGTTTTGGGTGTGCACGCAAGCCATAAATATAGATTTTTCATCATCTTGTCACCTGTAGGCTCATACTATGCCAACGGAATGAAACCAACCAAAATCTTGGTAGAAGAACATTACGTCAGAGCACCTCTCGGCGGAACGGGCGAGGCAAAGTGCATGGGCAACTACGCGGCTTCCCTCTATGCGGGCGAAAAGGCTAACAAGCTCGGCTACGACCAAGCTTTGTGGCTTGACTCCAACGAGCACAAGTACGTAGAAGAAGTAGGCAGTATGAATATGTTTTTCGTCATCGGCGATGAGGTCGTTACCCCTGCGCTCGTAGGTAGCATTCTTCCGGGTATCACCCGCAACTCTTGCATCCAAGTGCTCAAAAAGTACGGCTACAAGATTAGCGAAAGAAGAATATCTATGGACGAAATCGTTGAGGCTTACAACAACGGACAACTCAAAGAGAGCTTTGGCTCGGGTACGGCAGCGGTTATATCTCCCGTAGGCGTAATAGGCTACAAGGGCGTAGATATGGTCATCAACAACGCCGAAATGGGTCCTATCACCGCGTTCTTGTACGACAAAATCACGGGTATCCAAAACGAAAGATACGAGGACGAATTTGGTTGGATAACGGAAATCAAATAATCAAAACCATGATAAAAAATTAACGGACAAATAGTCCGTTATTTTTTGCTTCAAAAATGATTTTGTACGATACGTATCGAGTTTTTAGTACTTATTCCAACCGCTCGGAATGTAGATATTGCTAAATACGGTGATGCAATACCTATCGGTAAAGGAGCTGACGTAATCGCATACCACTCTGTCGAGAGGGTAGGTATTCAACAGCGATTGATAAAAAGCCGGCATTTGCTCGGGGTGCTTATAGAAGTGCTCAAAGACTAGCACGAGCATCTCCTTAGCTTTTTTCTCCTCATGCTTAGCCTTGTCGTTGAGATAGACTGCCTCGAACATAAAGGAATGCAGCTTTTCCGTCATAGCCTTGTAGTCTGGTGACTGCGCTATAAAAGGCTTGTCGTAGCTAGTCGTCACCATATCAATTATGAGGTTGTTGATGCGTTCGCCCTTGTTGTGTCCCAGCAATTCTACGCAATCTTTCGGCAGGTCGGCTTCGGTGATTATTCCGCCACGAGTAGCGTCCTCTATGTCGTGATTGATATAGGCAAATCGGTCTGCATACTTGACGATTTGACCCTCGAGAGTAGAGGCGACGTCGTGGTACTTGTGATTGGCAATGCCGTCGCGCACTTCGTAGGTCAAATTGAGTCCTTTGCCGTCGTTTTCTAGCAATTCCACCACTCTGCGAGAGTGTTGAGAGTGCACGAAACCGCCCTCTACGAGGTCGTTGAGCACGGCTTCTCCCGCATGACCGAAAGGGGTGTGACCGAGGTCGTGTCCCAAGGTGCAAGCTTCGGTAAGGTCTTCATTGAGTCTTAGAGCTCGTGCAATCGTTCTACCTATCTGCGACACCTCGAGAGTGTGCGTAAGACGCGTACGGTAGTGGTCGCCTTCGGGTGAGAGAAAGACTTGCGTCTTGTGCTTGAGTCGTCTAAAGGCTTTGCTATGAATAATTCTATCCCTATCACGCTGAAATTCCGTGCGCATATCGTTGGGTGTGCAAGGAAATTCACGACCTTTGGTATTGCACGATAGGCAAGCGTATGGGCTGAGAGTAGCTCTTTCGAGAGCTTCAATGCGTTGTCTAATGTTTTCCATAACTATATTTTATCTTAAATAATTCGCGTAGTCAATAGCTATGCGGTGCAAAAAAAGCAACGCTCCCCGATAAAATGCGCATAATCGCTTATAAAAAATATATATAAGGGAAATAATTAAAATTTTTTAGGAAAAGTCAACGAGCCGTCGTATATAATAATTGGAGGGTATAGCGTCCAATGGCAGAAAATTTTTCTTCGTGGCTTGACGAATTCAAGTCACGCATCAACATAGCCGACGTAGTAAGCAAGTACTTAACGCTGACGCCTAAGGGCGGTAGGCTGTGGGCTTGCTGTCCTTTTCATCACGAAAAGACCCCTTCTTTTTGCGTAAGCGAGGAGCGCAATTCTTATCACTGCTTCGGTTGTCACGTGGGTGGAGACGCCATAGCCTTCGTTATGGAGATAGAGCACACAGACTTTATGGGAGCGCTACGCATACTTGCCGACATGTACAACGTGGCTATACCTACCTTTGAAAAGAGTGGGGATAAAGACGGCAATACTAAAAGGCACAAGGATAGATTGTACGAGCTTATGCGCGTCACCGCCAAGTATTATCACGACAATCTCGTCGGCGAGCAAGGCACTGTGGCACAAAACTATTGGACAAGCAGGGGCGTTACGGGCAAGACGATAACGGCTTTTGGACTAGGGTATTCTTTGGGATATTATCAACTAATTGCTTATCTTACGTCCAAGGGCTTTAGTCAACAAGAGATGATTGACGCGGGCGTGGCGGAAATGAAGGACGGCAAATGCTTTGACGCTTTGGCAGGTAGAGTAATCGTGCCTATCGTCAACAATATGAAGCAAGTAGTGGCTTTCGGTGGTAGAAGGATAGTCGACAACGACTATCAACCAAAGTACAAAAATACCAAAGAAACGCTCATCTTCAACAAGTCCAACGAGCTTTTTGGTCAAAACAACGTCAAAAAGTTGCAGATGAAAGAAAACGTCAATTCCGTAGTTATGGTAGAGGGATATATGGACGTCATTGCACTCTATCAAGCGGGTATATGCAACGCAATGGCTTCGATGGGCACGGCGTTGACGGAAAAACAAGCAAGACTTATCAAGCGTTACGTAGACAAAGTTATTATATGCTACGACGGCGACGCGGCGGGTCAAAAGGCTACCGTCAGAGGACTGGATATTTTGTACAAGGCGGGACTTGACGTCAAAGTTATGTCGCTCCCCGAAGGGCTCGACCCCGACGAATATATCAAGAAGTATGGCAGAGAGCAGTATATGACGTTGATGATGGAGGCTTTGCCACTATTTGAATTCAAACTTCGTAAGCTTGCCGAGAGCTTTGACCTAACCACCGCAGAGGGCAAGGGAAAATACGCCGTTGAGGCAATGAAAATCCTAAAAGAATTGGGCAATCCCGCGCAAGTGGAAGCCTATATCCCTATCGTCGTAGAGTATACGGCAATCAATAGAGACGTACTGTATCAACAATACGACGCCACTCAAGCCACCCCTACGCCCAAGCCAAAAACTTTGGCACATAGAAAGGGCTCTTCCTTTGACGAGGCGGTGAGATACGTGTTGTTCGCACTCTTCGGCGGAGTGGACGGCGTACAATGCAAGGAAGATTTGACTCAATATCTCATAGACCCCAACCACGTCAAGCTATACGATATGGTTAGAGCAAAAGGTACGTGCAATCTCACCCTCGACGACTTGTCGGCTCAAGAGGAGACCAACCCCGAGGTTAGAGCTATTCTCATGGCAGGTAGCAAGGTCAGCGACGAAGTGGCGCACGCACATTTTGAGGGGTGCTTAGCCAAAATTTTGAAAACGACCAAACAACAAAAGCTCCAAACGTTGTCTAAGATGATAGACCAAGAGGAAGATGAAGAAATCAGAGCTTTGTTGACGGCGCAATATATTCAATTAGCAAAAAAACAATAGGAGAAAGACGATGGCAGAACAAAAAAACGAAAACAACGAAAAGAAACTGCGTAGAGAAGAAAAAATCCGTAGTGCCGTGGACGGCTTGATTGCGTCGGCGGTTGGCGGAAAGCTCTCCGAAGAGCAAGTCAACGAAAGACTCGACAGATTTGCTCTTAGCGTTGAAGAAATGGAAAACGTCTACGGAGAACTCAAAGCCAAAGGTATTACCGTCAGCAACTCTTCTCTCAGCGAGAAGATAGCTATTGACAACTTCGATTCTAGCACCGACGACTCTGTCAAGATGTATCTCAAGGAGATAGGACAAGTACCTCTGCTTACTACCGAAGAAGAAGTAGAGCTAGCCAAGAGAATGAACGAGGGCGATATGTCGGCAAGGGACAAGCTCAGCGTAGCCAACCTAAGACTCGTCGTTTCGATTGCCAAGAGATACGTGGGTAGGGGTATGCACTTCCTTGACCTTATTCAAGAGGGCAATCTCGGATTGATGAAAGCCGTAGAAAAGTTCGATTACGAGAGAGGCTTCAAGTTTTCGACCTACGCTACTTGGTGGATTAAGCAATCTATCACGAGAGCTATAGCCGACCAAGCGAGGACTATTCGTATTCCGGTGCATATGGTGGAAACTATCAACAAACTCGGCAGAGTGTCGAGAAATCTTTTGCAAACGCTAGGTAGAGAGCCTTCAGCTGCAGAAATAGCGGAAAAAATGGGTATAAGCGAAGATAAGGTAATCGAAATTCAAAAGATTGCGCAAGACCCCGTATCGCTCGAGAAGCCAATCGGTGAAGAAGAGGACAGCCACCTTGGCGACTTTATAGAGGATAATTCTTCCGTTTCTCCTGCCGAAAAAGCCGAAGCCGCAATGCTTAGAGAACATTTGTTGCAAGTTCTCAGCACGCTCACCCCTCGTGAGCAAGAAGTGTTGATAATGCGTTACGGTATCAAGGATTCGCGTCCTAAGACTTTGGAAGAAGTGGGCAAAGAATTCAACGTAACTCGTGAGCGTATCAGACAAATCGAGGCGAAGGCTTTGAGAAAGCTCCGTCACCCTAATCGTCAAAAGAAGCTCAAAGACTACATTTGATATGAAAAAACTTGACCCAAGGCTGAGAGCTGTGGTTGACAATATCAGTGGCGTAGTGCTCGCCGACGTGGGTTGTGACCACGGCAAAATAGGCTTGATGGCTCTCAAAGAGGGCAGGATAGCCAAGGCTATCGAGAGTGACGTATCTCAGCCAAGCCTCGACAAGGCTATCAAGCTCGCTAAGGAAGAGGGATTGACTAGCGTTGAGTTTATACGTTGCGACGGCTTTGACGGATATAGGGACAACCAAGTCGACGTTGCCGTCATTGCGGGTATGGGCGGTAGAGAAATAGTCAAAATACTCGATAGACAGGTGCAAGGCATAGTCCGATACGTGTTGCTCGCGCATAGCGACGTGAATTATCTAAGGCATTATTTGGCGGAGGGCGGCTACGTGAGAGTTCGCGATTACGTAGTAGAGAGCGGTAAGAAATTCTACAACCTCATCGTTGCAACGAGAGGACGAGAAAATCCCTCTTATAGAGAGATTATGCTAGGGAATAACTCTATCACCGACCCAACCTTTTGTAGGTTTGTCGAGAATGAGCTAGCCAAGATAGGCGCTTACGCCGAGTTTGTCGCTACAGATAGTCAAATCAAACGATACTACGACTTGCTCCAAGAAGTAGGTGAGGAGATAAAACATGCAAAAACTATCTCAAATAATTAAGGTTTTGGAGAGTAACGCCCCTCTAACGCTTGCCGAAGAGTGGGATAATTGCGGGCTCATCGTAGGCGATTGCAATGCTATGATTGCCAAAGCGCTAGTGTGCGTCGACGTAACCCCCGCAGTGGTAGAAGAAGCGGTAGAGAAGGGCTGCAACCTTATCGTGTCGCATCATCCCGTGATATTTGGGGCTATCAAACGCGTAAATCAAGACGATACGACGGGCAAAATAATTATGCAAGCCGTCAAAAACGATGTCAATATCTATTGTATGCACACCAACCTCGACTGTGTGACGGGTGGTATCAATAGCAAGCTTGCAGTAGAACTAGGCTTGATTGATAGAGACGGCAAAGACTGTTGCTGGAGAACGGGCAAATTGAGTAAGCCCGTGACTTTGAGAGAACTCGTGGACAAGATAGTTGCAATTACGGGCGAAAAGCACGTGCGCACGGCAGGCGACCTTGACGCCAATATTGACGTTGTAGGTGTTTGTAGCGGTGCGGGCGGAAGAATGGACGAATTGATTGACGAGGTTTTAGTTCCTCACGGCGTGCAAGTATTCATCACCGCGGAGGTCAAACATTCCCTGTTGTTGACGCTCAAAGACAAGGCAATTTCACTTATAGAACTCGGGCATTGGACGAGTGAAAAAATAGCAAAAAATATAATATACGATTGGTTGCAAGGCAGTGTCGAAGTTGAAAAATCTCAACAAGACGCCGACCCATACAACTGATTGAGGAGGAGCATATGAATATAGACAAAATTTTGGAATATCAAAAGGTTGATATGGAATTTATCAAGCTTGAAGAGGATATGCGCAAGAGCGAAGAATATCAAAAATATCTTGCCTACCAAAATGAAAGAAAGAGAGCAGTAGAAGAGGTTATCAGACTCAACAGTATTACCGAAGAGGCGTTTTCGAGCTTCGCGAGTGTAGACGCTCAATATCAAGATGCAATCAAAGAGATTGAAGAATTGAGCAAGCACGTCAACGACGACGCTCAAGACGACGAGCTTGATTATTATTCCAAGCAACTTGACAAGTATACGACCGTCATCGAAAACTACGAAAAAGAACTTAGCAGGCTAAAGGCGGAGCTCGGTCAAATTCAAAGCAGGTTCAAAGCAGAGATGGATAGTGCGTCCAAGGCAGGTGCATTAGAAAAGTCTTACGCCGACAAATTTACTAAGCTTAGAGAGAGTAAAATGGCTGTAGCGAAAGAACTTGACAACAAGAAAAAAGCCATTGCCAAGGACGTTGACCCGCAGTTGATGGCAATATATCTCGACGCGCGCAAGAGAGGCAAAAAGCCTGTGTTCGTGCCTTACAACAAAGAGGGGCACGCATGTGCTTGCGGCATAGAGGTAGATACCAATATTCGCGACAAGATGGACGCAGGTCTTCCTTATATTGAATGCCCTAACTGTGGCAGAATAATGTACAACAAATAACATGAAAAAACTCGACTTGGCAAAGAGCGTATTATATCCGTTGATACTTGGCGTAGTCGCAATGGCAATAGGCGTTGGTTTGGCGATATATTATCACGCGAAAGGTAGTGTCAATATATCGTCCTATCTAGTGCCTATTTTGACTATGATAGTGGGTATCGTGTGCCTTGTCGGCGGAGTGGTGAGAAGCCGTCAATACGCCATACAAAACAAAATTCTAAGGTCGGGCAAGACGACCACCGCGCATTTTATTAGATATATATCGGGTGGCAAGTCGGGCAAAGCTGAATACTTTAGCGTTGAGTATAGCTATAGTGACGACTTGCAAACATACACCAACGTATCGCCTGCACAGTTTAGCTGGCAAGAAGTGCTTGCACTCAAATCGGCGGAAAAATTTACGATAGGATATATCGGTAACAAGTGTCTTTTGCTCGACGACCTACAACTGCTTATGCTCACCCATAGCAACAAGATGAAAAGCTTGCAACAAAAGTACGAGCAAGCGGTAGGCAAGGTTGAGCAGTTGCAACGCGAATACGAAGGCAAGATTGCCACGCGTAACAAGAGTGTAGCAATGCAAAATCAAGAGCAGCGAGATAGCCAAGAAAAAGAAAAACCAACTTGCGACGACGGAATAAATTGACGAAAAAGTCGATACGTGTCGAGCAAAAATAAAATATCGAGTAGGTGCGATAGAACAAAATCGCGACCAAAAAGGAGATATATGCAATACTCTCTCGAAGAAAAATATAATCGTATCAAAAGCGAAATTGTCAATATAAAGTCCACCAATCCTATCGAGGTGGTCAAAGAGATGATGCATAGAGATTGTATTGCCATTCACGGACCCGAGCATCATTTTCTTGACGGAGCGGCTTTGTTGACGGCGTACTACAATGCGGGCGGAGATATCGACTTGCCGGGTTGTTTGGACGCGCTTGCCGAGCGCTCTATCAAAATGCCGGGAGCTATGTGCGCCTATTGGGGAGTATGCGGTTCGGTGGCGTCGGTGGGTGCGGTGTTGTCGATTATACACGACACTCAGCCACTCAGTAGCGACGAATTTTATAAGGACAATCTACAGCTCACCTCTACGATTTTGAGCAAGATGAGTAAGATAGGCGGACCTAGATGTTGCAAAAGAAACGCTTTTCTTTCGCTAAGCTACGCGGTAGATTTTATAAGGGAAAAGTACGGGGTAGAGATGACCATAGACAAAATAGTCTGTGAGTTTTCTCCTCTCAACAAGCAATGCATTGGCGATAGATGTCCGTTTTTTGCCAAGACTAAACAAAGCGCACAAGACTAGACGAAAGGGCAGAGTAATTAGAATTTGGAATAATCTTTAAATACCAAAACGCTATCAAAATTTGTAAAAAAGGACTGCTTGCAATTAGCAAACAGTCCCATATTTTTGTCTTGAGATTAGTCAACCATCGTAGCAATGAGGTCTTGCATATCGTGCAGACCGCAAGAGTGACCCGCAATGTATTTAGCGGCTCTCACCGCACCTACGGCGAATACCATTTTGCTCTGTGCTTCGTGCGATATGGTGATAACTTCGTCCTTACCGATAAATAGCGCTTCGTGCTTGCCGACAATCGTTCCGCCTCTTACCGCATGGATACCTATTTCGTCCTGTTGACGCTTAGTATCACCGCCGTTTCTTCCGTAGACGAAACGCTTTTGGTTGTCGTACTCTTCGTTGATAGCCTTGGCAATGGCTAGCGCCGTGCCGGAAGGGCTGTCGACTTTTTGATTGTGGTGCTGCTCGATAATCTCCACGTCGTAAGAGTCGCCCAAAAACTGTACGGCTTTGCGACACAGAGCAGTCATAAGATTGACGCCCAAGGAGAGGTTGGCAGTTTTGAAGATTGCGATTTGTTCGCTATATTTGCCTATTTGTACTATTTGGTCGATGCTATAACCCGTGGTAGCCAACACGACTTTGCAGTTATTGCTAACTGCGAATTGCATCAAAGGCTCGAGCGCGTCGGGTCTAGAAAAGTCGATGATAACGTCGGGCACGACGTTGATTTGTTGGGCATCGGCAAAGACGGGCACGTCAAAAGCTTTTGGGTCGGCATATTTGTCCACACCGCCAATGCAAACTGCTTCGCTGTCGTTTTTTAGACACTCCAGCACGTTTTTACCCATTTTTCCGCCTATTCCCCATATCAAAACCTTTATCATAAGTCGCTCCTCGTTATATCAGTTGTAGTTGTTGCAAAACCTTTTCCAATCTTTGGCTTTGCGCCTCGCTCATCGGAGTGAGAGGCAGTCTAAGGATATTTTTGATTAGTCCCATTCTGCTGCAAGCGTACTTGGCAGGGATAGGGTTGACCTCGTAGAACAAAGCCTTAAAGAGCTCTGCGTATTTGCTCTCGAGTTTTCTTGCCTCGGCGATATTGCCGTCGAGAGCCAATCTCATCATATTGCTCATCTCGCCCGGGATAACGTTGCTTGCTACCGACAAAACGCCGGTGCCACCCATCTCGACGATATCAACGGCTATGCCGTCGTCGCCCGAGTAGAGTAGCATATCGCTATCCTTGATTAGCTCGTAAGTTTGCTTGATTTGCTCGAGATTGCCACTAGCTTCCTTGATACCCTTGAGGTTGGATAGCGTTGCCAATCTCTCGGCAGTCTTAGGCAAGATATTTACGCCCGTGCGAGAAGGTACGTTGTAAGCAATGATAGGCAAGGACGTAGAGTCATTGATGGCCTTATAGTGCTGATACAATCCTTCTTGAGTGCATTTGTTGTAATACGGCGTAACCACCAAGGCACAATCCGCGCCGATTTTTTCGACGAACTTGGTGTTTTCGATAGCCGTAGCCGTACAGTTGCTACCCGTGCCGATGATGACGGGCACACGGTGATTGATATATTTGATAGCCCATTCTATGACTTGGAACTTTTCGGTCGCAGTCATCGTGGCAGGCTCGCCCGTAGTACCGCACACCAAGAGTGCGTCGATACCTTGGTTGATTTGTCTATCGATAAAAGCGCCGAAAGCGTCGTAGTCTATACCCCTTTCGTTGAAGGGGGTGATGAGGGCAGTTGCCGTTCCTCTGAACATAAGCACCTCTAATTAGATTTTGTTGTTTTTTATCATATATTCCGCAATTTGAACGGCGTTGCTTGCAGCGCCCTTGCGGATATTGTCGGCTACACACCAAATGTTGCAACCGCTCTCTACCGTATCGTCGATACGAATACGTCCAACGTAAACCTCGTCGTGACCAGTAGCGTCCTTAGGCATAGGGTACTTGCAATTAGCGTCGTCGTCGATGACGATCAAGCCCTTTTGACCTCTAAGAGCCTCGATGATGCCTTCTCTGGTGCAAGGCTTGTTGAATTCGAGGTTGATAGATTCGGAGTGAGAGTTGAGTACTGGCACTCTGACGGTGGTTGCCGTAACCTTGATAGTCTGGTCACCCAAAATCTTCTTAGTTTCCTTGATCATCTTTTCCTCTTCTTTGGTATAGCCGTTAGGCAAAAATACGTCGATTTGAGGAATGAGGTTGTTGGCGATAGGGTAAGGGAACTTTTTGGTTTGATATTCTTCGCCGTTGACGAAGGCTTTTAAACCGTCGAGCAAGTCGTTGTAACCTGCCACGCCCGCACCGCTCACTGCTTGGTAGGTGCTATAAACTACACGCTTAAGACCGTACTTTTCGTGGAGTGGTTTGAGCGCGACCATTGCTTGAATGGTAGAGCAGTTAGGGTTGGCGATGATACCGCTGTTCCAATCTATATCTTGAGGATTGACCTCAGGCACAACGAGTGGGACGTTTTTGTCCATTCTCCATTGGCTGGAGTTGTCGATAACTACTGCGCCTTGGCTGGCGAAGATAGGAGCGAACTTAGCGCTCACGCTACCGCCGGCGGAGAAGAGTGCTATATCTACCTTATGAGCCTTGACGTTGTCCTCGGTCAATTCGATGATTGTGTGAGGCTTGCCCATAAAGTCTATGGTTTTTCCTGCGGATTTGCTAGAAGCAAACAAATAATAATTGTCTACAGGCAGTTGTTTTTCGGTCAAAACTTCCAAAAACTTGTTGCCTACCATGCCTGTTGCGCCAACTACGGCGACGTTATACTTTTTCATTTTTATCTCCTTTGTGGGTCGTACCCATAATATTATATACAAAAAATGCAGAAGCTTGTTAAACGGAGCTTCTGCAATAGATAACGAATGGTAAGTATCACAGCTTTTAGTGCTCCATCTATCAGATGACAGTCATAAGGCTCTTAACCTTATGCCCAGCAATATACCCTTGCAAGAGAATATACGCTTCGGCGAAATTTCCTTTGACGGCGTCCTTGCAACGTGCTTCCGCTACTAATAAATTTCGCGCCTCTACAAGCTAAGGAGATAATACCACAACATATCGGTCGGTGTAAAGCGATTTTGACGGGTTAAATTATTTTTGTTTCAAATAATGTTGATATTGTCGCCAAATTGTTGTATTATAATATAAATTCGATTTAGGAGAAATTATGTCAACTGTAGATATTGCGTCAAAATTAACCATCGCCAAAGACTTAAGCCCCGCGGGCAGAGATATCAACTTCAAGGGTAGAATTGCTCAAGTTTTTGCTACTCTCAAAAACAATATTACCAAGATGATTAGCGTCAACCTTATGGTTATGCTGTTTGCCTTGCCACTCATTGCCGTGCTGTTTATCTATATGCCAATCAAAGAGACGGCGGCTATTGCGGGTATGAACTTTAGCGGAGGACTAGGCATAGGATACGCTCAAGTAGACGACACAATCAAAGGTGCGCTGGCAATATATTCGCTTAGACAAAAGTTTATTTTGTTTGCCCTAACCCCCGGACTTATGATAGCTTCTATCGGTATATGCGGCGGATATTATTGTTGCCGTAACGCCTTGTGGGGCGCCAAGCTCAACGTCTTCCGTACCTTTTTTAGAGGCATAGCCAAGAGTTGGTACAAGTTTTTGGTGACCTTTGCCTTCTTGGGACTTTTGGGCACGGGCTTTTTGTACACGATATTCGAAATGCTCAAACAAACCACCGCTTACGGCGCAGCGGGCGCTGGCTTGTGGGTGGCTGTGATTGCTTGCGGACTGCTGATTTTGGCAACGCTCGTCTTTACCTTGATGTTTTTACCGCTAAGCGTCAACTATTCTTTCAAGTATCGCGACGGCATCAAAAACTCTATTTTGCTATGCTTGATAATGGGCTTGGTCGGACTTATCGTTATTGTAGGACTTAGCGCGCCAATGGCGTTGGTATTTTGGGGTATAGGCAAATATATCGTATACATTTTCTTGCTTATTTTCGGATTTTCGCTATATACCTTGTTTGCGCTGTCTTTTGGACAATACGTGTCGGACGGCTTTATAATGCAGTTGTATTATAGACAACTTCAAATGGCGCAAAAAGAACAACTCAAAGCGCAAAAGCAAGCTAACAAAAACAAGAACAAAAACAAAAAGGGCAAAAGATGAATTGCTACTCGGTGCTTGCAAAATATTACGACGTGTTGATGGGCGACTTTGACTATGACGGTTACGTCGCCTTTCTCAAAAGCTTCCTTAGCGGCGAGGGCGTGGATTTGTGTTGCGGTACGGGCAATATCGCTATCGAGCTAGCCGATTATTGCACTATGACGGGCGTAGACTTTTCCTCTCAGATGCTCAACGTGGCTACTGAAAAGGCTCGCAAGGCGGGCAAAAGGGTGGTATGGGTCAACCAAAGCGTTGAGGACTTTGTACCCTCTCACCCCGTTGATTTCGTTACGTGCGTGTGCGACGGCTTCAATTACCTCGACAGCAAGATGCTTGCCAAGACGTTGGACAAAATAAGCGGTTACGTCAAGGTAGGCGGAAAGTTGGTCTTCGACGTGTCCAGCAGTTACAAACTACGCGAAGTCCTCGGCGACAACACCTTTTGCGAAGATTACGACGATATAACTTATATTTGGAACAATACTTTCAATCAAGATAACGAGTGCGTAGAGATGCAGATTAGCTTTTTTGAAAAGCAAAAGGGCGACATGTATCTGAGAATTGACGAAGAGCATACTCAATACGCACACGATACGCAAGATATTATCAATCTACTAAAGGAGAAGTGGAGCGTACAGGTTTACGATGCCGACGGTATGGCACGTCCTGTCGAACGAACTCAACGAGTTTTGTTCGTAGCTACTAAGAAATAATGGATATAATCAAGAGAGCGATTTTATTTGGAGGCAAGGCGTTGGTGAGCGTTATGGACACTACCGACGTGGCGCGCACTGCCAAGAATATTCACGGATTTTCAGCCCCCGTCACTCGTGCTATGGCTAGATTTTTGACTATGGGAGCTTTTATTTGTTCCACCTTCAAGAGCAAGGGCGATAGACTTACCGCAATCATTCAGTCGGATAGAGAGATAGGCAAAATGGTGGTTTGTGGAGAGTGTGGCGGATTCGTTAGGTGCTATTGCGACAATCCAACGGCTTTGGCAGACGACAAGGACGCTTCAGTTGCCGAGGTGGTAGGTAACGACGGACAGCTCAATATCATCAAAGATTTGGGACTCAAAGAGCCTTACAACGGACTTACGGGGCTCGTCAGTGGTAATATCTCGCACGATTTTGCATATTATTTTGCAGTAAGCGAGCAAATCAACTCGGCTATTGCCTTGGGCTGCAACGTCGACGACGAGGGCGAAGTTGCGGTGAGCGGTGGTATTATCGTACAACCTATGCCGGGGTGCGAAGAGGAGATTTTGGTTATTCTCGAAGATATAGTGGGCAACTTTACCGACGTGGCAAGTTTGCTTGCTAGTCATAGCCCAAAGGAAATTATTGACTATTATTTCGGGCATTTTGATATGGAATATTTGCCCGACGTTTTCCCAAGATATCAATGCGTTTGTTCGAGAGCCAAGGCGGTAGAGATGCTCTCCAGCCTCGGGGAAAAGGAAGCCTTAGAGGTAATCAAAGAGCAAGGAAAGATAGAGATTAAGTGCGATTTTTGCAATTCAGCTTACACTTTTGACGAAGAAGACGTCAAGGAAATTTTTAGATGATACGATATCCTAACAATGCCAAAGACTTGATGAAGCTTGCCGTAAGCTGTATGGACGACGAGGACTATGCGGGAGCAATACGCTTTGCCTACGACGCTCTAGCCAGAGAACGTGGGCAAGACAAGAGGCAAAGTATTTATTTTTTCCTTGCCGAGTGTTACGCCGTAGACGGCAACGAGGAGTTTGCCGTTGAGACTCTTGCCAAGGTTTTGAACCACAACGAAGAGTCTTTGCAAGCTTACGTATTGATGATAGCGACTTTGGCGCGCATGCAAGCCGACGCGTCGGCAATAGGACATTATATCGTTCAATTAGCGCAAATAGTGGCAAGATACGGTGTCAAGTCTGACAAAGAGTTATTTTTGTTGTGCAATAAGGGCGGTGTCCAAATTGACAAACAAACCTTTGATTTGGCTTTAGACGGCAAGTTTCCTAGCAAACCTCGTCTGCAAAACGCCGACGATAGGGCGAGAGAAATAATACATATTGCCAGAGAATATATTCTTGAACACGATTATTATATGGCATTCGAAACGTTGCAGAGAATAGAACTAAAGGGTGTGTCGAAGGCAGTAAAAGTAGAAATATTCAACGACGAGTGTCTATGCTTTATGGCGCAAGGCTATTTGAAGCAGGTGAAAGAAATCGTGCAAAGAGTGCTTGAATTAGATCCCGACAACGTTGAGGCATTGATGACGAAGTATATGTTGAGTGCGGACGAGCAAGACGAAGACGTAGCTCGCCAATGCATAGAGCGTATAGGTCAAGTAGATTGCTTGTCGGACGACAATATGTCCAAAGTCTATAAGATATTGGCGCTAGACGGCAAGTATCAGGATATAGTGGCTATTGCGGATAGACAACTCGGGTATTGCCCCGACTGCTACGTCTACAACAAGTGCAAGGCGTTGGCGCTGTACAACCTCGGCAACGTCAAGGCTTGCAAGAAGATATTTGCCGATATGGCTAGGCTCTATCCCGATATGACTGGGGCGGAGCAGTACCTATACTTTTTGGAAAGGTACGCAAACGGCGGAGCCAACGAGATTATCGACGACTGCTATCTTAGACAGTTGCACAAAGAGTGGCAAGGGCTAATCGAAGATATAAATTCTCAAAACGTCCTTGACGAATTCGGTAGAGTTGACAAAAAACTCGCTCTTGCAATAAGATATCTTGCAAGTAGAGAGTTTGACGGGGACTTGCAAGCTCGAAGCGTCAAAAAGCTGATGGATACGGGCGTGTATGCGTTGGAAGAATTTTTGTATTCTTTGCTAATCAAAGACGATGTTTTGTCTATCTGCAAAAGCGACATAATATATAGGCTGGCTTTGGCGGGTCGTAAGAAATTCGCCACAATGCAAGACCTCAAATATTGCATAGTGAGATTAAGGGGCAAAGGACGATTGGACAAGTACAATCTCACTTGCCAAAAGGCGTATTATAGGGCTTGTTCCTACGCTGCCTTTTTGGGTCAAAAGGCGATAGACAAGTTGGGCGAAGCTTTGGACGAAGTTTGTGAGCTTGCACGAGAGAAGGGCGTTGCGCTAAGGTCGGCGGAATGTCTGTCTGCAGTACTGATAAGCTATGCTTTCCAAAGACCGATAGAGGCGTTGCAACCCGACGTAGAATATAATATTGACACTTATCTCGACTATTGTCACAGGCTGTTCGACAACTAAAAGGAGGGAATATGATTACCTTAGAAGACGTAAAAAACAACGTAGAAATTCAAGCACTAATCAAGGCTTCCAACCAAGTGTTGGAGTCAATGGATTATACCGAACACGGCTTGCGTCATGCAGGGTACGTGTCGTGGACTAGCGCAATGATACTCGAAAAGTTGGGCTACGACGAACATATGCAAGAGCTTGCCAAGATTGCAGGCTACGTGCACGATATCGGCAACGTCATCAACCGCAAGGCACACGGCGTAAGCTCGGGTATTTTGCTATACAATATACTCAAAAATATGCAGATGCCGTACGAGGATATTTGCACGATATGTTCCGCCGTGGGCAATCACGAAGAGGAGATAGGCTACGTGGTCAATCCTATATCCGCTGCGCTTGTAATCGCCGACAAGAGCGACGCTCATCGCACAAGAGTCAAAAGACTAACCCAAGGCGACGTGCACGATATAGTCAACTATTCTATCATCAAAAATATCGTGCTGGTAGACGGAGAAAAGAAGATAATCAGCGCCAAGTTCTATATGGACGAAACTTCGTCGGTTATGGATTATCTATCCATATTCCTCTCTCGAATGATTATGTCGGAGAGGGCGGCGCAATACCTTGGTTGCACCTTCAAGCTGTATATCAACGACGTCGTTATCAATACGCCAAAGAAGCTGTCAGAATAACCTAGCTCTAGACGATTTTTAGATGGGCGATATATGCTATATAAGCTTAGCGTTAGCTGCCAAATTGCACGGCAAACAACAATTAATTAGTAAAAAACTCGATACGTATCGAGTTTTTTTATTTTTTCTTTGATATTGCCAAGACCTACCTACGGCAAATAGACAAATAAAAATGCACGGCAATTCATACACTATATCCGAGGTGTATATGAAGACGTTTAGGACGGCAATGCTATACGTGGGAGCGGTGATAGGCGCAGGCTTTGCCACGGGCAAGGAGATAGTGACTTTTTTTGGTGGCAGCGGAATAGTCAGTGCGATTATCGCGGGTATATTGCTCGGGGTGTTTTGCTCGCTGTTTTTGCTGTGTGGCAAAACTAATTGCTTTGCTATTTTGCCGTCGTTGGCGTATACCCTTTTGCAAATAGCTCTATTTATCAGCACGGCTTTGGTGTACCTATCAATGTGTAGCGGAGCAAGCCAAATAGTATTCGACGCTTTCGGTATAAGGGGAATGGGGTTAATTTTGGGTGCAATCACCTGCTTTGTTATGCTACGACAAGACTTTCTTGCTAAGGTCAACAGCTTGATAATAGTGGCAGTAGTGTTGATGATGTTATACTTTTTACGGCATGCAACGCCTTGTCCGTTGGGCGGGATAGGAATATTGAGAATTTTGCAATACTGCGGGCTCAACGTCATGTTGGGGGGCTATGTGGTGAGTGAGGAAGGCAAAAATATGAAAGGTGGACAAATTGTATTAGCAGGCGTTTTGTCGGGCGGAGTGCTGGCCTTGATGCTAGCAGTCGGTTTTGCAATCTCCAAAGACAACGCCCACGCCGCTATGCCCGTGTTCGAGTTTGCCAAAGCGCACGGATTGGGCGGGATTTGTTCGGTGATAATACTTGGCGCAATCATCACGACGATGTTTGCTTGTGCACGCGCTCTTTATACCAAAATCTCAATGATATCGGCAAAGAAGCTGATTGCGGTATTGCTAGTTGCGGTGTTGTCAATAATAGGCAATTTTTTGGATTTTGGTTGGTGCGTCAAGGTCTTTTTCAACTTTGCGGGTTGCTTAGGGGTGGTGTGGTTGATAGTCGCCGTGGCTTGCTTGTCGATAACCTTAGCAAGGAAGGGTGGCAAAAATCGAGATAGAACCGAAATATCAATAAGTCGTTAGACGGCTTTTACCATTTGTCCAAAGCTATATTTGTTGTCGGTGAGAATTTTATGGTCAATACAAGTTTCTCTTTCGTCAGCGAGAAGATATCTTTATAGATATTTTCTGAAGATAGGGCGCATTTAAGTATAGTGCGCCTTATAATTATTAAAACGAGTATAATAATTTGCTTGAATATTGCACTTTGCTATGTTATAATAAAATTCAATCCGTGGAGGGCAATATGAAATTTAGCAAAAAAGACATATTTACCATACCCAATATTCTCACTTATGTCAGAATAATTTGTATTCCGTTTTTCGTATGGATGATGAGTGAGTATTATCTCGATAGAGCAGCGACCAAATATCTATTGGCGGGCTTTGGACTCTTCGTGTTTGCTTCTATCACCGACGTGGTGGACGGCTATATAGCCAGACACTTCAATCAAGTCAGCGATATCGGCAAGGTGCTTGACCCAATCGCCGACAAGGTTTTGCAATGCGTTGCACTCATCATGTTGGTATGTTTGCTACAAGGCGTATATTACGTATTTATGGCTTTGCTCATAGTCAAAGAAGTGTTTATGGGCGTATCTTCCAGATACTTTATGGTCAAGAGTAAGAGTCAAATCAACCAACAGTCCAACAAGTGGGGCAAGGCGGGCGCAACTATCAATTTCATAGGTATAGTGCTTGCGTTTTTCGTTCCTCTCAAAGACGTTGCAGGCTATGAATGGGCAAGGTTTATTTACGCTGCCGACGTGGGCATTTTGTCTGCGGGAATGGTGCTTGCCGTTATTGCCGCAACTCAATACACGATTAGATATTCTAGAGATCTAAGAAGACTGCGCGAGTCGGGAGCGCTTGACGACACCCCTCAACAAAGCGTCGACGTCGTAGACGAGCAATCTAACAGCGAGCCAAAGATCGACTCCGATATAGACCAAAAGTCTGACAATGTTTGATTGGTTGCAATTTAGCCCCGAGAGATTATCCAACCCGATTATTATAGTCGCTATATGCTTGGCTATCGTCGGCATGGCAGGGGTGCTATATTTTAGCGGACAGCTCAAGAGGGACAATAACGGTGCCAAGACGACGGCGATAGGCATCATATCTACGATAATAATGCTGGCAGGGGTACTGCTTGCGGTACTTACCGCCTAAACGCCTAACTAACACAGCTTAATTTAGGGCAAAGCCCAAAAATACTATTACACAAAACAACACAACCGCAAAAGAGGTTACGAATATGGAAATGTCCAAGACTTACAATCCACAAGAATTTGAAGAAAAACTATATGAAAATTGGCTAAAAATCGGCTGTTTCGAAGCCAAAGTTGACAAGAAAAAAGAGCCGTTTACCATCGTTATCCCGCCTCCAAACATAACGGGACAGCTTCATATGGGACACGCGCTCAACGACACCATTCAAGACGTTATCGTAAGATTTAAGCGTATGCAAGGCTATTCCACGCTATGGTTGCCGGGTACTGACCACGCTTCTATCGCTACGGAAGTCAAAATCGTAGAGAAGATGAAGAGCGAAGGACTTAGCAAAAACGACGTGGGCAGAGAAGGCTTTTTGGAGAGAGCGTGGGACTGGAAAAGACAGTACGGCGGAAGAATTATCGACCAACTCAAGAGGCTTGGTTGTTCTTGCGACTGGTCGAGAGAAGCCTTTACTATGGACGAAAAGTGTTCCAAGGCAGTCAAAGAAGTCTTCGTCAATCTCTACGAAAAGGGCTTGATTTACAAGGGAGACCGAATTATCAACTGGTGTCCTTGCTGTAAGACTGCGCTCAGCGACGCCGAGGTAGAATACGAGGAAGAAGAGGGACATCTTTGGAATATCAGATATCCGCTCGCAGACGGCAGCGGAGAGATCGTCGTTGCCACGACGAGACCCGAGACGATGCCGGGCGATACGGCGGTTGCGGTCAATCCAAAGGACGACAGATACAAGGATATGATAGGCAAAACCCTTATTTTGCCTTTGATGAACAAGGAGATACCTATCGTTGCCGACGACTACGTAGAGATGGATTTTGGTAGCGGTGCGGTCAAGATTACCCCTGCGCACGACCCTAACGACTTCGAGGTGGGCGCTCGTCACGATTTGCCTGTCATTCGCATCATGAACGACGACGGCTCTATGAACGACAATGCGGGCAAATACGTAGGACTTAGCAGAGAGGACGCAAGAGTCGCTATTGTCAAAGACCTCGAGGAACAAGGCTATTTGGTTAGCGTAGAGGACTACAAGCACAACGTAGGACATTGCTATCGCTGTCATTCGACTGTAGAGCCTCTCGTAAGCAAGCAGTGGTTTGTCAAGATGGAACCGCTCGCCAAGCCTGCAATAAGCGTAGTTAAGAAAAAGAAGGTTGAGTTTATCCCGTCTAGATTTAGTAAAGTATATTTCAATTGGATGGAGAATATCAAAGATTGGTGTATATCGAGACAACTTTGGTGGGGACACAGAATACCCGCGTATTATTGTCAAGACTGCGGAGAGATGATTGTCAGCAAAGAGGACGTCAAAGTATGTCCTAAGTGCGGTAGCACTCGTATCAATCAAGACGAAGATGTATTGGACACGTGGTTTTCCAGCGCATTGTGGCCTTTCTCGACGCTCGGTTATCCCGATAAGACCAAAGATTTGGCGTACTTCTATCCTAACAGCTTGCTCGTCACGGCTTACGACATTATCTTCTTCTGGGTAGCGAGAATGATCTTTTCGGGTATCGAACATATGGGCGATATTCCGTTCCCGGAGGTGCTCATTCACGGTATCGTCAGAGATAAATACGGCAGAAAGATGAGCAAATCTCTCGGCAACGGCATCGACCCGTTGGAGATTATTGCCAAGTACGGCGCCGACAGTTTGAGATTTTCACTAACTCAAGGTATTACCCCGGGTGGCGACACTCGTTATATCGACGAAAAGACCGAGAGCGCGAGCAACTTTATGAATAAGGTTTGGAACGCTTCTCGCTTCGTTATGATGAATATGAAGGGCGTCAAAGTCAAACAAATGGGTAGTTTTAGATTGACTAGCGCCGACAAATGGATTTTGACTCAGCTCAATAGAACCGTCAAAGAAGTGACCAAGAGCCTAGAGAAGTACGAGATAGGACTTGCAAGCGCCAAAATTTACGACTTCGTATGGACGGAATTTTGCGATTGGTATATCGAGCTTGCCAAGACTTCGCTCTACGGCGACAACCAAGACAAAAAGGTCAACACAGTCAGCGTGCTTGCATACGTTTTGGAGAATATCCTCAAACTAATGCATCCGTTCGTTCCTTTTATCACCGAGCAAATTTATCAAAGCTTGCCAACTACCAAGGGCACGATTGTTACGGCGCAATGGCCGACTTACGACAAAAAGACGGTGTTTACAAGAGAGTCGGCAGAGTTTGGCAGGGTTATGGAAGCTATCAAAGCAATCCGCAACCTCAAAGCAGAGAGAGGCGTTGCGCCTTCTAAGAAGCTCAATATCTATTTGGTAGCTAGTAGCGTTGCCAAGAAGGACGTGGTATATATCCAAAAGCTTGCGGGCGTGGGCGAGGTATGCTTCATCGACGACAAGTCACAGCTTGACACCAACGTCGTTTCGCTCTTTGGCGGATATGGAGAGATTGCCGTATTGCTCGGCGATTTGGTAAACTTTGAAGAAGAAATCGCCCGTCTTAGTCAAGAGCTTGCTCATACACAGAGTGAGATTGACAGAGCAACCAAGCTTCTTGCCAACCAAGGCTTCGTTGCCAAAGCGCCTAAGGCTTTGATTGACAAAGAGATGCAAAAGCAAGCCGACTATCGCCAAAAGGCAGACAAGCTCATCGAACAGATAGAGTCACTCAAAAAGTATGTATAAGTATTTGTTTTTCGATTTTGACGGCACTCTTTGCGACACCGAAGAGGGTATCAGCGAGATATTGGAGCTCACCTTCAAACATTACGATACCGAGGTGGACAAGTCGCTGTATCGCAACTATATTGGTCCACCTCTCAGCGAAACCTTTACCGCATATTGGGGCAAGGACGTGGCGTACGAAGCGGTAGAGTATTTTAAGAAAAACTATCTCGAGCGCAAGGCAATATTCAAGACCAAGCCTTACGACGGCATAATAGATACTATCAAAAAGTGCCGTGAGGCGGGCTACAAGATAGGCGTGGCAACTTGCAAAAAGCAAGAAGACGCCGAGACTTTGCTCAAGTACTTCGGCATGGACGGAGATATCGACTTCGTTTCGGGGCTCAAGTACAAAGAGCGAGAGACCAAAAAGGACGTGCTCGATTACGCTCTCGATACTTTGGGTATAACGGCAAGTCAAGCCGTGATGATAGGCGATACGTCGTTTGACGTAGAGGGAGCCGAGCAATGCGGTATGGATTGTATAGTGTGTCTGTGGGGTTTTGGCGACTATGACGCACTCAACCAAACCAACATAGTATATAGAGCCAAGCGTCCTATGGACGTCTACGACTATTTGATAGCAACGGGCAAATAACCCGTCCGCCGACATACCTGCAAGGCGGAAGGAAGGCTCGATTTTGAGCATACGCGGGTAAAGGAGCAAAAATGAAATATCTAAAACTGACATACAGTTTTCTCAAGCATAATTCTCTAAAGATGTTTTTGTACGCTTTAGCGCCGGCTTTGCTGTATCCGCTGGTGTACAATCCTGCCAGCATTTTCAACTTTTTGATGAGCAGTAGTAGCCAAGACGTGCATGGTTTTGGCGAGATATACAAGGCGATAGACTCAATCAACGGTCCCGGCTGGATATTGGTATTTTTGTTGGCGCTCATTGTAGGTGGCGTTTGTCTTAGCGCAATGGCGGGTTCTATCCAACGCCGTATGAGATACGGGGTAGAATATCGCAACAGTATGGGCAACTTTTGGAATAAGGTCAACAGCTTCTTTTTGCCAATAGTGATGATAACGATTGAGTTGACTGTGCTGATGCAAATCTTTGCTCTGTTGTTGTCGATATTCTCGTTTATTTGGTTCAAGGTGGCTTCGCACGCCGTATTTATAGTGCTGACCGTCATCACAATGTTGGTGTTGCTATTCGTATTGCTATTCGTGGTGTGTATGTTTATCACCACTTTTCCTAATATGACTATCAAAGGTTTCGGCGTGTTCAAGTCGCTCAGCATATCGGTCAGCGAAACGATATCGCATATTTTTAGCATAATGCTTGCCATTGCTTTGCCTTTCGTCGGACTAATTATTCCCGTTTTGCTAGTCAATTTGTTGCACTTCCCGGGTAGCGGATTGTTGCAATATTTAGTCAACGTTATGTACTACGAGGCGGTATTTATGATAGGTTTGCCTTTGGTTTACACTATATTTTTCGATATCAACGATATGGAGCGAGAGGACCTCGCAACTTACAAAGAATGGGGGTTGAAATAATGGTATTCAACAGTACTACGACGGTCTTTACGACTAAATTTAGTTTGATTTACAAGCTGCTTTTGTTTATGATTATAGTATTTTTGGTACTATTTGCCATAGGTATGGTCACCATATATCCTACGCTCAGCGATATGATAAAAGAAATCAACGATATGCACCTCATCAAGAGCACTATCAACTACGTGCAAGGGTTACTTAAAGGCTTTGACACGGATATCGAAGGGGAGAGCGCTCCGGGATATCTTACGTTAGACCAACTGCTTGCCAAGTTCCAACTGCTCAAAGACACGATAGTCGAGTATACCACCCGCGTTGCCGTAAGTTTCGTATTGCTCGGCATATTGATATATCTATTCTGCGTAGTCGTATCGGTGATGAGATATACAACGGCTAGCATACTCAATACCTTTATGTCGTGCAACGGTAAGGACGGATTTTTGAGCAATATGCTACGCAATCTCAAAAGGGGTCTTGCATTCGGCTTTTCTTGCGTTTCGCTGTCGATTTTATATTATGCAGTAACCATCGGCGTATCGGTAGGACTTGCTTTGTTGGTAGCCAAAGCCAATAAGTTGTTTGGCGCAATGGTAGGTTATCTTGCAATAATGATTAGCGTCAGCAGCAAGAGAGCTTTGTTTGCAATGTGGCTTCCTAATATGGTTGCCAAGGACGTGTCGGTTGGCGTTGCACTCAGTAATAGCACCAAAGATTTGCCTAAGACCTTTGCGGGGGTATTTGGTGGCGAATTTGCAATGTATATGATATTCGATATTCTATTAGCTGCTTCCGTAGTGGTGACGATAGGCATATCAATACCTATACTTTTCGTAGTAGGTTTGCTCTTTATACAGACCTATGAATTGGTGTACTTTTATCATCACAACAACCTTAGATATTATATCGATCACCAAAGAGTTATCGACCCGACCAAAGAATACAAGGACGCCGTGCTCGAGAATATCGAATAATTTGTCAAAATATGGCAAATGTAAAATATTGATAAAAGTATTGTAATTAGCCTTGCAATGAGTTATACTATAAGTGACCTATATGATTCTTATTGTACCGCAACTATCTAAAAGGGAATGCGGAGTTGTAAGGACTAGGGCGTGCCTTTACTCTATAAGAGTTTATCCGTCGGGATAGTATGAGGATTACTGAATACTTGCACAGCGTACCCACCTGCTTTCAGCGGGTTATAAATAGTTCGTATAGGTCGCCGAAATCAAGCCGTCGATATGATATCGACGGCAGTTTTTTTCTATGACGATTATATTGGTGCGTAACGCAGTTTGCGTGGTAAATACCTAAAAGCTGTCGGATAAGTAGCCTTGAACGACGTCGCATAGGCGCCGAGGCAGGCTATTAGCGCTATTGCAAGCTTGCAAGGCGCTACGACACGGCTTTTTAGACGACTATGTTATTGAAAAAAGAAGCGAAAATATTATAATTTATAATTTACAAAACCTATATTGTGTGTTATAATACTTAGCAGGATAATCAAGAAGGTAGCACGATGAAGTTGACTCTCAAAGAATTGGCATCAAAATTTGAAGGGCTTGGCGGACAGAGCGTAGAAGTATGCGGTTGGGTCAGGACGATAAGAGATAGCAAGAACTTTGCTTTTATCGAACTCAACGACGGTAGCAACTTCAAATCGGTACAGATTGTGCTCGATACCACGCTTGACAACTACAAGACTATCGTCGCTCAGAACGTGGGCGCAGGCTTGAGCGTTGAGGGAGAAGTGGTGCTTACACCGCAGAATAAACAACCTTACGAAATCAAAGCCACCAAGATAGTCGTAGAAGGAGCTTCGTCACCTAACTATCCTTTGCAAAAAAAGCGTCATAGTCTTGAGTTTTTGAGAGAGATTGCACACCTTAGACCTAGGACCAACACCTTTTTGGCGGTGTTTAGAGTCCGTTCGGTAGCGGCGCAAGCAATACACGAGTTTTTTGCATCGAGGAACTTTGTCTACGTCAACACGCCTCTCATCACCTCAAGTGACTGCGAGGGTGCGGGAGAGATGTTTAGAGTTACCACTCTTGACGCCAAAAATCCGCCTCTAGACGACAACGGCAACGTAGACTATTCTAAGGACTTCTTTGGCAAACCAGCCAACCTCACGGTTAGCGGACAGCTCAGCGCAGAGTGTTACGCTTTGGCATTTAGAAGCGTGTACACCTTCGGACCTACTTTTAGAGCGGAGAAGAGCTATACGCAGAGACACGCCGCGGAGTTTTGGATGATAGAGCCTGAGATTGCCTTTGCAGACCTCAAGGACGATATGGACTTGGCAAGGGATATGATCAAATACGTCATTGCCAAAGTGTTGGAGAGATGCCCTCAAGAGATGGAATTTTTCAACAACTTTATGGACAAAGGTTTGCTTGAAAGATTGCAAAGCATAGTAGATTCCGACTTTGCTACGGTCACCTACACCGAGGCGGTAGAGATACTTGAGAAGCATAAGGAGCAGTTCCAATTCCCTGTATATTGGGGTGCAGACTTGCAGACCGAGCACGAGAGATTTTTGACGGAGCAAGTATTCAAAAAGCCTGTATTCGTCACCGACTATCCTAAAGAAATCAAAGCCTTCTATATGCGTCTAAATGACGACGGCAAGACGGTGGCTGCGGTTGACTTGTTGGTGCCGGGCGTAGGCGAAATCATCGGCGGTAGCCAAAGAGAAGAGCGTCTTGACCTTCTCACCGAGCGTATCAAAGAATTGGGACTCAAAGAAGAGGACTATTGGTGGTATCTCGACCTTCGTCGCTACGGCGGTGTCAAGCACGCAGGCTTCGGTCTAGGCTTCGAGAGATTGATAATGTATATGACGGGTATGCAAAATATCCGTGACGTAATACCGTTTGCACGTACTACGGGCAACGCGGACTTCTAGAATAAGGAGGGCAACCTCCGATATGCTGATATGGCTCAGTCGGTAGAGCGGTTCACTCGTAATGAACAGGTCGGCAGTTCGAATCTGCCTATCAGCTCCAAAAAACCAAGTCGATTTGACTTGGTTTTTTATTTTATCAAAATAAGTTTTCGACATCAAAACTAATCAACTAAACCGAGAAGATAGTCTGCCGAAACGCTAAAACGCCTGCAAATCTCAACTATTTGTTCGGCATTGGGCAAAGATTTAGCGTTTTCCCAAAGAGAAACGGTATCTTGAGATACGTATAAAAAATCCCCGAATTTTGTTTGTGATAATTTGTTTTCAATTCTTATTTCTTTTATTCTTTCTGCTACTATTTTATCCATACACCTATATAATACGAAATAAGTTCGTATTATAGTTGACTTACGAATAATTCTCGTATAACATATTTATGGGAGGATTATTATGAAAAATAGTATTACAATTTTTATTTCTATCATATTGATATTGTCAATTATGTTAATGTTATTTGTCGGATGCAATAAATCTCTCAAAGAATCTATTTCGCCGATAGAAGAGGGAGAGGATAATAACAACCAAGGCAATAATGAAGAAAACAATAACGAACAAGGTGATAATGATCAAAACACCAATATTAACGTTACACAGTTTTCCCTAAATTTTCTAAGTGACTTAATGGTCGATACAAACAGCGTTACCGCTTATGGAATAAAACAATCAGGTGAAGATATAGAAAATGCCAATGTCAATCCAACTCTCAACACAAAAGTATCTATGTTGTCTTCAACACTATTAGATGATACGATTTCAAAGGATAATCAAAGAAAACCTAAGTATTCCTTATTTCAAACAACTGAACAATATTATAATGGAAATGTTGAATATAACGAAAATAGCATTTCAGAGGTTACTTTTAAGAAAAATACATCTACTACAGAAGAAATATATGACAATAATGGTCATCTCATCACAACTGACAGTATAATTACATAAGAAGATTTAGATGCTCAAATCAATAAAGTGTATACCACCAAAAGATACACGTTTTTACAATTTATTGCAAGGGTAGACAATTCGGGAATATATCCATATTTCAATTCAAATAAAGAGATAGAATATGAAGATATAACAGTACGACCTTCTTCTATGACCTACGATGAAAATGGAGTAGCCGAATTTGACAAAACAGACTATTTTAGTAGTAATTTGACTGCTTCTTTTGTAATTGATAATGAAACCGGATTTATCTATAAAATCGAAAACTTTTATATCAAATCTTTTCATAATGGTCTCGTAGTAGATGAAAAGGGGTATTATTATATTATAAAAACAAATGAAAATCAATGCTTGACATTTACTGATATTTTGCCAAATAAAGATTGTAAAGTAAATAATGCGGTATTTGATAATTATGGTTGGACTTATGTTGCTAATGATTTAATAGATTCTATAGACAATGAAAACAAAGTGGTATATACTACAATCCGTGATAAATATATTGTCGATTCAAGAAACAATGTTTATGAATTTCAATCAAGGTATTCAATTCCTAATATTATGTTGAATGGGGTATCTACAAAACTGGATAATACTGAGTTAATTATTGGTATTAAAAATCTATTTACCAACTATTGGAGCGATTGTGAGGGGATATTAGCATATAATAATGACTGTATTATATTTAATTTTAATTTATATACGCAACAAGGTATCATTGCAATACAGTCAAAAAATGGTATACTATATGTTGATGACACCATCTCAAAAACAAACTATTATTGGCTCAAAAATGAGTATAATGTAATTATTCAAAGTATTGACAATGAAATACACTATAAAATTATTGATTTTGACGATAGAGTTTCTTTTGGAAAAGAATTTACTAAACTAAGTGACATGAAATTATTTAAAGCAAAAGATTACTATCTTGAAGTAGGAAAAGATAAATACAAAGTTAATAATGTATTTTATAGTGTAGGGGTAAACGGTACGCTATATTATCAAATTATTAAATCAGAAACAGGAATAGAACTTAAAGAGTTGCAATCAAAATCTTATGCAGATAATATCATTATCTTTCAGCCTATAAACAAATAATAATTTAATTTACATTCTTATGTGTAAGCTAATCGCACCTACCAACGATAGGTGCGACACTTTTTATAAGTAGGGTATAGGCTAAATACTGATAGCCGATTGCCACTTTAGTTATGATAATAATCTCTTATTGATTATTTTTTGTTAAATATCAACTCGATAGAGAGTATTTTTCCGCTTGGACCGAGCTTTACGGGCACAAAGCCGAGATAATTGTATCCGTCATTCACGTATTTTTCGATTATCTCTCTATGTCCGCTCAGTTTGGCGTTGCACATTTTGTTGTTGTCAAAGTCTATTTTTACGAATTCCATACCACACCTCCTTGATTTTAGTCGGCAATAACGTCGTTTACGCCGTCGCATTTGACTATGGCAATGCCTTGCGTTTTGTCACCCACGACGAGCAATAGGTCGCCTTCTGAGAGCTCAAAGATATCTATTGCTTTCGGTGGCAATTTTATCGTGCCGTTTGCGCCTAAGTGAGCCAGCCCAAACAAATATCTGTCGCTTTGCGGGTCGACTTGTTCAAGACACCCTATAGGCTTGTGAACCAATGCGTCCAACGATACGCCGTAGTATTGCGAGATAGTGACGAGATTGTCGATGACGGGATAACTTGCTCCCGACTCCCATTTAGCTACGGATTGTCTAGATACGCCCGCTATTTCGGCAACATCTTCGAGCGTCAATTTGTTTTTGGTGCGCAAGGTCTTTAGGTTTTCACTCAACGTAAATTTCATATCAGCCTCCAAATATATTGTAACTTATCTATTTGCTATCTTCAACCAAGTGGTTTTAACGCGCTTTGTTAAATTTGGTTGCATTTGACAACAAAAATATTGCATAGTAAAAAAATAGCGACCTGTATCGACTTATTAGGGTACAGGTCGCGATTTTGCGTATAATTATTTGTCTTTCTTTTTTAGCTTCGTCTTGTTGCCTTGCTCGTCTAGGACGTAGCAGTTGTCGAGTTGGGCGCGCAAGTTGCGTTTGAACCCGTCTATATATTCTTGCCTAAGACGTGCTTGCTCTTGCTTTTCTTCTTCCGTAAGACCGACAGTCTTACTCTTTTTGGCTAGTTCGTTAATTCTATTGATATCTACCATGGCTTTATTGTATCAAAAGTAGGAGATTTAGTAAAACGTTTCGACCGAATTGTGTACAGAAGATGTAAAATTTATTATTTTTTATTGAAAAAAAACTCTTTTGGGGCTAAAATGTATAAGAAGAGGTGAATTTTATGGAAAAGAAAAGACTAAGCAAGGGCAAAATAGCCCTCATCGTCATTGCGTCGATTATTTTAGTCCTTGGGGCATTTCTCGGTGTGGTAGGTATTCTCAATATCGAGTTCCGCAAGGACAACTTGGAGTATATCGAGACGTCGATAAGAGCCGTAGAGTACGAGGAACAGTTGACTCCTACTTACGAGGATGGATATTGGACCTTTACGACTGACGACGAATTCAAAGTTTTGCAACTCACAGATATACATATTGGTGGCGGTTGGCTCACCAAAACCAAGGACTACAAGGCTATCAACGCCGTTGCCAATATGGTTACCGCAGAGAAGCCCGACCTCGTTATCGTTACGGGCGATATGGTCTTCCCGGTGGGTGCTTTCGGCGCAACTTTCAACAATCAAGAAGAGATTATTCTCTTTGCAACTCTTATGGAGAAGTTGGGCGTATATTGGACGGTCACCTTCGGCAACCACGATAGCGAGTGGTATAGCTTCTACGACAGACAGGCGGTAGCAGATATATATAGCGATAGTAGGTGGACTAAGTGCCTATTTGAGGACGACGGTGACCTATACGGTTGTGGCAATTCCGTCATCAAAATCAAAAATTCCGCGGGCATAGTCACCCAAGCCTTGTTTACTATGGACAGCAACTCGTATATGACCGACAAGTTGACAGACGCGTTGCTTGCCGTGTTTAGTTCCAAATACGACACTTTCCACGACGACCAAATAGAGTGGTATGCCAACGAAATCAACAAAATTCACAACGAAAACCTTGCGATAGACGAGCATTGCCCTATGTTCAAGTCGCTGCTATTCTTCCATATACCTTTGCTTGAGACTAGAGAGGCGTACAATCAATATTTGCAAGCGGGTTGTCAAGATACCGAGGACGTACAGTGGCTGTACGGGGTAGTAGAGGAGAGCGACCCTTACGTTTTTTCTTCTCCTATAGATACCGACATGTTTGAGACGATTGTCGAGCTAGGCAGTACGCAAGCTATGTTTTTCGGACACGACCACGTCAACAATATCGCTTTGACCTACAAGGGCGTCAATATGGAATACGGCATGAGCATAGATTATCTTGCCTATATCGGCATTGACAAGGAGGGCAAACAGAGAGGTTGCAAAGTCATCACAATCCAACCCGACGGCAGTTACAGCAGCGTCAACAACAACTATTATCAAGACAAATACGCTATCTATCCGCGAGAAGTAGTAAGTATGGAATAAAATTGATAATCAATTAGCTTTTAGACGGCGAGAGTATAGTTCTCGCCGTTTAAATTTCAAAATCGTTGTAATCTGATATTAACAAAATAGTCCGCTACGCGACGTTTTGCAAAAACTTGTGACAAAATACAGTTCGTATAGGGGTGGACATGAAAAAGATTGACAAAAGTATTGATACTCTAGTTTTTTAATAAAAAAACACCCGCCGTTGAGGCGGGTGTTTGGTTTTTAATAATCTTATTATTCCCATTCAATGGTTGCTGTTGGCTTTGGAGAGAGGTCGTAGCAAACTCTGTTGACGCCCTTGACTTCGCTAAGTATGCGAGAAGTAATTTTGTCAAGGATAGCCCAATCGATATGCTCGATAGTAGCCGTCATGGCATCTACGGTGTTGACTGCTCTGATGATTACAGGCCAATCGTAGCAACGAGCGTTGTCACGCACGCCCACCGACTTGGTGTCAGGGATGAGGGTAAAGTATTGCCATACCTTGCCTTGAAGACCGTTTTTGGCAAATTCTTCTCTCAAGATAGCGTCGGATTCTCTTACAGCCTCGAGTCTATCACGAGTAATAGCGCCCAAGCATCTTACGCCAAGTCCGGGACCTGGGAACGGCTGACGGTAAACCATGTCGTCAGGCAAGCCCAAAGCCTTACCGCACGCTCTAACCTCGTCTTTGAAGAGGTATTTGAGAGGCTCTACGAGCTCGAATTTGAGGTCTTCAGGCAGTCCGCCTACGTTGTGGTGAGCCTTGACTGCTTTACCCGTCTTAGTACCGCTCTCAACGATATCAGGGTAAATAGTACCTTGAGCGAGGAAGTCGATGCCGTCGAGTTTTCTAGCTTCTTCTTCGAATACTCTTATAAATTCCGCACCGATAATTTTTCTCTTTTTCTCAGGGTCTTCAACACCTGCGAGCTTGTCAAGAAATCTGTCTACAGAGTCGGAGTAGATGAGGTTAGCGCCCAATTCTTCTCTAAACACTCTAATGACTTGTTCTGGCTCGCCTTTACGCAAAAGACCGTGATTTACGTGTACGCAAACGAGTTGGTTGCCGATAGCTTTGATGAGCAAAGCGGCAACGACGGAAGAGTCAACGCCACCCGATAGGGCAAGCAAAACTTTCTTATTGCCGATTTGTTTACGCAAAAGCTCTACTTGGTCTTGGATAAAGTTGTCCATATTCCAGTTGGCGTCGCAGTGGCACGTATCGAAGATAAAAGACTTGATATCGCTGGTCTTGCCTTGAGGACACTTGTCGGTATCGTGGTCTATTGCCAAAAACGGTACGCCGATAGAGTATAGGTCTTGTGCGACGTCGATTTTTACGCCGTCAACAACTCTGTTAGGACCGCCGTTGAGTATAACGCCCTTGACGTTGGGCATCTTTTTGAGAGCGTCGAGCGTAATGTCGTGAGCGTAAATCTCACTATAAACGCCGTAGCTTCTGATGAGTCTGGCAATAGCGGAGTTTTCTTCGCTGCCAAGGTCAATGATTGCAATCATGTCTTGCTTCATAGATACGTCTCCTTGTGTTTTGTTGGTAATTTGAGCATACAACAAGGCGCGAATTATGTCAATTTTTTTGCACTAGGTATTTTGAAAATGTCATATTAAAAGCAATTTTTTGGTGGAATATTTTCTCGTTGTATTTAATAAAATTTTTTCTATGGTTTCAAAAATTTATTTTGCGTACAACGTAACAAAAAACGTATTGTTCGCCTAGCATCTTGATTGGCGCCGTGTATGCGGTTAGAAATAGTAGAAAAGCGTGTCAAAGACGTTTTAGGTAAAATCTAAGTAAAATCTAAGTAAAAATTAAGTATTTTAATGGTAAAATTTGTAAAATTTTGTTCAAAAGCATTGCAAACGCCAACAATATCATTAAAATATTTATTATAATATTGTCTTATTTGGCAATACCATAGATATAAGATATTATTTTGCCACTTAGAAAGGCAAAAATTAGGAGAAAAAATGAAGATAGTTATCGTTATAGATTTATACGACCTTATGACCAACGGAACGGTTATGTCGGCGCATCGCTTTGTCGACGAGCTCAAAAAGCGTGGACACGAGGTTAGAGTGGTTGCAACGGGCGCCAAGGGCGAAGGTTGCTTCGAGGTACAAGAGAGGTATTTGCCTATCGCGACGGAAGTTGCGATGCTGCAACAAGTTAGATTCGGTAAGCCCGATTACGAAACGCTCACCAATGCATTCAGCGGTGCTGATATCGTGCATCTATATATGCCTTTCAAACTCGAAAAGAAGGCTCTCAAAGTCGCCAAACAAATGGGTATTCCCGTTACCGCGGCTTTCCACGTTCAACCCGAAAATATAACCTACAATGCGGGACTCAAACATTCTTCCATAGCGTCGAAATGGTTTTACGCATACTTTAGGGACAACTTTTTCAACAAAGTTGACCACATACATTGTCCGTCGCAATTCATTGCCAAGCAGTTGCAGGATAGAAATTACAAAGCCAACATGCACGTCATTTCCAACGGTGTGTCGAGCGACTTCAAACCGCCTGCAGAGTACAAGCAACTTGATCCCGAGCATATCAATATCATGATGACGGGCAGATACGCTAATGAAAAGCGTCAAGACGTGCTTATCAAGGCGATATCTTTGAGCAAATATGCCGACAAAATTCACTTGACTTTGGCAGGAAAAGGACCTTCGTATAACAAACTTAAGAAGTTGGCGGACAACCTATTGACCAATCCCGTCAAGTTTGGATTTTTTAGCAAAGAAGAACTCATCGAGCAACTTCACAACACCGACCTTTACGTGCACGCAGCCGACGTAGAGATAGAGGCAATAGCCTGTATAGAGGCGTTTACGTGTGGAGTAGTGCCAATCATCGCCAACTCTGCCAAGTCGGCTACCCCGCAATTCGCTTTGGACGAGAGGTCGCTATTTGAGGCGGGCAATCCAAAGGACCTTGCAGACAAAATCGACTATTGGATAGAGCATCCCGAGCAAAAGGAACAGATGAGCAAAGAGTACGTAGCTCAAGGCGAAAGATACAACGTATCCTATTCTATCGACAAAGCCGAAGAGATGTTTAGAGAGGCGATATCCACTGCCAAAGAAAAGCGTAGAATGGACACCAAAGAAGCCAAAAAGAAAGGCAAACAGTTCGTGTCCAAAAACAAGGTCACACACGTGCTGTCGGGCTTGCTATATTACCTTATCGGCATACCTGTGTTCTACCTATTCTGTACGTTTTATCTAGGACTGCGTATCAAGGGCAAGAAGAACTTGAAAAAAGCCAAGGGCAAGGGCGTAGTTAGCGTAAGCAATCACGTGCACTTGCTCGACTGTGCAATGAACGCGCTTGTTTTGTGGCCGAGAAGGGTGCAGTTTACCGTACTTCACGAGTCTTTCAATATGCCTGTAGCGGGTAAAATGCTCAAGTTTTTGGGTGCAGTGCCAACTCCGCAAAACGTTGCCGAGGCTAGAGTATTTAAGCACGAAATCAACACATTGCTCAAAGACGGCAAGACGGTGCACGTCTACGCCGAGGCGCATCTTATCAACTATTATGCAGGCATAAGAGAGCTCAACAAGGGTGCGTTTAAGATTGCGTGTGACAGCCAAGTGCCTATCATTCCTATTGTGATAAGTTGGCGTAAGAGAAGAGGCTTGTACAAGCTGTGCTTTACTTCCAAGCCTTGCGCTACCATAACCGTGGGCGAGCCAATCTATCCTAATTTGCAACTATTTAGCAAAGAAATGTACAAGGATATGGAAGATAGAACCGTCAAGGCAATGAAAAATCTCTACGACAATTCCAATCACGGTATGAGCATAGATTACTTCGAGGGCAAAGAAAGACCGACCGAGTTCAAGACTAAATATCAGCTAAAGCAAATGGCTGAAGAAAACGGCGAAGAACAACCCAAAAAAGTAGGCAAAGTAAAGCAAGTCGTTGGTAAAATTCTTGACGGACTCAAGGGCAAGGAAGACAAGTCCGAGGAACAAACTCCTAGTGACGATATCACGCAAGTTGAGCCGACGGAAGGCGCTCAAAAGGAAGAGATGCAAGCTACTTCGCAACAAGATGCGATTGAGCCAAGTAGTAGCGAAGCAGTGGCAGATACGCCTCAAGTCAATCAAGACTAAGCAATGCTTGTAATACGAAAATCCGTGCAAAACGCACGGATTTTTTTGTCTAAAAAATCAAAAAAATTTTTCAAATAGTTGCGTATAGAGGTTGGCGTGTGCAATAATATTATCGAAAAAAACAAGGAGAAAACTTATGCAAAAAATCAAAATCGGCATTTTGGGATACGGCAACCTCGGCAGAGGTGTAGAACTCGCCGTAAGCAACAACAGCGATATGGAATTGGTGGGTATTTTTACCCGCAGAAAGGACGTAGTAACGGCAACGGGCAAAGCGATAAGCATCGACCAAATCCAAGAGTACAAGGACAAAATCGACGTTTTGATACTTTGCGGCGGCTCGGCTACCGATTTGCCTAAGCAAAGCGTAGAAATGATAAAGTACTTCAACACGGTGGACTCTTTCGACACTCACGCAAGGATACCCGAGCACTTTGCCAACATGGACAAGACGGGCAAAGAGAGCGGAAAGCTCGGCATCATCTCGGTAGGTTGGGATCCGGGACTATTCTCGGTGGCAAGAATGATGTTCGGCGCTTTGCTTCCTAACGGCAACGATTACACGTTTTGGGGCAAGGGCGTTTCGCAAGGACACTCCGACGCTATCAGAAGAATTGAGGGCGTAGTCGACGCAAGACAATACACCGTGCCCGTAGAGGCTGCTATGCAAGCGGTGAGAGCGGGCGAAAATCCACAGCTTACCACCAGACAAAAGCACGTCAGAGAGTGTTACGTCGTGGCTCAAGAGGGCGCTGATAAGGACAAGATTAGAGAGCAAATCGTAAATATGCCCAACTACTTTGCCGACTACGACACCACCGTTCACTTTATAGATATGGAAGAGATGAAGCGCAATCATAGCGAGCTTCCTCACGGCGGAGTAGTGCTTAGAAGCGGCGACACCTACAGTGACAAAAAGCACGTGTTGGAACTCAATATCAAACTCGACTCCAATCCAGAGTTTACGGGTAGCGTATTGACGGCGTACGCAAGAGCAATCTACAAGATGTCCAAGGAAGGACGCAGTGGTTGCGTAACGGTATTCGACGTGCCAATCGGCTTGCTCAGCCCACAATCTCCGGAAGAACTCAGAGCGCATTTGCTGTAAAATACTAGTAATAAAAATCGCCACGATTAATGCAATCGTGGCATTTTTTTGTGATTAATTGGCAGTCTACGCAATATTTTAGTCAAACAAGTGGAAATATCCTAATTCTCCGCAAGGAGAAACGTCACTTTGATTACAAGTCGTTATAGTCAACTACCTAACTTTGGCTATAAGTCAATACGTCACTGTTGGCATAGATGGCAACGTCACTTGCCGTCAGGCAAACCTTACGCCACCTCTGGTGGCAAGGTGTTTTGAATATATACAGAGTCGGACTCATCGATAAATCCCTTGGCAATATTAAGCCTTAGGATAGAGTTGATTTTTTCCATATAGTCGTCGGCGTACTCACGCATTACGATATTGATAAATTTTAGCTTTTCGGGGTCGGAGGCTATCGAGTTGACGTAAGCCGTCATATTGTCCTTGTGAGAAGCCTCTCTTTGGTACAAGTTTGGTCCAAAGGTAATTTGGCATTGCAGTACGAACAAGCCCTTGTTCCACTCTCTATATCGCTTGTAATAGAGTGGCAAGATATTGTCGATGACGTCTTGGCTTTGCATACCGTGCAAGAGAATATAGAAAGGTGAAGTCAACACGCAATTTTTGACGGTGCATAGGTTGTTGTTGCGTCTAAAAGCGTAGTCCACGTCGCTATTATCGCCCCATACGATTAGCACTTTGCCACGCATATCGCCCACGGTCAGTCTATCCACGAAGTCGTAGTCGGGCAAATCGGTGTCGTTGACTACGGCGAGGTCGGCAAGCCCTATGCGCTTCAGCATATCGTGTATCATTTGTTGACTGTTTTCGAAATATTGGAAGTCAAGTATCAAAAATTCGCTGGGGTTGGCAACGATAAAGTCGTACAGCCCTTGCGCTATAGGCTCAAACCTCACTCCACGCAATATCGAGTGGAATATTACGAGGTCGTCGCCTTGCTTAGCCGCTCTTATGTCGAAGTAGCGGATACCAGCCTTGACTTGGTCTTGGATATGTCTATTTTGGGTACAGCCTATAGATGGCATAGTCACCGTTCCCGAGTCGTGGCTTCCCGGTATGACGAGGTTTTTGATAAGCACGTCGTCGGGGATATGGCTCATCCAATTGCAATAGAAGTCGGATAGAGTCGTGTCAAATTCTTTGACGGGAATGGTCTGCAGAGCAAAAGGTACTGCAATAAGACAGCACACCACGAACAAGATGAGCAGGACGAGAAATACTTTGAGTCCTTTGCGAGGTTTTTTACCTTCGACTTGCTTTTGTTTTACCATACTTTTTTATTATACTACTTAGCGTGTGTTTAGTCAACTTTCGACAATGCTTGCAACTAAAACGTCGGTTTTTTCCAAATCTATTGTAAATCAAAGTCAAAAATGTTATACTATCGTTGTGAAAAAGAAGGTTATACTCATTGCCGTATTCTTGATAATATCTTTGCTCGTCGGCGTAGGTTGTACGCCTAGGCTTACCACGCCCGAGGGAGAAGATTATACCGACTATCGACCCAAATCTTATACAAGTATCGAGTTTTTCGGCACTGCGACGTATCTGGTGCTTGCCGGCAATACTAGCGATAAATCGGTTGTTGAGAGAATGGACGCAACTTGGGCTAAGGTCAAAGACGCTCTAAGAGAGATAGACGAGGCTATCAACGAGAGCGTAAACGGCTCTGACGTGGCTAAATTTAACAACGCGGAGGCGGGCGAGAGAGTCGAGGTAAGTAAATACACCTACGATATAGTGTCTTTGTGCAAGAGTCTCAACGCTACAACGGGTGGCAAGTTCGACCCCACCACGGCGAGGCTCGTAGACCTTTGGGGCTTTTCTCCTCGCTTTGCGGGCGACTATGAGCCGGTCGAGCCATACGACAGGACAGACTACAAGCAAACTTTGCCCGACGATAGATACGTCCAAGCATTCAAATCTTTGGTGGGCGTGGGCAAAGTAGGGTTGCTACAAGAAGAGGACAAGTATTACCTTGTCAAGCCTACCGACACGGTTACCGTGGAGGGGGTGGAATATACCGTCACGCTATCTTTGGGCGGAATAGGCAAGGGCTACGCTTGCGATATAGCCTACGAGATAGTCAAGGAGAGCGGTTTCAACTTCGGCTACGTCAACGTGGGCACTAGTTCGTTGTCGCTTCTCAAGTCGACCAAACCCGTATACGACGACAATCCGTTGGCTTGGCGAGTGGGTGTGGTCAATCCGAGGGGCGAGGGCAACTATCTTAGCGTCAAGGCATGCGACCAAGGTTTTTCCACCAGTGGCGACTACGAGAGATATTACGAGATAGAGGGCAAGAGATATTGTCACATAATAGCCGACGACGGCTATCCGATAGACGGCGGAATTATCACCGCCAGCGTGGTGGGCGAAAGCTCCGCCTTATGCGACGCCCTCAGTACGGCTATATGTTGTATGAGCGTGAATGAGGCAATGGAATTTGTCAATGGCTTGGACTACAACGCCTATTTCGTATTCGAGCAAGGTGGCAAATATCGAGTATTTAGCAACAGTCCCGACACTATGACAATCAATAGCGGAGATTTCGTCTTATATGAGCAAGACTGACAAGATAGACAAAATCAAAAATATCAAGCCCTTCCGCTTAGCCGACGTGATAGTATATATCGTGTTGGTAGCTTTGATTGTCGCGCTATTGCTAATTTTTTGTTTGCCTCGGCAAGACAGTAGTCTTAGAGGCGTTGAGGTCACACTCAAGGGCGAGGTTGTTGCCGAGTATTATTTCGAGGACGATAGCCTAATCACCGCATCTGCCGTAGATAGTCGCATAGAGGGTGATAAGTACTATTTGACGGTGCATACAGACCAACCCAACGGCTACAACCTTGTCGTCATAGACCTCACGGAGCGTAAAGCGTGGGTGCAAGAAGCGAACTGTTCTTCCTCCGCCGAGTGCACGCAAATGAAAGCGATAACCAAGGCGGGCGACAGTATAATATGCGTACCTCACGCCCTCGTCGTACAAGGCGTAGGAGACGGAGAGGCCCGAGAGCCTATTTCGGGTTGATTTTTACCATTTTCAACCAAGCCCGCAACTAGCGGTTTTTTTGATATTGACATGATGATAACAGAGTAGTATAATTATCATAAGTTTTGCAAGATGCAAGGAGAACAAAATGAGCAAGTGTAATAATTGTGGCAAGCAAGTAGAAGGTGGAGGCAAGTGGTGTCCCTATTGCGGAGCAACGCTCGGTAAATTGACGGGAGATGCACTAAAGGCGGAGCAACTCGCTAACGAGAGTAGACGACTATATAACGAGGAGAAAAAACAACAAGCCTACGAGGCTTGCCGAGAGGCTTTGCAACTCGACGAGGGCAACGCACAGGCACAGATTATTCTTGCCAATTGCTATCTTGATGGTATAGGTGTTGAGCAGGACTATGCCAAAGCGGTTGCTATATACGCCAAGTCCGCCAAGCAAGGTTATGCACAAGCACAATGCAATCTCGGTGAATGTTATTACTATGGTCGAGGCGTAAAGCAAGACTATGCCAAAGCAGTGCAATGGTACACCAAGTCTGCCGAGCAAGGAGACACCAAGGCACAATACAATCTCGGTTGGTGTTATAACTATGGTCAAGGTGTAAAACGAGACTACGCCAAGGCAGTATATTGGTACACTAAGTCCGCCGAGCTAGGTTATGCAAGAGCACAAAACAATCTCGGTGTGTGTTATGAAAATGGTCAAGGTGTCAAGCAAGACTACGCCAAAGCAGTGCAATGGTACACCAAGTCCGCCGAGCAAGGTTATGCAAGAGCACAAAACAATCTCGGTGTGTGTTATGAAAATGGTCAAGGTGTCAAGCAAGACTACGCCAAAGCAGTGTATTGGTACACTAAGTCTGCCGAGCAAGGATACACTGAGGCACAATGCAGTCTCGGTGTGTGTTATGAAGATGGTCAAGGTGTAAAGCAAGACTATTCCAAGGCGGTATATTGGTACGCCAAGTCCGCCGAGCAAGGTTATGCAAGAGCACAATGCAATCTCGGTTTGTGTTATGATAGTGGACAAGGTGTTAAGCAAGACTACGCCAAGGCGGTGTATTGGTACACCAAGTCGGCAGAGCAAGGACATGCAAAAGCACAATACAATCTCGGTTATTGTTATCATAATGGTGAGGGCGTAAAGCAAGACTACGTCAAGGCGGTGTATTGGTACACCAAGTCGGCAGAGCAACGAATAGCACAAGCACAATTCAATCTCGGTTATTGTTACTATCATGGACAAGGCGTAAAGCAAGACTACGCCAAAGCAGTGCAATGGTACACCAAGTCCGCCGAGAAAGGAATAGCTCAGGCACAATACAATCTCGCTCTGTGTTATGATAAAGGTCTAGGCGTCACGCAAGACTACGCCAAGGCAGTGTATTGGTACACCAAGTCGGCAGAGCAAGGAAATAGCGACGCACAATGTAATCTCGGTTGGTGTTATGAGTTTGGTCAAGGCGTAAAGCAAGACTACGCCAAGGCAGTGTATTGGTACACCAAGTCGGCAGAGCAAGGAAATAGCGACGCACAATGTAATCTCGGTTGGTGTTATGAGTTTGGTCAAGGCGTAAAGCAAGACTACGCCAAGGCAGTGTATTGGTACACCAAGTCGGCAGAGCAAGGAAATGCAATAGCACAATGTAATCTCGGTGTGTGTTATGATAATGGTCGAGGCGTAAAGCAAGACAACGTCAAGGCGGTGTATTGGTACACTAAGTCGGCAGAGCAAGGAAATGCAAGAGCACAATACAATCTCGGTTATTTTTATCATAATGGTGAGGGCGTAAAGCAAGACTACGCCAAGGCAGTGTATTGGTACACCAAGTCGGCAGAGCAAGGTGATGCAAAAGCACAATGTAATCTCGGTTGGTGTTATGATAATGACTGGGGCGTAAAGCAAGACTACGCCAAGGCAGTGTATTGGTACACCAAGTCGGCAGAGCAAGGAAATGCAATAGCACAATGTAATCTCGGTGTGTGTTATGATAATGGTCGAGGCGTAAAGCAAGACAACGTCAAGGCGGTGTATTGGTACACTAAGTCGGCAGAGCAAGGACATGCAAAAGCACAATACAATCTCGGTGTGTGTTATGAGTTTGGTCAAGGCGTAAAGCAAGACTACGTCAAGGCGGTGTATTGGTACACCAAGTCGGCAGAGCAAGGAAATGCAAGAGCACAATACAATCTCGGTGCGTGTTATTACAATGGTCAAGGTGTGCCGAGAGATTATTCTAAGGCAAAATACTGGTTGCAAAAGGCAGCCGCGCAAGGCAACGAAGATGCAAAAAAGGTATTGAGAGATCGCTTCTAAAATATGCTAATTTACTGCATACAACGCCCGCAATTTGCGGGCTTTCGTTTTTATATTGACAATATAATAACTAAGTAATATAATTTGTGTATGAATGAGTTAGGTTGGGATAATATGAAATACGGTATCAATCAAGACTTTACCCAAGAGGTAGCGCAGTATAGAGATTTAGCACAGCAAGGCGACGAGTCGGCGCAATTCAAACTCGGTGAGTGTTACAACGACGGTCGAGGCGTAGAGCAAGACTACGCCAAGGCAGTGTATTGGTACACCAAGTCCGCAGAGCAAGGATATGCAAGCGCACAAGGTAATCTTGGTTGGTGTTATGATAAAGGTCAAGGCGTCACGCAAGACTATGCCAAAGCGGTGTATTGGTACACCAAGTCCGCAGAGCAAGGAAATAGCGGCGCACAATACAATCTCGCTCTGTGTTATAAAAATGGTCAAGGCGTCACGCAAGACTACGCCAAGGCAGTGTATTGGTACACCAAGTCGGCAGAGCAAGGTGATGACGGAGCACAAAAAAGTCTCGGTCTGTGTTATTATTATGGTCAAGGCGTCACGCAAGACTACGCCAAGGCAGTGTATTGGACTACCAAATCGGCGGAGCAAGGAAATAGCGGCGCACAATACAATCTCGGTGTGAGTTATAAAAATGGCTGGGGCGTAAAGCAAGACTACGCCAAGGCAGTGTATTGGTGGACAAAGTCGGCAAAACAAGGTTATGCAAGCGCACAATTCTATCTCGGTAGTTGTTATTATTTTGGTAAAGGAGTGGGGCAAGACTACGTCAAGGCAGTGGAATGGTACACAAAGTCGGCAGAACAAGAAAATAGCGATGCACAATACAATCTCGGTTATTGTTATAAAAATGGTCAAGGCATAAAGCAAGACTACGCCAAGGCAGTGGAATGGTACACCAAGTCGGCAGAGCAAGGTTATGCCATAGCACAAAACGCTCTCGGTTATTGTTATGAGTTTGGTCAAGGCGTAAAGCAAGATTATACTAAAGCAGTGTATTGGTACACCAAGTCGGCAGAGCAAGGAAATAGCGACGCACAATACAATCTCGGTTATTGTTATGAGAAAGGTCAAGGCGTAAAGCAAGATTATACCAAGGCAGTGGAATGGTACACCAAGTCGGCAGAGCAAGGTGTAAAAGAGGCGCAATGCAATCTCGGTGTGTGTTATGAGAAAGGTCAAGGCATAAAGCAAGACTACGCCAAGGCAGTGGAATGGTACACCAAGTCGGCAGAGCAAGGAAAGGCAATCGCACAATATAATCTCGGTTATTGTTATAAAAATGGTCGAGGTGTAGAGCAAGATTACGCCAAGGCGGTATATTGGTATACCAAGTCGGCAGAGCAAGGCAACGCCAAGGCTCAATTCGAACTTGCCAAGTGCTATTTCAAAGGTAACGGTGTGGACGTGGACAACGCCAAAGCAACGCAATATATCACTATGGCGGCGGAGCAAGGATACGTTCACGCACAAGTTATGCTCGGCGGGCAATATAGATTTGGACGATGGGTAGAGCAAGACTACGACAAGGCGATATATTGGCTTACCAAGGCAGCCGAGGCGGGGTCTACCACTGCGCAATGCGAACTTGGTTTGTTTTATTATTTCGGTACGGTAGTACGGCAAGACTACGTCAAGGCGGTGCAATGGTTTACGCAAGCTGCGAGTGGCGGAGACGCCCAAGCACAATACGAACTCGGCGAGTGTTATTACAACGGCTACGGCGTCGACAAGGACGTCGACAAGGCGATAGAATTGTGGAAGAATTCCGCCGAGTTAGGCAACGAAGAAGCCGAGCAAGCCTTGCAAAATATTGACGATTGATAATATAATGACACTCCAAGCAAAACGCCCGCAATATCGCGGGCGTCGTTATTTTTATATTATTCAATACCTAATTTTAGTGTACTTTGATTACTTTTCTCGGACACTTTTCTACGCACGTCATACAGCCGGTGCATTTGTCGTAGTCGAATACGGGGATATTGTCCACCATAGTAATTGCGCCGTGAGGGCAACTTCTTGCGCACATTCCGCAACCTATGCAACCCTTCTTGCAAGCGTTCATCACTTCCTTGGCTTTGCAATGGTTGTTGCAAGCCACGTAGACTTTGGCTTTGGCAGGGATACGGGCTATGACCGTCTTAGGGCATTTGCCTATGCACGCACCGCACGATATACAAATCGACTTGTCCACGTGCGCCACGCCGTCGCCGTCTATCTTGATAGCGCCTACGGGACAAACCTTGACGCAACTGCCGCCACCGAGGCAAGCGGTAGAGCAGAGTTTATCTCCACCCATAATCACCATTTGGTTGATACAGTCCTCGTAGCCCACGTAGTCAAACTTGTCCACGGCGTTGACTCCGCCGCTACAACGTACCACCGCCACGGTAGGCTCTTCGTCGCTCATCTCTATGCCAGCGATTTTGCAAATAATCTCTTTTTCTTCTTTGGACGTCACTTTGCAGTCGCCTATGCACGCCTTACCGCACGCTAGCGACTCGGCGAAGCCCGAGCAACCCGAGTGTCCGCAACCACCGCAGTTGGCTCCTGCGAGGTGGCTGAGTATTGCCGTAACCTTTTCGTCCTCTTCGATATGGCACACTTTGGTGACTACTATGATGAGTATGCCGAACAATATCGCAAGACCTGCGATAATGCCTAGCACCATACCCACTTTGCTCCATTGTATATTTGCACATAATATAATCATATTTTGCATAACTCACCTCAACCTATCGAAATCATATTGAAGATATAGAAAGCCATTGCCATAAAGCTTGCCGCAATCATCGTGATAGGGAAGCCCTTGAGCGCAGGAGCGACGTCGAGTTTGTCTATCTTTTGTCTAAGTCCGCTCATCAGCACGATAGCGAGAGTAAAGCCCACGCCCGCGAAGAAGCCGTAGCCCACGGCAACGCCGATATTCATAGATTCTATACCAAGTAGAGCCATCATTTGTCCCTTGTCTATTACCAGCTCCGCCACACCGAGTACGGCGCAGTTGGTGGTGATGAGAGGCAGATACACGCCCATTGCGTTGTAGAGCGACGGCGAAAACTTTTTGATAAACTTTTCTATCATTTGCACGAGAGATGCAATGACGAAGATAAACACGATTATCTCCAAATATTGCAAGCCTAGAGGTACCAAGACAAATTGATATATAGGGTAGGTGATCAGACACGTCATCGTCATAACCAACGTTACGGCGAGTCCCATACCTAGAGCGTTGCTCGTCTGCTTAGACACACCCAAGAAAGGACATATACCCAAAAACTGCACGAGAATAAAGTTGTTGACGAATACCGCCATAATGATAATCATAAGGAAGTTGCCCATTTTACTTTACCTCCTCGGTTTTAGTTTCGAGTTTTTCGGGTTTTGTCGCGTCGGGATATGCCGCGTAAAACTCCTTACGCTTTTTGTTGTTGTCTATCTTGGCAAAGAGCGCGTTGAATAGAGCTATCATCACGCCGTAGGTAAAGAACGCGCCCGCTGCCGAAGTAAAGAATTCTATGCGGAATGACCACAATTCCATACCGAATATGCTACCGCTGCCGAGCACCTCTCTTATCACGCCGAGTAGCGTCAACGCCCAAGTAAAGCCAAGTCCCGTAAACAAGCCGTCCGCAGCCGAGTCGAGCACGGGGTTTTTGCTAGCGAATGCTTCGGCTCTACCCAAGATGACGCAGTTGACGACTATCAGCGGTAGATACACGCCCAGCGACTCGTATAGGTCGGGGATAAACTTCTCCATCACCATTCTCACAACCGTCACGAAAGTGGCTATGATTAGCACGAAGGATGGTATGCGCACCGCGTTAGGAATGACCTTGCGGAGCAAACTAATCAAAGTGTTGCTACATATCAATATAAAGGTAACCGCAAGTCCCATACCTATACCGTTCATTGCCGTGGTAGAGAGTGCGAGGGTAGGACAAGTGCCCAGCACCAATCTCAAGGTTGGGTTGTTGCGTAGCAGTCCGTCTAGGGCTATGCCTTTGAATTTATTGCCTTTCATCATGCCACCTCCATATTGTTGCGTATATAGTAGAGCGTGCAGTTGACGGCTCTATTGAATGCGTTGGAAGAACGGGTAGCACCCGACGTCACGTTTTGGATATTGCCTTCGCTTGCCACCTTGTCGAAGTAATAGCCTTCTAGTAGTAGGTCATCGTTGCTCGTGTAGAAGTCGGTAAAGGACGACTTAAAGGACGACATCAACGTTTGTTTTTCGTTACCTGCTACCTTAACTTTGTCAAGTCCTTTGAAGCTATCTCCCTCGAAGTTAGCTACTATCCACAGCGTAACGGTACCACCCTTGTAGCCTTCGGTGCCCGTAGATTTGAATAGGTAGTTGCCGTCCGACAACTTATACACCTTGTCTATGGTGCCGTATTCGTTGACGGCGTTTTCCTCGCTTACCTCAATCTCTTGATATTCCACGGCTTGACCGTAAATCTTTTTGATAGCTTGTTGGGTGCGTTCTTCGTCCGACACGTACAACACGTCGTTGAGAATAGCCAGCACACCGCCCGCAATCAGCGCAATGCAAGTCAACACGAGTATGCACTTAAAAGCGCTTGACTTAAAAAACTGTTTTAGAGTCATTGTTGCACCTCCTTGTCGGCTTGCTTTTTGCTCTTGATTTTGGCTATTTGAGCTTTGATTTTGTCAAGCAGGGTAGGCGCGCCAAATATTCTAGGTCTAATATGAGCGTTGATGAGAGGAACGAATAGGTTCATCAACAATATTGCAAAGGATACGACTTCTATGCGAGTATACTTTCTAAGTAGAGCGGTCACTATACCGAGAGCGATATAATATACGTATCTTCCCTTGTCGGTAAACGGCGAAGTCACGTAGTCGGTCGCCATAAAGATTGCGCCGAGGAAAAGTCCGCCCGACAAAATAGACGGCAAGAAGTAGCCGAAGTCCCAGCCGTTGAGAGCAACGCTCATCAAGCCCGTCACTCCAATGTAAATCACAGGCCATTGCCAACCGATGACTTTGCGACAAACTAGATAAATTCCGCCGACGAGCAGAGCGAGCTTACACGTTTCGCCTATACAACCCATCACGCCCGTGCCCAAGAATAGGTCGAGTAGAGATATTCCCATACTGTCGACGTTGCCCGACAACATTAGGGTAAGTGGGGTTGCGCCCGAGGTAACTTCCGAACCGGAGAGTATAGCGCCCACGTTAGGCACAGCCCAACCGCTTATCATCACCGATTGGAAGGCGATAAAGGCAAAGACTCTACCCGTGATAGCGGGGTTGACGATATTTTTTCCCGTTCCGCCAAAGAGCATTTTGACGACGATAATCATAAATATCGACGAGATGAGAGGCACGTACCAAGGTACGTTGCTACTCATACACATACCGAGAAGCATGCCCGATACCAGCGACGTAAAGTCGAAGTTGCGCAAAATCGCCTTGATATTTTTACGCAAAATTAGGTTGTAGATTATTTCGCTACCTACCGCGCCCACGCAGGACAAAACCAGCACGAGCAAGGCTTTGAAACCGAAGTACACGCAACCCATAATGCACGCAGGCAAAAGGGCTATGCACACGTCAATCATTATGCCCTTGGTAGTTCTTGCTCCCCTTACGTGAGGAGAATCGGATACGTAAACTTTGTTCATAATCTCCTCCTTACTTTTTTCTCAGTTGAGATTTGCACAGCGTAATGCTTTGCAGTAGCGAGCGTCTTGCAGGGCATACGTAGGCGCAACAACCGCACTCTATGCAGTTGAGCACGCCGCCGTATTTAGCCGCACTTTGGTAGTCGCCCGCTTGGGTGTAGAAGTCGATAGACATAGGCAAGAGGTGCATAGGGCACACGCTTGCGCATCTACCGCAACTTATGCAAGGCGATGGCGGTATAAAGTCGGCTTGCGTATCGTCGAGAGCCAAAATTCCGCTGTCGGTCTTGCGGGTATAGTAGTCGGAAGAAATCATCGTCGAGCCCATCATAGGACCGCCCGCAATGAGAGCGGCAAGATTGGTGTTGTCATACTTGCAGTAGTCGAGAAGATATTGGAAACTCGTACCGAATTTGACTAGCAAGTTTTTAGGCTCTTTGACGCACTCGCCCGACACCGTCAACACTCTTTCATACAGAGGTTTGTTGAGTTCTACCGCCTCGTACACGGCAAAGGCGGTGGCGATATTTTGCACCACGCACCCCGCGTCGGCAGGCAGTTTGCCAACAGGTACTTCACGACCCGTGCAACAGTAGATGAGGTGTTTTTCCGAGCCCATAGGGTAGGCTTTTTTGAGGGTAACGATGGTTAGGTCGTCGTACTTCTCGAATAGCTCTATGGCTTTTGGCTTGTTGGCTTCTATACCCACGATGATTTTGTCCACGCCGAGCGCCTTGGCAAGCAGTCTTATACCACTCACCACCTGCTCGGTCTTTTCTATCATCAGCCTATAGTCGCAAGTGAGATAAGGCTCGCACTCCGCGCCGTTGATAACCAAGGTATCTACGGGAGTGGAAGGGGAGAGCTTGATTGCGGTAGGGAAGCCTGCTCCGCCCATACCTACGATGCCGGCTTCTCTTATACGTTCTTTGATAGTATTAGGCTCTCTGTCGGCTAGAGGCTCGAGGCAAACGCTATCGTATTGACCGTCGTTTTCGATGACGACGTAGTCGCTGACCATTCCTCTCGGGTTGGCGCGCTTCTCGATGCCGATGACCTTTCCGCTCACACCGCTATACACGTTGGCGCTGACGAAACCGTCGGCTTTGCCTATAAGCTGACCTTGCTTGACCTCGTCGCCCACTTGCACGAGTATTTGGCAAGGCTTGCCGATATGTTGGCTCATACTTATCGACAAAATTTGAGGTACGGGAGCGACCTCAATGTAGGCGTCGGCTGCATATTGCTTTTTGTCGGCTATATGAATGCCTCGCCCAAAATGATTTCCTTTAATTGCTTTCAACAGTTGTTCCTCCGTTATTGATTGATATATCTTTTTTATTTTTTAACAATTCAAAAGCCTTCTCGTAGATACTTTTAGGCAAATAACGCAATATAAAGTACGCCGTCAAACCGACTATCACACCGCTAAGTACGCCTAGCATAGCGAGATACGGGGTGTAGGATAACACGGCGGCGCTAGAGGAAGTCAGGCAAAATACGAGGTTTTGCACGACGTTGTGTATCACGGCGCTAGCCACCGATATGGACACGATAGACAATTTGTCCATACATAGCCTAACCAAGATAGCGCTCACAGCCAAAGCTATCAGCCCTGCGGGGATAGAGTACAATAGGGCGGAAGGATTGCCCGTAATTATATTACCGAGTACGGCTCTAACCAAAAAAATAATCAATGCGTCTATTGGCGTCAAAATTACCAATGCAAGTAGGGTAAATAGATTGGCAAGTCCAAGTTTTGCCCCGGGGAGAATAAGCGGAGGAAAAGCGTTTTCTACCACGAAAACGATGAGGGATGTCGCCGTCAAAAGTGCAACGAGTGCTATTCGATACGTAGTTTTGTTTGCTCTCACAATCCCCCTCCCATATTTTATTATAAAAATAAAACACGCGTTTGTCAATATCAATATTACCTTAGTTTTGCAATATCAAAAGTTATTTTTTTGACAATCACCCATTTTTTATCAAAAATAACAAAACTCGCAACGAAGTCAAAATCTAAGTAGGGTAGTCAAGCAAAATTTTGTCTAATTTTGTCAAAAATCACCGTCTAGATATTTGTCTAATAACGATATAATTGAGGAAAAATACCGATAAAATATTGCTAAAAATAACGCCGAAAATCGTCAAAAAAGCACGTCAAAATTAGTTAAAATTAGCTCTAAATTACACCAAAATTAGCAACAAAAAAGCTCTAAAATCGTGCCAAAATTACACGAAAAATAAGCAAAAAACAGCACAATTTTGCCTATATTTTGCACCAAAATTACACCCAAAAACGGCACAATTTTGCCTCGATTTTGTACCAAAATTACACCCAAAAACTACTTAATATTGTCCGAATTTTTGTCAAAATCTAACTATTATTAGACGGTGCGATGTAATCAAAAGTCTTGCAAAAAATGTCGAAAGTCGAGTGTTAAGCAAAAATTTTTTTTGCAAAAGTCAGGCATTTTTTAGCTCAAAAACCAAGTATTTTCGCAGTTTTTAGCTACTTTTTGGCTATGTAACGGCATAAAATAACTATACGTAAAATAACTATACGTAAAATAACTATACGTAAAACCATTGACAATTATGATAAATGTTTTATATAATATACAAAACCTATACGTATGCGTATTATAAAAGGAGAAACGTGTGAACGAGCCAAACGCCCAACAAATCGCACTCAAGATAGAGCACTTGTACAAAAGGTACGATGCAAAGTCGCGTTACGTCGTCGATGACGTAAGTTTTAGTTGTTATCGAGGACAAAAGGTAGGTTTGCTTGGCGTCAACGGCGCGGGCAAAACTACGACCCTCAAATGCTTGACTGGTATGATACCTTACGACAAGGGTAGCGTCGAGATATTTGGCTACGATATTGCCAAGCAACCAATCAAAGCCAAAAGGAACTTTTCTTTGGTGACCGACAATCACGACGTATTCGTCAAGATGACGGGCTATCAATACGTCAACTTTATGGCGGACGTATACGGTGTCGACGCGCAACTACGCAAGACGAGATTGCAAGAGCTAGAGCAGGTTTTTAGACTGGGCGACGCAATGGATAGCATGATAGACGGCTACAGTCACGGCATGAAACAAAAGATTTGCATGATGGGCTCGCTCATTCATCAGCCCGATTTGTGGATATTGGACGAACCTATGATAGGTCTAGACCCTTATATGCAGACTAGCGTTGCCGAGTACATGAACCAATACGTAGCGAGTGGCAAGACGATATTGTTTTCTTCTCACAACTTGGACATGGTGGCAAAGCTGTGCGACAGGGTCGTCATACTAAAGAAAGGCAAAGTGGTGGCTGATATCGTCGTGGACGAGGCTATTCAATCCGACCCGACGGTGCTATCCCAATATTATATCTAGAGAGGCAAAATGCTGAGAGTATTGCTTAGAAAAAGATGGATTGAGTCAACTTGCTTGCTCAAAAAGCGAGCTCACAAACGTCTAGACGTGGTGGGCATCGTATCTTCTATTCTTCTTCTGGCGCTATGCATTTTCGTAGTAGTCAAAGTATTTGGCGAATTTACCCAAAAGTATTGTCAGCTACGTACCGACGAAAGCGCGGATTTGGTAGCAAGACAGTTCGAGATAATGACGGTAGTGTACGCTATAGCGATGATAGTAGGCATAATTAGTTCGGTGTTCGCTATCGGCAGAACGATATTTGACAACAAGGATATCACGATGTTTGCCGTGATGCCTATATCGCCTTACGCGGTATTTTTGTCCAAGATAATAGAGCTTTACGTCAAGCAAATATTGACTTTGCTAGTCATTATGATACCTATCAACGTCACCTTTGCCTACTATACTCAACACGGCACGGCATACGTATTGTGGTCGATAGGCGTAGTCTTTTTGATGCCCGTTGCCACGCTTAGCATAGCTTCGCTGATAGCTTTACCGTTTTATATCTTCAAGAAGTGGCTGTCGTCTAGATACGTGTTGTTGCTGGTGGTTGCCACGGTATTTATAGGCGGAGTATTTTTCTTATACGTGAGGCTACTCGACGAGATTAGTGCCATGCTCACGTCGGGAGAACTAAAATATTTCTTCTCGCAAAGCACGATAGTGGCGGTGGCTAAGGTATGCAAATATCTCTATCCTGCCAACTTGCTTGCTCGCATCACGATAGGCGTTGACGTGTTGAAAAACTTTGCCATATTCGTAGCCTTGTTGGTAGCTTTGGGAACGATGGGATACTTCGTAGTATACGCCTTGTTCAATAGGGCGTATCGCCTACAGCAAAAGGGCGTAAGACACGTAGTCAAACGCCACGGCGCTTCCACTCGCACTAGCGGTATTTTTGCAACCTTGCTTCGCAAAGAATTGTTGCAAATATTGCACACGCCGTCCTATGCTATACAATATTTTTCGGTGGCGGTGCTTATGCCGTTTATGGTGTACGCATGCACCAAAATGGGAAAATACGTAATTCAAGCGTTGGTCTTCGTCAATTGTGACGTAGAAGTGGCGTTGCTCATAACTTTGATATTCTCTTGTTTGACCAACACCTTTTGTGCCACCAACGTCAGCAGAGAGGGCAAAATGCTGTTGACTCTCAAGACCATGCCTATCAAGCCGTCCCAGCTGTTGGGCTCTAAAATCTTGCTCAGCATAGCGGTTGCGCTATTTGCCGACGCAGTAAGCGTTGTCACTCTGTGGGCGACGGGTTTTCTCGGTTTTGCACAGAGCGCGTTGGTATTGTTGGTGACGGTGATGCACTCGGTGGCGCAGATATGCTTCGCCACACGCAAAGACCTATCCAAGTTCAAACCGATAGAGCAGGGACAAAGGGCAACCGAGTCCAACGCCACAGTGTCTACAATCATAGTTTGGGGCTTGTGTATAGCCTTTTTGACGGGTGGCTTGTCACTCTACGCTTCGATTGTGGGCGGACTAAAGAACACGATTTCACACGGCGCGATATACGGCGTCAATATTGCGGTAGCGACGCTAACTTTGGGGCTATCGCTTGCATATATGTTGGTAGGATTACGAAAGACCTACGACAGAGTGACGGAGGGATAAATGAAAAATAAAGTCATTGCTTTGATAATGATTATCCCTATATTGTTTTTGGTGACTATCTTTTCGCTAGGAAAGGTAGCGGGCTTTTTTGTAGATATCCCGGTCAGCGGAATCAATATCGTAACCCAAAACCAAGACGGCTTTATCGTCATAGACCTTGCCAAATATCAAAACGATATCTATATGCAAGCCAAAGTTGAGCCTTCCAACGCCGACAATCAAACCTACAACTTTGTTATAGAAGGTGTGGACGGCAAAGAGCCTGCCGATATAGAGATAGAGCAAAACGGCAGGCTAATCGCAAAGGGTGACGGCAAAGCCAAAATCACGGCAATATCGGCAGACAAGGGTTTTGCCGACAGCGTAATAGTGATAGTACATAGTACCAAGGTATTGCAAGCCCTTCCGCAACTCAAAGATAACGGCAATAACTCAGTACCTATCAACGGGCAAAACGGAAGCTACGAGGTAACCATCAACGGCGGACTATACAACTTTGACGCCTTACTCTATCCGTCGGAATTGGCTGATGCCGACGTATCGTGGATAAGCAGTAATTCCAACGTAATAGAAATCAATTCGGTGACGGGCAAAGCCAAAGCCAAGCTGTCGGGCAGTGCCGTAGTTAGCTTATTGTGCCCCGACGCGTTGAAGGGAGAGATGCAAAAGGTTGACGTCAACGTGACCGTCGTAGCCAACAAAGGTGAGAGCGGACTGAGCATAGACGGCATGGTCAACAATACGCTTTTGTGTTCGACGGATAGTCAAAGCGTTGAGTTTTTGGTAGAGAGAACCGACGACAAGGTAGGAGCAATCAACGTAGTGGGAGTCGACGCGGGACAAATAACGTCCAAGAGTGTCGTGGCGCTCGACGATACGGGCAAACGACTAAAGGTCACTTTGAATTTTTCGGCAAGTCACGGCAGTCAAATGCAGTTACGATTGCAGGTTGACGGCAACTTGCACGCAAGTGATTTAGTCGTCAACTTTGCCGATAGAAGCTTTGCCGTATATACCTCTTATCACAAGACCGTAGAGGGCACGATATACCAACGCAACCTTACCAAAGTGACTTATTGGGCTGATTGCGAGCCTTACGAAGAGGGTATAAGATACGTTTGGTCTATAGACGACGCTAGCATATCTATTATCCCGTCGGCAGATGGCAATTCTTGCGCAATAACGGCATCCAAGACGACGCAAGGCGTACTGAATATACAAGCCTACAAAGGCGACGTCAAAGTTGGCGAAATAAACAAACGAATAAGTATCGTAGCCGACGTCTATTCTATCGAATTCGTCGACAACTCTCACGTATGGGGTATAGAAAACCTCAAAGCCGTGGCGGGCTACGCTATCAAAAACGGCAGATACGTCGACAACTATGAGCAAGCCAAGATTTTGATGCGTATGAGCGACGGCAACTCGTATTATCAAGGTAGCGATTTGGTGTTCGAAAGTAGCGATACGGGCGTGCTTCGTCCGTACAAAATGCCTACCGACTTTAGAGTCAACGTAGTTGGACAGGGCGTGGCTACTATCAAAGCCAAGTGGGCGTACGCCGATTATTTTGGCGTCAATATATCTAGCTCGTTGACGTTGAGGAGCGTTGAGGGCGTCAAGGTGGACGACTACAATAGCCTTGTCAAGGCTACGGGCGACGGCAAACAAATAGTACTCGACAAGGATATTTACTTGGGCGAAGAGGGCGCTAGCGTAGAGCAACTGAGGTCGCAACTCAAGACTATGGAGACGTCCTACGACTACGCGTATTATATCAATACGGGTAAGACGCGTCCAGTTGTCAACTATCTCGTCGAGTTCAAAAACAACGTATATGGCAACGGTTATACGATCAACGCCGAGAGGTTTACCCAAGCCGTAGACGCCAACGGCAATCCTTTGTTGTTCAAAGGTCCGTTAGACTTCGTGGCAATATCCACGGCATCGGTCAAGGCGCAAGACAATATTGCCTTTTTGGTTCGCACCGACGGGGTGATTATCGACAACGTTCATCTCAAGAGCTGTGACGACCCTATCACCGACGGACTCGGCTTTGATTTTACCAAGCTCAATCACGTAGGTACGACGCTGGAAGTGGCGGCGGATTGCGATATCGTCAACAGCAGAATAAGCAACGGCAGAACGGTGGTGAGAATATTCGGCGGAGATATCAATGCCGTCAATCCTATCGTCACCGACCAGAGCCAAGTCAATGCGGAGCAAGAGAGAGTGGTTTGCAATATCTCTAGCTGCGTACTTAGCAACGCAAGAGAGTTTATAGTCAAGATAGGCTCCAACCGTGCTGTATTGCATAACGGCACCAACCAAGACGACTTTGCGCTTGCCAAATTGCTACGCAGAGACGGTACGGCTTATCCAAGCAATCACAATGCCGTCAAAGAGAGCGAAAAGAAGGCTTTTTACGACGACTGCGTATTGACCGACGTGACTATCAAAGACAGCGTGCTCAGTACTAGCGGACTTTTCTCGGTGGGTATGGAGTCGCACTTTGGCGGAATAATGTTGTCGGGCTTCGTATCGGGCTTTAGTCTGCCGGGCTGGAGCAAACTTGCTTGCACGTCGTTTGCGTCTAAGTTGTCGCTAGAGGGCGACGTCAAGATGCTCGATTGGAAGGATATCAACAACGTGGACAGTTCCACTTTGATAGAGACTACGGGCGGAGCGAGAGATTTTCTCAATCTCAACGTTTCGGCTATGCTGGATAAATTGTCCTCCAAAGAAGGTTACGACAAATTGGTGGATACCCAAAACGGCACCAGATACGTGCACGGCGGAGTGGTATTCTACGGTGGCGGATACAACTATTCTTACTGTGACTTTGCTAAGTTTGAGGGAGAAAGGTTGAGCCGATACGACGTCAACCTCAGCATTTTGGCGGAGGGAGAAGAGGATACTACGAGTCCACTGTACCTACAAGGCACCATGTTGCCGTTGGCAGCGGGTCCGAGCGATTTCGTATTCTATATGTATGACAGTACGTCGGATTTTGATTATAACAAACAATTAGATTATCAAAACGGACGAATAAATATCAAACCTACCAAGATATAGGAGGTTATATGAAGAATATATCCAAAATATTATTAGTGATTGCATTGGGCGTTTCGCTACTATGTACCGCATTTGCTTGCACTATAACGGACGACAGTATAAGAATAACGTACATGAACGGAGACGAGGTCTTGCATCAAGAATTGTTGCAAGGCGACTTAGACTATCAACCGACCTTACAAGGATATACCTTCGAGGGCTGGTACTTTGACCAACAATTTACTCAAAAAGCCGAGCTAGACAAGATAACCGCCAACACTACGTTGTACGCCAAGTTCGCAAAGAATAGCTACACCGTAGTCTTTTATGACAACGACGGCACGATAATACAAGTCAACGGAGAGCAGAGCCAAATCGTGTTGCACGGTGAGAGTGCGGTTGCGCCCGAGATGACGGACAAGGGTGACTCTATCTTCATAGGTTGGTCCCAAAGCTTCGACAACGTAACTCAAGACCTCAACGTATACGCAAGATACGCTCAGGGACAGAAGACTGTGACCTTTATCGCACCTGACGGAAGCGAGTTGTTGACTCAACGACTGGAGATTGGCACCGAACTCAACGTGTATGCCAACTCTTTGCAAATGCAGTTGGAGGAGAGCATTGCCGACGGCTTTACGTTTGATTGTTGGAAGAGAGCCGACGGTAGCGAGGCGTTCGTAGAGACCACGACGTTGACTGAGGACGTGACCTATTACGCCACTATCAAAATAGACGAGTTTGCCGTTGTTTTGCAGGCAGACACCAAGACTATTAATTATTCCCCAGACGGCACTTTTTCGCTTAATGCCGACTTGGTGCAATATAGTGGGATAGAGTATACTTTCGTCTGGCAATTAGACGACCAACCGATTGCTTGCAATCTATCGCAATGTGAGTTGACGGGACTTGAGGTTGGCAGACACAAGGTGCAGTTGACCGTAGAAGCTACGTGTGACGATATGCCAAGTGTTTTTGCTAGCGATACGGTGTATCTCAACGTCAACAACGGCGATATCGAGGGTGTTTCGGCACAAGATAAAGTCGTGACTTACAACGCCGAGGCTCATAATATCGAGCTTGTTGGTCTACAAGCGGGCGACCAAGTGTTATATAGATTGCAAGGTCAACAAGACTACGTAGATAGCCTTGCCCTTGTCAACGTAGGTACTTATCAAGTGCACTACAAGGTCAGCAGACGATACTACAACGACTATATTAGCGAGCAGTCGGTAAAGCTTCAAATTACCCCTGCCACACTTGACGTCTCGGTGGACGACAAAAATATAAGTTACGGCGACGCTTTGCCTACCTACACGTATAGAGTAGAAGGCTTGCTCGGCAACGACCAAGACGTAATCCACGGTGACTTTATCTACGGCGGACCTGCCAACAGCTTGACTTGCGGTGAGTGGGATATCACGCTGTCGGGCATCAAGGCGGACAACTATACTCTCAATATCACCAAGGGTAAGTTGACTATTGCCAAGCGTGCTTTGAGCATTGCCGTTAGAGATGCAAGTGCCGTTTACGGCGAAGCTACACCGCAATTTGAGTTGGATAGCCAAGGCTTTATCAGTGGCGATAGCTTATCGATCCTCGATGGAAGCGCAATTTTCGAATGTGCATACGCTCAAGGTAGCGATGCGGGAGAGTATGATATCACCGTCAGCGGATATTCTTCCGACAAGTATGATATCACATATACCTCTGCTAAACTTACGGTCAATCCAAAGGCGCTGACAATCACGCCTGACGGGGCTAGCGTTACTTACGGCGATGCAGTACCTACTTTGACGGCGCAAGTAGTAGGTTTGTTGGCGCAAGACCAAGCAAGCTTTGCTTATAGCGTTGTCACCGACTACAAGCAAGGTGACAATGCGGGCACTTATAGCATATGGATTGCACGTATCAACAACGCTAACTACGATATTACTTACGATAATACGGCAGTTTTGACTGTCAATCCAAAGCCTTTGACAATCACGCCAATTGGCGCCACCGCTACTTACGGCGACGCCGTACCTACTTTGACTGCTAAAGTAGACGGCTTGATAGAGCAAGACCAAGCAAGCTTTGCTTATAGCGTTGTCACCAACTACGAGCAAGGTGACAATGCGGGCACTTATAGCATATGGATTGCACGTATCAACAACGCTAACTACGCTATTACTTACAAAGAGGCAGTTTTGACTGTTAATCCAAAGCCTTTGACAATCACGCCAATTGGCGCCACCGCTACTTATGGCGACGCAGTACCTACTTTGACGGCTCAAGTAGACGGCTTGATAGAGCAAGACCAAGCAAGCTTTGCTTATAGCGTTGTCACCAACTACGAGCAAGGTGACAATGCGGGCACTTATAGCATATGGATTGCACGTATCAACAACGCTAACTACGCTATTACTTACAAAGAGGCAGTTTTGACGGTCAATCCAAAGGCGCTGACAATCACGCCTAACGACGTTAACGTACAATACGGCGACAGCGCGGTTTACGGCGTGCAATACGACGGCTTCGTCAGCGGAGAAGACTCGGGCGTCTTGGCGGGCACTCTCGTAGTGGGCAGTGATTACGTGGTGGGCGACAACGCAGGACTGAGCTACGTCATCAAGGCTAGCGGTGTGAAGTCGCTCAACTACAATATTACGTTCGGTACGGCGACGCTTAACGTAGAGAAACGCAACCTAACGCTATATATGGACAACGAAGCAGTCGTACAACATACTGCTTATACTGTGTCCGCCAGCCAATTGAGAGTAAGCGGAGCGTACGGCTCGATAGCTCTCGAGGGCATACTGCAAGCAACCAACAACGTTGCGGGAGAATATATCGCAGTCGGCGAGTTGGGTGAGAACTTTGAGTGGCAACAAGCACTCAAGTTGACTCTTGACAGCGTTGACGTGACGAGCAATTATATAGTCAATTACAACCTTGTACTCACTTTGACGGAGAATTCCTTTGGTTATTCCGCCGTTGGAGTAGACAAGACCTACGACGGCATCGCTAGCCAAATTAGCGTAACAACCGACTTGCCAACGGGTGTGATTACCTACGGCACCGACGGAGTCAACTATTCCGCTGTCAACCCTAGCTTCGTCAATGCGGGACAATATACGGTATATTATCTCATCTCCGATAGCGAGGGCATATACGACAGCGTGAGCGGTAGCAAAGTAATCAAGATTGCTAGAGCAACTCTCACGGCAACCGTAGCAGGCAAGAGCATCGTTTACGGTGACGCTATTCCGACCTATTCGATTGACAATTATCAAGGTTGGGTAGACGGCGATGATAGCACGGCTTTGCAAGGAACTTTGACTTTCGCTTGTGATTATGCTCAAGGAAGTCAAGCAGGAAAGTACGATATCACGGCTAGCGGATATTATGCGGACAATTACAACATAACTTACGTGCCTGCCAAGCTTACCGTGGGCAAAAAGGCGCTTACTATTACGCCCAACGGAGCTAGCGTTACTTACGGCGACGCCGTACCTACTTTGACGGCTCAAGTAGTCGGTTTGATAGCGCAAGACCAAGCAAGCTTTGCTTATAGCGTAGTAACCGACTACAAGCAAGGTGACGGCGTTGGTAGTTACGATATCACGATAGAACCTATCGTCAACGCCAACTACGCTATCACGTATAATACCGCCACGTTGACGGTATCTCCAAAGGCGCTGACAATCACGCCAATTGGCGCCACAGCTACTTATGGTGACGCAGTGCCTACTTTGACTGCACAAGTAGTCGGCTTGATAGCGCAAGACCAAGCAAGCTTTGCTTATAGCGTTGTCACCAACTATGCTCAAGGTGGCAACGTAGGCAGTTACGATATTAGTATTGCACCTATCGACAACGCCAACTACAATATTACTTACAAGACCGCGATTTTGACGGTAGTCAAAAAGGCTTTGACAATCACGCCTAACGACGTTAGCGTACAATACGGCGACAGCGCGGTGTACGGCGTGCAATACGATGGCTTAGTCTGTGGGGACGACTCGGGCGACTTGAGCGGTACTCTTGTAGTGGGCAGTGATTACGTCGTGGGTGACGATGCGGGTCTAAGCTACGTCATCAAGGTTAGCGGATATTCTTCCGACAACTACGATATTACGTTTGATACGGCAACGCTGACAGTGCAACCTAGGAGCGTTACACTAATTTGGATAGGTACTCAAACCACCTATTATTACAACGAGCAAGACCAATCTAATAGTATCCAAGCGCAGTATCTCAGTGTGGAGAGCGGTGTGAACGAATACGCAACGATAGTATTCTCGGGCAAAGCCGACAAGTTCTTGTTGGCAGGCGATTATCAAGCGACTGCCGTCGTAAGCGACAACTACGCTTTGACCAACGCCTCGGTTGGTTTGACTATGAACAAGGGCAACTACGACGTGTCCAAAATCTCCGTACCTACTATTCACGGCGTGTACGGACCGTCCAATTTGGTGAGCGCACAACCTTACGAGGCTCTCCCTGCAGGCTTTAGTTGGAAGACCCCTAACGTCGTTCCGGTATGTGCCGACACCAGCATGACTGCTATATATTGCACCGACAGCGCCAACTACAACGCACTAGAAATACAAGTGCCTATCGTCGTGCAAAAAGCTACCGTCAGCCTAAAGGCGACTTTGTACGAGCAAGACTTCGTCAGTGGCGACGTGATGACGATAACCCCAGTCATTATGTACAACTCCGAGCCTCTCAACAGTGCGGTAAGCTACGATTTGACCTTTACTGCCAACGACTTTACCACGGCTGGCACTTACACCTTCGTAGTCAAATTCTCGGCGGACAACTACGCAATGGCTGACACGACCTGCTATGCTAAGTATAAGGGTGTAGATTACAACGGCACGCTGTACACGATTGAGGACGCAATCAAGACTGCTACGAGCGGAACGATTATCGTCAAGTACAATACGTCCTTTGCTCCCGCTTCCTTTAGCAGTTCGATATATCCTACGGACGACTACTTTACTATCAAGAGCGGAGTGACTTTGCTAGTGCCTTACGACGGCAATTTCAGCAGTGCAATGGACGACGTCAATGACACCGCAACACCGTTAAGCATAGGTGCTTACAGCACGCTCACCGTGCCTACGGGCATCAATTTGGTGGTCAACGGTACTGTCAACGTCAACGGTATAAGAAGTCATCAAAGCACTAGCTATATGGGACATACCTACAATTACGGACAGTTGGTATTGCAACAAGGCTCAAGCGTTGCTCTCAACAACGGCGCAGTATTCAATAGCACGGGATATACCACTGGCAAAGGCTTTATCGAGGCAAAGTCGGGCTCCAACGTCTACGAAGTTTTGGCAATCAAGGACTTTAGAGGCGGCGGTGTAACGTATAAGATATACGAAACTATGTTCCCGTTTACTCAATACGTAATGCAGAATATCGAATCGGATTTGAGAATACAATACGGCGCATTTATGTATGCAAGATACTATATGTACCCAAGTACCACGGTTAAGGGGGCTATGCCTGTAATCGGTAGTGGGGCTTTGTTCCAATTGAGAGAGGGAAGCTATATAGACAAAACTTTGGACAATTCCACCAACAAGACTACCATCACTTTGCACGGCACGATGGACACCAATTACGCTCAAATGACTATCAAAGTCAAGGTTGGTATCACGTATACATTGAACGTATCTACCCAAAATATCGAGTTCCCATTCCCGGGCAACTATATTATCAAGATAGCAAGCGGCAGCGTTGCCAATATCAACAATAGATTCAAACTTTTGCCGGGTGCGCAAATCGTAGTAGAGCAGGGGGCAGAGCTCAACGTCGACAACGGTGGCAGACTTTACGCCTACGGTAGTGGTTACGCCTTTACCAAAGATTTGTACAACAACGCCGCTCAAGCCGACTATAGCGGCACTAAGATGTCGGGTAATATGATTACCAAAAACAACGGCTGTTACACTTCCACAACCAATGCTCTCATCGTCGTAGACGGCACGCTTACGCTCGGCTCGGGCGGATATATCGGCGGTTGCATTTACAGCAACGGCGGTGGTACGATGGTACTCGCTCACGCCAATAGCAGTACTATCAAGGACTATTACAGTGCAACCAAAGGCTCGCTTGCTATATTCCCTTCGGTGACCTATTATGACAAGACCTTTGACTTGCAAGCCAACACTGCTAGCGGTCAAGTGACCTTGAGCGCGGGTACGTACACCTCTACGGGCAACGTGTGGGCACAATAAGACTAAGACAAGCAAAAGGAACAATCTTTTCGCTTGTGCTTATTTACGCTAACGAGTGCAAAGATATCAAAGCCAATAATTGATAAGGACGTCAAGTTATATATAGATATGAAAACTGTTTTTCTTGCAATCAATTCTCAATACGTGCATACCTTGCTTGCGCCGAGGTATCTCAAAGCCAATAGTTCGCTGCCGGTAGAGATAATCGAGACCAACGTCAATACGCAGTTGCCTACGCTATTTGCGCAGTTGTATAGCCTCAAGCCCGACGTAGTGGCGATAAGTTGCTATATCTTCAATATATCTTTCGTAGACAGGCTTTTGCAAGATATAAGGCTGTATTTGCCTAAGGTCAAGATAATATTGGGCGGCTACGAGGTGGCTTTCGACACCGACAAATATTTGGACGTAGCCGACTATATTATCAAGGGAGAGGGCGACTTCGTTTTCGGACGACTCTTGCAAGATATAGAGAGCGGACGAAGCGAATATCCCAAGATTATCGAGGCGGGGCAGGTGGACAATCTCGACGATATAGTCAGTCCTTACGACGACGAGTACGCCTCTATGGGCGACACGAGAATATTGTATATGGAGAGCAGTAGGGGCTGTCCGTATAGATGCAGTTATTGCATGTCGGGCGGGAGCAAACCTCGCACCTTTTCTTTGGAGAGGACCTTCGACGACTATCGCAAGCTGATGAAATACAGCCCACGCCAAATCAAAATGGTAGACCGTACCTTCAACTTTGACGTCAAGAGAGCTACCAAAATCTTTGCTTGGCTCATTGACAATTACGGCGAGAGCAATACCAATTTTCACTTCGAGATGGCGCCCGAGCTCTTTGACGAAGAGATGTTTGCCACGCTCGCTAGAGCCAAAAAGGGCTTGTTCCAATTCGAGATAGGCGTGCAGTCTTTCAATAGTAAGACGCTCTCCGCCGTGGGTAGGAACGCCAACGTGGAGAGGATTGCTAGCAACCTCGCTCGGCTCAAGGCAATGGGCAACATTCATATCCATACCGACCTTATCGCAGGACTGCCGCACGAAGACTACGACAGTTTCGTCAAGGGCTTTGACAGACTCTTTGAGATGGGTGGAGACTGCCTACAACTCGGCTTCCTCAAGGTGCTCAAAGGCTCTAGGTTGGCAAGCGAGGGTGAGGGATATACGGTAGGCACTTTGCCACCATACGAAATACTATCTTCCCCTTGCTTGACGTATGACCAAATACTTGAGCTCAAGACTTGCGAGAGCGCGTTGGAGAGATATCACAATAGTGGAAGATTTAAGACCTGTATCGACTTTTTGGTACCCAAATACTATTCGCCGTACTCTTTCTTTTATGGAATAGGACAATTTATAGTCACCAGCCGCGGCGAGCAAACGTCAATCTCCGCTCCCGCTCAATGCGACCTTTTGTGGCAATACGTGTATGACAACCTACCTCCAAGCCTCGTCGACGAGCAATCAAAATCAGACTTTCTTAACCGCCTCGAGGAGTGCATCCAAACCGACTTCAAGTTATCTGGCAACGCCCGCAAGTGGCACCGCCACGCCAACAAAAACTGAGCCGAAAGGCTCTCTTTTTTATTCAAAATGGCTATTGCAATAAGTAATAATATATGCTACCATAGAGTTAGGAGAAATAGCGTGACTTGACGCGCAAGAGCATAATAACGTATAAATAGATTAAAAACAAAGCCGTTGTCGGTGACAAACAAGAAGTGCTTATTCCAAGATATAGAAGAAAAAAGATTTTGGAATGGCTCGATAGAAAATAACTGTTTCGAATACTTCCCCACGCAAGTCGTGGGGATTTTTTTGCATTTTTTTCAAAAACTATTGACAAGGACGAAAAACGAGAATATAATATCAATAGTTGAACAGTTATTCAACTGTTAGTCGAATAAAAAGAGAAAGGAAGTATAAATGGAAAAATTCAACGAAGAAGAAGTATGCCAATGCTCTCACGTGCACGACGAGGCGGTAGCCAACGCTTCGAGTCATATGCCGAGCGAAGACGAACTCTACGAAGTAGCGGAGCTCTTCAAGGTATTCGGCGATAGCACGAGGGTGAGGATATTGGCGGGGCTATTTAGTCAAGAGATGTGCGTATGCGACATTGCCTCGTTGCTCGGCATGACCAAGTCGGCTATATCGCACCAGCTGAGGGTGCTCAGACAGACCAAACTCGTCAAGAGCAAAAAGAGTGGCAAAGAGGTCTTCTACAGCTTGGCGGACGACCATATCAAGAGCATTTTTGCCCTTGCAATAGAACATATCAACGAATAAATTTATACGAAAAAGGAGAAAAAATATGAAAAAAGTATATCGTGTCAACAATCTTTGTTGCGGCAATTGCGCAAGAAAAATCGAAGAAAAAATATCCGCCTTGGACGGCGTGCAAGAGTGTAGACTCAATTTTATGACCTTGCGTCTTACCATAGTCAGCGAGGACGGTAGAGAGGACGAAGTTTTGGTTGGCGCCAAAAAAATCGCCAAAAAGATAGAACCGGAGTGTGAGATTGTATGAGCAAACAGCAAAAGCAACTTGCGAGAATTATCGTTGCGGTAGTTTTGCTTGCCGTTATGATGATACTCACGCATTTTGTTGAGGTGAACGTCATTGTTCAAGCGCTGTGCTATCTCGTTGCCTATCTTCTCGTAGGCGTGGACGTCGTTTGGCGAGCAGTGAGAGGCGTATTTAGAGGACAGTGGCTGGACGAAAACTTTTTGATGACGGTAGCGACAATCGGCGCTTTTATCATATGCGAGTATGCCGAAGCCGTGGCGGTAATGGCTTTTTATCAAGTGGGCGAGTATTTTCAAGACAAGGCGGTCGGCAAAGCGCGCAAGTCTATAGGCGATCTCGTTGCCGTGCAGAGCAATACAGCTACCTTGATACGTGACAGCGAGTACGTCGTCGTTGATAGCGAAGAGGTGCAGATAGGCGACCTATTGCTTGTTCGCAAGGGCGAAGCAATACCGGTGGACGGTGTGCTCAAGGACGAGTACGCAATGCTCGATTGCAAGGCTTTGACGGGCGAGAGCGTGCCGGTGGACGTAGCTCGTGACGCCGAGGTGCTCAGCGGAAGCGTCAATGTGGGCGACGCATTCGTTATGCAAGCCACCAAAGCCTTTGAAAATAGTACCGTAGCCAAGATTTTGGAATTGGTGGAAAACGCCTCCGACAAAAAGGCAAAAACCGAGAAATTTATATCCAAATTTGCCCGTATCTACACCCCCGTCGTAGTGGGACTTGCCGTGCTCATATCGATTATTCCGCCACTTGTAGACGGAGAGTGGAAGACTTGGATTATCCGCGGACTTACCTTTTTGACGGTGTCGTGTCCTTGCGCCCTCGTCATATCCATACCGCTGACCTTCTTTGCGGGCATTGGCGCTTGTTCGTCGTGCGGAGTGCTGGTCAAGGGTAGCAACGTGTTAGAAACTCTAGACAAAGTGCAAGTGGTCGTGTGCGACAAGACGGGTACGCTCACCACGGGCGAGTTTGGCGTAACGGGGGTAGAGCCTAAGGAGCGAGCCGAGCAAATTCTTGCCATTGCGGGGCAAATAGAGAGCGTGAGCAACCACGCCATTGCAAGGGCAATAACCAAGGCAAGCGGACAAAAGTCGTGCGATTGGCAGGTGCAAGAGATAGCGGGCAAAGGCATGGTAGCCAATAAGGACGGACAAACCGCCGTAGTGGGCAGGCTATCTTTACTTGCCGAGCATGGCGTAGAGCAGTTGCCTCAAGAAGAAAACGCAGGCGAGATTTTCGTTGCGTTAGAGGGCAAATTCTTGGGCAAAATCGTAGTCAAAGACACTATCAAGTCCAACGCCAAGCAGTTCGTAGACGATATGCACGCCTATAATATCCCCGTAATTATGTTGACGGGAGATTCGGGATATTCCGCTAAGCAAGTGGCAAGTACCGTGGGTGTGGACGATTGCAGATATTCATTGTTGCCTGCCGAGAAGGTGGAAGAGATGGAAAAGATCGCCTCTGACGGCAAGGTCGTAGCCTTCGTGGGCGACGGCATCAACGACGCCCCTTCGCTTATGCGTGCCGACGTGGGTATCGCAATGGGCGGAATAGGTAGCGACAGTGCGATAGAGAGTAGCGATATCGTCTTAGTGCACGACGACCTTGGCGCAATAGTCAAAGCCAAAAAGATAGCGCACAAAGTTACGGGTGTTGCCAAACAAAATATCGTATTTGCTTTGGCTGTCAAAGTTCTCGCGTTGATTCTGTCGGCGCTCGGCTTGGTAGGTATGTGGATAGCCGTCATTGCCGACGTGGGCGTGGCTCTGGTTGCTATTGCCAACGCGATGAGAGCGGGTAGGCTAAAAAGCAAATCGCAACTCAAATCTAACTAAAATTTAGACGCAGTCCAACGAGTTTAACTCGCAATTTTCATCCCCGAATTGGGGATGATTTTTGTCATAAAGAGTGGTTTTTGCCGACCTATCGCTATCATAAAGGTTGATTGCAATATTCGCGCGTGGTTTTTTGGGAAATTTGTGCTAAAATGTCGCAATAGCCTTGACATTTTTTTATACTTATTTTATCATATTATGTAAGTAAATTAGGAGTAATTATGAAAATCAACGGTTCTCAAGTTATTGTCGAAACGCTTATCGAGCAAGGCGTAGATACCATTTTCGGTTATCCGGGTGGTTCGGTACTCAACATATACGACGCTTTGTATCTCAATAGAGAGCGTATTACTCACGTTATCACCGCTCACGAGCAAGGCGCTGCGCACGCAGCCGACGGCTACGCAAGAGCAACGGGCAAGGTGGGCGTTTGTCTTGCTACCTCGGGCCCCGGAGCTACCAACCTCGTTACGGGTATTGCCACGGCTTACATGGATAGCGTGCCAATGGTCGCTATTACCGGCAACGTAGGTCAAAGTTTGATTGGACTAGATTCTTTCCAAGAAGTATATATTGCAGGCATAGTTATGCCTATCACCAAGCACAGTTTTGTCGTCAGAAACGTGGACGAATTGCACGAGACTTTGAGAGAAGCCTTCCGCATTGCTATGAGCGGCAGACCGGGTCCCGTTCTCGTGGATATTCCTAAAGATATCACCGCCGCAATGACGGAGTTTACCGCTATGCCTAAGGTCGAGCCAACACCTGCCAAAGCGCCTGACGTCAAGTCTATCGAGCAAGCCGTTGAGCTTATCAACCAAGCTAAGAGACCTGCCGTTTTGTTCGGTGGCGGTGTAGGTATCAGCGGAGCGGAGAAGGTACTACTCGAGTTTCTCAACAAGGCGGAGATCCCTGCTTGTCACACTCTTATGGCTGCAGGCGTTTTGGGCTACGGCGAAAGACTCAATCTTGGACTAGTAGGCATGCACGGCTCTATGTCGGCGGGCAAAACGCTTGCTAATGCAGACCTCGTCATAGCTATCGGTACGCGTTTTAGCGATAGAGTTGCTACCGACAAGGCACATTTTGCCACCAAAGCCCAAATCATACATATCGACATCGACGCTGCGGAAATCAACAAAAACGTTCCTTGCGACTGCGCGATAATAGGCGACGTCAAGGACGCGCTCAACGCAATGCTTCCTAATATCAAAGAAGCTAAGCACGGGGAGTGGCTTGCGCAGATAAACGAGTGGAAGAAGTTTGATTACAAGCCTAAGAATATCGAGGGCGTGCTCAGACCTCACCAAGTTATGCAAGCAATCAACGAGGCAATAGGCGAGGACGGCATCATCGTCACCGACGTAGGTCAACACCAAATGTGGGCTGCTCAATACGGCAAGAGAGTCAAACCTCGTTCCTTCCTCACCTCGGGCGGTCTCGGCACTATGGGCTACGGCTACGGAGCGGCTATGGGAGCGCAGTACGCTTTCCCTAATCGCAAGGTTGCGCTTTGCACGGGCGACGGCTGTTTCCACATGAACCTCAACGAGCTTTGCACCAGCGTCAAGTATAATTTGCCTGTAGTTACTATCGTATTCAACAACCAAGTTTTGGGTATGGTAAGACAATGGCAGACGCAGTTCTACGGCAAGAGATATTCTTCCACGACTCTCGAGAGAGCGACCGATTACGTTGCACTCGCCGAGGCATTCGGAGCGGTAGGATATAGAGCTACGACCTTAGAAGAGCTGAAAGACGCACTCGCTAAGGCTTTTGCAACCAATAGACCTTGCGTTATCGACGCGGTAATCGACAGGGACGAAAAGGTATTGCCTATGATACCAGCAGGCAAGACCATAGACGAAATTATTATGTAATCAACACATTTATTGGAGGATAAATAAATGATTAAAAAATATTATGATACAGATTGTGATCTCAAAGTTCTTGACGGCAAAACCGTTGCAGTTATCGGTTTCGGCTCCCAAGGACACGCTCATGCAATGAACCTTGCAGAAAGTGGCGTCAACGTAGTAGTTGGTTTGCGCCCTGGTAGCAAGCACGAAGAAAAGGCTAAGAAAGCAGGTCTTAAGGTTATGCCTGTTGCCGAAGCAGCTAAGGCGGGCGACTTGGTAATGATGCTCGTTCCTGACGAACTTTGCGCAGATATCTACAACGAGCAAGTTGCACCATACATGAAAGACGGTGACGTGCTTATGTTTGCACACGGTCTTTCTATTCACTTCAACCTCATCAAACCGGCTGCCAATATCGACGTAATCATGGTTGCTCCTAAGGGACCTGGTCACACCGTTCGTAGCCAATACGTAGAGGGCAAAGGCGTTCCTTCCCTTATCGCTATCCAACAAGACTACACCGGCAAGGCAAAGGATTACGCTTTGGCTTATGCTAGCGGTATCGGTGCAGGCAGAGCAGGTATCTTGGAGACCACCTTTAGAGAAGAGACCGAGACCGACCTCTTCGGCGAGCAAGCAGTTCTTTGCGGCGGCGTAACGGAATTGATGAAGGCAGGCTTTGACACCTTGGTTGAGGCAGGTTATGCGCCAGAGATGGCATACTTCGAGTGTATCCACGAGATGAAACTTATCGTTGACCTTATCAACAGCGGCGGCTTCGGCAAGATGAGATATTCTATCTCCAACACTGCAGAATACGGCGACTATCGTACCGGCAAGAGACTCATCACCGAGGCTACTCGTAAAGAGATGAAGCAAGTTCTTAGAGAGATTCAAGACGGTACTTTCGTAAGCGAATGGATGACCGAGAACAAGAGCGGTAGATGCGCTCACTTCCTCGCAACCCGTCGTCTCGAAGCAGAGCATCCACTTGAGAAGGTGGGCGCAGAATTGCGTGAGATGATGAGCTGGCTCAAGAAATAAAGGCTATTTTCAAGTCGCCCGACGAGGGCGACTTGATATATACCCATATAGGGAATTACGGCGTAATCGCCAAAATAAATTGGTCGGACACAATGCTAACTAGCTATTGTGTTTTTGCATTTTTGACAAAAGGAGTATTTATGACACTTAGAAGCAGATATTTGACCGAGGGTGCAGAGACTGCGCCTCAGCGTTCGTTGTTGTATGCGTGCGGTTTTACCAAAGAAGAACTCGAAAGACCGCTTATCGGTATCGTTTCGGCTCACAGCGACATCGTTCCGGGACATATCAACCTCGACAAGATTACCGAGGCTGTCAAGGCGGGCGTAAGACTTGCGGGCGGTACGCCTATTATGGTGCCTTCTATCGGCGTGTGCGACGGCATCGCAATGGGGCATATCGGCATGAAGTATAGCCTCGCTTCGAGAGAGCTTATTGCCGACAGCGTTGAGACGATGACTATGGCGCATTGCTTCGACGGACTCGTGCTTGTGCCTAACTGTGACAAAATCGTTCCGGGTATGGTTATGGCGGCGGTGAGAATGAATATTCCTGCAGTAGTAGTGAGCGGCGGACCTATGATGGCGGGACTCGTAAACGGTTGCGAAGTGTCGCTGTCCAAGATGTTCGAAGCCGTGGGTGCGCGCAAAGCCGGCATCATCGACGACAAAGAACTCCTTGACTTCGAGCAAAACTGCTGTCCTACTTGCGGTTCTTGTAGCGGTATGTACACCGCCAATTCTATGAACTGCCTATGCGAGGCGATTGGTATCGCGCTCCCGGGCAACGGAACAATACCGGCAGTATCCAGCGCAAGAATTGCACTTGCTAAGCACGCTGGTATGGCTATTATGAACCTTGTCAATAAGGATATCAAAGCAAGGGATATCATCAACGAAAAGTCTATCCGCAACGCACTCGCATGCGACATGGCTTTGGGTTGTTCCAGCAACAGCGTGTTGCACCTTTTGGCTATTGCCAACGAGGCAGGCTATCCGCTTGACCTTCACGTTATCAACGAAATCAGCGCCAAGACCCCTAACCTTTGTCATCTTGCACCTGCGGGACCTACCCACATGCAAGACCTCAATCAGGCGGGTGGCGTACAAGCCGTACTCAGCGAACTCAAGCGTGGCGGCTATATAGATTGCAGTGCAATCACCTCTACGGGCAAGACCTTGGGCGAAAACCTCGAGGGCGTAGAGCTCAAAGAATATAGCACTATCAAGTCGATTGACAATCCTTATTCTGCCAACGGCGGTATCGCAATTCTTTGGGGCAACATTGCCAAAAACGGTTGCGTAGTCAAGAGAAGCGCGGTAGCTCCCGAGATGCTCAAGCATAGCGGACCTGCACGCGTATTCGACAGCGAAGACGACGCTATCCAAGCCATTTACGGCGGTCAAATAGTTGCCGGCGACGTGGTAGTCATCAGATACGAAGGACCTAAAGGCGGACCTGGCATGAGAGAGATGCTCAATCCTACCTCCGCGCTTGCGGGCATGAAGCTTGACAAGAGCGTAGCACTCATCACCGACGGTAGATTTAGCGGTGCTAGCCGTGGTGCGTCTATCGGTCACGTAGCTCCCGAGGCTGCTATGGGCGGAGAAATCGGACTCGTTCAAGAGGGCGATATCATCACGATAGACATTCCTAACGGAAGCGTCAACGTAGCCGTAAGCGACGAAGAAATGGAGCAAAGACGAGCAAAACAAGTTATGCCTGAGCCAAAAATCAAGACGGGTTGGCTGGCAAGATATTCGAGAATGGTCACTAGTGCCGACAAGGGCGCAGTGCTCAAATAAGGAAAATATGTTGACTTTAGACAAAGTTTATCACGCCTCTTACGTACTCAAAGAGGTCATCAGAAACACCGACGTAATCTCCGCTCCTAAGATTAGGAGTGGTTGCAACCTCTACCTCAAGACCGAGAACCTTCAAGTGACGGGCTCGTTCAAAGTGAGGGGAGCATACTACAAAATCTCGCAACTCAGCGAAGACGAGAAGAAGCGTGGCGTTATCGCGTGTAGTGCGGGCAACCACGCTCAAGGCGTTGCGCTTGCCGCTACCAAGAGCGGTATCAGTTCTTTGATATGCTTGCCCGACGGCGCACCGATATCCAAGGTTGAGGCTACCAAGAGCTACGGCGCTCAAGTATGCCTCGTCAAGGGCGTATACGACGACGCTTACAATAGGGCTTTGCAACTCAAAGAAGAGTGCGGATACACCTTTATTCACCCATTCAACGACCCCGACGTCATCGCAGGTCAAGGCACGATAGGACTCGAAATTCTCGACCAAATCAAAGACCTTGACGCGGTAGTAGTGCCTATCGGTGGCGGTGGACTTATATCGGGTGTGGCATTTGCCATCAAGTCGCTCCGTCCCGACGTCAAGGTGTACGGCGTTCAAGCGACGGGTGCTCCTAGTATGCTCAATTCGGTGGCTCACAGCCGTATCGAAAAGCTCGACAGCGTGTCGACCATTGCCGACGGTATTGCGGTCAAGCAACCGGGTGATTTGACCTTTGAACTTTGCCAAAAGTACGTAGACGAAATCGTCAGCGTCAACGATGACGAGATATCTACCGCTATTCTTGCACTCATCGAACAACACAAGATGATTGCAGAGGGCGCGGGCGCAGTTGCAGTAGCCGCAGTAATGTTTGACAAAGTGCCCGTACAAGGCAAAAACGTGTGTGCACTCGTATCGGGCGGTAATATCGACGTGACTATATTGTCTAGAGTTATCAAGAGAGGACTTTTGATGACGGGTAGAAATCACGCTATGTCTATCGAACTCCCCGACAAACCGGGACAGCTTGCTCACGTCTCCGCTATCATCAGCTCTTTGGGCGCCAACGTAATAGCGGTTCACCATGAGCGTTCCAACGAGGGTAGCGACGTCACGGGTTGCTTCTTGAGAGTAGAAATCGAGACGAGAAACTTCGACCATATTCAACAAATTCGCAATAGACTGACTAGCGAAGGCTTCAAACTATTTTAGTTGAAATTATAGGAGGAATTATGCAAATTATATCAACCGACAACGCGCCAAAGGCGATAGGACCATATTCTCAAGCTATAGTAGTGGACGGCACCGTCTACACTTCGGGACAAATCGCAATCAATCCTGCAACCAACACGGTGGAAGCAACGACGATAGAGGAGCAAACTTATCAAGTATGCAAAAATCTCACCGCAGTACTCGAAGCAAGCGGTAGCGGTATGGACAAGGTAGTCAAGACGGTATGTTTCCTTGCCGACATGGGCGATTTTGCTACTTTCAACGAGATTTACGCTCAATACTTCGTATCTCGTCCAGCACGCTCTTGCGTGGCTGTCAAGACCTTGCCAAAGAACGTTTTGGTAGAGATTGACTGCATAGCCAAGACCAAATAATCAAGCTTACGGCTTTTTCGACGATATAGAAGTATCGTCGAGTCAAGACGTTGTGGACAATTACTCAACAACTTAGACGTACCATCGAGTCAAGGCTATGTGGGCAATACCTAATTACACACTCGATGGTTAAGAGTGATATTTGGTTAAAAGACAATAAGAATAATAATATCATACAAAAAGCGAGAAGTTATCTTCTCGCTTTTGCATTAGAATATTGTAATTTAATTCTATTCTTCTGGCTTTTCGTAAACTTCGACGGTTACTTCTTTTTCTACGTTTTGTTCGACGTTTTCAACGCTTTCAACACTTTCTACGTTGACTTTGCTTGGCTCGTCTACGTTTTCAATAGGTTGAATCTCAACGTCGCTAGGCTCCGCAACGCCGACGATAGGAGAGAGTTCCACCTCGCCTTGAGCTACCACTGCTACGGGCTTTTCAAAAATCACTTGTGTGCTTAATCCTTCTTCGGGGTCGCCCTTGCCACGCTTGATTGAGATTGCTCGGGTTGCCTTGGCTCTAATATATAGTAGGGCAGGCAAGAAGGTGAATACGAGTATTAGGCTCATAAATGCGCCACGTGCGATGAGTTCGGTAATTTGACCGACAATCATATTAGAAGTAATCAATCTTACCGAGATACAAGCGGCGATGAGGATTGCGCCCGACGTCAGCACGCTAGGAGCGGCACGGTAAATGGCGTTTTTGATAGCCGTTACCGATTCCACGCCCTTAGACTTTTCGTCGTTAAATTTGCTTGTCATCAATATTGCATAGTCGACCGTTGCGCCCAACTCGATAGCCGTAACTATGAGGTACGCCATAAAGTTGATTTTGGTATTGGTAAAGTACACGAGTGACAAGTTGATAAATATTCCCGTCTCTATAACCAACAACAAGAGGATAGATAGCAGCGGCTTGCGGAAGGTCACTAGCAGTATTATCAAAATGATAGCGGCGGAGAGCAGAGATACCAACGCAAAGTCTTGCGGTGTGACGAGGCTGAGCTCGTACGCGCCTTGCGATAGTCCCGTTATGCTGACTTTTTGTCCAAAGACTTCTTGACCGATTTCTTTAATTCTACTTAGCGTCGCATAAGACTCGACGTCCTCAGACACGCCTTCCATATTGATTGTATACAGCAGATATTTATTCTCTACGCCCTCGTCTTTCATATGGGATATAAAGTTGCTGTGCAACAAATTGTATACGGTGTCTTTCATTGAGCTTGCTTCCAAATCGTCGTATAAGTTACGGTTGAGAATGGTGCACAGAGAGAAGACTTCGATGAGCTTATGCTCGTCGTTGTTTTCTACGGCAACGCCGTTTTGGTCTAATACGATATTACCGCTCTCGTCAATTTGGTAGCCGATTTTATTTATTTTGTCGATAAATTCGTATTGCTTGTCGATATCCTCACTGCCCGTATAAGGGGTCATGATTATGAGCATATTATCGTACTTTTTGGATATTTTTTCAGGGAAGTTAGGATTAGGGTTTTCCTTGGTCATGGTGATGTAGTTGAGCGGAGCTTTGAGTTGGAAGTATGCGCAAGGAATAGCCAATGCAAGGCAAATTACCGTCACTACGACCACAGCCCACTTCTTGGTGACAACCTTGGCAACGGGTTTGAGTCTAACTTCCACTTTCCACTTGTGGGTGGTCTTTTTGACCAATTTGTCAAATATCAAGATAAGTATAGGTTGGATAAAGATTACGGCAAGCAATGACAAAATAACGCCCTTTGCAAGTACGAAACCGAGGTCGTAACCCATCTTATATTTCATAAAGAACAGTGCCACGAAACCGCCCACCGTAGTGAGTGCGGAGGAGGAGATAGCGGCAATGGTCTTAGGCAGAGCCTTGATGAGAGCCTCTTTCGGCGTCATACAATGCTCTAGCTCTTCATAATACGTGTGCATTAGGAAGATAGAGTAGTCCATAGCAATCGCAAGCTGCAAGATAGTTGAGCAAGAAGACGTTATGCTGCTTATCGTGCCTAGCGGATTGCCCGCGAGAGGACCGCCCGCAATGACGTTGCTACCCATGTTTAGTAGCAAAGAGATGCCAAGCGTAGCCAAGAAAATGAGTGGCTCGAGATAGCTTTTGGTTGTGATAAGCAGAATAACCAAAACTACCAAAACTACCACGGCGAAGAACTTAGGCATATCGCCCACTGAGGACTCTACAAGCTTTTTGGCATTGGTAGAAGTACCGCCGAAATAATATATATCTTCGGCTTTGCTTGTACTAAATTCTTGAGGAATAACCAGCGAGCCGTCGTCGATATTTGCTTGCAATTTGGTCTTGACGATATCTTCGATAGCGCTCAAAGAGTTGATAGTTCTTTGGTCAGAGCCAGCGTATTTGAAATAGAAAGACACAATGTAGGTGGTATATTTTTCGCCCGTGTAGCTGTCGTCTACGATATTGCCGTCCTTGTCCGTCACTTTGACAAATTTTGACTTGACGAGCGCAAGTGCTTGTTCAACGTCGGCAGGGTCACCGCCTACAACAGTCGAGTCCAACATATCGAGTTTGTCAAAGGTGCCGATCCACACGGTTTTGGAGATGGCTGACTTGAGGGTAGCTGACTCACCGTCGATGATAACGTTAGAATTAGTAACCGCGTCAACAATCTTTTTTACTTGATTTTGGCTGGCAAAGGAGATAGAAATGGAGCAGTCGCCAATGATATTGAATTCGCTCTCCAATAATTTTTTTGCGATAATTGTCTCGGTGTCCTTGTCGAGATAGGAGATAACGTCACCTTCCTTTTCCACCATCAGCATTCCAACTACCGACAGCGCGAGGAGCAACACTACCACGCATATTATCACGATTTTGTGATTCATAATCCAAGTTGCAAGTTTGGTCATCAATCTTCTCCTATATGTAAATAATATTCAACAATAATAATATCAAATTTATTTCAAATAATCAACACATTATAGGCGTAAGAGCCAAAATATTACATAAATAAATTTTTTACAATATTTTCCAATATTTTGAGCCAAGTGCAAAACATGCAAAACTCGCTCGAAACTTGCCGTTTGAGCCAATAAGTGCAATTTCGCACAAAATTTTGTAGTGATTGTCCAAAAAAAATTACAAAAATACTTTGCATAGCGTGGCTTAGGTGTTATAATGCTAATATGCGTATCGGAATATCAACGGCATCATATTTTCCCAATCTCTACACCGAGCAGGCAGTCGGCGCGATAGCCGAGTCGGGGTGCGGTGTGTGCGAGGTTTTTTTGGCTTCGCATTACGAGTATAGGAGCGAGTTTGGCGAGGTTTTGCTAGATAGTCTTGCCAAGGCGCGCGAGCTTCACGCTTTGGACGTGCATTCCATACATACGCTTACCAACCAATTCGAGCCCGACCTATTCAATAGGGGAGATAGAGCTAGAGCCGACGCTTTCGATGCTTTCAACAAGGCGTGCAAAGTAGGTCAGATGATAGGTGCCAAGCATTACACCTTCCACGGACCGACGCTTCTCAAGAGGGCTGTCAAATACACCTTCGACTATCCTCGTCTGGCTACTACCGTCAACAAACTCATAGATATTGCGGCAAGCTACGGACTTAGATTTTGTTACGAAAACGTACATTGGACGTACTGTTCCACGCCGACTTACTTTGACAATATCAAGAGGCTTTGTCCCGACTTGGGCGCGGTGCTGGATATCAAACAAGCCATGCAGTCGGGAATTGATTGGAGAGAGTTTCTCAAGGTGCAAAAGGATAGACTATATACTGTCCACGTGTGCGACTACGACGAGTCGGGCTTGGCTATCCCGGGTAGAGGAAGGTTCGATTTCGTCGAGTTTTTCGCAAGGCTCATGGATGCGGGATACGACGGACCTTGCCTTATGGAAGTGTATGACAAAAATTACGATGATATTGCCCAGCTCAAAGATAGTTATCTCTATCTATGCGACTGTTTGGATAGAGCGAATAGCAAATAAGCTATACAAATCGTCAAGTAGCGCCGCTTTTTTAGGCGTTTGCTAATCAAATTCAACAAAAATAATACCTCGGAGGGTACAAATGAGATATAACAAAAAAGAAATGAAAATCAGATTGGATTACAACAATATGATGAGCACCGCCGTAGCAGACGGCTTTACCGACAAGGATTTTTCCTCTCGTCTTGGCGAAATCACCAACGCTTTCGAAGCAGTCAAAGCAGGTAGAGGCAAGAATATGATGGGTTGGACGGATTTGCCTTACAACCAAACCGAAGTCATCGAGGACATTCTCGCCACTGCAAAGTACGTTCGCAAAAACTTCGAATATTTCGTAGTTTTGGGTATCGGTGGTAGCGCACTCGGTCCAATCGCGGCTTTCCAAGCAATTTGCCACTTGCACTACAACGACTTGCCTAAGCGCAAGAGAAAGGGACCTAAGTTTTACGTTGAGGACAACGTAGACCCAGAGAGAATGACGGCGCTTCTCGACGTAATCGACGTAGAGAAGACTATGTTCAACGTCATCACCAAGAGCGGTTCTACTTCCGAGACCATGACCCAGTATCTTATAATTAACGATATCCTTACCTCTAAGCTCGGCGACAAGGCCAAAGACCATATCATCGCCACCACTTCTAGAGCAACGGGCAATCTTATCAAAATCGCTCAAAAGGAAGGCTACAAGACCTTCTATATCCCTGACGGTGTAGGCGGAAGATTTAGCGAGCTTTGCCCTGTAGGACTTTTCCCTGCCGCTGTCAACGGTATCGACATCAAGTCGCTCATAGGCGGAGCTAAGTATATGGACGAGCAATGCCAAACCGCCAACGTCAAGAAGAACCCTGCGCTCATGGCTGGTACTTTGCAATACATGGCTATGCAAAAGGGCAAAAATATCTCCGTAATGATGCCTTACGCAGACGGACTCAAGTTTATAGCAGACTGGTATTGCCAACTTTGGGGCGAGAGTCTTGGTAAGAACAAGAACCTCGACGGCACGGCTTGCAACAAGGGTCAGACCCCTGTCAAGGCTTTGGGCGTAACCGACCAACACTCTCAAGTGCAACTCTATGCCGAAGGTCCTTTTGACAAGGTTATCACCTTTATCGGCGTAGACGAATATCGTGCTGAGGTCAAGATTGCTGACGGTTGCGAAGAATTCCCTAACGTCAACTTCCTCTGCGGTCACACGATGAACGAACTCATTCAAGCAGAGCGCAAGGCCACCGAGTACGCAATCACCAAGGCTGGTAAGATGAACCATACCATTATGCTCCCTCAGCTCAACGAGTTTACCTTGGGACAACTTCTCATGTTCTTTATGCTCAAGACGGCTTACACCGGCGCTTTGCTCGGCATCGACACCTTCAACCAACCTGGCGTAGAAGAGGGCAAAAACGCAACCTACGCGCTCCTCGGCAGACCTGGCTACGACGAGAAGAGAGCAGAGTTGGCTAATGCACCTCAGAAGCAAAATAAGTATATCATCTAATTGATATTACGAAGTATAAAGAAGCGGTTACAAGCCGCTTCTTTTATATTTATTTATTCCAAAAAGATTATTGTGGCGTTTTAATTCTATCAACAATTTAACAAAAATTACGCTTGCTATTATTCGAGTTTTAGAATATAATTAATTCAAGATAGACGATATGAGGTAACAATATGCTAAGTTTTATCTCTGCAAAAGAAGCCGCTGAAAAATGGAATATATCTCAAAGGCGCGTTTCCGTATTGTGCAGTGAAAATAGAATTAACGGTGCAATGATGGTGGGCAATATGTGGATTATACCTAGTAATGCCGAAAAGCCTATTGATAAACGCTCCGTTAGATATGAAAAACAAAAAGCCGTTACGCTCAAGCCGTTTGTAAAATGGGTTGGGGGAAAAGGTCAACTCGTGGGCGAAATAGAAAAGTTGTTGCCGACGGATGGAGAAAGAGTTTTGACTAAATATGCCGAGCCTATGGTGGGTGGCGGTGCGTTGTTTTTTAGCATCCTTTCCAAGTATGATTTTGAAGAACTTTATATAAGCGATATCAACGCCGAACTTATCAATGCGTATCAAGTAGTCAAGAACGACGTAGATAATTTGATTGACAAGCTTAACGAAATGCAAATGTTTTATTTGCCAATGGACGACAATGGAAGAAAGTATTTCTATTATACCGTCCGCGACAAGTTTAACGACACTGTTTTGAAAGAAGAAACGGCAACTGACAAAGCGGCACAGTTTATTTTCTTAAACAAAACGTGTTTTAACGGTCTATATCGTGTAAATAAAAAAGGACAATTCAACGTACCTATGGGGGCATACAAAAACCCGACTATTTGTGACGAAGAAAATTTGCGTAATATTCACGAAGCCTTGCAAAACGTTACGATTGTATGCGGTGATTATTCGCTGTCAAAGTCGTTTATTGATAACAACACTTTTGTCTATATCGATCCGCCGTATCGTCCTATTTCCGAGACTTCGGGCTTTACGGCATACAACACAGACGTTTTTGACGATAACGAGCAAATTAGACTCGCTGAGTTTGTCGACGAAATCAACCTTTCGGGGGCAAAAATTGTGCTTAGCAATTCCGACCCCAAAAACGTCAAAGAAGAAGATAATTTCTTCGACGATCTATACAAAAACTATAAAATCAAACGTGTAGAAGCCAGTCGAGCAATCAACAGCAACGGCGATAAACGCGGAAAGATAAACGAATTGCTTATTTGCAATTAAGGAGAGCTTATGTACTTAGACAAATCAATAGAAGAAAAAATAGCAATGTTTGAAGAGCACTTGTTGGAGACAAATCGTGGATTTAATTACTATGTCGATTGGACGAATGTAGCTGGATTTAATAAGTATAATATAGAATTACACGCATTGGATGCTCTTATAGGTAAGAAAGAAGATTTTGATAAAACATTTGTTGAATTATTAATAAGAATACCAACAGTTGTCAATGTCTTTCCATTTTTATTTGCATTGTCAAAGAATGAAAGGAAAAAAGTTACGAAAAATGAAGGTCGGTTGCGGATTGTTGGAACGGAATTAGATAGCGAAGATTCACAGCAGTACACTTTTTATTGTAACGGTAAATTAGAGAAATACGAGATTGAAAATTATTTAGATTTTTTCAAACAAATGGGATTAAAAAATCTTTTTCAAAATCTTGTAGAAAAAAGTACTATTGATTATATAGTTGGAGTGCTTGTTGGAATGGACTCAAATGGGCGAAAAAACCGAGGAGGAAAAGCATTTGAATTGGCATGCGAGCCAATGATACGGGATATTTGTTCAAAATACGATATAGAAATAATAACTCAAAAGAAGTTTAAGACCTTAAAATCAAAAGGAATTGATATTTCAGAGGATATTGCAAATAGAAAAGCAGATTTTATACTGATCAAAAATAATATTTGCCTAAATATAGAAGTTAATTTTTTCAATGGAACCGGTTCAAAGCCTGAAGAAATAATAGATTCTTATATCACTAGACAAGCAAACTTAAAAAACAATAACATAAGATTTGCATTAATCACAGATGGAAAATGTTGGAAAGAAACAACTAATCAATTGAGAAAAGGATTTAGACATTTGGATTACTTATTGAACTATAAAATGATGAAGAATGGTGTTTTAGAAGAAATAATTAATACAATTTTTACGGATTAATATGAGCAAGAACATCCCTTTACAACCCGAAAATTTTCAACTTGAAACCAATACCGTTTGGTCTTTTCCCGATCGTGGAAAGTGGGCGACACACGATGCCAAATATCGTGGCAATTGGTCTCCGTATATTCCGAGAAACGTTATTTTACGCTACTCAAAAGAGGGCGATACCGTTTTAGATCAGTTCGTAGGTGGGGGAACTACCGCCGTTGAAGCAAAACTAACGAATAGAAATTTTATCGGTATAGATATTAACCCGAATGCACTCGAGAGCACTAAAGTTAAATTGAATTTTGAGTGTGAATATAATCCAAAAATCGAAATAATGCGAGGCGATGCGCGCAAGCTTTCATATATCGCCAACAATTCGATAGACCTTATTTGCACGCACCCACCGTATGCCGATATTATTCATTATAGCGAAGATTTAGAAGGCGACATGTCGCGTATGCCAATGAAAGAATTTTTATTTGAAATTGGCAAAGTCGCGGACGAGTGTTTTAGAGTGCTAAAAAAGGGTAAATACTGTGCTATCCTTATGGGAGATATACGCAAAAAGGGTATGGTTCAACCACTTGCTTTCGAAACAATGAGAATTTTCGAAATGGTAGGCTTCAAAACAAAAGAAATAATAATCAAAGAGCAACACAATTGCAAAGCGACGGGATATTGGAAAACCAACAGTATCAAGTACAATTTTCTATTGCTTGCTCACGAGTATTTGTTTGTTTTTCAAAAATAAATTTTTTCGACACGTATCGACTTTTTCGACGTTTTTTGTTGACAATACCTGTGGGTAGTTTTATACTTATATCGGCTAGGGGTGCTACGCAAGTAGCTGAGATGATACCCTTTGAACTTGGTCGAGTTAGCACTCGTGAAAGGAAGCAAAATCTTCAATGTTTTCCCTAAAGTTCTCCTTAGCTAAGGAGTTTTTTTATGGCAAATTTTGTTTTAGCAGCAGGGTTTACCAACTATTTCAACTTCGATTCCGATAGAGGAATCATTCTCTCCGTTGCGCTCATACTTTTGGCAGCGTTGGTTGTTGCAGGCGTGGTCATCGGACTTTTGCGCAAGGACTACTTCAAAAAGTTTTCTTTGGTAGCTTTGGCAACGGTTCTTGCCTATGCGGTTGCCGTGGCGATTTACTTCGTCGTACAGACGTCCAAAGACGGTGAGTATTCTCAAAAGTACCAAGCTTTGCTCATAGGTATTTTTGCGGTAGTCGTGCTTGCAGTAGTAATCCTTGCCGTTATGATAGACCGCAAAGCTAGCGTCAATAGCAAAGAGCACACTCTCAGCGTAGTGTATGCGGCGATTTGCGTGGCAATGGCGTTTGGTCTTTCTTACGTTAGAGTATTCAAAGCCCCATACGGCGGCTCCATTACGCTTGCTTCGCTTCTTCCTATCGCTCTATACAGCTATATGTTTGGACCTAAGAAGGGCGTTGTGTGCGGGCTTGTCTACGGTATTTTGCAAGCAGTGCAAGACCCATGGATAGTACACCCAATCCAATTTTTGCTAGACTATCCGCTAGCATTCGGTATGGTAGGGCTCTTGGCTGGAATTATGCGTGATAAGCTCAAGGCTCTTCCTGCATTTGCAATCGGTGTGCTCGTTGCCGTTGTTGCAAGATATCTCTGCCACCTCGTATCGGGAGCCGTATATTTTGGAGAATACGCAGCCGACTACGGCTTTAGCAATCCGTGGGTATATTCGCTTGCATACAACGCGCTCTACGTATTCCCTGACGGAGCAATTACTCTCGGTTGCGGCTTGGCACTTCTTGCTAGCAAAGCTATGATAAGCCAAATCTTCGGCGTTATGAATAAGGCAAATACCTTGCCTAAGCTATATAAGGCTCAAGATAGCGTAGCCACCGAGGCTTAATCAAATTATCTAAGCATAATTACGTATTAAACAACAAGACCGACTGCACTTTGCGGTCGGTTCTTCTTTTGTCATTGCAATAATATCCTTGTCATTGCGGTGGAGACATATTGTCATTGCGCCCAGTGCATTTTGCGCTAGCAAAGACGTAGCATGGCAATCTCGTGTATTTTGTCATTCAGAGGACACTTTGTGTCCGTGAGAATCTAATCCTTATAAAAGCCGTCCTCATGTGTTCGGGAAGGTGGTCTTGCGGCATATCTACTTCGTTATGCTTTGTCGAACTTGCGGTTGTGCTTAGTCACATACAAGAAGTATGCTCCTGTCGCCCAATCCTCGTTCTCCTTGCCTAACTCGCACCTATGCCGCAAGAAAGACCGCGGTGGCGGTGGAAGGGTTGTCAATTCTAATCATATTCTAGGGAGAGTGCAACAAACGTTACTTTCTTTTGCATTTTCAAAACTCAAGTATTATACATTTTACCAAAATAATACTTGCAGTTGTTCACACATAAATATATAATAAAAATATGGAAGATATTTTGTTGTCGTTGCGAGACGTAGATATGAACTATGCGGGTGGCTACGTAGGGCTGACGGGCGTAAGTATGCAAGTAGCTAGGGATACGGTCACCGTAGTAGTGGGAGAGAGCGCCTCGGGCAAGAGCAATCTTGCACGCACGATATGCGGTTTGGAGCGCCCAAGCAACGGTAGCATAACCATGGATGGACAAGACTTGACTGCTGTGTCTTTGCAACAGCGCAACTTCGGCATGACCTTCGGTAGAGACTCCTATAGACGCAAGTCCACGGTTAGAGAAAGTCTAATCGAGCCTCTTACGCTCAGAGGACAGAGCTTTGATGAGATAGACAAAGTAGCCGAGGTCACCGAGATTGCAGACTTACTCGATACGCCGATATCTTCGATAGACGATATATCACTTGCCAAAGTAAGCTTAGCTAGGCTATTAGCGCCAAGTCGCACGCTATACGTGGCGGACAATCCTCTCACGGTTTTGGGCGAGGATAGATACGAGTATTTGCAACGCATACGCTCCTTGCTAGAGGACAAAAGCGTGCTTTGGCTGACTAGCGACCTTGCCGAAGCGACTATGCTGTCTAATAAATGTTACGTTATGGGTGGTTGCTCGATTGTAGATACTATCGCAAACGATTCTTATCCAAGGCACGTAGCCACTGCGCTACTTAGAGGCGGAGAGCCCGAGATAGCGATTTTGCGAAATAGAGATGGCGAATGGCTTATTGATACAGAGGACAAATTCTATCGTTGCGCTAAGCCGATAGACGACATATACCAAGACAAAAAAATTACGGCTATTAGATTGATAAACGGAGAGATTGACGTCAATAATTACTTTGATACGTCAAGTCAATTCAATATAGCCGATAGAGGAGAATAATGGACGATATTTTTCAAGAAGCTTCCGAGGAGCAAAATAAGCAGCCTTTGATGATGCCAAATGAACAACCCGAGCCAAAGCCAAAGAAGGTAGGCAAAGCGATTTTGTTTACCGTTTTGGTGATTATGCTAGCGGTTGCAATGTTTGTCAGCGGCGTATTTTACGCTAGCTCTATGGGTATAAGCGGTGATATGCCTATGCTCATTCAAGCCTACAAGTTGCTTGATAAATACTACTACAAGGATATATCCTGGTCGGAGTTCCAAGAGATAGCCACTCAAGCCGTGACGGGTAGCGTAGACAAATTTACAGGCATAGTTGAGGCAACGCCTCAAGAAACGGGACCGTCTATGGGCTTCAACGTCAATACCGACCTATACAATAGACATTCGATAAGTTTCGTTATACCCGATTCTCCTGCTGCCAAAGCCTTTGCTTACCAAAAGGTCAGAAGGAACGACGAAAACGTCAAAGTAGAGCTTACCGAGAGTGACAACGTCAAGATGGAGATTGGCGATAGACTCTACGCTCTCGCGCTTGACGGCGAAGAGTGGACGCGTGTTGAGAACATGTCTTACGCCAACCTTAGAGCCTTGCTCACTACTGCACCGAGCAGTGTAGTCGGCGTGAGAACCGTCAAGATGGACGGGGCGCTGGAAGACGCATATTATTACGACTATCTTATCGTCAAAGAAATGGTAGAGAGCAAATACGCCTACTACTATTCTTGCGACACGATAGACGGAGTTATTGACGAGGCTGCTGGCAAAAAAGCGGGACTTATCAAGTTGGTTGAGTTTAGCGAAAGTGCATGCCTTGATTTTTACAACTGCGTTCAAGAGTTCCGTCAAGACCCGGCGCACCCTAACAAGCTCATACTTGACTTGCGTGGCAACGGTGGCGGAGATGCGGATATTCTCGGCTATATCGCCAAGTTCCTTGTCAAAAACGAGGGCAGCGGAGAGCTTCCTTTGCTCATGCTCAACTCCAATACGGGCAACGGCAAATTTGAAGAAACCTATTATACCACTTTGTCGGATTACGGCTACGACGGAGAATATCTAAGCGCCGTATATCTCGGCAAGAGCATAGACGACTTCGAAGTCGTGGTTTTGTGCAACAACGGCTCGGCATCGAGTTCGGAAGCTCTCATAGGAGCATTGCAATACTACAACAACGCGACTATCATAGGCAACACCACCTACGGCAAGGGCGTTGCGCAAAAGGTATTCCCGCTCAGTGGTGGCAAATACTACCTCTATATCACCAACGGCTACTATTACGTGCCAACCAACGACGACAACGGCAATTTGCAATGGACCAAGTGCATTCACGGCGTAGGCTTTACCCCTGAGGAAGCCAACTATATCACGCTCCCTGCCGACGAGTACAATAAGGACCCTTACGTCAAACGCGCGTTGGCAGTGCTCAAAGGTTAAGAAATCACAATACCGCATCAAAGGCAACTTTTCTTAATTGAGAAGTTGCCTATTTATTTGTTTATCTATGCTATTTGTGCGCTATTAGATGAGTGTGGCTTTTTGTCATTGCGGTGCGTGCATTTTGCGTTAGCAAAGTGAGCAAAGCGAGCGTGGCAATCTCGTGTGTTTTGTCATTCTGAGGACACTTTGTGTCCGTGAGAATCTAATCCTTATAAAAGCCGTCCTCTTGTGTTCGGGAAGGGTGTCTCACGGCGGATATGCGTCGTAATACAGCGTCGTAACTTACGTTTTTGTTTGGTAACATACAAGGAGTATGCTCCCTGCACAAAATCCGCGTACTCCTTGTCTTACTAGCATCTACACCGTGAGAAAGACCACGAAGTGGTGGAAGGGTTGTCATAAAATTCTTTTGAAGTACGACTAAATCTCCCAAAGGCGACAAAAAATATCTTGACAAAGCGCCTAAGCTATTATATATTATAATCAATCATGTACGAGGACTTGTTCTCGTGCAAGATACCAAAACGATATTCTAAATCAACGTTAGTTCGGCGAGTAAGAGCAACAATATTATCGGATTGTTTTCTCCGTTCGCCTTGGCGTGCGGAGATTTTTTTTGGAGGGAATATGCAAAGAATAGGAGTTGTCGGTATAGTACTGCAAGCCGACAAAGAGCAAGCGAAAAAGGTGCAAGACCTTCTCAGTCAATACGCCGACATCATCGTCGGCAGAATGGGTGTGCCTATCAAAGAACACGGCGTCAACACGATAAGCGTCATCGTCAAGGGTAGCAATGAGGATATATCGGCACTCAGCGGAAAGCTGGGAAAATTGAACGGAGTGAGTGTTAAGTCTGCCATAACCTCAGTAGAAATAGAATAAAATTTTAGGAGAAATATATGAAAAAACTATTGATTGTAGCAATTATTGCGTGCCTAGCAATTTGCTCTTTGGGGCTGGTTGCTTGCCAAAAAGACTCTACGGGGGAATACACTCTCGTAGCACCTGACGGTGCGCCTGCTTTGTCGGTTGCTGGGCTCATCGGCAAGGATATCGACGGCAACAAGATTGACGTGCAAGTAGTAGCGTCAAGCCAAATTGCAGAAAAGGCAATGACTAGCGACTTTGCGGTAGTGCCTGCCAACCTTGCCGCCAAAATGTACAACAGTGGAGAGAAGGTAAAGTTGCTTGCCAGCGTTACCAACGGCAATCTATATATTATGTCCAACGTGGAAAAGCAAAACGCAACTCTAGCCGACCTCGTAGGTAAACAAGTCTATTCTATCGGTCAGGGTAGTGTGCCCGATATGGTTTTCAAGACGGTGCTAACCCAGAACTCAATCGAGTTCGTAGTCAGCGAGAGCGTAGTTGAGGGCAAGGTAGCTATCAAATACGTAGCCGACGGACAAGAGGCAATTTCTTCGCTCAAAGCAGCTCAAAACAAGTCGCAAGTGGCGTACGGTATTATCGGCGAGCCTGCTTGCACCGCAGCCACCACCAAAGGACTTTTTAGGGCTATGGATTTGCAAAACTTGTGGAAAACCGCTACTTCCGCCGAGCAAGTGGGATATGCTCAAGCCGTGCTCATAGCCAAGGGCGACGTAGTTGACAACACCAAGCTACTCGACGCTGTAGTTGCCGCTTTCGTAGCCAACGAGCAGTATATCGTTGACAATACGGCTGATGCGGTAGCCGCAATCAAGAGCGTATACGCTCAATCGGCATTGCCTGACACTTTGGCAGCTCCAATAGTAACTAGATGCAATATCAAGACCTACGATTCGGCAACCAATTACGAGTATATCAACAAAACTCTAGAGGCCGTGTACAATATCGCGCCTAACGCAATCGGCGGACAAATGCCCGATAGAGGATTGTATCGTTGAGAACTAAGCCACTAAAGATACTAGATATTTTGATGCCGTTCGTTGCCCTCGGCGTGATACTTGCGCTGTGGGGAATTACGGCAAAGGCGGTAGGGTCGGAGCTGTTGTTTCCCTCCCTATCCACCACTTTTTCGTCGCTTGGTCAGCTTCTAAAGTCGGCGGAATTTTACTTGTCGGTGGGGCACACTTTGCTTAGGAGTTTGCTCTCCTTTGTGCTTGCCTTTGCGGTTGGGATTTTGCTTGCAGTGCTATCGGCTCTTAGCCGACCTATTCGCAAGTTTTTGTCGCCCGTCGTCGTGATAGTGAGAGTTATTCCAACTATGTCGGTCATACTGCTTGCACTAGTGTGGGTATCGTCGTACGTGTCGCCTATTTTGGTGGCGTTCGTGGTGATATGTCCGCTGATATACGGCGGATATTTGTCGGCTATCGACGGGGTAGACAAGGACCTTGTGGACATGTGCAAGATATACAAGGTCGGAGCGTGGCAAAGGGTTAAGAGCCTATATTTGCCTTGCACGGCTCTCTCGCTATTCGACACGGTAAAATCAACGCTCGGCTTGACGATCAAACTCGTCATCGCAGCCGAAGTTTTGGCGCAGACCAAAGACAGTATAGGACTTGGTATGCAACTTAGCAAAATCTATCTCGACACGCCTATTTTGCTAGCGTGGACGATAGTTGCGATATTGCTTGGCGGAGCGCTCGAGGGCTTGATTGCAATCCTCAAAAAGATATATATGAGCAGGAAAAAATGAAGATAAAAGATTTAAGGATATCATACGGCGACAAGGTAGTTTTCGACGGCTTTGACCTAGATATCGAGGACAATCAAATAACGTGTATAATGGGCAAGTCGGGCTGTGGCAAGACCACGCTTTTGCGTGCCATTTGCGCTCAAGTCGAGTATGACGGAAGTATCGAACCTCGCCCTAAGAGGCTGAGCTACGTCTTTCAACAGCCTACACTCATAGACAATATAGACGTGTATCACAATCTCGCCTTAGTGTTAGGCAAAGCCCCCGACAAGGACGCCAAAATCAAGTCGGCGCTTAGTAGAATGAAGTTGCAAGGCTACGAAAAACGCTATCCCTACGGCTTGTCGGGAGGAGAGCAAAGCAGAGTTTCGCTGGCGAGAGCGTATTGCTACGGAGCCGACGTAATGCTCATGGACGAGCCTTTCAAGGCGCTTGACGTGGGACTAAAATACGAGATTATTGCCGATTTCGTCAAGGCAAAGCAAGAGCAAAACGCCACAGTGATATTCGTTACCCACGACGTGGACGAAGCCTTGCTCGTCGGCGATAGAATAGTGGTTTTGGGCGTTTCTACGACGGATGGCGGAGCAAAAGTCGTCTACGACCAATCGATTGATATCGATAGAGATAGCAGACGAGTGGGCGATAGCATGCTATCTGATATACGCCAAAGCCTATTCGACGCGCTTTTGACTCAAAGCTAATTGATACGCACAAAAGCAAAAAATGCTCTCATATTGAGAGTCGTATTGAGATTGGGTAGGGCGAAACGTGCGCCTTGTGCTATATAGACTCGTCAAAGCAAAACCAAACGCGAAACTCAAAACTCAAAACGCAAACGAATACACGTAAACTCAGTCGTCGCTATAGAGTTTGTGCAGAGTATAGTTGAACTCTCTGTCGGCTTTTTTGCTATTTTCGCCGTGGCGCGACACGGTAGGTTTATTCTTTTTTTGGCTAGCGAGTAGCATTGGCAAAAGGCTAGCTATAGGGTTGGACGGGTCTATATTGGGCACGTCCTTATTTTGCGAGCCAAGCATCATTTTGAGCATATCGTTCATATCCATATCATTTTCCTCACGTTTCAATATATGAGCGCATATAATAAAAAGTGAACGGAGGAGATATGAAAAAGAATAAATTTAGCAAAGTAAGCAAAATGGGCAAGGGCAAAATGACCGAGGCGCAGATACAAGAGCAAATCGCCAAATATTCCAAGATGAGTAGACAAGAGCTCATCGAGCAAATGCATTTGCTTGCAAACCAAGGCAAGGCGAGTGGAGAGCTAAACAACGAGCAACTCGACAATTTTTATTCTCAAGCCTCTACTATGCTTTCCGAGAGCGAGCGCAACAACCTCAAAGGCTTGGTGGACGAGCTCAAAGATTGATTTTGTCCAATTTTTGCAGGGCGAGCAGTAGGGCGCGCACGTCCGCCATGGTGTTATTGTAGCCTATAGAAGCTCGCACCGCACCACGCTCTATGGTGCCCAAATGCCTATGTATCCAAGGTGCGCAATGCAGTCCGCTACGTACCGCGATATTGCAAGAGTTGAGGTAGTCGCCCACGTCGGTAGAAGAATAGTCCTTATAATTAAATGACACCACGCCGCAGTTTGATGAGCCGTAAACCGTCACGTTGCGGTTATTTTTTAGTCCTTTTAGCAGTTCCGCCGTCAAGTATCTCTCTTGCAGATTGATTTGTCTTAGATTTTCCATAGTCCACTTGATTGACGAAGATAGGGCGATGATACCTGCGGAATTTACCGTACCCGCCTCGTATCCTTCGGGGATAGTGTCGGGTTGATTGAGGTCATTGCTATCCGTACCCGTACCGCCGAACGAAATAGGGTGTAGATATTTGTCGGTATTCCAAACCAAAAATCCCACGCCTTGTGGACCGTGCAATCCCTTGTGCCCTGCGCACGCCAAAAAGTCGATACCACACGCCGTCACGTCCACTTCGATATGCCCAAGACTTTGGGCGCAGTCCACTAGCAGAGCCACACCGCTATTTTTGGCAATCTTACCGATAGCCTCTATATCGCTCACGCTTCCCGTTACGTTGGAGGCGTGACATAGACAAATGAGCCTCGTATCGGCAGTAATTGCGCGGCTGATATCGAGTGGATTTATAGAGCCGTCGAACTGAGGCTTGACTTCAATTATGTTGACACGTATCGAGTTTTTGGCAAAAAACAGCGTTCTAAGAGTGGCGTTATGCTCGTTGCTGGTTGCAATTACGTCTATGCTTTGACCTGCAAAATTTTGTAGATATCCAAGTATTGCGAGGTTGATTGATTGGGTGCAACCCGAAGAAAAAATCACCTCGTATTTTTCGCTAGCCTTAACCAATTTTTTTATCAAGCTTCTTGCGCTATAGATTTTTTCCGCAGTGGCAATAGCGTCTTTGTGACCGCCACGACCGGGGTTACTAGAGCAATTTAGCTCTTTGACCATAGTCTCCGTCATGCACCTAGGCTTAAACCTCGACGTTGCCGCATTGTCCAAATAAATCATAAAGTCACTCCTTGGGATAAGATACAATATATTGTATTGAGGACGGATTACATAAATTCATCAAGGAGAGAAGCTATGGAATTTCTCACTACCTTCCGTTCTCGCAACGACGCCATAGGTTGGGCGAGGTACCTCAAATCTAGTGGCGTAGTAGCAAAGACGGTCAACAAGCCGTCGGGGCTAAGCGGTTCTTGCGGACTTGCGGTCAAAAGTACCGTCGAGCAAGATAGGTTTACTTATCTAAGAAGCCAATACCAAGGCAGAGTAGGTACGACGTACATCATACTTCGCGAGGGCGGCAGAACCAAATTTTCACAATTCAAATAAACCATTGCCACGGCTTTGACTGTGGCAATTTTTGTTTTTTTAGTAGTTCTATTTAGACTATCTCAATAATATGCTTTACAAAATACAAAAAGTATAATATAATATTTTATATTTATAAAAGGAGCATATCAGATGTCAGTCCCGTTATACGTTGTGGCAATAGTAATATTATTGATTTTGTCCTCGTATTTTTCCGCTACCGAAACGGCGTTTAGTTCTCTTAACAAAATTAAGATTAGAAGTCTTGCTACCAGCAATTCTAAGAAGTCGCGTTTGGTAGCCAAGTTGTGCAATGATTACGATTCGCTCATATCGACCATTCTCGTTGGCAACAACATAGTCAACATAGTACTTACTACGTTATCGACCTTGCTATTTGTCAAAATTATGGGCGACAATTCGCTAGCGCCTACCGTTTCGACTATCGTTATCACGGTGGCGGTTTTGATTTTTGGTGAGATCACGCCAAAGACGATAGCCAAGCGCAACCCCGAGTCGTTTGCTCATTTTAGTGCGCCCTTCATATTGGTAGTATCGTATACGCTCATGCCTATCGTTTGGCTGTTTGGCTTGTGGCAAAAGCTCGTCAACAAGATTTTCAAGCGCAAGGACGACGACAATATCACCGACCAAGAGCTTATCACCATAGTCGACGAAGCCGAGACGGAGGGTGGACTCAACGAATACGAGAGCGAGCTTATCCGTAGCGCCATTGAGTTTGATGACCTCACCGTTATGGACATACTTACGCCGAGGGTGGACGTAGTGAGCGTAGAGTACGGCGCCAAGATGACGGACGTATTGCAGGTCTTCCGCGACACGGGCTATTCTCGTTTGCCCGTCTACAAGGACAGCATCGACACGATAGTGGGCATCATCAACGAAAAGGACTTTTATAAGGTATACCTAGACGGTCAAAAGACCTTCAACAAAATTATCGTCAAAAACGTCATTTACGCTACGCCTCGTATGAAGATATCCATACTGTTGCGTAGACTGCAAAAAGCCAAAATTCACCTTGCCATAGTGGTAGATGAGTTTGGCGGAACGATGGGTATCGTAACTCTTGAGGATATACTCGAAGAGCTCGTCGGCGACATATGGGACGAGCACGACGAGGTAGTGGAAGACTTCGTCCAAATCACCGACGACAAGTTTAGCGTACTGGGCGAGGTAGGACTAGAAGAGTTTTTCGAATACTTCGACGTCAACAAGGCGGGCGAAGAATACGAGTCTATGACGGTGAGCGGTTTCGTGACTGAGAAGCTAGGACACGTACCTACCGTTGGCGATACGATAGAATTTGAAAACTTGTCCATAGCCGTCAAGAGGACGGAATACAACAAGATTGTGTCGGTAGAAGTGGTCGTAGCGCCAAAGCAAACCGACGAAGAAAACGAAGAAAACAAATAATCACACATACACACTTTTAGGAGGCAACAAATGTACAACAAGGTCGATTCCGGAATGAATTTTTGTCAAAGAGAAAAAGAAGTTCTTGAATTTTGGAAAGCCAATCACATCTTTGAAAAGAGCGTGGCGAAGAACGAGGGCAAGGAAGAGTTTTCCTTCTACGACGGACCGCCAACAGCCAACGGTAAACCGCACATAGGTCACATTTTGACCCGTGTTATGAAAGATATTATACCTAGATACAAGACCATGAAGGGCTATCACGTTTTGCGTAAGGCAGGCTGGGATACCCACGGACTTCCCGTAGAATTGGAAGTAGAAAAGTCGCTTGGTATCGACGGCAAGCAAGAGATAGAAAAGTACGGCATCGAGCCTTTTATCAAAAAGTGCAAAGAGAGCGTATGGAAATATCAAAGCGAGTGGGAGAAGATGTCCGATCGTGTGGGATATTGGGTAGATATGGACAACCCATACGTCACCTATCACGACGACTATATCGAGTCGGTATGGTGGGCTCTCAAACAAATAGCCGACCAAGGACTCATCTACAAGGGACATAAGATCGTACCATATTGCCCAAGATGTGGAACGGCTCTCTCGTCGCACGAAGTGGCGCAAGGCTACAAGGACGTCAAAGAAAAGTCGGTATTCGTCAAGTTTAAGCGTAAAAACAACGAAGGCTACTTCTTGGCATGGACGACCACGCCTTGGACGCTTCCTTCCAACGTTGCCTTGTGTATGAACGGACAAGAAAATTACGCCTGCATTAGAGTGGACGGCGAGATTTACGTGCTTGCTGAGGCGCTCGTTAGCAGTCTTTTCGAAGAGTACGAGCTCATCGACGTCAAGAAGGGTAGCGAGTACGAGAGAGAAGAATATATCCCGCTTTTCGACTGCTACAACGGTAGAGAAAAGGCTTACTACGTGACCAACGACGCATACGTCACCCTCACCGACGGTACGGGTATCGTTCATATAGCGCCCGCATTCGGTGAAGACGACGCTAACGTGGGTAGAAAATACGGACTTCCGTTCTTGCAAATGGTAGACGACAGAGGTCGTTTCGTCGAGGGCGTAGGCGAGCAATTTACCGGCGTATTCGTCAAAGACGGCGACAAGCTAGTCATCGAATATCTCAAAGAAAAGGGCTTGCTCTTCAAAGAACTCATGTTCGAGCACAGCTATCCTTTCTGTTGGAGATGCGACACACCGCTCCTATATTATGCTAGAAGCAGTTGGTTTATCAAGATGACTGCTGTTAGGGACAAGCTCCTCAAAAACAACGCCACCGTCAACTGGATGCCACCAACCATAGGCACCGGTCGTATGGGCAACTTCCTTGAGAACGTCATCGACTGGGGCTTCTCTCGTGAGAGATATTGGGGCACGCCGCTTCCTATCTGGGTATGTCCTGACTGTGGCGAAATCAAAGTCATCGGTAGCAGACAAGAGCTTAGAGAGCTCGGCGGACTCGACCACGATATCGAGCTTCACCGTCCGTATATCGACGCGGTACACTTCAAGTGCCCTAAGTGTGGTGGAACTATGAACAGAACGCCCGAGGTGCTTGACTGTTGGTTCGACAGCGGAAGCATGCCTTTTGCACAGCTTCACTATCCGTTCGAGAACAAAGAATTGTTCGAAAAGCAATTCCCTGCCAACTTTATCAGCGAAGCCGTAGACCAAACTCGCGGTTGGTTCTACACCTTGCTGGCAATATCCACTTTGCTCTTTGACAAAGCGCCTTTCAAAAACTGTATAGTTTTGGGACACGTCAACGACAAAAACGGTATCAAAATGTCCAAGCACAAGGGCAACGTCGTGGACCCATGGTCGGTACTCGACGTGCAAGGAGCCGATGCGGTTAGATGGTACTTCTATTCTTCCTCCGCGCCATGGCTTCCTTCACGCTTTAGCGCCGACAACGTATCGGAGTGCCAACGCAAGTTTATGGGCACGCTCTGGAATGCTTATTCCTTCTTCGTGCTATACGCCGATATCGACAAGTACGACCCAACTCAATACAACCTCAAAGATTGTGCGCTTACCCATATGGATAAGTGGATTTTGTCGGGACTCAACACCCTCATCGATGCGGTGGATAAGAACCTCGAACAATACAAGATTACCGAGAGCGCAAGAATGATAGAAGAGTTTACCGACAATCTCTCCAATTGGTATATCCGTAGAGGTAGAGAGAGATATTGGGGCAAGGAGATGACGGAAGACAAGATTGCGGCGTACACCACGCTCTATCGCGTGCTCGTAGAACTCTCCAAACTCATCGCGCCAATGGTGCCTTTTATGGCTGAGAATATCTATCGCAACTTGGTAGTCAACTTTGACAAGTCCGCCCCTGAGAGCGTGCATCTTGCCGACTATCCTGTGGCAGATTACAGTATGATTAACAAAGAGCTCGAGGCTGACATGGAATTCGTGCTCAAAGCCGTAGCACTCGGTAGAGCTGCACGCAACAAGTCCAATATCAAAAACCGTCAACCACTCTCCAAGCTATTTATCCTCACCGACCTTACCGTCAACGACGAGGGAGTATATTCTTTGGTTGCCGACGAAATCAACGTCAAGAGTTGCTCGGTAGTCAAGGACAAATCCGAGTTTATGACCTACGAGCTCAAGCCTCAACTCAAGACTCTTGGACCTAAATACGGCAAGAGCTTGGGAGCTATTCGCAACTATCTCTCTACTTGCACCAATGCAAGCGAAATAGTCGAAAAAGTCAATACAGGTGCGCAATATTGCTTCGAAGTCAATGGAGAAACTATCTCGCTAGGCTTGGAAGATTTGCTCATCACGCCTATCAACAAACCTGGCTACGCACTCGAAGTAGCAGGTGATATGACGGTAGTTATCGACACCAACCTCACCGACAGCCTCATCAAAGAGGGTATCGCCAGAGAGCTTACTTCTAAGATACAAACCATGCGTAAAGAAGCAGGCTTCGAGGTAGTTGACCATATCGTCATCGGCTACGCTTGCGACCAAGAAATCGCCGATATTTTGACGGGTGACAAGTCTATATCGGACGGCGTACTTTGCGACGGCTTCAACAGTGAGCTTGACGGCTACGTCAAAGATTGGGATATCAACGGTCACAAGGCAACGCTCAGCGTCAAGAAAGCGTAAGGCTATGATCAAAGTAGCAACGGATTGGAAAGATTACGAGATAATCGCCACGGGCGACGGACAAAAGCTTGAGAGGTGGGGCAAACTAATACTGCTAAGACCCGACCCGCAAGTTATTTGGCACGCCAAGTTCGACCTATCCAAGTACAAGGGACTCAACGCCAAGTATATCCGTAGCAACCAAGGCGGCGGAAGATGGGAGACGAGTGGCAAAGCAGTGGGCGACTTTACCTTGCAACGCAAAGGACTTACCTTCAACCTCAAGTTGATGGGTTTCAAGCATACGGGGCTATTCCCCGAGCAAGCCGTCAATTGGGATATCATGAGCTCAATGGTCAAGAGCGCGGGTAGACCTATCAAGGTGCTCAACCTATTCGCCTATACGGGCGGAGCTACCGTAGCTCTTGCTCAAGCGGGCGCGCAAGTTACACACGTGGACGCCGCCAAAGCAATGGTGGAGAGAGCCAAAACCAATGCACTGAGTAGCGGTATACCTAACGATAGAATACGCTATATCGTCGACGATTGCGCAAAGTTTATCGCGCGCGAGATAAGGCGAGGCAACAAGTACGACGCTATTCTTATGGACCCACCGTCCTACGGCAGAGGAGCAAACGGCGAAGTATGGAAGATAGAGGATAGTATCCACGACCTTGTGAGCGAATGCGTCAAGGTGCTCAGTGACAATCCGCTATTTTTCCTCATCAACTCATATACGACGGGTCTACAGCCTACCGTGATGAGCAACATTCTCTCACTTGCCCTCGGCGAGCGTGAGGGAAGTATCGAAGCCTACGAAGTGGGCTTGCCTACCAACGAAAATATAATACTTCCGTGCGGTTGTAGCGCAATTTGGAAGAGCAACAGGTGAAATATGCAAGAGTTTAACATAGACGATTTGGCTATAGTGTACGAGGACAATCATATTATCGTAGTTGTCAAACCTCAAAATATCCCTTCGCAAAGCGACGACTCGCAAGACGAGGATATGCTCACTATCGTCAAGAGATATATCAAGCAAAAGTATAACAAACCCGGCGAGGTGTACGTAGGGCTCGTTCATAGACTCGATAGACCTACGGGCGGCGTCATGGTGTTTGCCAAGACTTCCAAGGCTGCGTCAAGACTGTCCGAGCAAATCAAGGACGGCACTATGAGCAAAAAGTACCTCTGCGTGACTTGCTCGGAGCCTAAACAAAAGAACGGCAAGTTAGAGCACTATCTCAAGAAAAATATGGCGCAAAATATCGTCAAAGTCGTGCCAATGCTCACCGAAGGAGCCAAGAGAGCCGAGCTAGACTATTCCGTCATAGAGACGGTACAAGGCTTTTCGTTAGTCAAAGTGCAACTTTATACGGGTAGGTCGCACCAAATCAGAGTGCAAATGTCCACCATAGGTTGTCCGCTTTTCGGCGACGCCAAGTACGGCGCCGACCCAAGGACTTGCCGTCACAATCTAGGACTTTGGGCTACCGAGCTTAGACTCAGACACCCTATCAGCAAAGAGCTGATGACCTTCGTCGTATATCCTCCTAAGGACGAGATACCTTGGAAGGCATTTGATATCTCTCGCCATATGAACATCGGCATTGCCGTCAGTCCGTACGAGAGTTACACGCTCAAAAGCTCTATCAATTTGGAAGATAAATAAACGTATAGATATCTAAGTCAACTATTGCGCATAACTATAATCGTACGGCGACAGGCAAACAATCAAAAGGCACACCAACGATTATCGCACAACGACTAGTAGATATCGACTAGACGTATAACAAAAGTCTATCCGACTGCAAGCGCAGTCGGTATTTTTTTAGTCCAATTTTGCCCTCAAAAAAAATTTTTTTACACTTCGTTTGTTTTTCCGGTTTAACGACTACCTCGGCTTTTATATACGCGCGCTAAATTCCACTCTAAAATAACAACGCGCGTCTTGTTGCCTTTTTTCGACAAAATTTGCAAACAAAAAAAGTGATATATGACACATATTGTCAACTATTTAGTGGTAAACTATGGGTACAAAAACGAACAAATGTTCAAAATTGATGTCCATAAAATTTGCAATTTGGCAAATTGGGGGGTATAATAAGATTGCAAGCAACCCGAGGATAAGGAGGTGATAGAATGAAAGAAATGCAAATATGGGTCAAGACGGCGTTGAGAGCGTACGGGTCGCTAGACAGCGTTGCGGATACTTTGGATAAGTTGTTGATGACCACGGGGCTAAAAGGTTTTAATTATTTGGGAGACGTAACGGTATTTTTTGACAAAATGCTGGATATGGTCAAAAGAAAGGAAAGGATTGTCAATCTCAAGATTTTGATAGACCAAGTTTTTGATAAGATGGACGACAAGTTGGTCGATATGTTGCAAATGCGATACGTTCAAGAGCAAAAATATCCTATCATAGCGGAGCAATGCGAAGTATGTCTCAAGACTGCTTTTAGAAGATGCGTGATTGCCTTGGATACTTTTGAAGAGTTGTGTCTTGCTTTGGGTTGCGATAAAAGGTGGTTCGATCAGTATTTAGATGACCCGTTGGTGGGTAAGATTTACCAAAAGTGTCGCAATCAATCTTTGGCGACAAGAGTGGGCAAGTCAAAGTCGTGGACGGAGGAAGAGCTTCGCAAACATAATAGCTTGATTGTACAAGCCAAACGCAATCAGTCCGTACAAATACCGTCAAGAGTTAACGGCGTGTTGAGAGAGCAAGCAAAGCCAATAACAGATAACCAAAAATCGAGGGGAAAAGGTAAGTCTAAGCTAGTATCGGCAGGCTACGGGGCGTAACGATTTGTTTGCCGTCAAAGACAATCGAGGTCAAAAGTGAGCAAGTATTGCCGAATTTAGTTAGAGGTTTCAACAAACGTAGGCGTCAGAAGTATATAAAGTGTTAGCGTTTTGATAATTTAGTAACGCTTAGGCGTTTAGAAATCTTGACGAGTGTGTTCAGTTATTTTTGTGACGGGCGTAGGCACTTAAAAGCTATAGATTAGCGTAGGATACGTTATTAGATAAAAGCGGAAATAGTGAAAAAATAGGCACACCAATCAAGATTGGCGAGCCTAAAATTTTGAAATCAACACTTGAATATTAGTTAGCTTTTTTAGTTGGCTTGAAAATCAAAAATACGATAATCACGCACAACACGCATATCACGCCTATGAGAATATTGCGTACGAGGTTGTTGCTAGCAGGTTCTTGTATGTTAGGAGCATCTATCGTAGGAAGAACGTCGTCGGGCACTACTATAGAGTTGGGGTGTTGAGGTATAGAGGCAAAGGTAAGGTCTACGGTGTCGGTGCTAGCAGGATCGATAAAACCCGTATAACTTTCGCTCGAGGTGGTGACGGTGACGTAATAATATATCATATCACCTATCTCGTTGAGACCGATAAACTTGACACCGGTCACGTCCTCTACCACGATAAGCTTTCTCCCCGCTTTGTTGTCGGTCAAAGACGTATTATAAAAGACTTTGATCATGCCCTCGTCGGCAACAATTTGGGCGTTGATAGCGATATCCTTGCTAAAATACGCTTTGTTGCCCTCAATAGGTTTGTCGGTAGGAGCAACGGACGCTTTGGAAGAAACGTCGGTCGTCTTGACCCACAATTCGGCATTGTTGTAGGTGACGAGAGTATAGTCGCCCTTGATAGTACCCATAGATTGAAAGTAATAGGTTGGCGGTATATAGCAAGCCACGAAGTCGGCGGGAGAGCCGTCGACGTCGGCGTAGAGTGCCAAGGAATTGGCTATCGTAATATCGCCCGTGTTGACAACGTAATACGGTGACTCTGCAGGTGTCTCCGCAACGCAAACGCCCGCCGTTGCCACCGACAACAGACACACGCTAAGCAATAGGATTGTGAACAACTTTTTCATATCTACCTCAATGAGTTGAAGGAGTAATAATCTTGCAACGTAACGCTACGGACGATTGAAGTCGGTATCCGTTGTAGGAGAAAGAGAATTGTCAATCAAAGTGGATTGTCTATCAAAAGATTGGCAATGTACTCATACTACCACATAAGCCTTATTGACAAAATCACGTCGTCACGACACGCCTACGAATATCGCATACGTTACGACTATATTATATAGGCAAATTGACAAAAATTCAATCCTAAACTTGAGCAAAATAACAAAATATTGGAAAGTTAATAGAAAAATATGCAAAAAAGAGAGATAATTGCCCGAATATTGGCAATTCAAAAAGAACTCAATAGACGAAAAGGCAACGACAGACTGTCTACCTACAACACGGGCGACAAGGTGCACGCCAAACAAATGGCTTTTCACAAGTGCCCAAAACGCAATAGATGGGTGTTTGGAGGCAATCGTTCGGGCAAGACGGAATGCGGTGCGGTAGAAGCCGTGTGGACGGCGAGGGGCATTCACCCCTACAGAGAAAACAAGCCGACGAACGGGTGGGTAGTGTCCTTGTCATACGAAGTGCAGAGAGAGGTGGCGCAAGCCAAGATACTTAGCTACCTCAACCCCGATTGGATACAAGACGTGGTGATGACTAGCGGAAAAAAGGGAGAATATGAATACGGCATCATCGACTACATACTCGTCAAAAACGTCTTTGGAAGCGTGTCAAGAATAGGCTTCAAAAGTTGCGACCAAGGCAGAGAAAAATTCCAAGGTGCGTCACTCGATTGGGTATGGTTCGACGAAGAACCGCCCAAGGAAATATATCAAGAATGCGTGATGAGAGTACTCGACACCAAGGGCAATATTTGGGGTACGATGACTCCGCTCAAGGGATTGAGCTGGGTATACGACGAGATATATCTCAACACGCCTAACAACCCTCAAGTGTGGCACGAGCATATCGAGTGGGGCGACAATCCCTTCCTTGACGATGAGGAAGTGCAAGCTTTGTCGAGCGTGATGGATAAGGACACCTTGGAGAGTAGACGATACGGCAGATTTAGTCAGTCGGAAGGTATGGTGTACAAGGAATTCGACCAAACCAAACACGTAATAGAACCGTTTGACGTGCCGAGTGATTGGCAAGATATGATAACTATCGACCCGGGACTCAACAATCCTACGGCGTGTCTATTTTGCGCAGTGGACTACGACGGCAATATCTACGTGGTAGCCGAGCACTATCAGGCGGGCAAGGATATTGACTACCACGTTACCAAGCTCTTTGAACTCGCAGATAAACTCAGCTGGAAAAGAGATAGCAAAGGTAGGCTAAACGCAATAATAGACAGCGCAGCCAACCAAAGAACGCTGGCAGGCGTGAGGAGCGTGGCAGAACTATTCAGAGAGGGAGGCATAATGGTCAACACGGCGGTGGATAAACAACTATTTAGCGGAATAGCGAGGGTCAAACAATACTTTGCATTGGACAAAATAAGGATATTTTCTTGTTGTGTCAACCTAATACGAGAAATCAAAGGCTATTGGTGGAGCGAGGGCGACAATCCAATCAAAAAGGACGACCACGCTCTCGACGCACTTAGGTATTACGTGATGACTAGGCCTCAACCACCTACCACGCCGTCGGTCAAATATACGGCAATACAAAAGGACAAAAGAAGACTAATCAACGGATTGAAGCAACGAAAGAACAGCACCGTTTGATAATGCCGTAGCAACTAAGGAAGTACTTTGTTTGATAATGCTACGACAACGAAAAGACAGCACCGTTTGTAACGTTATGGCAACGAAAAACGTAGGTTGACTGTCAAAAACGCAATACGTATGGGCAAAATGCTCAACTCTGTCAAAAGCGGGGTTGAGTATTTGTATATCAAAAATGCCGAAAAAGGAGGAAAAATGGATGAAGAATTGAAGAAGGCTCTATACAAAAAGGCGATAGGCTATACAGCCAAAGAGGTGGTGGAAGAGTACGGCGGAGAGGAGGGCAACCTTGTCAAAAAGAAGGTGTCTAAAAAGCACGTTCCGCCCGATATGAGCGCAATAAAAGCTTTGATGGAATTGCAAGAAGTAACCGATGACTTGTCGAACAAGAGCGAAGAAGAATTGCAAGCAATGCTAAAAGAGCTGACTATACAACTCAATCAGCCCGAGCCTAAAACGAGAGCAAAGAAGAAAAAAATCGAGAGGGACGAAGAAGTCTAAAAATAAGGAGAAATTATGAAAATAATCGAGCAAAAAAAGAAGGTAAAGTGCGACACGTCGGGTTGCAAAAATACTGCCGACTATTCCGTATTCAAAGAGGGTAATAGTCCCGACAAATATCTCAATCTATGCAAGGAATGTTTGCAAGCCATATACGAGCAAGCCTCGTCGGTATTCGTACCCAAAAGTCCTAAGAATATCTTGCAAAAGGATTTAGGCAAGGGTGGAATAAGAAGATAAATAGTCGAGAGAGTTGAGCGCGTAGGCTATGAACGTAGAGTCGACGATCGAAATAGCCACTCTTGCGAGCAAAGGCGCTAGGGATATGCCAAATAATCAACGTTGCGAGCGTAGTTGCTAGTGGAATTCCTGCGAATAGATACTTTGCGAGAGCCTATGCAAAAAACGATAAGAAAAGTCAAACAAAAAGGAGGACAATGTGAAAATCGAGGACAAAATACAAGAAAAAATCGTAAACGAAGTGAGAGCCGATTGGGAGAGGCGCAGACAAGAGCGTAGACCGTTAGAGTTGCAATGGCGACTCAATATGAACTTTATGGTGGGCAATCAATACTGCGAGATAACCCCGAGAGGCGACGTCGAGGACTACGGCAAACAATATTTCTGGCAAGAGAGAGAGGTGTTCAATCACATCGCATCTATTATCGAAACGCGTGTTGCTAAGTTGTCGAGAACCAAGACGGGTATGACGGTAAGACCGTTCAGTCAAGACGAGGGCGACGTCAATTCCGCCAAGCTCTCCACGCAGATAGTGGCTGCAACCTTGGCAAAAAACGATATGCCGAGGCTGATGAATACGGCGACTATGTGGAGCGAGGTGGTGGGAAGCTGTTTCTTCAAAACTATATGGTCGGCTGATAAAGGTAGAGTCGTAGGCAAGAGCAAAAACAACGTGAGCATCAAAGAGGGCGACGTGGAAATTGCCGTCGTTCCGCCATACGAAATCTATCCCGACAGCATATCGAGAGATAGCATAGACGAGTGCCTAAGCATAATACACGCCAAAGCCTACCACGTGGGCGAAATCAAGGACGCGTGGGGCGTAGACGTCAAGGGCGACGACGTGGACGTATTGGGTATGGACAATACGCCGAGCCTTGGCGGTGCGGGCTATAGCGCGAGCGTGGGTAGTATATTCAATACTACGGCGCACGACAGTTGCGTAGTGATAGAAAGATATACCTTACCTACCAAGGATATGCCTGAGGGCGAATTGGTGATAGTAGCCGGTGACAAACTGTTATATAAGGGGGAACTACCGTATCTCAACGGCAAAGACGGCTCTAGAGGTTATCCCTTTGCAAGGATACATTGCATAGAAAAGATTGCCTCTTTCTTCGGAATGAGCGTGGTTGAGAGAATGATACCTCTTCAAAGGGCATACAACGCAGTCAAAAATCGCAAGCACGAGTATATGAACCGTATAGCAATGGGTGTATTGGCGGTTGAGGACGGCTCGGTGGACACCGACAACTTGGAAGAAGAGGGCTTGTCGCCGGGAAAAATACTCGTATATAGACAAGGCTCTAGCATACCTCACATGATGGACGCGGGCAAAGTGCCGAGCGACTTCCATATAGAAGAAGAGAGACTGCTATCCGAGTTCGTCACCATATCGGGCGTGAGCGAGCTGTCCAAGTATTCGCAGACCTACGACAGTATGTCGGGTAAGGCAATCAGCTTGTTGGTGGAGCAAGACGACACCCGTCTGTCTATAGCTTCGTCTAGCATTAGAGAGTGCGTCAAGACGATAGCCGAGCAAATAATAAGGCTATATAAGCAATACGCAACCTCTAACAGATTGGTAAGAATAGCAGGCGACAACAACGACGTCAAGAGCGTGTACTTTAGTAGAAGCGACCTAGGCAGCGAAGATATCGTCTTCGACAACGAAAATCAGCTCTCCGACTCGCTTGCCAACCGTAGAAATATGGTGATGGAACTCATCAAACTCGGCGCACTCAACGACAGCGACGGCTCGGTGTCCAAGCGCAACAAACTCAAAATTATGGAGATGCTGGGCTTTGGTAATTGGGAGAGCAGTATGGACATCGAAGAATGCCATCGTAACAAGGCTATGAAAGAGAACGCCGAAGTGGAGAGTAAAGAGTTGGTAGTGGGAGAGTTCGACGACCACAACATACACTGCGACGAACATATCAAGCGATATATCGTAGCGGACGACCTGCCCGAAAAGGTAAGGGAAAAACTCAAAAAGCACATACGAGAGCACAAGAGCAAGATGATAGAGGCGCAAGTGGAAATCTTGCAAAACCAAACGTATGAGAAGTGAGGGAAATATGCAAATAACGCAAGGAGAATATCAAAATGTGGAAAAGATTTTTGTACAAAATGAGATGGATGCTGAGGTGGGGAGTGTAGCCCCTACGAGCGAAAATGCCGAACAAACTACGGCAAACATAGAGCCTACGAAAAGCGAGCAAGACGACTTGCGAGAGGCGCAAGGCGTGGCTTTAGCAATGCAAGTATCAACGCCTAATTCGACCTATCAAACGACGAGCAACCAAGATAAACGAGCACGAGAGAGTGAAGAAGCGTCTAGTCAAGTCGAAAAAGGTGGCGAAAACATGCAAGAGCAAAACGCTGAAAATAACGTAGGCGAGGGTGAAAAACCCGATACGTATAACGAAAAATCAAACTGTGAGCAAGATATCGAGCCAAGTCAAACGCCTATATATCAACGGCAAGAGTGGAAGGACAAGACGGATAACTTTTTTGAAAGTTACCCCGTAGCTAGAAGCTTTGCCGTGGAGATTGGCAAGGAGATAGCGGACGACGACCAACTAGCGCGCAATGAGAGTTGTCTGGAGATTGCGCTTGCCAAGGTGCTTAGCAAGGCTTATATCTCACCGCAGGAGATGATATTAAATAAAGACTTTGTTGACAAATACGTGCTGACCAACGAGCAAATCAAATCGACGATAATAGACGGGTACATTCAAAGTCTTGAACGAAACAGCCCACCCAAATCTATGATGGGTAGAGGGCAAATAATCCTCTCGCCACCAAATAGACCAAAGAGCATCGAAGAGGCGGGAGAAATAATCAAAAAGATGCTAACCAATAGGAGGATTTGATGGTAACACTAGAAACAGCAGATAAGGCACTAAAAGAAGTATATCTCGGCATCGTAGCCGACCAACTTAACGTAACGGTTAATCCGTTTTTGGCTAAGATAAAGCAAAGCACCAACGACGTAGTTGGCAAGGATATAATTAAGCTCGTGCCTTACGGAATCAACGGCGGTATCGGGGCAGGTACGGAAACGGGAGATTTGCCTGCCGCCGCTCAAAACAACTACGACAGATTTAAGCTCGAACTCAAAAACTTGTACGGAACGATTGAACTTTCCGACAAGGCAATCAGGGCTTCGCAATCTAGCGCAAGCGCATTCGTCAACTTGCTCAATGCAGAGATGGACGGACTGCTCAAAGCGTCTAAATTTAACCTTGGCAGAATGCTTTACGGCGACGGTAGCGGTATTTTGTCCAAGTGCGTGTCAAGCAAGTCTTCGGGCAAGGTCATAGGTCTTGTCAGCGTGAAGAACGTGATGGAAGGTATGGTGGTCGACGTGTACAACGGCGCAACCGACAAAGTCTACAACGGCTTGGCGGGCGTGAGAATTACCAGCGTGGATAGAGTCAACAAGACTATTACTATCAACGTTACGCCGTCGGTGACTATCGCCAACGTCGACTATATCACAGTGCAAGGCTCTAAGGACAACGAACTTACCGGTCTCAAGGCAATCTTCTCGGATAAAGACCTCTACGGTTTGTCGAGAGAGGGAAGAAGCTGGCTCAGCCCTAAGCACGTGCAAAACGTGGGCGATATCTCTTGTTCCAAGATCCAAGAGGTCATCGACTATATCGACGAGATTGCAGGTAGCACCGTGGATATGATTGTTTGTAGCTACGACGTGAGAAGATACTATCTCGAGCACCTCGCTCTCAACCGTACCAACGTAGACTATATGAACCTCGACGGCGGTTTTAGAGCAATTTCTTACAACGGCATACCTGTGGTTGCCGATAGATTCGTCGACGACGGCGAAATGTACTTGCTCAACACGGGCGACTTTAAGTTGCATCAATTGTGCGATTGGAGATGGCTCGAAGGCGACGGCGGTAAGGTCATCAAGCAAAAGGCAGGTACTGCTACTTATACCGCAACCTTAGTAAAATACGCCGACATGTTGTGCGATAAGCCTATCGGTCAAGCTAAGCTCAGCGGTATCACCGGCTGATAAGGAGGGGACTATGCAAAAACTCGTAGCCGTATATAACGACCTATTTGACGTATCAAGCAGGATAAAGAGCATTGATGACGACTATCAAATATACTTTAATCGGGGAAACTGCCGATACGAACTGCACAACCTCAGACTTAGACCTACCAAGCAGGCGGATATTCCGTATGATACTTTGGATTGTAGAGTGCTGACTTGGGCGAGAAAGACCCGTGTGGAAAATCTACAAAGGCTGATAGATGAGATCAACGAGCACAATCAAAGATTGGAGAGAGAAAACGGCTACGCGCAGCTGCAAAGGGCTCAAAGCATAATAGAAAATATAGCGCGTAGAGGGGTTGGTCGATGAGCCGATTCCTCTACGTCAAAGGAGCGATATGAAACTAAAAGAAGTGATAGAAATATGCCTGACCTATCTCGGTGACGAAGACCCGACTATCAGCAGTTCTACCAAGACTACTGCCAAAATCAAATTGCTCGTCAGATGTGCCAATATGGTCATCAAAGAGATTGCCTCGGATTATCTACCGTTGACGGCAAATAAAGCTTGCACCGTAAAGGACGGCGAGGTGGAATACTCGACGCTCGATTATAGAGTAAAAGAAGTGTTGAGCGTAAAATCCAACGGCGTTGAGGTGGAATGGAGCGCAAAGCCGTCTAAACTCATAGTTAAGAGCGAGGGCGAAGTGGATATAAAGTATTCTTATTTGCCTACCGACGTCGACCTAGACGATGAGTGCGACGTGGACGTAAGAGTTTCGCCCGTGTGCCTAGCTATGGGTGCGTGCGCGGAATATTGCGTGATTGAAGGCAATTACGAGCAAGCCGTGATGATGAACGATAAGTTTATGGACAGTATAGCCATAGCCTGTAGGAATAATAGAGAAAAGAAAATCAAAGGCAGGGTATGGCGATGATAGTTAAGAAGAAGAGCGCAAAACCTCTAAAGCCACAGACTCGTTACTTCGTTTTGTCTAAGTTCGAGGGCAACGGCAACGTCAAGAAAGACGGCAAATTGCCTTGTTTAGGTTGTGACGAAGGATACAACTTCGAGTGCAAAAACAATATGCTCGTCGAGGCGAGAGGCTTTGGAAAGATGAAGCTGGAAGGCGGCGTTGAAGTGGCAAAGTTGCCTGAGAGCGTGGGCGAAGGAAAACTCTTTTTCGTTCGTACCACTGCTACCGAAAAGGGAAGCGGAAAACTAATCTTTTGTCACGACGGGGGATTGGAAATCTTAGACCTCGTAAAGGACGCTAAGTGGCAACATCTGGATATTGACGAAAAGGTGTCGTCGGTGACCGACTACAACTATATGGGTAGAGATTTGGCTCTGTTGGGCGGCGCATACGGTACGACTTACGTGCTAGAAAATCAAACTCTGACCAAGGTGCTGACCGACAAAGTTATCGTGCAACTTATAAGCCACAACGAAAGAATATTCGCCCTAGTCAAAGGCGGTAACAATAGCGTTTGGTTTAGCGACGTGTTCAATCCTTTCGATTGGGAAGTGTCGCTGAGCGGCGGCGGTTATTTGGAATGCGACAATTCGCTTGGCGCAATAAACAAGCTGGTGAGTATGGGCGATTATCTATACCTATTTTGCGATTACGGAATATATAGGCTGACTTGCTATAGCTTGCAGTCACAGTTTGAACTAAAGAAGGTGTATAGCAGTGGCGAAAAAATTTTGGGCGAGTCGGTGGCGTCAACGCAAAACAAAATAGTTTTTTGCACCAAGGACAACGCGTATAGCTTCGACTATTACGGAGTAAAAAGACTGGACGTCGACTTAGAAACGTTGACTGGTCAAAATAACGCAATCAAGAGCGCAGTTGCCAAGCAAAACCAAGTGTATATCGTCACCCAAAACGCCGAGATAATAATCTACGACGTGGAAAAGGACAATTATTGCGTGGTGAGTGGCTACCAAACGGGCGATTTGGTCAACGTAGAAGCAAAGAATTTGAGTGCAATAGTAGCCAGGTCTAAGCTAAGCGAAGAATTGGTGATGACGACCGACATAGGAGAAGATTGTATCACGCAATGCGCTAGAAGCTGGAAGATAAAGGACGTGGATTTGGGTCAGCCTAATAGACTCAAAAATATTAGATACGCCGAGTATAAGGTTAGCGCGCAGACGACCTTGTTCGTGACGGCGGACGGGGTAAAGTACGAATTTCCTCTGACGCAAAGAAGCAACAAAGTGGCAATCAACGTCAAGGGCAAGAGCTTTGACTTCGAGCTATTTAACGATACGACTACGATAAAAATCGCACCCGTAGAATTGAGAATTGATTTGTTGAGGTGCTAAATGCAAGAGTGGATATATAAGGTTGACGAGGCGTTGAGATACTCGCTACAAGCCCTGTCGGCGATGAGAGAAAACCTCGAATGGAGCTTTGAACCGCAAAGCGAAAATTGTCGATACGTATTGAGATTTTGGTGTGAAAACACTAGATGCGACGTGAGAATAGTCGTATTGGGCATAGACGCCAAATCCGCCTCGATTGAGGGCGAAAGCATGACTTGGCAAGGCGGTGTAAAGCATTGGAAAGGTATGCTATCCAAGGGCGAACACACCCTAGTCGTAGAGTGCGGCTCGCACCAAGGGGCATACATTTCGATAGAGGTGAAAGGGGGCAAAAAGCTTGAAGATTGATACGCTGATATTGAAAAAATGGATAGCAAGGTATAATCGCATAATAGCGATGAGGAGTAGAAAATGTGGGAGAAAATAAAGGATTTTTTTGGAATAGAAACCAAAAAGGATAAGGAAGAAAAGGCGCAAAGAGAGACGCAAAAGAAAGAGCTGGCTAATTCGCAGTCACAGTTGTACAAAAAGTTGGACGATATGGATAAGGCTTGGAAGGATAAGCAAAGCAATAGGTGGGTTTTGTACGAGGACGTTTTGCCTAAAAGCTACGAGTGGACGCCGAAAGAGTACGATGGCGAAAGCGAAGAAGAAATAAAAACTCGTATAAACGACTATTACGCACCGATAAGAGAGCAAGAAAAAGCGGGCGTTGAAAACGAGTACGACGCTAAGATAAATGCGCAAAAGGACAAAATAAGCGAGGCTCTTGCGAATGCGGAAAAAGAGCACGCAAATAACAGACAAAACAAAAAGGACAATCTCGACAAAATCAAGTCGACTACCGCAGAGAAAGGTATGCTTCGCTCTTCTATCAAGACCAATCTCGACGAGCAAGCGCAACGAGACTTTGAGCAAATGAGAGATCAAATCTATGGAAAATACGCCGACAATATAGGCGCGATAGACTACAAGATACAGCAACTTAACGCTCAAAGACAAGACGCGTTGAGCGACCTGGATATTGCCTACGCAAAATCTATAAGCTCGGATATCGACAAGTTGGTCAAAGAAAGAGACGCCGAATTGGATAAGATACGAAAATACAACGACGACCAAGCCCAAAAGGCAACGGATTATCTGGAAAATAGAACCAAATTGATACAAAAACAAAAAGAGGACATTGCCAACACTCAAGCCAAAGAAAGGGAAAGCGAAATGAAATACGGTTATAGCGGTGAAAAGCTTGACGAGTATACTAAAAGGCTTAACGCGGCGGTTGAGTTCTATAAATCAATGCCGTCGGACATTGCCTACGAATTGGTGGTAAACAACCAACAACTCAAAAATTATCTCGGCTTGATGTACGGCCGTTTGGTGAGCGCAGTCCATGGATAATATGTGGCAAACGTTGTTGGAATTTGCCGCTACCAACGGCATTTGGGCGTTGTTGTTTTGCTCGCTGTTGATATACCAGCTCAAAGACAGTAGAGCGAGAGAAAGAAAGTATCAAGCAACTATAGACAGTCTGAGCAAAGGGTTGGAATATATGCAAGATATTGACGTCAATATCGAAAGAATTAGACAAGAAATGAGAGCAAGGTTGGGGTGAGTATGAAGGAAAAATTGAAGAGCTATAACTTTTGGCTGTCAGTCATCAGCGCAATTCTCGTGGCTCTTAGCAGTATCAACGGAGAATTGAATATACCTTACATAGACAAGGTGTTGACGGCGGTGCTCGGCGTATTCGCCGTGAGCGGGATAGTGTCTAAACCGAAAACCGTCGAATTAGACGAAAATCCTCAGGAAGACGAGGAAACTAAATGATAACTATAAAAATCGCTTTGGGCAACCGAGGCGATTTTTTTGTTGAGATTGCCACAGCGTTTTGCAAAGGTTTTGCAGTGATAAGTATAGCAATCCCTCAGTCCGCCTGGCGGACAGCTCCCTTTACATAAAGGAGCCTTTTTAAGCGGTTGAGATTGCCACGTTTCACTTTGCTAAAGTAAAATGCACCGGGCACAATGGCAAAAGGATGAGATTGCCACAGTATTGCAAGCAATACTTCGCAATGACATAATGGATAGAGATTGCATACCTCGGCAACAAGTGCTACGTCTTTGTTAACGCAAAAGTACACAGCGAAATGACGTAGGACAACCCTTCCACCGCTACCGCGGTTTTTCTTGCGGCATAGGTGCGAGTTAGGCAAGGAGACCGAGGATTGGGCGACAGGAGCATACTTTTTGTATGTGACTAAGCACAACCGCAAGTCCGACAAAGCATAACGACGTAGATATGCCGCAAGACCACCTTCCCGAACACAAGAGGACGGCTTCAAAAGGATGAGATTGCCGCAGCGTTTTGCAAACGCTTCGCAATGACATAACACAAGAGTGAAAGTTTAGTTGCCACCGCCGACGGCGATTTGATAAATTAGGTTGGCTACGTTGCGAGCAGTGTTGCGATCGTAGTTGCGACGACGAAAGTCGGTATGATAGGTTTGGTCGATATTGTCTACGAGCGAGGTCGGCGTAAGGTGCTTTTGCTCCAAAAGACGGGCGTAGCCCATGGAACAAACCTTGGACGCGTTGGTGAGCTGGTCGCCTCTCGACGCGTCGGTCGGCAAGGGTATGAGCAGAGCCTTTTTGCCTAAAGCGAGTATCTCGTCAACGAAATTGGCGCCTGCTCGAGAGACTATTACGTCGGCAGCCGCTAGGTAGTCTTGGATATTGTCGGCGTAAGGCAACGGGTAGTATCCGTCGTGTTCGGGCGGAAAGAATTTGCTACCCGTAACGTGAACGACGTCGTAGCGAGTGGTAAGCGTATCCAGACAGTCTACGAGCGTTTTGTTGATAGCTCTTGCACCCAAAGAACCTCCTACGACCAACAGTATTGGCTTGTTGCCCTTGATACGTCGCTCGGCGTAGACTTTGGATGGGTCGCCCTCGAAAACTATATCTCTCACGGGGTTGCCAAGTAGGTAGGTCTTGGACTTTTGGTACACGCCCTCGTGAGAGGTTACCACTGCCTTGGCAAACCTTGCTGTGATTTTGTTGGCAAGCCCCAAAGAGGTGTCCGACTCGTGACAAACGACGGGTACGCCTAGCTTTTTGGCGGCAAGTACAACGGGAAGAGCGACATAGCCACCCTTAGAGAATACCACGTCTATCTCGTGCTCTTTGAGAATTGCGACGGCTTGCTTGACGCAGCGAGGCATAATAAATGGAATGAGCAGATTGCGAAATAGCTTACTTCTATCAAACTTGACGCTGTCGGTGTGGTAAAATTCTACGCCTAAATTGGCGCAAATTTTGTTTTCGATGCCGTTTTCGTTGCCTATATACACCACCTTGTCAAAACGACGATTGAGATAGGGCAGTAGCGCGATATTGGGCATTACGTGTCCCGCCGTGCCACCGCCCGTGAGTGCTACGTTCATAATACACCTCCCATTGGCAAGTAAAATTGCTGATACGTATTTATTTTATGAAAAAAATTGCACGATTATCCAAAATGTATCTTGAAATAATTATAATATTGTTGTATTATAATATATAGAGGTGAAAAATATGAAAGAAATCAAGTTTGCAGGATACAAAAATTATCCAATCAATCTTTATATTTGGGACGAGGTCGACAAGCCTAAGTGCGTGGTACAGTTGGTGCACGGCATGGTTGAACACCTCGGCAGATACGACGAGTTCGCTCGCTTTTTGAATAGCAAAGGCTATATCGTCCTTGGCGACGACCACAGAGCTCACGGCAAGACTAGCGGTAAAGCCGACCTCGGCAAAGCTCCCGAGGGCGACTGCTATTGGGATACGGTGGAGGACCTAAAACTCATATCCGACTACGCCAAAGAGCAATACAAGTTGCCCCTAGTGCTATTCGGGCACAGTTACGGCTCATTCTTGTCGCAAGGATATATCCAATCGGCAAGCGACAAATTGACGGCATGCGTACTATGCGGCTCGGCATTCCAAGACGGCGCGGACGTCAAAGCGGGTAGGTTGGTCGCTAATATGCAAGCGGCTTTGATTGGCAAGGATAAGCCTGCTAAGTTTATCAAAAAACTCTCCTTTGACGCGTATGACAAGCAGTTTGACCCGCCCGTGCCTTTTGCGTGGGGCAATCGTGACGACGTAGAAAGACAAAAATACCTCGACGACGAGTATTGCAATTACGTTTGCTCGATAGGCTTCTATCAAAGCTTCTTCAATGCGCTCAAGGTGATTTGCAAGCAAGAAAATATCGACAAAATCAAAAAGGACTTGCCGATATTCATCATCAGCGGAGACAAGGACCCCGTGGGAAAATTCGGAGAATCCGTCAACAAACTGTATGGAAAATACAAGGAAAGCGGTATAGAAAACGTCACGATGAAGCTCTATAGCGGGGCAAGACACGAGATACTCAACGAAATCAATAAGCAAGAAGTTTTTGACGACGTGGCTAACTTTTTGGACAAATGTAATAGATAAACGGAGGATATAATGAGCAGTTACGGCTCGAAAGATTTAGAGGTTTTGGAAGGGCTCGACGCCGTGCGTATGCGCCCCGGTATGTATATCGGTACTACCGGCAACAAGGGCATGCACCACATTTTGTGGGAGATAGTTGACAACTCTATAGACGAGGTTGCCAACGGCTTCGGCGATACGATAAATATCGAAATATACGAGGACAATTCTATCAGCGTGTGGGATAACGGACGAGGTATCCCCGTAGATATCCACCCCAAGTACAAAGTGCCGGGGGTGGAACTTGTGTTTACCAAACTGCACGCAGGCGGTAAGTTTAACAACAAGAGCTACGGATTTAGTGGCGGACTTCACGGCGTGGGTGCGTCGGTTACCAACGCGCTCTCCGAGTGGCTGAGGGTGGATATATACAAGTCGGGCGTGCAATATACCGAGGAATTTCACTCTTACGACAAGGGTGACAAGGTGGTCAGCGGCGCTATCAAGACGCCTCTTACCAGCGCTCCTTGCGACAAAAAGCTCAAGGGTACTAAGGTTACATTCTTGCCCGACAAGAGAGTCTTCGGCAACGAAAAGTTTAGCTTCGATATAATCAATCGTAGGATTAAGGAGCTTGCCTTCCTCAACGGCGGAATAAAGCTCTCCGTCAAGGACTACCGCGTGGCTGACGGCAAGACCTCTTACAAGTACAAAACCTATCAGTACGAGGGCGGTATCAAGGACTACGTGACCTACCTCAACGAGGACAAAGCTACCTTGTATCCAACCCCCGTGTACGTGGAAAAAAGACAAGATAATTTTATCGTCGGGCTTGCATTTCAACACACCGACGGCTATCAAGAGAATATCTTTAGTTACGTCAACAACATTCCTACCACCGAGGGCGGAACGCACGAGACGGGTTTCAAATCGGCACTCACCAAGGTGCTCAACGACTTCGGTCGCTCCAAAAATATCATCAAGGACAAGCAAGCCAACTACCAAGGCGAGGACTTTAGAGAGGGTATGACGGCGGTGCTCATCGTCAAAATGCAAAACGTGCAATTTGAGGGGCAGACCAAGACTAAGCTCGGCAACCCCGAAGCCAAAAATATGGTGGAAAATCTCCTTACCGACGCCCTAAAAGACTACTTCAACAAGGTCAAAAAGGACGTGACCGACGCTATATTTAACAAGGCAGCAGTGGCTTGCAAGGCGAGAGAAAACGCATCTAAAGCCAAGGAAGTCGCTCGTAAAATGAAGGGCATGAGCAATAGCGAATTGGTAGGCAAGCTCGCAGGTTGCAGTGGTAGAAAAGCCGAACTCAACGAGCTGTTTATCGTAGAGGGCGACAGTGCGGGTGGCTCGGCAAAACAAGGTAGAGATAGGTCGGTGCAAGCAATCTTGCCACTCAAAGGCAAACCGCTAAACACCGAAAAGAAGAGCAAAAACGGCATAGTCGACAACGAAGAATTGATGAGCCTTATCAATGCGCTGGGTACGGGTTTCGATAAGGACTTCGATATCAAAGGGCTCAAGTACAACAAGGTCATTATACTTGCCGACGCCGACCAAGACGGAGCGCACATCAGGTCGATTTTGCTCACCTTTTTCTTTAGATATATGCGCCAGCTTATTATAGACGGGCACGTGTACATAGGTATGCCGCCGCTATACAAGATAACCGAAAAGAACGTGGTCAAGTACGCTTACGACGACAACGAACTGACAGAAATGCTCAAAGAATGCGGTAAGAATTATACCTTGCAAAGATATAAAGGACTAGGCGAGATGAACCCCGAGCAGTTGTGGGAAACCACCCTCAACCCCGCTACGAGAACGCTGATGAGAGTCACGATAGAGGACGCGGCAACTGCGGACAAGCTCATCGACACGCTGATGGGTGCAGACGTAGAGCCTCGTAAGCAATATATCTACGAATACGCCGACTTCAACAAGGTGGACAAATTTAAGGAGCTTAGCGCGAAATAAGGTACGGTATGGCAAAAAAGAACGAAATAATAGAAGATAAATCAAGAATATTAGAGGGAAGCGTAGAGGATATCATACACAACTCTATGATACCTTATTCCGAATACGTCATTCTCGACAGAGCCTTGCCGAGAGTCGAGGACGGACTCAAGCCCGTGCAAAGAAGAATTTTGTACACTATGCTCGAGCTAGGCATTACCCCCGACAAGCCTCATCGTAAGTGCGCGCGTATCGTCGGCGACTGCCTAGGTAAATATCACCCTCACGGCGACAGCTCGGTGTACGAAGCCTTGGTAAGATTGGCGCAAGACTTTAGCGTGAGAAGTACGTTGGTGGACGGACACGGCAACTTCGGCTCGGTGGACGGCGACTCGGCGGCGGCAATGCGTTATACAGAGGCAAGACTGACGCCTCTCGCTATGGAACTACTAAGGGATCTCGACAAGGACACGGTGCCTATGTCGCTCAACTTCGACGACTCGCTCGAAGAACCCGACATTTTGCCGGGTAGATATCCCAACTTGCTCGTCAACGGCACTAGCGGTATCGCGGTAGGCTTGGCAACCAATATTCCTCCGCACAACCTCGGCGAAGTCATTGACGGCGTCATTGCCTACATAGACAACCCCGACATTACGCTAAAAGAGATGATGAACTATATCCCTGCGCCTGACTTTCCTACGGGCGGTATCATCATCGACAGCGAAGAAATCTACAAGGCTTACGAAACGGGCAAGGGAAGAATTATTACCCGCGCTCGCACGCATATAGAGAAGGACGGCGACAAGCAAAATATCGTCATCACCGAGATACCTTTCGGTATCAAAAAGAGCACACTGCTACAAGGTATCAACGCGCTGAGAGAGAGCAAGAAGGAAGTCTTCGGCGTGATAAGCGACATTGTCGACGAGTCGGATAGAAGCGGTATGCGTTGCGTTATCAAACTCAAAAAGGACGCCGACGCTGAGAGAATACTTGCAAGCTTATTCAAGACGAGCAAAATGGAATCGGCGTGCTGCTGCAATATGGTGGCTATAGCCAACGGCAAACCTCAACAAATGGGGCTATTAGACATAATATCCTTCTACGTAGAGTATCAGAGAGAGATTATCTACAAGAGGTCGCAATACGAAATCAACGCCGCCAAAAAGAGAGCGCACGTGCTCGAAGGCTTGTTGATTGCCGTGGCAAACATTAGAGAAGTGGTGGACATCGTACTTTCGTCCAAGACCTACAACGAGTCGAGAGAGCGACTTAGAGAGAGATTTGAACTCTCCGATAAGCAAGCCGTGGCAGTGTTGGACGTTCCACTCAAAAGACTCAATAAGCTTGACGTGGACAAGATGAAAGAGGAGCTAGACGCTCTCAAAGAGAAGATTAAGGAGCTAGACGCAATAATCAATTCTAAGCGTAGACAGCTATCCGTGGTCAAAAAAGAGATAAGCGAAATCAAGAAAAAATACAACGAGCCTCGAAAGTCCACTATCGTGGCGGAACACGAAACTATATCGTCGGATATCGACCTTAGCAAAATCAAGCTGGAGCGCAAGGGCTTCTTGGTATTAGGCTATGAGGGCGAGATGAGATTTTTGACGGAAAAGAGCTATGCAATGGCAAGCAAGAGCATAGTCAACTGCACGGCGCCTAACCTTGCTAGACAAGTTTTGCCTTGCTCCAACGACGGCAATATCCTCGGCTTTACCGACAAGGGTAACTGCGTCGTCTTTAGCCTCGACGACTTGCCTGACGACAAGTGGAAGAGCAAGGGTACGGCTATATCCAAGATATCCAAGGCGGACAGCGACGAAAAGCTGGTGGCAATATTTAATCCTAAGGATATCAAGGGCAAAGAATTGTATATGATGACCAAAAACGGTATGGTCAAGAGGACTGCCGGCGAGGAGTTTGGCGCGGACAAAAGGACGATTGCTCCCGCTATCGTGCTCAAGGACGGCGACGTGCTACGCTGGGTGGAAATCAAACAAGACGACAGCGGATATATATTCTTTGCCACCGAGCAAGGTATGGCGCTCAACGCTCAATCCGACGATATCCCTCTACAAGGTCGCAAGGCGAGCGGCGTGAGAGGCGTGATGCTCGGCGAGGGCGATAGCGTGGTTTACGCTAGCCAAAACGACGGCGCTGGCGAGATAGTCGTGATTATGGAAAACGGACTGTGTAAACGCATAATTTTGCCTGAAATCGAACCGACTAAACGCTTCCGTAAGGGTGTAAAGCTCTTTGACAACAGCGTAGGTAGCGCAGTCTTCGTGGGACTCGTGACCTATCCTTACGATATAGCTCTAGTAGGCATGAATAAAGAATGTGTGGCAATCAATACCGAGGATATCCCGATAGATAAGCGCACCTCTAAAGGTAAGAATATCCTCAAGCTGAAGGCGAAAGAGATAGGGGCGATGATTGTTATTGACTCGGCTCGCAAACACAATATTTGATTTGACGGCGGATATACTTCGTTATGCATTGTCAAGCGGCAATTTTTCTCACTCACATACGCTCAGTATGCTCGTTTCGATAAAATCACCGCTTTCCTCGCCTAACTCGCATCTCCACCGTCAAATGGGAATAAGCGGATATGCGTCGTAATACTGCGTCGTAACTTACGTTTTTTGTTTGGTCACATACAAATAGTATGCTCCATGCACAAAATCCGCGTACTCCTTGTCTTACTCGCATCTACGCACCCAAAGAAAATGATAAACTCGTATCTACGCAGTCAAATGGCGTGGTTGAAAGTAGCGCAATCCCTCCGTCAACTCAGTTGACACCTCCCTTTGCACAAAGGAGGCTTTTTATATGGATTGAGATTGCCACGTTCGTTTTACTCACTCGCAATGACAAAAGGATTAAGATTGCCACGTTTTACTTTGCTAACGCAAAATGTACTGGGCACAATGACAAAGATATGGATAGCACTCAAACGTTGGTAAGGACAATGATCAGAGAGAATAGTGTTCAATTAGGGACGGTTTTTGTTTGCTTTATATAGATAAAAGTATTATAATATCGCTGCTAAAATAATGCGGCGATATTTTGTGGAAAAATGACGGAAAAAAGACTGACGATAAAAGACGGAATAAAGATGGGACTACCCGTGGGGCTTGGATATCTAAGTGTGTCCATTGCCTTTGGTTTGACTGCCGTGCAGAGCGGGCTTGCCAAGTGGGTGCCTATACTCATATCTCTCACCAACTTTACGGGCACGGGGCAGTTTGCTGCAGTCAATCTTTGGGGCGTGGGCGCTGGAATTGCCGAGATTGCATTTACCGTCTTGATGATAAATCTACGTTACTTTTTGATGTCGTTGTCGGTGGCGCAAAAGCTGCCGAGCGATATTGGAATGGGGCAGCGTTTGGTTATTGCATTCGGTATGACGGACGAAAACTTTGCCGTCATCTATTCTACCAAAGGTAGGCTGACTTTCGGCTACTGCATAGGCGTGATGACTGCCTCTTACGTGGGCTGGGTCGGCGGTACGGCTATTGGCGCGCTTCTTCAAAACGTGATACCTGTATTGCTTTATTCGGCTCTAGGCATTATGATTTACGCAATGTTCGTGGCGATAGTCACGCCGACTTGTAGAGAGAATAAAGCCGTGCTCGGCGTGGTTGGTATTGCCGTGGCGATTAGCTGTATATTCTATTGGACGCCTTATCTCAACAAGCTCTCTAGTGGTTGGGTGTACGTCATCGCAGGCGGTGTGTCGGCGGTGATTATGGCAATAGTCGCACCTATCAAGGACGAGCAAGATAGTGAGTGCGAGCAAGAGAGTAAAGACGTACAAACGTGTGAGCAGGTCGTTGAGGACAATTCCGTTATAGACGTCGGCGTTGAGAGTGACGAAGAATGTATTGATAATAGCGACGAGCAAAATGCTGACGACTTAGCAAAAGATAAGGCGGATAGTATAGGGGGCGAGGTATGAAACTATTGATAATGATTGCCGTAATTGCCATCGTATCCTACCTGCCTAGGGTATTGCCGTTTGTGATATTTAGGGGCAAAATCAAAAATACCTTTGTCAAATCGGTGCTCAACTATATGCCGTACGGAATTTTGTCGGCGATGATTTTTCCTGCCGTGTTGTATTGCACTTCCTCGATATGGAGCGCGTTGGTGGGCTTCGTAGCGGCGATATTGGCGTCTTGGCGCAAGCTCGGACTCTTGCCGGTGGCGCTCATCTCTACGGCAGCGGTCTTTGCAGTGGAACTAATTATGAAATTTTGTTGTTGAAAAACGCTAAATATATGATAAAATAAAAACGTACAGGAGGATAGTATGGATATCAATTTTTTTAAGAAAGCAAAAATGCAAGCAATGAAAGAGAAAAATAGAGATGCGATGAACGCTTACGACGCTATAATCAGCAAGATTATGTTGCAGACTATCGAGGCGAGAAGTAAGGGTAAAGAACTCACCGAGGGCGATATTATCGTCATTTTGCAAAAGGTGGAGAAGGAATTGCAAGAGGAAAGACTTGGTTACGAAAAGGGCGGAAGAGCCGAATCGGTGGCAAGCCTCGACGTGCAAATCGCTACCGTGTCGCAATATTTGCCTAAGATGATGAGCGATGAAGAAATCAAAGCCGAAATCGAAAAACTCGACGACAAGTCTATCGGCAACGTGATGAAATACTTTAAGTCCAACTTCAACGGCAAGTGCGATATGAAGAGAGTGGGCGAGATACTCAAAACTCTGTAAGAAAATAGATAAACAACAAAAGTGAGGTGATTGCCTCACTTTTTTATTGATAAATTCCGTCGGTAAGTTCTTCGAAAGTAACGTTGAAAATTTTGAGAATTTTGATGATATTATAAAGCGACGGCTCAACTTTGTTGCATTCCCACTCACTCACACGCTGTTGGGTGGTGTTCATCAACTTGGCAAATTGAGCCTGACTCATTTTGTTCATAGTCCTAATTGACTTTAAGTTGTCTCCAAACGTTACCATATTTTTATTTTACACGCTAAATAGTGTTATTATTTGACATACACTAAAAATAGCGTTATTATATTAAAAACACTAATTATAGTGTAATTAATTTTTAGGAGGAAAATATGAAGAAAAGATACCTACTTGTAATGGTTATGGTGCTATTGTTGATTACGTCAATGGCTTTGATTGTGGCGTGCGACAACAAGGACAAAGACCCGATAGACGAGGGCGGTAGCGGAATTATCGACGACGGCGGTAATAATGGCGGTGGCGAAGCGTTGGAACTTGCCGACATTTCGCAATACCTAACTTACGAACTAAACGAGGACGGCAATAGTTATACCGTGACGGGATTGACGGAAGAAGGATATAATCTTGTACGCTTAGATGAAGGATATACCCCTCAGAAGAGTAAATTGATTATACCGTCTCAATACTTAGATAAGCCTGTCACTACTATATCATCTAATGAGAGTGGTGATTATCCTTTATTTTCCTACAGTATTGGTTTGGTTAGTGTAGTTATACCGGATAGTGTCACGAGTATTGGTGACTATGCATTTGTTGCGTGCTATAGTCTAATAGAGGTATATAATAAATCTTCGCTAAACATCGTTGCAGGAAGTGAGGATAACGGTTTTATCGGTTATTATGCTAGGAATGTCTATACTGAAGAAAGAGAAAGTAAATTAAGTATTGATGAAAACGGGTTTATTATTTATAAAGAAAATAATGATAAAATATTGGTAGGATGCTTAGATAAATATACATATTTGAATATACCAAGTAGTGTCACAAAAATCAATCAAGGTGCGTTTTGTAACAATAAAGATATCGTAATGTTAACAATACCTGAAAGTGTTACCTATATTGGAGAAGCAGCGTTTTTTAGTTGTTATTGCTTGAAAGAAATATATAATAAATCTTCTTTAGATATAGTCGTTGGCAGTCGTGAACATGGTTACGTTGGCTATAATGCCAAAAACATATATAAAACAGAAACTGAAAGCAAACTAAATATAGATGAAAATGGATATATAATTTATAGTGACGGTACAAATAAGTTGTTGGTAAAATATGTTGGGGAAGATAGCATCTTGACATTACCGAGCGGCATTACTGAGATAAGCAGATATGCATTATTTGCCAATAAGAATATTAATAGTATAACAATTCCTAATAGTTTATTTAGTATTTATGACTATGCATTTGTTGCTTGTAATAATTTGAAAAGCATATATTTTCAAGGTACAATAACGCAATGGGAAGCGATGAATAAGGAATATTTTTGGGATTATGGATTAGAAAATTATACAATACATTGCACCGACGGGGATATTGCTAAAGAATAGCATAACGACAACGGCAAAAGACGCACTCGATAGGGTGCGTCTAATTTTATAGCCACAACCTTGTAGGGTTGTGGCTATTGCCTTTGAAATATTGATTTAGATTTAATTTACGCCTTAGGGGATGTGAGTACGTGAGTTGTTTTGGTGACTTGCGTGTATTGCTTCATACTCTTGAAGACGTTGAGGATATGGTCAGCGATACGCTCCATGTTGCTGACGAGGGAGAGGAAGACTCCCGCCGACTCGGCGCTACATTGACCGTTGCCAAGACGAATGAGGTGAGAGCGTTCGAGCTGAGCTTTGTAGTCGTCGACGATTTCTTCGAGGTCTTTGATTGTATTTTCTTGGGTAATGTCTTGTCTCTCGAATGCCGACACGACGGCATTGTAGAGGTTGTCGATAGCAATCTTCATATCGTCGATTTCTTTCTTAGCAGTATCGGAGAACTCGGCGTTGTAGTCGATGAGTTCTTGGGTGTATTCCATTATATTTTGTGCATAGTCGCCCACACGTTCGATATTGGAAACAACGTAGTAGTAGGACGCGCTCTCCTTCTCGCTGATATAGGAGATATGTTCGCTGGATACCTTGATAGTATATTTGGTGATTGCCTTGTTGAGGAAGTCGATACGCTTTTCTCTAGTGTCAAACAAGTCTTTTTGCGACAAGTCCTTATTCTTGACGGCTTGGATAGATAGGTCGAGGTTGTTCTTGGCAAGGTCTGCCATTGCCAAAATTTCCTTACGTATCATCACCAACGCGATAGAAGGCGTAGAGAGCAGTCTGTTGTCGATAAATTGGAATTTCTCCGTCTCGATGATGTCCTTTTGGTCGTCGGCGCTTGACTTTTTGTCGGGTACGATGAGAGTAGCAAGCTTAGGTAATACCTTGACGAAAGGCAGTAGCAACAGCGTAGTGATAACGTTGAACGCAGTGTGGAACATAGCTATCTGGTTGGCGATAGAGCCGTTGAAAGTGCCCGACATCCAGGTGAAGAAGGTCGTAAACTTGTCCAAAATCAAGAACACGATGAAGAAGAAGAAGGAACCTATACAGTTGAAGAGCAAGTGAATGACCGACGTGCGCTTGGCGTTGACCGTAGAGCCGATGCATGCGAGCACAGCCGTGATACAAGTACCGATATTGATGCCGAGCGTGGTGTAGATTGCGCTCTCTAAGCCGATAAGTCCGCTGATACCCATACTGATGATGATGGATGTGGTGACGGACGAGCTTTGAATGACCGCCGTGATGACTGCGCCGAGAAGAAGCAACAAAAGAGGATTGGTAGTGGCGTTGAGCACGTTGCGCACGGCTTCGATTTCGGCAATTTGTTTCATCGCGCCGCTCATTACGTCAAGACCTACGAAGAGCACGCCAATACCTGCTATGATAGAGCCTACGTTGCGCACGTGCAACTTTTTGGAAGTCTGCATAAAGGCGCCTACGCACGCCATTGCCGCAAAAAACGCGGTGATTGGCAAGGATTGGAGCGAAACGATTTGGGCGGTGATAGTCGTACCTATATTGGCACCCATTATTATAGAAGTGGCTTGGGTGAGCGTCATAACGCCCGCATTGACGAAGCCTACTACCATGACCGTGGTGGCGGAAGAGCTTTGGATAATCGCCGTAACGCCCGCACCGACCGCTACGCCCGTAAATCTATTGTTGCTGATTTTGTTGAAAATAGATTTCAAAGAATTGCCTGCAACGGCTTCGAGGTTGTCGCCCATAGCTTTGATGCCTATGAGAAACACGCCCAAGCCCGCAAGCATCATCAAGACGCATTTTAGAATATCAATAGCTGTCATATTTTTCCTCAAATTTCGGCTAAATATCGCCGAATACGTATAGCTTGCCAAGTAGCAAGCATTGGTTGTTGTCAATTAGCTACATTTATTTTATAACAAAATAAAGCCCATAAAGTCAAATATATCAGCCCATAAATTAAAAATAAAAATGGACATATTGGCAACAATCATATATAATATAATTATTATCAACTTGCTTACGCTATACTCGCCAATAGCAAAATTATGGCGGTGAGCACTGAGAGAACTATGACCAGACTCGTTTTGTTGGACTCCAACAGCCTTATCAATCGCGCATACTACGCCTTGCCATATCTTAGCAACAAGGCGGGACAGCCTACGGGCGGAATTTTCGGCTACGTCAATATGCTGATGAAAATCATCGAGCAATATAGTCCGACGCATATCGTTGCCGTCTTCGACCAAAAAGCGCCTACCTTCCGCAAGGCTATGTACGAGGACTATAAAGCCAACCGCAAGGGTATGCCTGAAGACCTTGCCAAACAATTAGCGCCTATGAAAGAGGTGCTCAAGGCTATGAATATCCCCGTGGTCGCCATGGACGGATACGAGGCTGACGATATAATAGGTACCTTTGCCAAGCGCTACGGCGTGCCGACCTATATAGTGACGGGAGATAGGGATAGCTTGCAACTCATTGACGATACTACCACGGTTTTGCTCACCAAAAAGGGCATAACGGAAATAGCCACCTACGATGAAGAGGCTCTTGCGCAAGAGGGACTTGCTCCGTCGCAAATCATTGACCTAAAATCACTGATGGGAGATAGCTCCGACAATATCCCGGGTGTTGCGGGCGTGGGCGAAAAGACCGCCAAGGATTTGCTATCCAAATATGGCACGCTTGACGGCGTGTACGAGCATATCGACGAGATAAAGGGCAAGCTCAAGGAAAAATTGGAAACTAATAAGGATATGGCGTATCTATCGTACAAGTTGGCGACTATCGACGTCAACGTACCGATAGAGTTCGACCTGGACAGCGCTATTCTCAAGCCGTGGGGCGAAAAGGTAAAAGATAAGTTTAGAGAGCTGGAATTTTTTAAATTGATAGCCAAAATAGGCGAAAATACAACCGAAGAAGAAAAGACGGAAGAGAAAGAAGAGGTCGTCTGTGAGGTGGTGGAAATCACCGACCTGCAAGGCTTGCAAACCGCACTTGACGAAGTCAAAGAGCGCAAAACTATGGCGCTGAGTCTTGCCGAGGAAGTGTCGCTGTGCGCTAGCGAGCAGAGAGCATACAAGATAGTCGTGTGCGACAACCTCTTGGGAGAGGGAATAGGCTACGGCGAGTTGTTGCAAACGATTAAGCCTTATCTTGAGGACGAAAAAATCAAAAAGCTGCTGTTTGACGCTAAGAGCGTGATGCACGCGCTATCTTACGAGGGCGTCGGATTGAAAAATTACGACGACGTTTTGCTCAAGGCATACCTTTGCAACGCAATCAAAAACTACAAAAATCTATCCGAATTGTCCGACGCGTACCTAGCCAAAAAGGGCGTGGAAAGCGAGGAAATCTTTGCCCTCAACGGCTTGCTTGACGAAGAAATGAAGCAAAAAGGCTTGGTTGATCTGTATAAGGAGATAGAATTGCCGCTCGTAGAGGTGTTGTTCGATATGGAAGAGCAAGGCTTTAGAGTGGATAAAAAGGTGCTAGACAATCTCAACCAAAAATTTGGCGAAGAAATAGACGAGTTGAGCAAGGAAATTATCTCGCTTGCGGGCAAGTCATTCAATATCAATTCTACCAAACAACTGGCGAGCGTACTCTTCGAGGACCTAGGGCTGAAGGGCGGAAAGAAGACCAAGACGGGATATTCTACCAACAGTGAAGTGCTGGAAGGACTGAAAGACGCTCACCCTATAATTCCGATGATTTTGCGATATAGAGAACTCACCAAGCTCAAATCCACCTATCTGGATGGACTCATTCCGCTCATTGACTCTAAGGGTTACGTGCACACGGTATTCAAGCAAACAGTTACGGCTACGGGAAGACTCTCGTCCACCGAGCCAAACTTGCAAAATATACCCGTAAGACGCCCCGAGGGTAAACAAATAAGGAAAATGTATATCGCGGGTGAGGGTAACGCTCTCGTATGTGCCGATTATTCGCAAATCGAACTGCGATTGATGGCGCACCTCAGCGGTGATAAGACCATGATAGACGCCTTCAACAACGGCGTGGACATTCACGCAACGACGGCGTCGCAGGTGATGGGCGTGCCACTTAGCAAGGTCGACCCCGATATGCGTAGACAAGCCAAAGCAGTCAACTTCGGCATCATCTACGGCATTAGCGATTACGGACTATCGGGCGACCTGTCCATACCCGTATGGAAGGCGAGGGACTTTATCAACAAATACTTCGAGAAGTATCCTAAAGTCAAAAAATATACCGAGGAATGCGTGAGCAACGCAAGTAGGGACGGATATATCACCACCATGTACGGCAGAAGAAGAGATATCCCCGAGCTGTCGGCTAGTAATCACAACATTAGAAGCTTTGGCGAGCGTATTGCAATGAATATGCCGTTGCAAGGTAGCGCCAGCGATATAATCAAGATAGCAATGCTGAGGGTATACGAGGCACTCAAAAAAGAGGGCTTGAAGGCAAAGCTTATAATGCAAGTGCACGACGAGCTTATAGTCGACACGCCTTTGGAAGAGGTAAAAAAGGTGCAAAAACTGATGAAAGATTGCATGGAAAACGTGTGCAAGCTTAGCGTAAAGCTCGAAGCCGAAGTCGGCGTGGGCGAGAATTGGTTGGAGGCTAAGTGATGAAGATTGCGATAATAGGCAATATAGGCAGCGGCAAATCTACCGTTGCTCGATATATCGCAAGCAAAGGAAAGGTCGTCCTCGACTGCGACGTCATTGCAAAAGAGGTGATGAGCGATAGCGTAACCAAAGCGCAAATTGCCAAGGCGCTCGGTGTGAGCGAGAGGGTAGTGGAGAATAAAGAGGCGCTATCTCAAACTATCTTCGGTGACGAAAACAAACGCAATGCTCTCAACTCAATCGTACATAACGCCGTCAAAGCACGTCTAATAGAACTGGCTTGCGGGCAAGAAGAGCTCTTCGTCGAGGTATCGGTATACGTGGGAAGCGTATTGGAAGGCTTCTTTGACAAGGTGATTGGCGTGACGTGCGACGAGTCGATACGCATAGAGAGAGTTATGGCAAGAAGCGGATATTCTTTGGCAAGAACCAAGTCTGTTATTGCCGTCCAACCTAGCGAAAAAACAATCAAGGACGTTAGCGATTACGTAATATTCAATCAAGGAAGTGAGAATGACTTGTATAGTCAAATTGATAGCGTGTTGGATAGACTCGCGAGCAAAAAATAATTTTGAGGCTTTGGTGGATTATCAAAGCCTTTTATTGTAGTCTATACTTTTGAAAACGACTTACAAAAGTGTGCTATAAATAATCAAAGATTATAATAATTGCGATTTTTCCCTTATTTTTTGCTAAAAATTGATTACGATTGGCTTTTTGAGTAAAAAAATCGCTCTAAGTGAAGATTTAAGCAAGTGATACACGGACGATTGGTAATACCAAAAACATCGGCAAGATTAGCAAGTTAAACATTAAAACTATATAGTAGATAAAGTAATTAAAACGCAATCGAGCGTTGACTTAACTTACCTTATATGTTAGAATAAGTTATCAAAATAAGGGAAAGAGAATTATGAAACTCGATTTGCGCAAACTGCCTAAACAAATCAAGGCATTTTGGAAAGAGCCACCAATGGGTAAATATCTCAATCTAAAAGAGATATTGTCGCTTGGTGGAGCTAGCCTCGGTATAAGCTTTATAGGCAATTACATGACGATGTATTTGACTGTAGGACAATTGCCGACTTTGTATAATATGGGTCCTAACGGCTCATTCCACGCTACGTTAGTATATCTAATAGCTTCTATTATCGGACTTATCGTTACTCCGATTTATGGCAATTTCGTTCAACGCACCAAGACTAAATGGGGAAGACTGAAACCTTACATAATGTTTCTAGCGCCCGTTGCGGCATTGTTCGGTACATTGGCGTTGTGGCAACCTTCTTTTTTGACTACGCAGACTAGCACGACGATATACGTCTATGCACTTTGCATACCTGCACTCGTCATTTGGCAGTTGTGGTACAACAGCTGGAACTTGTTCCCGGGCGTGTTTACTCCTAACCAACAAGAGAGAACCGACGTATGGTCGCCTATAGGACTCGTCATCGGCTTTGCACCTACGATTATGAATATTATCGTGCCTATAATAGTCAAGTATAAGGGCGATAACGGCGCTGCGAGAATAATGGGTTTGTTTGCCGCAATAGTCGGAACGGTACTTACTTTTTGTCTTATCAACGTCAAGGAGAGAGTCTTCGTGACGGAAGAAGAGAACAAAGACAACCATATCAAACTCGGCGACGCACTTAAGATGATATTCAAAAACAAGCCGTTGATGATTTTGACGTTGGCATTGGTGCTCGGTAGTATGAGGTCGACGATAGACTATATTTGGCACATTGTCGCTCGTGTAAAATACGCAACCAATATGGGCGACGGCTCGGTGCTTTACGGTACTTTGAGTGCTATAGTAGGCTTTGCTTGTACTCCTAATATGATTTTGTTGCCTCTATATACGAGAAAGATGAACAATAAAACCATAATGATGATGTGGCAAGTATGCAACTTTGCGGCATTCTTTATATTAGGTATAGTCGGATTCCAAAACTTCCAGCCAGGCACAACTTCGGCAATTATTATTACGGGATTGAGATTTGTAGCGGCGTTTAATGCAATAGGTAGCCTTATACCTTTGATGTTGTCTGAGATAGGTGACTATCAACAAAATGCATCGGGTTATAGACTAGACGGATTTATTCAAACGATGGCATATTCCGTACCAACTTTGGCTACTCAAGCGTTGGCACTTATACCTGCGCTTATTCAAGCAAAGATAGGCTTCAATTTGTACGACTATAATATTGTTGAAGGATCCGACAACGTTTTGGCGCCTGATGCTGTAGCGAGATTTGAGCAATATGCCAATATTGCGGTATGGATATCTTGCGTATCAAGCGGTTTGATGTTGATTGCACTAGCATTCTATCCTCTAAGCAAAAAGAAACACCAAGAGGTGCTTGATCAACTCAAAGCAAAATCCGTCAATAGTGACGAAATCATTGCCGAGGCAGGAGAGGGCTTGGATAAGGCGATAGAAGAGGAAGAAGCAAGAGAGGCTGACGTTGATAGTGGCGAAGAAATAGAGGAAGTCACAACCGACAACGCGGACGAGAGCGTCGAAGAACTTAATCTAGACGATAAATAAATCGTACGATTTTAGCAAAGACGCAACTTAATCGACGGTTGCGTCTTTTTTGATAAAATGTAGATGAGAAAAGGCAAAAGGTCGTCAAGGATTAGTCGTCAATGATAAAAGGTGTTGCACGAGAATATAACAAGTTAGATTGTAATAAAAATCGTATTAGACTTATGTCAAACAATTACCCTAGAATTTGGAGGTAATATGAATAAACGAAAAAATTTGAAAGAGAGTCAAGTCATCAAAGAGGTTAGCGACGACGTAATAGTTGAGGCAACGGTCGATTTGCAAAGCCCTAGCAACACAATGACTTCCAAAAAGCCCATTAAGAAAAAGTACTATATCAATCCTAAGACCAAAATGGCGGGGGAAAAGGTCAATTTGAGCCATGTGCTCGGCAAGTTTTCTCCCTTCAACTTTTTGATGTTGACTATAGCGGGTATTATCAACGCTACGGGCGTAACTCTATTCCTCACCCCGGTAAGTCTATACGACGGAGGTATATCGGGTACGTCGTTTTTGCTTTCGCAGATTGTGGGTGTGCCTTTGAGCGTGTTTTTGATTGCTCTCAACTTGCTGTTTTTTATATTCGGATTCAAGAAAATGGGCTTGAGGTTCGTCGTGTATTCGTTGTATGCAATAGGCGTGTATTCCTTGTTTTCTTATCTATATCAATACGTGTTCGGCATCAACTTCGAGGGGGGCTCGCCTTTGGTGGGACGAGAGATGATTTTGTGCGCCGTGTTTGGCGGTATCGTGTCGGGCATAGGTAGCGGACTGACTATCCGTAGCGGAGGAGCTATTGACGGAATAGAGGTTGCGGCGGTGGTTTTTGCCAAAAAAATCGGTTTGACGGTGGGTACTTTCGTAATGATTTACAACGCCATAGTCTATATCGTTGCAGGAGCGTTGATGCATAATTGGGTGCTGTCGCTTTATTCTATCGTGTCGTACGCCGTGGGCTTGAAAGCGGTAGACTTCGTAGTCGACGGCTTGGATAGAGCAAAATCGGCATTTATAATCACCGACAAATGCGAAGAACTTGCAGACGCCTTGTCCAAAGAATTTAGACGAGGTATAACGGTGATGAAAGCCAAAGGACACTATTCTCAAACCGACAAAATGGTTATTTACTGCGTGGTCAATAGATTTGAAGTGGGCAAGCTCAAGGCAATCGTGGGAGCAATCGACACGCGAGCATTCGTTGCGATAAGCGACGTCAGCGATTCTTTGGGTAGTAGCGTAAGACTGAGAAACAAAAAAGATAGAAATAATAGTAAATAAAGCGACGTCGTATAAAAGCAAAATTTGCGTAAAGTTGACGATAGAGATATTGAGCTTTGTTGCAAATAATATTATACTTAATTGACAATCTATTATGAAACCTATAAATCGAGTCAAAATATAAATGAAACCTCTTGGGTTGTTTTAGTTGGTAAATTGCTTTTGAAAAGGAGAATTGATATGTATTTGCAAGATTATTTTTGGTTTTTGGGAGCGTTGGCGATATGTATTCTAATTAGCTTCGTTGCTAGTAGTAGGGTAAACAAGACTTTTGCCAAATACGACGAAGTAGCGTCATCGTCCAATATGACGGGCTACGATACCGTCGTGCGCTTGATGAAAAGCAACGACATATTCGATATTTCTATAGGGAAAATTAGCGGAAAATTGTCCGACAACTTCAACCCTAAGGCAAGAACGATTAATCTGTCCGATAGCACTTACGGTAGCAATTCCGTTGCGGCGGTAGCCGTTGCTGCACACGAAATGGGACACGTGCTTCAAGAGCGCAAAGGTTACGTTTTCTACAAAATTAGAACGGCTCTCGTGCCCGTAGTCAATTTTGGAACCCGATTGTCGCTTCCGCTCGTGCTTATCGGCTTGATTATCGACTTGATTATTTCTTCTACAACGGCTGGCATAGGTTTCTATATAGCAATGGTGGGCGTCATTCTCTACGGCGGGTCGTTTTTGTTTACCTTGGTTACTTTGCCTGTAGAATTCAACGCAAGTAGAAGAGCTAAGAAAATTCTAGTCGAAGAAGGAATATTGAACGAAGATGAAGTGCAAGGAGCAAGTAAGGTACTCAATGCGGCGGCTATGACTTATCTTGCTTCCTCATTGGTTTCGCTTTTGTATTTCTTGCGTTTCTTCGTGTACGTGTTGACCTTGTTCGGCAGAAGAAACAATCGTTGATGAGAGTTTCGATATACAAATATATCGATTATACTATTTTGATAGATTGTGTGCATTTGCCAAGCCACACTCGCTATACTCGTTAAGCTCAACTCTACGTGTGCCTATACTACAAAAAATAGGAGCAATGTTTGCATAATATAAGGCTAGCGGGCACACGGGGGCTTTTGCCTGCGGCAAAAAAACAAATGCATAGTGAGATTATCCCTCGTTTGATTGTTGGTTACTTGCATTTGTTGAACCACACTCGCTATGCTCGTTAGGTTCAACTCTGTGTGTGTCCGTATCACAAAAAAAGAGAGCAATCATATTGCTCTCTTTTTTTGTGGTGCGGGCACCGGGACTTGAACCCGGACGGTCTCCCATACGCCCCTCAAACGTACGCGTCTGCCAATTCCGCCATGTCCGCATTTATTTAGCAATAGTATAATAAACCAAACTCGTGCCTTTGTCAACTCAATAGCGACAATATTTTCAATCTTTTTCTTTGACTAAGAATAAATAGCGTCGCCGAGCGTAACGGAGGAAAATAAGATGGACGAAAACTATATTGGATTTTTATGCTTATATTATGAGGCATAGTAGATTTGCCAGAGAGAAAAACTTCGATTGTCGGGATAGCTACACTTGTTTCTTTTCGTCGTAATATTCGTAAAACAAATCGATGGTAGTACGTTCGAGGATATCGTACAATGCATTTAGGTTTTCAAACTTGATACTTATCGTTTGGTTGTTGACGATTTTATTAAAATTTTGATAACTAAGTCCAATTTGATTGTAAAGACAGTATTTGGTTTTCCCTTTTTCTTTTAGCATTTCGATTATTATCAATTTCATCAGTATTCTTCCTCGGAACCTTTACGTCTTTACATAAGATTATAATTTTGTTAAACGATTGACTTGTAGACGTTATCATTATATAATGTAAACATTAGATAAATTGGTGAAAACCAAAATTCAAAGGAGAACGTTATGAAGAAAAAATTGATCGTTGCGTTGCTTTGCATCGTACTTTGCGTAGTGGCTTGCGTATCTTTGAGCGCGTGCAACGGCGATGGGGAAGACGGCGGTTTGACTAAAGCCTACGAATCCTACGTGACTTACACTCAATCCAAAGGCAACACACCTTTGTCTTATGAAGATTGGCTTGGAGTTATCACGGGAGATGCCGGCGGACAAGGTATCCAAGGTGAAAAGGGCGAGCAAGGCGAACAAGGTGCCAACGGTACCAACGGTACTAACGGTATCAACGGTACTAACGGTACCAACGGTGAAAACGGCTTGTCGGCTTACGAAATCTACAAAAAATACCATCCTGCATATAGCGGTACGGAAAAAGAGTGGATTGACGCTATGGCAAGCGGAGAAATCGCCGCGTCTTATACGACGGAATACAATATCGTATTTACTACTGCAACCATACCTCCGGTATTGGCGGCGTTGGAAAGTATGGCCAACGGTTTCCCAACCTATGCGTACATCGAAAGAGGTAAGACCTATTACGGTATCGAGCAAATAGACAACTTCAACAACATCGGTTTCGATGCCAACAACAACTCTAGTTCCGGCTTTGGACAAGCTCAAATGGACTTGGTTGTCAACAAAATCAAAGAACTCAACGTTTTTGGCAACGAGAAGTTTAATATTTACGTATGCGACTATCACGCAGTGTTAGGTTTTGCCGTTGCGGGCAACAGTCAACTGACCGACGATCAATTCAACCTCTATCTTTGCGAAGACGGAACGGGTGCATACAACGGTTTTAGAGCTAACTACGCCAACGCGTCTATGACCGTAGACGAACAAACCGACGAGCCTTACGATACTTTGTTGGCCAACGTCGAAGTCGTAAAAGAGATGTACGATACTTATATGAATAAGACCGACACACCTGCTGCCGAGGTAAATTCTTGGACGCACTACGACTGGGCTTTTGCGGCGGCAACTTTGGACAACGTAACCTATCTTATGCAAGATAGCAACGCAATTAAGACTATGCTCGAGGCACTCGGCGACGCTTCTAACAAGACCAAAATGCTTTCGGTTTGCGGTGTTGCGGGCTACGACGATGAAGTAGAGGTCAATATCAATTTTGATTTTGCAAGCATCTCAAGCAAGGTGGGATCGTTTAGCGCAGAAAAGAAAGAGAGTTATCTTAGACTTATGTACGGCAACTACTACAACGACACCTACAATACTTTGATGAGAACTACTTTTGCAGATAGTACGCCTGCACCTGCTAAGAAATTGGTATTCATCAGCAGTAGAGTAAAGAGTTATCCTAACTTTGCGGCTAACGGAGATTACGGCTTTACGGCGGTTACTTCCGCAAGTCAAATCCCTGCGACCTATGCCGAACTCAACGATATGTACAAGAGCGATTTGTTGTTTGGCACCGAAGACGACTACAACTTGTTTATCAATACCTTCTACAATCCAAGTTTGTACGAAGAGAATAGCGTTCCGAGTGAAGAGATATTGAATGCAATCAAGGTCAACGCCTTCAACTATTATATCAATTATATGTTTACTTTGAAGTTTACCTATCTTAGATATGGTAGCGAATTTGATATCATTCTCAAAGGACATCCGAGAGAAGTATTGGGCGAGTATGGTACTTGGTCGGCACACTACGACGTAACGTACGGCGCAGGACAAACTTATCGTTACGATAGACTCTACGATTCGCTATTGCTTGACTTCCATAGAGTAGACAGTGTAGGTAAGAAAATAGGACTCGTTCCTTTTGGTACGGCGGCGGAAAACCTCGCATATCTTGGAGCGGATATCTCTATTTGCGGTCTTCCATCCTCGACCTATACGGGATACGACACCGACGTTGACGTCAAGTTTATTATGGCAAGAACCAACGCCGCAATCACTTCGGATAGCAATCTCGCAAGCAGATATGAGCAAGGTAATTTGCTTGACCACGATTCTTTGGGCAATCCTGTCGTTACCGCTTACTTCAACAACGGTAATATATACAAAGAATTGATTGCTTACTATACCGATAAGGGCGACGCTACCAAACAAGCACAATATCAAGATTTGTTTGAAAAATGGTTGCGCAACGTCAACGGACTTGCGGCAGACGCCGACGTGACGGGCTATGACGTAGACGCACAAGGTTTCTTGGTTACTCCGTAAACGAAAATCAACAACAAAAGAGCAGTTGCAAGACTGCTCTTTTTTTGTGGTTTGTTTGCCAATCGATATACCCGCGTATCGCTTTCGCTTGCATATAATATATCGTGAAATTCGAGCATAATATCGATTATAATAACGATAATTGCAAAAGGCGTAGGGTTTGGGTTTGTAGATATGTAAAATTTGAACAAAATTTGAAATTTTTTGCATATTCAATTTACAATATTTGGTTTTGGTGCTACATTATTATTGAATATAATTATTGGCAAAAAGGAGGTCAAAATGAAAAGATTTAGATTTTTGGCATTGGTCGTTGCTATTATGACTATATGCTCAACGGTAGCTTTCGTTGGTTGCAACAAGGATAATACACCGCCAAAAGAGCCAGACAAGGCGTTGGTATCGCTGAATATCAATCCTTCTATAGAGATGGTGGTGGACAGCAACGACAAGGTCGTTAGCATTGCGGCTAAGAACGAGGACGCGCAAATTATGCTGTGCGGAGAAGAAGGTATCGTCAACGCAAGCGTAGAGACGGCAACAGCCAAGATAGTAGAACTAGCTATCGAGTACGGCTATATCACCGAGGGTAACAGCGGAATTTCCATGAGCGTTGCGGGCGAAACGACGACTTTAGAGGATAGTATTAAGACTAGCATCACAAGCGCAATCGGCAACGTAAGAAGTAGCGTAAATATCAGCGTTAGCACCGACGTGCCTTTTTCGGTAGAGAGAAAGTGGGAAGAGTGGAAGCAAAATAATCCCGAGTTGGCTAACGTGAGGGCTTCTAAATTTGCTTTGGCTCTCAATGCGTGCGCTTACGACGCTTCTTTGGACTTGGAGACCGCCGTGGCTATGGACAACGGCGAATTGATTGAGATTTGCGAGAGTGGCGAGGACAGGATATCCGTCTATGCGACGGCTGCTTATCAAGCGGTGTACGACTTGGCGAGCGTTGCATTTAACCTTGCAAGAGATAACGCAAAATACGATATTTTTATGCTTAAGTACAGCACGTTTATGGCAACCAGAGACGAAGGAAATAATCTTGAGGCAATTGCCAATAGCGCGTTGTTGGTCGGTAAATTGTCGAGTTGTATAACAGTTCAATACCCACTCGAAAGCATGATATGGGCAGCGGAAAAGATAGGCGAATTGGAAATCAACGCAACTGTTGCCCCTCATATTGCCGATACTTTGGGAGTAGAATTGTCACAACTGCAAAATCAAGAAGGCAAAGTAACGGTAGAGAGTATCGATGCATACTGCGATAAACTTATTAAAAACGCATCTGAAGACACCAAGCAAGCAGTGCTTACCAAACTCGACCAAATCAAAGAAGATTTGAGTGCCGCGGAAGAACAAGCCAAGCAAGATTTGATGGATAACAAAGCCTCGGCTTATGGCAAACTCAAAAATATCGTACAAGTATACGCAAGTAGATTGGAAGGTTTTGACCTAACAAAATTGACCGACGTAGATAGTTATAAGGCTTTGCTTGCCAAAATTATCGAGACCAAAGAACAAACTATTGCGACGATGGAGGGTAATCTGACCGATAAAGAAAAAGCCGATATTGCCAACGCTCAAGCAGATTTTGCGGATAGAATAGATAGAGCTCAAGCCGACTTCAACGCAAAGATTGAAGAGGCTAAAGACGAGGCGATTGCGTATCTACAAGCCAAGCAACAAGAAAGAAAAGCGGCATTGACCGAGTAAAAGTATTAAATTCAAAACGGGCGGACGGGTGTCCGTCCTTTTTGTTGGCGTAAAGTAATGACTAGATAAAAACGTTTGTAAAAAAATAGTTGTGTGATATAATAACAAATGGTAAGAGTATGCAATACAAAAACGATGAAATGCCAAAAGAAGAATACCTCGCACCGCCTACGACTCCTGCGCCCGTCGAATTTAACGACAACGACAAATTTAGGGCGATAAAGAAGAGCGGTACGATAGCAACCAGCACTTTGCTGGCAATATCGGCACTGCTAATAGGCGGTGGCGTTGCTACGACTACCGACGCCGAAGTGGACGCGTATATCACTTCGCTGACTTCTTCCAGCAACCAAATCGAGTGGGTAGTCAACGTTGAGGGTGAAACAGGCGACTTGACGGTAGAGGCATACAACGACTTTACTCACCGCAAAATCGAGATAGAGGTAGGAGAGAGCAGCGGAAGCTTCGCCAACCTCAAAGAAGGAATGGAATATACCGTTGCCGTTTATATGAAAGACGGCAATTCGCAAAAACTATTGACTAAACAAAAAATCAAAACCAAACGAGAGTAAGGATAAATATGAGCAAAATAAAAAAACCTATGAAAAAACTAACCAAAAGAACCCTTCAAATCATAGTATTGGTGCTTGCTTTGGCACTCACCGTGCTGACGGGCGTATTCGCCAACCAGCTTTACGGCGAAAATTCGATTTTCAATCAAGCAATCACGGGCAACGACTTCGTCAATACCTTGTTCAACAAGATACCGTCTATGATTAAGAGCGTGCAAATTATTGCTTTTGCTTTCGTAGTATATTGGCTAATCAAATATATAATGCGCAAGAGCTTTGCCGACACCAAGAGGGCTATCACGATACACAAGCTGTTAGTCAACTTCCTCAAATGGTTGGTGGCACTCGTGACGCTAATGCTCGTGCTTGGGGCGTGGGGCGTAAATACGGGCACGCTACTTGCAGGTGCGGGAATATTGACCCTCGTCATAGGTCTTGGCGCACAGAGCCTCGTATCCGATATAGTGGCGGGCATGTTTATAGTATTTGAGGGCGAATTCGAAGTAGGCGACATTGTGGTGGTCAACGGCTGGCGCGGAACCGTGCAAGAGGTGGGCATTCGCACTACCAAAATTGTTGACGCGGGCGGCAACGTCAATATCGTCAACAATAGCCAAATCACTTCTATTATCAACCAAACTCAAGAGATATCCGTGGCAAAATGCGAGGTGGGCATAGAGTACGGCGCTTCGATACCTAAGGTGGAAGAGGTCATCAAAAACAACCTCGATACAATCAAAAACAATATCCCCGCTATCGTCGAGGGACCTTTCTACAAAGGTGTCAGCGCGCTGGGCGAGTCGAGCGTCAATCTTTTGCTTATTGCCAAGTGTAAGGAAGAGGACGTCTTCCAAGTGCAACGCGATATGAATAGAGAAATCAAAATCCTATTCGACGACAACGGCATCAATATTCCGTTCCCACAAGTGGTGCTCAATCAACCAAAATCTAACGACTGATTACCGAGGAAAAATTATGGCTGAATGGCTAAACAGTTTTTTTGCAAACTACGACGGCGCGATTTTCGGCGCAATGCACTCGCTTGCCGAGTCGGCGGGAGGGTTCTTTTCGCCTTTCTTTAAATTAGTTACCCTGTTGGGCGAAAAGGGAATAATATTTTTCGTGGCGTCTATAGTGATAATGCTCTTTAAGCCTACGCGCAAGTTTGGCATATGCTTATTCGGCGCGGTGGCGTGCGGTGCGCTTATAACCAGCGTCATTCTCAAAGACGTAATAGCTCGCCCTCGCCCTATGACCGACCCGACCTACACGGCTTTTTGGCAAGCGGTGGGAAGCCCTGCCGAAGACGGCTTTTCTTTCCCGTCGGGACACGTGACTGCAGTGGCTGCATGGGCAATGGCTATGCTGCTGTGTTGCAACAAAAAGTGGAGCTGGGTGGGTTATATCGGCGTGATAATAATGGCTATTGCGAGGGTATATCTCATTGCGCATTACGCCAGCGACGCTTTGGCGGGCATAATAGTCGGCACGCTATCGGGTGTGATTGCTTACGCCGTAACGTTGTTGATTTTTAGGCTTTTGGACAAGTATAAAGAAAATAAATTTTGCAGCTTTTTGCTTGAATGGGACGTAAGGGAAATAGGTAAAAGTAAGCAAGAGAGGGCTTAGTCCTTATTCAAACAGGCTTTTGCAGTCAAAACGACAATTATAGTGCTAAGCACCAATATATCGCCTCTATGACTGAATTATTGCCACCGCCTTGCATACAATATCTATATGTGGCAAAGCAAAGTTTATCTATCCCGCAACAAAGACAAAATAGCAGACTTATTGGAGAGTAAATTTGCAAGGTTATCCAATCTTGCGTACGCTAGGGCAGAAAGCATCGGCTATTGCATTTTTGCGCTAGCATGCGACGACGACAAGTCGCCTATCGTCAAAGAGCGCGTGGAAGAGATACTAATAGGCGTTTTGCTCAACAATTATAAATATCAATATATCGTCAGCGAGTGCGACTTCGAGCAAGACTTGCCACAAGACAAGGCTTTGGTGAGCGCGCTCGTCTTCTATAATAGAGAATACGAACGCAAAAAGGTAGCGGAAATTTTGCGTGGCAGTAGCGTGTATAATCTTGACGGAATATTCGATTTTCGAATGGAAGGGCTACAATTCGATTGGTCGGAGCTGGGAATGATGAGCATTGAGTTGCTGTCCTACAATCCCAAAAAGAAGGATATCTACCAGATAGTCGCTTACCTTGGCAAGGGCAATAGGATTAGGTGCAAAAGCGCCGTCGTAGCCACTCAGCCTAGCTTGCGACTAATCGACGGGGCGAGCGGACTAAGTATAGACGGGGTGCAAATTTTCGACGACCCTATAGACGATATGGTGGCGACTTTGATATACAACAGGGTGGAGCAAGTGTCGGTCGAACGCAGTCAAGTTAGCACGTCGCTCGTGGAAAAATTGGTAGATATAGTCAAGGTTAAGTTTTTGTAAAAACCGTTGACAAAGCAAAATGCTTGTAATATAATATCGTTACGAAATTGCTGTGACTTAGGTCAGGCAAAAGGACAAGTAAGGTTGTCTACGTTGATACAGAGAGCGTCGGGAGCTGAGATGACGCACAACGCCAATACTTATACCACCTTTTGTAGGCACGCTACGTTGGGCGAATCAACGCTAATTAAGTGGCAACTTAGGTTGCAAATAAGGTGGAACCGCGATAATTGTCGTCCTTATATTCTACGGAGTATAAGGACTTTTTTATTGACGAAAAGGAGAAAAATATGATTATCACACTCAAAGACGGTAGCAAAAAACAGTACCCCGACGGTATCAAGGTGATGGATATTGCTTTGGATATATCCGAGGGTTTGGCACGAGTTGCTCTTGGCGCAAAAATCGACGGCAAAGTCGTAGAAATGAACGCGGTAGTAGACAAGGACTGCACGCTCGAACTCCTCACATTCAAGGACGAAGAGGGTCGCAAAATCTACAGACACACTTGTTCGCACGTGCTAGCGCAAGCTATGAAGAGCATCTATCCGACCGTCAAATTGGCTATCGGTCCTGCCATTGACAACGGCTTCTATTACGACTTCGACTTCAAGACGGCTATCACTATGGAAGAACTGGTCAAGGTAGAGGACGAGATGAAGAAGATTATCAAAGCCAACTATCCGCTCGAGCGTTTCGAACTTCCTAGAGCCGAGGCTATCAAGCTCATGAAAGAGTACGGCGAGGACTATAAGGTAGAGCTCATCAACGACTTGCCTAAGGACGCCGTTATATCTTTCTACAAGCAAGGCGACTTCGTGGACTTGTGCGCGGGACCTCACCTTCCTAGCACGGGCTATATCAAAGCATTCAAGCTCACCTCGCTCACGGGCGCATATTGGCGTGGCAACGAGCACAACAAGATGCTCTCGCGCGTATACGGCACTTGCTTTGACAAAAAGAGCGATTTGAACGACTATCTCACCGCTCTAGAAGAGGCCAAGAAGCGTGACCACAACAAGCTCGGTAGAGAGATGGGCATTTTTATGACCGACGAAAACATAGGTCAAGGCTTGCCTTTGTTGATGCCTAAGGGCGCAAAGCTTATGCAAACCCTTGTTCGTTTCGTTGAGGACGAAGAGGAGCGCAGAGGATACGTGCGCACCAAGACGCCTTTTATGGCTAAGTCCAACCTCTACAAGATTTCGGGACACTGGGACCACTATCTAGACGGTATGTTCGTCATCGGAGACGAGAAGAAGGACGACGAAGTATTTGCGCTTAGACCTATGACTTGTCCTTTCCAATATACCATCTACAACAACGGACTCAAGTCGTATAGAGATTTGCCTATTAGATACGGCGAAACTTCCACGCTCTTCCGTAACGAAGCCAGCGGAGAGATGCACGGTCTTATTAGAGTAAGACAGTTTACGATAAGCGAAGGACACCTCATCTGCACACCGTCGCAACTCGAACAAGAATTTAAGGGCGTAATCGACCTTATCAACTATATGCTAGCTTGCACGGGACTCAAAGAGGACGTAACGTACAGATTTAGTAGATGGGACCCTAACGATACCGACAAGTATATCAACGACCCCGAGAAGTGGGAAGAGGCGGAGAACACTATGCGCCAAATTCTCGACCATATAGGTATCAAGTACACCGAGGCTATCGGCGAGGCGGCTTTCTACGGTCCAAAGCTAGATATCCAAATCAAAAACGTACACGGCAAAGAGGATACTATCATCACCGTGCAAGTGGATATGTTCCTTGCCGAAAACTTCGATATGTCTTACATTGACGAAAACGGCGAAAAGCAAAGACCTTATATCATTCACCGTACTTCGATAGGCTGTTACGAGAGAACTATCGCACTGCTCATAGAGAAGTATGCGGGTGCATTCCCATTGTGGGTAGCTCCTACGCAAGTCAAGGTGCTTTGCCTTACCGACCGTACCAAAGAGTTGTCCGAGAATATCGCTAATCAGCTCAGAGCAATGGGTATAAGGACGGAAGTCGACGCTAGAAGCGAAACGGTGGGCTACAAGATTAGGGCGGCTCAAATGGAGAAGATACCTTATATGCTCATCATCGGCGACAAAGAAGCCGAAGAGGGCGTGGTAGCCGTGAGAAGAAGAGGCGAGGGCGACCTAGGCAAGATGAAACTCGAGGATTTTGCCGCGAGAGTTATCAAAGAAGTAGCTGACAAAAGATTGGACTAAAATACCTATAAAAAATAGTTGACAGATTGCTTGGGCTTTGGTAAGATATACGAGGAAAACAAAGCAGTCTGGTACTCACCCGGCGACATAGGTCAGCTGTGGTTAATAATTCGAGGGTATTTTTCGGGTGACAGATTGTTTTTGTCACCCGTATTTTATTGCCAAAGGGCAGGGAGGAAATTCTTATCAAAGAATTATTGATTAACAATCAAATCAGAGAAAAGGAAGTCAGACTTCTCGGTGCTGACGGAGAACAAATCGGCATTATGTCGAGTTTTGAAGCCAACAATATCGCGGACGAGCAAAATCTCGATTTGGTATTGATATCACCGACAGCCAAACCGCCCGTATGCAAACTGATGGACTACGGCAAATACAAATACGAAACTACCAAGCGAGAGAAAGAAAATCGCAAGACCCAAAAAGAAAAAATCGTTGAGATGAAAGAAGTGTGGCTGTCGGCGTCTATCGACGTGGGCGACCTCAACACCAAAGCCAAGAGCGCACGCAAATTTTTGGAAAGTGGCGACAGAGTAAGGGCGTCGATAAGACTCAAGGGCAGACTTATCACCCGTCCTGAGATAGCGGTAGGAGTTATGGACGACTTTTTCGACCTTCTCAAAGACGTATCTACTATGGAAAAAAGACCTGTGCTCGAAGGTCGCACCGTAGCTATGATACTCAACCCAATCGTAAAAAAATAATTATAAATATACCTATGGAGGATAACGAACTATGCCAAAACAAAAAACACATAGTGGCGCAGGTAAGCGCTTTAAGTTGACAGGAAACGGCAAAATTAAAAGAGCTAAGATGAACAGAAGACATATTCTTAGCAAAAAATCGTCTAAGAGAAAACGTGGTCTTAGAAAGACCGCTTACGTGTCTGTGACACAAGAAAAGACCATCAAGAGTTTGATTTAACAGTGGAGGACTAGAATATGAGAATTAAAAGAGGCGTCAACGCTATAAAGAAAAGAAGAAAGATTATGAAGCAAGCCAAAGGTTATTTTGGCGCAAAGTCCAAGCTGTATCGTGTGGCTCGTCAAGCCGTAATGAAATCCGGCAACTACGCTTTCGTAGGAAGAAAGCAAAAGAAACGCAACTTCAGACAATTGTGGATTGCTCGTATCAATGCAGCCGCAAGAATGAACGGACTCAGCTACAGCAGATTTATGAACGGACTCAAGAAGGCTGGCGTCAACCTCAACCGTAAGGTTTTGGCTGATATCGCAGTCAACGACCCTCAAGCATTTACCGCACTTTGCGAAAAGGCTAAGGCGTAAGTTTATTTGAGTATTGATGGGCAACCGAATAGGTTGCCCATTTCAAAACGTCGAATATACGTCGTGTCTTCAACGTTTTGCTTAAGTCGAATATACTCGCATCTTCAACGTTTTGAGTAAAAGTTTATTTAGCGATTATATGGATATCATCACTTCGACAACCAACCCGACTATCAAGGCTATCAAGAGCCTAAAAGACAAAAAAACTCGATACGTATCGGGTTTATTTGTCGTGGAAGGGAGCAATATCGTCAAGGATTTGCCTAGTAGCGCAGAGGTAAAATACCTCGTCGTAGAGCAAAGCAAGAGCGAACAATTTAGCGAAATTATAGCCAAATACGACTGCCAAGTATTGCTTGTCGGTGACAAAGTTATGGCTACTTTGTCGGAGACGGTGACCCCTTGCGGAATTTTAGCCGTAGTCAAAGCACCTACGCCAAGCCCAATAGGCGGTGGTAATATCGTGGTTATGGACGGCGTGGCAGACCCCGGCAATATGGGCACGATAATTAGAAGCTGTGTGGCATGCGGTATCGAGGACGTGGTTGCAATAGATTGTGCCGACCACTTGTCGGGCAAGGTCGTCAGGTCGTCAATGGGCGGCGTGCTCAAGTGCAATATCGTACCTTGTACGAGAGAGCGAGTGGACGAATTGTTGGTGGGCAAACAAGTGCTGGTGTTGGATATGAACGGCAAGAGCATATTCGACGTGTCAATCGATAAGGCTAAGCCGTGGGCTTTGGTCGTAGGCAACGAGGCGCACGGAATAAGCGAGACTTTGAGGGATAGAGCCGACCAAATAATATCCTTGCCAATGAAAGGGGATATGGAATCGCTCAATGCGGGCGTAAGTCTATCGGTAGGGTTATTTGAACTGGTGTTCAATCGCTAAACGAGAGCATGCGTTGTAGATATACGGCGAAAATTGCAAATATAAAATTGCAAGCATAATAGAAAATAAAAATACAATCGTAGTATTGCAAGCATTGAAAGTAGAAAGCAAGTCTACAAAAAACTTGATTTTTGTACGACTATATAATATTATATTTTTAGAGAAATTTACATTGACGTAGGAGGATTTTATGTCAGGACATAGCAAGTGGGCTAATATCAAAAACAAGAAGGGTAAGTCGGACGCCAAGCGTGCGAGTATCTTTACCAAGATAGGTAGAGAGCTTGCCGTTGCAGTCAAGGCGGGCGGACCAGACCCTAATAGCAACGCAAGACTTAGAGACGTCATTGCCAAAGCCAAAGCCAACAATATGCCTAATGAAAATATCGTCAGAGGTATCAAAAAGGCAAGCGGTGAGTTAGGCGCAATCAATTACGAAGAAAATATCTACGAAGGCTACGCTGCAGGCGGCGTTGCCGTCATCGTCGAGACGCTTACCGACAACAAAAATCGTACCGCGTGCGACGTAAGACACGTATTTGACAAGTGTGGCGGTTCTATGGGTACTACGGGTTGCGTGTCCTATATGTTTGACAAAAAGGGCGTAATCGTGGTAGACAAAGCTGGTCTAGACGAGGACGAGATTATGATGCTTGCCCTTGACTGCGGCGCAGACGACGTGACGGTAGACGAGGACGTAGTGGAGATTTATACCGACTATACCACGCTCGGACAAGTGAGAGAGGCCATCGAAAAGGACGGAAATCTCAGCATTTTGTCCGCCGACGTGGATATGATACCATCCAACACCGTTACGCCTGATGAGGAAACTCAAGTCAAAGTACGCAAGCTTCTCGATATGCTCGAGGACAACGACGACGTGCAAAACGTATATCACAACGCAGAATTGGACGAAGAGGACGAAGAAGAATAATGTCTGTAAAGGATATTTGCCTCTCGGCTAGACTTGCCAGCTACGACTTGGCGGCAGCCGATACGGCAGTCAAAAACTCAATACTTACAACCATAGCGGACAATATCGTAGCGCATAAGGATGATATTCTCGCAGCCAACGCCACCGACGTAGATAGCGCCGATTATCTCGGCAAGGCTATGCAAGACAGACTTAGGCTCAACGACGCGCGCATCGAGGCTATGGCGGAGGGTATAAGACAAATAGTGGCTCTACCTGACCCCGTGGGCGCGGTAGTGGCTACCTCCCAGCGTCCTAACGGACTTGTCATCGACAAGGTTAGAGCACCGCTCGGCGTAGTGGGCGTAATATACGAGGCTCGCCCCAACGTGACTATAGACGTGGCGGGTTTGTGTATCAAGTCGGGCAACTGCGTGGTTTTGCGTGGCGGAAAGGAAGCCGTCAACAGCAACCGCACACTATACAAAATCGTGTCCGATAGCATAGCTCAGTGTGGTTTCAATCCTAATATAGTCGGCTTTATCGACGACGTGACCAGACAAGGCACGCAAGAGCTTCTCGAGCAAGCCGACAGCGTGGACGTAATCATTCCTAGAGGCGGAGACGGACTCAAGAAGTTCGTGCTTGCCAATTCTTCTATCCCCGTTATCGCATCCGCCGGAGGCAACTGCCATATCTTCGTGGACGAGAGCGCCGACCTAGAGATGAGCAAAAAGGTGGTATACAACGCCAAAATGCAAAGACCTTCGGTGTGCAACGCTTTGGAGCAACTGTTGGTGCATAAGAGTATAGCAGACAAGTTTTTGCCGTCTATGATTGAGGCGTTGCAAAAGGGCGGTTGCAAGATTGTGGGTTGTCCTATCACGATGCGCTACGGCGAGGGCATAATCCCCGCCACCGAGGACGACTACAAGAAGGAGCATCTTGACTACGAATTGACGGTGAGAGTAGTGGAGAACGTGGACGAGGCTATCGCAATCATCAACGCCAACAACACCAAGCACAGTGACGGCATTATGTCCTTTGATAAGGCTAATATCGACAAGTTTACCAAGAAAGTGGACAGCGGTTGCGTGTACGTCAACGCTTCGACTCGCTTTACCGACGGCTTTGAGTTCGGCTTCGGCGCGGAGATAGGCATTTCTACTCAAAAATTACACGCAAGAGGACCTTTGGGACTCGAGCAACTCACTAGCGAGAAGTATATCATCAAAGGACAAGGACAAGTCAGACAATGAGGATATTAGGTATCGACCCCGGACTTGCCATAGTGGGCTACGGAGTGATAGATAGCGAAAAGGGCGCCTATCGTCCCGTTGACTGTGGCGTCATCAATACTCCCAAAGAGCTATCCTTGCCCGAAAGATTGGAGCTTATCTACAAGGGTATGGGCGAGTTGATAGAAACCTTCAAGCCCGACCAAGTGGCGATAGAAGAACTATTTTTTACCAAAAATATCACCACGGGTATCACGGTAGCCGAGGCGAGAGGCGTTATTCTATTAGCGTGCAAGCAAAGCGGACTTCCTATGTTCGAATATACCCCTAACCAAATCAAGCAGTCACTCACGGGCTACGGCAAAGCCGACAAAAAGCAAATTCAGTTTATGATAACCCGCCTTTTGGGACTCAAAGCAATACCTAAGCCCGATGATGCGGCAGATGCGTTGGCGATTGCGTTGACGCACGCGCAGACTAATAGGCTTGGAGGCTTATTCTCTATTTGACTGTGTATATACTTCGCAATACTGTGTCGAGTTTGTGGGTGCGTTCGGTCACATACGCATTAGTATGCTCCCTCACGCCGTCCTCACTCTCCTTGTCTTGCTCGCATCTACGCAGTCAAAGGGGAAAAGGATAAATTCGCATCTACACCGTCAAATGAGACTTGATTGAAATTTAGCGGATATGAATCGCAATGCTGTGTCGAACTTGCGGGGTTGTACAAAGTACGCTCCCCACACAAAAGCCGCAGTCTTCGCGCCTAACTCGCACCTATGGCGTGATGCGGAACGTTATATGCCTAGATTATATTGGTACAAACTCTCTCGCAAGTGGGAAAGTTTTTCTTTGCGGTTTATTTCTTTATCGTCACAAGTTTTTGTTGTTGCAACTAAAATAAGTGAGGATGCCAATCTCAAACTTACGTCAAGCCTATCTCATAGACTTGACTTTTTTATATAAATAAATTATGATTGAGTTATGTATTATTCTATCAGCGGAAAAGTGATATATTGCGGCGAGGGTAGGCTCGTCGTTGAGTGTGGCGGAGTGGGTTACGACATTGCGGTGTCGACCTCAACTCTAATCAAACTAGGCAATATCGGTCAACAAGTGACGGTATACACCTATCTACAAGTGCAAGAGGACGCATTGCGACTCTTTGGCTTCTATAGCCGAGAAGAAAAGGCAATGTTTGAGAACCTACTCACCGTGTCGGGCGTAGGTCCAAAGCTTGCCATACAAATCTTGTCGGGGCAAGAACTGGGACAGCTCGTTGCCTCTATCGTCAATGCCGACGTCAAGGCTATAGCAAGCAGTAAGGGCGTAGGTAAAAAGACTGCCGAGAGGATAGTGCTCGAGTTGCAAGGCAAGCTCAACGCCGATGGTGCTTTGGAGAGTATATTGGGTGCCAACGCAACGCCTGTCGCTACGAGTGGCGACGAAATCACTCGCGATGCGGTAGAAGCCTTGATGAGTTTCGGCATATCGCGCTCGCAAGCCGAGCAAGCCGTGGCTAAGGTAAGGGGCAACGCCGACGACCTCGAGAGCGTGATTGCGCTGGCATTTAGGAGTTTGTAATATGGATTTTGAACAAGACGATACCCAAAGATTTATGTCCTCACTAGCGGGACTTGGCGAAAAGGAAGCGGAAAACACCCTTAGACCTAAGACCATGCAAGACTACGTGGGACAAGACAAGGTCAAAGAAAATCTCGAGATTTATATCAAAGCCGCTCTTGCCAGAGGCGAAGCCCTCGACCACGTATTGCTATACGGACCTCCGGGACTCGGTAAAACTACGCTTGCGCACATTATCGCCAACGAAATGGGCAGTCAAATAAGAATAACCAGCGGACCCGCTATCGAAAAGGCGGGAGATTTGGCGGCAATACTCACCAATCTCGAGAAGAACGACGTGCTCTTTATAGACGAAATTCATCGTCTCAACCGCAATATCGAAGAAGTATTGTATTCGGCAATGGAAGACTTTGCGCTCGACTTCGTTGTGGGCAAAGGACCTTCTGCCAAGAGTATAAGAATATCACTCAACAAGTTTACACTCATAGGCGCGACCACCAAGGCGGGTATGATAACCTCACCGCTTAGAGATAGGTTTGGCGTCAACTGTAGGTTGGAGCTCTACACCCCCGACCAACTAGCCGATATCGTCAAGAGGTCGGCTCAACTGCTCGGAGTCAAAATCAGCGAGGACGGCGCAAGAGAAATCGCCCTCAGGAGTCGTGGAACACCGAGAATTGCCAACCGCATACTCAAGCGTGTGCGTGACTTTGCCGAGATTATGGGCGACGGAGTAGTGGACAAAAAGGTCGCCGATTACGCATTATCTAAGATGGAGATAGATAAACTCGGTCTTGACAACGTGGATAGGAAGATACTCGATACTATCATCAACAAGTTTGGCGGTGGACCCGTGGGACTCGACACCTTGTCGGCGTCCATTGGCGAGGATAGCGGAACGATAGAGGACGTATACGAGCCTTATCTTATGCAGATTGCATTTGTTGCTCGCACGCCTAGGGGTAGAATTTGTCTAGCCGACGCTTATCGTCATCTCGGTCTAATTCCGCCTAAGGAAGACGAAGGAAGACAAATGTCACTCTTCGAGGTAAACAATGACTAATCTATCGACTCACGACTTTTTTTACGACCTGCCCAAAGAGCTGATAGCGCAGACCCCCGTCGAGCCGAGAGATAGCTCTCGTATGCTCGTCTATCATAAAGAGGACGGCAGTATAGAGCATAGGCACTTCTACGACCTCGTAGACTATCTGCACGAGGGAGATTTGCTCGTCGTCAACGAAACCAAAGTTATACCCGCAAGGCTCTTTGCCAGCCGCAAAAGCGAGGGAGCAAGCAAAGAAAAGAATTGCGAGGTTTTGCTACTCAAAAGACTCAACTACACCGATTGGGAGTGCATAACCAGACCTGCCAAAAAATTGAAAATCGGCACACGTCTTGACTTTGGTGACGAGCTACAAGGCGAAGTTGTCGGCTATGGTGAAGAAGGAATAAGAAGGATAAAATTCGAGTGGCAAGGCGTATTCGAGGACGTGCTCGACAAGATAGGCAATATGCCTCTGCCACCTTATATCACTAAGAGGCTAGAGGACAAAGACCGTTACCAAACCGTATACAGCAAGGTTCAAGGCTCGGCTGCCGCGCCGACTGCGGGACTTCACTTTACGGGTAGACTAATAGATGAACTCAAAGCCAAGGGCGTACAGTTTGCCAAAGTATTGCTCCACGTGGGGCTCGGCACTTTCCGTCCCGTCAAGGTAGACAATATCTTGGAACACAAGATGCATAGCGAGTATTACGAGATAGACCAAGCTAATGCCGACCTCATCAACAATGCGGTGAGAGAAGGTAGGCGCGTAATATGCGTGGGCACTACCAGCGTGAGAGTGGTGGAGAGCGTTGCGGACGAAGACGGCTACGTCAAAGCGTGCAGCGGCAACACAGATATCTTTATCTATCCGTCCTATCGCTTTAAGACGGTGAAGGGATTAATAACCAACTTCCACCTACCCGAGTCAACCCTCATAATGCTAGTTAGCGCCTTTATCGGCAAAGAAGAAACTCTAAGAACGTACGAAATCGCCGTGCAAGAAAAGTATAGATTTTTCTCCTTTGGCGACGCAACGCTGTTGATATAGGCAATACTATATACAACAATCTTGCCGTTAGCGCAAAATACACAAACAACGCAAAATAGAAATCAACGATACTCATAAGGATTTTATGTTCAAATACGAAGTAATCAAAGTATGCAAGCAATCGGGCGCAAGAGTGGGCAAACTTACCACTCCGCACGGCGAAATCATCACGCCGGTATTTATGCCCGTAGGCACCAACGCCACCGTCAAAGCTCTGACTCCGAGAGATTTGGAAGAAGCCAAGGCTTCGATTATACTTGCCAATACCTATCACTTGTACCTAAGACCGGGCGAGGATCTCGTTGCCAAAGCGGGCGGACTACACGAGTTTATGCAGTGGCATAAACCAATTCTCACCGACAGCGGAGGCTTTCAAGTTTTTTCGCTATCGGCTATGCGAAAAATCACCGACGAGGGCGTGACTTTTGCCTCGTATATAGACGGCTCCAAGCACTTTATGAGCCCCGAAAAGGCAATAGAGGTTGAGAACAAGCTCGGCGCGGATATCATAATGGCTTTTGACGAATGTACCGAGGGCAATAGCGACTACGCCACAGCCAAAACCGCACTTAAAAGGACCAATCTTTGGCTAGATAGGTGCGTCAAGGCGCATCAAAGAGAGGACCAAATGCTATTCCCGATAGTGCAAGGCAATATGTACAAGGACCTACGTATCGAGTCTATCAAAAAGGTGCTAGAGCACGCCAAGTGCGGTTTTTCGATAGGCGGACTGTCGGTGGGCGAGCCAAAGCCCGTCATGTACGAGATGCTCGATACGCTAAGACCATACTATCCCGACGACCAACCTAGGTATCTCATGGGCGTGGGTAGTCCCGACTGCCTAGTCGAGGGCATTATGCGCGGTATCGATATGTTCGACTGCGTTTTGCCTACCCGCATGGCGCGCAACGGCACAGCCTTTACTCGCGACGGCAATTTGACTATTCGCAACGCCAACTTTGCCGAGGACTTTGCGCCTGTAGAAGAGGGGTGCGACTGCTATTGTTGTCGCAACTTCTCTAGAGCCTATATCAGACACCTCATCAAGTCGGACGAGATTTTGGGCGGCAAGTTGCTATCCATTCACAACATAAGATTTTTGACAAGGCTTATGGAAGATATCAGACAAGCCATTATGGAAGATAGGTTTGGCGACTTTTATCGTGAGTTTACCGCTAGATACAAGTGGGGCAAGGGCGGAGCAAGAAAATAACGCTTTGCGACAAAAAGTCCGCCGATTGTGTAATATTTTTGTTAATATTTTTAGAAAATACGCAATATGTGTTGATTTTTTTGCAGATATTGTTTAAGATAAACTAAACGAAAATTAAAGGAGAACGTTATGAATAATATAATTTTGGCAGCTTCTTCCCAAACCAGCTCTATAACTATGCTTATCGTAATGGCAGTTTTGTTGGTTGGTATGATGCTACTTTCTATCATTCCTCAAAAGAAAAGACAAAAGAAGGCTCAAGAAATGATGAACTCTATCAAGGTTGGCACCAAGGTTAAGACCATTGGTGGCTTCGTGGGAGTTATCAAAGCAATAGACAACCAAAGCAACTGCTTCGTGCTCGACCTTAGCGCTAGCGAGGACGGCTCGGTTACCGTAGTGCTCGACAAGTCGGCTATCTATACCACGATGACCACTTCGGCAGAGGGCGTTGTAGAAGAGGCAAAACCTGAAGAAAACGTTGCCGTTGCAGAGGACGAGGTTGAGGCAGAGGCAAAACTTGCCGAGAAGAAGGCAAAGAAAGCCGACAAGAAAAAGGCCCAAGCCGAAGAAACCGAGGTCGTTGACGCAGAAGTCGTAGAGACCGAGACTAAAGACGAAATCTAATTGGCAAAATAACAAATAGCGGTGCAAGAGATTGCACCGTTTTTTGTTTTTGGTAGCTTTGGCAACGAAACGGCAATTGATTAGTTTTACGTAATTTGGCATTGCAGCTACTATAGCGCTTATTTGCAGTTATATTCAAAGTAGTATAAATTAGATATCATATCTACACCCACCTCGACATAGATTGAGGCAGGGGGAGTATATGAAAAAATTAAGTGCAAGGGATATTTTGGACGTGGTATTGGGCGGTGTGATTGCCGTCCTTATATCGGTTTTGCTTACTCTGGTGTTTGCGATAGTGCTCAAGTTCGTCAACGTGTCGGACGGGGTAATCGACGGGGTGAACATTGCCGTGAGAATTATCAGCGTGGCGGTAGGCAGTTTTTTGGGTGTCAAAAGCACGCGCTACGGCATAGTCAAGGGACTTCTTATCGGGGTGATATACGTTTTGACGTCCTTTTTGGTGTTTGGACTGCTTGCGGGCTCGCTAAGTGTAAATACGCTAAAACTTGTCGATTTCTTATGCGGAATAATTGCCGGCATTATCAGCGCTGTGGTTGTCGTCAACGTCAAAAAGCCGAGCACGGTTTGAGAAAAACCACTAAAAATTGCGACAAAAACCGCTAAAATAAGTTATTGTAAAAAAGTACTTGCCAAACCGTATAAAATGATATAAAATATCAGTAAATAAATAACCTTGACGGAGGCATTATGAAACATATTAATTCTATCGTAAACAATGGTATGAAAAAGTCCGGCAACATCGGTTGCGGTGAGTGTCAATCTAGCTGTCAATCGGCTTGCAAAACTTCTTGCACCGTAGGCAACCAATCTTGCAAAAACAGAGAAGAAAAAGTAAATTCGCCAAAGAAACCTTTGCTGTAAGCGACAATTAGGTACAAAATGACGCATTCTTTTAGTTTTAATTATCACAAGAGGGCGTACTATTTTGTTTGGGACAAAGAAAGTGGCAGTCTACATAACGTGGATTATGTCGCTTTTTTAGTTGTCAAAAATCGTTTCGGCGAAGATATGACAGACCAAGAAAAAGACGATTTTGCCAAACTAGATAGTGCGACTATAGGGGAGGTCAACGCGGAACTCGACGTCCTCGTCGAACAAGGCGTGCTCGATAGCCCTTGCACCGTTACCCAAACGCAAAAACGCGTGGGCGAAATCAAAGCCCTATGCTTGCATATTTGTCACGACTGCAATCTAAGGTGTAGATATTGCTTTGCCGACGAGGGCACTTATCACACGACGGACAGGGCGTATATGTCTTTGGAAGTAGGTTGCAAGGCGGTGGACTTCCTCATAGCTCATAGTGGCAAAAGACGCAACCTTGAGATTGACTTCTTCGGTGGCGAGCCTTTGATGAACCTCGACGTGGTCAAGGGCATAGTGGACTACGCGAGAAGCAGAGAGCAGGAGAGCGGTAAGACCTTTTCCTTTACCATGACCACCAACTGCGTGCTTCTAAACGATAAGACCATAGATTGGCTCAACAAAGAGATGAGCAACGTCGTACTGAGTATCGACGGCAGACCTTGCGTGCACAATGCCGTGCGTAAGGCAGTCAACGGCAAAGAGTGCTACGACGTTATCCTCAAAAATGCGCAAAAATTTAGAAGCGTGCGTGGTGACAAGTCCTACTACGTGAGAGGCACTTTTACCGCGCTCAACCTTGATTTTGCGGACGACGTGGTGGCTCTCAATGACGCGGGCTTTGACCAAATATCGCTAGAGCCGGTCGTTACGGATATCCCCGACCTTGCTATCAAGGAGGAGCACCTTCCACGCATTTTGGAGCAGTACGACAAGCTCGCCGAGATTTATATAGACAGACGCAAGGGCGACAAGTGGTTCAACTTTTTCCACTTTATGATAGACCTGGAGGGCGGACCTTGCGTAATCAAGCGTTTGACGGGTTGTGGCTCGGGTTGCGAATATCTTGCCGTAACGCCTGACGGAAGCCTCTATCCTTGCCACCAATTTGCCGAAAAGGAAGGCTACAAAATGGGCAACGTCTTTGATGGTGATATTGATATGGACGTGTCACTTAGGTTTGCTAAGAATATCGTTACCAACAAGCCCGATTGCGCCGATTGTATTGCCAAATACTATTGTAGCGGCGGTTGCGTAGCCAACAATCTCAACTACGCAGGCTCTATGGACAAGCCTTACGCTATCAGTTGCGCTATGATGCGCAAGCGTTTTGAACTTTCGCTTGCCATATCCGCAATCGAAGGGGCACAAGAGTAACGACCTACGTCGGTAGCCGAGTAAATAAGACATTATTTTGACGATATACGCTTTTCGTTATATGCGAGAAGCGTATTTTTGTTTTTATATATACTAATTTATAAAATTTTTTGAGAAAAATTCAATCGTTGCCCCTTTATTTTGTCAAAGTTATTGACAATAATATTATATAAATATATAATAAAAAAGACTAAATTATTATGTCCTATCGGACTATATGTAGAGTTGACAAATATTAGGAGGCAACACAAGGTGAACAAGAAAAAATCAATAGTGATTTTATCTATATTTACTGTATTGGTTATCTTGGGCGGTGTATTTGCTTTCGTTTCTCTCGACAACGGAGAACTAGGCATTTACAACTACATCGCATTTCCTAAGACAATCAAACTCGGTCTTGACCTTAGCGGTGGCGCATACGCCGTATTCGACGTCGACCAGAACGCAGTAATCGACACGACCGACGCGGGCGTAGAGCGTAAATGGGCAGACCTCGAAAGCGACGAGAGAGATCGTCTTATCGAAGGTACTCGCTCTAGTTTGGAGAGCTTGTTGGTAGAAAAGGGTTACACCGAAGCTCAAGTTACCACTTATGACAATCGTATAAGAGTAGAAGTTCCTGACGTAGACGACCCGGATAGAATTTTCGATTTGATAGGTCGTCCTGCAAGCTTGGAATTTAAGAAGTACGAAGGCGAGTATTCTCAAGGTGCAGGCGTTTCTTACGACGACCCAATCACCGGTAAAGATATCGCGCAGACGGGCGTAACCTACAACAGCGAAAGCGGTAGTTACGAAGTTGCTCTCAAGTTTACCAGCAAGGGCGCTAAGAAGTTTGCCGACGCAACTGCCGAAGCAAGCTCTTCCACCTCCAAGCGTATCGGTATCTATATCAACAAAGAAGAGGTAATTGCTCCGCAAGTATCTTCCACCATTTCGGGAGGCAACGCATCTATCTCGGGCAACTACACTTACGAACAAGCATACGAATTGGCTGTCAAGATTCAAGCAGGTTCTTTCCCACTCACCCTCAAGATGAGTGAGTCCAACACCATCACCGCAACCCTCGGCACCAACGCAATCAAAGCAGGCGTCATCGCGGGAATCGTAGGTTTGGCTCTCATTATAATTTATCTTTGCATTATCTATCGTATGATGGGCGTGGCTTCGTCTTTGTCGCTTATCTACTACTCACTCACTTACGTGTTCCTACTTGCTATATTGCCATGGGTACAGCTTACCCTTAGTGGTATTGCAGGCGTGCTGTTGTCCATAGGTATGGCAGTCGACGCCAACGTAATTATCTTTGAAAGAATCAAAGAAGAGCATAGAGCGGGCAAAATGATGCGTACGGCAGTTACCAACGGCTTTAAGAGGTCGTACGGCGCAATCATCGACGGTAACGTAACGACCATTATCGGTGCTATCGTGCTTATCATCGTCGGCGCGGCTTCTATCAAGGGCTTTGGCATAACCTTGCTCGTAGGTATAATTTTGTCGATGCTTTCTTCCTTGTTCCTCACCAGATTGCTACTCAGTTGCATAATGGTATGGTTCAAAGAAGAGGACGCTCCTAAGTTTGCGCTCAAATCTTACGCAGGCGTTGCAAGCGAGCCTGCATTGGCAGAGGAGGTAAAGTAATATGAACAAATTGTACGGTACTTCCATTACCAATAAATGGAGAATTTGGGTAGTAGTTCCTTTTGCCGTTTTGCTCATCGCAATTATCGTATTTGCGGGTGTGGCAATTAGTCAAAAAGACTTCAGTAAGGGTATGAATATTGGTATCGACTTCTCGGGCGGTTCGGTTATCACCATAGTGCTTGGAGAAGGCGAGCTTGGCTCTAACGACGGTTTCAACTCTCATCTTAACAAGATTGAGGACGTCATCAAGAGTGAAGATATTGCAAACAAAACGGCAGAATACGCGGTTGCCAACGGCGTAAACCTTCCTGCCAACGCGGCTGTAGGTTCTATCAGCTATTCTCAAAAGTCCGACGTGGGCGAGAATATGTCCATCATAGTCAAATACGACAACGTGTCTAAGACCTTTGACAAGGACAACGCTATCACCAACTATCGCAACGAGCTTATCAAAGAGCAACTTCAAAGTATATATTCCGACGACAACGGCTACGACTCTGTCAAGGTAGACATGAGCTATATCGGTGCAACGGCTTCGGCTAAGCTCATTCAAACGGCTCTCATTTCCTTGCTCGTCACTCTCGTGCTCATTCTTATATATATCATTATTAGATTTGAGATTTGGAGTGGCTTGGCGGCTATCATTGCCATTGCGCATGACGTTTTGATGATGGTTTGCTTGACTATCATCTTTAGAGTGCAAGTCAACAGTGCCTTTATCGCCGCAATGATTACTATCGTATCTTATTCTATCAACAACACCATCGTCGTATTCGACCGTGTGAGAGAGAATATGAAAAACGAAAAGACCTTGTCCAAGTCTATGGCTCTCAACAACAACGCAATCGTTGACAAGTCGATATGGGATACCTTCTCTCGTTCCGTCAACACCACGATTACGACTATGATTTCTATCGTAATCTTCGCGATTTTGGGCGCTTCGAGCGTTAGAGAATTTGCGTTGCCTGTTATCTTCGGACTCATCGCAGGCTTCTATTCTTCGCTTGTTATCGCACCGTCGCTATACTGCTTGATGAAGAACGCGTACGACAAGTCCAAAGTCGACAAAAAGAAGATTACTACCGGCAAAAAACAATACGCAGGTATGTAACCTGACACAACTAACTTAGAGGGTTGCAACGCAACCCTCTTTTGATAATATCAAGGAAAAACTATGACTTCAAGCGATATGGATAAGGACGTAATCGCGGGGCAAATAGCCTCTCGTTTTGGTCTTGACAAGGTAATTGCCGATATTTTAGTATCTCGCAATATTGACACACTTGACAAGGCTGAGGCTTTTTTGTATCCAAAACAAGCCGATATGACGCCACTAGACAAGTACGTTGGGCTTGAGGGCGTGGTCGAAAGAATAAGACGTGCCATTGACAATCGCGAAAAAGTCGTACTGTACGGCGACTATGACTGCGACGGAATTTGCGGTGTAAGTATCTTGTATCTTCACCTGAGAGCGCGCGGAGTTGACGTGTCCTACTTTTTACCAAGTAGACATACCCACGGCTACGGCTTGAGTATAGAGGCGCTAGAGAGTATTGCCGAGCAAAGCTTCCCCGACCTAATCATCACCGTAGACTGTGGCATTTCTTCAAAAAACGAGGTGCAGTACGCTCAAGAGGTGCTAGGTATCGACGTGGTTGTTACCGACCACCACGAGCCCATTGCCGAGCTTCCCGAGTGTGATATTTTCAATCCAAAGCTATCGCAAGGCTGCTTCAGAGAGTTGTGCGGTGCGGGCGTAGCCCTCAGACTCGTCGAGGCTTTGGCGGGCGTGCAAGAGAGTAAAAAGTACTACGACATTGCCGCAATCGCTACCGTTGCCGATATCGTGCCACTCGTAGAAGATAACCGTATTATCGTATATTACGGCTTGATGCTCATCAATCGCGGATATCGAAAGGGTATCAAGATGCTGGTGGATAGGTGCGTAAAAGGGGCAGTCAAGTCTAGTGACGTCAGCTTTAAGATTGCGCCTCGCATCAACAGCGTCGGTAGACTGCAAGACGCCAATCCGGTAGTTGAGCTATTCATAAGCAACGATACTTTCGTACTTAGCAACCTTATTGACGAGATAGAAAAGCTCAACGACCTTAGACAAACCATGACCACGGACCTTGCTAGCTTGTGCGACGATAGGCTGATAGGATTTGACTTCGAGGACAATCCTATCATAGTATTGTACGACAAATATTGGGACGACGGCATTTTGGGCATAGCCAGCGCAAGGCTAGTCAGTGAGTTCAATCGTCCCGTTATACTTCTTACCAAGAATAAGGACGTAGTCAAGGGTTCGGGCAGAAGCGTCGAAGGCGTCAATATCCTCGATTGCGTATCGGCTTGCTCGGATATCTTGCTCAAATTCGGCGGACACAAGATGGCTTGCGGTCTTTCGCTAAAGGAAGAAAACGTAGCGGAATTTGTAAGACGTATCAACGCCTTTGCCAGAGCGACTATATCGAGCCAAGCTTTTGAGCCAAAGGTTGAGGCATTTTGTCGGCTTGACAGCTTTGACCTTGAGTTTGCCAAGCAGCTTGCCTATCTCGAGCCGTACGGCGAGGGCAATAGAGAGGTGACATTTACTACCGACCTTGGCAGTTGTGATTTTGTTCCGATAGGCAACGGCGAACACCTAAAATATCGTAAGAACGACTGTGACTTTTTGGCTTTTTCGGCTATTGACAAGTTGAGCTTGCTCAATAGCTCGGCAATAAAGAACGTTAGGTTTGCTCTATCCGTCAACGTCTTCAAAAATACCGAAACTTTGCAAGTAAACGTCCTCAACGTCACTTGCAACGACGTGGATTGCGATATGGGCGTTGCCAACTACGTCATGAATAGCGTGCACAAGTCGCAGAGTCAAATACAACCCCAAAGCATTGATAAGGCGCACGCCTTTGACGGCATAGCTAATACCAGATACGGCACGTGTTATTTGTGTTACGACTACGATACTCTCAAGTCGATAGGTCCTCGAATTATTGCTAAATTGAGGGTAAACAACGGCTTTTGCGATAGCGATTGTCCATACAATAGGCTCATCTACAATCCTAACGTCAACGTCAATCTCTCTTATTACAACGATATAGTGTTGCTAGAAAGACCGCTTGGAGACGCTATTACGGCTAATATGCAAATATCCAAAGACGCTAGGGTTTGGGTAGTGGACAATGATATCATGTTGCGTCGTTGTCGAGAAAAGTTGCTCGACTATGCAGGTCTTGGTAAGGTATTTACCGCTGTCAAAACGCTACTTGCAGCCAAGCCGTATAGCGACTATTATGCTTTGTACCAAAATATCGGCATCGAGGGCGTGACGTGGGAAGAATTTTGCGTTGCAATGGCTGTTTTTGTAGATTTGGGTATTGTAAAATACGATAATAATGCTATAATTATTGATAGAGAGGTAAGGACGAAACTTGATTGTAGTAAGCTGTATCAAGTTTTGAATAAGTGACGTGGAAGGACAATTCTTAACTAAAATTAGAGAAAATTATAACGAAGCCAACTACAGCAAGATAGAGAAAGCCTATTATTTTGCCAAGGTGGCTCACAGTGGTCAAAAGCGTCAATCGGGCGAGGATTATTTTATCCATCCAAGCGCGGTTGCCGAAATTCTCGTTGACCTTGGACTTGACACGGACACTATTATTGCCGCGCTTTTGCACGACGTCATCGAGGACACCGAGCACAGCGCAGAAGAAATTGACCAAGAATTCGGACACGACGTGGTTATGCTTGTCAACGGCGTAACCAAACTCAACAAAATCAACTTCAAGTCAAAAGAAGAGGAGCAAGCGGAAAACCTTAGAAGAATGTTCCTCGCTATGTCCAATGACATAAGAGTTATCATCATCAAGCTTGCCGATAGATTGCACAATATGCGTACGCTGTCATTCAAGACGCAAGAGAGCCAAATTCGTATCGCTACCGAGACGCTTGATATTTACGCGCCCATTGCCGCCAGACTCGGTATATCGGGGCTAAAGGGCGAGCTAGAGGACTTGTGTCTGAGATATTTGCACCCCGACGACTATTATTTTATTGCCGAAAAAGTAGCCCAAAAGAAGATAGAGCGCGAGAGCGACGTAGAAAAGATTTCGCAAGAACTCAAAGATATGCTTGGGGAATTGGGTATCAAGGGCGACGTCAACGGCAGGCCAAAGCACTTCTACAGCATTTATCGCAAGCTGCAAAAGGGCAAGACCTTTGACCAAATCTACGACCTCGTGGCTTTGCGTATTATCGTGGACGATATCAAGGACTGTTACGCCGTCTTGGGCGCTATACATACCAAGTGGCGTCCGCTTCCGGGTAGATTTAAGGACTATATCTCCGTGCCTAAGGGCAATCTTTATCAGTCCTTGCATACTACTGTTTTGACGTCGTACGGCTTTCCTTTTGAGATCCAAATTCGTACACACGAGATGCACAATATTGCCGAATACGGTATCGCGGCGCATTGGAAGTACAAGCAAGGCAACGTATCGGGCAAAGCCAACACTTTTGACGACAACAAGCTTGCTTGGATACGCAACGTTATGGAATTGCAAAACGAGGTCAGCGATTCCAAAGAATATCTTGATTCGCTCAAAATCGACCTTTACGCCGACCAAGTATTCGTATTTACGCCGGCAGGCGACGTTTTCAACCTGCCTAACGGCTCGTCGGGCATAGATTTTGCCTATGCTATTCACTCTCAAGTGGGCAACAAATGTACGGGTATCAAAATCAATTCTCGTATGGTGCCTATTGATACCAAGCTCTCCAACGGCGACGTGGTGGAAGTTATCACTTCCAACAATTCCAAGGGTCCGTCGAGAGATTGGCTAAAGTTCGTCATCACCCCTAGTGCCAAGAGTAAAATCAAATCTTTCTTCAAGAAGGAAATGAAGGAAGAAAATATCAAAAACGGTAAAGAATTGCTCGAAAAAGAAGCAAGACACAAGGGCTATAACATTGCCGATTTGCTTTCTTGCAACGGCTGGAAAGAGGGGCTTTTGCAAAAGTATAGCGTTGCGGGAATAGACGAAATTATCGCTCTGGTAGGCTATGGCGAAATATCGGGTGCGCAACTCGTCAATAGAATGATAGAGTTCTACAAAAAAGAGCATCCCGATACGGAGCCTCAAGTTGTTGTCAAGACTCGCAACGTATCTTCTAAGAAGAAGGATAACGGCATACTAATCAAGGGCTATTCGGGCATGAAAACTCGCTTTTCGCACTGTTGCACACCGCTACCGGGTGACAAAATCGTGGGCTACATCTCGCGAAGCCGCGGCGTAACAATTCACAGAGCCGATTGTCCTAATTGCAAGTATTTTGAGCCCGAGCGTATCGTAGAGGCCGAGTGGCCGACTACCGTTGACGATAGCTTCGTCGCGTCGATAGAGGTCTACGCCGAGGATAGAATAGGACTGCTCATAGACGTAGCGTCCACTATCAGCGAAATGAAGGTGGCGATTACCAATATCAGTGGCAAAAAAGAAAAGAACGGCATGGGTAGCGTTTCGGTTTCGGTAGAAGTGGCAAATATCAAGTTTTTGGAGAGTATCATCAACAAGCTCAAGGGCATCAAGGGCGTCGTTGACGTGGTGAGAGTATAATGAGAGCAATAGTACAGAGGGTAAACAACGCGACTTTGAGCGTCAACGACCAAGTAGTATCGTCCATAGGCACGGGCTACCTCGTGTTGGTGGGCTACACGCAAGGCGACGACGAAAAAATCGTCAAATATATGGTTGATAGAGTAGTTGGAATGCGCGTTTTTAGGGACGAAAACGGCAAACTCAACAAGACGCTGGCTGACGTTGGCGGAGAAGTGATGGTCGTGTCTAATTTTACGCTATACGGCGACTGTTTTTCCAATAGACGCCCCGACTTCAAGAGGTCGTTGCATTTTGACGAGGCTTTGCCGTTGTACAACCTCACTGTCGATGAGTTTAGAGCCAAGCTCGGCAAGGTTGCTACGGGCGTATTTGGCGAGCATATGCACATTGATATGTCCAATGACGGACCCGTTACTTTGTTCTTAGAAAAGAACGCCAAAAAGGAATAAATATGTCGCTAATAATCAAGACTATCGTTTGTGGGATATTTGATACCAATATCTACGTCGTCTTTGACGAAAAGAACAAGCAAGGCTTTGTCGTTGACCCAAGCGACGGATACGAGGCTATCAAAGGCTGTTTGACTGCTAATAACGTCGATTTAGAGGCAGTTTTAGTCACGCACGGACACTTTGACCATATCGGCTCGGTTGCTAAACTGCAACAAGACGGTGCTAAGGTGTATATGAGTCGTGACGACGAGAGCAAGATATCCAATCAAAACAACTATCTTGCAACAATGCTCAATATTACAACTCAGCCCTTTGAAATCGACGTCTACGTAGAGGACGGACAAAAGTTGTCGATAGCAGGCACTAACGTACAAGTGTTAGTAACGGCAGGTCACAGCAGAGGGGGAGTGTGCTATCTATGCGACGACGTGATATATCAAGGCAAGCATTACGATAGGGCAATCTTCTGTGGTGACACGATTTTTAGAGATAGCTATGGTAGAACTGATTTTCCTGATGGCGATTTGGCTGTACTCAAAAAATCTATTACCAAAATTCTCAACCTTCAAGGCGATATTTTGCTCTTGACGGGACACGGCGAGAGTACGACAAGTGCGTACGAACTCAAATCTAATCCAATATTTTATGACTAGTATCCACATCAATTTTACCACTAATAGAGAAGAATTTTTCAACGATTTTATGGAACTTTTGAGGGCTTATTACCCTCACGTTGTCGTAGACCAAGAGGGAGATAAGGTAAATCTAGCAATCGAGCAAATCAATTCAAATAGCTATCAATGTATAATCGAAGATTATCAAAACCCAGTATATTGTTCTAAAAACAGCTTTAATTTAGAACAAAATGCAGATTTGATACACCAAAAAAGCGAAATCAAGCGTTACTCAAAAATCGCTCTGTACAAGTTTTTGCAAGCAAGGACGGGGGTATCGTTGCCTTACGGCTCGCTTACGGGCATTAGACCTACTAAGCTTTTTCACGATCTCACTTACCGTGGCGTCGACGCCAAAGAGTATTTTATCGACACTCTCTTAGTCAGCCCTGCCAAAGCCGACTTGATAGCTAACATTTGTAGCAATCAACGAGGCGTATATTGCACCGATACCGACACGGCTGATTTGTTTATCAATATACCGATATGCGTGTCTAGGTGCGTGTACTGTTCTTTTCTCTCTGCCGAGCTGTCCAAAATATCCAAATCCGTCGAGCCTTATTGTGACCTATTGCAAAAAGACGTAGAGGACGCAGTAAAGATGCTCGACAAAGCGGGCAAAAAGCTTAGGTCAATTTACGTGGGAGGCGGAACGCCCACTTCGTTGACTGCGCCACAGTTGCAAAGAGTACTATCGCCTCTTATGGGTGTAGAGTGTAGAGAATTTACCGTTGAGGCGGGTAGACCCGATACGATTGACGAGGACAAATTGCAAGTTTTCAAAGATTTTGGGGTGGGTAGAATATCCGTCAATCCGCAGACTTTCAATCAAAAAACTCTAGACGAGATTGGTAGAAAACACACCGTTGACGATATCTACAAGGTGTACAATATTGCCAAAAATATGGGCTTTGACGTCAATATGGACTTGATTGCCATGCTCCCTAGCGAAACTTTCGACGATTTTCGCCGTTCGGTGGATAGTGCCATTGCTCTAAGTCCCGAGAATATTACTGTACATACGCTGGCTATCAAGCGAGGCTCGGCGCTTAAGCTTGACGGTTACGACAACAAGAGCGACGCCTCTCTTGCAGAAAAAATGGTAGATTATAGCATTGAGGCTTTGACGAGCCACGGCTATCGTCCGTATTACATGTACAAGCAAAAATATATGAGCGGAAACTTAGAAAATATCGGCTATTGCAAGGTAGGCAAAGAGTGTATCTACAATATCGACATTATGGAAGAGACTCACGACGTCGTGGCTTGCGGTGCAGGTGGAATATCCAAAGCCGTTTTCCTTGACCAAAAGCGTCTGGAAAGGCTAGCCAACCCAAAGGGATTGGACGTGTATCTTGAACGAGGAGAGGACAATATGCTAAAAAGAAGGGAGTTCTTTGAAGAAAAATTTTCTCGCTAAAGTCAAATCGCATGTTCAAGCTTAGTTGCATAAATTTGCTCTCTTAGCAAAAAATAACTCAGCAAGGCTTGTTTTTCTAGATATCGCAATTTGGCGTATCGACGATAACTTATCGCCACTTTAAGCCGTTATGCTCAAATAATTTGGTAGCAAATTAGGTATAGATATTTATTTTATAAATGCCTTCCAAACAGTTGCCAAGAATTTTTTATTGTGCTAATATACTACCGTACCCTTTGCGAGGTTTAACAATTTTCCTATGTTATGCTTGGTTTAGGGCAAATAAAACTCAAGGAGTCAAATATGGAAAACAATCTTACGAAACAACAAATCATCGAGCAATACGCTCTAACCGAAGGGGATACGGGTTCCCCAGAAGTTCAAATCGCGCTTCTTACCGCAAGAATCGAACATCTCAACGAACACTTTGCCACCAACGCAAAGGACTTCCACTCAAGAAGAGGCTTGTTGAGAATGGTAGGTAAGAGAAGAAACTTGCTTGCATATCTCAAAAAGACCGATATCGAGCGTTATCGTAATCTTATTGCAAAACTCGGTTTGCGTAAGTAAAAACAAGAGAGCGTTTATTTCAACGCTCTCATTTTATAAAAATTGGTTATAATAACAAATAGAAGATATTATCAAAAGCTAAATTGGAGGTTAGTAATGAAAGACAGAAAGATTTTCAGCACGACCATCGGCGGTAGAGAAGTAACCGTAGAGACGGGTGCGTATTGCGGACAAGCCAACGGCAGTTGTATCGTTCGTTGCAACGACACGGCGGTTATGGTCAACGCTACGATGGCTAAGACACAGAGAGACGGAATCGACTTTTTCCCACTCGGATGCGACTTTGAAGAAAAGATGTATTCGGTAGGTAAGATTCCAGGAGGCTTCAAGAAGAGAGAGGGAAGACCAAGCGACAAGGCAATTCTCGTATCGAGACTTATCGACAGACCTTTGCGTCCGCTTTTCCCTAAGGGATTTTACAACGACGTTTGCGTGACGGCTACTTGCTTGTCGGTAGACACCAATTATCCGCCTGAAGTATACGCTATGCTCGGTAGCTCTATCGCGCTCAGCATCAGTGATATTCCGTTCGCAGGACCTACGGGTTCGGTAATCGTGGGCTACGTTGACGGACAATACGTCATCAACCCTGATAGCGAGCAAAGAGATAGAAGCAGACTTCACCTCAGCCTCAGCGGTACCAAAGAAGCCATTTTGATGGTAGAAGCAGGTGCCAACGAATTGACTGAAGAGGAGATGATCGGCGCTATTTTGTTCGGTCACGAAGAAATCAAAAAGATAGTTGCTTGGATAGAGTCTATCCAAAAAGAAATCGGCAAAGAGAAGTTCGTTCCAACTCTCTACGCTCCTGCTCCTGAGATTGCTACGGCAGTCAAAGAATATGCCGACGCTAAGATGGACGCCGTACTCGAAAACTACGACCGTCAAGCAAGAGAAAAGGCAGAAGAAGCACTTGACGAGGACGTATACGCTCACTTTGCAGAGACTTTCCCTGACGGCAAAAAGGACATTGGCGAAACCTTGTATGCTATGAAGAAGGCTAAAGTTAGAGCCAAGATTCTCAACGAAGGTATCAGACCTGACGGCAGAGCTTTGACGGAAATAAGACCTATTTGGTGCGAAGTAGGCGTTTTGCCAAGAGTGCACGGCACGGGCGTATTTACTCGTGGTCAAACTCAAGTTCTCACTTGCTGCACCCTCGGCACTATCTCCGAAGTACAAAAGCTCGAAGGTATCGACGACGAAGTTTGCAAGAGATATATTCACCACTACAACTTCCCACCATACAGCGTAGGCGAAGCAAAACCTGCCAAGAGCCCTGGAAGAAGAGAAATCGGTCACGGCGCACTTGCAGAGAGAGCTCTCGAGCCTGTTCTTCCGTCCGAGGACGTATTCCCATACGCAATCCGTACGGTCAGCGAGGTTCTCAGCTCCAACGGCTCTACTTCCCAAGCTAGCGTATGCGGTAGCACCCTTGCTCTTATGGACGCAGGCGTGCCTATCAAGAAGCCTGTTGCAGGAGTTGCAATGGGACTTATCAGCAACGAGGACAAGTCCAAAGTGTCTGTTTTGACGGATATTCAAGGTCTTGAGGACTTCCTCGGCGATATGGACTTCAAGGTAGCAGGTACCAAAGACGGTATCACCGCTATCCAAATGGATATCAAAATCAAAGGTATCAACGAGGAAATTTTGCGCAAGGCTCTAGCTCAAGCAAGAGTGGGTAGACTTGAAATTCTCGACAAGATGCTTGCCGTTTTGCCTGAGCCAAGAAAAGAACTCTCCAAGTTCGCTCCAAAGATTGTTTCCTTCAGCATCAACCCTGACAAGATTGGCGACGTAGTAGGTAAGCAAGGCAAGGTCATCAACAAGATTATCGAAGATACCGGCGTTAAGATTGATATCAGCGACTTTGGCGACGTATTCGTATCCAGCGACGATATGGAAGCAATCCAAAAAGCTAAATCTATCATCGAGCTCATCGTCAACGACCCTGAAGTCGGCACCGTACTCGAAGGCGAGGTAGTTAGAATTATGAACTTCGGCGCATTCGTACAGCTTGCCCCAGGCAAAGACGCAATGATACACATCTCCAAACTCAAGAAAGAGAGAGTAGAAAAGGTAGAAGACGTAGTTGCTATCGGCGACAAGGTAAAAGTACAAGTCATCGACATCAACGAAAAGGGCATCGCGCTCAAGCTTCTCGAAGTAATCAAATAAGGACTAATAGTCAACGTCACGCCGCAAATGCGGCGTGATTTTTTTTGCAATTTTTCTAAAATAAATACTAAAAGTCAATATTTTATCAAAAATTGATATGGCTTTGCCCTTTGTGTAGCGCAATATCATATATTGATTGGATTGAGAATACAATTTGGTATGAAAAAGTCAAAAATTGCGAGCGTTAGGCTAACGAGCATACTCACCAACGTGATAATCATCGCAATGCTAGCGATAGTTGCGGTGACGAGCTTTGGGGGATATAATTCTATCTTTGCCTTTTCGGGCGACGTAGACGAACCGTATTATCGCGGCGAGAGCACGCGCAACGAAGTTGCCTTGATGATCAACGTCTATTGGGGCACCGAGTTTATCGAGCCAATGCTCGAGGTAATGAAGAAATACGGCGTCAAATGCACCTTTTTCGTCGGCGGTAGTTGGGTTGACGACAACAATGATTTGCTCAAGAAAATAATCGACGAAGGTCACGAGGTTGGCAATCACGGATACTTCCATAAGGACCACAAAAAGCTTAGCTTAGAGGGCAATCTAAGCGAAATCAAAGCTACCAACAGCTTAGTTTTGGCAGTCAGCGGATATAATATTAGACTCTTTGCGCCACCGTCGGGCAGCTACGGCGAAGCAACGCTCAAAGCGGCTAAGAGTCTCGATATGACGGTGATTATGTGGTCAAAAGATACCATAGATTGGCGTGACAAGGACTCGTCGTTGGTGTATCAGAGAGCCACTAAAAACGTGAGTGCGGGCGACTTAATTTTGGCACACCCGACTAAACACACTTTGGAGGCGTTGCCAGATATATTCGAATATTACGCAAGCCTTGGACTCAAAGCCGTCACAGTCGGTCAAATAATCCAAAAAAACAACGTATAGACTTGGTTGACTTTACAAAAGCAAGATAATAATCTATAATATGCTTATGAATAGTTTTATTTATCAATATCCAAGTGGACTAAGATTGGTCTACAAGCAACTTGCTGGCGTAAGGTCGGTAGGCATCGCCGTTGCCGTAGGTTGCGGTAGCAACAACGAGAGCCTCGTTAACAACGGAATATCGCATTTTATCGAGCACATGACCTTCAAGGGCACGGCTAGTCGCAGTGCTTTTGAGATTGTGGACGAAATTGACAGCATGGGAGCGCAAATCAACGCCTTTACTTCCAAGCAAATGACGTGTTATTACACTATCAGCGTGGACGACGTGGCGGAGGATTGCCTTAGAGTTCTCAGCGATATAATTCTCAATTCCACCTATCCCGAGGATGAACTGGAGAGAGAAAAGGGCGTCGTACTCGAAGAGATTTCCATGAGCGAGGACGACAACGCCGACTTGGTGCTCGAAAATCTATCTACGGCTTACTTTGAGGGCAATACCTTGTCAATGCCTATTTTAGGACCTAGGGACAACGTCAAGAGCTTTACTCGTCAAGACCTTATCAATTATATCAGAGCCAACTACGTGGCGGGCGATATAGTGATATCGATCGTCGGCAATATCGAGGCGGAAAGAGCCAAAAGCCTTGTTTTAGAGTACTTTGAGGGGCGTTTTGCCACCAACAAAGATAGAGTATGGACTGATATACGTCACAATCCTACCAGCCGTTACGTGTCCAAATTCAAAGACATAGAGCAGTCCAATATAGCCATAGCCATGCCTGCGTACGAGTATGACAACAAGCTTTCTATGGCAATGATGCTCGTCAATAATATCGTTGGTGGTGGTATGAGTAGCAGGCTTTTTCAAGAGATTAGAGAGAAGCAAGGTCTTGCTTACAACGTGTACAGCTATCCTTCCACCTATATCAACAACGGCGTGACGACAATCTATATCGGCACCAATCCCGCATCGGTGTGCAAGTCGTTGCAAGGCGTCAAAAGGTTGATTGACCAAGTGAGAAAGGACTATCTTACCGAGGCGGAATTGAAAAAGGGCATAAGACAGCTCAAAAGTGCCTACGTCTTAGGTCAGGAGAATACCTCGGCGCAGATGAGAGTGTTATCCAAACACGCACTTTATACGGGCAAATTGTTTAGCATTGACGACAAAATCGACGTTATTGAAGCAATTAGCATGGACGACGTTGTTAAGGTCATCGACGATTGCTACGACCTATCCAAGGCGGTCGTCAGCTACGTTGGTCAAAAGGTGGACGAAAACTTGCTCGATTGTTTGCAATAATAGTCAATATTAGTTATGGTCATTCTACGCCGTCGTCGTTTTCGAGGACGGCGTTTTTGTCAAAGCTATTGATACTGCTTTTTATATTTTTAATTTAGTTTAATTTTATATTTATATTGTAAATTATAATATTTTGTGCTATAATCAATTATAGTCAAAATTATGTATAGGAGATGTTGACGTGAGCAACGATTCAACGGAAAAGCAAAGTCGCTCTAATAGGATTTTCAACGGACTGATGATATCCAGTCTGGCACTTTTATTGTTTTGCATATTGGTGGGAGTGTTCGGCAGAGCGGGGGCTTACGTAAAAGACTTTTTCGTGGGCGTATTCGGCTTTGCGGTTTACGGTTATACCTTGGCTGCGCTGGTTTACGGTTTGCTGTTGATTTTCGGCAAAAGACCTAGTGCCAATTTTGGTGCTAAGATTTGCTATATTCTAATCGCGGCTGTAGTCATAATGATGTGCCACGTTTCGCTCACCAAGCATTTGTCCGTGGTGGATTATTCGTCGTATATCGACGCATGCTTCAAGTCGGCTGATACGCCTGCGGGTTGGTTAGGAGCGTTGGTTGCATATCCTATGTGCAAAGCTTACGTCTTTGCAATGATTATTCTCAGCTTGTTCTTGGCAGGGCTTGTGGCAATGGCTATCGTCATCAACGTCAACAGCGAGCTTATCTTTCCTTCTCGTGCCGAAAAGGTTAGAGTATTTTCTAAGCCAAATAGACGTAGCGCCGACCAAGCCGACAGACAAAGCTTGGACACCGCTACCCCTAAGAGAGAATTGTACAACAGTACGCCTACGGGCAAGCCTCTATCCAATAATATCCCCAAGAGCATTATCGGCAACAATCGTCCGTTAGAATACGAGCCTTTGGAGAAGGTCGATTTCAACGATGAAGAGAGTGGTGATACGATTGACGAAGACGGCACTCTCATCAATCCTCAAGAGGTCAAAAGTAGCGTCGATGCCGAAAGACAAGCGATACTTGACTTTTGGTACAACGACGGCGCAATGCCAACAACTCATCAATACAATGGTAATTTGACCGTTGACCCGACGGCAAGATACGGTATTCAAGCTAACTTGGCGCCAAAGCCTCAACCCGAAGAGACGCATGAGAGTGAGGAGCAACCTCAACAAGTCGACGATCGCTACAAGCCTTATCTTAGCGAATATCGTAAGCAACAGCTTATGAAGAATATCGGGCTTGACAATTCTAGCGACACGTCGCGAGAGGAGCAAGGTAGCATTGAACAATCCGACTTTATGCAAGAGATAGAGAACGCTCTCAACCAAGGCTTGCAAGAGTATAACGGCTTGGCTAAGGACGAGAGTGACGATGCTCAAATTGACGACGATACGACTGACGCTGTCGTAGACGATTTGGACTCTTACAATCAAAGCCAACCTCAAAATGACGAGCCTAAGCCTTACGAACAACCGCAAGAGCCTGAGAAATCACAAGACGAAGAGAAGAAGGCAAGAGCAGAAAGACTTAGAGAACTTAGAGAGAGGCAGGCTCAAAGGCAGAGAGAAGCCGAGCAAAAGGCGCAAAACGCCAACGCCAAAGAGGTGGAAGAGACCCCGGTCAACTTCCCTTATCAGAGTCTAAAGCCCGACTTTAGCGCAATTAGAAATAGCAATCAAGCTACGCAAAACCAAGCTACGCAAAACCAAACTACACCTAATCAAGTCGTGCAAAACGAGAAGAAGGAAGTTCCGCCACCAAAGCCACGCGTTATCGTGCCTTACAATCCACCTTCTTTGGATTGCTTAAAGGACTATCAAGAGGACGTAGCGGTGGACAGCGCCTACTTGGATGATTTGGCTAGGACGCTCACCGAGAAGATGGCAGACTTTGGCGTAGAGATACAAGTGTCCAACATCGTCAAAGGACCTACTTTTTCTCGTATCGAGTTTGAGACCAACGCGCAATTAGGTCGAATTACGTCCAAATACAACGACATTGTCATGTGGCTTGGCGTGGAGAGTATGCGTCTTGAAGCGCCTATCCCCGGCAAGAGATGTTGCGGAATAGAAATTCCTAACAAAGATAGAGGTATCGTAGGGCTAAAGTCTATTATCAACAGCCCCGAGTTCAACAATACCAAAAAGGACGGATTGTATTTTGCACTAGGTAAGGACATTGACGGCAAGTGTTACGTCAGCGACGTTACCACCTTCCCACACGCATTGATTGCAGGTGCTTCGGGTGCGGGTAAGTCGGTGTGCCTCAACGGTATGATATGCAGTATGCTGTACAAGTATTCGCCTGAGCAATTACGAATGATACTCGTAGACCCTAAGGTCGTGGAGCTAAATATCTATCGCAATATTCCACACCTACTCATTCCGCAAATTTTGTCGGAAGAAAAGAAGGTTATCAATGCGCTCAAGTGGGCGGTAGAAGAGATGGAGAAGCGTTATCAGCTGATGACGGATATGTCGGTTGCCAACCTTGCTCAATACAACGAAGAGGTCAGCGACGAGCAGAAGATGCCGTTTATTCTCATAGTGATAGACGAGGTGGGCGATATCATTTTGTCGCCTGTGGGCAAAGAATTCCAAGCTTTGGTCAAAAAGCTTGCCGCCAAGGCTCGTGCCGCGGGCATACACCTCATTCTAGCCACCCAAAGACCGTCCGTTGACGTCATCACGGGTACTATCAAATCTAACCTTCCTACGAGAATTGCCTTTGCCGTCACTAGCGGTGTGGACAGTAAGACGATACTCGACTATCAGGGCGCCGAGAAACTATTACGTTACGGTGATATGCTATACAAAGAAGCTGTCAAGCCTAACCCTGTGCGTGTACAAGGCGCGTTTATTCATACCAAAGAGGTCAAAGCAATCGTAGAACAAGTCAAAGAGCGCAACGAGGCTTATTTTGACGAGCAAATCAACAACTTTATCAACAAGACGGAAGAAGAAACGGCAGTCATAGATGCCGACGGTACGGACAAGCGCAATAGCGAATTTCCTGACGAATTGTGTATGGACGTCTTGGACTACGGGCTTGAGAATTCTACCGTATCCATATCGGGCTTGCAGAGAAGATTTAGCCTAGGCTTCAACAGAGCGGGCAGAATAGTGGATTGGCTCAAGAGCAAAAACTACGTAAGACAAGAAGGCAAAAATTTAGTATTTGCCCTCAACGAAGAGCAGGTCGAGCAACTCAAAAAGAGAGCGCTCGAAGGAGAATAATAATGAAAGTAGGAACAGTATCTCTTGGCTGTGACAAAAACAGAATAGATACCGAAAATATGCTAGCTTATCTCAAAGACTACGGCTACGATTTTACCCCCGACCCTAGTGAAGCGGAGATAATAATCGTCAACACTTGCGGATTTATCGAGTCGGCAAAGGTTGAGGCAATCAACACGGTTTTGGAGATGGCGGAATACAAAAAGCAAGGCAAGTGCAAGGTGCTCGTAGTTACGGGCTGTCTTGTCCAAAGGTATATGGACGAGATGAGCGCAGAGATGCCCGAGATTGACGTGTTCTTAGGTACGGCTAATTATCACAAGCTACCCGAGATACTCAATAGCTTGACAACGGATAGCGGACAAGTCAAGCTCAAAAACGATATCAACGACAGACGTTTTTCTGCCAATAGAGTGTTGACAACGCCCGAGCACTATGCCTACGTCAAGATTGCCGAGGGTTGCGACAATCATTGTACCTACTGTGCCATTCCTTACATAAGGGGCAAGTACACTTCGCGAACTATCCAAGATATCGTGCAAGAGGTTGAGGGCTTGCTTGCCAAGCATCCAGTCAAAGAGATTATTTTGGTGGCTCAAGACGTGACCAATTACGGCAAAGATTTGTACGGCGAGCCAAGACTTATCGACTTGCTAGAGGAGCTTAGTCAACTCGACGTCGAGTGGATACGCCTTATGTATCTCTATCCCGAGCTCATCACCGACAAACTACTTGATTATATCGCGTCAAATCCAAAAATTTGTAAATATCTTGACATACCTTGTCAACATATAAGTGATACAATATTGAAAAGAATGAATAGACGCGTGGACGGCGACTATATCCGCAAGCTCATTGATAGGATAAGAAGCAGAGGTAACTTTGCCATTCGTTCCACCTTTATCGTTGGTTTCCCGGGTGAGAGTCAAGAGGACTTTGACGAGCTCTACGACTTTGTCACTGAGGCAAAGCTGGATAGATGCGGCTTCTTTGCCTATTCGTGTGAAGAGGGTACGCCGGCAGCTCGCCTTGGCGGACAAATCGACGAAGAGGTCAAACAAGAGAGAGTGGAGGCATTGTACGCTTTGTCGGAGGATATTCTCGCTCAAAAGCTCCAAGATAGAGTGGGAGAGGTGGTTGACGTCATCTACGAGGGCGTTGATTACGATAGACAAGCCTTCTATGGCAGGACGCAGTTTGACGCTCCCGATATCGACACTACGGTGTATTTTACGGCGTCTAGACCCGTGGATATAGGCACGATATACAAGGTCAAAATCGTCGGAGTCGACGGAGAAGACAGTATAGGAGAATTGATATGAACTTACCTACCAAAATCACGGTCGCAAGACTGGTATTGATACCGATATTTATTTTGTCGTATTGCTTGCAATCGGTTTGGAAATACACGTTTATTTTCACGTGGCTCATCTTTATGGTGGCATCGCTCACCGATTACGTAGACGGACATTTGGCGCGCAAGTACAATCTTGTCACCAATCTTGGCAAATTCCTTGACCCTATCGCCGACAAGGTGTTGGTTGTAGCGGGACTTTTCGTCATAGTAGACGGTGGTTACTTACCTATTCCTTATTTGGCGATGATATGTTCCGTGCTGATTATGGCAAGAGAACTAATCATAGGACTTTTTAGACAAATGGCAGCATTGCGCAACTTCGTCCTTGCCGCCGACAAGCTCGGCAAAATCAAGACGGCGTCGACAATGTTCGGTATGGCATTCATACTATTTTCGCCACCTGCAATGTCGTCGCAATACGTAGTATTCAAGGTATTTTCTTGGATAGGCACGGTAATATTCGTCTTTGCTACGGTTATGACTATCATCAGCGGACTCAATTATATACTCAAAAACAAGGCTATTCTTGCCGAAACGAAAGAATAAAATTATGATAGACAACAACAAAGATTTATGTATCATTAGGGCTTTAGATTTGACTGCCGACGAGGTCGACGAGGTTTTGGAACTATCTACCGAAGGCATACCCGTTGCGGTCGATTGCGAAGGGCTTGACTACAAGATAATAGTTGACAACTTCGGTGGCGAAGAAGACGACTTTTTTGCCACGATAAATGCCGTCAAGAAGGTGATTGGCAACAAGATATACAGCGAAGACGACGAAACTTTGGAGCAAAAGGTAGTGAGATTGTGTCTAGAAAAGGGCATAAGAATTGCAGTTGCCGAGTCGCTCACGGGCGGAATGCTCAGTAGTAGAATAGTCAACGTGTCGGGTAGCTCGGGCGTGCTCAACGAAGCGCTGGTTACCTATACCAACGCCAGCAAGGTCAAAAGACTTCACGTCAAGTTGTCCACGCTCAAGCAGTACGGCGCCGTTAGCGAAGAGACGGCTAGAGAGATGGCTATTGGACTCAAGAACAAGGACAACAATTTCGTAGTTGCCACCACGGGTTGTGCAGGTCCTGCCAGCGACGAAAACGATACACCCGTAGGCTTGGTTTTCGTAGGTATTGCGGGTGACGGGTTTGTAGACGTTTTCCGCCTCGAATTTGAGGGCGAACGCAACGTAATTAGGAAGAGTGTGACGGATAAAGCATTGTATCTGTTGCTCGATTATATAACAAAATTTTAAGCGAGGTTAATTATGGCAAAAGAGAAGAAAGTGAATGATGAAAAGAATAGTTTGATAGAAGATGCAATCGCCAAGATAGAAAAACAATACGGCAAGGGCGCAATAATGAAATTGGGCGACGAGAGCGTAGGACCTATTGAGGTTATCAGTACTGGTTGCTTGTCACTCGATATGGCGCTAGGCGTAGGTGGACTTCCTAAGGGAAGAATAATAGAGATATACGGACCCGAGTCTTCGGGTAAGACGACGGTAGCCTTGAGTGCGATTGCCGAGTGTCAAAAGAACGGCGGAACGGCTGCCTTCATCGACGCAGAGCACGCATTGGACCCCGTTTATGCCGAGAAGCTGGGCGTTGACGTCAACAACCTCTACGTATCTCAACCCGATGATGCAGAGCAAGGACTCAACATTGCCGAGACCTTGGTACGCAGCAATTCTATAGATATCATCGTCATCGACTCGGTTGCGGCGCTCACTCCAAGAGCGGAAATCGAGGGCGAGATGGGACAATCTACCATTGGTTTGCAAGCAAGACTTATGTCGCAAGCCCTTAGAAAGCTGACGGCAATCATCAGCAAGACCAACACTTGTCTTATCTTTATCAACCAGCTCAGAGAAAAGGTAGGCGTTATGTTCGGCAATCCGGAGGTTACCCCCGGCGGTAAGGCGCTCAAATTCTATTCTAGCGTAAGAATGGAAGTACGCAAGGGTGACGCAATCAAGGACGGCACCGAGTTTGTGGGCAACAAGGCTAAGGTGAAAATCGTCAAGAACAAAGTCGCTCCACCTTTCAAAAACTGCGAATTCGATATCTTGTTCGGCAAGGGCATATCGGCTATGGGTTGCATAGTAGATACGGGTATCAATATGGGCATTTTGGTCAAGAGTGGTTCTTGGATAAGCTACAACGACGAGAAGATTGCACAAGGTAGAGATAAGGCAATATCTTACCTCGACGACAATCCTGAAGTAGCTGAAGAAATTAAGGCTAAAATCATCGAAAAAACCAAGGAAAACAAATAATTGGTATATTTGGTATTGACTTTATAGTTAATATTATTTATAATATAATAAGCATAAATATATGCTATTGCAACTTAACAATTTAATATCAGGAGGTTAATATGACAACTACATTCAGTTGCTTCTATAATCTTCTTGGGATATCGTCGGGAGCCGTAGTAGGTATAGCCGTAGCCATGGTGGCATTGGGCTGTGCAATCGGCTTACTGGTTTACAGGTTTGTAGCCCGCCGTATGGTAGGTAGCGTAAAGCAAGAGTGCAACCGTATTAGAGAAGAGGGTCGTCAAGACGCCAAATCTTATCTCAAAGAGGCAAAAGTAGAAGCAAAAGACGAACAGCAAAGACTGAGAAGCGAGTTTGAAAAAGAGTGCAGAGAGAGAAGAAACGAAATCAATCGCACTGAACAAAGACTTGCTCAAAGAGAAGATTTTTTATCCAAAAAAGAGAGCGCAATAGACCACAAGTCCGACGTGCTTGACGATAAAAAACGCCAACTCGAAGAAAAGGAAAAGAAGCTTGACGGCTTGGAAGAAGAAATCCAAAACGCTCATGCTAGAATGATTGAAGAGATCGAAAAGGTTGCTCAGATGACTCAAGCCGAAGCCAAGGACGTTTTGATGAACGAGCTTTTGGAAGAGGCACGCCGTGACGCGGCTGTAGAAGCTAAAGAAATCGAGCAAAAAGCTAAAGAAGAAGCCGACAAAAAAGCAAAAAATATCGTTGCTATGGCTATTCAAAGATGCTCGGCTGACCACGCTTCGGAGTTCGCAGTTTCGGTAGTAGAACTGCCAAGCGAAGACATGAAAGGTCGCCTCATTGGTAGAGTGGGTAGAAATATCCGTGCAATCGAGAACGCTACCGGCGTTGACCTTATCATCGACGATACGCCTGACGTAGTAACCTTGTCGGGATTTGACCCGGTAAGAAGAGAGGTTGCTAGACTCACTATCGAAAGGCTTGTTTCCGACGGCAGAATACATCCTGCTCGTATCGAAGAGACAGCCGAAAAGGTAAAGAAAGAGCTTGATGCGCAGATGAAGGAAGCGGGCGAAAACGCAGCGTTTGACGCTAACGTATACGGCTTGCATCCGGAGATTATAAAGCTTTTGGGTAGACTAAAGTATCGTACCAGCTACGGTCAAAACGTACTCAAACACTCATTGGAAGTCAGCTACCTTGCAGGCATTATGGCAGCCGAACTCGGCGCCGACGTCAAAGTAGCCAAGCGTGCGGGATTGTTGCACGATTTGGGCAAGGCGGTAGACCACGAGGTAGAAGGTACTCACATATCTATTGGCGTAGAGCTTGCCAAGAAGTTCAAAGAAAGCCCTGCAGTCGTGCATGCGATAGAAGCGCACCACGGCGACGTAGAGGCTAAGACTATCGAGGCAGTTATCGTACAAGCGGCAGACTCAATCTCGGGCGCTAGACCTGGCGCAAGAAGAGAGTCACTCGAAAATTACGTCAAGAGACTAGAAAAACTCGAGAGCGTAGCCAACGCCTTCGAGGGTGTGGAACAATCTTTTGCTATCCAGGCAGGAAGAGAAATCCGTGTTATGGTAAAACCTGAAAAAGTTGACGACAAAGCCACGGCATTTTTGGCTAAGGACATTGCCAAAAAGATTGAGGCTGAGCTGGAATATCCGGGACAAATCAAAGTCAACGTCATCAGAGAGGTTAGACATACGGAATATGCTAAGTAATCAAAAAGTACCACTTGCAATTAGCAGGTGGTATTTTTTTTTGCTTTTTTGCTAGACATAATTTGATTATAAGGATATTTACTGCTATCGGTATTATGGCAGAGCCATTTTGCTATTTCGATACGGCGCTAATATTGTCAATAGGGCTTAGAAAAATAGCAAATTGAATATCAAAGGCAATAGTACACACAAAACTAGAGCTACGATTACGGCTAATATGAACAAAAACAATGCCACACGCCCTGACAGTATTATCAAGTTTTTGCACCAATTAATTGACTTGATGCAATTATTGTAGGTGAGGTTAAATATTATTTGCGTGGCGATAACCGTCAAAAAGGCTATCCATAGAGGCAAATAATACAGTATCAGTGACAATATAGCCGTAGCGACGTTGACGTTGAAGGATACCGTTATTAGATAGCCCATGCGGTATCCTACAAAAATTGCCGTACAAAAGCTAAGTAAACCAAAAGTCGGGTTGAAAATTGACAAAAAAGCTATAAATATCACTACGGCAAAATATACCGAGATTTTCAAAAAATTGCCAAAGTAGCTATATTGAGATAAGCTTAAAAGTTGATAAGGAGCATATTGGTCGGGATTGTCGATATTTTTGCCCACCATAACGCCAATTATCAAACCTACGATTGATATTATTGCCGTCACCAAATACACCCACCAAAACTTCTCTAATTGCAACGCCGACTTAATATTACTTGCATAAAAGCGAATTTTAGGCTTGTTTTTGTCAAATTTTTTCATATAATATTTTATAAATAATACAACCGTAATATGTCAACATAAGCATCAAAAGCGTTTTATAGGGATAATAGATAAATTTTAACGAAAAAATTATTGATATATGGACTTGCCTAATAGAGCTATTGCGCCCTAATGCAATAGTCTTATGTTTTCATAAGATTGCATTATAAACTGTTTAGAGGTAGGCTTGCCTTTTTCTTGGTCAATCGTATTGCCAAAGCGAGTGAATAGCAAGCCAAGGTCGCACGTGTTCCAAGCTTTGGCGATACAATTTTGAATGTTTTTGTCTATATTTCCTACGCTTTGGCAGTACTTGTCCGACAATCTCTTGTATCCGTTGTGTTTGAGGGGAAAAATATCAATTCCTCGGCAGAGGTCGTTTATCAATTCGCTCAAATATCTATAACCCGAGCAGTTGGGCATAATTCCCATAGCTATCAAATACTTTTTTATCAACTCTTGCATGATTAGATTATAGTATATTTTTGTTTGGCTAATTTGTCGTGTTATGAATTTTTGTAGACAATTATATCTTTTCAAAAAGGCTAATATGGTATATAATAGTGGTATGAAAGCAATTTTATTGGTTTTGGACAGTTTTGGTATAGGCGGAGCAAAGGACGCAAAGCAATACGGCGACGAGGGTAGCAATACTTACCTTGCAATCTCGCAAGGTATCAATATCCCTAACCTTGTTTCCTTCGGGCTCAACAATATCGACGGGGTGAGCGTAGAGCCTAAAGCAAGTGCGCCAAAGGCAAGTTTTGCCCGTCTAACCGAGTTATCGTGTGCCAAAGACACCACTACCGGTCATTTTGAACTTATGGGCATTGTAACCACAACGCCTTATCCAACATATCCGCACGGTTTTGCCGAGGATATAATATCACGTCTGACTAAGGCGTGGGGCGTTGACGGTGTATTGGGCAACGAGCCTGCAAGCGGTACGGAGATAATTGCTAGGCTTGGCAAGGAACATATTGCTACGGGCTATCCTATAGTGTACACCTCTGCAGATAGCGTTTTGCAAATTGCTTGTTGCAATGCCATATATTCCACGGATAGGCTTTACGAAATGTGCGAGCAAGCTCGTAAGATTATGAGAGGCAAAGACGGCGTTGCCAGAGTGATTGCGAGACCATTTGCCATAGACGAAGGTGGTAACTTTTATCGCACGGCTGACCGTAAGGACTTTGGATTGCCACCGCAAGGGGAGAGCGTACTCGACAAATTGCAACGTAGAGGTGTCAAGACGATAGCTATAGGTAAAATCAACGATATATTTAGCGGAGCAGGCATAGACCAAGCAATAACCGCTCACGGCAACAAAGAGGTGGTTGACGCTACTATTCGTGCAATGCGCGAGTATGATAATTGCTTGATATTTTCCAACCTCGTGGACTTTGATATGTTGTACGGTCACCGCAACGATATAGAGGGGTACAAAGAGTGCTTACAAGATTTTGACGCTAGATTACCCGAAATAGTGAGAGCAATGCAAGATACTGACCTATTGATTATTACGGCGGACCACGGTTGCGATCCCTCCACGCCAAGCACCGACCATTCTCGTGAAAACGTACCCGCACTTTTCTTTTCCAAGGGCGTAGCTTCACGCAATTTGGGTACGATAGAGGGTTTTGACTTCGTTGGTGAACAAATACTCAAATTCTTTAATATAAATAACAAATAGCAATAAATTATTCAAAATTATTCTAAAAAACGCATTTATTTATAATAAAATTCGAATATTGCCTTTCATTATCCACACAATATAGCCATAGTGAGGTGTATATGAAAAAGTTTTATTCGATATTTTTTTTGTTGCTAATTACGCTTGTTTTGACTGTTGGCTCTACGTTGTGTCTACCTGCCAATCTTCAAGAAGCAAGCGTGGACGAGAGCGTAGACTCCAAGTCGTTTAGCAAATATATGACGGATTTCGATACGGGAATTGAGCTTTATAGCTACAAGCCTGACGAAAAGCACGAGATTGCCAGCATGGTCAAGATTATGACTGCATTGCTAACGTTGGAAGAGATAGACAAGGGCAATCTGACTTTGGAAGAAAAGGTAACTATATCCGCCAATTCATCGGCAATGGGCGGTTCGCAAATGTTTTTGGAGACGGGCGATAGTTACGTCGTTAGCGATTTGCTCAAAGGTATCATTGTCGTGTCTGCCAACGACGCTTCCGTGGCAATGGCTGAGAGAATAGCGGGTTCTCACGAAGCTTTCGTTGATATGATGAACGCAAGGGCGAAAGAGTTGGGCATGAACAACACGCTCTTTTGCTCTGCGACGGGGCTTCCTAGCGAGCGTGAGCAATACAGCACTGCGCGTGACGTCAATATTATGACTAGAGAATTGATGAAACACGACAAATACTACGATTACGCTAGCATTTATTTAGAAAATTTCACTCATCCAGACGGTAGAATTACCCAGCTCGTCAATACCAACAAGCTCATTAGACACTATCAAGGCTGCATCGGTGGCAAGACGGGATACACTGCCAAAGCCGGCTTTTGTCTGTCGGCGTGTGCTCAGAGAAATGGTCTAAAAGTAGTAGCTACCGTCATAGGTTGCAACGATTCTAAGACGCGTTTTAATCAAGTAAGCAGGCTATTCGATTACGGCTTTGGCGCTTACAAAAGTCAAGTAGTATATATACGCGACCAAGACATGCCCGAGCAGTTGACAGTCAAGGCGTCACCTGTCAAATGTATTGCAGTAAGACCCGAGCGTGACGTAGCGGTACTTTGCAAGGGTGGGGAAAAGCTTGGTAGCGTGAGCGTAAACCTACCAACCTACGTCAAAGCGCCTATCAAAAAAGGCGACGTCGTAGGTAGCGTAACGATAACCACGCAAGGCAACGAACAGACTATCAATCTACTTGCAGGACAAGACGCCGACAAGGCAAGCTTATTCGACTATATCAAAGATTTAGCGTCACAATGGTGATACGCGCTTAGTAATGACGTCTAAGGCGATATAATACTCGAAAGGGCTAAACCGCATCGTAAGTTGCTATATTGACTACGACAATTGGCGTATAACTTCGACGTTTCCTATGCGAGTGCCTGACAAGTATCGTCTACTCGATATCCATGCCTAATAGGCGTGTAGAGAGAAAAAAGACCGTAAATATTTGCGGTCTTTATTATATTATTTTATTCTTCGCGTTGACTTTGCGCTCGCGTTTTGTTACAATCAAACTTGACGATATCTTATCGTCCTAGGAGAATAATATGAACTATAGAGAAACGATGAACGTCAACGAAAAGGGACACCTTCAAATCGGTGGCGTAGACTGTGTAGATTTGGTTGCCAAGTATTCCACGCCATTGTACGTAATGGACGAGGATTATATCAGAGGCGTCGTGAGAGCCTTTAGAAATACCGTTGCCAACACGTACGGCTACGGCAATGTTGCCTATGCTTCCAAGGCTTTTAGCTGCAAGGCAATCTACAAAATAATGAAAGAGGAAAATAGCAATATCGACGTTGTTTCGGCAGGCGAGCTATATACTGCTATCAGTGCGGGCTTTGACCCGTCCAAGGCGTATTTTCACGGCAACAACAAGCTGATGAGCGAGTTGGAATTCGCTATATCCAACGGCGTGGGCGTAATAGTTGTGGACAATCTCGAGGAGGTAGACCTTATCGACGAGATTTGTGCCAAATATTCTCGCAAGCAAAAGGTGCTTATCCGTACCAATCCGGGCGTCGAGGCGCATACGCACACCTTTATTCAGACTGCCAAGGTAGATAGTAAATTCGGCTTTTCTATCGCAAACGGAGATGCTCTCGAAGTAATAAACAAAATCAAGAAATCAAACAACGTATATTTTAGAGGCTTGCATTGCCATATCGGCTCGCAGATTTTTGACAAGTCGGCGTTTGCGCTTGCCGTCGAAGTAATGACTGACTTTATTGCCAAGCTCACGGAGCAAGGTATAGAGGTAGAAGAGCTCAATCTCGGCGGTGGCTTTGGTGTACATTATAGCGGTGACGACCCTAAGTTCAATATCAGAGAATATTGCGAATACGTCGAGCTTCTCACCAAAACTCTGGGCGATTGCGTGGCTAAAAAGAACATATCCAAGCCATACTTTATGATAGAGCCGGGTAGAAGTATCGTAGGTGAAGCCGGCATAACTCTCTATAGCGTGGGTGCTATCAAGGATATCAAGGGCATCAGAAAGTACTTGGCTATCGACGGCGGTATGACCGACAACATTCGTCCGGCGCTATACGACGCTAAATACGAGGCAGTCATTGCCAATAGAGCTAACGAGGCTGGAGAAGAGGTTGTTACCATAGCGGGCAAGTGCTGTGAGAGTGGTGACGTAATCATCAAGGATATTTGCTTGCCTAAGGCGAAAAGAGGCGATATTATAGCCGTATTTACCACGGGCGCATACAACTATTCTATGTCCAGCAACTACAACCGCAATCTCATTCCGCCTGTCGTGTTGGTATCGGGTGGCAAGAGCAGATACGCCGTCAAACCTCAAACTTACGAAGATTTGGTTCGCAACGACGTAGAGGAAGATTATCAATAATGTTGTATATTATCCAAGCCTTAGCCGACTATCCAAGACTTGCCTTTTTGGGCGTTCTGGCATACCTCATTGCAATATTGTTTGCAATAGTTTTGCACGAAATGGCGCACGGCTGGGTGGCGTACCTCAACGGCGATTACACGGCGAAAATGCGAGGCAGGCTTTCGCTCAATCCTCTCAAGCATATTGACCCGATAGGTTTTTTGATGATGCTGGTGGTTGGCTTTGGTTGGGCGAAACCCGTACCTATCGACCCTCGCAATTTTAGAGAATACAAAAAGGGTATGATAACCGTATCTTTGGCGGGGGTAATTTGCAATTTTATCGTTGCATTCTTGGCTACGGCTGTCTATGCGATTTTGATTGCCTGCACCAAAAACGTTGATTTAACTATCTACGTAGGGCAAGAGATATCGGCGGGACAATACGCCTACTTCTTTTTCTCGTATTTGTTCCAATATAGCATAATATTCAATCTGACTCTCATGGCGTTCAACTTGTTGCCAATATATCCTTTGGATGGATTTAGGTTATTCGAAACGCTTAGACCTTCTAGCAAATACGTAGATTTTATGTATAGATACGGCAATTACGCGCTCTTGATTTTGCTTATCGGCAGTAGCGTTTTGGGTAGAATTAGCCCGTATTTCGATATATTTGGCATGTATATCAGCTTAGTGCGCAGCGTAGTCGGCAAGCTCTTCGGGTTGATATTCGGCATCAATATTATGTAGGTGATTATGGCAAATTTTTTTGAAAAACACGCCAGCGATGTAGTCAAGTTTAGTTTGCTTGATTTTGAAGGACCAATCGAATTGCTCTATACGCTCATAGTAGTAGAGGGCAAGTACGATTTGCTTACCTTTCCGCTTGCACAAATCACCGGACAATATATGCAGTACATGGAAGGCGTTGGAGAGTTAGACATGGACGTAGCTTCCGACTTCGTATCCGTTGCCGCAACGCTATTAGAAATCAAATCCAAGGACGCCCTGCCTAAAGAAGAAATTGAGGACGAAGAATATATTGAAGAAGAAGATCCTGAAGAATTGCTCAGACGTAGGCTTCTCATGTACGCTATGTTCAAAGAGAAGGGCGAGGCTCTCAAGGAGAGAGAAACTCTCAACAAGTTCTATCGCAAGCCTGTCTTTACCGACAAGGATGCTATCATCGTTCTCAGCAATTTTGACCTAAACAATCTCATCGACGCATACGGTAGAATGCTCTTAAGACTCAACGAGAAGGAGATTGCCTTTGCCACCAAGAAGATAGTCAAAGACCCATACACCGTAGCTGACAAAATCAATTATATTGCCAAGCGAGTCGTGGAGCAAAAGAGTATCAAATTTAGCGAATTATTTGGTGAAAAGGTAGAGAAAAGCGAGAAAATATCGACCTTCCAAGCGCTACTGGAGCTTATGAAGAAGCAAATTGTTAAGGCGACTCAAGAGTCGTTTACCGACGATATTCTTATCGAATACAACGATGAAATCGACAGCGAATCAATAGACTATTCGCACTTGAGTGATACGGAGGAATAGAATGAAAAATTTGATCAACGTCGTAGAGGCGATAATATTTGCGGCGGGTGTGCCTATCAGTAGACAAGATATATTGTCCAAACTTCCCGGTGACGTGTCCAAACGCAATCTCAACGACGCTATAGCCGAGTTGGAGACAAAGTATAGCGGTGATTGCGGTATTAGATTGGAAGTTTTCAACGACAAGGTACAGTTTTGTTCCAATAGCAAATACGGCGAAATCGTAGCCGAAGTATTGCAACCCGTCAAAGAAAAAGAACTCTCTAAGATATTGGTAGAGGTGCTGTCGATTATTGCGTATCAACAACCAATTACGCGTAGCGAAATAGAGGAAATCAGAGGCGTAAGTCCCGACTACGCTATCAGCGTGCTTCTCAAAGCCGACCTCATCAAAAGCTGTGGGTTTAAGCAATCTCCGGGAAAACCCGTATTGTACGGTACTACGGAAGAATTCCTCAAAAAGTTTGAATTGCATTCTATTGACGAACTGCCTGACTACGGTGAGGTTATGAAGCGACTTATCGAATATGGCAACTTCAACGCTCAAACGGAAGGTTTGTATAGAGAAATTCAATTATCCGACGAGCCTGATGCGCCTACTTCTAGTCAAATCCAACAGCAAGACGAGTTGGATGCTATGCTCGATAGCAACAATCCCGACTTTTTGGAGGGCGAAGACTTCGTTACCTTCGAGAGCGACGATGATACCATAGGCGTTTGATTGTCGGCTTTAGGATAATTATCTGCCAATATTATTTATTAAGGACAATACGGTTTAGACTTGCCCGATCAACTTAATATAATTATTCAAAAAGAGGATTTTTCCTCTTTTTTTTGTATTTTGGCGGTATTTGCACACAACAATGGTATGACTTGGATAGTTGGTAGTATTGTTACGTTAATTTTGCTACTATTTTTGATATTGTTTTCGAGTGTAATTATGAGAGGCTATTTTGACTCGCACAACGGCAAAATTAGCTTAGAATTGACGTTTTTGAGAGTTTTTTTGCTAAAAGCCGTCTTATTTGAATGCAAGGGTAAACTCTATTATCAAATAGGTAAAAGAGATTTTAAAAGAATAATGCTATCAAATCTCAACAAAAGCATAGACGAGACCAAACCTACGTCACGAGAAAAGACAAATTTTACTAGATTATTGCCTATACCTCTAGATAGCTTACACGTCAATTTATCCTATTGTGCTACCGACGTGTGGAGCGCTACGTTTAGACCGCTACTTGAGTCTTTCGTTGGGGTGATAGAGTATTTTTATCGTCGCTTTATTAGATGTGGCGATACTTCGATAGTTATCAACGACGCTATAGCTAGGCAAGGCTTTATGCTTTCGGTAAGAGCAAGTATTAAGGTGTTGACGATATTAAAGATTGTTACTCAAATGCTTTTTATTGAGATTAAATCACCCAAAAAGAGCCAAAGCATTAAAACCAAAACTACGATTGATTAATAATTTTTGATATAAGACTTAATTAGTAAGGTTTTGGTTGCAATCAAATTATTATTGGTATTTGAAAATAAATTGCAATTTTACAAACAATATAATTGTCTACTTTTGATAAGAGTAAAAGTGACAATCTAGAAAGATAAGGGGGTAGAGTATGAACAATATACAAGATATTATGAGCAGCGCTCTCAACAGTCTAAAGGGTGTGGTTGAGAGTGATTCTGCCGTGTCTAGACCGATAACCATGCCCGACGGTACGACTATCGTGCCTATGTCCAAGATAACGATAGGTATAGCGAGCGGTGGTGGAGAAATCAACAAAAATAAGGAATACGACGTATTTAATATGCCGTTTGCAGGTGGTGGCGGAGGTGGAATATCTATCACGCCACTTGGGTTTTTGGTGTGTTACGACGAGGGCTTTAGGTTGATAAAGGTGGAAGATAAGGAGAAAGAAGAGAGATGGAAAGACTTGATAACTCTGGCAACAAAAGTCATCAAAAGATAAAATTCGGCGCCAAATACTTCTCAATTATCTCAATTTTTATAATAATATTGACATTTTTATTACCTACAATAATATATTGTAGAAAAATGAAAGAAGAAGTCGCTACAACTATGCAGTCGCTTGACGTGGTCAAATACAATTCTTCAAGCGCGACAATCGTCATAGAACAATCTTCGAAGAAGGTATTGTCAAGCAACAATTCACGCGTTAGACTTGCAATGGCTAGCACTACCAAAATTATGACTGCATTGGTCGTGCTTGACAATATCGTAGACGTAGACCTTCAGCTTGCTATCCCTGAGCAAGCCGTTGGCGTAGAGGGATCGTCGGTATATCTTAGGCGCAACGAGATATGGAGCGTAAGAGATTTACTTTATGCTCTCATGCTTAGAAGTGGCAACGACGCTGCCGTCGCACTTGCAATAGCCGTGGGTGGAAGCGAACGAGGCTTCGTAGATATGATGAACGCCAAGGCTCAAGAATTGGGGCTTAGCGATACACATTTTACCAATCCGCACGGATTGCACGACGACAATCATTATACTACCGCATACGATTTGGCTATTATCACTGCTAAAGCTATGCAAAATCCGCTGTTTAAGACGATAGTTTCGGCTAAATCATACGTAGTTGAGGGCAATTATACCCACGACAAATACTATTTTGGCAACAAAAACAAGATGCTATTGATGATGGACGGTGCCGACGGAGTCAAGACGGGATATACCAAAAATTCAGGCAGATGCTTGGTAAGTTCGGCAACTCGCGAGGGTAAACAGCTAATTTGCGTGGTGCTCAACGTTCACGATATGTGGAACGTCAGCAAAAATCTACTCGAAAGTGGTTTTGAACAGTTAAAAAATAGTATAGATTGAGCCAGCCGTAACCGTAACTGCGGCTATATGCAAAATTTATGTCAAATTGCTTCGACCTAACGTGCAAACACTTGCATTTTAGGTCGGGCTAATTTATAATATATTCGGAGAACGAGCCATGGAAAGACTAAACAGATTTTTAGCGCGCAACGGGGTAGCTTCTAGACGTAACGCCGACAAGATGATAGCCGAAGGACAAGTAAAGGTAAACGGCGAAGTTGTCGATCGCCTTGGCGCAACCATCAATCCCGACAACGACGTAGTGACTTGCAACGGTGTGACGGTCAAAGCCGTCAAACCCGTCTACATAATGTTTTACAAGCCCAAGGGCTGTATCACCACCAAGAAGGATGAATTGGGTCGCAAGACGATATTCGATTACGTTACCGTAGACGTGGCTGGGCTAGTTCCTGTCGGCAGACTTGACTACGAAACGGAAGGCTTACTTTTGCTCACCAACGACGGACAGCTTGCGCACGCACTTACTCACCCTAGTCACGAAATTCCTAAGACCTACGTCGTCAAAGTAGAGGGCGAGGTTCCAGAGAACAATCTTGCTCAACTTCGCAAGGGTGTGCTCGTAGACGGCGTCAAGACCAAGCGTAGCAAGGTCAAATTGTTAGAATTCAAGGACGGAATATCCAAAATTCAAGTTACTATTTACGAGGGAAGAAATAGACAAATCCGCAAGATGTTCGAGGCAATAGACAAAGAAGTCATCTTCCTTAAGAGGACGGCTGTGGCTGATTTGAGGCTTGGCGGGCTGTCTAGAGGCGGATATAGATACCTCAACGACTTCGAGATAGAATATCTCAAGAGGCTTTGATAGGGTTATCGGATAGAATTATCAGATTATAGCAACGGCGTTTTTGCCGTTGTTTTTTTGCTTATATTTATCGTATTTGCACTGTTTTTTAAGCAATCGTACCGTAATTCTAACGACGTCGCATCTTTTTGTTGATAATTAGTTTTCAAAGATAGCTTAGCAAATTCCACTGCAACACGAAAAATCGAAAAATTTACTCAAAATTAGCTCAATAAAAACCTAAAATAATATTTTTCCTTTCTTTTTGTCAACAATTATACACAAATATTATTTTTATTCAATTTGCTCACAAATGTGGTGCAAATCCTTGCAAAAATTTTAACAAAACTATATAATGCTATTGATTAAATTATACAATACTATTTGGAGGTAAATATGGAGAATAAAAATCTCTCAACTTTCTCTAAGGCGCTTGACAAAGCTTGTTCTAAGATCAAGTCTTTTGTCAACGATATCGTAGACGCCGAGAGTTTTGTAGAGACTGACGCTTTCCTTACCGGCAAAGGCTTTGACAGTGCCCTCGAGGCTTTGGGCGAAGGTGTAGTTACGGGTTACGCTACCATACAAGGGCATCCCGTGCATCTTTTTGCTCAAAACGCCGAAGTGCTCAAAGGAAGCATGTCTCAGGCGCAAGCAGAAAAGATTGGCAAAGCAATGCAAAGAGCAGTCAGTGCAGGAGTACCGTTCTTATCGATTATCGATTGTAGCGGTGCAAGAGTAGGCGAAGGTGCGGCTGTTTTGGAGAGCTACGCTCAACTGATATACAACGGTGCCGCATTGACCAGCAACGTACCTCATATCGTTATAGTCAAGGGTGTTGCGGTAGGAATGATGGCGACTTACGTTGCGAGTGCCGATTTCGTCTTTATGTCTAAGGACGCGATAATGTCGGTCAATTCTCCAATGTATCTTGCTTCCGGCGCCAAGAATTTCCCTGTCAATTACACGCAGCTTATTGGATACGACAACTATGCTAAGAGCACCGATTTGGCTAATTTTATCTATGAGGATACTGCGGATTTGAATGGTCAACTTGCTCGTTTGTTCGCTACGGTTTTGCCTGCGGACGAAGACGAGAGCGAGGACGATCCAAATCGTATCGACCCGGCGCTTAACGGCAATATGAGCGCTACTCAAAGGACTGAGAGCATTTGCGACAAAGGTTCGGTAATTGCTTTCAACGCCGGTTATGCTCCGGAAGTCGTATGCAGCCTTGCCAAAATCAACGGCATTTCCGTTGGCGTGATTGCTACCGAAGGCGACTATATTAGCCAAGAGGGCATCGAGAAAGCCACCGATTTTATCGACAAACTCGAAAGCTTCGATTTGCCTCTCGTTACTTTGGTAGACACCTTAGGCGTCAATCCTACGCTCGAGCAAGAGCTTAGCGGTTTTGCCAAGAAGACTAATCGTCTTATGCAGACCATCGCCTCTAGCGACATTGCCAAAATCGGCGTAGCGGTAGGCAACGCGGTAGGTTTCGGTTATAGCGCGCTTATGAGCAAGGGCTTGGGCTTTGGCTACACACTTGCTTGCGAGCATTCCGTCATCAGCCCTATACCTTCTACCACTGCGGTAGTTACTATGATGAACGAGCAGCTCAAAGAGGGTGGCAACAGTGACGAGTTGCGTGCTAGCCTCAGCGAAAAATATCAACAAATGCAAGCCAATCCGCTAGTAGCGGCTAAGGACGGCTACATCGACAACGTAATCGAAGCATGCAATATCAGACCTTACGTATCGTCGGCGTTGCTCATGTTGCTCGGCTTGTGAGGTGAAAGATGAAGAGAGCAAAAATTATATTTTCAATAATTTTGCTTGTTTGTCTTATGTCGTTGTTTGTGGGTTGCACGCTAGAATACGGCAATCCCGACAGCCTCGGCATAGGTGATATGTCGGTTGGCAGAAGAATCACCACGGGACTATTGGTTTCGGTTTTGGGCATAGGAATGGTATTCGTCGTCCTAATAGTATTGATATTATTTATCAAACTTATGGAAGTGTTGCTCAATTTGTTCAAAAACATGAAGAAACCTCAAAAGCCTGTCGAAACTAAGCCACAACCCGTAGCCCAAGCGGCGGTTGTCGAGGACAATCAAGCAGAGGAAGAAGTAGTCGCAGCGATTATGGCGGCGCTCGTAGCGTATTACGAGTCCAACGGCGTCGTAATCACGTCCAGCTTGCCTTTCAAGGTTCGCTCAATCAAACAGATAAAATAAATATCCATACAATAGGAGAGTATTATGCGTAAATTCAACGTAAACGTAAACGGCAAAAATTACGCCGTAGAAGTAGAAGAAATAGGCGGAGCAACCGTCGCAACTGCTCCCGTAGCAGCTACCCAAGCAACCACAGTCGTTGCACCTAAGGCAGCTCCTGCTCCTGCCGCAGCACCTGCAGGTGGCAAGGCAGTCAACGCTCCAATGCCTGGTCTTGTCAAGAAGCTTTGTTTTGACAACGGCGCAACTGTCAAAGAGGGCGACACTATCGTAATTTTGGAAGCAATGAAGATGGATACCCCTGTCGTTGCTAGCGCAAGCGGAGTTATCACTTATTCTACCACCGCGGGTACCAACGTAGATACTGGCGCGGTATTGTGTACTATAGCATAATTTTGGAGGAAAGACCGTGAACTTTTTTCTTACTCTACCATCGTTCTCTCTGGTAGACTCGCTCAAAAATCTGTGGTACAGCACGGGTTTTATGACGTCGCTCACGCCGATATGGCAAAACCTTATCATGATGGCGATAGCGTGCTTGCTCATATACCTTGCCGTAGCCAAAGAGTTTGAACCAAACCTTTTGCTTGCGATTGGTTTCGGTATGTTTATCATCAACATACCGGGAGCGTATTCTATCTTGTACGGAACTTTGGGATACGACGTGACCTTCGTTGGCTCTCAAGAGCAAATCAACGCGCTGATATCGGCTGGCGTTCTCAACGAAGCTGGACAATTTATGTACAACGGCAGCGTAATAGCGGGCACCGTGCCGGAGCTTGCCCAAATGTTCGGCATTACTTTTGCAGACGGTACTAGCACGCTTACTCAGTTGCATATCGTAGAAGAAAAGATTGCAGAGATAGTTGGCGGATATCAATCTCTCGTAGCGGGCAACGTTGCATTTGACGGCGTGACTCTCACTGAGCAGATGACTATCAACCACGCAGTTGTTGCCGACCAAGGCTTGTTCTACTATCTCTACAAGGGTGTAGAATGGGTTATCTATCCGCCACTCATCTTCTTGGGCATAGGTGCAATGACCGACTTTGGTCCGCTCATTGCCAATCCAAAGAGTTTGTTGCTCGGTGCAGCCGCACAGCTGGGCATCTTCGTTACCTTTATCGTAGCCGTCAATATCGGCTTTACGGGCGAAGAAGCAGCTGCAATCGGTATCATCGGCGGAGCAGACGGACCTACGGCAATTTACGTAACTACCAAGCTTGCAGCTCACTTGTTGCCTGCAATAGCGGTAGCGGCATATTCGTACATGGCACTCATCAAGGTTATCCAACCGCCTATCATGAAATTGCTCACCACCAAGGAAGAGAGAAAGATTGTCATGGAACAACTTAGACCTGTTTCCAAGACCGAGAAGGTTATCTTCCCGTTGGCTGTAACGGCAATTGTAGGCATTATACTTCCATCTGCTATACCGCTTTTGGGTATGTTGATGCTCGGCAACCTTATGAAAGAGTCGGGCGTAGTGCCAAGACTTGTTCGCACGGCTTCCAACGAACTTATCAATATCATCACGATATTGCTCGGCTTGTTGGTAGGTACCAAGGCGACTGCCGACGTCTTCCTCAACACGCAGACCTTGCTCATTATCATCATCGGCGTATGTGCCTTCTCCTTCGGTACGGCAGGCGGACTTATTATCGGTAAGATTATGTGCAAGCTTTCTAGAGGCAAAATCAATCCGCTCATCGGTGCGGCGGGCGTATCCGCGGTGCCAATGGCAGCGAGAATTGCCCACAACGTAGGACAAGAAGAAAATCCAAGCAACTATCTGCTTATGCACGCTATGGGACCTAACGTCGCAGGCGTTATCGGCTCTGCTGTAGCCGCAGGCGTATTGCTCGCAATATTCGCATAAGCCACAACAAAAATAGAGGTGTTATTATGGTAAAACTTACAGAAACAATTTTGCGTGATGCGCATCAGTCGCAAGCCGCAACGAGAATGAGACTTGACGAGATGTTGCCAATGGCTTCCAAGCTCGACGAAGTAGGATATTATTCTATAGAATGTTGGGGTGGAGCAACCTTCGACTCTTGTTTGAGATTTCTCAACGAAGATCCATGGGATAGACTTAGACAACTCAAAAAAGCTATGCCTAAGACCAAATTGCAGATGCTCCTTAGAGGACAAAATATCCTCGGTTACAAGCACTATGCCGACGACGTAGTAGACGAGTTCGTCAAGAAGTCGGTTGAGAATGGTATCGACGTAATTCGTATCTTCGACGCACTCAACGACAAGCGTAATATGGCACAAGCAATGAAGAGCTGCAAGAAGTACGGCGCAGTTTGCGAGGCAACTATTTCTTATACCACCAGCCCCGTACACACCAACGAGTATTTTATCAAGCTTGCTAAAGAGCTCGAAGATATGGGCGCGGACAACATTTGTATCAAGGACATGGCGGGCATATTGCTCCCTTACGTAGCTTATGACCTCGTCAAGGGTATGAAAGCCGTCCTCAAACCTGAGACGCTCATTCACGTGCATACTCACCAAACGGCTGGCACAGGCAACCAAACCTACCTCAAGTGCATCGAGGCGGGCGCGGATATCATAGATACCGCACTCAGCGCACTAGGCAACGGCACTTCTCAACCTGCTACCGAGCCAATGGTTGCTATATTGCAAAATACCCCTTACGACACGGGCATCGACCTCAAGACGGTAAGCGACCTATCCAATATGTTCGTACCTATCGCGGACAGACTCAAGAAGGACGGTTGGCTCACCGACAAGTCGCTCAAGACCGACGTCAACGCCCTCATTTACCAAGTACCGGGCGGTATGCTTTCCAACCTCGTTGGACAACTCAAGAAGCTCGGCGCTATGGACAAATACGAGCAAGTGCTTGCCGAAGTACCTAACGTAAGAAAGGACCTCGGTTATCCGCCACTCGTAACTCCTACTAGCCAAATCGTCGGCACACAAGCCGTGTTCAATATCGTTTCGGGCGAGAGATACAAGATGGTTTCCGCCGAGACTAAAGGACTTTTGAGAGGCGAGTACGGTCAACTTCCTGCCGAGCCAAATCCTGAAATTGTCAAGAAGATTCTCGGCGACGAGGAGAGAATTACTTGCCGTCCTGCAGATAGACTCCAACCCGAACTCGACAAGTATAGAGAAGAAATCAAAGAGTATATCGAGCAAGACGAAGACGTGCTCTCTTACGCGCTCTTCCCACAAGTTGCTCTCAACTACTTCAAGTACCGCCAAGCTAACAAGTATCACGTTGATAGCGAAGTTGGCGACGTCGACAAGGGCATTCAAGTAGTCTAAAACTTGACTAAATCAACAAATAATGCACACTTCAAGCAAGTGTGCATTTTTTATATCAAATATATAAAGGCCCCTTTGTGTAAAGTGGGCTTGTTTTTTTAATCATTCAGAGGACGTTTACGTCCGTGGGAATCTCGTCCTATTCTAGCCTCCTTTGTGCAAGGGAAGGGTGTCTCACGGCGGATATGCGTCGCAATACTGTGTCGAGTATGTGGGTGCGTTCGGTCACATACGCATTAGTATGCTCCCTCACGCCGTCCTCACTCTCCTTGTCTTGTTCGCATCTACGCCGTGAGAAATACCACCGTAGGTGGTGGAAGGGTTTTAAACTGTGAGAACTACCACCATTGGTAGTGCAAGCCTTGCAAATATTTCTTTACTTTCCCCCATATTTTTGTTACAATCTATCTATGAATATTCTTATTGTCAATGACGACGGAGTATATGCAAGTGGTATTACCACGCTTGCCAAAGCGCTTAGCCCCAGCCACAAGGTGACGGTAGTTGCACCTCACAAGCAAATGTCGGGAAAGAGCCACTCTATGTCTTTTCACCAATGCGTCAATTATATCAAGCTTGACCTCATTGACGGCGTAGATTGCTACGCCACTTCGGGCACGCCCGCCGACTGCGTCAAGATGGGTATCGACCTCATTTTGGGCTACAAGCCCGACCTTGTCATCAGCGGTATCAACAACGGCTACAATCTTGGCACCGACGTGCTATATTCGGGCACTGTGGGCGCAAGTGTAGAAGCCGCTCTCATGGGCGTTCCTTCTCTTGCCGTATCGCAAAATTATCATCTCGACAATTACACCTATTCGGCGGACTTTGTTGCTCGCCATTTGGACAGTCTCTATCGCATGCTTAACACGGCTTGTTCCATACTCAGTATCAATATTCCTTATTGTGAGGCTAGATATATCAAGGGCGTCAAGTTTGCCAAGATAGGCAATCACGTCTACACCGACAACTACGTAGATTGTGGCTTAGACGGCTATCTTCTCACGGGCGAGCCTATCGAGGATATCGAAAACGAGGACGATGCCGACGTGCGCTATATCCGCGACGGCTATATCACTATTTCGCCCGTCAGAGCCGATTTCAACGACTACACGGCTTATCAAATTCTCAAGGACGTTGAGCTATGAGAGTTGTGGTCATTGGCGGTGGAGCGGCTGGAGTATTTTGTGCAGGACTTGTTGCAGAGAGTGGCAACGAGTGCATTTTGCTCGAAAAAAACGAGCGTATCGGCAAAAAGCTCTATATCACCGGCAAGGGTAGATGCAACGTCACTCACTATTGCACCGCGCGAGATTTTCTCGAGGGCGTAGTCACCAACGCCAAGTTTTTGACCTCGGCAATCTACCAATTTCCGCCACAGTCCACCATAGATTTTCTTGAGAGCCACGGCGTACCTATCAAAGTCGAGCGTGGCGACAGAGTTTTCCCCGTATCCGACAAAGCCAACGATATAATATCGGCTTTTGAGAAGTTCGCAAGAGGTAGCGGCGCACAAATCAAACTCAATACGAGCGTCACAGATATCGTCGTAGAAGACGGCAAAATAGTTGGTGTTAGGACGGATAGCGAGTTTATCCCTTGCGATAGAGTGGTCGTTGCCACGGGTGGCAAGTCATATTCTTCCACGGGTTCTACGGGCGATGGCTATGTCTTTGCCAAGAGGCTTGAACACAATATAATTGAACCTAAACCCGCCTTATCCGCACTCATCGCAGACGGCGTAGACGGACTTGCGGGACTTTCTCTCAAAAACGTTACCGCCACGGCAATAGTCGACGGCAAGAGCATAGATAGCCACTTTGGCGAAATGCTCTTTACCCACGACGGACTAAGCGGACCTATCATTCTCACTTTGTCTAGCCTTATCAATAGATACTACGAGGGTGGTAAATTCGTATCTCAAGTCAAGGTATCTATCGACCTCAAGCCCGCGCTTGACGAGGAGCAACTTGACAATAGATTGCTAAGAGACTTTTCCGCCAACCCCAACTGCTCTATCAAAAACGTGCTTACTTCGCTTATGCCCAAATCTTTGATACTGATAGTGCTCAATAAAGCGGGGGTTTCGCCTACTTTAGCCGTCAATTCCGTCACTAAGGCTCAGCGTGCAAAACTCTTGAATACAGTCAAGCACCTCACCTTCGATATCAAGGATATGGCACGGCTTGACTTTGCTATAGTCACCAAGGGCGGGGTCGACGTCAGCCAAATCAACCCCAAGACAATGGAGAGTAAGCTTGTCGAGGGGTTATACTTCGTCGGCGAGGTGTTGGACGTAGACGCATACACTGGCGGATACAATATCCAAATAGCCTTAGCCACCGCCCACAGTGCTGCCAAAGCCTGCCTAGAGTAATATTATTGTCAAAAATTGTATATACGGCGTTTTTGTACTTGAAAAAGAGTATATAATAATATATAATTAATTTGCAGTATGTCCTTGCGTTGTGTCATTACTTCAATAATAATGTCATTGCGAGGCATACGCAGTATGCCGTGGCAATCTCAATCCATATAAAAAGCCGTCCCTGTGCAAAGGGAGGTGTCTCACGGCGTATACACTTCGCAATACTGTGTCGAGTATGTGGGTGCGTTCGGTCACATACGCATTAGTATGCTCCCTCACGCCGTCCTCACTCTCCTTGTCTTGCTCGTATCTTCACCGCGAGCGAGCCGACTTTGCCCAGTGGGGGACTGCCTCAAATGTCATTGCGGTGTAGTGTAGCATTGAATATGTCATTGCGAAGCGTTTACAAAACGCTGTGGCAATCTCAAGTAGTATGTCATTCCGAGCAAGGCATTCGTGCCGTAGCGTGGGAATCTCAAGACAATATATTTTAGTCATTCAAGCCTTATCAACAAGGCAAGTTATACAATAGGAGAAATTATGATCAATATAGCCATTGACGGACCAAGCGGAGCAGGCAAGAGCACTATCAGCAAAATGGTTGCTGAAAAACTTGGAATTACTTATCTTGACACAGGCGCAATGTATAGAGCCGTGGCTCTCTACGTTCACCGCAAGGGCATTGACGTCAACGACCAAGAGAGAGTCGTACCGCTTTTGGACGAAATAATCATATCCTTTGAGCTCAAGGACGGACAAAAGATAATATTGCTCAACGGCGAGGACGTATCCCAAGCAATCAGGGAGCATCATGTTTCCAAGCTCGCTTCCGACGTGTCTAAAATTCCTGCTGTTCGCAAGTTTTTGGTGGCTATGCAACGCAAAATCGCCGAAACCACCGACGTTGTGCTTGACGGCAGAGATATCACCAGCTACGTCTTGCCCAATGCCAAATACAAGTTCTACCTTACGGCAACAGCCGAGGAGAGGGCAACGAGAAGGTACAAAGAGCTCACCGCCAAGGGACAAGAGGTGGACTTTGACCGCATTCTCAACGACATAATCGACCGTGACTACAACGATATGAATAGAGATTTTGCGCCCCTCGTGCAGACTCAAGATTCGGTGTTTATAGACAGCACGCACCTCTCGATAGACGAAGTTGCTGCTATCATCATCGGCACTGTGACGGGCGCTACCAACGCCTAAATATAGTGCGTAGACAATTATATCTTTGCCTATACTAACCACGAGCGACAATATCGCGTAAAATTTAGTCGTAAGCAAAAGAAAACAAGGAATAGTTATTATATAAAAAATCGGAGTATATAGTGGAAGATAACAAAGACGTGCTAACAACGACCGACGACGCTAAGGCTACCAAGCCCGCCCAAAAGCCCAAAAAGCAACCTCAAGATTGGTTGATTTTTCGCATAATAGGCAAAGTAGGCAGATTTTTGGCTAAGCTTTTTTGGCCTACGTTTATCTACGGCAAACGTAATATTGTCAAAGGTCGCAAGTGCATTTACATTTGCAACCATTTAGACGCGTTCGACCCATTCGTCATCGTAGGCAGGGTGCTTAAAGAAGAGTCCAACGTCGTTATGAAGTCTTCGCTAGCAGACAGTGCTTTTCTTCGCTATAGCTTGTACAACATTGCGGGCGGTATTCCTATCAAACGCAACGAAAACGACGTCACTGCCGTCAAGAAGATACTTGGCGTGCTCAATCACAAAAATCAACCCGTTTTAATTTTCCCCGAAGGCACCCGCAACCCTCACGACATCAAAGAAATGATACCTTTCAAAGACGGTACTGCAGTATTTGCACTCAAGACCAAGTGTGAAATCGTGCCTATGCTTTATTACAAAAAAATCGGACCTTTCCGCATTAACCGACTTTTTATTGGCAAACCGTTTGATTTGAGCGAATTTTACAGTCAAAGCGTTGCCGATGCCAAGAGTTCGGCAACCGAATTTATTTACCAAAAAATGCTTGCACTTAGGGCAGAAATGGACTTTTTTGTAGAAAAGTGCCACTGTGACAAAAAGAAATTTTTAGCCGAATACGGCGAAGGACAATTCGTCTAATTTATGGAGATTATCGTAGCAAAAAATAGCGGATTTTGTAGCGGAGTCAAAAATGCTATCAATATGGCGCTTAAGTGTGGCAAGTGTCAAACTTTTGGCATGCTCATTCACAACGAATACGCGCTCAACAATCTCCAAAAGCACGGTGTAGAGTATATCGACGACCTATCGGATTACAACGGTGGCAAGCTCATCATTCGCTCACACGGCGTTTCAAAAAAGACCTACGACTATCTCGACAGTCACGGTGTTGATTATGTTGACGCCACCTGCGTATTTGTCAAAAAAATTCATAAAATTGTCAATCAATATCACAATGATGGCTACAAAATAATTATAGTTGGCGACCCGTCGCACCCCGAGACGCAAGGCATCAACGGTTGGTGTGACGACAGCGCTATAATCATTGATAATGCCAACCAACTCAATTCTATAACACACAATAATTTAGACAAATATTGTGTGGTTGCACAGACCACTTTTGACCGCGAAAAGTTCGAAAATATCGTAAAAATCTTAGAAAAATGCCTCAAAACAGTTGTCATACATAATACAATTTGTTATACTACTAGCAGTAGGCAAAACGAGGCTTTTGAGCTAAGCAAAGAGTGCGACGCGATGCTTGTTATCGGTAGCAAAAACAGCTCCAACACACGCAAGTTGTACGATATATGTAGAGCCAACTGTCCACGTACCTATTACGTCGAGACGGCAAGTGACGTCATGACAATCAATGTAGCAAAAAATTTAAAAAAGCTCGGCATAATTGCGGGCGCATCAACTCCCGAAGAGTTGATCAAGGAGGTTATAACACAAATGGACGAAATTTCAAAGAAAGATGAGTTCGGAGCAATGCTTGAACAATCCGAGTCTAAGACTAAGGAAGTCAAAGCAGGCAAAATTTTCAAAGATTGCAAAGTAGTATCTGCAAACGAAGACGGTATCGTTATCAACTTCGGTGGCAAGAAAGACGGTTTTATCGACAAGACCGAAGTAGAAGTTGACGGCGTAGAATATAATCCGGACAACTACAAAGAAGGCGACGTCATTGCCGCAATCGTAGTAGAAAAATCCGGCAACAAAAAGAACAACGATTGCATATCGTTCTCCAAAAAAGCATACGACTTCAAGACTATCGTAGCCAAAGAGAGCGAAGAGAAACTCAGAAGTTCCGAGTTTAAGGCAGTAGTAGAATCCGTAGTCAAGAACGGACTCAAGACTCACGTAGGACCATACGAAGTATTCGTTCCCGCTTCTCAAATTCGTATCGGTTTCGTTACCCAAGACGATCTTAGCAAGTACGTAGGCAAGACCCTAAGACTTAGAGCTATCAAGGGCAAGAACGACAATCCTGACGGAGAAATCGAAATCAAACTTCGCAAGACAGTCATCGCTTCTCAAAGAGTAATTCTCGAAGAAGAGAAAAAGGCAAAAGAGGACGCACTTTGGGAAGTTCTCGTAACGGGCAACGTAGTAACGGGTAAGGTAAGAAGATTTGCCGACTTCGGAGCTTTTGTCAACGTCAACGGTTTTGACTGCCTCGTTCATATCAGCGACATTTCTCACTACAAAATCGCTCATCCAAGCGAGGTGTTGGAGCTCAACAAGTCTTACGAATTCGTAATTCTCAAGGCTGACAGAGAGAGCCAAAAGGTATCTTTGGGATACAAGCAACTCCAAAAGAAGCCTTACGAAATTGCTGCAGAGAAGTATCCTGTAGGCTCGGTAGTTACCGGTACCGTAAGAACGGTATTGCCATACGGTGCGTTCGTACTCATCGAGAGAGACGTAGACGGACTTATCCCTGTATCCGAGATTGCACACACCTTCACCAAGAGTGCAACCGACGTATACAAAGAGGGTGACGTAGTTACCGCCAAGGTTATCAAATTCGAAGGCAACAAAATCACTCTTTCCGCCAAGGCACTTATAGACAAGCCTGAAGAAAAGGAAGAAGAGATTTCTGAAGAAGAGATGCAAGCAGCCAAAGAGAAGAGAGCAAGTAAAGCTTCTAAGAAGTTCGATAGCGCTGCTGCCGTAGCTCGCAAGCCTAAGGCTAGGAAAGAAGAGAAGGAAGAGGAAGAAGTTACTTCTTGGACTTCCGAGCAAGTAGAAAACGCTACTTTCAAAGATTTGTTCAAAGGTTTCGTATTCGATACCGACGACAATACGGACAATCAATAATTTACAATTATGACTTTTTGGGGTCATACCAATGACCCCAAAAAAAATTGTAAAAACTTACACAATTTTCTTGACAAAAAAATATTGATATAGTATATTGAATTAGTCGCAAGGATTAGATTTGTCGGGGTGTAGCGCAGTTTGGTAGCGCGCGTGGTTTGGGACCATGATGTCGGGAGTTCGAGTCTCTTCACCCCGACCAATTTATAACCTAAGGCAGACGTGGGCCATTAGCTCAGTCGGTTAGAGCAACCGGCTCATAACCGGTCGGTCCAAGGTTCGAGTCCTTGATGGCCCACCACAACTTAATAATATGGTTCGGTAGTTCAGTTGGTTAGAACGCTAGCCTGTCACGCTAGAGGTCGAGGGTTCGA
>JBJETT010000007.1:0-103052 GCA_051883455.1 Christensenellales bacterium | reverse complement strand
TCGATTGGAATTTCTCCGCTAACCACAAGTCATCCCCGGTCTTTTCAACGAACGTGGGTTCGGCCCTCCACAGTGTCTTACCACTGCTTCAGCCTGCTCATGGTTAGGTCGTCTGGTTTCGGGTCTGCATTATGCAACTATCCGCCCTATTAAAACTCGCTTTCGCTTCGGCTCCGTAACTTAATTACTTAACCTCGCTACATAATGCAACTCGCCGGCCCGTTCTACAAAAAGTACGATACCACCCTCTTAGTAGGGCTATATCTGCTTGTAAGCATAAGGTTTCAGGTTCTCTTTCACTCCCCTCCCGGGGTTCTTTTCACCTTTCCTTCACAGTACTATTCGCTATCGGTCACTAGGTCGTATTTAGCCTTAGGAGATGGTCCTCCCGTATTCCCACAAGATTCCTCGTGCCCCGTGGTACTCTGGATACTCACTGCTTCGCTTAGATTTCAACTACAGGTATTTCACCTTCTCTGTATCAGCTTTCCATCTGATTCGTCTATCTCCGCTCTGCGTTACGTGAGTCCTAACCCCTCTCTATATCACTATAAATCGGTTTGGGCTCTTTCCCGTTCGCTCGCCACTACTTAGGAAATCATTAATTTATTTTCTCTTCCTTCGGGTACTTAGATGTTTCAGTTCCCCGAGTTCCCTCTATTATACTATTGATTCATATAATAGTACCTACCCTACGGTAGGTGGGTTCCCCCATTCGGATATCTACGGATCTACGCTCATTTGCAACTCCCCGTAGCTTTTCGCAGCTTGTCACGTCCTTCTTCGGCGCCTAGTGCCAAGGCATCCACCTTACGCTCTTCGTAGCTTGATCGCTCTTCGTCAATCATCCTATTTCAGACCATAATAATTTCTTATTATCCTCAGCTTTCTTGAAATTGTATAATACTTACATATACCTTCTCGTATTATATTCTTTCATGCTCTTTTGATATGTCTTTCACCATATCTAGTTACGTCAACCTCGTCTAGCGTTGACGCAACCTCTACTATGCAGTTGTCAATGTACAAATACCGTTAGATACGGTTGGTGGGCTCAAGTGGACTCGAACCACCGACCTCACGCTTATCAGGCGTGTGCTCTAACCAGCTGAGCTATGAGCCCATAGTGGTGGAGGTAAAGAGAGTCGAACTCTTGACCTCCTGCTTGCAAGGCAGGCGCTCTAGCCAACTGAGCTATACCCCCACGTTAAGGCGCTATACAAAAAACTGTTCTTTTGGACAGCTCCTATATGATATCATTGATGAAATATAATGTCAAACATTTTTTTGCATTTTTTTTATTTTTTCTTAACGCTTGAAAAATGCCGAAAAAAACCGAAAAATAAGCCTCAAAATATCAAAGTAATTTCTTCTTTTTTAGATAAAGCGCTAATATCGTAGAAACTATGCCCGATATCGCCACTACTACCCAAAAGCCCCAAGGCTTGCCCTCAAAAGGCACGCCCGTGTTCATACCGAAGAAAGATGCTATCAAAGTCGGTATGGATATAATCAAAGTCACCGACGTCAAAACCTTCATTACGATATTGAGGTTGTTGGAAATAACGGAAGCGTAAGCGTCCATCGTACCCGACAAAATGTCACGATAAATCGAACACATCTCGATAGCCTGCTTGGTATCAATAGCCACGTCCTCGAGCAAATCTTGGTCTTCCTCGTACATCTTGACGAGCGTCTTGGAAGTGAGAAGTTTGTTGATTACGGCGTCGTTGCCCGACAAGCTGGTAGAAAAATAAACCAAGGAGTTTTCCAAATCAAGCATTTGGATGAGTTCTTTGTTACGGGTTGACTTGTGCAGTTCGTTTTGAATTCTTTGCGAAGCCTTGTCGATTTGCTTAAGATAAGCTAGGTACTTGGTGGCTACGTTGTTGAGAATTTGGAAAAGGAAACGAGTCTTTTTGTATGTAGAAAAGCCCTTTACTCTTCTCCTTACGAAGTCTCTCAAAATCGTCGTCTCCTTGAGGCTGACGGTAATCACGACGTCGTCTTTGATAATCGTGCCGAGAGGTATCGTAAAATAAGAATAATAATTGGCTTCTTCTTCGATGACAGGAATGTCCACCAAAACCATGAGGTGTCCGTCCTCACTCTCGATACGAGAACGCTCTTCGTCGTCGAGTGCGGTCTTGATGACGTCGTCTTCCACGTCGCAAAGGGAGGCTACGAACGCAACTTCTTTGTCGCTCGGATTGACCAAGTTGAACCAACAATCTTTGGGGTTAAAGCCCTCTGCCATATATTGTTCTTCACTCAGGCTAACGAGCGCGTTGTTGTCGAGTTCACTCTTGTAAACTTCAATCATACAAGCACCTCCTTTTGATTATTGCAAAACTATTGTAGCCTAAAAAAACGCTTTTGGCAAGATATTTAAGAGCAAAAATTTCTTAGTCTTTGCATTGCCCTGTCAAAATAATCTTTTTCTTGCGCCGTCAGCTCCTTGCCAAAGCTACAATTATTCAAGCCTTGCTCTACGATTTGCGCAATGAACTTGTCGGGACAACTATCCACAAAGCTGTCAAGACTCTCGCTGAGCTTGTTGACGCTACTACTGCCTGCGCCCTTCATTTTGCAGTCGAGCTTGTTCAAGTCAACGACGGGAACAAGCCTGCCTCTACCCACCACGATATAGCGCGAGAGCAACTTTTCTAATTTTACACCGCTCTTTTCGTTAGCAAACGCCATAATCTTGACTACGAGCATGGCAAAGAAGTTGATTAGCAATCCCGCCAAAGTCAACGCGCCTATTGCAACGAACACCCTAGCCCAGCTCTCACCTGCAATCAGCATCAACGATTGAACGGCAAAAATTACCGCCACACCGCCTTTGACGGTCAACTTAGGCGACTTATGCTCTTTCGTTGTCATCTCGGATATTGCTAATGGCAAAGTCGAAGCGTTGTACGCTTCGCCACTCATCATATACAGTTTGAGCAATCTACGCTCTTTTTTAGGAAACTTTTTTCCTACGGATTTGACGAATTTGGCAATTTTCAATTCGTCGATTTCGCCGTGTTTTCTCACGAAAGCCTTGACTGCTCTCAAAATTTTGCCATTGCCGTTGCGTGACGATACGATTGCCAAATCAAGCCATGACAACAATAAGATAATTGCGACCCCGCCGAGCAAAAGCATTTTTAGACTCAACTGCGAAGCCACCCAAACGATTACGTTAGTAATCAAAACCAATAAAGACATTACACCCCTCCTAAAAGTATGTAACGTCTTTATTCAATAGTTATAGATTTATTTCTCGGCTGTCGCCTATCACGACGATAACCTTGCTTACGACCTTCTTTTTACTGCAGCTCTCTACCGCCAACTGATAGAGCTCGAGTTGCTTGGCGTAACTGCGTTTTATCTCCTCGTCGCTCTTGCTAGAATATTTGAAGTCGACGATGACGTAGCCCTCAGGCAACTCAATCAACAAGTCTATCGTACCTTGTAACAATATTTTGTCGTCGGTTTTTACACCCTCGAGCACTTCGCAAGCAGGAATGTCTAACACGAAATTCTTTTCTCTAAAGTGTCTATACTCTTTAGCGAGCTTAATTGACGGCAACTGCAAACAATCTGCTATTATTTGCGGGTCAACCATTGCTCTTTGCTCCGCGCTCAACTCGTCATTCTTGACGAGCTCGTCAAGATATCGAGCCACCTCTTCTTTGCCTTGCAAGCCAAAGTCTATCAATTCCATAGCTTTGTGCAAAGCCGTTCCCACCAAATTCTTTCCACTTTCGCCGTAATTGGCATGCTCGTGTTCGTAGGTTGCTTGCGAGGCTATATTATTTATTGCCGTAACGGTATGTTTTATACCTAAAGTCCTACTTTCTTTGTAAGCATAATCCAGCTTGAGCCCTTTCTCCAATTCTTCAACGTCGCAATCTTGTAGCAGCCTAAAAGCAAGCGCTCTCTTGTTTGATTTGGTTTCCCCCATAGGAACGTCGTCTTGACAAAGCACGTACTTTTGTTCAAAAGCATGGTTTTTGCCCGCCACGTAAGTTAGCCATTGCAAAGAGCAATTTACGTTCTCGGGGACAATACCGCTAGTCGCCTTGTCAAAAGAAGGGACCGCCCCAGTGACGAAAAGCATATTCTTTGCTCTCGTCAAAGCTACGTAGAGCAATCTCAATCTCTCTTCTTTGTAGCACTTGTCTTTGTAGTCCTTCATTGCGTCTAGCACCACGTTGTCGGTAGCTATATACGCCTCGTCGTCTAGCGTTTTCATCGCTACGCCGTAGTCTTTGTCAACCAAAAATTTCTTTTTATTATAGTCCTTGTTAAAGCCTTTATCCACGTTGACTACAAAAACTACGGGATATTCTAGCCCTTTGGATGCGTGCATGCTCAACATCTTGACACAGTCGTCGTTGGTCTGAGCAACAGCCACACTAGAACTAATCTCAATACCGTCGTTCGTCGTCAAAAATTCGCTCAAACTTCTATCGTAGCTCTTGCCCTTTAGATTTTTTACAAAAGCAGTCAGTTCTTCAAATTCTCGCTTCCCGCCCTCTTTGAGCAACACGTAACTGTCAAAACCGCTGTCGTAGATAATCTTTTTGATTAGATTGCCAACCGACAACGAAGCTTGCGCTACCAGGCATTTGTCTATAAAATCAAAGAATTTCTTGATTTTGTTTCCTAGCGGTGTGTCCGTATCTTTGACTGCCAAAACGTATTGATAAAAATGTTGCAGTCGCGTTTTGCCTACGAGGGGCTCGCCTATCCTTCTAATCTCTGCCATCTCGTCCATTCCAAAACCGCCAAAATAACCCATCATTGTCGAGGCTAATGCAACGTCTTGTCGATAGTTGTCTATCACTTTGAGCAAATCTATTATAGTATTGAGTGACGCGTTGGTTTTGTTTTTGACAACTAGCGCATCGTCCACCGGAATGCCGACTTGATTTAGACACCTAGTCAAGTCCTCTACCTCAGGACTTCGACTAGCAAAGAGTATTGCTATATCCTTATATTCAACGGCTCGATTATGGGGTTGTCCGTCGACTATTTGGCAAATACTACCGCTAGAAACCAACTGCCTTATTTTATCGGCTATCCACAACGATTCTTGACGATATTCCGTCGTAGCGTCGACTTGGTGACTACGCACGCTGTACACGCCGTCGTTATCAAAAGGCATTTGCTTTTTGGCGTCCTTTTCTTCAAACAAAACTACTTGTACGGGCTTGTCGCAAGTAGACTCGTACGCCTTGTGTCCTTCTTCCAAACGAGCCGTACGGCTATAGTCTACCCCACCGAATTCTTTGGTCATCACAACGTCAAAGATTTGATTGACGAATTGCAATATATCCTTGCTAGAGCGATAATTGGAATTGAGATAATACGGCTTACCCAACGTCGAGTCTTGCAGATAGTCGTCAAGCTTACCCAAAAATATGCCTGTATCGGTTTGTCTAAAAGCGTAAATACTCTGCTTGGAATCGCCGACCATAAACAAGTTTTTGCCGTTGGAGATTTTGCCGAGTATGTATTCTTGCACGGCGTTGATATCTTGATACTCGTCCACACAAACGTAACTGTATTTTTGCCTATACGCCTCGGCAACTTCCTCGTTTTGCAAAGCTAAAACGGCGTAATACTCTAGGTCGTTGAAGTCGAGCCTATCCTCTTGTCCTTTGAGAAAGGCGTACCTATCTATCACTTTAGAAGTGAACTCACACAACATTGCAACCGTATCGTTGCATTTTTGCACCGATTGTTGGTGAGTGGAATAGTCAATAGTTGCATACGTATTGAGTTTTTCAACCAAATCTTCACTTTGTTCGGCTAGGTCGATATAAGCCTCTTTTAGTTCTTTGACCTCTATATCGTCCTTTTTGTTTCGCCTTGGCTTGCTAATGCTGACGCTTATTTTGCTACTTTGCAACATCTCGCTAAAAGTCGAAAAACTGCCAAAAGCATTGATACTTTGCAATAGACACGCACAATAATCCGCTCCCTCTACGTAGCCAATAGCTTCGCACCTGCCTTGCACGGTACTCGTTTCTAGTTTTAGTCTTTGCAACTGTCTATTCAGTTTGTCCACGTATCTTTTGACGAGAGGATTGTTGTCAAGGTCGGTCGAGGTGCATAGCAAAGCAACGCTGTCTAGATAATGCCGTCTATCGGGTTGCGCAACGACGAATTCGTAGAAGTCTTTGATTATATTTTTGAATTCGTAATCCGTGCAATACCTCGCAAAACTTTCGAATTGAAGTGAAAAATCCGAGCGATATACTTTGAGCGTATCTTCCACAGCCTTGTCAAACAACGCCTTTCTACCGTCGTCGTCCAATAGCCCAAACGACGGATCGACGCCTACCGCCTCAAAGTTCTGTCTAATAATATTGCCACACAGCGAGTGCAAAGTCGATATGTCCGCTACCGCCAAATCTTCAATTTGTTCTCTCAAAAATTCTCTATGACGACTATTTTGAGTAGCGTCTAATTTTTCTTTTAGCTTTTTGCCGATTTTGTTTCTCAATTCTTGCGCCACACCATTGTTAAAGGTGACGACGACGATATTCTTGATAGGTACGGTTTCGTGCGTAAAGTCGTCGCCCGTAATGATGCGAATAAGTCTTTCTAGCATAACGGTAGTCTTACCGCTACCAGCCGACGCAGAAACGAGGGTGTTGTTCTGACGACTATTGATGACGTCAAGCTGTTGACTACTCCAATCTATCATCTTCTCCTCCTTTTTCGCTAGCGGTGACTAATTCTATCATTTTGGCGATTTTTATGCTTTCAAAATCTCTCTCTTGCCTTTGCATTTGCTCAAATCCGCACATGTTTTTGTAGTCGCAATACCTGCACCCGTCTTTCAAAGGCTTAGGCTCGGCGTACCCGTCGTCTATTTCTTTTGCGGCTTTGGCGATAAGCTTCTTGACGTAACCGCAAGTAGTTTCTATCTCCTTACTTGTCAAGATACTACCGCTAAGTTTGCTTCCCTTGGCGCTAACCTTCCTTTTGAGGTCAAACAAGTCGCTTTTGACGTCGGCATCTTGCGTCAATCTATTGTCTAGGTCGGCAATATTGTCTTCGCTCGCATCGACGTAACCCACGTATCTAAATCTCTTTTCAGCATCGTCTTTTGGATTGACGTACTTGTCGTTCATCAGCACGTAAAACATACCCGCAGGTGTAAAACTTTCTTGCGTAGCCACCGCCATAATATAAATCATCATTTGTATTCTGTCGCCAAAGAGCACGTTTTTCGGTTTGAAGTCGATATGTGATTTGGACTTGTAATCAATGACGAAAAATTTGTCTTGATAGGTATCGATACGGTCGATAATTCCTCTAATATTGACGACTCTATTGCCGTTGTCGATTGCAACCGCCGGCAAATCGCCCTCTTCGCCAAAGCCGAATTTCTTCTCGCACGCGTACGGTCTAAACTTGGTATATTGCATTTTTTGCGTGAGTTTTTGTATCATAAACCAAGCCCTAGAAGTAATCTTATTTTTTAGGCTCATACCCGTAGGTTGAGAGGTGAGAATTGTAAGTTTTTTGTCCTCTTGACATAGCTTGTCGTATATCTCGTCCACAATCACTTTTTGTTCTTCGGGAGTATATTCGCAACACTTAGGGTCGGTAAAATATTGCTCGGCGATTGCGTGCAAGTAGGTACCCAAATCCGACACTTCTAGTTTAGCTTCTTCCCTTCTTCTAAGCTTGAGCACGTAGTTGGCGTAATGCTTAAACGGACAATTAAAATAACACTCGAATTGGCTCGCCGAGGAACTGCCTTTGTTCCAAGCAACGCCTTCGACGTCGATTTGGCTAGTTGCACGCCTATCGTCCGTCAACAAGCCGTCCACGTATTCTCTGCCGTGTTTTTTGCACGCTATAGTGTAGACTTTATCCAACAAATCGAGTTCTTCGTCTCTCCTACCCCACATATTGTTTTTGGTAAGGCGTACCATTTCGATAAACTCTTGCAAAATATTGCTGTCCGTAGAGAGATATTGTAGCCTGTCGTCCGCCTTAATGCTAGTCCAATCGTCGACGTTTTGTATCTCAACGCCACACAACTCCCCAATGTATTCTACCGTTGACGAACAAGTGCAAGGTTGCATAAGACTATCTTTGAGCGCGTAACTTATCGTCAACCTCTTTTCCGCCTTGAGTATGGTGGTCAAAATATTGAGCTTTTGCATTCTATTGCGCGCCTTAACGTCCGGCTCTACCACAACGCCCGATTTTGCCCACGCAACCGATTCTCGCTCAGCCACTATTCCGTTGCCTGCGCTTTGGCTTGGAAAGCAGTTTTCGTTAGCTCCAAGTACGAACATATACTTGACGTCTTCGTACCTAGAACTCGTCATATCCCCCACGAATACGCTGTCTACGTACAACGGCGTCGTGCTGACTTCCGCGCCCGCGATTGCACTAAAGAGCACACTCAAAAACTTCTCCATATCCATCGCGGTGTCGCCCATAATGCCGACTGCTTGGTCAAGAATTTTCTTGACTTTGTCATAGCATTGTACCGTCACGGCACTCTCAACGCTCAACCCATCTTGACTTTGCTTTCGTGCCAAAGCTTGGTTTTTCTTCTCCAAATCGCACGCTATCAAAAAGGCGTTGACGCTACCGCTCGCCTCCGCAACCGTCTTGACGTTGCTCTCGAGCTTAGATAGCGAGTCCATAAGACACGCTCTTACCCTTTCCGCTCTATCGTCCTCAACGCATTCTGTCTCAAACTTGTCCAAAAATTTGCCGTATTCCACGCCCTTTTCCAGACAATAATTTTCAAAGATACATACGTCTTCGTAGTCAAGCCCCGTCAACGGACTCTTGGCATAAGCCAAGACTTCTCTCTGTCCATAGTTAGACAACTTGGCTTTGATAGCTGCGTGCAACGTCTTAGGCAAGGCTTGCGTGATAAGAGGCGTCTTGACGTCGCAATAATAAGACACGTCATAGTCTTGAAAAATCTTGTATATCTCGTCGCCGTAGCCCTCAAAGTCGGGGCAAACTATGGCAATATCCTTGTATCTTGCCTCGCCACTGCGTATCAAAGAGTTGATTTGCCTAGCCACGTGTTTTATCTCTTGCTCAACGTCTCCCGCAACGTACAACTTGACTTGTCCCGACCTACTTGGCGCCGTAGGCTTTTCACAACTAAACAAACTTCTTTGCAACGCTCCCATATCTCCGCCAAGGCAGGGGTCGTATCTCTCGATATTGACGATTTGCCCCGCTCTTTGAGCCATGGCGACAAAGTCGTCTTGCATCGATTGCGGATAAATAAAGCTATTGGCATCGACTGAGGAGAGCAAACAAGCGTCAAACGACAAAGCCGTCTTCATCATAGCTTGTACGATATCTTTTTCTACTCTTGTCAAAGAGGTAAAATCCGTGAGATAGATATGATAATCTGCCAGTTCGCTGTCTTCTATGCCGTTAGCAAAGGCTTGCAATTTACTCGTTCCGTCCACGTAGCCCTGTTGCAACGCTTGCACGTATCGAGAATACAACAACGCGATGTCGCGAGTTTTCATCTGCGTTTTGCTATCTAGCTTGCCGTCCAATGATTGCAACTGCTCCACCGTCACACCGCTATTTCTAATCTGCGATATGGCGGCGTACATTTCTTCGGCAAAGCTTGCCTGCTTGATTGCTCTACCAAAGCACACTAGGCTGTCTTTATTTTCTTCTATCACCTTTCGCAATAACATTATCTCAGACTGCTTGTCCAAGAGGCGCAATGCCTTTCTCTTCAAAAATCTATCTGCGAGTTTGGAAAAACTCGAAACTTCCAATTCAAAGCTTCCCCTAAGCCCAAGATAATCTAATACTTCCTTTTGCGTTGACTCGTCGTCATTGCCGATAAAATCAATGGCGCTCTTTTCGTAAGATAGAGTAAATCTATCGGGCACGATAAGCAAATGGCGGGATTTCCCGTCAAAATTTTCTTTGATTTTTTTCAAAATAGGCTTGCTGGTAAGTATTGGGGTAAGAATAATATTTATCATATTTTCATTTTACCAATTTCTCGCTGCAATATCAATATTATTATAAATTTTTATTGTATTATTTATTTTATATGTTATAATACTTGTATGAAAAAGAGAATTATTTTGGCAGTAATTATGGTTTTGGCTGTTTGCATGACGGCACTTGCGGGCTGTAGCGGCTCTTCCCCTATCCAAAAAAAGTTGGGCAATAGCGCACCTTGGATTTCTTTGAGAGATAAGAACGAGACCACCGTATACAACGTAGCCTACACCGAGGGCGACGTTACGCTCAGTGGCACCTACACCCTCGTAGTCAACCGCGTAGACAACGAAGACGTTACTTTGCAAGACAAGAACTATCAATCTTTTACGGGTTACGTGGCCACGTCTAGTCTTGTTATGAACAATGGCGACACGATAGATACCAAAGTGCTTTGTTACACCACAATGCAAGTCAAAGCCTCTTACAGCAAGGCTGTCAACAGCACTAAGGTAGAAGAAGTTACTGCGGAATACGCCAACAAGGACAAGGTATATTATACTTACGTTTCCGACGGCGAGCCAGTCACTGACGGTATCAAAATCAAAGACTTCTTCTCTACGCCTTATACCGACAACGCTATGTTGTATCTACTCGCTCGCTCCTTCCCTACGGACACGACTTCGTTTAGTATCAACATGCCTGACTTCAAGTCAAACAAACTCAATTCGGTGCTTCTCAGCAAGACCTCTTCGACATCCGAGCTGATAGTTGGAGAAACCACCTACAGCGTTGCCACTATCGAGTTGTCCATCAACCGCACATTCCCGGGCAAAGGCACTCCACTCAAATGCTACGTGTCCAACCAAGCCGTTGGCGGTTCTAGCAACGTAATAGTCAAAATAATAGAGGGCAACGTCACTTATACTCTCGACAGCGTAACGGTAGCATAACCGATACGACGCAATGTGTGCAACTATTATACAACGCCGTAGCAATACGGCGTTTTTATATTACTCTCGTCTTATAATAGATTATTTGTTATAATACACACCCACCCAATCATACAATACGGTATGGCAATCATATATTTTGACGTAAAAGACGACTTTTTGCTTGCTGACGGCAAGACTTTGCAAGACGATATTCTCACCACTTCGCCCAACTCGACGGTGGCGTTGAGCTATATGCCCGAAAAGTCAAACTCACTTGCTCAACTGGTAAAACTCGTTGTCAAAGACGAAGTAGTGCAACCTAACGAAAGACTGTCGATAATCGACTGCAAAGGCGGTATCTTTTGCGTGCGTTTTAAGCAGGTGGCTATCTCTTTATCTAGCGACAAACAAGTCTTGTGCGAAGAATTTATCACTTGCGACGAAACCGAGCACTGTCTAACTTGCTACAATCTTGGCGGCTACCACCTTAGCGTAGAGACGGAAAACGAAGTGACCGTGCTAGACTGTCCTCACGCTCTACATAATCTTCAATGCCGAGCTATCCCACTATCGTCAAATTGCCAGTTGTTATCCGTCACCGCTACTTGTCGCAACAAAAAATTTTTGGCGGTGCTAGAATACGAAGAAGATTATACCATACTATTGCAATGCTACGGTGACGAAGTGGAAGTTTGCCAAGACTGCATAAGAATAACCGACGACTTACACGATATGTGCGGTAGAAAGATGCATCGCTATCTCACCTTGCGCGACGGCAGTTACGTGGTAGACAAGGTAGAGTTTGACTACGATAGGACGCTATGTTGTTGTGACGCCCTACTCTGCTACGCTCTTGTAGAAAGCTATTTCGTAGGCGATATGGATATGGTTGGTACCATTGCGCCATCTATTCCCGTTGCTTCTTTGGCTAATACGCTCGGCGACTTTAGAGAGATACTCTCTGTCCCCGTTGTACCATACCGCCCCAATCGTTTGGGGCTCGTCTACGGCGACGGCGACTACGCACACGTCAAATACTTTGATTTCGTAGTCCAAGACGGCACTATCCAAAGAATAAAATCCGTATAAAAAACGCAGACCTTAGTCTGCGCTTTATTTTGGTTTGATTGGCTTAAATTTGCGGTTTTACCGACACTAGTATCGTCGTGCTTACGTTGGCGTAAGGTTTGATTTCTATCTCGTATACGCCCACGGCTTTGATATTTTCTTTGACCACTATTTTCTTTTTGTCCACGTCGTAGCCCATCTTGGTCAATGCCTCGCTGATTTCTTTGGCTGTCAACGCGCCGAAGAGTTTGCCGTTTTCACCGCATTTGATTTCCACTTCTATCTTTTTGCCCTTGAGTTCTTTTGCCAAAGCTTGAGCGGCTTCAAATTCTTGTTGCTTTCTACGAGCGTTGGCTGCGTCCTTTTGATTTTTTTCGTTGATAATGGCAGGCGTTGCCTCTATGCCAAGCCCCTTTTTGATGATAAAGTTGCGTGCGTAACCGTCGCTAATCTCTATAATTTCGCCCTTTTTGCCTTGGGCTTTGACGTCTTGCAATAATAAAACTTTCATACTGTCCTCCTATCCATTCTATTTTAGCACATACGGCGCGTTTATTCAATAGACTTTACATAAATTACCGCAATTTACAAACAATATCGTCAAGGAGGAAGCTATGAAAGGATTAAAATGTACTACTTGCAACTGTGAATACAACTGTGGTTGCCACTGCAACGCCGGCATCATCAATATCGGCAAAAGAGGCACGTGCGAAACCAAACAAAAGCGAGAATTGGGTATGCTTCAACAAGCCAAGGTCAATATGGAAGCAGCCAAAGACTTCGAGTACAAGGACAATACCGACGTGCTCATACAATGTACGTGCTTGGATTGTTGCTACAACAAGGGCACTCGTTGCACGTCAAGATACGTAGACGTAGCCGACGGCATTGTCAAAACCAAGTGTATGACCAAAAATACTCATCAATAACAATCAAAAGGAGTTTGCCTCAGCAAGCTCCTTTTGATTAGATAGGAAGTAAATTATGAATAAAGCAATTACTTGTTGCCTTCAGGTAAAAAATCCAACGGGTCGATAAGCGTTCCTGCTTGTCTAAGCTCGTAATGCACGTGTGCACCCGACGCGCACTCGTACGCACCCGCAACGCTCACTTGACCGATGACGTCGCCCTGCTTGACGGTCTCGCCCACCTTCAAAGTCACGTTTTCTAGCAATTTGTACGTGCTCTCATATCCGTTTTGGTGTTCGATAACCACGGTAGTCGCATACATTTGGTCGGTAGTAATGCTCTTAATAGTGCCGTCGAATACGCACTTGACGTTGCTACCCTCGCTCGCCATAAAGTCGACTGCTTCGTGAGTTGCCCAATGTCCGTTGGTTGGCAAATATACTAGTTCGGTGTTGCTAAACTTAAGACCAATCACGTACTCGGTCAAAGGATAAGTCAAAATAAACTCTTTTTCGGTAACAATCGGCTTATCGTCGTTTGGCTTTTCGTCCACAACGCCGTCGTCAGGCGGAGTAACAGGCTTGTCTATAGACGTCGAACCGTCCTTGTTTGCATTGACGACCGCCGCAATGGTAATCATCGCGCCTATTGCAATTATGCAGGCAATCATCAATACAAAATATCCGTTTTTCTTAAAAAACGCAGCTACTTTGTTTGCACTTGCACTTTTTTGTTTGTTATTGTTGTTCATATATCCTCCATTAATAACTTCCCATAATCAGTGGCGAGCCGAGCGTTATCGCGCTATCCGATACGGCGATTTGCACGTTGACCTTCTTACCGTCGACTTTGACCCCGTTGCTCATTCGGTGACTGTACGCGTAATACAGAGTTATATCCCCTACTCGCTCCACCTTGACGACTTGCGCTTTTAGACTGCCAAGCAGCTGGTTCTCACTCACCTTGCCGAGGTCGTATCTCACGGCAAAACCTAGCACGTCGTCCTCTTGTTGTAGAGTCTTACCTAGTTGCTCGGGATTTATACCGCATATCGTCATTTTATTTTGATTTGCTATGTAAACTTCCGCTTCGCTCGCTCCCTCGGGCAACACGCTCTGTACACCGACGAGGCTTGACACCCCTATCAACACGACTACCGTCAATACCAAAATATAAAATGCTTTCATATTCACCTCTCTAGTGCGAGTATTGACGGATTTTTTAGTTTTATTCAAAAAAATACGGCAACGTATTGACGGATTTTCCTTTTATTCAAAAAATACGGCAACTTTTAGAGACTTTTGCTTTCAAACAAAAATCACGGCTCTCGCCGTGACAATCTTGACTATTTATTATGGTTTAGGACAGTACTATCCCCTCATCCGCTAGCAGTGTCAGTATCGAATATCTCGGACTTACGATTAGCGAAGTTTTAGCAATCTTTAGTAGCCTCGTAGAGTCGATATACTCTGCCAAAAAATATCCCGCGTCGTCGAATATTCGGCGGAACTGCCTAATGCACCTCATCAAAGAGGTATGTGCTAGCAAAGCTTGGTCTGCCAAGTCGTCCTTATACTCTTTTAGCATCCAATTCCATTGTTTTTTATATTTTTGTTTCCCTACCTCTGCCATAAGCTTTATTCCGTCAAGCCCAAAGTCGTGGCACGCCTCAACGGTAACGGTGTTTCTATCCAACCCGACGCCTATTGGTTTCGTCGGACTTTTGAGTGCGGACTTGTACCAATTTAGCATCACAACAGTCGATATCATTGCCTTAATTCCCCAAGGCGTCGGCTCTATATCGTCTAAGTTCTCGAGTAGTTGCACGCACCTGTCGCAAGGCGTAATCTCCATCTCTATAGTTTGTTGCAACAGCCCTATGATAAGCAACGTCTTGGCTGTCAAAGCGTCCCTACTTTCGCTATACTTAAATTCTTCTATATATTCCCCAACTATCTCGCCGATTTGTTGCAAAAGGTAGGAGCACGAATTATTCTCCCCTACCTTGACAGCCCACTCAATATCGAGAAGCCTAAGCAACCAACTACATATCTCACCGTATCCTGCCGCAAGCAAGGCGCTAGGTTGACTAGCGAATTTGTTGTCAAAAATCACGATAGACGGAGGATTGACGCTTTGGTCGCCAAAGCACGACGTTGCCAAAATATCCGCCGTCGTGGTGCAAGTCATGACGTGCACGCAAGGATTTTGACGTATGGTAGAAGCATATCTAACCAATCTTGCTACGCTTCCGCCGCCCACCGACACTATCAATCTCACCATCTCTTGCATCTCTAACAAATCGCTAGCGTTCTCCTCGCAAGCCACCGTATCGTCGGCAAAGCATATCCTATGCACCATATATCCGCTGTTAGTCAGCAAAGTGGCTACCTTGTCGGCATATTGCATACAATTTTGCATGCAACACACTGCGACCCAGCCGTCGGATAGCAGTTTTTTGCATTCACTTGCCAGTTGCATAACGGCGTCCTCACCCACCAACACCCTTTTCGTTATACTGCTATGCACCTTAGTACACTTGCACGTTATCTCTAAACCGTTAGATATATCCCAATCTTTCATACCCACCTCAACAAAATGATACCACTCAAAAAGAGTGGTATCGTAAGTGGTTTTGTATTATTATGTCTTAGCTTGTCATTTGACGATAGCTTTTAGTTTTTTGATGAGCAAATCCATATTTTCGGGTGTAGAAATAGTAATTCTAAGATAATCTCCTAGCCTTTTGGTCTTAAAGTGCTTGACGGTTATCCCCTGTTCTTTTAGTTGAAATTCTATCACACTCGCCACCACGCTATTATGCTTGACCAACACGAAATTGGCACTCGACGGCAATATGTCAAAGCCGAGCTGTCGCAACTTGTCGCAAAAGTCCTCTCGTGTGTTGATAATTTTGTCCACAGTCAACGACATGTATTTGACGTCTTCGAAGCACGCTTCTGCTACCTTTTGAGTAATGCAGTCCACCGCGCAGTCAAAGGCGTGCGGTCTGAGATTTTTTAGCCCCGACACCAGCGAAGCACTAGCTAGCGCATACCCAAAGTTGACACCGCCTAGTCCGTAAGCCGCGCTCAAGCCTCTAATCACTACGAGATTGTCGTATTCTTTGACAAATTCGGCTATTCCCGAACCCGCAAACTCTGCGTATCTTTCGTCTATTATAAAGAGTTTGTCGGGGCGCTTGGATACTAGTTCTACGATATCCAGTTTGTTGACGGCGATACCCGTAGGGTCGCAAGGATTGCAAATGATTATTCCGTCACAATCTACGCTTTGATAATCTGCGATATTGACCTTCATTTGAGCGTCGAGAGGGATAGTCGTATAGTTGACGCCGTTGAGCGTTGCACAGCGCTTGTAATACTCGTAAGTCACGTCGGCAAAAGCCACCACGTCACCCTCGTCAAAAAAGGCTTTCATACACAGCGACAACAGCGCGTCGCAACCGTCGTAGATAAACACGTTGCTAGCCTCTAGCCCGTATCTATCGGCAATTACCCGTCTAAAGTTAAGGATATCTATAGACGGAAAAGCATTGAGACTATCGCCGTCTATGCTCTTGAGTGCCTTTTCCACTGCGGGAGAAGGCGGATAAGGACTGGTCGGGCTTGACAAATCCAGCGACTCTTTATAGCCGCCTTCCAAAGTTTTCAATTCCACCGCTCTACTCAATCTTGACAAAAAGTTCATACGCGCCTCTTAATTATTTTAGCACCATAACTCACTCTAGTCAATACCAAGCTTTTTCGTATTTTTGGCATTTTTATCGAAATGTCATAGCAACAGCTTGCATTTTTCAAAATTATTTTCGCTGCAGATACAATCAATACCACATTATTTGCATTGCGTATAATAATTGAGTATAATAATATTATAATTAAATTTTAGGAGGCATATATGTTATCCAACAAAGAATTGCGTCAAAACGCAAGAAATCAATTAGATAATCAACTCTTTGGCAACAAATGGATGATTATGCTCGTCATCTGTCTTATACCTGCATTGGCAGACGGACTCTTGGCTGCAACGATGGTTGCGTCTTTTCTATCTCTTCTCGTATTCGGACCTTTCAGTTATGCGGTTAGCAAAGCGTCTTATCGCTTAGTCAAGGGCGAAGAAATCAAAATCATGAATGCTTTCGACGGCTTCACCGACGATTTTGGCAAGTCCTTCGTTCTCGGTTTGCTCAATACGCTCTTCGTATTCTTGTGGTCTCTCTTACTCGTCGTTCCGGGAATAATTATGTCGTATGCTTACTCTATGGCGTTCTTTCTCCAACAAGACGGACGTTACAAAGACCTCTCCGCTAAGCAGTTGCTTGACAAGAGCCGTGAGATTATGAAGGGTTACAAAGCTCAGCTCTTCCTTCTCGACCTCAGCTTTATCGGTTGGTATATCGTAGGTGCGCTTTGCCTCGGCGTTGGTACTTTGTGGGTCAACGCATATCACCAAGTCGCTCGTGCCAACTTCTACAAAGAGCTCATCGATATGCTTGACCCTGTCGTAGAACAAGAAGACGGCGACGTTGTCGATGCAGATCCGTTTGAAGAATCTTCCCAATCCAATGTTAGCGAAGATCCTTTCAATGCCTAACTAATAAAAAGTAAATATTAAAAATAGGACTTGTATTCAAGTCCTATTTTTTGTATCAAATCAACGTTATCGCATAGTCAACGCAACTCATCAAATATCGTGAGCAAAAATTCTTCTTTTGATTTTCGGTGCATCTTCTCCCGCCTTGACCATTTCTTCAATCAAGGTCTTCCTCAACTCTTTCTTGATTGCTTGATATTCTCTAACATTGATGAGATTGTGTCTCTCGGCAGGGTCTGTCTCTCTATCGTATAGATAATCGTCCTTATAGACGTTTTTCACACCGCATTTCTTGATGCTATACACGTAGCGTTTGGTCGTCACGCACCTACCCGTGTGGCTCTCGCTTATTTGTATAAAGACGTTCTCTCTCACCGCCCTGTCCTCTTTGACGGCTGATATCAAAGGCTTGCCGTTGTAACACTTAGGCACTTCTATACCCGCTATTTCCAACAAAGTAGGTGGCAAATCTATGAGGCTTGCAAGGTGCTGATATCGCTTATTTTTAGGGATATCCTTGCCCACTACAACCAACGGGATATGCGTGCTTGCGTCGTGGCAAGAACGCTTATACTCGCCGTTGCGCGTCCTAAAGTGGCAGCCGTGGTCGGAAGTGTACACCAAAACGGTATCGTCATATATTCCAAGATTTTTGAGTTCTTCCACCAATCTTCCTACGTTGTAATCGAGGCGTTTGCAACAAGCCAAATAGTCGGCGTAGTGTTTTGGATAATCTCCCTTCAGTCCCGCTAAATCCTCGGGGTACGGGAAGTTTTCAAACTCTTTGCCTGCACCTTCGGGGCATTCGTATTTGCCCGAAGTGTTTTGATGGTGAGGCTCCAGCTGTGACAAAAATAAGAAAAACGGTTTGTCCTTGACCGAGCGAATATAATCTATAGCGTAATCGGTGAGCTTGTCAGCTCTTATCCCCTCGAACTCGACGGGGTTACAGTCGTTGTCCCACAAAGTGCCGTGGTATCCGTCGGAAGAAAACTCGAGCAAATCTGCAGCCAGCCAATATCTGTATCCGCCCCTAAGCTCTTGGGGCACGCCCTTACTACGATATTGGAGATAATGCGACGCAAGGTGCCACTTGCCTATATACGCCGTGTCGTATCCCGCAGCGTTAAAGCACTCTGCAAGGCTCTTTTCCGTGCAAGATAGGTCCATAGGAATGCCGTTGGTTATGCAACCGTTGATAGAAGCGTAGACGCCCGTTTGAAGACAAGCTCTAGCAGGTCCGCACACGGGTTGACAAGTATAGGCAAAGTCAAAACTCGTTCCGTCTTGAGCCAGCTCGCAAAGATTTGGCGTTACTTCTTCGCAAACGGTGTCGTAGCGCTGTTGGTCGCTAAAAAAGAATATCACGTTGGGCTTTTTGTCCATAATTCACCTCTCTATTATTGTGGCATTTAGCGCGCCAAAAGTCAATAGGCTTGTCAACTTTGGTATAAACTTGGTCGATTGTTTTACTTTTTATGGCTTATAGCTACCAAGCTTGGCGTTCTTTGCCATTACGACAATTATTATTAAAAATATAAGAAAATATTATATAAGTTTTGGTTAAAGCTATTGACAATTATTATCAATCGTTGTATAATCAAAGAAAATATAACAAAGGAGAAATTTTTATGGAGTCTAAATTCACAGGTGGGCTTGCCGGACTTATCGGTATCAACATAGCTCAATTTTTAATTTCGTTGATAACGTTGGGTATCGCCTTGCCTTGGGCAGTATGTATGAAAGAGCGTTGGTATGCAAAACGTACCGTCATTGATGGCAAGCAACTGACTTTTGACGGTACGGGCGGACAACTTTTTGGTAATTATATCAAATGGTTTTTGCTTTCTATCATCACGCTCGGCATTTATTCGTTTTGGCTTAGCATCAAAATGAAAAAATGGGTTGTATCTCACACCCACACCGAAGCATAAAAAAACGCACCCAATCGGGTGCGTCTTTTTTTGATATTCACAATTACTTGATTTCAACTTCTGCGCCTGCTTCTTTGAGCTTGTTAGCGATTTCGTCAGCTGCTTCTTTAGCGATTGCTTCCTTAAGAGTCTTAGGAGCGCCGTCAACGAGGTCCTTAGCTTCCTTAAGTCCGAGACCGGTGATTTCTCTAACAACTTTGATAACGGCGATTTTGTTAGCGCCTGCTGCCTTAAGAATTACGTCGAATTCGGTCTTCTCTTCAGCTGCTGGAGCTGCTGCGCCTGCTGCTGGAGCTGCAACTGCCATAGCTGCTGCGCTTACGCCAAACTCAGTTTCGATAGCCTTAACGAGGTCGTTAAGTTCCAATACGGTCATACCTTTGATTTCTTCTACAATTTTAGCAATATCTGCCATTTTTCTGTCCTCCGAATAATTATTTTTGATTTTGTGTGCTTAAATTAAGCTTCTTTCTTCTCTGCAACTTGTTGCAATGCTCTAGCAAGACCAGACATAGGACTTTGGAGCATACCGAGAAGTTGTGCAAGCAATACTTCCTTGGATGGGATTGATGCAAGTTTTTCTACTACACTACTGTCGATGAAGGCACCGTCCATCATACCGCATTTTACTTCCAACGCTTTGACGTCTTTGCAAGCCTCGCTGATGATTTTAGCTGGAGCAAGTGCGTCACCGTGAGCAAAAGCAAAAGCTGTAGGACCTTCCAATTGAGCTTCGAAGCCTTCGATTCCCAATTCTTGCATAGCTTTGAGAACGAGTCTGTTCTTAAGAACTCTATACTCTACGTTCTCGGCACGGAACTTGGCTCTGAGCGCCGTATCTTCAGCTACGGACACGCCCTTGTAGTCGACAAGCACCATTGCTTTGCAGTTTTGGATTTTGGCTTTGATTTCTTCAATTTGTTTAGCCTTCAATTCTTTAGCTGCTGACATTGATTACCTCCTGTAAAAATGAATATCCTCTTGCCAAAGACAAGAGGATACGTAACTCTGTTAGGTTATCTACCTCGGCAAGATATTAAGGATTGCTCCACTTGCTGTCTTTGGCTGATTGCTTATAAATAATATTATATTAAGTTGTTTTTGTCAAACGATTTTGCTACTTATTTCGTAACGATTTTTACGCCCGGACCCATCGTGCTAGAAACGGAAATGCTTCTAATGTATTGACCCTTAGCTGCAGCAGGTTTCGCCTTGACGATTGCTTCGTACAAAGTGTTGTAGTTTTCTACAAGCTTCTCTGCGCCGAAAGACTTTTTGCCAAATGCAACGTGAATGATGTTGGTCTTGTCAAGTCTGTACTCAACTTTACCTGCTTTGATTTCTTTGACAGCCTTGGTTACGTCCATAGTTACCGTACCCGACTTAGGGTTAGGCATCAAGCCCTTAGGTCCGAGGATTTTACCAATTCTACCAACCAAGCCCATCATATCTGGGGTGGTCACGCACACGTCGAAGTCAAACCAGTTTTCATTTTTGATTTTGTTGATAAGTTCTTCTCCGCCTACGTAATCTGCGCCTGCAGCTTCAGCTTCGTCAGCCTTAGCACCCTTAGCGATAACCAAAACCTTAGCGGTTTTACCGGTACCGTTAGGAAGCACTACTACGCCTCTTACTTGTTGGTCAGCGTGTCTAGAGTCAACGCCGAGTTTTACGTGCATTTCGATGGATTCGTCGAATTTTGCCGTTGCCGTGTCTACTACGAGTTTGATTGCTTCTTCTACTTCGTATTGTTTGGTTGCGTCGATGAGTTTAGAAGCTTCGATATATCTCTTACCTGCCATATTAGCTTACCTCCTTACTCTTCTACGGTCACGCCCATGCTACGAGCAGTGCCGGCAATCATTCTCATTGCAGCTTCCACGCTACCTGCGTTGAGGTCTGGCATTTTGGTTTCTGCAATTTCTTTAAGTTGAGCTTTGGTCAACTTAGCCACTTTGTCCTTGTTTGGCTTAGCGCTACCGCTGTCGATTTTGCAAGCCTTCTTGATAAGAACAGGTGCTGGTGGGGTCTTGAGGATAAAGGTAAAGGACTTGTCCTCGTAGATAGTCATAACTACAGGGAGAACCAAACCTTCTTGTCCTCTGGTCTTCTCGTTAAATTCCTTGGTAAAGCCTGGGATGTTGATACCGTGAGGTCCCAAAGTAGAACCAACTGGAGGTCCCGGAGTTGCTTTACCGGCAGGGAGTTGCAATTTTACAACTGCTTTGATCTTCTTTGCCATTTTATTTCTCCTTATTTGGTGCAAGCGAGAAGCAACTAAATATTTTTACTTCTCTCCCATTATTTACCCTTGCGGGCATTGTCTAATTAAAGTTTTTCTACCTGATTGAACTCAAGCTCAATCGAGGTTTCTCTACCAAACATAGATACCGATACTTTGATTTTTTCTACGTCGGCTTTGATTTCTTTTACTTCACCGATAAATCCTACGAGAGGACCTGCGGTAATATTGACGTTGTCGCCAACCTTGATGTCAAGGTCTTCTACGGCAATCTTTTCGAGTTGAATTCTCTTTACCTCTTCAGGCGTCATAGGAATTGGTATTCCGGAGAAATCTTTGCAAAAGTCTTTTACGCCGTGAGTTTGCTTGACCATATACCAAACGTCCTTGGTATAAATCATCTTGATAAAGAGATAGTTAGGATACTTTTTCTTCTTGACGATTTTACGCTTGCCGTTTTTCTCAACTACGTCCTCTTCTTCCGGCATAACGACGTCGAAGATAAAATCTTGCAAGCCGTTGATTTGCACCATTTGCAAGAGGTTGGTCTTAGCAATGCTTTCGTATCCGAATTGAGTTTGGATAACGTACCATTGAGGTTCATTCATATCTATCATAATTCACCTCGTCAAGCTACGTTGCTAGGATTGATAAGCAATTTTAGCAACCAGTTGCATAGTGCGTCAAATCCCGTGATTACCACCAAAAATATGAGCACTACCAACAATACGACGCCCCATCTCTTTACGGTATCGCTTGGTTTGAGCCACGTTACTTTTTTCATTTCCGAAAACATTTCCTTAAACGCTCTTCCCATTCTTTGAAAAACGTTAGGCTTTTTCGTCTTATTTTTATCTTTCTTTTGCTTAGGTTGAGGAGCAGAACCCAACTGTGCGTCTTGCAACGCTGCGTTGACTACCTCGCCTTCTACAGCAGGAAGATTTTTATTTTTCTTAGCCATACAGCCTCCCGATAACGTTATTACTTGGTTTCCTTATGAAGAGTCGTCTTGTTACAGAACTTACAGAACTTCTTAACTTCCAATCTATCAGGAGTGTTTTTCTTGTTCTTATAAGTGTCGTAGTTGCGTTGCTTACATTCGGTACAAGCCAATGTTATTCTCGTTCTCATCGCAATATCTCCGTTCAAAAAAATTACACCCCATACTGAGTGCTATCCTATTCTAACACACAGTATGGTTGTTGTCAAACAATTTTTTGCTATTTATATAATAATTATTTGATTATATACTAACTATTTTCCCATATCCTCTCCAAATGGTCCCGTTGGTGGAACTTCGGAGAGCTTGTTGTAGGTATTTGCCTTTCTGCTCTTCATTCTCTCTTTGAGCATATCGGCATTGTCAAATTGATCCTTGTATATAGGCGCAAAGGAAGGCATCAACTTCTTAGAAGCCGTCTTCATTATTCCGCCCGCCATCTTGACGGTGCTTGCAGGCATAACCTTCATACCAAGGCTCATTGCGTGTGCCACAAAGTCGGTCACGCAACGAATTTTGCGATATCTCATCGCTCTAACTATGCGCTTAGCGGCAGTCAGCGCGGTAATGCCTACGCTCTCTACCAAACTGTCGGCTTTGTTACCGCTCTCGCCCTCTCTTGCCTTGTACAAATCCGTCTTGACAGGTCCCGGCATAACGCAAGTTACCGACACGCCGTAGCCTCTGAGCTCTTGTGCCAAAGCGTTGGTAAAGCCCCATACGCCACCCTTGGTAGCCGAATATATGCTTTGACCGCCAAAAGGCAAAATTGCCGATGCGCTCGCAACGTTGACGATACCGCCAAACCTGCTCTTTTTGATAGTAGGTATCATAGCTTGGCAACCGTAAATCACGCTCATCAAGTTGGTGTTGATTATCTTATGTAGCATCTCGTCGTCGAGGTTGTCAAAGGCGCCGAAAGGTTGTATCATACCTGCGTTGTTGATAAGAATATCGGTCATAAAGCCCATATCCTCGAGTTCTTTAGCAAAAGCTCTCCACTCTTCTTGTGAAGAAATATTAAATCTGCGATAACTGAATTTGTCGCCGAGTTCGGCTTTGAGTTCGTCAAGTTTGGCTTTGTTTCTTGCCACGCCCATTACGTTGCAACCGTACTTTTTGACGAGTATCATAAGTACTTCTTTACCCATACCGGTAGAGCAACCCGTAAGAACGACGTTTCTTCCATAAATCCAATTTCTTTTAGACATACGTATCCCCTTTTGTATTTTTTCGCTATTATATTGTATATCAAAATTATTTCTTAGTCAATAAAGTTTGAGTAAAATGATAATCCCCCGTCTATCAAGCTAAAAAAACGTCAAAATAATACTGCAAAAACAACGATTTTTTTACTTTTACGGCGTTATATGATGCTTGCTAAGTCCAAACCCGTCGGGTCGATATGTATTATAATGCTTACTTCTCTTCAACGACGTGCTTTGCCTCGTACAACAAAAAAAAGACACCTCTTTCAAGGTGTCTTATTTTTGTTTTGTCAGTCCGATTATTTCATAATCTTGGATACGACGCCGGAACCAACGGTTCTACCACCCTCACGGATAGCGAAACGAAGTCCTTCTTCGATAGCGATAGGAGTGATAAGGGTGATATCCATCTTAACGTTATCACCAGGCATAACCATTTCTACGCCGTCTTCAAGCTTGATAGTACCGGTAACGTCGGTTGTTCTGAAGTAGAATTGTGGTCTGTAACCGTTGAAGAATGGAGTATGACGTCCGCCTTCTTCTTTGGTCAATACGTACACTTGAGAAGTAAACTCGGTGTGTGGATTGATAGAACCTGGCTTGCAGACAACTTGTCCTCTTTCGATACCCTTTCTGTCGATACCACGGAGCAATGCGCCTACGTTGTCGCCTGCGTATGCCTCGTCGAGGAGCTTACGGAACATTTCAAGACCGGTAATGGTAGTATCAACGGTTGGACGGATACCAACGATTTGAACCTTATCTTGAACCTTAACCATACCACGCTCTACTCTACCAGTAGCAACGGTACCACGACCGGTGATGGTGAATACGTCTTCTACAGGCATAAGGAAAGGCTTATCGGTATCTCTCTCAGGAGCAGGAATCCAGCTATCTACAGCGTCGAGCAATTCGCCGATGCAAGCGCAAGCTGGGTCGTCGATTTTGCCGTTGGTAGCAGCTTCCAAAGCGAGGAGAGCGGAACCTTTGATGATTGGGGTGTCGTCTCCAGGGAAACCGTACTCGGAGAGCAAATCTCTGATTTCCATTTCTACCAACTCGAGCAACTCAGCGTCGTCAACTTGGTCAGTCTTGTTCATAAATACTACGATGTAAGGCACGCCAACCTGTCTAGCAAGCAAGATGTGCTCACGAGTTTGTGGCATTGGACCGTCGGTAGATGCAACTACGAGGATTGCGCCGTCCATTTGAGCAGCACCGGTAATCATGTTCTTTACGTAGTCGGCGTGTCCTGGGCAGTCAACGTGTGCGTAGTGACGGGTTGCGGTTTGATACTCAACGTGAGCGGTGTTGATTGTGATACCTCTTGCTCTTTCTTCTGGAGCCTTATCGATTTGGTCATATCTCATTTGCTCTGCAAGACCCTTAGCGGCACAATACATAGTAATAGCAGCCGTAAGAGTAGTCTTACCGTGGTCAACGTGACCGATAGTACCAATGTTTACGTGTGGTTTACTTCTTTCGAATTTAGCCTTAGCCATTGTTATTAGTCCTCCTAGGAAAATAATTGATTTGTTATTATATTTTTTATTTTATAATTTTTTCAAAGATTTGTCAATAGCTTTTGCAACTATCGACAAATAACGCATTAGTCCTTCTTGTTTCTCTCACCGATAATCTTATCGGCAACGCTCTTAGGAACTTCCGCATAGTGGTCAGGTTGCATAGTGAAGTTACCTCTACCTTGAGTACAGCTTCTCAAAGTGGTTGCGTATCCGAACATTTCTGCAAGCGGAATTTCGCAATCAACGCTTTGTATGCCGTGGTTGGCGTCCATACTCTTGATAGTGCCTCTACGTCCGTTGATGGTGCCCATAACGTCGCCGAGATAATCCTCAGGGGTCTCTACGTTTACCGACATGATTGGCTCGAGCAATACAGGCGATGCCTTAGCGCAAGCGTCTTTGAACGCCAACGAACCTGCAATCTTGAAGGCCATTTCGGACGAGTCTACTTCGTGGTAGCTACCATCCATCAAGTCAACGTTGAAGTCAACCATCTCGTATCCTGCAAGATATCCGCCCAAAGCAGCCTCTTTGATACCTGCTTCAACGGCTGGGATATATTCTTTAGGGATAGAACCGCCGACGGTCTTGTCCACGAAGGTAAAGCCCTTACCAGGCTCGTTAGGCGACATAACGATCTTACAGTGACCGTATTGTCCCTTACCACCAGACTGACGCTTGTACAAGCCTTCTGCGTTGACGGACTTGCGAATGGTCTCTTTGTAAGCAACTTGTGGGCTACCTACGATTGCGTCAACCTTAAATTCTCTGAGAAGTCTATCTACGATAATATCGAGGTGCAACTCACCCATACCAGAGATGATGGTTTGACCAGTCTCTTGGTTGGTGTAGGTCTTGAAGGTTGGGTCTTCTTCTGCAAGTTTTGCAAGAGCCATACCCATCTTTTCTTGACCTGCCTTGGTCTTAGGCTCGATAGCTACGCTGATAACAGGCTCTGGGAATTCCATGCTCTCGAGTACGATTGGATTGTCGATATCGCACAAGGTGTCGCCCGTGGTGGTGTCCTTGAGACCAACGATTGCAACGATATCGCCTGCATAAGCTTCGTCGATATCGGTACGGCTGTTGGAGTGCATTCTAACGAGACGACCTACTCTTTCTCTCTTGCCCTTGGTACTGTTGAGCACGTAAGAACCTGAGGTAATCTTACCGGAATATACACGGAAGAAAGCCAACTTACCGATGAATGGGTCTACGGCAATCTTAAATGCAAGTCCGCTGAACGGAGCGTCGTCGCTGGTTGCACGAGTCATAAGTTCTTCTTTGTTGCCTACCGCACAACCCTCAACGTCAGGAATGTCGAGAGGAGATGGCAGATAGTCAACGATAGCGTCAAGCAACAACTGAACGCCCTTGTTCTTGTAAGCAGAGCCACAAAGAACAGGAGTCATTTCCATAGCCAAAACGCCCTTACGGATAGCTGCTCTGATTTCGTCCGGAGCAATCTCTTCGCCCTCGAGGAACTTCATCATCAAGTCTTCGTCGTACATAGATACGGCGTCGAGCAAGTTTTCTCTAGCCTCGGCTGCTTGTTGTTTGAGGTCCTCAGGAATTTCTCTTCTTTCAAACTGCTTGCCTTCTTTGTCGGTATAAACGATTGCGTTGTTTTCTACAAGGTCAACCATACCCACAAAGCTATCCTCTTTGCCGATTGGCACGACGATAGGCACTGCGTTTGCTTTTAGACGGGTCTTCATCATCTCTACGGTATGATAGAAGTCTGCACCGTCTCTATCCATTTTGTTGACAAAAGCGATTCTTGGAACTTTGTACTTGGTAGCTTGACGCCAAACCGTCTCGGATTGTGGTTGAACGCCACCTCTTGCGCAGAATACTGCAACGGCGCCGTCAAGTACACGCAAACTTCTCTCTACCTCTACGGTAAAGTCCACGTGGCCCGGGGTATCAATGAGGTTGATTCTCTTGCCCTTCCATTGGGTGGAAGTTGCGGCAGACGTAATCGTGATACCACGCTCTTGTTCCTGAACCATCCAGTCCATCGTTGCGCTACCGTCGTGCACCTCACCGATTTTGTGAGTAAGACCGGTGTAGTACAAAATTCTTTCCGACGTAGTGGTTTTACCTGCGTCGATGTGCGCCATAATACCGATGTTTCTGGTATTTTCAAGTGAAAATTCTCTTGGCATATTTTTCTCCTATAATATGTCGGTAATTACCAACGATAATGTGCAAAAGCCTTGTTAGCTTCAGCCATTCTGTGCATATCTTCTTTCTTCTTCACAGCGTTACCCGTGTTGTTATATGCATCCATGAGCTCTGCGCTTACTCTCTCTACCATGGTCTTTTCGCCTCTCTTGCGAGCGAACAAAACGAGCCATCTGATAGCCAAAGTTTGACGACGAGCAGGTCTGATCTCCATTGGAACTTGGTATGTCGAACCGCCTACACGACGAGCCTTAACTTCGAGTACGGGCATTACGTTTTCCATTGCCTTGTTGAACACTTCCATTGGGTCAACCCCCAACTTAGCTTGTATCATATCAAAAGCACCGTAAACGATTTCTTGAGCAATTCCCTTTTTGCCGTCAAGCATAATTTGGTTGGTAAACTTGGTTACAACCTTGCTTCCGTATACCGGATCTGGCAATACGTCTCTTACAGGGACGCCACTTCTTCTTGGCATATACTTTTACCTCCTTGTTATTTTTGAAAATTCATCTGCAAATACAGCGACTTATTTAGGTCTCTTGGCGCCATATTTAGATCTTGCCTGCATACGTTTTGCAACGCCTGCAGTGTCAAGTGTGCCACGTATAATATGATATCTTACACCTGGCAAGTCTCTTACTCTACCACCCCTGATCAAAACCACGCTGTGCTCTTGCAAATTGTGTCCGATACCCGGAATATAAATTGTACCTTCCATACCGTTTACAAGTCTCACTCTGGCAATCTTACGAAGCGCGGAGTTAGGCTTCTTAGGCGAAGTAGTGGTAACCGAAAGACATACGCCTCTCTTTTGAGGGCACTTGTCCATGATAGGTGCACCACTCTTAGCAACCTTATCCTCACGGCCTTGCTTGATTAACTGATTGATTGTTGGCATACTGCGTACCTCCTGTATTTATTTGATGAGTCTCCAAAAAACAAGGAACTCTTCATTGCGTAATGTTGTGCGAAAATACCGCATACTTATAGCATTTTACTCTCGCAAAAAACATTTTACACATATTTATCTATCAAGTCAAACGATTTTATACCAAATATCTATTATAAATATAATAAAAACCATATTTAGAGCCAATTTTCCGCTTATTCATATCAAAAATTGTTGTCATTGCGAAGCGTGCCCACCAAATAGTTCTGTCATTACGAGGCTATGCTCACGCAGAGCACGGTGTCCAATATGTTCAACAGCCACGCCGAGCCCAAATTGAGCACTCTTAGGGCTATTTTGGAAGCATGCGATATGACTTTGACGGAGTTTTTTTCAAGAGTTTGACTCTCAAAATATCAATACCCGCTCTTTAGAATTGATTTCTCTATACAACACTCTTGACGACGTAGAAAAAAAGGCTGTTTTGGAACTAGTCCGCAACCTCAACAAAAAACGCTAATATGCCAACGATATTAATGTCTAATTATATAAAAACACGCCACCTCGGTAGCGTGTTTTTACTTGTCATTGTCTTTGGTTTTATTTTTCCTCTGCCTCTTCCAACAACTTATAATATTGTTCAAAGACAGCCTCTTCTACGTCGGCGTCGGTTTCCATTTCCACACACGCCGCACCGTCTTCGTCCTCAACTATCTTGAATATTAGCGCCTCGTCTTCAGCTATGTCCTCAACGAAGTCTATCGGCTTCAAAATAGCGTATATGTCTCCATAATAAGGAATTATTGCAACTTGCTCAAACCTAACAGGCTCACCCGTCTCGTCATATAAGGTGATAGGCTCGTCATTCTCTTCGTCTAACAGCATCTCAACAATACTTTTTTCTTCGTATTCCATAACTTCTCCTTTTACAACACGTGTGGTTTAACGCAAGTATAATTCAATGAATAATACTATTACTTATTTATATAATAACCTATAGACAATAATTTTGTCAATACCCAAATAAAAAACGCATATCAAATATGCGTTAGTCCGTAATCTTTACGTTGGCGTTGGCGTCGAGGCTAATATCGCTTGCCTCGCAACCGCAACGTATCATATTGTAGGCTTGCGAGGCAATCATTGCGGCGTTGTCGGTACACAGTCCGAGAGGCGGATAAAATACTTCTATTCCTTTTTCTTCCGCGCGCAGCTTCATCTTGGCTCTCAAAACTTGGTTTGAGCCGACGCCACCCGCAATCACCAACGTTTTGACACCCTTGTCTACAGCGCAAGCTATTGCGTTGTTGACCATTATGTCGGTTGCCTTTTCTTGGAATGAGCAAGCAAGGTCGGCTCGGCTATACTCTTCGCCCTTTTGCTCTTTGTTGTGCACGTAGTTGATGACGGCGGTCTTGATACCGCTGTAAGAGAAGTCGTAGGTATGCTTGTCCTTGAGAGGGGTTGGCATCTCTATCACGGGTTTGCCTTGCTCGGCGAGTTTTTGCACCTGCGGTCCTCCCGGGTACGGTAGTCCCAAAACTCTTGCCACCTTGTCAAATGCCTCTCCACAAGCGTCGTCTTGCGTACTGCCCAAAATCTCTATCTCCGTCAAACTCTTGACGTAGGTCACCGCCGTATGACCACCGCTAGCAATAAGACACACAAAAGGCGGCTCGAGGTCGGGCTTGGCTAGATAATTGGCTGCCACGTGCCCTTTGATATGATTGACGGCTATGAGAGGTTTGTCCAAAGCGTAAGCTAAAGCTTTAGCGTAGCTCACACCCACAAGCAACGCTCCCAATAGTCCTGCGCCGTAGGTGACTGCAATGCAATCTATATCGTCAAAGGTCATATCCGCGTCGCTCAAAGCTTGTCTTACCACGTTGTCGATAGCCAGGGTGTGATTGCGAGAAGCAATCTCCGGCACCACCCCGCCAAAACGCTTGTGTATCTCTATCTGCGAAGCTATTACGTTGGCAACAACTACTCTATCTCTCGTCACGGCGCACGCCGTTTCGTCGCAAGATGACTCTATGGCAAGCACGACAAGTCCTTGCTTGTCCTTCAAACTTTTTAATTTTTCGTTGGCTCTCTCTAGATAGTTCATTGCTTTCTCGTATATTTTCGCTATTAATTTGTTTTCTTTAGATAATCTATAATAAATCCCTCAATCTCTCCGTCCATAACGGCAGCAATATTGCTGGTTTCGTAGCCCGTACGGTGGTCTTTGACCATGGTGTATGGGCAAAATACGTAGCTTCGTATTTGACTGCCCCATTCAATCTTTTTGATTTCGCCTTTGAGTTCCAATTCCTTCTCTTGCAGTTCTCTCTCTTGCTTTTCGATGAGCTTGGACATAAGCATTTTCATTGCTTGTTCACGGTTTTGGATTTGGCTACGCTCATTTTGGCATTGCACTACGATACCGCTTGGCAAGTGGGTTATACGCACTGCGCTATCCGTCTTGTTGACGTGCTGTCCGCCCGCGCCGCCGCTTCGGTAGGTATCGACTTTCAAATCTTCGGGTCTGATTTGGATATTGGTATCGTTCTCAACCTCGGGCATAACTTCCAACGATGAGAATGACGTATGTCTTCTTGCGCCCGCGTCAAAAGGAGAAATTCTCACCAATCTGTGTACGCCCTTTTCGGCTTTGAGATAGCCGTACGCGTTTTCGCCTTCTACGACGAAAGTCACGCTCTTGATGCCCGCTTCGTCGCCGTCAAGCTTGTCTATCACGTTGACCTTGTAGCCCTCACGCTCGGCGTAACGTGTATACATTCTAAATAGCATGCTCGCCCAATCTTGCGCCTCGGTTCCGCCCGCACCCGCGTGCAAGGTAAGTATTGCGTTGTTGGAGTCGTACTTGCCTTTGAGTAGGGTTTCGAGCTTTAGCGTTTCGATATCGTTTTCGAGAGCTTTAATTTCGCTGTCAATCTCTTCGGCTTCTTCGTCGCTATCGCTTTCGATACACAGCATTATCAGCACTTCCACGTCTTCGAGCCTAGAAGCAAGTTTTCCAAAGCGGTTGAGCTTGCCTTCCACTCTTGCCAGTTGTTGGTTGACCTTTTGAGCGCCCGCAAGGTCGTTCCAAAAGTCGTCCGCCCCTTGCTTAGCCGTCAAATCTTTCTTTTCTTCTTCCAAGCCTTTGACGTTGAGGGCGTCGCTCACTTCTGCCAATTCTTTTTTTAGTACGGTGAGTTGTTGTTTTGCGTTTTCTATTACTATCATATTTTCCTTAATTCGGCTTATTTTCGGTGGCTTTGCACCATTTTTTATATGCTTTGGCTATTTCACAATCTTACGACGATTTAGCTGTTTCTACCGCAACAGTTTTTGTATTTCTTTCCACTTCCGCAAGGGCAAGGGTCGTTACGATTGATTTTTGCGCCCTCTCTTACGACTGTCTTGGGTTTGTCACTCGTCGTCAAGTTTTTGTGTTCGGAGTTAGCTGACTTGCTGCTGATGGTAATGTTGGCTTTGGTAGCTATCATCACCACGTCGTTTTGGATATTCTCTACCATTTGGTCAAACATCTCGTAACCCTCTTGCTTGTACACCAAAACAGGGTCTCTTTGGGCGTATTGCACGAGGCTGATGCCTTGTTTGAGCTTGTCCATCTCGTCTATATGGTCGGTCCACTTGTTGTCCACCACCGACAACAAAATATCTCTCTCAAAGTCCTCGTAGGTAGGCACGATTGCTTGACGACCTTCCTCGGCTTCTTTCTCTACGATTTGCTGAGAAGTCTTGTCAAACTCGTCGATTTTGGCTTGATATTGCCTTGTCGCCTCTTCTACGATTGCTTCTATCAAAGCCTCTTCGTTGTCGTGCTCCACGATATAGTCAGGGGTGACGAGAGCCGTACCTTCGGCTAGCAAATGCTTCTCCAATTCTTTGTTAAAGCTATCGTAATCCCACTCTCTGTGGTCGGTCTTGTAGTCCACGAAACCTGCCACCAATCTCTCGGCAACTGCTTTCATCATTGCCAAAATTTGTTCGTGCACTCTCATACCGTCGAGCACCATTCGGCGTTGCTCGTAGATAATCTCTCTCTGCTTGTTCATCACGTCGTCGTAACCTATGACGTGCTTTCTTATAGAGAAGTTTCTATCCTCGACTCTTGCTTGCGCGTTTTCTATTTGTCTAGTAATGATTTTTGCCGAAACAGGCGTATTTTCGTCCATAGCAAGGCGAGCAACTACGGCTTGCATTTGCTCTCCGCCGAACAATCTCATAATATCGTCTTCCATAGACAGATAGAACACGGAGGAGCCCACGTCGCCTTGTCTTCCGCTACGACCCCTGAGCTGATTGTCAATACGGCGAGACTCGTGTCTTTCGGTACCTATAATTCTAAGTCCGCCCGCACTAATCACCTCTTGCTTTTCTTTTTGACACTCTTGATTGAAGGCGTCGTAATACTTCTTATACTCTGCTTTTGCTTTGAGTATTTGTTCGTCGTCGGTCTTGGCAAAGGATAGCGCCTCTTCGATTATATCGTGAGGATAACCGAGGTTTTCGAGCTTTTTCTTAGCCAAAAACTCGGGATTGCCACCCAGCAAAATATCGGTGCCTCTACCTGCCATATTGGTAGCCACCGTGACAGCGCCACTCTTACCTGCTTGCGCCACGATTTCGGCTTCCGACTCGTGGTTTTTGGCGTTGAGCACGTTGTGAGGAATGCCAGCTCTCTTGAGTAGTTCCGACAGTTTTTCACTCTTTTCTACACTCACCGTACCGATAAGCACAGGTTGCTTTTTGTCGTAGCACTTCTTGACGTCGGCAACTATTGCGTTGTATTTAGCTCTAAGATTGACGTACAACAGGTCGTCCTCGTCCACTCTCGCGATTGGCAAGTTGGTAGGAATAACCACTACGTCGAGGTTGTATATCGACTTAAATTCCGTCTCTTCCGTCTTAGCGGTACCCGTCATACCCGACAGCTTTTTGTACAATCTAAAGAAGTTTTGGAAGGTAATGGTCGCCATAGTCTTGTTTTCGGCACGCACGTTGACGTTCTCTTTGGCTTCGATAGCTTGGTGCAAGCCGTCGGAATAGCGTCTACCAATCATCTTTCTACCCGTAAACTCGTCTATAATGATAACTTCGCCGTCAACTACGAGATAATTGCTATCTCTCTTCATTATGAGATTGGCTTTGAGCGCGTTGTCAATATAGTGCTTGAGCGATTGATTTTCGTAGTCGGCAAGGTTGTCGACGTGGAAATATTTTTCCGCTTCTTCCGCTCCCAAATCGTTGAGGAAGACGGTCTTGTCCTTTTCGTTGACTTCGTAATAGCGGTCGGCTAGCGACTCGTACTCTTCGCCCTCTTCCAAATTTTCCATAGCTCTCTCGTCCTCTTTGACAGCCTTGTCGTGCTTAGCTATCAAAGACTTGACAAAACGGTTAGCTTCCATATACGTTTGCGAGCTCTTTTCGCCTCTTCCGCTGATGATGAGAGGGGTACGAGCTTCGTCTATCAATATGCTATCCACCTCGTCGACGATTGCAAAGGCAAGGTCTCTTTGCACGCACACACGCTTAGACTTAGCCATATTATCCCTAAGATAATCGAAACCGAGCTCGTTGTTGGTGGTATACATAATGTCGCAGTTGTAAGCGTTTTGTTTTTGCTCTGTCGTCATCTGCGAGAGGTTGACTCCCACGGTAAGTCCAAGAAACTTGTAAACTTTGCCCATCCATTCGGCGTCTCTTACGGCAAGATATTCGTTGACGGTTACCACATGCATGCCCTTACCACTCAAAGCGTTGAGGTATGCCGGCAAAGTCGCCACCAAGGTTTTACCTTCACCCGTGCGCATCTCGGCAATTCTACCTTGGTGCAAAACTACGCCACCGATAAGTTGCACACGGTAGTGTCGCATACCAAGCACACGACTACTCGCCTCTCTGACTACGGCAAAAGCCTCGGGCAACAATTCGTCAAGCGTTGTTCCCTCCTCAATTCTACGTTTGAAGTCGTCGGTGCAAGCGCGTAGTTCTTCATCGCTCATTGCTTTGTATTTGTCCTCGAGCGACTCGATGACGTCTACAATTTTTGATATCTTTTTGAGTTCCTTATCGTTGTAACTTGGAAACAACTTGCTTAGCAGTCCCATTTTAGCTCCTCTATTTGAGTTTATTTCAATTTATAATATTATCATCTTTGCCATTTTTAGTCAATAATAATATTTATATAATGCGCCTCAAAGTCACGGCTTTTACACACTCGTTACAAAGGGCGACAAAATACGACTAACAAAAACAGACAAGTGTCCTTGTCTGTATCTTTTTGTCACAGTGGTATAGCAATATTTCGACACGCCTTTATTTATGCCAAAGGTGAAAAATTGCCGTTTCTTCTTTTTGCTTCTGCGATAAACTCTACCAATCGCGTATACCTCTTGGCGGTATAATTGTTGGCGACCATCTTGGCAATGGACTCGTTGGACCCCACAATCACCGCCATTTTTTTTGCCCTTGTCAAAGCCGTATATAGCAAATTGCGCGTATTGATTTGGTAGTGTCCGCCCGCTAAAGCAATCACCGCTACGTCAAACTCGCTGCCTTGCGACTTGTGCACGGATATGGCGTAGGCAAGGCTAAGTTGGTCAAAGTCACCTTGGCAATACTTGACTCTCTTGCCGTCGTCGTAAATCACCGTCATAGAAGGCTCGGCGGGCACGACGCTCTCTACGATGCCGATTTCGCCGTTAAAAATACCCACGCCTGCCGTATTGTCGTATACGTTGACCCACTCCATCTGATAGTTGTTGATGATATGTATCACCTTGTCGCCCGCGCGATAGCTACAATTACCCACGACCAACTGTTGCTTTTCGTCCGTCAGAGGATTGAGCGCGTTTTGCAGTTGTTTGTTAAAGTTTTCTACTCCTGCGATGCCCTTTTTCATAGGACAAAGCACTTGTATATCCAAAGGCTTTACTTTGGCAAATACTGGCAACCTATTAGTCACCATGGACACGGCGTTGTCGAGAATAGTCTGAGGTGAAGATTGATTGTCCACGAAAAAGTCCTTGCTCTTGTTGTCAATGACGGGCATTTTGCCCTCGTTGATAAGGTGAGCGTTGCTGACGATTTTGCTATCCTCGTCTTGACGATAGATATAATTTAGATAGCTGACGGGCACTTCGCCGCTTCGTATGAGGTCGCTGAGCACGTTGCCGGCGCCAACGCTAGGCAGTTGGTCCTTATCTCCCACCAAAATGAGCTTTCCGCCCGTTTTGATAGCCTTAATCAAAGCGTTGAACACGTATTCGTCGCACATACTCACTTCGTCGACGATAACCACGTCGGCTTCAAGCTTGGTATTTTCGTTGTAAGTAAAATAGCCTTTGCCGTCCTTAAAGTCGAGGTCGAGAAGCCTGTGTATCGTCTTAGCTTCTTGTCCCGACGCTTGTGACAAACGCTTGGACGCTCTACCCGTCGGTGCGCACAATTCCACCTTGAGATATTGACTTCTAGAAATCTCTAGTATGCACTTGACTATGGTAGTTTTGCCCGTACCGGGACCGCCCGTGATAATATTGACGCCCTCGTTGAGGCAGTTTTTGATAGCGTTGACTTGGTCTTGGTGAAAGGTTATGCGATTGGCTTGCTGATAGCGGTCTATGAGGCGTTGAGTGTCGCCGATAGGCTCGCCTGCCTCTTTCATCAACTGCACCAGCTTGTATGCGATAGAGTTTTCCGTAAGGAAATTGCGAGTGAGCATAACGCCCTCTCCCTCTTCACTATCAAAGATGGCAACTTTGCCCATAATCTCGCAGTCCGACACCTTTTCGTTGATTAGGTCGTAGTCGTCTATGCAGAGCAACTGTGCAACCTCGTCCACCAATTTGTTCCTAGGATAATAGGTATGACCGTTTTTGTCTGTCTGACTCTTCAGTACGTAATTGATGCCCGCCACGATACGAAAACGGCTGTCCTTTTCAAAGCCGATTTTCATGGCGATTTTGTCGGCGGTAAGGAAGCCCACGCCGTCTATATCGTCTACCATTTGGTAAGGGTTGGCGGTAAGAATATTTTTGGTAGCGTCTTGATACGCCTTGTATATTTTGATAGCAAGATTGAGCGAAACGTCGTAGCCTTGCAGATACACTATCACGTCTTGCATATTCTTGAGCGATAGGTATTTTTCGCCGATTGCCAAGGCTTTTTTGAGGGATACGCCTCTGACGTTGGCTAGTTTTTGAGGACTGCATTCGATGATATCCAAGGTTTGTTCGCCAAACTCGGCAACTATCGCCTTGGCAGTCACCTCTCCCACGCCTACGAACAGTCCGCTAGATAGATATTTGAATATTGCCTCTACCGACGAAGGCTTGACCATCTTGACGCTGCTTACGCTAAGTTGCTTTCCAAATCGTCTATCCTCGGTAATTTCACCCGTCAATTCGACGTTTTCTCCCGCGCTGACGGGCGGAAAAATACCGACGGCAGTCATTATCAAACCGCCGCCGCAGTCAACGCTAATTACGCTATATCCGTTCTCCGCGTTGGTATAGATTACGTCTAAGATACTACCCTTGACAATCATTTGCTCAATCTATCGGCTACCTTTTTGATTTCTTCAACCTTGTCGGTTTCTTCCCATCTAAATCCGCAGTTTTCTCTACCAAAGTGACCGTAATTGCTAGTCTTGGCAAACTGTGGTTTTCTTAGTTCCAACTGCTCGATAATTGCAGCAGGTCTTAGGTCGAACACCTCGTCTACGATTTTAGCAATCTTTTCATCGCTAATTTTGCCACTTCCGAAAGTATTGATTTGGGTTGCGACAGGCTTAGCCACGCCTATTGCGTAAGCTATGTCAAGCTGACACTTGTCGGCAAGTCCGCTGGCAACGATATTTTTGCACACGTATCTAGCCATATAGCAAGCGCTTCTGTCCACTTTGGTAGCGTCCTTTCCGCTAAAAGCACCGCCACCGTGAGGACAATATCCGCCGTAGCTGTCTACGATAATCTTTCTACCCGTCAGTCCGCTGTCGCCGTGAGGTCCGCCGATTACAAATCTACCCGTCGGATTGATAAATATCTTGGTATCATTGTCAATCAAGGTTCCCGGGATAACCGCGTCTATGACCACTCTCTTGACGTCGGCTCTAAGTCGCTCTATATCCACGCTTTCGTCGTGTTGAGTCGATACGACAATCGCCTCTATTCTTGCCACCTTGTCGTCGTGATACTCTACGCTGACTTGCGCTTTGCCGTCGGGACGGAGATAGTCGAGCAAGCCCGTCTTACGCACTTCGGTAAGTCTTGCCGTCAACCTATGCGCCAAAGATATCGGCATTGGCATAAGTTCGGGCGTTTCGTTGCAAGCGTAGCCGAATACCATACCTTGGTCGCCCGCACCGATAAGGTCGTATTTGTCCTCACCGTGAGCTTTGTTTTCCACGCTACTGTCCACGCCCATAGCAATGTCGGCGGACTGCTTGTCAAGTCTAATTATGACCTCGCAAGTATTGCCGTCAAAGCCCTTGGCTTCATCGTCGTAGCCTATCTCGAGTACGGCTTGACGCACTATTTTTTCTAAATCAACTACCGCGTTGGTCGTGACCTCGCCCATTAGCAATGCAAAGCCGGTGTTGCAGCAAGTCTCCGCCGCAACTCTGCTCATTGGGTCTTGTGCCAACAAAGCGTCTAACACGCTGTCGGATATCTTGTCGCAAACCTTGTCGGGATGTCCTTCGGTCACGCTCTCGCTAGTAAATAATCTCTTAATCATTTCGTTCTCCTACAAAGGAGCCACTATCGACATAATCGACAGTGGCTCGCTTTATGTCTTCTATCTTTCAAGTATATCTTGCGGAATTTAGCACCTTAAAATTCAGGTTGCTGTGCCTTCACAGGGTCCGTCCCTCCGACACTCTCTATAGAATTAGTTATTTAGTTGTATTAGTCCTCGATATCGTTTTCGATTGCGAACTTATCTTGGATTTGGTCTTCAACGATTTCGTTGTCACCGCTGTTAGAAGGCAAAGCAACTATGTTGCGATATCTCTTCATACCCGTACCTGCAGGGATAAGTTTACCGAGGATAACGTTCTCTTTGAGACCTCTTAGGTTGTCTATCTTGTTGCGGATAGCGGCTTCGGTAAGCACTCTTGCGGTCTCTTGGAAGGACGCTGCCGACAAGAAGGATTCGGTTGCCAAAGACGCCTTGGTGATACCAAGCAAGACTCTCTTGGAGATAGCAGGTACACCGCCCTCTTCCAATACTCTTTGGTTCTCTTCTTCGAAGGTGTGGAGGTCTACGAGTTCGCCAGGTATCATGTGAGTGTCGCCTTGCATCTCTATTCTTACCTTGCGCAACATTTGTCTAACGATAATCTCGATATGCTTTTCGTTGATGTCTACGCCGGCTTTAGAATAGGTTGCCTTGACTTCTCTGATGATATATTCCAGCACTCCGTTGACGCCCTTAGTGTTGAGAATATCAGGTGGGTAGATACTACCTTGAGTCAATGGATCGCCCGCCTCAACGATATCGCCCTCTTTGAGAGCTACGCCGTTTTTCTCAGCCAACTTTTGGTTGAAGGAATACTTGTATTCGCATGGTTCTCCGCTCTCAGGGGTAACGGTGATGATATGCTTTTCTTCGTTGATGCTGATTTTACCCTTAATTCCGCTGACAACTGCGATACCCTTTGGACGTCTGGCTTCGAACAACTCTTGTACACGTGGAAGACCACCCGTAATATCGCTATCCGTTGCAACACCACCCGTGTGGAAAGTTCTCATCGTAAGCTGAGTACCTGGCTCACCGATAGATTGAGCTGCGATAATACCGACTGCCTCACCGAGTTTGACAGGATTGTTGGAAGCCATATTCTTGCCGTAGCACTTAGCGCATACGCCGTGTTTGGACTTACAAGTCATAACGGTTCTTACGTGTACTTGAGCAACTCCGCAAGACTTGATAACCTCTGCCATATCGGCGGTAATCATCTCGTCCTTAGCACAGATAACTTCTCCCGTAACAGGGTTGATTACGTCGTCTATTGCAAATCTACCGTCAATTCTTTCTACGAAGTCTTTGAGTGCCGCGCTGTAGTCGTCGTCGGTCATCTTTTGGGTACGCATTGGTCTAACTACTACGATACCCTTGGTGTCGCCACAGTCTTGCTCGGACACGATAACTTCTTGAGCTACGTCGACGAGACGTCTGGTCAAATAACCCGATTCTGCCGTCTTAAGTGCCGTATCCGCCATACCTTTACGTCCACCGTGTGACGATATGAAGTATTCGAGCACCGACAAGCCTTCACGGAACGACGCCTTTACAGGAAGCTCGATGACTTTACCCGATGGGTCTTGCACCAGACCTTTCATGGAGCACAACTGAGATATCTGCGATATGTTACCACGCGCACCTGACTTAGCCATCATCCAGATTGGATTGAATCTGCCGAGGGTGCTCTCCAACTCTTTGTCGATTTCTTCTTTGGCTTTTTTCCAAATATCGACTATGCTCTCGTATCTCTTTTGCTCGTCGATAAGACCTCTCTTGTAGAGCTTCTCTTGCTTTTGCACTGCCTCTTCGGCTCTTGCGATAACTTCTTTCTTATTCTTAGGCACGTGCATATCGAATACGCTGGTGGTTATTGCGCCGATAGTAGAATACTTGAAGCCTTGAGCCTTGATTTTGTCAAGGATAACCGAGGTTTCGGTTGCGCCCTTGTATTTGAAGCATCTCTCGACGATTTTGGACAATTCCTTTTTGCCAACCGTCATATCTATTTCCAAATCGAGTTGTTGCTCAGGAGTATCTCTCGGTACGAAGTGCAAGTCTTGAGGAATGGCGGTGTTGAAGATAATTCTTCCCAACGTAGTATTAAGAATCTTAGAGTACTTTTGTCCGTCGATTACCTTTTCTACTCTCACTCTAATCTTAGACTGCAATTCGATTTGCTTGTCTTGGTATGCCATCAACGCTTCGTTGGCGTTGCGGAAGCATCTGCCTTCGCCCAAACCGCCGTCCTTGTCGATAGTCAAGTAGTAACTACCGATGACCATATCTTGCGATGGCGAAACGACTGCCTTACCGTCGGAAAGTTTGAGGATATTGTTGGTAGACAACATCAAAAATCTTGCTTCTGCTCTTGCCTCTACGCTGAGTGGTACGTGTACTGCCATTTGGTCACCGTCGAAGTCGGCGTTGAACGCACCGCACACCAACGGATGCAACTTGATTGCTCTACCTTCTACCAATACAGGCTCAAAGGCTTGTATAGAGAGTCTGTGCAAAGAAGGCGCACGGTTGAGAAGTACAGGGTGATCCTTGATGACTTCTTCCAAGATATCCCAGATGATGAGGTCTTGTGCTTTGGACAATATCTTCTTGGCAGCCTTAGGGTTTTGGCATTTGCCATACTCGATAAGCTTTCTCGTTACGAAAGGCTTGAAGAGCTCGAGTGCCATTTCCTTAGGAATACCGCATTGGTACATTTTGAGCTCTGGTCCTACTACGATAACCGAACGTCCCGAATAGTCTACACGCTTACCAAGCAAGTTTTGACGGAAACGACCTTGTTTACCTTTGAGCATGCTGGTGAGAGATTTGAGTTCTCTATTGCCGGCGCCCGTAACAGGCTTTCCTCTTCTACCGTTGTCTATCAAAGCGTCAACGGCTTCTTGCAACATACGCTTTTCGTTGATGATAATGATCTCAGGAGAGCCCATTTCTATCAACTTCTTAAGACGATTGTTACGGTTAATTACGCGACGATAGAGGTCGTTGAGGTCGCTGGCTGCGTATCTTCCGCCGTCGAGCGGTACCATTGGTCTAAGCTCAGGTGGCAATACTGGCAACACGTCGAGTATCATCCACTCAGGTCTGTTGTTGCTTATTCTAAAGGACTCGATGACTTCAAGACGCTTGACAGCCTTAATTCTTCTTTGTCCTTGGGTGGTAGCAACGATATCTTTGAGCTCTTTGGACTCTTTGTCAAGGTCGATTGCCATCAGCAATTCTTTGACTGCTTCTGCGCCTCTGCCCGCCTTAAAAGAGCCTTGTCCAAACTTGTCTATCGCCTCAAAGTATTCTTTGTCGTCGATGACTTGCTTGACGAGAAAATCAGTTCTACCCGGGTCGATAACTACGTATTTGCTATAATAGAGTACGTGTTCTACGTCCTTAGGAGACATATCGAGCGCAATGCTGATACGCGAAGGCACGCCCTTAAAGTACCAAATGTGCGATACGGGACAAGCAAGTTCGATATGTCCCATTCTTTCACGACGCACGATTTTTTTGGTTACTTCTACGCCACACTTGTCGCAGATAACGCCCTTGTATCTTACACGCTTATACTTACCGCAATTACATTCCCAGTCTTTGGTTGGTCCGAAAATTCTTTCGCAGAACAAGCCGTCCTTTTCAGGCTTTTGAGTTCTGTAATTGATTGTTTCAGGTTTGGTGACTTCACCGTGCGACCAAGACCTGATTTTTTCCGGAGATGCTACGCCTATTTGAATAGAATCAAAATTGTTTACTTCTGACATATCGTACCTCCTTACTCTTCGTCCTTGTTGTCAAACAAGTTGCCGAAAATTGCGTCGTCGTCATCGTCGGCTTCGCCCATACCGAGCAAATTGTCAATGTTGATATCGACGTCTTCTCCGCCACCGAGACCGAACAGGTCGGTTTCTTCAAGCTGGAATGGATCTACTTCTTCTTTTTCTTGTTCCTTCTCAGGCAACAATTCGCTCTCGTCCTCTATCATCTCGCGGATACCGATTTCTTCCTTGTTCTCGTTGAGAACCTTGATATCGAGTCCCAACGCTTGGAATTCTTTGATAAGCACCTTGAATGATTCAGGCGTTCCAGGTTCTGCGACAGGGGCGCCCTTGACGATTGCTTCGTATACCTTTTGTCTGCCGTTGATATCGTCCGACTTGACGGTCAAAATCTCTTGCAAAATGTGAGCTGCGCCGTATGCTTCCAAAGCCCAAACTTCCATTTCACCGAATCTTTGTCCACCGAATTGCGCTTTACCGCCGAGAGGCTGTTGCGTAACGAGGCTGTAAGGTCCAATAGAACGAGCGTGGATTTTGTCGTCTACGAGGTGGCAGAGCTTGAGCATATACATATAGCCCACGGTTACAGGGTTTTCGAACTTCTCACCCGTTCTTCCGTCGAACAACTCCAACTTGCCGTGTGCAGGGAGGTTGTTTTCGATGAGCAATTGCTTGATATCTGCTTCCGTTGCGCCGTCGAATACAGGGGTTGCAATCTTCCAATCGAGAAGTTTGGCGATAAGTCCAAGGTGAACTTCCAATACCTGACCGATATTCATACGAGAAGGCACGCCCAATGGGTTGAGCACGATTTGCAAAGGAGTTCCGTCAGCCATAAATGGCATATCCTCTCTTGGCAATACTCTCGATACGACGCCCTTGTTACCGTGACGACCTGACATCTTGTCACCTACGCCGATTTTACGCTTTTGAGCAACGTATACTCTTACGAGTTTGTTTACTCCAGGTGGCAACTCGTCTTTATTCTCTCTCTTGAATACTTTGACGTCTACGACGATACCGTATTGACCGTGAGGCAATTTGAGGGAAGTATCTCTCACTTCTCTTGCCTTTTGACCGAATATTGCTCTTAGCAATCTCTCTTCAGGCGAGAGCTCCGTCTCTCCCTTAGGAGTTACGCGACCAACCAAGTAGTCGTCGCTGTGGACTTCTGCGCCCACCATGATTATACCGTCCTCGTCAAGATACTTGATAGAGTCTGCACTTACGTGAGGGATATCACGAGTGATTTGCTCTTCGCCAAGTCTTGTGTCACGACATTCTATCTCGTACTTCTCAATGTGAATAGAGGTAAATACGTCGTCTTTGACGAGGTCTTCGTTGATAAGTATAGCGTCCTCGTAGTTGTAACCTTCCCAAGACATGTAGCCTACGAGAATGTTGCGACCGAGTGCCAATTCTCCGTTTTGAGTCGAAGGTCCGTCGGCGAGTACCATGCCCTTGATGACCTTTTGTCCCTTGGTCACGATAGGCTTTTGGATAATGCAAGTGCCTGCGTTGCTCTTTTCGTATTTTTGAAGCTTGTATTCTTCCTTGCCGCCGTCGTCGGTAGCAACTACAATCTTGTCTGCGCTGACGTAGTCAACCACGCCGTTGCTCTTAGCAAGAACCATAACGCCACTGTCGTGAGCAATCTTAGCTTCGATACCCGTTGCGATGATTGGAGCCTCAGGCTTGATGAGCGGTACAGCCTGACGCTGCATGTTGGAGCCCATCAACGCACGCGCCGCGTCGTCGTTTTCGAGGAATGGGATAAGCGAAGCAGCTACGGATATAACTTGCTTAGGCGAAATATCCATAAAGTCAACGTCCTTGCGAGAATACTCTGCAATCTCATCTCTAAAACGGCAATTTACACGTTCGTTGACGAATACGCCGTTGTCGTCCAACTCTTCGTTGGCTTGCGCAACTACGAATGCGTCCTCGTCGTCGGCTTGCAAATATATTACTTCATCGGTAACTTTGCCCTCGCCCTTGATTACCTTGCGATAAGGGGTCTCGATAAGTCCGTATTTGTTGACTTTGGCAAAGGTTGCAAGCGAAGAAATAAGACCGATGTTTTGTCCTTCAGGAGTCTCGATAGGGCAAAGACGACCGTAGTGAGTATAGTGTACGTCACGCACGTCGAAGCCCGCTCTCTCTCTGTTAAGACCGCCAGGTCCCAATGCGGAAAGCTTACGCTTGTGGGTAAGCTCGGCGATAGGATTGTAGTGGTCCATAAATTGCGAAAGCTGAGAAGAACCGAAGAATTCTTTGATGACTGCCGTCACAGGCTTGATGTTGATAAAGCTTTGAGCCTTGCAGTCCTCGTCCTCTTGGGTAATGCTCATCTTCTCTTTGATACCCTTGTCAAGTCTGGTGATACCGGTGCGGAATTGAGCGTAAAGCAACTCGCCTACGGCTCTTACTCTTCTGTTGGCAAGGTGGTCGATATTGTCGGCTTTGCCAAGTCCGTGAGAGATGCCGAGGTTGTAAGATACGCCCGCTACGATATCGTCAAAGGTAACGTGCTTGACGAACAAATCTTCGATATTGTCGGCAATAGCTTGAAGAAGTGCGTTTTTGTCTGCATTTTCAGACATAAGCTTTTTGAGCACAGGGTAATATACGTCTTCCATCAAACCCGCTTGTTCCGCGGTTACGCCGAAGTATTCCTCAAAAGACTTGCCGTCAAAAGAGAGTGCGTTGATATCGACGGTCTTGTTGCCGATAACCTTGAAGTTGCTGCCGTCGGGAGCTACAACGATTGCTTCGTTGACGCCTGCGTTTTGGAGCTTTCTAGCTTCTTCTACGCTGAGAACTTGTCCTTTGGTAGCCAAAACTTCGCCCGTCTCGCTATCTACGATATCCTCAGCCAATTCTAAGCCGGCAATTCTGTTGGCAATAGAAAGAACCTTGTTGAGTTTGTATCTGCCCACGCGCAAAAGCTCGTACTTCTTAGGGTCGAAGAGCAAACCTCTAATGTGTTGGTCGATACCGTCTTGGTTAGGAATTTCGCCCGGCTTGAGTTTCTTGTACAACTCGATTTTGGCGTCCTCAGCCGTCTTGGTATTGTCCTTTTTGATGGTCTCTCTAAGCATAACCTCGTCGCCGAAGGTAGCAATGATATCTTCGTCGGTTGCCAAGCCCAAAGCTCTGAGCAAAACGGTAGAAGGCACCTTACGGTTGCGGTCTACGTATACCCACAAAATATTGCTTGCGTCTTGCTTAAACTCAAGTCTTGCGCCACGGTTTGGCATAATAAGAGTAGAAAATCTCTCTACGCCGTTGCGGTCCTTGCCGTCGGACGTAGTATACACGCCGGGACATCTAACGAGCTGGCTGACGATTACTCTCTCCGAGCCGTTGATGATGAAAGAACCGTTGTCGGTGATGATAGGAATATCACCCATAAACACGTCTTCTTCCGTCATTTCTCCCGTCTCTTTTCTGACAAGTCTTACCTTGACCTTGAGAGGCAACGCGTAAGTAGCGTCTCTTTCTTTGCACTCTTTGATACTGTACTTAGGCGTACCTTCCAAAGAATAGCCGAGATAGTGCAATTCAAATCTACCAGCTCTATCAACTACCGGAGAAAACTCGTTGAGAATATCTCTGATACCTTCGTTGATAAACTGCTTGTAAGACTCTTTTTGCAGTTCAATCAAATACGGAATTTCGAGCACGTCTTTGATCTTGGAAAAAGACATTCTCTCGTTGTTGCCGCACTTGATTTTATGAATTCTTTGAGGCATATCAAACCCTCCTTAAAATATTTTCGTAATAATTGGCGCAACTATAATAAATATAATAACGCATAGTTGCACGATTATAGATTTTAGCACAAGCCCACAAGCAAGTCAACGCTTTTTTATAAAATATACGTAAATTTTTAATTTTTGCGAGTATTATATCTTATTGGCTATATTACGACTCTCTTTTTGCAAGATAATCTAAATCACGAAAAAAAGCTAAGTTTTATTTAGATTTTGACTATTTCCCCGCTGTTTTGTAGTGTCTTTTTGCGTTATTTTCCATTGTCTTTTCTTTGAACTTGAATAAATTTTGGATAAGAAAACAAAAGTAAAATTTGTGTAAAATTTTATAGAAAAGTAAAATTTATGTAAAATTTTTAGTAAAAATCTTGTTGTCGTAGAGAAATTTTAAACAAGCACTACTTTTCGATATAGATAACGACTCTAACAATACCGAGTCGAATAAAGGCTTATTCAAAACTTAGAAATATAAGAGTTGGACAAGATACGGCGTAAAGTGTAATTTTTTTGGCTAGAAACCCGATAATTATTGAGATAAATATTGATATTATTTTTTATTATGATATACTTAATAATGCGTAATATAATAAGCAAGAGAGATTGATATGAGATTGGACAAGTTTTTGAAAGTATCGAGAATTATCAAAAGGCGCACCGTTGCCAACGAGGCGTGCGACGCACAGAGAGTGCAAATCAACTCTCGCCCTGCCAAAGCGGGTACGCAAGTCAAGGTAGGCGACGAGGTGACACTCTTCTTTGGTGACAAGACCTTTAGATTTAGAATACTCAAGGTAGAAGAAACAATCAAAAAGCAAGACTGTACGGATATGTACGAGGTGTTGACGGATGAAAATTAACGCAATATTCCCTTGTGGCGGTGCTTCGACGAGAGCGGGGCTTGGATATAGTAAACTTAAGTTCAATATAGGCGGTATGCCACTTCTTTGCAAGACTTTGACAGCCTTTTGTAGACAAGACGTGTCGAGGCTGATTATCGCATGCGCCGACGAAGACAGAGAGTGGATAGCCGAGGCAATAGAAAACGTCGACGCCGATATTACAATATGCAAGGGCGGAGACAATCGCACGGCTTCGGTTCGCAATGCCCTATCTTGCATAGAGGACGACTGCGACCTCGTTATCGTACACGACGGCGCAAGACCTTTCGTCAAAAAAGCTTTGATAGATAGGACTATCGCTTGCGCTATCAAATGGGGCAACGGCGTGGTTGCTCTGCCCGTGTCGGATAGTTTGCGTATAGTGGAAAACGGACTTAGCGAGGCGGTGGATAGATCTAAATATTGGACGGTGCAAACGCCTCAAATATTCGATGCAAAAAAGTTGAAAGAAGCTTACGCGCAAGCCGAGCTAGAAGGCAAGACCTTCTCCGATGACGCATCGCTATACGAACAATATATAGGCAAAATTTACCTCGTTGAGGGCGATAGCGACAATACCAAAATCACTTATGCTAGCGACCTATCTAGGTTTGTTCCCGAGACCTTCTTTGCGGGTTGCGGTTGGGACACACACCAACTCGTCGAAGGTAGAGCGTTGATACTCGGCGGCGTCAATATCCCTCACGACAAGGGGCTACTCGGACACAGCGACGCCGACGTGTTGACGCACGCAATCATGGACGCACTGCTCTCCGCCTCTCACAACGGAGATATAGGTAGGCTCTTCCCCGATACCGACCCTGCATTTAAGAACATATCTAGCATAATACTACTCAAAAACGTACTCGGAATACTAAAAAGTCAAGGCTATAGAGTGGGCAACGTGTCAGCTACGATTATGGCGCAAAAACCGCGTCTTGCCGAGTTTATTCCTATAATTGAAGAAACGCTAGCCGAGGCTATAGACATTGACGTAACTAGAGTAAGCATAACAGCTACTACCACCGAAAAGTTGGGATTGGTGGGACGCGAAGAAGCCATAAGCTGCAACGCCTACTGCGCGCTGTATCAAAAGTAGTTGTAAATCAAGCGATATAATGGTAAAATAATAATATGAACGAAAAGCCGATAAAAAAATCAGAATTGATATTCAACGATATCTTGATGATATTGATGACGATTGTGTCCTACGTGGGCTTCGTTTGCATACTCTTCGTGGGTGGTTTCGTTGGCGTGACGGGGGCTTTTTATCTCGTCAAGAGCTTTGCCTTCGAAGGAATTAAGACGATACTCGGCGGTATAACAATGAGCGTCCTTGCCCTACTCACTTGTGCTATAATGATTTTCGCCGACTACCACATAGCCAAAGCAACCGTCCAAGGTATGGAGAAGTACCTGGAAGAAAGGAAAAAATAAATAACGTATAAAATAGATTAAGCCGCCCTAAGATTGGGGCGACTTTTTCGTTTGCGAAAGATTACGTCGTACTCTCAAATGATATTATAAAATACAATCCCCCACCCGACTACTGTCGGGAGCCCCCTTTACACAAAGGGGCCTTTTTAAGCGGTTGAGATTGCCAATGTAGAGGGCAAAATGACAAAACTACTTGGTCGACGCTTAATCGCAATGACAAAGACGACCTTTCCGTCATTTTACGCTTCTCATTCGATACTTAGTAGATAACGTTATTACGCGTTGTCTATCTCTCTATTTATCATCTTTTTGGCCTTAGCGAGGAAGAACAAGCTGAAGAACAAGCTAAAGGCTTCGGCAATCGCCAACGACCACCAAATGTTGTCTATGCTACCCGTCTTGGCAAGAAGCCACGCAACGGGCAAGGCAATGATGATTTGACGAGAGAGCGACATTATCAAGCTGTAAAAGGCGTTGCCTATGGCTTGGAAAAGTCCGCTCATGACAATATTGAAACCTGCCATCAAGAAGGACACCGACAAAATTCTTAAACCTACCGTGCCTATAGCCATCATATCGTCAGACGCGTCGAATAGCCTAAGCATAACCCTCGGCATACTCTGCATAATGATAAAACCAACTAACATTATGCACACGGCTGCAAAGACGGATATCTTGACGGTCTTCCAAATCCTAGGCTTTTGCTTGGCTCCGAAGTTGTAGGCAACGATAGGAATCATAGCGTTGTTGATACCGAATACCGGCATAAATACGAAGCTCTGCAGCTTGAAGTATATGCCCAAGAATGACGTAGCAGTATTGCCTATGAGGCTGCTCTCTGTGTTGAAAGCAAGCAGTATTTGGTTGAAGCCAAAGACCGTGACCGACGTGATTGACGCCATGAGCATAGACGGTATAGCCACCTTGTATATTTTGGCGAGCAATTTGCCGTCGGGTATCATACCCCTAATAGATAGTTTAATCTCCTTGTTGAGGCATAAATTGAAGACTAATCCCGTGAGCATAGAGAGAAGTTGTCCGATAACGGTAGCAACAGCCGCACCCTTGACGCCCATTGCAGGCGCACCGAGATAGCCGAAAATAAATATCGGATCAAGCACGATATTGGTGACGGCGCCCACTAGCTGCATCGCCATAGATAAGAGAGTTTTGCCCGTGGCTTGTAGTAGTCTTTCGAAGGTCACTTGGAAAAATACCCCGACGGAGATGACGCACACGATGATTGTGTAGTCGGCGCCCATATTGACGATTGAGGTTATGTCGGTCTGTATCTCGTAATACTTGCGAGCAAAAAGTCCGCCTATCAAAGCTACTACCGCTGTGTTGACGATAGCGAGCAACAGCGCGTTGGACGCCACCTTGTTGGCTCTATCGAAGTTGTGCTGACCAAGCGACTTGGAGAGTAAAGAATTGACGCCCACGCCAGTACCTACCGCTATGGCAATGATGACGTTTTGGATAGGAAAAGCCAGCGACACCGCCGTCAATGCGTCCTCGCCGAGTTTTGCCACGAATATGCTGTCTATGACGTTGTACAACGCTTGCACAAGCATAGATATGGCTATTGGCAACGCCATAGAAAACAAGAGTTTGCCTATTGGCATCGTGCCCATTTTGTTAGGTACTAGTCTTTGCGTTTCTTCCATTTCTTTCACCGCTACATATCATAACATACAAGAAAATATTTGCAAACGAAAAACAGCCCCAAAATTAAAAAAATCACCACCAAAAGGTGGTGACTTAACTGTATTTGACTTATTTGACCAATCCTTGAACGAAATCGTTAAGATACGGATTGAGATAGCTCTCTATCTTGCCGTTGTCCATTGCCTTTGCCAAAGTAGTGTCAATCGGCACTCTTTCATATAGAGGTATATCGTACTGCTTGCAATACTCTTCTAGCTTACTCTCTCCAAAGATAAATTCTCTACGATGACAATCGGGACACTCGTAATATGCGAGGTTCTCCACCGCGCCGAGGATAGGCACGTGCATGAGCTTAGCCATATTGACGGCTTTGGAAACTATCATCGACACGAGTTGTTGAGGTGACGTGACGATTACTATGCCGTCTATTGGGAGCGATTGGAATACCGTGAGCGGTACGTCGCCCGTTCCCGGTGGCATATCAACGAACATATAGTCTACCTCTCCCCACGCTACGTCCGTCCAAAATTGCTTGACCGTACCCGATATGAGCGAACCGCGCCAAACCACAGGCTGTGACGGGTCGTCTAACAGACAGTTGAGTGACATAACTTTGACTCCGTCCCCACTGACGAGAGGTATAATGTTGCCGTCTTGTCCGTAAGCCTTGTCGGTGATACCAAAGGCGGTCGGAATGGACGGACCCGTTACGTCGGCGTCCAAAATAGCCGTCTTGTAGCCCATTTGGTTGACTTTGGTTGCAAGTAGCGAGGTAATACTCGACTTGCCGACTCCACCCTTGCCACTGACTACCGCTATCACCTTTTTGATTTTAGAAGCCGAATTGGCGGGCGCTATAAGATTGGCGGAATCGCACTTGGATTGACAACTTCCGCAATCGTGATTACACTGTGACATATTTTACCTTCTTTCGTATATACTTTTGTTCTTATTTGGCGAAATCGTCTAAAGAACGTAGTTTATTTGAGCATATCCAATATAGCTTCTTTGGACTTGACTCCCACCGATTGAGCTACCACCTCGCCACCTTTGAATACGATAAGCGTAGGAATGCTCATGATGCCGAATTTGATTGCAAGCTCTTCTTGCTCGTCAACGTTGACTTTACCCACCTTGAGCCCGGTATATTGTTCTGCAATCTCGTCCACTATCGGGGATAGCATTCTACAAGGACCACACCATGAAGCCCAAAAGTCTACCAATACGGGCACGCTAGCTTGCAATACTTCCTTGTCGAAATTGTCTTTGGTTATCGTTGTTACTGCCATATTAACCTCCGAATTATTATCTTATATAGCAACTATATCATATTATGAGATTTTTATCCATACTTTTTTAATTTTTTTTGATAAAAATCATCTTTTGTGCTATACTCAATCTAGGTGAATTATGGTAGACGTGATTATTATTGGTAAAGGTCCGTCGGGCGTATCGGCGGCATTATATACGGCAAGAGCGGGACTGACGACTTGCGTCGTCGGCACCGACAATAGCGCTCTCAAAAAAGCCGACCGTATAGAAAATTACTACGGCTTCGAGAGTATTAGCGGACAAGAATTGTTGCGCTATGGTGAAAATCAACTGTCAAGGTTGGGCGTCAAGGTGGTAGACGGCGAAGTGTTGGACGTGGCGCTGAGCGACGTGTTTATCGTGACGACCACTAGCGGAATTATGACGGCAAAAGCCGTGATTATCGCAACGGGCGCACCTCGCAATACCGTCAAAATCGACGGATTGAAGAGATTGGAAGGCAAGGGCGTAAGTTATTGTGCCGTGTGTGACGCTTTCTTCTATCGCAAAAAGAAAGTCGCCGTGCTAGGCAATTCGCACTACGCGTTGCACGAGTATAACGCAATCAAAGACGTGGCAAGCGAAGCTACTATTTTGACTGACGGCAAACCTTGCGAAGAGGACTTTGGCTCGGCAACCGTCATAGACAAAAAAATCAAAAAACTCATTGGCGACGACAGATTGCAACAAGTGGTATTTGACGACGATAGCGCGATAGAAATTGACGGACTATTCATTGCTCTAGGGCAAGCCTCCGCTGACGTGCTAGCTCGCAAAATAGGAGCTGTAAGCGACAAAGGCTTTATACAAACCGATAGAGATATGATGACCACCGTACCCGGCTTGTTTGCTTGCGGTGACTGCGTGGGCGGTCTAATGCAAATAAGCAAAGCCGTCAGCGACGGTGCTATAGCGGGAACTGCCGCCGTAAGATACGTCAAAGCAAAGAAGTAAAATCGTCGTATAAATAGCACTGCTATCGCAAATAAAAATGGAGATAACTCGATACATATCTCCATTTTTTGTTTCTATATATTGTGACTTTATTCTTCGTCGAGAGTTCTAAACAAAGTTGGCAATTTGCGTTTGTGTGCCGAGGCGTTGAACATTCTCTCAAGTCTTGGGTCGCGTTTGCCTTGTTCTCTCTCTACTGCAATATAATGGTCAAGTTCTTTGTACGTTATGCCGAGTTCCTTCTCGTCGGTTTGTCCGTCGTACAAAGATGCCGAAGGAGCTTTGTCGATGATAGACCTAGGACAGCCCAAATACTCGAGCATCTCGTATATCTCGCCAACGGTGAGGTCGGCAATAGGATTGAAGTCGCACGCGCCGTCGCCCCACTTGGTAAAGTATCCCACAAATCTCTCGCAACGATTGCCCGTGCCTGCTACGAGTCTACCCTCTGCGGCGGCTATGGCATATAGCGTAGTCATGCGAAGCCTTGGCGCAATATTGACGAGCGCCGCATCGTTGAGGTTAGCCACACCTTCCAGCTGAGAGAGCATCTGCGCTCTGACGGGCGTGAGGTCTACGACTCTGGTCTCTATATCGAATTTGGCAGACAATTCCATACCGTCTTGCTTGTCTACGGTGTAATTGCGCTGACTAAAACACGGCATAATTACGGCTACGGTATTAGGGCAAGCCATCTTGCACAAAATGCCTACGAGCGCGCTGTCTTTGCCACCGCTGTTGCCGAACACGATGCCATTGGCTCTACTGTCCTCGAGCACCTTGCGGATAAATGCTACTCTTGCTTCTACTTCCCTCTTTACGTCCATAGTCTACCTCCTAAAATTAGGATACTATCCGCTATATAAAATGTCAAATATATAAACAAATTTTGCTAAAAAAATACACCCCGTAGGGGTGTATCTTAGGACTAAACGTCCTCTTGGGGAATTATGAATACCTTATAGTGCGAATGCGGTTGTTTCTGCTTCGTCATACTCTTCGCCGTAAGGTTGTTTGTCGTAACGATGTCCGTTACCAAAATCATATTGGTAGGTCTTTTCTCCCGTGATAGGGTCTAGTTCTACGCGTGCTTCACACTTGATAACTTCGCCGTTGTCGTTGACCTTGATTTCGATATACTCGTTGCCGTCCTCATCGACTTGCACCTCGTATTTGATTATCATCAAGCTGCCCACGCCCTTTTCTTTGAGGCTAACCTCCGTCTCGCCATCCTCGCTCTCTACCTCGAGGCTAAAGGACTTGACGATTTGTCCGCCCTCTACTATGGTGTAGTCGAATTCTTGCTCGCCCTCTTCGATTTCTTGAGCAAATCTCACATAGTTGTCGGCGTCGATTTTGGCTACGAATTCGAACTCGAATTCTTCCTCTTCCACTTCTCTCTTGCCTTCGAACTCATACCTTTGGTCGCCTATTACCATGATGCCAAGCATACTAAATTCTTGTTCTTCTTCGTCGGTAGTAATCGTCTCCGTTTCATCGTTAGCAGTCGCATCAACTTGTTCGCCGTCTTGGGCGATTGTTTCGTTGACAACCGTAGCTTCTTCTACATCTTCCTCTTCGTCTTCTTCGTTTTCCTCATCTACCAAAAGCGTTTCGTTGTAGTAGAGAACGTATTGCTTGCTCTCTCCAAAAGACGTGGTAGTGATGACGTTTTTGATAGCGTACTCGGCAATATCGCTCTCCTCGAATACGCTCTCAGCACCGCTACCTATTACGTTTTGAACGACGGTCATATAGTAGTTGATTTTGTCAACCAGTTGAGTTTGGTCGATAGGCTCTTGCTCGGCAAGGGCAAACGCCATTGCTCCGACTGTCGGCGTGTTGATACCCGCCATTAGGTTGCCGACCGACACTGCCGACATAGTCACCAAGTCGCCCTTGCTCATAGTTTGCACTATTGGCGTCCCGTTTCGTTCGCCCGAGTTTTGATTATTTGGGACTTGAACGTTGGCACAGCCTACTAGCATACTAGCCCCGATAATAATGGTAAGTAAAAAGGTTATTAGTTTTTTCATAAGCATCCTCCTTTTCGTGCTCGTTTGCCTATATAACAAACTTGCAAAGGATTTTGCCAACGTATTTCAAAAATTTTTTATTTTTGCAATATTTCGTCGAATTAATCTTCCTTTTTGGAGTCTTTCTTGTACTGCTGTTTTATATTATCCCAATAGTCTTCCAATATATCTTCTATTTCGTCAATCTCGTCTTCTAAATCACTAAGCACTCTATCTACGTGTCGTCCGAATGATTGCGAATTTGCTTCGCCTAAGTAACGATAAGTTGAGCCTAATTCGAATAGAGCGTTGAACTCGGCTATAGTAGTAACTAAGTCGACTACGACTACCTCTTCCTCGTCTTCGTCTTCGTCCTCGTCCTCTTCGTCTTCATCGTCCTCGTATTCTTCGATACCGCCTCGCTCCATAATCTCTTCTATCCTATCTACGAGGCGTTGGCACATCTCGACTTGTGCTTGAAGATTGAGATAATCTTGGTCGTTTTGCAATTGTTGCTTGTATTGGTCAAGCTGACTCTCTGCCTCGACAATGCCTTCTTCCTCTAAGTCTTCGAGAATATCGTTGAGGTCGTCAAGACTGAGTTTGACTGCCTTTTTGACGCTCATACCCGACGCTTGACACACCTTTTGAACCAACGCCATCTTGCCTTGGGACACGCCGTATTTTTGCGCAAGGCTTCGTATGGTTTCGTCCGCCGTATCGACTACGTTGGCGTCGATAGAATTGGCTTGAAGATAGGTATCTATTTTGCCGAGCAAATCTTGACCGATAGTGCGTTCTTTGTCCTTATCGTCGCCGGCAATCGTGAGATTGACGTCGCCACCCGACTGTAAATATCCAAGCTTCCACGATAGCATGATAATGCGGTCGCAAGCATCTTCCAAAGACATACCTACAATGCTCTCGCCGTACAGCACGATTGCGCCGTCCTTGTTGTGAGGCTTTACCGCCACCACGCTGCCCCCCTCGTCCAGGGTGATTGCAAAGCTAGGATTGATATCTATACATACGTAAGTATTGGTTGATAGGGCAACCGGCGCGTTTTGTCCAAGCGAAGAAAATAACCAAAAGCCAAATCCACCAATCAGTGCGATACATACGCACGCGGCAACGCACGCCCATGCTGCTCTTGAATAGTTGATTTTTTTTGCGTAAGTATCTTTGCTACGTGTAGGAAGGGACTGCCTTAGTTGGGCTTTGATACTTCTATTCTCTTTTGCGGTTGGCAAAACAGTTTTTGCTTGCGCTTTTAATCTCTTTTTAATATCCATATTTTTCACCCTCCTTCGTCAGTTTTTCTTCTATAATTTTGAGTGCGCTCTTGTACTTGTATGTGACCGTCGATATCGGCATAGATAGCATCTTGGATATCTCTCGCCGTTTGTAGCCCTCAATGACGATTAGCACCAATATCAAATAGCTCTCTTCGTCTAGCAATTGCTTTGCCAAGCCAAATAAGTCGCCATCGTCCCGCTCCTCGCTAACCCTACTATCGTATTTTTGGTCGCCAAAGTCGCTGAGTATCACCCTTTTGTTTTTGTTGTAACTGTTGTAGGACAAATTCCTCGCTATCGTCGTGAGCCACGCCATAAAGTTGGTGCTATTGTAGCCTGCGATCGTCCTTATCATTTGCCTATACGTTTCTTGCACTATATCCAATGCGCTCTCTCGATTGTGGAGTATGCCAAAGGCAACCATAAATATCACCTTATGGCTGACGTCGTATATGTAGTCGAAGGCTTTAGAGTTGCCCAAGGCAAACTCTTTGACTTTTTTCTCTAGTTTTTCGTTTTTCATCTTTCCCCTGATATTAAACAATCAAAAAAGCCTTTTTGACAACAAAATTAATTCTTTTTATTTTAATTTTGAAAATTGTACACGGCAAACGCCAAATGCGCTATCGGAGTATCCTATGCTTAATCTTAAGCAAATCTATTGGACGCAACAAGCAACGATATGCAATACCCTTTTTCTCCATTACCCCCAATTCCACAAACTCGTTCAAAGTAGCTTTAACCTTTGCCAACGACATGCCGTTGCGATTGAATTCTTTCAACGGTATGCCTTCGCTCTCCAAAACGGCTTGAAAAAGTAGCTGTATTTGTTGAATGGTATAATGGCACATCTTATCTAAAACGTCTTCGTTATCGCGACACACGTCAATTGCGATACCATTATTGCTTCTATATCTTTCTAACCCTTCGTCACTACGCAAAAACACCCCATCGTCATCATATATCAAGACCAACTCTCTTACCAATTCGCAAATAGTGTCGTAAGCTTCTCGTATGCCAGTGGTAAGCACTACCACGTCGTCAAGAGTGATTTTTTCGTTTTTTTCAAGATATTTGATTATCTTTTTTGCGTGTCATGCGCCATACTTTTCTCCGTAGATAATATACTGACAATCGCTCGCCTAAGATTATTCTTACTGCATCAAGTTGGAGAGATTGACGTTGAGCAAATCGTATCGCAACGACTTGCAACTCACGTATCTATATGGACACAAACAATCGTGAATGCGCCTCGCGTCTATTTTACTTTTGCCTAAGTTCCACCCATAGACAATATGTTGTCTCATCCACCTTTGATGCTCTTGCGTCATCAAGCGTAGATAGATTTCTATTCTTTTTTCATTAGGCGTAGTGTCGTCAATTTTCGCTAAATTCAAAGCATAAGTCTTGGCGTAATTGTAAACGCTGACGTTGGACTTCTTTTTCCATATATCTAGCTTGAACCATTCTGCCTCGACGTCTTTGATAGTTGCGTTGACTATACCGGCGCTCAACTCGTCAGTTATGCTTTTGAGTAAGTTTTCAAAGTCTATATAATTAAAATTTTTATACTTCTCACTATCTTTACTCTCTTGGAGATTTCTCAACGCTTTTTCTACGTCAAAAAATCTATTGTCGTCATCTTTATTTGCTTGGGTGTATACCTTGTGATATTTTGCATAATCGGTATACGTAATTACACCGTCGCTAGAATATATCTTGTCGTTATTGCCAAGGATAACCACGAACAATGATTGAGAATATTTGATAACTTGATAGTCGCTTTGCTCACTGTTTTGCTTTTTTCCCAAATCGTACAAATTTATCAAATCGTTGTTCTTTTCGTCCCAAACGTTGACGAAAATCACTTGAGTCTTAATCTTGGGCTGTTGATGCTCGCTTGCGCTCGTAATAGCGCTATTGCCACCGTTAGTTTCGCTGAGGATATCATATACTAGCGCGTTGACTAATCTAATATTTCTATAATCGTCTCCCGTTGCAACGACTATGTATTGAGGAGGATTTTTTACACATTTTGATATACCCGTATAGCCGTCTGCTCTACTCAAGAATTTGCTATCCAAACAAGATATTTGGTGCAAATTGGCAACGAAAGGTTGGAATTCTTTTTTCCACTCGGCTCTTACTTCTTCCTCATATTCTCTTTTTTCTTCTACCTTTGCTTCTTTAATTGCTTCAGCCTTATCCTTTTCTTTCTGTATTTCTTCGGTTTCCTCTTTTTGCTTCTCCTTTACGATTGCGGAGTGTATCTTGGAATACCTATCTAGCAGTTTGTTCTTCTCTATTTCCAAATCATTCTTCAATTTTTTCTTTTCTTCGCCTAACTCACCTTCCGACTCTTCTACGTCGTAGAATACTTCGCTGTTGAGGTATATTGACATAGGCTCTTCATAATCCAAAATTCCGCCTATATTATCTACTTCAGTGTCGAAAGCGTCCACCAAAAACTCCGAAGCGCACCCCTCCTCGTCAATGCTAGCAGACTGCACGTACAATTCTTTACTCAACGCTTGCGCCGTTTGACCAAAGCCCAACGACCATACGTAGGTGGATTTTGCGTTAGGAATTGCAAAACAAACTTCTTGGTCTCTATACGTCTTGAGAAATCTTGCCATACTATCAGCTATAGCGTTGGCTTCGTTCCATACGTTAAGCGATATAATTTTGGATAATTCTTTAGCAAGCCCTTTGGACTCCTCTTCGGAGAGCTCTTTGCTATAGTATTTATCAAGGTATTCTTGTTGTAGACTCTCTATCATTTTTTGATACGCTTGATAATTGATATTGCGTTTTGTTAGTACAAAATACTCAATCTTCAAATAATCATTAGCGTTGATTTGCGCATTGTTTATGGGCAGATTTAGTTCTCTAATCGTTGCTCTAACATCAGATACGACGATATCCTTGTTGGTCTCTTCCGCCGGTATGTGCTCTTTGGCAACGAAAGCGAATATTACAAACCTTCCTTTAGAATTGTTGACGTTGAGGTGCAATCTTTTAGCTATCGAGTCTTGATGATTGCCGTTGCCCGACAAGTACAAAAAACCGTTGGACATAACCTCTCTACACAGTTCGTCGTGTCTGTCAAAGGCTAAAATATCCTCGCCTGTAAAAACTATCCTTGCATTTTTGTCTTGAGCCTTGATAGATTTGGCAAGTATCACGGTCTCTTTGGTAAGACCTGTGAAGATAAAAGTGTCGCTACTTGTTGAGAACAATCTCGAAGCTACCAACCTCAAAACCGAATATACTTCATAACTTGCTTTGGCTGCGATAACACTGAAGAATACTATTGCGCTAAACAACGTGGTTCCTACGTAAACCGAATACAATGCGACTTTGACAGTCTCGTTGTTTATTCGCTGTATGTCGTCCAAACCAAAAGCAAGCCCTTCAAACTGCAATCCGCCCAAAGAATCGTATGCCGCCCTCAAAATCAGGTATGCGGGTTTGAATACGTCGCCAACTCCGTCGTTGGAATAGCCTAATATTATTGCTTTGAATACAAAGCTCAATAATAGTGTCCCGCAAACTATCGTAATTTCTGGTAAATACTTTTGATAAGGGCGATTTCTTCTCCAATAAAAGTATAACCACATAACCGCGATATAAGCGAATAAAAAGATTATTATCATTGACGCTATTACTACAAAACGCTCCATAACTATCCCCTTTTATCTTTTGTAAATTTTGTATCCACCCTTGGTGAGTAGCCATACCAAGTCGTCCATCAGCTGATAGTCGTACTTGATGACATCCGCGTCAATTTCGCTACATTTTTCTCTCTCGGCTACAATTTTTCTAAACTTTACGAGCCCTTCAAAGGTAGTGATATTGCCGTGTCTTCTCTCTGCAAAGTCTTTGGTTTTTCCATTTTCGATTTGGTCTAAGGTAGAAGGAACGAAACCACAAGAAATCATATACGCATTCCACCTTTGATGCTCGTGAATTGCCAATATTCCACGCACACTGTCTTTTACAAAGTCGGTGGTGTAAACGATATCTTTGCGCTCGTTGGTCTGTGGCTTGTTGCTATAAACTATTGGATTGTTGACCTGATATTGCTCCATATATTGCTCGCTTGCATCCTCACGATCCTCACTGACGCGACAATAGTCAAAGCCAAGTAATTGCAATTTGGAACGTATGCTCAAGCATGCGTAGACGTTGGACTCTCTCCTTACAGGCTCTTGTTCGAACCAACTCTTTCTTGACTCAAGCATTACTTTATCGTAATCTTCTTTGGTCATATCGTTGTGAATTTTGTAAACGTAATGTCTATTGAACGCCATTTTCTCTATTCTTTCGTCGATTATCTGTTCCAAAGAATATACCACTTCGTCTTCGTTGCCAAAAGTTATCAAATCGTTGTCGTTTGCGTATTCTTTGTCTACCACCAGTCTCTTGAGTTGACCGTCTCTAATCTTGACGAATATTTTGGTGTCGCTTCCTACACCCCATTCTTTGATTTTTGCCAACAATTTTTCGCCAAGGTCAAGGTTTTGCATGTCGGTGCCAAAAGCAATAATTACGTAATTGCAGTTAGGCCCCGACTTGCCATACGACAAGTTGTCCTTAATAGATTGGTAGAACTTGGTGTCGTTGATATCGTATTCAAAGAACTGCTCGTTGGCAGGCTTTGGTGGCAAATCCAAATATTTATCTCCCGTCAATTCGTTGGAAAATCTATAATAATTGTGATTGAGATTTTTGTCGTTTCTCGCATCCTTTTTGTCGTAGATGAAATAATTGACAGCCTTATCTTTAACTAGACCGTCTTGATAGGTCAAAAATTGATTGTTGGCTACCGACGTCAAGAAGATTTGTTGGTTGGTTTTACCAAAACCAATCATCAAAACGTTGAGAGATACTTCGGGCTTGATAGCTGCGTGGGCATAGTCGATGTGTCTCTCGTCCAAAAACTGCGTCAAAGGATATTTATCTACAAAATCCATTGCCAACAATTTGTATTTGTTGACGTAATGAACGCAGCCACCCGTTTTTTGTTCGAAATGCAAAAAGAAAGAGGAATTTACGGGGTCTCCAAACACGTATGCGTTGAGTCCGACTTCGTCGTTGGAAGTATATTTGACTAAATCTTTTGCAACAATTAGGTCGGCAATAAGCTTTGTACAAGTCAAATTGGTGACGTCGTCGCCGGTATTGACGATGACATCTACATTATTGTTGTTAAAGTTTTTGAACAAATCCAATAAAACCTTATCTACGTTGTTATACGAATCAACTTTGACGTAAGCGACTTTTTGCACGTATGAAAAAGCATCGGCTTCGGGGCATTTGTAAGGTACCAACATTATACAACGCTTGTTATTTCCCATAGACCTAATGATAGTTTGATTGGCTTGATTATACCCCACTATCACGTAAGTCTTGTCTTTGCCGTAGGTGTTTTTGAGCTTATAGTAATAGTTGAGAACGCGTCTACCAAGTAGGCTAACAGCCAAAATAATAGCGTTGATTATTACCAAAACATAGCATACGTCTACGGTTATTCGATAAAATATATTGTTTTGGCAGAGCAATTTTATAGATTCTATGTCAAACTTTAGCACGACCAACTCCACGCAAGACCTAATTGCCATCAGCAACGATCTCCCTATAGCGTTGCCCGCGTATAAGTTCCCTATCCAATATAGCGGTATAGCAATAAAATATATTGCAAAAAATTTGCCCTTCTTGAAGCCTTGAAGATAGACTAATCTTTCGGCACGAGATTTGCGATACATATTGAAAACAAAACCTAACAATATCGCTAGCATTCCAATAAAACAAATAGCTATAATGATGTCAAAAATAATCATAAATGCCTCCCATATTATTGATTATAACACGTAAATATAAATATGCCAATACTATTTCTAAATTTTTAATATAAAAGATATAAACAATTTGTGATATAACTAGGGCGTATGTACTGTTGACATGAATTAATATATGTGATATAAAATAATCAATAGTGTTGAGAGGTAACAAATGACGGACAATATTTTTAAAAATTATGAAGCATTTTACAACATGGTTTTGTGCACTACGATGCTCTCCAATTCTAAGACCGACGCGGTCATAGAGGACTCTAAACAGATAATACGATTTATCGGAAAAGCTTACAAAATGGAGGACAGCTCGATTGACGAGTGTTCTAGTATGATTTTGGACTCTCTGATAACGCTCGGCTTGACTACCGACCAAATGGCTGTCTACAGCTCGAGAGAATACGGCTGTGAGTTTTCGGATATGGATACCTTGTTCGATATCAAAGGCGACGTATTGACGAAGCTGCAAAACATCGGCAAGAGTGAAAACCCTGATGTCAACCCTACCTGGTTTGACTATTCTCATTACAAAACCTATCAAGCCAACGTTAGATTTGCCAAAATAAGTGCAACTGCTGCGTGTGGCAATCTAATTGCCGCTCGCCAAACGGGGATAATGAAAGCGTTGGGTATTGGTTGCGAAAAAGACGTAGATAACGCAATAAAGAGGTTTACGCAATGTGTGTTTTGGGGCGACGTTCCTTCTATGTTTTTGTTGGCGTATAGTTATCATATCTCCCGCGACGACAAAAATAGCGAGCTATTCTACTCTCTTGCCGACTTGTCTAGCAAATATTTGAATATGGGTTATACGGTATTGCCGGACGACGTTGCCGCAAATTATAGCGATGCGGTCAAAACCTACTACATCTATATCTCTTCTATCAAGCAAGACATAGTCTATTCGTACTCAATCAACAATATTGACTATTCTTTCTTAGAAGTGATTATGTCCGACAAGGTCGACTACAGCAAAAAGATGTATTACATCAACAACTACAAGCAAAAGGAATGGAAAGACGTAACCAATTCTGCTTTTGTTCCAACAAAAAAATTGGGGTTTAATTAAGGAGGACGATATGAGCGCACAATCTTCAATAATCGAAAATATAAAGCAAAAGTACGTAAACGACTACTTGGAAAGCTCTAAGCAAATCAACTATACCGATTTGACCGAAAAAGACGGATTGATCAAGATTTTGTATAAAGACCTTCCCAATACCGAGGTCAAGGGATATCCCGTTGCAAGCGATTTCGTCACCGACGACGGTATAGGGCTAACCGTCACCGAATACGCTAAGTTGGATAAGGAGCAACAAGCAAAGTGTCAACTGCGCTATTATTTTCTCCCTAATTATCACGAATTGTACGTTGGTACGACGGGAAGCGGTAAGACTACGGGTTGCGTAGAGCCTCAACTGAGAGCGATTGCTTATCAAAAGAATAAACCCAACTTGTTTTTGACCGACCCAAAAGGAGAGCTATTTGATAGAAACGCGCAATTTTTGAAAGAGCAAGGCTACAAGACTTTCGTTTTGAACTTTAAGGATTTGATGCATTCTGATAGGTGGAATCCTCTATACGACTTATACGACACCCATATCAAACTCCAATCGGTTGGCAAAGGCTTGAAACAAAAAAGAATGCCTGTAAGCAAAAATTTGGAACTATTTAGCAAAGAAGAGGACTTCGTAAACGACTTCTACGTACAATACGACGGCTATGCCTTTGCAGACGGCAAAGTGGCGGAAGACTACGTCATCTCACAACGTTGCAATATCGAGGCATCGGTTGACGACCAACTCAATCAGCTGGCTAATATGATGATTACTGCCGAGAGCAACACCGACAAAAGCTGGGAATTCGGCGCACAAGACTTGTTGAAAGGCTTAATTTATTGTATGTTGGAAGACGCCGTAGACCCTTCTAGTGGTTTTACTAGAGAAATGATGACCTTCAAAACGATACAAGAATACTACAACGCTCTAAAACTTCCTATCTTCTCGGGCGAATGCGAATTGCCGGAACACGACTTGATGCAAAACAAAAGTGCAAAGCCTAGGAATTTGATGTCCACGGCGTTGAGGAATGCACCAAATACCATGAGAAGCTATTGCGGTGTATTTGACAGCAAATTAAAAGATTGGTTCCAAGGTCATATATTTTCGCTGACCACCGACAATACCATAGATTTGGACAACGTAGGCGACCAACCTTTTGCAATATTCTTGATTACCAGAGATTACGAAAAGAGCGATTTCCTAATTGCGGGTCTATTTACGGATTGGATATATCGCAAAATGCTAGAAAAGGCAGAAAAAAATAAAAATTCACGAGCATTCCACTTTTTGTTGGACGAGTTTGGCAATATACCAAAAATCAAGGATTTGGAGAATAAAATCTCCACGGCTAGGTCTAGGAATATTTGGTTCCACTTGTTCGTGCAGTCTTACAAGCAAATAGATATCGTGTACGGTAGCGAATGCGCCGTCGTTATTAGAGATAACTGCAACGCTCAAATCTTCTTGGGCGCACAGAATAGAGAAACTAAAGAAATATTTTCGGCAGAATGCGGAAAGCACTTTATACCTACCCTAAAATCTAAGATAGACTCCACCGACCACTCAATACACGAGGTTCCCGTTATCCCTGTAAGTATGTTGGACCAAATTATGCCGGGGCAAATGTATATGAAACGATTATATTCGCCTGTGACTACCACGCAATATATACGAAGCTATATCTGCGCAGAACAAGGCAGCTTCAAATTGTTTAAGGACGCCAACGGGCTAAAAACTTGCACACCTTCTAATGCAGAGTCGTTTGGACATTCTAAATTTAAATACGAAAAGTTGTAGCACCCTAACACTGATAAAATCAATTTCTATTTCTAAAAAATCCACCCCAACGGGTGGATTTTTTTGATTGTATTGACAAAAACTCAATAGTGTACGTGAGCAAGAAAAGTTGCCTTTTGACACAGTATTGCGAAGTATATTCGGTGTTTGGAATTAGTTGGAGTCTTTTGCCCGCCTATCATTCACATTATCAAAACATACCGCAAAGGCTACGGCAAGTCCTGCTTGAGAAGGCTCGTTGACGTCGACCAACATATTGTCGGTCAAGGCTAAGAATTTGCCACGCTTGAACTCTGCGAATTTGTTGCCGTTGACAAAGACGGTATAATGAAACAACAGCCCGTCCTTTTGGATTTCTATCTCGTCCTCGCTGTCCTTGACCTCGTACTTGCCTACGGAAAAATACTTTTGGGTGACGGTGGCAAGCTTATTCTTTTTAGCGTCCTTGATATAGACGGTAGTGTTGAAAAATCTTATAAGTTTGTTGTTGACGATATAGAGCAATTTGCCCTCTTGGTCGTAAATCTTTTTGTATTTGGTCGGCGAAAGAATTTTACCCTTGACTTTGTACAAAACTTGACCGCTTTCATCGGTGACGGTAGAGCTGCCGCCTATGGTCATCAGTTTGTTTTTGAAATAAAGTTGCATAATTTCCTCCTTATTTTGCCACTTTGACAACCGTAATTGTCACGGCAATCGCTATGGTTACAATCCACAAAAAGACTTTGAGAATTTTGTTACTTTTGATGCGTTTTTGAAGTAGTTCGTTTTTGCTAAACTCGTTATCGATTGGATTGGCACAGGTGTCGCATTGCCATACGTTGTGGCGAATTCCGTTGTCACTTACCCCTATCTTGACCTGCAAATTGGCGTCACTAGATGTGTCAACTAAAAAGTTGCACCTAACGTCAAAATAGTTGTTGCCGTAGCCAGGGTCAAAGATGCCGAATACGCTGATGAAAAAGTAAAAAATCGACCAAAGCCACCACAGTGGCGAAGCAAGTTCGTTGACGTTGAAAATCTTGACTTCCGCCTTGTCCTCATCGGTATGATAGGTATAAATCATATTGCCCGTCTTGTCGGATTTGCCTTTGACGGGGTGTCCGTCGACTACAACTTGAACGGCGTATTTTTTGAGGCTTCTAAGTTTGATTGTAAGTACGCTCATTGCATCATCTCCACTATTCCGCTAGCAACGAATGCCCAAGTAAGTCCCGCTACTATCGCCAAAACTGCGCTGGCAACTACCATCTTTTTACGATGCGTCTGCATAATAAACATAACGGTGGCAAGTACCGCTACGATAGTCATAATAGGAAGCGAATATTCAAGCACCTTGACTACGCCTAGTATCTTATCCATATCGGACAAAGACGAAAAGAGCCCCGATATAAAGTCGGGAGCAATCAAAAATATAAGCCCCAAAGTAAAACAAACGACAACTACCACAACCGCAAAGACTATCAATGCATAAAGCGCGGTAATTATAGGCGACAATAGACAAATAAGCGATAATACGCCGCTCGCTATCGCAAGGTTGAAAAATATCTTTCCGATATGTCCGAATCGAGCTTGCAATAATGATTTTTCCAAATCTTCACCTCAAACTTATTATAACATTAGCAACTAAAATGTCAATAAACTATATAAAAAATCGTCTACAAAAACACTTTGTAGACGAAAAAGTCGATACGTATCGAGATTTTTGATATTTAGACTTTGCCAGACAACAGTTGCACGAGTCTGTCCGCTGCCTCTTGCGTAGCTTCTACGCTACCGAAGGTGGAAAATCTAAAATAGCCTTCTCCACACTTGCCGAAGCCCTCGCCGGGAGTGCCGACGATTTGAGCCTCATTGAGAAGAAAGTCGAAAAATTCCCAGCTTCCCATACCGCCCGGACACTTGAGCCATATATAAGGCGCGTTTTTACCGCCCGTATACCATACGCCTACCTTATCCAATGCTTGCATGAGGCACTTGGCGTTGTTTTTGTAGATAGCAATATTAGCTTTGATTTGCTTTTGTCCCTCAGGCGTAAATACCCCAAGTCCGCCTCTTTGAATGACGTAAGATACGCCGTTGGTCTTGGTAGTACGGTTGCGCACCCACATTGCGTTGAAGTTGAGCCCACACCTCTCGAGTTGCTTAGGTATCACGGTGTAACCGAGTCTGGTACCCGTAAAGCCCGCCGTCTTGGACAAAGAACATATCTCTATGGCGCAAGTCCTTGCTCCCTCTATCTCAAAAATGCTGTGAGGCAAGGTTTCGTCCTCGATAAACGCCTCGTAAGCCGCGTCGAAGAGTATGATTGAGTCGTTGGCGTTGGCGTAATCTACCCACTTCTTGAGTTGCTCTCTATTATACACCGCACCCGTCGGGTTGTTAGGCGAGCAAATATAGCAAATATCGGCTTGGATAGAAGGATCGGGCAAAGGCAAAAATCCGTCGTCTTGTCCCGAGGAGAGATGCACTATCTTTCTACCCGCCATGACGTTGGCGTCTACGTAAGCGGGATATGCGGGCTCTATGATGAGCGCCGTGCTATCTCTATCGAAAAGGTCGAGGATATCTCCCAATTCGTCGCTTGCACCACTGGACACGAATACCTCGTCGGCTTGCACTTGAACTCCCCTACTGCCGTAATATGCGGCTATCGTTTCTCTTAGCTTAGGTGCGCCCACCTCGGGCATATATCCGTGAAAAGTATCCTTATGCGCTTGGTTGTCTACGCCTTGATGAAGCGCCTTGATAACTTCGTCACAAAGAGGAAGCGACACGTCGCCTATGCCAAGTCTTAGCAAGGTTTGGTCGGGGTGCTCGGCAAGATACGCCTTGGTCTTTTGCGCAATGCGAAAGAATAGATAAGAGTCTTTGAGGTTAGCATAATTCATGTTTGGTTTGGTCATAGCGTTTCTCCTTCATATACGAATTGGGCAGGTCCTTTCATCTCTACCGTCCAATCTTTGTTGATTTTGATAAATAAGTTTCCTCCGTCAAGCGTAACCTTGACCCACTCGTCCATCTGTACGAGTCCTTTGGAGACGGCGGCAGCGGTGCTGGCGCAAGCGCCCGTACCGCAAGCCATGGTAATTCCGCTACCTCTCTCCCATACGCGCATACGCAAGTGGTCGTAGGACAACTTTTGAACAAACTCGACATTGACTCCGCCTACAAACGTAGGGTCTTTTTCTACGATAGGTCCTATCTTGTCCACGGGCTGAGCTTCGACGTCGTCCACGAAAGTGACGGCGTGGGGATTGCCCACCGAAACGGGAGTAAAGGTGATATCATTACCAAGCGGTGCAAGGGTGATATCTTCGCTGCAAATTGCCTTGCCCATATCCACCGATACGCTGACGACCTTGCCGTTTTCTACCGTCAAATCGAGCGTCCTTATGCCTGACAAGGTTTCAATTTTTAAACTCTTTTTGTCGGTGTAGCCCTTGTCGTAAACGTATTTTCCCACGCAACGGATACCGTTGCCACACATCTTGGCTTCACTGCCGTCGGCATTGAAAATACGCATCTTAAAATCGGCAATCTCCGACGGCGATATGTAAATCATTCCGTCAGAACCTGCTCCAAAGTGTCTCTCCGACAATTTGATAGATAGTTCTCTAATATCCTCGGGGACTTGTCCGAATACGTAAAGATAATCGTTGCCAAGTCCGTGCATTTTCGTAAAGCGCATATATACCTCCTTATTCCGAAAACGGTTATTATATTGCGACCGCGCCTTAGGCGTCAATGGTCGATATGCCCATCGTCGTCTCTTCCAACACGTCGAGCAAAACCTTGACCGTGTCGAGCGACGATAGCGTCGTTATATTGTTTTCGATAGCGCAACGGCGAATTGCCGCTCCATCCTCGTAGTGCACGCCCGACATCACCGCTCTCGTGTTGATGACGTAACTGACGTAGCCTGCCCTGATGGAATCGAGAATTTCTTGACTGCCTTCGCTGAGCTTTCTTCTTATTCTCGTGCGAATGCCGTGCTCTTTGAGAAAGTTTGCCGTGCCCACCGTGGCTTCGATATTAAAGCCCATTTTGTAAAATCTCGCAACGAGAGGCAAGGCTTCTTCTTTGTCCTCGTCGGCAAGAGTGACTAGCACCGTTCCGTAATTTTGCATATGCACGCCCGAAGCAATCAAGGCTTTGTACATAGCTCTATGGAGCTTGTCGTCGTAGCCTATCGCCTCGCCCGTCGACTTCATCTCGGGGGAAAGATAGGAGTCCATACCCTTGAGCTTGGAGAAAGAAAATGCAGGCGCTTTGACGTACCAACGTTTCTTTTCGCTTGGATAGACGGCATCGATACCCTGCTCTTTGAGCGATTTGCCTAAGATAGCCAGCGTTGCTATATCAGCCAAAGGATAACTCGTAGCCTTGGACAAAAACGGTACCGTACGCGAAGAACGAGGATTGACTTCGATAATATATACGTCCTCCTTGTCGTCTACGATAAACTGTATATTGAAAAGTCCCACGATGCCTATGCCCTTGCCGAGACGGACGGTGTAATCTATTATGGTCTCTTTGACCTTGTCGGATATGCTAAATGTAGGATATACGCTGATACTGTCGCCCGAGTGCACGCCCGTCCTCTCGACGAGTTCCATTATACCCGGAACGAAGACGTCTTGACCGTCGCATACGGCGTCGACCTCTACTTCTTTTCCTCTAATATACTTGTCTACCAAAACGGGTTTGTCTTCGTCAATCTCTACCGCCGTCTTGAGGTAGTTGCGCAACGCCTCTTCTTTGGCAACTATTTGCATTGCCCTACCGCCTAGCACGAAGCTAGGTCTTACGAGTACGGGATATCCTATCTCGCTTGCCGCTCTAACTCCGTCCTCGACGTTGGTAACGGCAGTGCCCTTAGGCTGTGGAATACCTAGTTCTTTGAGTAGTTTTTCGAAGCTGTCTCTGTTCTCCGCCCTATCTATTGCCTCGCAATCGGTGCCTATAATTTTGACGCCTCTGTTTTGCAACGGCGCGGCAAGGTTGATTGCCGTCTGACCGCCGAGTGTGGCGATTACGCCGAAAGGCTGTTCCATCTCGACGATATTGAGCACGTCCTCTACGCACAACGGCTCGAAGTATAGTTTGTCAGCCGTGGTGTAGTCGGTGGATACCGTTTCGGGATTGTTGTTGATAACTATCGCCTCGTAACCGTATTGTTTGATAGTCTTGACGGCGTGGACGGTGGAATAGTCAAACTCTACGCCCTGTCCTATACGGATAGGTCCGCTACCCAGCACGATAATCTTCTTGCGATCCGACACGATAGATTCGTTTTCTTGTTCGTAGGTAGAATAGAAGTAAGGAACGTAGCTCTTGAACTCCGACGAACAAGTATCTATCATCTTGTAGACGGGAAGAATGGCGTTGTCTCTACGCATTTCAAAGACTTCTCGCTCCTCTATCTTCCACAATCTTGCTATTTCGATATCGGAAAATCCCAACTTCTTGGCACTGTTTAGCGCCCGAATATCTAAAGGCTTGCCTATAAGCTCTCTCTCCATAGCCACGATAGAATTGATTGCATTGAGGAAAAACTTGTCAATCTTGGTAATTTCGGCAATCTTTTGTACCGTGACGTTTCTTCTAAGCAGCTCCGCAATTGCGTAAATTCTATCGTCGGTGCCTATGGCAATATAGCCGAGTAATTGCTCCGTGTCTATCTCGTCCATACTCGACTTGGCGATATGATATAGTCCTATCTCCAACGACCTAATACCTTTGAGCAAACTCTCCTCGAATGTTCTACCTACGCTCATGGTTTCGCCCGTGGCTTTCATTTGAGTGCCGAGAGTGTTGTTGGCGTCGGTGAATTTGTCGAAAGGAAAACGAGGCATTTTGGTGACTACGTAGTCGAGCGCAGGCTCGAATGCGGCGCAAGTGTTGGCAAGTGCGATTTCTTCGAGGCGCATACCCACGGCAATCTTCGCCGATACCCTGGCTATAGGATATCCGCTCGCCTTGCTCGCCAAAGCCGACGAACGAGATACTCTCGGGTTGACCTCGATTAGATAATATTGGAAGGAGTCGGGATCGAGCGCAAACTGCACGTTGCAACCACCCTCTATCTTGAGCTCTCTTATTATTTTCAAGGCACTGTCTCTGAGCAGCTGATACTCTTTGTTGGTGAGCGTCTGAGACGGACATACGACTATACTGTCACCCGTATGAATGCCCACAGGATCGAGGTTTTCCATATTGCAGACGGTGATTGCCGTATCGTTGCTATCCCTTATGACCTCGTATTCTATCTCTTTGAAACCCTTGATGCTCTTTTCTACAAGCACTTGTCCGACGGGAGATAGAGCCAAAGCGTTTTTGAGTATAGCCTCACATTCTTGAGGGTCGCCTGCAAATCCGCCGCCCGTTCCGCCGAGAGTAAATGCCGGTCTTAGCACTACGGGATAGCCTATCTCCTCGGCTATTCTCAGTCCTTGCTCTATATCGCAAGCAATCTCCGACGGCAAGACAGGCTCGCCGAGTTGGGTACATAGTTCCTTGAAAAGTTCTCTATCCTCGGCTCTCTCTATACTTTCGCTCGCCGTTCCGAGTAATTGACAACGGCACTCGGCAAGCACGCCCTTCTTTTGCAGCTGCATAGCGAGGTTGAGTCCAGTCTGCCCGCCAATACCCGGAAGAATAGCGTCGGGTCTTTCGTAACGCACTATTTTGGCAATATACTCGAGTGTGAGCGGCTCCATATACACCTTGTCGGCTATGGACGTGTCGGTCATTATCGTTGCGGGGTTGCTGTTGCAAAGTATGACTTCGTAGCCCTCTTCTTTGAGAGCAAGACACGCTTGCGTGCCCGCATAGTCAAATTCCGCCGCTTGACCTATGACGATAGGTCCGCTTCCTATAACGAGAATCTTTTTGATATCGCTTCTTTTAGGCATTTTTGTTCTCCTTGACGGTGGCTATAAATCCGTCGAATAGATAGCCGCTGTCGTTTGGTCCGGGAGCACTCTCGGGATGGTATTGCACGCTAAACACTTTGTCGCGCAAGTTACGCATGCCCTCAACCGTGCCGTCGAGCAAGTTGACGTGGGTAACTTCTAGCCCCGTGCCTTGCAGACTATCCCTATCCACCGCGTACGAATGGTTTTGGGAAGTGATTTCTATATGGTCGGTGACGAGATTTTTGACGGGATGATTGCCACCGCGATGTCCGAATTTTAGTTTGTACGTCTTGCCACCGTAGGCAAGCGCAATTATTTGATGTCCTAGGCAAATGCCGAATATAGGATATTGTCCGATAAGACTCTTGATCGTAGATATCGTCGCTTTGACGTCGGTTGGGTCGCCGGGGCCGTTGGAGATAAATACTCCGTCGGGGTTGAGTTCTTGAATACGGCTGGCAGTCGTGTTCCAAGATACCACCGTCACGTCTATTCCCCTAGCGTTGAACGACCTGATAATATTTTGCTTGATACCGCAGTCTATCGCCACAATATGCAAGTCGCCGTCTACAAAATATCTTTGCTCTTGCTTGCGACTGACTTTGGCAACTGCATCGGTAGCGATAGGGGTATTGCGTATTATCTCAAGTCCCTCTCCTACGCTCGTATCCACCGAAGTGATAAGACAACGCATACTGCCGAGGTCGCGGATAGAACGTACTATTTTTCTTGTATCCACGCCGTAGATGCCGACGATGCCGTACTCCTGCATGGTTTGTCCCAGCGTCTTGCTACTCCTAAAGTTGGAAGGCAAATCGTTGTAATCTCTCACCACTAGTCCGCTAATCGTTGGCGTAGCCGTCTCGAAGTCGTCGTCGTTGATACCGTAGTTGCCTATGAGAGGATAACTCATTACTACCGTTTGGTAGGTATAGGACGGGTCGGAGATAATCTCTTGGTATCCCACCATTGACGTATTGAACACCAATTCGCTCACCACGTCGCCGTCGTAGCCAAAGGAATATCCAAAATATCTACTGCCGTCCTCGATAATAAGTTGTTTGTCAAATGGTTGCATATATTCCTCGTATGTTATTTGTCGGTTTTGTGCGAAGATTTTTTCTCCGACAATTTTTGCTCGAAGCGATTTTTGTCGCCCTCGTCGGGCACGCTCGTAGCGTACTTGCCGTCAAAGCAAGCCGAGCAATACTCGTCGCTACCTACAAGCTGTGCCAATTGTTCTATCGGGAGATATCCCAGAGACGTCACTCCTATCATATCGGCTATCTCTTGCACGGAGTGCTTGCAAGCAATGAGGTGTTGTTGCGAGTCTATGTCCGTGCCGTAATAGCAAGGATACAAAAACGGTGGCGCGGATATGCGCATATGTATTTCTTTTGCGCCCGCTTCCCACAACAATTCCGCTATTCTTTTGCTGGTAGTGCCACGCACGATAGAGTCGTCTATCAGCACCACTCTCTTGCCCTCGATAGCTTGCTTGACGGGTGACAACTTGATACGCACCTTGTCTAGTCTATCTGCCTTGGACGGCGAGATAAAAGTTCTGCCGATATACTTGTTTTTGATAAGTCCTATTCCGTAAGGTATGCCCGATTGCATAGCATATCCAAGTGCGGCGTCAAGCCCCGAATCGGGTACGCCTATCACCACGTCGGCGTCGACGGGATAGCGCTCGGCAAGTATTGCTCCCGCCCTAATCCTTGCTTGTTGCACTGATACTCCGTCTATGACGGAATCGGGACGAGCAAAATAAATATGTTCGAATATGCACGTCTTGCGCGGTTTGGAGGCGCAATGCTCTGTATAAGATTTGACTTCGCCGTCGCTAAATACCAACATTTCTCCGGGTGCTACGTCTCTGACGAATTCCGCGCCCACTGCGCCCAATGCGCAACTCTCCGAAGCAACTACCCAACTTCCGTCCGCCGTCTTGCCAAAGCATAGCGGTCTAAAGCCGTGAGGATCTCGCACCGCGATAAGCTTGGTAGCCGACATAAGCACGAGAGAATAGGCGCCTTCCAGCTCGTCCATTGCGAGACTGACGGCTTGCTCTATCGAGCCTGCTCTAAGTCTTGCTCCCGTCACGATATAGGCTATCGTTTCGGTGTCGGAAGTCGTGTGGAATATCGCACCGCCAAGCTCCAATCTATTGCGCAAGGCAAAAGCGTTGCTAAGGTTGCCATTGTGAGCTATTGCCAATCTTCCCTTTTGGTGATTGACCTCGATAGGCTGACAGTTGTTGCGAGTCGACGCTCCCGTAGTGCCGTATCTGACGTGTCCCACAGCCATAGTGCCTTGCGGGAGCACGTCGAGTTTGTCCTTAGAAAAGACCTCGCTCACCAATCCCACGTCTTTGTGCGAATAGAATAAGCCGTCGTCGTTTACTACGATACCCGCACTCTCTTGTCCGCGGTGTTGAAGGGCGTAAAGTCCGTAGTAAGCTACGTTAGCCACGTTTTTGCGCGTAGGCGATATTATGCCGAACACTCCGCATTCTTCATGCAAACTCATCTCTTTGCCTCCGAGCCAAAATTTATCGACGCTTTGATAAAGCCTTTGAAAAGTGGGTGTGGATGGTTTGGTCTGCTCTTGAACTCAGGGTGGTATTGAACGCCTACGTAAAAAGGTCTATCGGTAAGTTCGACCGTCTCGACCAATCTGCCGTCAGGCGACAACCCCGATAGAGTCAGCCCGCCGTCTTGGAAGGCTTGTCTATAATCGTTGTTGAACTCGTAACGATGGCGGTGGCGTTCGTTGATTACGTCTTGACCGTAGCACCTCTTCATCGTCGTGCCGTCCTCGATAACGCAAGGATAACTGCCTAGACGTAGCGTTCCGCCCTTGTCTATGTCGTCACTTTGACCCGGCATAAAATCAATGACCTTGTTTTTGCACAGTTCGTCAAACTCGCCCGAATTGGCGTCTACTATACCCAACACGTTGCGAGCGTATTCTATAACGGCGATTTGCATACCAAGACAAATGCCGAATAGAGGCATGCCGTTTTGTCTTGCATATTTGACTGCGGTTATCATACCTTCTATGCCTCTATCGCCAAAGCCGCCGGGCACTATTACGCCGTCTACATCACCCAACTCTTGCGCTACGTTGGACTCGGTAATAAACTCCGAATCTACCCACTTGACGTTGACTTTGGCGCCGTAGTCGTAGCCTGCATGTCGCAAAGCCTCGGCTACCGATAGATACGCGTCGTGAAGTTTGACATATTTGCCAACTAGCGCAATGGTGACGCTAGTGCTTCTATTTTTGATTTTGTCTATCATGTCTTCCCACTCGCCCAAGTTAGGCTCCGGGGTGTCGAGTCGCAATCTTCTGCATACCACTTGCGAAAAGCCCGATTTCTCCAACATAAGCGGTGCTTCGTACAAGTTAGGCAAGGTAAGGTTTTCGATTACGCAATCGGGCGTTACGTTGCAAAAGAGTGCGATTTTGTTGAAGATTTCCTTTTCCAAAGGCTCGTCGGCTCTAAGAACGATGATGTCGGGGTTGATACCCATACCCTGCAACTCTTTGACCGAGTGTTGGGTTGGCTTGGATTTGTGCTCGTCCGAACCCTTGATATAAGGCACGAGTGTGACGTGTATAAACAGCGAATTTTCTCTGCCTACTTCGAGCGATATTTGTCTTACCGCTTCCAAGAAAGGTTGTGATTCGATATCGCCGATAGTACCGCCTATCTCGGTGATAACCACGTCGGCATCTGTTTGTTTGCCTACTCTATATACGAATTCTTTGATTTCGTTGGTGACGTGTGGAATTACTTGCACCGTCGAGCCGAGGTATTCTCCCCTACGCTCCTTGTTGAGGACGTTCCAATACACCTTGCCCGTGGTGAGGTTGGAATACTTGTTGAGGTCCTCGTCGATAAATCTCTCGTAGTGTCCTAGGTCGAGGTCGGTCTCGGCTCCGTCTTCGGTCACGTATACTTCGCCGTGTTGATACGGACTCATCGTGCCGGGGTCAACGTTGATATACGGGTCAAGCTTTTGGGCTGCAACTTTGAGTCCTCTCGCCTTGAGAAGCCTACCCAAGGAGGCTGCCGTTATGCCTTTGCCAAGTCCCGAAACTACACCGCCCGTTACAAATATATATCTAGTCATTTTTTCACCTCGTAAAAGTATTTTTTATTCGAATTCCACCGTTGCAGGCGGTTTGCTGGTAATATCGTACAGCACTCTATTGACGTGAGCCACTTCGTTGACGATACGTACCGAAACTCTATCTAGCACTTCGTACGGTATCCTCGTCCAATCCGCCGTCATAAAGTCGTCGGTAGTCACCGAACGCAAGGCAATAGCGTAGTCGTAGCTTCTTCCGTCGCCCATTACCCCCACCGAACGCATATTGGTAAGCACTGCAAAGTATTGACTCATCTTGTCTTGCAGGCCCGCCTTCTCCGCTTCTTGTCTGAATATCAAGTCGGCGTCACGCAAAATCTCAAGTTTTTCTTTGGTTATTTCTCCGATAATTCTTATTGCTAAGCCCGGTCCCGGGAATGGCTGACGTGATACGAGATATTCAGGTAAACCAAGCTCTCTACCTAGTTGTCTGACCTCGTCCTTAAAGAGCATTCTTAGTGGTTCTATTATCTCCTTAAAGTCTACAAAGTCGGGTAATCCGCCCACGTTGTGGTGGCTCTTTATCGTTTCGGCTTCGCCTTTGCCCGACTCGATGACGTCGGGGTAAATCGTGCCTTGCGCCAAAAAGTCTACGCTACCTATCTTTTTGCCCTCTTGCTCGAATACTCTAATAAACTCTTCGCCGATTATCTTGCGTTTACGCTCGGGGTCACTCACTCCGCTCAATGCGTCGAGAAATCTCTTTTCGGCGTCTACGGTGATGAGATTGATATCCCATTTGCTAAATGCTTGTTGCACCTCTTGACGCTCGTTCTTCCTCAAAAGTCCGTGGTCGACGAATACGCAAGTGAGTTGCTTGCCAACCGCTTCGGCAAACAATGCCGCCGCAACCGAGGAGTCTACTCCTCCCGACAAAGCCAACAAAACTCGCTTGTCGCCTACCTTCTTTCTTATTGCGTCAACGGCAACTTTGGCGTAATTTTCCATAGTCCAATCGCCCTTAGCACCGCAAACCTTGTACAAAAAGTTGCGTATCATCTTTTTGCCGTCTTGTGTGTGATTGACTTCGGGGTGGAATTGCACGCCGAAAAATTTGCGAATAGGATCGGCTATACCCACGTTAGGACACTTGTCCGACTTGGCGGTGAGCACGAAGCCGTCAGGCACCTTAGCCATATAGTCGCCGTGGCTCATCCAGCTTATTCCGCAAGGCTCTACGCCGTCGAAAATGTCGCAAGTCGTGTCAAAGTATGTGGTCGTTTTGCCGTACTCTGCCGAAGAATCGCTCTTGGCTTCTATTACTTGTCCACCGAGATGATGAGCGAGTAGCTGACAGCCGTAGCATATACCCAAAATAGGCACGCCTAGCTCAAACACTCTCTCGTCGGGGTGAGGCGATTGCGCCTTGTACACGCTCTGCGGTCCACCCGTAAAGATTATGCCGATAGGGTCAAAACGCTTGATTTCTTCTATATTCATATCAAACGGCTTGACTTCGCAGTACACCCCGCATTCTCTCACTCTTCGAGCTATGAGTTGGTCGTACTGACCGCCAAAATTGAGAATTAGTATCTTTTGATTGTCCATATTGCCCTCACACGTTGATTTCCGTCTTAGTTCTTGTCAAGCCCTCTATCAAAGGTTTGATTTTGGCAAGATAAATTTCTACTTGCCTTTCGCTTCTACCCGTATAAGCCTTAGGGTCAAGCAAATTATCTAACTCTTGAGCAGACAAGCCGAGGCTTGGATTGTCCGCCAGCCTTTGCAACAAATCGCACTCGCCCCCATCCTTCATTTTAGCGGTCGCCTGCATAGAGCAAGTGCGTATTATTTCGTGTATTTGTTGACGGTCGCCGCCCTTTTTGACGCCTTCCATCATTATGTTTTCGGTGGCGATAAAAGGTAGATATTCTCTCACCGCCTTATCTATAACCTTGGTATTTACCACGAGTCCGTCTGTGACGTTTTGGCACAATCTCAGTATAGAATCGGCGCACAAAAAACCTTCGGGCATTGATATTCTGCGATTAGCCGAGTCGTCCAAAGTGCGCTCCAACCATTGCACCGACGCTGTAAGATGAGCGTTGAGTGCGTCTGTTATGAGGTATCTCGACAGCGAGCATATACGCTCGCTACGCATAGGGTTGCGTTTGTATGCCATTGCCGACGAGCCGATTTGATTTTTTTCAAAAGGCTCTTCCACTTGTCTATCGTGTTGCAAAAGTCTAATATCGTTGGCCATACGATAGGCGGTCTGCGCTATCGCCGACAAGCAGTCGAGTATCAAGCTGTCGGTCTTGCGCGGATAGGTTTGTCCGCATACGTCAAAACTAGCGTCAAAACCAAACTGCTTGGCAATATAAGCGTTCATCGAGTCAATCTTGTCTTCGTCGCCGTCGAACAAATCCAAAAAGCTGGCTTCGGTGCCCGTAGTGCCTCTGCAACCCAAAAACTTGATTTGCCCGAGCACGTAGTCGACTTGCTCCAAGTCGGACACGAAGTCTTGTATCCATAGCGTTGCTCGCTTGCCCACCGTGGTGAGCTGTGCCGGTTGATAGTGGGTATATCCGAGAGTAGGAACTCCCTTGTATCGGTCTGCAAAATCGCTCAGGTTGGCAATAACTAATAGAAGTTGCTCTCTCACGTATCTAAGCGCGTCGCGATAGATAATCAAATCGGCGTTGTCGGTGACGTAGCAGCTCGTCGCCCCGAGATGAATTATGCCCGCAGCCAAAGGTGCTACCTTGCCGTATGCGTAGACGTGAGCCATGACGTCGTGTCTTACTTGTTTCTCTCTCTCAGCCACGCACTCGTAGTCGATATCGCTAATATGTTGCTCTAATTGAGATATTTGCTCGTCGCCGATATCAAGTCCCTCTCTTTGCTCCGCCTTGGCAAGTGCAACCCACAGCTTTCGCCACGTAGTGTACCTAGTGTCTTGAGAAAACAGTCCGAGCATATAGTCGGATGCGTAGCGTGATGCGAGTGGGCTTTGGTATTGTTGAGTCATTGCGTTCTCCTTGTTGGCGACGACAATTGTCGTGCCGATTATTATTTATTTGACAAACCCTAAAGTCTATCTAGGGGTCTTTTATCTAATTATAATGCTATCTCTCTCAGGTCCTACCGAAACGTAGGTGATTGGACAGCCTATCTTGCTCTCGATATACTCTACGTAGTCGCGAGCTTGCTTAGGTAGGTCTTGCCATCTTCTGACCGAAGATATATCGCACCCCCACCCCTCCATATATTCTATCACAGGTCGGGCGCTAGATAATAGCGTTGGAAAAGGAAATTCATCAATCTTTTTTCCGTTTATTTCATAATGACTGCATACGGGTATTTTGTCCATATAACTCAGCACGTCGAGTTTGGTCAAAGCGATAGCAGTTGCGCCTTGCACTTCGACGCCGTATCGCGTAGCAACCAAGTCTATCGGTCCGACTCTTCTAGGTCTACCCGTCTTGGCGCCGTATTCCATACCCGCTTCTCTGAGCTGGTCCGCCTCTTCGCCAAAGCTCTCGCATACGAACGGACCCTCGCCCACGCAAGTGGAATAAGCTTTGACTACGCCTATCACTTCATCGATTTTTGCACTTGGCAAGCCCGAGCCGATTGGAGCGTAAGCCGCCGTCGTGTTGGACGAGGTAGTGTATGGGTATATGCCGTAATCGAGGTCTCTAAGAGACCCTAGCTGTGCCTCGAAGAGTATGTTTTTGCCTTCTTTTTGCGCGTCTTTGAGTATCTTGCCCACGTCGCAGATATAGGGCTTGATTTTTTCACAATACCCCTCTATCCATTCTTCAATCTCTTGCATCGTGCAAGGCTCTGCTCCGTACACGCCCGTCAGATATAGGTTTTTCCATTCCAACAAGTCTTGTAGGTGCGCTTTGAGCTGCTCGGGGTAGAATAACTCTCCCGCCATAATCGTCTTTTTTTGGTATTTGTCCGAATAAAAAGGTGCTATCCCTTGCTTGGTAGAGCCGTACTTCTTGTCGGCAAGTCTTTGCTCTTCCAGCTCGTCGAGTCTTCTGTGCCAAGGCAACAAAAGTGACGCGCGATCGCTGATTTTGAGATTGTCGGGCGTGATTGCTACGCCTTTGCTCTCTACCCCGCATATCTCTTTCCAAAGATTTTCGGGGTCTAGCGCTACGCCGTTGCCAAGCACGTTGATTACGCCCTCTCTAAATATACCCGACGGCAACAAGTGCAAAGCAAATTTGCCATATTGGTTGATGACGGTGTGTCCTGCGTTGCCTCCGCCTTGATATCTTACGACGACGTCGTAATTTTGCGTGATAAGGTCAACCATTCTGCCCTTGCCTTCGTCGCCCCAATTTATTCCTACGATAACACAATTTGACATATTTTCTCCTATTTCATCAATCTTCTAAATACTTCTTGATATGCTTCCTCTACGCCGCCAAGGTCTCTACGGAAGCGGTCTTTGTCAAGCTTCTCGTTGGTTTGAGAGTCCCACAGTCGACACGTGTCGGGAGAAATCTCGTCGGCAAGAATAATTTGCTTATGAAATCTACCAAACTCCAACTTGAAGTCAATGAGTTTTAGCCCCACTTCCAGAAACTTGGCTTTGAGCACCTCGTTGACGGCAAAAGCATATCTGATAATGGTATCAATCTCGTCTTGAGTTGCTAGCCCGAGTGCCAGCGCGTAATACGAGTTGATAAACGGGTCGCCGAGAGCGTCGTTTTTGTAAGAAAACTCTATCGTCGGTTGCAACAGTGCCGTGCCTTCGGCAATGCCTAATTTCTTAGAAAAACTGCCCGCCGCCACGTTGCGAATTATGACTTCGAGTGGCACGATTTCTACCTTTTTTACTAGCGTTTCGCGAGAATTGAGCTCTCTAATATAGTGGGTAGGTATTCCTTCTTTTTCCAACAAACAAAATAGATAGTTGCTCATCTTGTTGTTGATTTCGCCTTTGCCCTCTATCGTGCCTTTCTTTTCGCCGTTAAATGCCGTTGCCGAATCTTTGTAGGACACAATCAACTCGTCTCTTTCTTCGGTGGCAAAAACCTTTTTTGCTTTGCCTTCGTACAACTGTGTAAGTTTGTTCATATACTTCTCCTATATTATTTTCCGCTTGCGCCGTAGTTAGACAAAACTCTGGCGGACGGGTCGTTGACGTTGCAACCTTCCCAAGCCTTGTTAGGCATCCAAAAATCTACCACCATTGCGCTTTGGTGAGGATAGTATTTTTCGAATATCTCTCTATATAGCAGCGACTCTTTGGTAAAAGGCTGTGCGTGGGAATACTTGGCTTTTTCTTGCTCGAATCTCTCGTCGGTAAACCGCGACTCGGCGTATTCTTTGAGATAGTCCACCATCGAGTGACCTACCGCATCGGAAAACGCAGCCTTTTCTCTATAAAGAATGTCGTAAGGCAGATAGTCGCCCTCGAAGGCTCTACGCAATAGGTACTTGCCCTTGTTGTAAACGTTGATTTTCTTGGCAGGGTCTATCGCCATGACGTATTTGACGAAGTCGAGGTCGCCGAAAGGCACTCTCGCTTCCAACGAGTTGACGGATATACACCTGTCGGCTCTGAGCACGTCGTACATATGCAATTCTTTGACTCTCTTGACAGCCTCTTGTTGGAAAGCCTCGGCGTTAGGAGCAAAGTCGGTATATTTGTATCCGAACAATTCGTCGGATATCTCGCCCGTAAGTAGCACCCTAATATCGGTGTTTTGATGTATGGCTTTGCATATGAGATACATACCCATACTTGCTCTAATGGTGGTGATGTCGTATGTGCCGAGCATAGCGATGACTTCCTCGAGTGCGTCAAGCACGTCTTGCTTGGTGATTATGACCTCGGTATGGTCGCTGCCGATATAGTCGGCAACTTGCTTGGCGTACTTGAGGTCTATAGCGTCCTCGCTCATACCTATGGCGAAGGTTCGTATAGGCTTGTCGCTCTTTTTTGCAGCAATGGCGCACACTAGCGAACTATCCAATCCACCCGACAACAAAAAGCCCACCTTGGCGTCGGCAACCAATCGTTTCTCTACGCCAGCCACGAGCTTTGACTTGATATTAGCGCAAACAGTGTCGATATCGTCGTAGCACACATTCTCGACCTTGGTTATATCGTTGTAGCATACAAACTTACCGTCTTCGTAATAGTGTCCCGGTGGAAAAGGCATTATCTCGCCCACCAGTCCTACGAGGTTTTTGGCTTCGCTGGCAAATACTATCGTACCCTCTTTGTCGTAGCCGTAATATAGCGGTCTGATGCCTATCGGATCTCTTGCCGCAATAAAGCTATCCTTACGTCCGTCGTAGATAATACACGCAAACTCGGCGTCGAGCATTGCAAACATATCCACGCCGTATTCTCTATACATAGGGAGCAATACCTCGCAGTCAGACTGACTGACGAAAGTGTATTTACTCTCCAACTTTTCCTTGATTTTTTCAAAGCCGTAAATTTCTCCGTTACATACAACGTAATCAGAATCCAACCCAAAAGGTTGCATTCCGCTCTCTGTCAATCCCATTATTGCCAGTCGATGAAAACCTAAAATACCCGACGGCAAGGTTATAATTCTAGTTTGATCGGGTCCTCTTGACACCGTCTTTTGAAAACCTTGTTCAAAGGCTTGCATCGTGGCACTCTTGCCACAATATCCCATTATTCCGCACATAATAACTCCTTTGGTAAAAGTTGCCTTTTACACGTTTTGCCCGACCGCCCAATATAGAGCGGTCGGTGCGTATATGACTTTTAGTCGTCTTGCAAAGCGTCGTAACCTTCTTCTCCGGTACGCACTTTGACTACGTTTTCGACGTCGTAAACGAATATCTTTCCGTCGCCGATATGTCCCGTATAAAGTACCTTCTTAGCCGTTTCGATGACGTCTTGGACAGGTATCTTGCTGACTACGATATCCACTTGTACCTTAGGCAACAAGTTGCTCTCCACCGCTACGCCACGATAGAATTCCGGTTTGCCCTTTTGTTGTCCGTAACCCATAACGTGCGATACAGTCATGCCCGTGATGCCAAGCTTGCTCATCGCGTCTTTGAGTGCGTAGAGCCTCTCTTCCTTGAAGATGATTTCTACCTTGGTAAACTTAGGCGTACCTTCCGCAACGAAGGACGGTGCTTTCTTGACTACGACCGCTTCAGATACAGGCGTCTGTCCCGTTACTACCACGGTGTCTTCGCTGATATAATCGGCGTATGCAACCGTCGACGGAGCAAAGTCGGCGTATGCGCTTGGCAAGCCGTGTTCGGTGCTGTCAAGACCTTTGATTTCTTCTTCTTTGGTTACTCTAAGTCCGATAGTCTTCTTGATAATCACAAAGCAAGCTATCATCATCAACGCCGTATATGCCGCTACCGCTACGAAGCCCAATGCTTGTACTCCGATTTGGTACCACTTGCCGGTGTAGAACAAGCCGTCGAGTCCCGCAGGTGCGTCGGGGTTAGCCAAAAGACCTACCGCGAGCGTACCCCAAATGCCATTTGCCATGTGTACGCCTACCGCGCCCACAGGGTCGTCGATATGAAGCTTTAGATCCAAGCCTTCGACTACCAATACGACCAATATACCCGCTACCAAACCTACTACAGTAGAGCCTATAGCGTCGAAGCAGTCACAACCTGCCGTTACGGCTACGAGTCCCGCCAAACATGCGTTGATGCACATTGACACGTCGGGTTTGCCGTTTTTGACCCAAGTAAATATCATAGTGGTGACAGTTGCTACCGCAGGTGCTATGGTCGTATTGAGGAATATCGTTGCAAGCTCCGACGGAGAAGTTGCAGCCGCACCGTTAAATCCGTACCAGCCAAACCACAATATGAACGCGCCCAAAGCGCCAAGCGGTATAGAGTGACCGGGGATTGCGTTGACCTTGACTACCTTGCCCGACTTGTCCTTGACGTATTTGCCGATACGAGGTCCGAGGAAGATTGCTCCTACCAGCGCTGCGATACCGCCAACCATATGTATAGCCGTCGAGCCTGCGTAATCGTGGAAGCCTAGTGCCGACAGCCAGCCGCCGCCCCATATCCAGTGTGCTTCGATTGGATAAATAAAGAGGGAAATAACGGCGGAATATATACAATACGATATAAACTTGGTACGCTCCGCCATAGAACCCGACACTATCGTCGCCGTCGTTGCGCAAAATACTAGGTTGAACACGAAGGTCGACGCGCCGGTAAATCCCTCCTCGGGACTTGCTATAAAATCTTTGAAATGTACCCACAAATCCATATTAGGAATTCCGATAAGACCGAAGAGTGCGTCCTCACCCATCATAATTCCAAAGCCAAGCAAGGAAAATACGACGGTGCCTATGCAGAAGTCCATAAGGTTTTTCATTATTATGTTGCCTGCGTTTTTTGCTCTGGTAAAGCCTGTCTCTACCATCGCAAAGCCCGCCTGCATAAAGAATACCAATGCTGCTCCTATTAGATACCAAAATTCTATTGTCATAAGTCTATCCTCTCAGCTCGATACGCGTTTTTGTCGACACGTATCGACTTTTTGGCGTTTACTTGACTCCAAAGAGCAAGTCGCCGTAGGTTGGGAACGGCCAATATTTTTCTGCCGTAAGCGTCTCTGCCTCGTCCGCTACCGCTCTAAGTTGCGACATGAGCGACAACACGTTGTCTCTGATGACGTAGCTCTTTTGCTCGATATCGGTGATGAATTTTAATTTGACTACTTCGTCCTCGAGCTCTTCCGTCTTGGCAATAATTTGCTCGGTCAAAATCGACAATCTGGCAACCGTCTTCTTCTCGGTTGCACAAGTTGCTTCAGGCATAAACGCCTTCTTAGCAACCGCCGTGTCGCTTAGCTCTTTGATATAGGACTCGATTGCAGGCAAGATTTGTTTTCTTGCCATATCCACCATAGTGCTTGCTTCGATGACTATCGTCTTGCAATAGTTGTCTAGCATAATCTCTACACGAGAATAGAGCTCTTTCTCAGTAAAGACGTTGTGAGAAGTGAGCATGTCGACGTTCTTTTTGTCAACGAGGTGTGGCATGCAATCAGGCGTCGTGCGATAGTTGAGCAAGCCTCTCTTTTGCGTAGCCTCTTCTATCCAAGCGTCGTCGTAGCCGTTGCCGTTGAACAAGATGCGCTTGTGGTCTTTGATAGTCTTCTTGATCATATCGTGCAATGCCTCTTCGAAGTTGTCTGCCCCTTCGAGCCTATCTGCGTAAATCTTGAGCGACTCCGCAACCGCCGAGTTGAGCATAATATTGGCACACGAAATACTGTTGGACGAGCCGAGCATACGGAACTCGAATTTGTTGCCCGTAAAGGCAAACGGGGAGGTTCTGTTGCGGTCTGTCGTATCCCTTGCAAACTTAGGCAAAACGTCTACGCCTAGTTTGAGCGTCGTCTTTTTGGTACCGCTGTAAGGCTTGTCGCTCTCGATAGCTTCCAATATAGCCGTCAACTCGTCGCCCAAGAAGATTGATACGACTGCAGGTGGAGCTTCGTTGGCACCGAGACGATGGTCGTTGCCTGCCGTTGCTACCGACAATCTAAGCAAATCTTGATAGTCGTCCACAGCCTTGATAACTGCACAGAGGAAAAGCAAGAATTGTGCGTTTTCGTAAGGCGTTTCGCCCGGTGACAAGAGGTTGACTCCCGTGTCGGTTGCCATAGACCAGTTGTTGTGTTTTCCGCTACCGTTGACTCCTGCGAAAGGCTTTTCGTGGAGCAAGCAAACGAGTCCGTGTTTGAGGGCAACCTTTTGCATTATCTCCATCGTAAGCTGGTTGTGGTCGGTGGCGATGTTGGTCGTGGTATAGATTGGCGCAAGCTCATGTTGCGCAGGAGCTACCTCGTTGTGTTCCGTCTTGGCAAGAATGCCGAGCTTCCACAATTCTTCGTTGAGGTCTTGCATATATGCCGCTACCCTAGGCTTAATCATACCGAAGTAGTGGTCTTCCATCTCCTGTCCCTTAGGCGACTTGGCGCCGAAGAGCGTTCTACCCGTAAATACGAGATCCTTGCGCGCATCGAACATTGCCTTGTCTACAAGGAAGTATTCTTGCTCGGGACCTACCGAAGTGCGTACGCATTTGACGTCGGTATTGCCAAAGAGTCTGAGCACTCTCAAGGCTTGCTTATTGAGGGCTTCCATAGAACGGAGCAAAGGCGTCTTTTTGTCAAGCGCCTCGCCGCCGTAGGAGCAAAACGCGGTAGGAATACACAAGGTCTTGCCCTTGATAAAAGCGTAAGAAGTCGGGTCCCACGCCGTATAGCCTCTCGCCTCAAAAGTAGCTCTGATACCGCCCGAAGGAAAACTCGAAGCGTCAGGCTCACCCTTGATGAGTTCTTTGCCCGAAAACTCCATTATTACTCTACCGTCTGGAGCGGGTGTGATAAAGCTGTCGTGCTTTTCCGCCGTGATGCCCGTAAGAGGTTGGAACCAGTGAGTAAAGTGAGTGGCACCTTTGGATATCGCCCAATCCTTCATTGCCGTAGCAACGGCGTTGGCAACCGACAAGTCGAGTTGCGCTCCCTCGTCGATAGTCTTTTTGAGGGATTGATATACCTTGGCGGAGAGGTTGGCTTTCATTACTCTGTCGTCAAAGACTAAACTTCCAAACATTTCGCTTACTGTTTCCATATTAGTTCTCCTTAAAAAAATAAGACAATGGGGCTTGATATCAAGACTCCATTGCCTTTGTCTTACTATATTGATAATTCGTAACCAAATAAAAAAGCGTCTAAGAGATAACTCTAAGACGCCGTTGCCTTGATTACGTCATCATTATATTCCTTGACCAAGCCGTTGTCAACGATTTGTCTGCAATTTTTTACAAATTTTTTTGCAGTCGATTTTTTGCTAAAATTGTCGTCTATTGTTGACAAGGTACAAAAAAGTGAGTAATATTGAAGTATAGATGAGCAAAGGCGTTCATCGATGGGTTTATACCCTTCGGTGGACGCCTTTTTTTATTGATAAAATATTGTGAGGTAATATTATGTTGAAAGAAGGTCAGATTCGTATTCCTTCGGGCTGTGCTATCGCCGCCGTAATTTCGCGTGAAGGCAATTTGATGAGCGGAGAAAAAATCATCGAATGTATGAAGCCTATGCACGATAGAAGCAACGGACTCGGCGGTGGTTTCGCCGCATACGGAATATATCCCGAATACAAAGACCAATACGCATTGCACATCTTCTATAACAATCAAACTTGCCGTGAAGAGTGCGAGAGATTTCTCAAAGACAGCTTTGAGGTCGTGCGTTCGGAAAATATCCCTACGAGAAAAATCCCTGAGATAACCGACGAGCCTCTCATTTGGCGCTACTTCGTATCTCCTCTTGCGTCGGTGCTCGCTTCGATGCAACTCGACGAAAAAGAATACGTCGTAAGGATAGTTACTACGATAAACACCCGCCTAAAAGGTACGTACGTCTTTTCGTGCGGAAAAAATATGGGCGCGTTCAAAGCCGTTGGCTTCCCTGAGGACGTGGGTAGATTTTATCGTCTGGACGAATATCAAGGTTATAGCTGGACGGCGCACGGAAGATATCCGACCAATACCCCCGGTTGGTGGGGCGGCGCGCACCCTTTTGCTTTGCTAGACTACTCTATCGTGCACAACGGCGAGATTTCTTCTTACGACGCCAATAGACGTTTTATCGAGATGTTCGGTTACAAATGCACCTTGCAGACAGATACCGAGGTCATCACCTATATAGCCGACTATCTACTACGTCGCCAAGGCTTGACCTTAGAGGAGACGGCTTCCGTCATAACCGCACCGTTCTGGGAGACCATTGCAAGAAAAGAGCCTAAAGAAGCCGAAAAACTCAAGTATCTAAGAACGGTATTCTCCAGCCTCTTGATTACGGGTCCTTTCTCGATAGTGCTAGGCTTCGAAGGCGGACTGATGGCACTCAACGACCGTCTAAAACTCCGCTCGATGGTGGTGGGAGAATACGATGACAAGGTGTATATTGCCAGCGAAGAGGCGGCTATAAGAACTATGGAGCCCAACGTTAGCAATATATATGCTCCTGCGGGCGGTCAACCCGTGATAGTACGTGTAAAGGAAGGTAAATATTGATGAGTATAAATTACGTATATCCCGAATTTGAAGTGGTGAGAAACCCAAATCGGTGCATCGCTTGTCGTGTGTGCGAGCGACAATGCGCCAACGAGGTGCATAGATACGACGCCGATGCAAAAATAATGTTAGCCGACGAGTCGAAATGCGTCAACTGCCAGCGTTGCGTTTCGCTCTGCCCTACTCGCGCACTAAAAATCGTCAAAAACGATTGTAGGTTGAGAGAAAACGCCAACTGGTCAGATAATACGATAAAAGAAATATATAAACAAGCCGAAAGCGGCGGAGTTTTGCTCTCCTCTATGGGCAACCCTAACCCGTTGCCCGTATATTGGGACAAAATCCTTATCAACGCTTCGCAAGTGACCAACCCTTCTATAGACCCTCTCAGAGAACCTATGGAGACCAAGGTCTTCCTTGGTAAAAAGCCTTCTGCTATCGAGAGGGACGCCGAGGGCAACCTCGTCAACAACTTGGCTCCACAGATAGAGCTTGCCATGCCCGTTATGTTTTCGGCAATGAGCTACGGTTCTATCAGTTACAACGCGCACAAGAGCCTCGCCCTCGCCGCTCAAAAGTTGGGGATTTGCTACAACACGGGCGAAGGCGGATTGCACGAAGACTTTTACGTCTACGGCAAAAATACTATCGTGCAAGTTGCCTCGGGTAGATTCGGCGTACACGAAAATTATCTCAACGCGGGTGCCGCTATCGAGATAAAGATGGGTCAAGGCGCCAAGCCGGGTATCGGCGGTCACTTACCGGGTGCCAAAATCGTGGGTGACGTATCGCGTACTCGTATGATACCTGAAGGTAGCGACGCAATTTCGCCTGCACCTCACCACGACATCTACTCTATCGAAGACCTAAGACAGTTGGTATTTTCGCTCAAAGAAGCGACGGAATACAAAAAACCTATCATAGTCAAGGTTGCCGCCGTGCATAACATTGCCGCCATTGCCAGCGGTATTGCTCGAAGCGGTGCGGATATCATCGCCATAGACGGTTTTAGAGGCGGTACGGGCGCCGCGCCTACGAGAATTAGAGACAACGTAGGTATTCCAATCGAGCTTGCCCTCGCGGCTTGCGACAAGAGATTGCGTGACGAAGGCATACGCAACAACGTCTCATTGGTAGTAGGAGGTAGTATTCGCTCCGCCGCCGACGTGGTAAAAGCAATAGCGCTCGGCGCTGACGCTTGTTACGTAGCTACCGCCGCCCTACTCGCACTCGGTTGTCACCTCTGCCGTACTTGTCAGACGGGCAAATGCAACTGGGGTATCGCAACGCAAAAACCCGAGCTCGTCAAGAGGCTCAATCCCGAGATAGGTAGCGCAAGACTCGTCAACTTGATGACGGCTTGGCAACACGAAATCAAAGAATTGATGGGCGGTATGGGTATCAACTCTATCGAAACACTGCGTGGCAACCGATTGATGTTGCGCGGTATAGGACTAACGGAAAAGGAGCTTGAGATTCTCGGTATCTCACACGCGGGAGAATGAAAAAGATTTACGTCAAAGAAGAATGGTGTCTCGGATGCCATCTGTGCGAATACAACTGCGCCTTTGCCAATTCGGGCGAAATCGATATGGTCAAAGCCCTCAAGGGCAAAGAAATCAACCCTAAGATAAGGGTGGAACAAAACGACAAAATAACCTTTGCCGTCAACTGTCGCCACTGCGACGACCCGATATGCGTCAAGAGTTGTATCTCGGGTGCGCTTAGCAAACAAGACGGAATGGTGTGCATAGACCAAAACAAATGCATAGGTTGCTTTACTTGCGTGCTGGTCTGCCCTTACGGCGCAATAATACCTAACGGCGACCACGCAGTGCAAAAGTGCGAACTGTGCACCAAAAACGCTTGCGGTTACCCCGCTTGCGTCAAAGGCTGTCCTAATAGAGCTATAGTTTATGAGGAGATTTGATATGAAAAACTACGTGATAATCGGAGGCGGTATTGCTTCCGTAGGTTGTATCGAAGGCATAAGAAGCGTGGATAAAGACTCTCCTATCACTCTCATTGGACAAGAAAACTACGACGTCTATTGTCGTCCACTCATCTCCTATCTATTAGAGGGCAAGACTACCGTCGACAAGATGAAATACCGTCCCGACGACTTCTACGACCAAAACAACTGCAAAATAGTGAGAGCTACGGCGACGGGGATTGATTTGGAGAGCAAGACGATTGCAACCGACCAAGGCAAAATAAACTACGACGAGTTGTGTATTGCCACGGGTTCTTCTCCGTTCGTTCCACCCTTTGCGGGACTAGAGAGCGTGGACAAAAAGTTCGGCTTTATGACCTTAGACGACGCTCTCGCTCTACAAAGCGCCGTCAACAAGGATAGCAAAGTGTTGATAGTCGGCGCCGGTCTTATCGGTCTAAAATGCGCCGAAGGTTTGGTTGAGAGAGTTGGCAAAATCACGGTTTGCGATTTGGCGAGCAGAGTTCTCTCAAGCATATTGGACGACGAGTGCGCCTCAATGATGCAAAGACCTCTCGAAGAAAAAGGCATAGAATTTTTGCTAGGCGATAGCGTAAAACAATTTGACAGCAATACCGCCACGATGACTAGTGGCAAGGTCGTAGACTTTGACGTTTTGGTATTGGCGGTGGGAGTTAGAGCCAACGTATCTATAGCAAAAGACGCGGGCATCGCCACCGATAGAGGCATAATTGCCGACAAAAATATGCGCACTTCGGCAAGTAGCGTATACACCGCGGGCGACTGTGCTCAAGGATACGACTGCTCAATAGACGGCAATAGAGTGCTGGCTATTTTGCCTAGCGCGTATATGCAAGGATATTGCGCGGGAGTCAATATGGCGGGACAAAGCACGCAATATGACAAAGATATGCCTGTCAACGCAATAGGATTTTTCGGAACGCACGCTTTGACCGCGGGCAAATACACGGGTGAACTCTATGAAGAAAGGGGCGAAAACAGTCTAAAACGACTATTCTTTGAAGACAATCGCCTTGTCGGCTTTATGCTGATAGGCGACGTGAAAAACGCGGGTATCTACACCTCTTTGATAAGAGAAAAAACTCCGCTCGACACGATAGACGTAGAGTTGATGAAAAAAACTCCGTGTCTATCCGCCTTTGACAAAGAAATTCGTAGAAAAAAATTGGGAGGTATGTTATAATGATTTCGATAGATGCGCAAGGATTGAATTTTGACGTACTCAATAGTCAAATACGCCAAAGTGGTGACGACTGCCAAGTAACGGGCTGTCTTGGTCAACGCTTTATCGCCACGGGTATGAACGACAAAGTCATTACGCTCTATGGCACCCCAGGCAATGCGCTGGGGGCATACCTCAACGGTGCGACCATAGTCGTAAAAGGCAACGCACAAGACGCCGTCGGCGACACTATGAACGACGGTAAAATAATCATTCACGGCAATATCGGCGACGCTGCAGGCTACGCTATGAGAGGCGGAACGATATACGTCAAGGGCAATGCGGGCTACAGAGCGGGCATTCATATGAAGGCTTATAAGGACAAAGTACCCGTGCTCGTCATAGGTGGTTCGGCGGGAAGTTTCCTCGGCGAATACCAAGCGGGAGGTATTATTATTGCCCTAGGTCTTGATAGCAAGAGCCCTATCGTCGGCAACTTCCCTTGCACGGGAATGCACGGCGGTAAGATGCTGTTGCGTTCTGACTGCGCCGATATTATCTTCCCGAGCAACGTGCACGCAAAGCAAGTCAGTAGCGAAGAATTGCAAGAGTTTTTGCCATACCTCAAAGAGTTTTGTGGGTTGTTCGGATACGATACCGACAAGGTTTTGGATTATCCTTTTACGCTAGTCGAGCCCGACAGCAAAAATCCTTATAAGCAAATGTACGTAATGAATTGAGCAGGAAGGTGCTATATGAAATATACGAAACAAGAAGTATTGCAATTTGTAAAAGAAGAGGACGTCAAGTTCGTCCGTCTTGCCTTTTGCGACGTGTTCGGCAAACAAAAAAACATATCCATTATGGACAAAGAATTGCCTCGTGCCTTTGAGTACGGCATTGCCATAGACGCCTCGGCTATAGACGGCTTCGGCGACGAAGCGCATTCCGACTTGTTTCTTCACCCCGACCCTTCTACCCTCGTGGTTTTGCCTTGGCGCCCCGAGCACGGAAGAGTCGTTCGTATGTACTGCGACATCACCTATCCCGACGGTAGACCTTTTGAGGGAGATACCAGACATATTCTAAAAGAGGCAATAAGACAAGCCGACGAGGCGGGATTTTCTTTCAAGTTCGGTCCCGAGATGGAATTTTATCTCTTCAAGCTCAACGAAAAGGGCTACCCTACCCAAGAAACCTACGACAACGCGGGTTATATGGATATCGCGCCTAGAGATAAGTGCGAGAATATCCGCCGTGAGATTTGCTTGACTCTCGAACAAATGGGTATCGACCCCGAGAGCTCTCATCACGAAGAAGGTCCGGGACAAAACGAAATCGACTTCCGCTACTCCTTCCCTCTCGAAGCCGCCGACAACGCTATGACCTTTAGCGCAATGGTCAAAGCCGTGGTATACCGCAACGGTATCGCCGCGGACTTTAGTCCAAAACCACTCGACAACGCCCCCGGCAACGGCTTGCATATCAACTTCTCCGTTCGCTCTCGCGACGGCGAGGACGTAATCAAGCCTACCATAGCGGGCATACTCAATCACATACGCGAAATGACGCTCTTTCTCAATCACGTGCCAAAGTCCTACGAGAGATTGGGCAAAGAAAAAGCCCCTTCTTACGTGTCTTGGTCGGCTCAAAACCGTTCGCAACTCATTCGTATACCTGCGGCGGTGGGAGAGTTTGAGAGAGCCGAGCTTCGTTCCCCTGACCCATACGCCAATCCTTACCTCGCCTTTGCTTTGATAATCTACGCAGGGCTCGAGGGTATCAAAAAAGGTAGCAGACTGCCAAAGCCTGCCAATATCAACTTCTTTACCGCACCCGACGAAGTGCTTAGCAAGTACAATCGCCTGCCGCTTTCGATAGAAGAAGCAATACAAGTGACTGCAAACAGCAAGTTCATCAAGAAGTACTTGCCTGCAAAGATAATCTCGGCTTACTGCAACCAACGCTAACTTTTCGGAGAGCCTATGGCACTAAAAGAACATATCTACAGCGTCTTGGTAGTTTCCGCCTCGCAGTCCTTTGACGATAGTATAAGCGGACTGATGCCCGTGTCGACCTTTATGCCGACTGACTACGTGCACAGTATCAATTCCGCACAAAGAAAACTCCTCGAACGCTCTTACGATATAATAATCATCAACTCGCCCCTGCCCGACGACTTCGGCGTAAAGTTTGCTATAGACACTTCGAGCGACAAGACCTCGGTGGTGCTACTCTTCGTACGCAACGACGTGTACGACAACGTCTTTGAAAAGGTGTGTGACTACGGCGTATTTACGCTACGTAAGCCTATATCTCCTCAGACGGTATCTCACGCCTTGGATTGGCTGAGAGCCACCAGCGAAAGACTGCGAAGAATGGAAAAGAAGTCGCTCTCCCTCCAAGACAAAATGGAAGAGATAAAACTTGTCAACCGCGCAAAATGGGCTCTCATCAATTCGCTCGGCATGTCGGAAATCGACGCCCATCGCTATATAGAAAAACAAGCTATGGATAGATGCGTCACGAGGCGCGAAATAGCCGACTGGATAATCAAAACGTATAAATAAAAAGTCTTGTTTCTTTGTAGATAACAAGGCTTTTATTTATATTAGGGCAAAATATAGTCTTTATAATATATACAATACAATCTTCAATATATATTTAAGAATTATAGACTTTTCATTAGCCAAAAAGAGAGATACGCTAGGTATCTCTCTTATGTATCGGAATGCAAAAGTGATTGCTATTAGTCGTGTTCGTCCTCTAAGTCCTTGGACAATTCTTTTTGTTCTTCGACGAATTGATTGGCAACTTTTACGTCCTTCTTGGTGACTTTGATATTGCTCTTCTCGTCTTGACCAATAACGACGTGAGGATATGCAATATCTATGCCCTCTGCCGTGATTATAGCGCGGTATTCCCTCAACAAGTCTCTCTGTACTTGGAAGCGATCAACTTCTTGGCAAGTAGCTACGATCTTGACGGTGACGTTGGAATCCTTATATTCGGTCACGCCCTTGTAGAATGGTCCCGTTATTATGCCCGGTATCTTGTCTTTGAGCCCCGCGAACTTTTCGTCAAAGAGCTTTTCTATAAATTCAATAGGTACGTCATACGGAAAATCTACGTCTACTACGGCTAGCGACGGCTCTCTCGACAAGTTAACGATATTCTTGATATCGCTGTGGTTCATGATTTTGATATTGCCCGCTGCGTCGAGAAGTTTAGTTGTACGTATACCTATTTCGATAACCTCGCCTCTAAATCCGTCAATGGAGATAATCTCGCCCGTGTTGAAGGTGTTCTCAAAAATTATAAACATACCCGCAATGATATCGGCAATAAGCGACTGAGCACCGAGACCTATGATGAGGGCTAAGATGCCTATCGACGCTATAAGTGCCTCGGTATTGACGCCAAACGCCTTGAGTACATAGATAATCACCGCAATAGCAGCGCCGTATTTGACGAAGCCGTCCAATAGACTGACTACCGTCTTAGTTCTGTCGGATTTTTTGTATCTCAGTTTGAACAGCGAGCGCAAAATCTTGGCAATAGATAGAATGAGCACAATGGTAATCAAACTGTTGATAACGACTTGTTTCATACTAGGACTTACTACGATAGTTTCGCCCCCTTGAGTTATCGTTTCTTTGACAATCCTTACGTATTTGTCAAAAAACTCCAACGCAAATTGCGACTCGGGTGCGCTGAATTTGATAATAACCAGCACAATGTACGCAACGAGATAAACAGCCGCAAAAGTTATCAAAGCGACGTTTATCGAGGCTTTTTTGTCAAGTTTTTTCATATATTATTCTCCTATAATGATTTCATTTGTTATTTCTATCTTGAACGGACAATAGTCGTTGCCTGTGACAGCAATTTCGTTCTTTATAGTGTCGCCGTTACCGTATTGGAAGATTGCTTCTCCTATGATTACAAGCGTAAAGTCGATAAGTGAATACGCCGACAAATCAACCGTGCATTCTGCCCAATAGTTACCCGCATTGATATCCTCAGGCGGTATGGTAATAGAGATAGGCTGCTCGCCCGTAGGGGTAAGTACAAGTCTCAAATCCCCCATAACCTTGCCCGATACGCTGATCGAGAGTTCTCCCGTGCCAATGTCAAAATTCGCTCTACCACTTTCGCCATAATAGTATCCGTCTTGGTCAAGACCTACGTATATCGAGCCCGACGGCCATATCATATCGTACATTGAGTAACAAGTGCCGTTGTCGTTGAGCATTGCGCCAACCCTAATTGAGTATTGTCCCTTAGGGATATTGCTAAATACCGCCACCATGTCACTGCTCGTACATTCGTAGTATATCGAATTATCAACTACGTCCACCAAATATGCTTTGTAATACATATCGTACGTCGTCTCTTGCACGTTCATATACATATAGACGTTGGAAGTGCCGTCATCGTTGTAGGTCACCAGCACGTCACCCGGATTAGGCGTATTGCAATAATATGGAGGTAGGTCAAGAATTTCTATCATAGACAAAGTATTAGTCGTTTCGCCTATTTGAGTTTCTTCTCCGTTTGCAGTCAAATAGAATACAAAATAGTATTCCATATCGACTAACAAATTCGTCAACGTTATTGGCTTGTCCAACGACGTAATACCCGTTACCGACGTAACTTCTCCGTCTAAGTTGAATACTCTGACCGAGTAGCTGTCGCCCTCGTTCAAATATCCGTCAAAGTATAAGTTGACAGGTGCGCACAACGCATCGTCAACGCCCTTGAAAAGCTCGTTGTACGTCGTGTTGAAGATTTCAAACCTAGTGAGGCTAATCGTAGAAGTCAACACCGCATCTACTACTACGCTGTCGTATACGTATCGATACTCGTCGCCCACCACGTCGGTAATAACGCCCATAGGGTCAAAATCATATATAGACGCCGACGCGTAAATCTCAACGGTAGGATGCTGACTGAGGCTACCTAGCGTAATTTCGTACGTATTGTCGACCAATTCGTCTGCGTTGAAGCTAAACTCCTCTATAGACGCATCGTCGTGAGTAACGACAACTTCTACCACGCCGTCCAGCTTGCTATCAAAACGTAGCGTCATTTGTTGGTCGAGGACGCTTACGCTCCAATCTAACGCGCCTTCGCCTATCATTATTTCTTGCGAATAATAGTAATAATAGTTGTTGTCCTTGACGTAATAGGATACGAAAGTTGCCGAAAACTTCTCGCTATTTATATTCAAAACGCTACTAATATCCCCACTAATCACCGTTTCGTATTGATCACTGTCGACCAAATCGTCCGACGGGTTACTAATATTGATATAAGTAACAAATTCTCCCTCGTGAGCAGCCGTAAAGCGAGTATATAAATTGTAGGTACCATCGTCGTTGCACGTCGACTTGTATACGTAATGAGAGTCGTTGTTTTGTCCACATAGATAGTGGTCCTCAAAGTTTATCGTCTGCGACTCTACCACTTTGTCGCCGTCGTATATAGTTAAGTCAAAGCTTCTATCTTTGTTGACGATATGAGAATATTGGATAGCCGGTGCGTTGACTTCGGTTGACTCCCCCGTCTCATTGTCGGAAAGTATGCAGGAGAAGCCTTCTAATAGTTCCCCTTCAAAATTAAACGTAATATCGGCGTATACTATATCGGAATCTTCGTTAGTCGTATACTCAACCACGTAATTGTCGTACTTAAACGTACCGTAATCTACCACCTCTTCGATTGGTGCCACGGGTGGCGTATCGTTGGTACTTTCAAAAGTGAGTCCTGGCACCGTCACAGAGCCTACGATAGTGGCAACGCATATTGTTGCGACGCTTGCTGCCAATACGCTCGTCGCACCAACGCTAGCCGTAGCGCTTGCTGCTGCCGACGCCGAAGCGGAAACTGATGCCGATGCTGTGGAAGAAGAAGCCGATGCAGTGGACGAAGAAGTCGCTGAAGTAGACGTTGAAGAGGACGAAGCCGTGGAAGTTGAAGTCGATTGCATCAATTCTTGAGCGTCGTCGACAGTAATTCCTTCCTCGTTGATTTTTGTAGATGTATTTTGCGATAAAGACGTTTCGGGAGCACTGTAGCTTTCTTTAGCGCAATTTACAGTCTCTTTGACAAAGTATCGTTCTGCAGGAAAATATTGTATTTCCGAAGACTGTACATATTCTTCGCAATCGAAAGTTTCTCTTTCCAAAGCACTTCTCCCAAATAATATACTCAAAAACTATAGTTTTCAATAAAATTATAAAACAATGTTGCCTTGCCGTCAAACACTTTAGTTTTTTATTAAGATATTTCTTGACTATTCAATGGACATAAAAAAGAGATACACAAAGCATCTCTTTTTTATGGCGCCTTCAATAGGGGCTTTGCCCTTTGGGCAAAAGACTTCGTCCGAACCTGCTGCGCTTTGCTTTAGCGGGTTCTTGACTATTCAAGGGACATAAAAAAGAGATGCACAAAGCATCTCTTTTTTATGGCGCCTTCAATAGGGGCTTTGCCCTTTGGGCAAAAGACTTCGTCCGAACCTGCTGCGCTTTGCTTTAGCGGGTTCTTGACTATTCAAGGGACATAAAAAAGAGATGCACAAAGCATCTCTTTTTTATGTCTTTGTTGTACGAAATAGCTACGCAAGCAAATTCCAATATATCAGAATAATACTTATAAAATTAATCAGATATATTTCTTCAATTGCTCCGAAAGGATTGATAAGTCCGCAGTTTTAGACTCCTCGCTATTTTCGATATTACCTAAAACATAATCTGCCACTTCAGGTTGCCAATAAACTTTAAGGTTTTTCTTCGCCCTGGTGACCGCCGTATAAAAAATATTCTTTGTTACCTGCTCGTCCGATTCTTTAGTAATCACGATCTTAACGGAATCGAACTCCAAGCCTTGCGCTTTGTGGATTGACATAGCGTACGATATTTGAAACGGAAGTTTTGTCCTCGTATCCATATCCGTATCGTATTTGTCGTTATAATATTTCATTTTGGTCACAATAGCATAAAACCCGGAACCTTCCTCCACAATTTCTATCTCGTTAGATAATTTGCCGAAATAACTTACACTTTCCAACAATTCAATTTTAAACGTTATGTTTTCCTCTTCGTTTTTTATCCCGACGATTTTTCCGCTTAAATTGTTATAAATGCCATACGCGCTGTAATCGTTCGTTATAAAAACAACGGGGTCGCCGACTTTATATAGGTTTTGCTGATATTCAAAAGCGTCATTCGGGTTAGACGCCTGCAAATATCTGTTAATATTGTTTATTCCGTATAAACCGTCATAATTAAGACACAGGACAACTTCATTTTCCTGAACCTTAAAAATATCGTCGCTTATTTCTTCCGTCATTTCGTAGGCAGAAAGCAATTCGATGATATTTTTCTTTTTCCCGTGCCTTACCTCGTTCCAGATTTTTGTCAGTTCGACAACTTTTGTTCTGTGTTCAACGTCCAAAGTAAAAACAACGTCTTTGGCTTTTAATAAATTCAACAATAAATCGAACCAGTTACCGAACTCAATCGACTCTATTTGCCCGAGATCGCCGACAAACATAAAAGCAGAGCTTTTGTATACTTCGATAATCTTTTCTATCGAATCCGTCGAAACAAAACTCGCTTCGTCAACAATAATTATGTCACTATCTTCATGAACCCTTTCTTTTTCAAATTGCGCTATGTTTTTATATGTAATATCGCCTGCAAAGTCTTTTATTTTTAAATTGTTATTCGCCGTATTTGTAGTTGTCAGACATAAAATTCTCTTATCGGGATTATTCTTGATAAATTCTTTTATAATTGTAGTTTTACCCGTTCCCGCAGACCCCGTAATCAACGCAACCGACGAGTTTTTTAAAGATTTGCTCAGTATATTCTTCTGCGCTGCAGACAAAAGAGGATTTTCGGAATAATCGTTATTTACCTGTACGTTTTTTGTTTTACACAGCTTTATTACTTCTAAAATAACGTTTTGGGTGGAGTTATAGTAGCTTTCAACCGTATAATATCCGCTGATTTCTATTATCCGATGGTCCGAATAATATGAATTTATTCTTAACAATTTTTCGTTGAATCTGTTTTTTAATTCAATGAATTTTTCGTCAGAATACCCGATGTCGCAGGGTTTTACGAAAAGAGTATTGTTCGTATTGATATAATTCACCAGATATTGATATAAAATCTCATCGGCGGCATCCGGCGCGTCATAAAGTTCAAATAACGTATATAAGGACGGTCTTGCCTCTTTCGGTGAAAAAGCAAACGGCATCAATTCAAACGATTTTGACGCAAGCCGAATTCTCAATCCGTCAAACTCACCGTTATAAGCCGACATATTTCCGTATGGTTTATACGCCTGCGCTTTTATCGTACGGTTTCTCATATCCGTCAATAAAAATCTGATTAAATTCCCTCCGAGTTTGCCGCTTCGCAAAAATTCTTTTACTTTACTTATAAATTCTGTATAATATCCAACGGGAGCAAGATAAATTTCTTTTTCGCTATCGATTAAATCTACAAGCGACTTTCTTTTATCTTTAATCGTTTTCATCAGCGCCGAATATTCTTTATCGCGTCTGCATTTCTCATCGTTATAGTTAATTAAGTACAACAAATTCTGAAACGCACACGGTCTTATTGAATACTCGTAATCGTAAATTACGTTTATAAATATTTTTGTATTTAAATACGTGATTTCCTTTTTCGCAAGCAGAAGTTTTAAATCATAATCGAATCTTATATTTTTAAAACTGTAACAAACGAAAGTATTGAACTTGTTTGCCCTATCATCGGAAACATCGAACACATATTCGTAAAATATATGCCCGTTGATATATTTCATCGATCTCTTTTTAACAAAGTACTGATTGCGGGTCATCTGCATCGAACCGGGCTTGGAATGAAGCAATACAAATAGAATTTTCTCATAAAAAGAAACAAGACTTTTATCCAAATCCAAAGGATACTTATCTATATTTTCAAGAACGCTAATCCCGTATTGTTTCAGCAAAAATTCTTTTAATCTTATAAGTTGTGGTATGTATTTTAAAATCAAAGCTTCCGATTGCATCGATCCGAAATCCATATGACCGACGCTCGAATCCAACAATGAATGAAATTTATAAACGTCATAATGCTTGTCTCTGACATACGTCCGCACAATCTTCAGATTATCCTGAGTCTGATATAAATCGGCGTCATTTTCTTCATCATAAACCTTATACATGAACGCTTCACAAAAGTTTCTCAAATGCGATAAAACATCCACCGACACTTCGCTTCTGTTTTCTTCGTTTACTTTAGCGAGTTTTTTATTTATAACGTCCGCTGTTTCTCTTAATCTTTTGTCGACTATTTTCATATTCTGTTCCTCGCGTTGTATGATACATATCATTTCAATCAAGATTTATCCCGATTTTGTTTAAATCTGCCGTTATTCCGCCTTTTCCATTTTTTCCGTAACGATATCTTTCAGGCAATAGTTGTCGCAAATTTTTGATATTATCAATTAAGGTACTGCCTTCAAACTCAAATATGATACATTTTTTTAATTTGCAACCCGATAAAAGTTTATGATGACTTACTGCATTTCTTAATTCCTTGACTGCATCCAGATTAGTATCGCTATAAAAATCGCCAAATAGTTGTTTCTTATCTTCAATAGGAAGATTTTTTACTTGCTGAATCAAACACCCGAAATCTGTATTCTCAAGAATATCAAATAGCTTCTTGCCATGCAAAATATTAGCTTTAATCTTATTCGTTTGCCTCTGTCCTGCCCCATCAATCCAAAAACTTTGCTGAATATTATCCTCATATTTATTCGAAATAAACGCTCTCATATATTCTTCCAATGTTGCAAGATATATGTATATAACATCTCTCAGTGCCTTATCGGTTTTTAAGATTCTTGCTATTTTGGGCCATTCAATTTTTGATTTTTCAAAATCACAACCTAAATAATCAAGAATCCTACGATGTAATTCAACACCTTTAACGGCCATATAAAATTCCGCTTCTTCTTTTTCTTGCTCATTTTTGAAAGCGATAAATGATAACAATTCATTTTTTGTCATAAGCGTTTACCTGTGCGCAATAATTATTTACGCCCTCCAAAAATATATCGATAGTTGCACGACGTTGCGATTCGTCTTTTTGCTTTTCTTTAACAATTTTCGGTAACAAATAGTTCTCTAATAAATCTTTTTGTTGTTCAAAACTCATTGCTTTATAACGATTATATATATCCGTATGTTTCGTTGGCAGTTGAACCCAAGTATATTGATTTCCTCCATTCCTTCTAATACGGCAGGTCTCATCCGGATTGATTATCACAAAGTCAAAAGAAAATTTCTCAGTTTCGACATTAAATTTACAACCGTCTTTTGAACATCTTACCGTTATAACGGTCGTCGAATCTTCAACTTTTTCGTTCTTATTCCTAACCGATGTGAAAGCCCATAGGAACCTTTTCTTAATACTTGTCGGATCTAAATCCCCTTTTGAATTTTGAGTCAAAACTATTTGATAATCCAAATCATATTTTCCGTTTTTATCCTGAACAATACATCGACGTGTTTGAGAACCAATCGGGCGACAAAAAAATATGTATTCTTTTTCCAACAGCTTGCGTACATCATGTATTATTCTATCTGCTCTTTGTCGAGCTTCAGAACTTGCTTTCTTCGTAACTAATTTAACCATTAGTACAACCTCCTTATTAATTATACCATATTTCGTTAATTTTTTCAAGTCGTTTCGGTTAGAGTAAAAGACGCAGGTAGTCATATATCTTCATTTTGTTTTATTAAAAAAGTGGAGATTACCTACTTAGTCCCCTAAATTTTACGCCAACCACCCAAACAAGATAAGAAGTCCGAAACAATATTTCAGAGCTCCTCAAGATTGACTATTTTATTGTATCGATAATCTACCAAACGATATGATGACAATCCAATTCCTCTTTTGACTGATATTACTTTATTTTAGATATGTAATTGTCCTGTCGTTTATCTGCTTTTCAAGGTATAATAGACTCATCATATTTCCAAGGAGCAAGTAAAATGCAGCACTATAGCGATGAGTTAAAAGCAAAAATACTTACAGAATTCAAACAAAAACAATCCGTTACGACATTGTCAAAGCAGTATATTATTTCGCGCACCACTATCTACCGTTGGTTAAAAGAAACAGAAATCGCAGAAAAGTATAGTTCCGCGAATAATAAAGAAATCAAACGACTTCTGCGACGTGTTGAACGCTTAGAAGAAATTATTCAAATCATAAACGAAGCAAACTGTTTACCTTCTGCTCCGCTTAAGGAACGGCTTTATGCGCTCGAAAAGATATACGGCACTCATAGCGTTCATGTCCTTTGTGAAGCACTTAATGTTGATCGAGGAACATTCTACAACCATGTTTTTCGAAACAAAAAAACAAACACCATGTATGCACAACAGCGCGAAGTTCTCCGTGTTGCCATTCAAAAAGTCTATGACGAGAATCGTCAGATTTTTGGAGCCGGAAAAATTACTGCTATTCTTAAAGAACAAGGATATGTAACAAGCGAAGACACAGTACGCAGACTTATGGCTGATATGGGCTTAACAAGCATTCGTCAACGAGCAAAAGCCTTATATGAAAAAGAAAGAAAAGCATATTGCAAGAATCGTGTTAATCAAAACTTTACAGCTATTGCGCCCAATCAGATATGGGTTAGCGACGTTACTTGTTATAGTTTTCAAGAGAGAAACTATTATATCTGCGTTATTCTTGATTTGTTTTCAAGAATGGTCGTCGGATATAAAATAAGCTACAAAAACAGTACGCAACTTGTAAAAAGCACATTCAAAATAGCATATGCGTTTCGCAATCCACCCAAAGGGTTAATCTTTCATACCGACAGAGGCGCGAGCTACAAATCATATACTTTTATGTCTTATCTAAAATCTTATGGAATTGTTCAATCGTTTTCAAGAGCGCATATACCTTATGACAATTCAGTTGTAGAATCTTTCTTTGCTTCAATGAAAAGAGAAGAATTGTATCGACGAAAATATAAATCCGAAAAAGAATTGCGTGACGCTATTTACGAATATATCGAATTCTACAATTCAAAGCGACCTCATTCAAGCAATAACTATAAAACGCCCACATCAAAAGAAAGCGAATATTTATCAAAATAGATTTGTATCAAATCACGAGTTCAAATGTGACTGTTTTTTTCTTTTATATCTCGCTTTTCACCTATTTTCAAAATACGTGTCACATTTTGCTTCTTCCAAAAACCAATTAAAACACATCACAAATCATAATAAATATACTGCAAAACAAGACATAATAAAAAAAATTACCTATTGTTGTCACGAACAAAATGTTCAGATTACAATAGGTAATTCAGATGGCGCCTTCAATAGGACTCGAACCTATGACACTTCGGTTAACAGCCGAATGCTCTACCGACTGAGCTATGAAGGCTTATTGATTGCATATACGATTTTATTATATTATACGGTTGGTGTCAAGTATTTTGAGCGTTTTAATTAAATTTTTCTCCAAAAAGTAATTAAAATATTTGTCACTATCAATACCTAAAAATAAAACGCTATTTGTCAAAAATATCGACACGTATCGAGTTTTTAGCATACAAATTTCTTGTATTACGTTAGACGTATCATTTCCTTAGCACAGCGCTTAAATACAAGTCGCATTCTAACTAA
>JBJETT010000006.1:0-39557 GCA_051883455.1 Christensenellales bacterium | reverse complement strand
GGTGCGGAGCGCCCAAATCTCTCCAAAAAAAATAAACCCCGATATAATTCGGGGTATTGGCGGAGACGGAGAGATTCGCCTTACAGCGAACGGGAAGTGAGCGTGCAACGAGTAGAGAGTTTGAGCGGCAAAGCCGTCGGGTGCGGAGCACCACAATCTCTCCAAAAAAATACACCCTAATATAACTTATGGTGTTGGCGGAGACGGAGAGATTCGCCTTACAGCGAACTTAAAGTGAGCGTGCAACGAGTAGAGAGTTCGGACGGCGTAGCCGTCGGGTGCGGAGCGCCACAATCTCTCCCAAAAAAATAAACCACGATATAACTCGGGGTGTTGGCGGAGATGGAGAGATTCGCCTTACAGCGAACGGGAAGTGAGCGTGCAACGAGTAGAGAGTTCGGACGGCGTAGCCGTCGGGTGCGGAGCGCCCAAATCTCTCCAAAAAAAATAAACCCCGATATAATTCGGGGTGTTGGCGGAGACGGAGAGATTCGAACTCTCGTGCCACGCTAGTGACAAAACGATTTCGAGTCGTTCTCGTTACGACCACTTCGATACGTCTCCACGCTTGCTATACAATTATAATTATTCCCGCCGAAAAAATCAAGGATATTGACGATATTGCTTAAAAAATTAAACTTTTGCCATAATTTTCAACAATTTACGTTTTTACTTTGTTTATTTTTATCAACGATATTGAAGTGAGATTTTCTTTGTGATATTATTTTCTTAGGGGAAATCCGCAAACTAAGAGGGCGTTATGAAAAAGAACAAAGCCCAATTATGGGACAGTGTGCAGTATATTTTCGAAATTATTACGATAGAATGATACACGCTATTTTGTGGTTTGACGGGGTAGAGATGACCGACGCCTTTATGACGGGCGCAACCAAATACAAGCCTTACGTTCAGGTGACTTTCAACGGCTTTGCCGGTGAAGGAAGATTGTGTATTGCGCAAAGATGCTCTCAAAAAGACCAAAAAATCATCTCGGATTTCCTTGACGATATGATAGCTCAGATGATAGAATTTGCCCAAAAACAATAGGAGAAAACAATGAAAATTTTATTCGTATGTTCGTCCAACATTTGTCGCAGTCCGTATTGCGAATACGTCTTCAAAAGAATGGTACAAGCCGACCCGAAACTTGCCCAAAAAGTTACGTGGATACGCAGTGCGGCGGTCTTCAACAAGTCGTCCAAAATTCACCCAAAAGCTAAGCTGGCATTGCTTAGAGAGGGCTTTGACGAAGAGTATATCGACGCCCACAAGCCGGCATTCAAGTGGACGGACAAGGACTTGTTTGAGACTGCCGACGTTATTGTAGGAATGACTCGCACCAACAAACTCGTCACTCCTTGCAAATATCGCAAAAAGTTTATCACGCTATCCGAGCTGGTTGACGGAGAATACAAGGCTGTTCCCGACCCGTTTTTGGAGCGAGATATCAACAAATACTATGCCGTAATGGATATTCTCAAAGATTATCTTGAGAGGTATAGCCAAAAGTTGATTGCTCAGTCTTGAACAAATAGAATGTAAAAAACCTTTTCTAAATACAATTATTGATTATATTTTTGTTCAAAAATAATTAAAAAAACTGATTTTGTCAAAAAATAGGGTATGGACATTATAAAAAAGGTATGATACAATAATAGCGGAATAAATTTAGAGGTAGAGTGTATATGGAAAAAATTGCGATAATAGATTTAGGATCGAATTCGCTCAGACTTGTTTTGGTTGACATTTTGGAAGGCGGATATTTTACCGTATTCGACGAACTCAAAGAGACGGTGCGTCTAGCTCAAGATATGGAGCTGGACGGCTTTTTGCAGCCTGCGAGAGTTGCCCAAACTATCAAAACGCTCAAAATGTTTAGAAGGCTATGCGATGCCAACAAGGTGGAGCATATCTATGCTTATGCTACCGCGGCTGTGCGCAAAGCAAAAAATCAAAGAGGCTTTCTAGACGAAGTTCAAGCTACCACGGGCATCAAGCTTAGAGTGCTCGATAGTGACGAAGAGGCTCAACTCGTGTACCAAGGAGTTATCAACTCTATGGACATACCGCGCGGTGTCATAGTAGATATCGGTGGCGGTAGCACGCAGATAGTATATTACAACCGCAAGAGCTTGTTGGCGCACGCCACGTTGCCTATCGGTTCGGTAGTTTTGACGGACATGTTCAAGGATATGGAACTTTCGCCTGTCGAAAGAGCAGAGAGAGTCGAGAAGTACGTTTTGCAAGAGCTTGACAAGTACGATTGGCTCAAAGAGCTTTTGCCTGACACCAAGCTCATAGGTGTAGGCGGTGCTTTCCGCAACATAGGCAAGATAAGCAGAAAACTCAAAAAGTATCCTCTCGACATGACGCACAACTACGTCGTGCCTATTGCCGAGTTCAACAGTATCTACAACAATATCAAGACTCTCGACCTTGACAAAACTATGAAAATCAAAGGTTTGTCGAGTGTTAGAGCCGATATTTTCCCTGCCGCTTTGTCGGCAATCAAAGCCATAGCTTCCTTTACCAATTCCGAAGAATTGGTTGTATCGGGCAGCGGACTTAGAGAAGGAACGATGTTCAAATACGCCGTGCCTTCCACCAACGAAAAGCCAATCAGCGACGTGCTCGGACACAGCATATATTCGTTGCTCAATTTCTTTGGCGAGAATATCACTCACGCCGAGCAAGTATACACTTTGTCCATTCAACTATTCAAGCAGCTCAAGGTATTGCACAAGCTGCCAAGGGCTTACGTCAAGGTTTTGAGGACGGCGGCGATGCTACACGACTGTGGCAATCATATCAAATACTACAACCACCACAAGCATTCCAACTATATCATTCTCAACAGCAACCTATACGGCATAGCGCACAAAGACTTGGTAATGGCTGCTTTCGTGGCGTCAATGCACCGCAAGGGCGATATCGACACGGTTGAGTTTATGAAATACCGCGATATGCTCACCGAAGAGGATCTCGACGCAATACTCAAACTCGGCGTAATAGTAAGGATAGCCGAGAGCCTCGACAGAAGTATGAGTAGCGTCATCACCAATATCACGTGCGACGTGCTTGGCGACAGCGTAATTATGAAGACGGAGAGCGACGGCGACTGCTCGTTGGAAATCAAAGATGCAATGACGGCTGTCGGCGACTTTAGGAGAGCCTACAAGAAGAATTTGCAAATATTGTAATAATAACACAAACACGGCGGACCGCAAGGTCCGTTTTGTTTGTCAAAAAATCAATCTAAAATAAATAAAAAAGCTGTACAAAGCATATTGATATAAACGAAAAAATATGTTAAAATAATAATATTATAAATACAAGTAGGTTGCGTATGGATGTAAAGAAGATTACCAAAGCTGCAAAAAAAGACGGAAAAGCAGGCTTATTGCTTGCGAGAATGTACAACGAAGGCGTAGGCGTACCACAAAGCGACGTCAAGGGTCTAAAACTTGCAATCAAGGCTTCCAAGACCAATCCCGAGGCTTGCAATTTCGTTGCTTACAGTTATCTGCAAGGATACGGCGTGCCGGTGAGTCTCAAAAAAGCCGAGGAGTATTATCTCAAAGGCGTCAAAGCCGAGGACGGACTCGCCGAGTACAGTCTTGGCGTAATGTACAGCAGTGGTATATTGGGTAAAAAGGGCAAAAAAAAGGAAAACATTGCCGACGAGTATTTTGACAAAGCAAAAGCCAAGAACAACTGCTACAGTTTGTTCCAAGAAGGCATGCGACTCGAGCTTGAGTCTAAGAGAATACTCAACGATCCTTCCGCAACAGAGAGCAAGTCTTACGCTATTTTGTTGCAAAAGGATGCAATACGCAAGTTTGCTCAATCAGCCAAGGGCGGTTGTCAAAACGCTCAACTCGCGCTTGCTATCAAATACATAAAGGGTGATGGTGTCAGAGCCGACTACGACAAGGCGTGGAATTTCCTCAACAAGATAGACGAAAACGTTTTGCCTATGGCAAGCTACTGTAAGGGATATATGTACGACCTGGGACTTGGCGTAGAGCAAGACTACTGGAAAGCGTACGGATACTTCCTTCAAGCGCACAAGGCGGATGTCGTTCAAGCGACTGTTGCTCTCGGCGTATGCGCATTGAGCGGTTTTGGTTGCGACCAAGACTATCCTACAGCCATCGCGTACTTCAAAGAGGCGGCAGAGCATCACAATCCTATCGCAATGTACTATATCGGTATTATATGTGCCGAGGGCTTGGGCGTAGATGCAGACCTTGCCAAGGCGGAGAAATACCTCATGAGCGCAGCCGAGGCAGGTTATACGCCTGCATATTTCCAATTGGGCAAATTGTGTGACAAGTCCATTCATCCCGACAACAACAAGCCGGACAAGTGCTTTGAGTACTATTCCAAGGCAGTTGAAGCGGGCTATGAAGAAGCCAAGGCTGGACTTGCGGGCTGTTACCTTACGGGTGCGGGCGTAACGCAAGACAACGACAAGGCTTATAGAGAGATGATCGAGCTTGCTCAACAAGGCAATGCAGGCGCAATGTACGTTTTGGGCAATTGGTACCTCGAAGGTCAATGCGGTTTGGCTCAAGATATCGACACGGCAATCAAGTTTTATATGCAATCGGCTGAGGCGGGCAACGCACAAGCTACTAGCATATTGTACAAGATATACGACGAAGGCTTGGCGGGTATCGACAAGGACCCTGTCAAGGCGTTTGAATGGAAGGTCAACCTCGGCAAGTGCGGAGATAGCAAAGTATACTTCGATTTAGCCAAGGCTTACGAGAGCGGTATCAAGGGTGTCGTAGAGGTTGACGGCGAGATGGCCGCATATTGGTACGCCAAGTGCACCAGAGAGAGTGAAGTAAAGGAGCAGAGAGAAAAATCCGCCAACAAGCTGTCCAAGTTTGCCAAGGATATGGACGGCAATTGGAACTTCAAAGAATTGGTAGTAAGGAGAAATAAAGCCAAGCTCAAAGAGCTCAAGAGAAACAAAGGCAAAAAGGCAAAGAGCGATATCGACGAGGTAGCCGAGGCGTAATATGCGAATAATTTTGGCGTCCAAGTCACCTCGTAGAAAAGAGTTGATGAACACCGTCTTTGACGACGTGCAAGTAGTGACCAAGGACGTAGAGGAGAGGTGTAGTTACGCAAGACCTAGCAAAATCGTAACCTACCTTGCCACCGTCAAGATGGCTGATATAGACAGTCTCTATCCTGACGCATGCGTAGTCAGCGGAGATACTATAGTATATTACGACGGCAAGGTTTACGGTAAGCCTCACACCAAAGAGGTTGCAAGGCGCTATCTTAGAGAGCTTAGCGGCAAGAGACACGGCGTCTACACGGGTGTATGCGTATCGTATCACGGCGAGAGAGTGACGTTTTACGTCAAATCCACCGTCAAATTCAAGAGTTTGAGCGATAGTCAGATAGACGAATATATCGACGTTTGCGATCCGCTAGACAAGGCGGGCGCGTACGGTATACAGGACAAGCAGGTTGTAGAGAGTTTTGGCGGGAGCTATTCCAACATAATAGGTTTGCCGATAGAGAACGTCAAAGAGGTTGTAGAGGCATTGGAGAAGAAGTATGAAAATGGCTGAATTGGTCATAGATATTGGCACAAAGTTTATAACGATAAGCCAAAAAGGCAAAGGCATCGTGCTCAAAGAGCCTTGCGTAGCCCTCGTGGAGGGACGTAGGGGAAAACTTGTATTGGTTGATTGCGGTAGAGGCGCTATAGGTGGCAAAGTTAGTGAAAACCAACAGATAGTATTCCCTGTCAAGGGCGGTATTATTTTGCACGAAAACGCTTTCGTACTGATGATGCGCAACTTTATCAATAGGCTCGTCGCGCCACGACCAATATTGCGTCAACCCGTCAAAGCCATTGCGTGCGTATCGTGCGGACTCACCAATACCGAAAAGGAACAAATCGAAAAGTGCCTTATCAAGGCGGGTGTGAGAGAAGTGATAATTCTCGAGTCGCCAATCGCCGTTGCGGCAAGCGTTGACGACGCTTCCACCCAATTCGTAGTGGATATGGGCGCAAGCAAGAGCGAAGTGGCTATCGTGTCGCCAAGCGGAATAATCAGCGGTTGCAGTGTCAATATAGGCGGAGATACCTTCAATCAAGCAATCGTCGACTATATCACCGACACCAAGCGTTGTCGTATGCCTATCGCCTATGCCGAGAAAGCAAAAAAACAAGTCGGCTCACTATACGAAAACGACCTTACTTGCATCAATATGGACTTGCAGGAGATAGGAACCAACCGCATTTTTGAATACAAAATCACGGCAAAGGATATCAAAAACGCGATAGAAGGGCAAGTTGCCAAGCTGGTAGAAGTAATATACAATCTCAGTTTCCAAATTCCCGACAATTGCGCTCAAGAAGTGTATCTCAACGGCATTACGCTGTCGGGCGGTTGCGCGGTTTTTCCGGGGCTTAGCGAGTATATAGCTATGGCAATGGAGATGAAAGTCAACGTTTCTAACGACCCTTCCAACGACATCGTCAAGGGAGCGATGACGTTTTTGGAGCATGGAGAAAAATTGAGCAGAGTACTCAACGTAGGAAGCTTGAACTAATAGGCAAATAGTACGATAGTATCGAATTTTGACACGGCGTAGCGATACGCCGTATTTTTTTTGACAAACTTAGTTGTTTTGCTACCAAAATAGCAATAATTCTCTATATACGGATATTTATAATGTTTTTATACGGCAAGAGCGTGCCTATGTGCGTTCGGCCGTGCGTATGAGGAGCAAGTATGGCAAGAAAAATCGTATTGACTTCCGGCAAGGGCGGAGTGGGCAAGACTAGTATCAGCGCGTCGCTAGGCATAAGCCTTGCAAATCGCAACAATAGGTGCCTCATTATCGACGCCGATGTTGGACTCAACAACCTTGACGTGGTTATGGGAGTAGAGAACCAACTCGTGTACGATATGGCTGACGTGATAGCAGGCAAATGCACCATATCCAACGCTTTGATACAAGACAAGTACAATGCGGGGTTGTACGTTTTGCCGTCGTCGCACGCCTTCAACGACGTGCAGGTATCGGCGGCGGAATTTCGTAGTCTTATATGTCGTCTGGAGGATAGCTTTGACTTTATTCTCATAGACTGTCCCGCCGGCATAGACGTAGGCTTTCATAGGGCGGTGAGCGGAGCCGACGAGGCGATAGTCGTCACCACGCCCCATATATCCGCCATTAGGGACGGGGACAAAGTGCTATCAATGTTGGCAAGCTACGGGCTCAACGCTATCAGCGTGATAGTCAATCGAGTGAGGGGCGACCTGGTATTGCAAGGCAATATGATGAGCGCCGAAGATATTGCCAAGGTTTTGCGCTATCCTCTCATAGGCGTTGTGCCCGAGGACGACAACCTCACCATATACTCTCAGCTTGGTAGAATAGGGCTCAACGCTCATCAATCGAGGATAGCCGTAGACCTCATTGCCGACAATATTCTCAGTGGCAAAACACGGCTATACGACCCGACTTTGCGATACAGAGGGTTGATAGGAAAGCTCAAAATGTGGTTGGAGAAGAGTATATGAACAACAAAAATCAAGCGCTAAATAGACTAAAGAGAGTATTGCTGCAAGACAAAGTGCATTCCTACGAGGGCTTCTTGAGAGTTATCAAGGGCGACTTGTACACTTTGATGAGTTGTTATATGACAGTCAAAGAGCCAATCGAAATAGACTTCGACGTGGACGAGGATGGCGATTGCAATTTTTGTATAAGGGTGAGCGCCTCCAACCTCAAAAGTCCAAAAACCATTATATAGCAGCCAATACGTAGTTATATTGCCGTCGCAGCCGACATAGATTGTATTATCTAGATAGAGAGGTGCAATATGAAATACGATGAAAATCAAGCTGTGCAGTCGGTAAGCTATCCCAACGAAAACGTGCTTAGGCGTACCACTATCAAAAAGAAAGTTAAGCTTCTCGACGTGCTCGTAGTGCAGTCTATACTTTGCGTAGCGGTTAGTTGTGGACTTATCATATCCCGTTTACTCATGACCATTCTTTGAAATTCCGATTTAGTCCGCTATTTTTAATACTTCTCGCATTCTACGCCTTGACGGGGCAATTAGATATGCTTATCGGCTATATGATAAGCATATTTATGCACGAGCTGGCGCACGAGCGGACGGCAAGCTGGCGAGGCTACAAGACCTTGTCGATCACGCTTATGCCCTTTGGCGGGGTAATGGAGTCGGGGGAGTGTTACCAAGGCAAGGATAATATAATTATTTCTCTTGCAGGTCCTATATTCAATTTTTGCATAGCGGTATGCGTAGTCGCAACTTGGTGGCTAATGCCGTCAAGCTATGCCTACACGCTGGATATTTGTATAGCCAACGTGACGATGGGGGCAATCAACCTAATGCCTCTATATCCTCTAGACGGGTCTAGAATAGTTACGGCGCTATCCAAAAACAAACTAAAAGCTGTCAAAATTATCAAGATAGCCACTCTGATATCGGGGGTGGTAATTTTTGGATTGGGTGTAGCAACCTTCTTTTTCGCCCCCAATCTTTCGCTATGCGTGATGGGACTTTTTTTATTTTTCGGAGCTATCGGCAAGAGCGACAACGAGGCGACAAATTGTGCCATTCAATCGACCTTTATTTTCAAAAATTGTCGACACGGTTTGAGAAAAACGACTTTTTTGATATCTTACGAGGCCCAACTTTTTAGGTTTATAGCATTGATGAACAATCGAGAATTCGTTACCTTTGAGGTGGTTGACGACAAGGGAAAAATATTGTGCACTCTCAGCGAAAATCAAGTGCGAGAGCTTTGTAGCGTCGTTGATACCGATACTACGCTCAAAGACTGCATGCACCAAGTCGTACAAGAAGATGCCGACATTGACTTTTCCAATTATTTTGGTGACAATATTAAATAAAAAAATATATTAATACTTGAAAATAGCGTAACAATTTGTTAGAATATACTTGAATAAAATTTTGCGAGGACACCATTATGATATTTGCAGGCGTAGACGTAGGCGGAACCAATATCAAGATAGGACTTGTCGACGAGAGTGGCAAGATTATCATCAGTTCGTCTTTCAAGACGGGCTCTGAGAGACCTTTTGAGGAAGTTGCGGAGGATATCATAGTCAACCTTCACGCATTGTGTTCCAAAGCAGAGGTCAATTTCAAGCAACTCGGTGGCATAGGTATAGGTATACCCGGCACCGTTGACACAGCCAAAGGCAAGGTCGTAGCCGCAGCCAACATAGGTTGGTACGACGTTGATATTGCAGATTATCTCTCTACGGCTACGGGACTAAAATGCGTCGTAGGCAACGACGCCAACTGTGCCGCTCTCGGGGAGTATAAATATGCCAACGCCAAGGGCTATCGCAATATCGTATTTATCACGCTCGGCACGGGTATAGGCTCGGGCATCATTATAGACGGCAAACTTTTCTCCGGTATGGGCAGTGCGGGAGCAGAGGCAGGACATTTGACTTTGGTTTACGACGGCGAGCCTTGCAACTGTGGCAACAAGGGTTGTTGGGAGAGGTATGCTTCGGCTACCGCCCTTATCAATCAGACTCGCAAGGCAGCCGAAGAAGCTCCTAACAGCATATTAGGCAGGCTAGTGGCTAGCGAAGGAAAAATCAACGGCAAGACGGTTTTTATTGCCAAAGAAAAGGGGTGTCCCGTTGCAAGCCAAGTGGTGGAGCAATATTTGCAATACATAGGCGCGGGACTCATCTCGCTTGGCAACATTCTTCATCCGGAGGCGTTCGTCATCGGCGGAGGAATTTCTCACGAGGGCGAGCATATCTTCCAACCTATCCAAGCTCAACTTGACGAATATCTCGAGAAGAGCGGTTTCTTGCCTCGTATAGACGTGATGAAAGCAAGCCTCGGCAACAGTGCCGGACTTTTGGGTGCGGCTTCTTTGGTGATGCAATGACCCCTAGAGAATTATCTTCGATACTATTGCGAGTGGAGAAACCTGCTCGCTACGTGGGTGGAGAATACAATATGCCCGATATGGACAAGCCTTGTAGACACAGGACTTGTCTTTGTTTCTCTGACAAGTACGAGGTCGGTATGAGTAATATCGGCGTGCGTATCTTGTACCATATGCTCAACGATATGGAAGGCTTTATTTGCGAGCGCAGTTTTGCCCCCGACCTCGATATGGCGCAAGAGCTCAAGAGTCGTGGACAAAGGCTGTTCAGCTTGGAGACTAAGCGCGATATAGTAGACTTTGACCTCATAGGTTTTAGCGTTCAGTTCGAACTGCAATATACCAATATCCCTTATATGTTCGAGTTGGCGGGCATACCGCTCTATGCCAAGGATAGACCCGAGGACTTCCCACCCGTCGTTGCGGGCGGTCCGTGCGCAGTCAATCCAATGCCTTTCGCACCTTTCTTCGACGCCATACTCATAGGCGACGGAGAGATAACGTTCAAGCAAATCAACGAGCTTCATCTCAAGTGCTTAGAGCAAGGCTTATCCAAGAGCGAATTTCTAAGACTTGCCACCGAGATAGACGGCGTCTACGTTCCGTCTATAGGCAATCGCACCAAGAGAGCGGTAGTGCAAAATCTCGACGAGGCGTATTTCCCCACTTCGGTGCTCGTACCCAACTGCGATATCGTGCACGATAGGTCGACGATAGAGCTGTTTAGAGGTTGCGCCAACGGTTGTAGATTTTGCCAAGCGTGCTTCTTCTATCGTCCGATAAGAGAGCGTAAGCCCGATACTCTCGTCAGATACGCCACCGAGCTTATGGATAACACGGGCTACGACGAGCTAAGCTTATGTTCCCTTTCTACCAGCGACTATAGCCATCTCAAAGAGATGGTAGACGGCATCAAAGAACAAGCCGACAAGCGCAAGGTCAAACTTGCCTTGCCGTCTTTGCGCCTAGATAGTTTCGAGGCGGAGATTTACGAGGAGACGAGTGGTTCGTCTTTGACCTTTGCTCCCGAAGCAGGCACGCAAAGACTTCGCAACGTCATCAACAAAAATATCGGCGAGCAAGATATCTACAACTCTATCAAGGGAGCAATGGAGCACGGCGTCAAAAACGTCAAGCTCTACTTTATGATAGGGCTTCCGACCGAGACCGACGAGGACTTGCAAGGCATAGTCGATATAGTCTATCTCGTCAAAGACTTGCACCGTCAGTACGGCAAATCCAAACTCATCAATATCGTCGTATCTACGGCGGTATTTATCCCTAAGCCTCTCACGCCTTTTCAGTGGGAGCGACAGATCACTATCGAAGAAATGAAACATAAGCAAGACTTCCTCAAAGAGAAGTTGCGTATCAAAAACGTCAAATACAGCTGGCACGGCGCCGAGTCGTCGGTGATAGAGGCACTGCTAGCCAGGGGTGACGAGTCGCTCGCTCCCGTCATCGAAGAGGCGTACAAACAAGGCGCGGTATTTGACAGTTGGAGCGAACATTTTCATTACGAATATTGGCTCAATGCTATACAAAAATGCAACGTAGACGTTGATGAGTTTGTCGGCGAACAAGCCGAGGATAAGGATTTTTGTTGGGATATCGTCGACAACGGCGTCACCAAAGCTTACCTGCTTGCAGAGCGTCACAAGTCGCGCCAAGGCGTAACCACCCCTAATTGTATAGGTAAATGCAATGGTTGCGGAGCAAGCAAGTTGGGGAGGTGCTTCAAGTGATTATCGTAAGACACGCCAAAGACGGAGATATGAAATACGTATCGCACAAGGATACTCTGAGAGTGCTCCAACGCGCACTCAAGAGGGCAAAGATAGACGTAGCCTATTCTCAAGGCTTCGTGCCTCACATGCTCACCTACACCACCACACCGCTTCCTCTCGGGGTAGCAAGCAAAGCCGAGTACTTTGCCGTGGAGTGCAAGGGAATAGACGAGGCGGGCTTTTTGCAAGCTTTCACAGCCTCGGTGCCTCACGGCTTGAGGGGAGATTGGTCGGTAGAAGTCGCCAAAAATCCTAACCTTGCCTATATAGTTATAGCCAGCCGATATTTTATCTCGGCTGAGGGAAATTTAGAGAGAGTCAAGGAGATTTTGGCTTCTCAAGAGTACGTAATTCAAGTCACCAAAAAGGGCGAAACTATCAGCAAGGACGTAAGGAAGTTGATATACGATATTGACGTCGTAGAGGGTGGAATAGTCGCGACTTTGGCGACGGGCAACGACAATCTAAGGGTAGATTGCTTTGTTGACAGCCTCAATGAGCGTTACGGGCTGAGTATTTGTCGTGACGACGTGACGAGAGTAGAACAACTCGTGCAAGGTAAGGGCGGACTAATATCCGTCAAGGAGTTTTTGTCGTGAAAGAGATACTTATCAACGTTCAAAACACCAATACCAAAGTATGTATAGTCGAGGACGGACAACTCGTCGAATTTTGGGTAGAACGCAAAAATATCGCGGGGCTCGTCGGCAACATATACAAGGGCAAAGTTACCAACGTTTTGCAAGGAATGCAGGCGGCGTTCGTCAATATCGGACTAGAAAAAAACGCCTTTTTGTATGCGGGCGACACATTGGCGTACAAGGAAGAACTCAAGGACGTCACCGAAAGTAGACTCAATCTCAAAGCCGGCGACAAGATAATCGTGCAAGTCGTCAAGGACCAATTCGGCTCCAAGGGCGCGAGAGTATCTATGAACGTAACTCTCCCCGGTAGACTCGTAGTGCTTATGCCAATGCTCGACTACGTGGGAGTATCTCGCAAGATTACGGACGAGGACAAGCGCAATGCACTTATCGATTACGTCAAGGGGGTCAAACCACAAGGCTACGGTTTTATTTTGCGTACCCAAGCCGAAGATTGCGACCTAGAAGAACTAAGACGCGAGATGAGCGAATTGGTAGCCAAATGGGAAGAAATCAAAAGCACTATTCCATCCAAGAAGGTTTGCTCTTTGGTGTACAAGGACGAGGACCTTGCCGTGAGAGCGGTGAGAGATATGCTACGCAACGACGTGGACAAGGTGGTCATCAACAACCGCAAAATGTATGAAGAATTCGTACGCGCTTTCCCCGACCTATACAACTCTAAGCCCGACCTGTTCGAGATATACACGGGCGTAGAGGACCTATGGGAGAGATACAAGATTACCGAGCAAATAGACGGTCTTCTCGAAAGACGCGTCAATCTCAAAAACGGAGGCTATCTCATCATAGACCGTACCGAGGCGCTCACCGTCATTGACGTCAACACGGGCAAGTACGTGGGTGACAAAAATCTAGAAGAGACAGTATTCGAAACCAACCGTATCGCCGCTATCGAGATAGCAAGACAACTGCGCCTTCGCAACATAGGCGGAATAGTCGTCATAGACTTTATTGATATGAATAACTCGATACATATCGACAAAATTATGGAAACTTTGCAACAAGAACTTGCCAAAGACCGCACCAAAACCTCTATTGCAGGCATGTCGTCTTTGGGTCTTGTGGAGCTCACTCGCAAGAAGAAACGCAGCATGATAGACGCCGTAATGCTCCAGCCTTGTCCCTATTGTCGAGGCAACGGCTACGTCTTCAGCGACGAGCACGTGGCGGGCAAACTCAAGAATTCAATCAACGCGTATTTTGCTTGCAAGGACAACAAGGCTCTACTAGTCACCGTTGCCCCAAGCGTATTCAACAAAATTTTTACCGCAAGACTTCTCGAGAAAGAATGCGAAAACGAGTGGGCGGACAAACGCATCTACATGCTTGCCGACCCCAATATGCATATCGAAAAGTTTAGCATTCAAGTATTGCACGGCTCGATTTTAGACGTGCCCGACAATGCAAGAATGTTGTATTGACCCAATTTTATTGCCAATCAACGCTTCGAATATTTGACGGAGCGTTTTTTGTATGGCGCTATATAATAATAAAGTATAAAAAAGTACGTTATTTGAGTTGACACCCCGTAGTTTTTTGTGATAGTATTGCAACTGAGCCGCATGAGAAGGGTCGCAAGTTCCTATGGACACCCGCGTCAGCGAGACTGGTGAGAGGAGGTAAAAAATGTACGCAATCGTTATGACAGGTGGCAAACAATACAAGGTTGCCGAAGGTGACGTAATCAAGGTTGAGAAGCTTGACGCAGAAGTTGGCGCAAGTGTAGATCTTGAGGCAGTTATGGTCAACAAAGACGGCGAGCTTGTTTACGGTGGCGCTGCTAAGGCAGAAGTCGTAGCACAAGACAAGGCTAAGAAAATCGTTATTTTTAGATACAAAGCTAAGAAAAACGAGCGTAAGCGTCAAGGTCACAGACAACCGTTCACGGCATTGAAGATTACATCTATTCAGGCGTAATAATGACCACGGTAAAGGTAACAAAACACAACAATAGCATTGTTCAGATAGAATGTGACGGACACACCGGTTACGGGGTAGAGGGCGAAGATATCGTATGCGCGGCACTCAGTTCGATAGTGCAGACGGCGGTACTGGGGCTCTTGCAAGTAGCAGGCGTCAACGTAGACCTTGTGAGGGACGACGAGAGAGGATATCTCAAGGCGACTATAGCCAAGGATTTGGACAAGGCGAGCAGGCTTAAGTGTGATATGATACTCGAGACAATGTTGCTCGGCGTAGCGGATATCAACGAGAGCTTTTCTGATTTTGTAGAATTGGAGGTAAGATAATATGTTTATTAATATACAGTTATTCGCCCACAAAAAAGGTGTAGGTAGCTCTAGAAACGGTAGAGATTCCGAAGCTAAGAGACTCGGACCTAAGAGAGCCGACGGACAATTCGTATCCGCAGGCAACATCTTGGTTAGACAAAGAGGCACCAAGTTCCACGTTGGCAACAACGTAGGTATCGGTAGCGACGACACTCTCTACGCACTTATCGACGGCGTAGTAAGATTCGAGCGCAAGGGCAAGGACAAAAAACAAGTCAGCGTTTACGCGGCAGAATAATGTAAGTTCAAAATGCAGACTGCGATATGCAGTCTGTTTTTTTGTGGCAACTTCTTATTGATATACAAGCATTGACAATTAGGATAGTCATTTGAAAAGTGTTTTTACACCTCAACGCCGTTCACTATTTCTCTTTTGACTTAAGTGCCAAAATATGCTAAAATAAGACAAAACTACACAAGCGAGACTAACTTATGGGAGTTATAATAATACAAGATGACAAGGACTTTGATATACGCCATATCCTCGACTGCGGGCAAATATTCAGATACAAGCAGTTCACGAATGGTGATTGGGAGATAATCAGCCTTGACAAAAGATGCATCGTCAAGCCAAAGGATAAAGGCTATGAGATAATATGCGACGATGAAGAGTATTTTCGTAGATTTTTCGACCTTGACACCGACTATTCGCTCATCAAATCACGTCTTAGAGACAAACCTATGATGAGCGAGGCGATAGACTACGGACACGGCATCAGGATACTCAGACAAGACAAGTGGGAGATGCTGATAAGCTTTATCATATCATCCAACAATCACATACCTCGTATCAAGTCCATTATCGACAGACTGTGCAAGGCGCTAGGCAGGGATATGGGTGGATATTATTCATTCCCGACCCCCGAGGCAATGGCTAGTCAAAGCGTAGAATTTTACAAAAATATCGGCGCGGGCTATCGTGACAAATTTTTGCTTGCCACTGCCAAGGCAGTTGTAGAGGGGTTCGATCTCGATTGCGTAGACGATATGAACGCCGAAGAGGGGGCGAAATACCTATGTAGGCTGCTAGGCGTAGGTCGGAAGGTTGCCGATTGCATTTTGCTCTTCGGCTATCACAAGCAGGACGTCTTCCCCGTGGACACTTGGATAAGGAAGGTCTACGTCGACCTTGTGGGTAGCGAGGGCAAAAACGACTCGACCATTCGCAGATATTTGCTTGACTTATACGGCGAGGATAGCGGATACGCGCAACAATATTTGTTCTTCAACAAGAGAGAAAATTAGCTAATAACTCGATACATATTGCTAAATTGAGACACAATCGCTAAGATACAATCGTCACAAGGAGAGCAATATGAATTATGCGGTTTTATTTGATTTTTCGGTAGCAAGAGTGGGTTTTTCAACCTACGACAAGGCAATTTCTCAGCTTGACGGCAAGGTGCTCTGCGCCAAATTTTACGGTTACAACGCCAAGCGCAACGGCGACTTCAATGCATATATCAAACGCATTGGTGCCGACGTGGCATTTACGCTTGGTGGAAGAAAAAAGAGCCGCATAGATATTAGACAAATAGTCGACGCGATAGAGATTGCTTGCACCGACAAGGCGATAGAGGGATTTTTTCTCGTATGCGGCGAAGTAGACGCCGAATATTTGATAGGCAAGCTGCAACGCCTTGGCAAAAAGGTGATTTTGGGTCAGTTTAGCAGCAGCACTTTGGGCGATGCTTGCGACGGCACCATCACCTTTGACCGCGCCGTAAGCCTACAACAAGAGGAGAGGCAAGAGGACGTTGCCGTGCACGAGGATAGGGAGTTTTTACCCTACACGGATATAGAGACGTCGCAAGACATGAGCGAGGTCAAAGCCAATCTCGAGCAGCTCATCTCTCACAAATTGCAGACCAAAAAGTCGACTTTGCCCAAAAAGAGCGAGTTGGAAGAGTTGCTCAAAAAGTATTTTTGAAAAATCATTGCATTTTGCGTGTCGTTACTATATAATATAGTTAATTTTACAATAGATACGAGAGGCAGATATGAAACACATAATATCGGTAGTAGTACGCAACAACTCTGGTGTACTTGCAAGAGTATCCAGTCTTTTTGGACGTCGAGGCTTCAACATAGATTCTTTGTCGGTTAGTGCCACCGACGACCCGCTTATTTCTCGCATTACGGTAGTTGTCAATGGTGACGACAACGCGCTGGAGCAAGTGGTCAAACAAACTGCCAAATTGGTGGACACCATATCGGTGACTGCACTTAGAGAGGAGAATACCGTCGCGAGAGAGCTATTGCTTGTCAAAATCATCTTCCACGCCGACATCGACAAGGACGTAGTAAGCTTGTGCGATAGATTTGGCTCGATGATACTTGACATAACCGACAAGAGCATGATAATCGAGCTTACGGGTACGACCTACAAGATTGACGAGTTTATGAGCGAACTTATGAATCATGCTACCACTTTCCGCATATCCAAAGTGTGCCGTACGGGTATCACGGCTATGGAGAGAGGACTGTAAGTTTTTTCGAGTTTTGCCCGCTACCATAGCGTAGCGGGTTTTTTTATTTTGTATTGCCAAGACGGGACTATAATGCTATAATATTGTCAAAGGAAAAGTATGAAAAAGAAAAATCAATCCAAAAACGTAGCACGATACCAAGTACAAATCGTCAGAGATATAGAGTGTGTGGATTGGCTGGGCGTTATTGCTCGCCTCAGTGGTCTTGAGTTTAATTCCAAAGGTTTGCAAGAGGTCAAGAGGAGATTTCTAAACGGCACCGAGAGTAGCGAGCAAGAGTGCCAAGGGATATTAGGCAAACTAACCGACACGCGCAATTCCATTCTCAGTAGGTTGATGAAGGAGCAAAAGCTCAGCGTAGTCAATCCTACTTCTTTTCAACGCAAAGAATACGTTAGGCTAGACGACGGTTGGTATCTTGCCGAAGTAGCAGGCTACGACGTAGCCACCCTCACACCAATGGACGGTGAGGATAGTGGGCTGGTTGCCTCGGAGGACAGCATTTCTAACGGCATAGTTACGCTAAGGTTCGACGACAGGGGCGACGTGTCTTGCGTTAGATACGGCGACAAAGAGCTCGAATGGAAGATTGTGGAGAAAGAATTTTTCAAGAAAGGCGTATTTGGGACTAAGAGAAATCGTCGTCGAAAATTTATCTCGGGTTGCTCGTATATTGACGGCGCTAGGGTGGTTAGAGAAAACGTCTTCAACTATTCTTGCAATTCCGTCGTGGAGCAAATCGTGCTCTTCCGCGACGAGCAAAAGATAGAATATACCACTCGCATTGCTATCAAGGACGCTAAGGTCGGGGTAAAAATATCCGTTGTCGGCAAAGACTACGACGACGTGGCGGCGCGTTGGCAAGAGGACGACGGCACCGTCGTTGCGGGCAATTTTGAAGGTCAAGGCTTTTGTCTTATAGCTAAGCAAAAGTTCCAAGATATAGACGGCAACAAGGCTTTCGTCACCGACGGCAAAGGTAGATACGTGTGCGACTACACGATATGTCTACTTGACAGCGACTGGCAAGACAGCAACGTGGCGGAAGTATATTCGGGTGGTGTCAATCCACTCATCGTCAGCGACTTTTTGCCGTCAATTCGTCCCGTCATCAGCGTCGAAAACAACGCAGTTATGGTACGTCACGTAGAGCTCAACGAGGACGGCAAGTACGTCACTATCACCTTTAAGGAGATGTACAATCAGCCTTGCTCCAGCGTTATCAAAGTCGGTTTCCGTTCCAAGGGCGCCTACCAACTCGACGAAGAGGGCAATATGATAGCCGTCACGGCTTCGGAGATAGACTTTTTGCCTCTCGAAATCAAGAAGATTACCTTTGAATTGTAGCCGAATATCAAATATTGACGTAACGAATAATCGAAATTTGATCAAAACACCGTGAGATAGCAGATAAATAAGATAATAAGGAGACAATATGTTAGACGTCAAAGATATGGAATGGACATATCCGCCTAAGCAGTATACCGTTACTACAGACGAGATAACGATAAAGACAGAGCCTCATACGGATTTGTGGCAAAGAACGTATTATGGATTTTGCAACGATAATGCTCCAATGTTGCAGCTAGCGACAAAGGAAGAGTATTTTTCTTTTTCTGTCAAGACGCAATTTGCAACCAAGAGGCGATTTGATCAATGCGGAATAGTAATGTATCTTGATAGTGACAATTGGCTTAAGGCATCTATAGAGTATCAAGACGGCAAGATTCAAAGGCTAGGCAGTGTAGTTACCAATCACGGCTATTCTGATTGGGCAACAACGGATATTCCTTCTAGCATAGATACAATGTGGTATCGTCTTAGTCGACGAGGTAGTGATTATTGTATCGAGTGTTCATATGACGGCGTTGAGTACAAACAGATGCGAATATGTCACGTTTGGGAGGGGGCGAATGAAATACGGTTTGGAATTTATGCCTGCTCGCCGGAAGAGTCCTCTTTTGAAGCAAAATTTAGCCGGTTGGAAGTAAGTGAATGCAAGTGGCTTGCTCATCAATAAAGTAGTACAATATGCTATTTTCGAATTGCAATATGATAGCCGTCGCGGCTTCGGCGATAGACTTTTTGCCTCTAGAAATCAAGAAGATTACTTTTGAATTATAATATTAGCAAAACACACTCCCATTATTTGGAGCGTGTTTTTATATTACAATTAATATAGTTTTATTTTTCGTTTTGTCCAAACTCTACAGCGTATTCTCTAGGGCTTTTGCCCACTATTTTGTGGAATACTCTTGAGAAGTAGAGCTGGTCATCAAAGCCACATAGATAGGCAATATCGTTGATTTTGTAGCCGTGCAATGTCTTTGACTTGAGCAGTTTTTTGGCGTGGTTTATTCTAATTTGCGTCAAAAACTGTATTGGCGAAAAGCCTTGCTCTTTAATAAACAATCTTCTTAGATAGTCTTTGGATAGAGAGTGATTGTCAAAGGACGAGTCTATGTTGTAGTTTGGGTCGGTAAAGTTGGAGATAATATCGAAGGTAATCTCCAATACGGGACGAGAGCAGTGCTGATTGTATATAAAGGTATTGAGGATATGGGTGATTATATTGCAGTAACTATCCAATACCGAGTCGTCGAATCCTTCGTTACCCGTTGCGGGAAACCATTTGCAAGTCAGTTGCAATATTTTGCCTAGGTCGCCGTCGCAAAAGTCGTAGATAGGGATAGGCTTGTCGATTTTCCACTCGCTATTGTCTATGAAGGCTCTAATGAGCACTACGTCGTCGCTCACAATATTGCAGTGACTAAAGTTGGGCGGAGTAAGCACGGCTTGAGATGCGGCGCAGTCGACTTTATCTCCCTCGAAGGTGACGGACATAGTGCCTTTGTATACGTAAGTCAGCTCCCAACAATGGTGGGTATGCGGAGTTTGATTGCAAGCGTTGAGGCTTTTGCTTATGTACTGAATGGTTGCCATAACCTAATTCCTCCATATAAAGATTATAATTTAATTTTGCCGTTTTGTCCATATATTTTGCCAAAAAAGTTGTCTTTACTTCGTATTTGGTTTATAATTTATTGGGAATAAGCCTATGAAAAAACTATTCGAAAAAACTATCAAAATCACCGAGCAAGACGCCAAAAGTCACATACGTATCGACTTTTTCGTGCCGGACGGCTATCAAAAGCTCGTTATCAACACGTCCTATAGTCCCAAGTACGAGTACGATATGGATAGGTGCAAGGCTTTTGTACAAAAATGCTATATCAATGCAGGTAGAGAGGAAGACTTCGACTCGCTTCCTTTGTCGTCTTACCTGCCACTTGCCAATCATATTGCTTGGTCGATAGATTCCTCGGACGGTTACATCGGTACCAAGCACCTATCCAAGCCTTTCCAAAAGCACGTGATATCGGCAGAGGGCTCGAGTGAGGGCTTTTTGCCTACGCCTATTAGGTCGGGGCAGTGGAGCGTCACGGCAAGCATCAATTCAATCGTCACCGAGTGGGCGGAGATAACGATAGAGGTTGAGGGATATAGATGAGAGATTGGCATTGTATAGAACTTCATTGTCATACCACAGAGAGTGACGGGGATATGACCCCCGATATGCTCGTTGACAGAGCGACGGAGCGAGGCTACGAGGCAATCGCACTCACCGACCACAACACGGTATCGGGAGTAGAGCGAGCAGTCGAGTATGGCGCGAGTCGCGGATTGGTAGTAGTCAAAGGCATAGAGTGGACGACTTTTTGGGGACATATCGTCGTCACGGGCGGTGGTAGTCGACTTGATTGGCGAACCATAACGCCTGACAATATTGACGATTGTATTGCTTATGCTCAAAGCGTGGGTGATATGGTTACGCTTGCTCACCCTCACCGTTTGGGTTGGCCTTTGTGCTCTTGTTGCCACAACGACTTCAAAATTAACAATTGGCAAAACGTCGACGCTATCGAAGTGTGGTCGCACTTCAATCCGCATAGAGATAAGGCGATTGAGCAAGCCATCGCTCAGTGGCAAAACTTGCTTTGTCAAGGCTACCGCATATCCGCCGTTTACGGCTACGATTGGCACGAGCCCGACCTCACCCCGCCGATATACGCCCACACCTATTTGGGTTGTGGCGAGATAAATCCCGAGTCTATCGTCAAGGCAGTCAAAGAGGGGCGCACCTACGTATCCACGGGGCTTAGACTTTCGCTTACTCTCACGGTGCTTGGCAAGACTTACACCGTTGGCGATAGGGCGGAGCAAGGCAAAGGAAAGCTCCAACTATCTATCACGCCCGACGACAACTATTATCACGTAGACGGTGTGGAGATAAGTGAGATTAAGATTGTCGGAGAGGATTGGGAGTTGAGTGCGCCTTGCGATATGAGTGGCGGAGAATGGGAAGTCAATGCTCGAGGCAAGTTTTTGCGAGTGGAGTTGGTAGGCAGCGTCAACGGACAAGAGGGGCTAGTCGCCGTTACTTCTCCAATATGGTTGGAGCATTGAGTCAATCGCTTGACAAATATTATATATAAAACTAAAATATTGTCGACAAACCAAAAGACGTAGAGGAAATACAAATGTTTGAGATAGTCAAAGACATCATCACGGCGCAACAAGCCAAAGAAATGATACCCGTTCCTAAGGACTTAGCGGCAATCAAGGCCGACAGAGACCAACAAATTAGAGATATAATCGCAGGCGTTGACAAGCGCAAGGTAGCCATAATAGGACCTTGCAGTGCCGACAACGAGGACGCGGTATGCGACTATATCGGCAGACTTGCCAAGGTTGCGGACAAAATCAAAGACAAAATCATGATTATTCCGCGCATATACACCAACAAGCCTCGCACCAAGGGCGAGGGCTACAAGGGCATACTTCACAACCCCGACCCTCACAAAAACGAAACGGATATTCAAGCGGGCATACTTGCGCTTAGACACATGCACTTGCGCGCTTTGAGAGAGAGTGGTTTATCAAGTGCCGACGAAATGCTCTATCCCGACAACTATCTCTATCTTGACGACTTGCTCAGCTACGTAGCCGTAGGCGCGAGGTCTAGCGAAAACCAACAACACCGACTCGTTGCCAGCGGAGTGGACGTGCCTGTCGGCATCAAAAACCCAATGCACGGTAGCATGAGCGTCACTCTCAATTCTATCTACGCGGCTCAGATATCCAATGAGTTCAAGTTCAACAATTGGCAAGTCAAGACGTCGGGCAATCCTTATGCGCATGCCATTTTGCGTGGCTCGGTCGACGTTTACGGCAACAACAAGCCTAACTATCACTACGAAGATATCGTCAAGTTCAGCAATATGTACACCGAGCAAGGACTCAAAAACCCTGCAATCATTGTAGACAGCAACCATTCCAACAGCAATAAGGACGCTATCGAGCAGATAAGAATTGTCAACGAAATCGTCCGCAACATGATATACAACCACGACATGTACTCTATGGTCAAAGGCTTCTTGATAGAGTCTTACATAGAGGACGGCAACCAAAAGCCAAGCGGTTGCATTTACGGCAAATCAATCACCGACGCGTGTCTGGGTTGGGAGAAGACGGAGAGGTTGCTATATAGTATCGCCGACCAACTATGATTTGACGGCGGATATGCGTCGTTATGCTTTGTCGAACTTGCGGTTGTGCTCAGTCACGTACGCCTAGTACGCTCCTGTCGCCCAATCCTCGTTCTCCTCGCCTAACTCGCATCTCCACCGTCAAAATAATATAGTATGCTCCCAATGCAAAATCAGCAGTCTTCGCGCCTAACTCGCACCTATGCCGCGAGAGGCGTAACCAAACAACTCATTTTGTCATTGCGGTGGAGCGTAGCGTAACCCCGCAATCTCAACCGCTTAAAAAGGCCCCTTTGTGTAAAGGGGGCTCCCGACAGTAGTCGGGTGGGGGATTGCATCTTATAAAGTCCTTTGAGAGTACGACTAAATCTGCGCAAGCGACTGTAAAGTCGTGCGCCGCAGGTTTACGACTGGTCGTAGATAGGGAGAGAGCCAAACGATAAACGATGATTGCATAAACCTATGCAATCGAGTCAAAGTGACGGCAAGCGACCATTGCCGCCCCTGTGCAAGGGAAGGGGGACCGCGGGAGCGGTGGAAGGGTTGCCAAATCCTATACTATCCTTTGAGAGTACGACTAATATCAACCAACTAACAGCGGGACTATCCCGACGAGAGGAATATATGTTAAGAGTCACCAAACACATTATGTCTTGCGAAGAAATCAAGTCGCTCATACCTGTTCCCGAGCAACTTGCTCGCATCAAAGCCGATAGAGATAATCAAATCAAGGATATCATATCGGGCAAGGACAATCGTAAGGTAGTCATAATAGGTCCTTGCAGTGCCGATTTGGAAGAATCGGTTTGCGATTACGTATCTCGCTTGTCCAAAGTTGCCGACAAGGTCAAGGACAAGATTATGATTATTCCGCGCATTTACACCAACAAACCGCGTACCAAGGGCGAGGGCTACAAGGGCATACTTCACAACCCCGACCCTCACGTCAACGTCACCGACATTCAAGGCGGTATCATTGCTTTGCGCAAGATGCACCTTAGAGCAATCTCCGAGAGCGGCTTATCGAGTGCCGACGAAATGCTTTATCCAGAAAATCACACCTACCTTGACGACTTGCTCAGTTACGTAGCGGTTGGCGCAAGGTCGAGCGAAGACCAACAGCATAGACTAGTGGCAAGTGGCGTGGACGTGCCCGTCGGTATCAAAAATCCAATGCACGGCAGTATGAGCGTGACGCTCAATTCCATTTACGCCGCCCAAATTCCCAACGAGTTCAAGTATCAGAACAACCAAGTAGCCACCGACGGCAACCCATACGCACACGCTATTTTGCGTGGCTCGGTGGACGTGTTCGGCAACAACAAGCCCAACTATCACTACGAGGACGTCATTCGTTTTGGCGAAATGTATGAGGCACAAGGACTCAAAAACCCCGCCGTCATCATAGACACCAACCACTCCAACAGTGGCAAAAAGCCTCTCGAACAAGTGCGTATCGTCAACGAGGTCCTCAACAATATGCGTTACAGCGAGGATATTCACAAGCTTGTCAAAGGCTTTTTGATAGAGTCCTACATAGTCGACGGTTGCCAACCGCCGACAGGCACCACCTACGGACAGTCCATCACCGACGGCTGTCTTGGTTGGGAGAAGACGGAGAGGTTGCTTTACACCATCGCCGAGAAACTATGATTTGACTGTGTATATGCGTCGCAATACCGTGTCGAACTTGCGGGGTTGTTCAATCACGTACAATGAGTACGCTCATTCACAACTCCTCGTTCTCCTTGTCTTGCTCGCATCTACGCAGTCAAAGTTTGACGGCAGTTACTACACCTATGCCGTGAGAGAATTACTAATAAGCAACCAAGTGCGAAGTGAGGCAAGTTCGCTTTGATAAAATCACCGCTTTCCTCGCCTAACTCGCACCTATGCCGCGAAAGGCGTTACCAAACAACTCATTTTGTCATTGCGAGGCTATGAAATAGCCGCGGCAATCTCAAACCATATAGAAAGCCTCCTTTGTGCAAAGGGAGGTGGCTTGCCGAACGGCAAGACGGAGGGATTGCAAGCCGCCCCTGTGCAAGGGGAGGGGGACCACCGTAGGTGGTGGAAGGGTTGTCAACTAATCTTATCCTTTGAGAATACGACTAAATCCGCAACCGACCAAAGTATTGATAAATAAAAATAGTAAAAATTAAAAATCAGATAAATATAATAATATGTGTATAAATAAAAATAGACGGAGGCAAGCGATGAAATCAATCAAAGCGGAACAAATACAAAAGTCTTGTTTTAGTCTTATAGGCAAAGACTGGATGCTTATCACAGCCAAGGACGGCGATGGCAAGGTCAACACGATGACGGCTTCTTGGGGTGGAATGGGCGTATTGTGGGGCAAGCAAGTTGCCTTCGTGTTCATACGTCCACAGAGATACACCAAGCAGTTTGTCGACGCTTCTCACGAGTTGTCGCTGAGTTTCTTTGACGGCGACTATCGTCGAGAGTTGACCTATCTAGGCAAAGTGTCGGGCAGGGATTGCGACAAAATCAAAGAGTGCAATTTTGACGTAGCGTACGAGTCGGACGTGCCTTATATTGCCCAAGCTTCGCTAGTTATTACCGGCAAGGTGCTTTACGCTCAGAGCTTAGACAAAGATTGCTTTATCGACGCCAAAGCTATCTCGCAATGGTATCAAGCGGACGACTATCACACCATGTACGTTGTCGGTATAGAAGGCGTTCTTGCCAAATAGACGTATTTTTAACTTTAATATAATTTTATCCGTTTACGTTTTGTAGACGGATTTTTTGTTCTCTTGACAAAAACTCGCATATAATACTGTGTTAAAAATTATTAATTAGCAACAATATTATATGGAGGATATATATGACTATCAAAGACTCTAATAGCGTTTTTATCGACCCGCAAGCCGTGGTAGCCGACGACGTGGTTATCTATCCCGACAATCATATCATAGGCAAGTGCGTAATTGGCGAGCACAGCGTGCTAATGCCCGGCAATATCATCGAAGATTGTGTAATTGGCGAAGGGTGTACTATTACCAAGAGCGTGCTCAAACAATCAACGATAGGTGACGGCACTACCGTAGGACCTTTTAGTTATCTTCGCCCGGGTAGCCAAATTGGCAAGGGTTGTCGCATAGGCGACTTCGTAGAGGTCAAAAACGCCGTTATCGGCGACGGCACCAAGGTGTCGCACCTCACTTACGTAGGCGATTGCACTATCGGCAAGCGATGCAACGTAGGTTGCGGTGTTGTGTTCGTCAACTACAACGGCGTGTATAAGAGTCATAGTGAGGTGGGCGACGATTGCTTTATCGGTAGCAATACCAACGTTATCGCGCCCGTCAAAGTGCAAGACAATAGCTATATAGCGTGTGGCACGACGTTGAGTCAAGACGTACCGACCGACAGTCTTGTCATTGGCAGAAGTAGAGCGATAATCAAAGAGGGCAGAGCTTCGTTGCTTCTTGGCAAATACACCGCCGAGAAGTTGGCAAAGCAATCTCACTCTAACGACAAAAAGAAAATGGAGGACTAAATATGGCTGGCAATATGTATTTTGGCACGGACGGAATAAGGGGAGTGGCTAATATTCAAATCACGCCCACCTTGGCACATGCTTGTGGTAACGCTTTGACTATCGTCAAGGAGGGGTGCAAGGTGGTGATAGGTAGAGATACTCGTCATTCGGGCACCATGCTTGCTTTGGCAATAGCATCGGGCATCATGCAAGGTGGTGGCGACGTCATCGACGTAGGAATTATGCCGACGGCGGGTATAGCCTATCTCACCAAGATTTATCGAGCCGACTACGGCGTAGTTATCTCGGCTTCTCACAATCCACCCGAATACAACGGTATCAAGGTTTTCGACGGCAGGGGCTACAAGCTCGGAGAAGAAGCCGAAGCTATCATCGAGAGTGCAATGGCATCTAGCAAGTCGGTCGATGCGGATAAGATTGGCAAATATTGCTATATGCACAATGCGTCGGACAGCTATATCGGTCATCTCGTTCAAGGAGCCGACGATCTCAGCGGAATTAAGGTGTTGCTCGACTGCTCTAACGGCGCGGCGTTCGAAGTTGCTCCAAGAGCCTTCGAAATGTTGGGCGCCAAAGTTACGGCTATCAACGTAGAGAGCCACGGCAAAAATATCAACGAAGCGGCGGGTGCTTTGCACGCCGATTTGCTATCCGACAAGGTAATCGAGGGCGGTTACGACTTTGCCTTTGCCTACGACGGTGACAGTGACAGACTCATAGCTTTGGACGAAAAGGGACAAATCGTAGACGGTGACAAAATACTATGTATTTTGGCTCGAGAATTTCAGTCGTTAGGCAAGCTTGACGAAATGACGGTCGTTGGCACTTCTCACACCAATCTCGGTATAGAACGCACCTTAGAGAACGAGGGCATCAAGGTACTCAGAGCCGACGTGGGCGACAAGTACGTACTAGAAAAAATGCTAGAAGTCGGTGCCAAATTGGGTGGCGAACAGTCGGGACACGTCATACTGTTGGACTACGCCACGACGGGCGACGGCATACTCACTTCAATAGTCTTGGCGGGGGTTATCAAGCGTAGAGGTAGCAAGCTTTCAAAACTTGCCGACCTACCTATTATGCCGCAAGCCAACGTCAATATCGTCGTCAAAGACAAGATAAGGGTGCTCAACAACGAGGAACTTTCCGAACTGGTAGAGGGCAAGCGTAGACAACTAGGGCAAATGGGCAGAATAACGGTCAGAGCCTCAGGCACCGAGCCAAAATTGAGAATAATGGTCGAGAGTGCGGACGCCGAAGAAGCGCGCTCGATAGCCGAAGAAATCCGTCAATTTGTTAATAATTTGAACTTTTAATGTAAAATTTATGTAAAATCTACTTGAACATTTTCAAATCTAACTAAACGCTATTGCTTTATAATAACGTACGCAATAAAATTTGAGTAACAAACCAAACTTTAAGGAGGTTATTATGAGCAATCGAAAAGTAGTTTTGCTTCTCGCTATGGTTCTCGTCGTAGCAATGGTGTGCGGACTCGTTATGGGCTGTACTCCTGATTCCGAAGGACCGGTTGACGACCAAGGCGGAATTGTAGCCGGTGACAAGGGCGGAAGCAACAAAGGCAAGGTAGAGATACTCGACAGTGCTGACAAGTTCATCACGTTCGACGTTATAGCTACCACCAATCCAGAGTCTCTCGTTTCTATCAAAAACAAGGTAACGGGCGAGAGCGTAGCCGTAGCTATCAAAGCCGTAGGCAACAGCCTATTCAGAGTTTATCCGCCAAACGGTGGATACGAGATGGGCGATACGTACGTTATCGAGTTGGGTAAAGGCGTATCTTTCGTTAAGTACGAAGGCAAAAACGCAGTAGAGTTTACCATCAGCACCAACGTAGTTGCCAACCTCAAACTCAACAACGGCGTCAAAGAATTCCCATCTAGCGTAGTATCTGCTTGGGGCGTAGAGAACAAGAACGAAAAGGGTGAAGTATTCGGCACCATGAGCTTGCAAACCAACGGAGACTTGCTCGAGGCTGGCGAAGTATTCATCATCAACAACGTTTACGACGATACTAAGAGTGCTTACAAAGTTACCGAGATTATGTCTGCAGGTTCTGCCAACTTGGTTATCAACTACACCAAGCCTGACATTGACGAAGTTTACGACGAATTCGAGTATGCAGGTCAACAACCTCTCACCGAGGATAGCGACGTAGAACTCTACGACAGCGATACTCAATACGAAGTTCTCGACAACAGCGATTTGGCAATGGCTCTTGCTTCATTCTTTGGCACTAAGCCACAATTCAACGTTGGCGTCAACAAAGTAGGTGACAAGATTGCCGCAACCGTAACAATTACTATCCCTGACGTAGTAAAACTTGACGACGGCACCACCACCGACCTTATTCTTTCGGTAGAAAACCTCTTGTCCGCAGTAGCTGACACGGCTATGTTCAAGAAGGACGCTGAGTTGGAATTTGACGTATCGGCTCTCATCACCAACGAAGTTACTTGCAAGGCTTCTATCGCAACTCACAACTCTTTTGACAAAATCGTCAACGTAAGACAACTTATCGACAAACTTACCGAAGTTGCTCAAGAATCTGCCGGTGACGACGCAGTTTCCGTACCACTCTTCAAATGGATTCTCCCTGTTGCCAACGGTGCAGCTCAAATCAGCTATCAAGCAGACCTTGCTTTCAGATTTGCATTTGCAGGTTCTTTTGACGTAGTAGCTAAGACGACTCTCCAATACAACGTAGGTGCATCTTACTCTAAGGCAAACGGTATCAATACTTATGCCAACGAAATTAAGAGAGAAAACGGAGCATTTGACAGCGTAGCAATCAAAATTCAAGGTAACGCAACTATCAAAGTCGGCGTAATTCAAGAAGTTAGATTTGACGTACTTAGCGGTGTTCTCGGACTCGGTATCCAAGCAGAACTCGGCGTCTACAATAGACTTTACGGTTACTTCCAGACCGACAACTTGCTTAACGAAGAAGTAGGTGCAGTAGGCAACCTCTACTTTACTTGTGGTTTCTACTACGACGTAGACCTCAAGTTCGGTGTCAAGATTGGTTCACTCATCAACTTGGTAGACCAAAAGGTTGACATCACCGCAGGCGAAAAAGAATTTAAAGATTGGGGCGAAAGAGAGCTTATCCTCTCTATCAACGAGAAGAAGGACTACGCTTTGCAAGCATTCACCAACGTAATGCCTACCTATACGATGCAAGTATACGATATGGTAACGGGTGCAATTACTACTAAGGATATTCCTAGCGACCTTATCAAATACACTGTTAAAGAAAACGCAAGCAAAGTTACGATTGATAAAGAAACCAACACTATCAGCGTACTCAATCGCAACGTTAAGTTTAGCGACGTAGTAATAGAAGTAGCTATCGACGGAGCTCAAGCAACTCCTATCACAACTACCTTCAGCTATACAGGCGCAGTCGTACTTGAGCAGTCCAACTACACTTACGACAAGTCTGCCGACAACGACCAAGTAGTTATTACCGCTACGATTGGTGGCGGAGTTATCGGCACCCCTGTTGCTAAGATTGGCGACGTAGAAATCGGCACTGCCGTTCCAACTGATGAGAGTGGCACTTACAAGATTACTCTTGACACTACCGAACTCGACAAGCTCAACAACGGTATCGCCAACGTTACGATAGTTGCAGGTAGCTATGAGGCAACTGCAAAGGTTGAAATCAGCGGTAAGGTAAAGTGGAGCGCTTATCGCGTTGGCAATACCAACACCTATTACATCTACACTGCAGACCAAATCAACGATATGGTCGAGAAAAATTTGACGTTTGAAGGAAAGACCTTAATTCTTAAGAACGATATTAACATGAACGGTGCTGCTCTTGGACAAATCAGCAAATTTGCAGGTTATCTTGACGGTCAAACACATAAGATTTACAACTATACCATCAATGGCTTCAAGACTCTCAGTGACCAAGAAACTAAGGCTGCAGCATTCATCGGCGAAAATAACGGTACTATCACCGACATTACTTTCGCAGGTGACGTCGACGTAGACCTCAAGGCAGCTACCAATGGTAAATATATCGTAGCAGGCGCAGTTGGTAAGAACAACAAGAATATGGTCAACGTAGTTGTTGCAGGTAACGTAAACGTTAAGTCTACCGGCTTGCAAGCATTCGTAAACGTTGACGTAGCCGGTATCGCAGGACAAGACACGGGCGATATGACTGGTTGTGACGTAGCTACTGGCGCAGCAATCGACGTAACCTTTACCTTCGACCTTGCCAACGTAACCTTCAACGTAGGTGGTATCACCGCTACCGTTGCAGATAACGACGTAGCTCCAAGCTGCAAGTGCACCGTAGGTAAGAGCTTGTTTACTACCGTCAACTTAGCAAAATAAGAACCTCTTAAGATAAAATGCGAGTCTATCTATGATAGGCTCGTATTTTTTTTGTTTTTGACGGCGGATATCTACTTCGCAATACTGTGTCAAAAGTGTTATGTCATTGCGAGGCGTGTTTACACGCTGCGGCAATCTCAACCACTTATGTCATTGCGGTGGAGCGTAGCGTAACCCCGCAATCTCAACCTATTATAGCCTCCTTTGTGCAAAGGGAGGTGTCTCACGGCATATCTACTTTGTTATGCATTGTCAAGCGGTAATTTTTCTCACTCACGTACGCTATAGTACGCTCGTTTCGACAAAATCACCGGCTTTCCTCGCCTAACTCGCACCTATGCCGTGAGCAAGCCGCCTTGCGGACTGGGGGATTGTATTCAAATCAATTCCACCCTTGCCAACCTACTAAATTTATGATACAATATCCTTAGCAAACCAAGTAAAATAGGCACTATTATGCAAATTATTTCAAATTGGGTATTGACAAACCCCAGTCTATCAATGTATTATATAAGTATAGAGGATATGCCTTTAGTCCAACGATTTTTGGACGAACAGCGCAACGCACTTGATAGGATAGAGTTTTTCTATCCATATATGGGCGACGAGTTGCAAGAGGTTATTCTCGGGGGCAATTTTGTTGGGGTCTTTGACAAGGACGAGCTTGTTGCGACTATCGCACTTGACAAGGACAAGCAGTATGCAAGACAGATTGCAGATATCGTATCTCGCTGTAGCGGTGGCAATGTTTCACCGCAATATATCTACGAGATGTCGGGCGTAATGGTTCACCCGCGATATCGAGGACAAGGGCTTGCCAAAGAGTTGGTAGCTTTTGTGCAGAGTATTGCCAAGCAGCAAGATTGCCAATATATTTGCGCCGTGGTACAGCTAGACAACGTAGCCAGCATCAAGACCATGCTATCTAGGGGCTTTTGTCTTGCAGGGGTGTACGCAATGGGTGGAGAGTATGATTTCGGCTATTTCGTCTATCGTACCGACAGACCTATAGCTACCGGCGCAGTGGTGGCTTGTGTTGCGAATAGAGATATACAAGGACACTTGTCTATGTTATCGCAAGGCTACGTAGGCACTCAAATTCGAAGCTCTGGTATCGACTACAGTCCGATACTTAGCAAATAAACCTATAAGGAGAAAATTATGACTAAGGTTGAATTTATCAAAGCTGTTGCATCTGAAGCAGGTGTAACTCAAGACATGGCAGCAAAGTGCTACGATGCAGTATTTGCTACTATCAAGGAAGAACTCGCTAAGGGCGAAAAAGTTGCAGTTGCAGGTTTCGGCAACTTTGAAGTAAAGACCACCGCAGCTCGTACCGGTAAAAATCCAGCTACAGGCGAGACCATCCAAATCCCTGCAGGAAAGAAAGTTTCCTTCAAGGCAGGCAAGGCACTCAAAGATAGCCTATAAGAATTGACAATTTAATAAAGAAGAGGTTACTTTTTTAAGTAGCTTCTTTTTTTGTAATCACAATATCAAATGAGATATGTCATTGAGCTGTGTATTATGCTGTCATTGCTTTGAAGCGGAGCTAAAGTAGTTTTGTCATTCCGAACGAAGTATTATTGACTGTGGTAATCTCAAGTATTATGTCATTGTGGTGGAGCACAACTAAAACAATTATGTCATTCCGAGCGAGCAATGCGAGCGACTCTCAAGTATTATGTCATTCCGAGCCTTACTTGTAAGGCGTGGGAATCTCATCCGTTTACAAGCCTCCTTTGTGCAAAGAGGGCTCCCGACTAAGCCCAGTGGGGGATTGCCCTATATTGTCATTGCGATGGAGCGAAGCTTAACTTGGCAATCTCAAGTATTATGTCATTGCGAAGCGTTTGAAAAAACGCTGTGGCAATCTCTATCCGCTTAATTGGCCGCCCCTATGCAAGGCGAGGTGTCTCGCGGTATATCTACTTCGTTATGCTTTGTCGACTTTACGTTTTGGCTTAGGTCGCGTACGCCTAGTACGCTCCCCACGCCAAAGCCGCAGTCTTCGCGCCTAACTCGTACCTATGCCGTGAGAGTTACCACCGTAGATGGTGGAAGGGTTGTAAAATTATACTTCGATAACACGACGAAAACTCACTCAAATTTTACTATGCGAAAAATTTTTTTCTTAGGCGCATACTGCTTTTCCAAAAAATTACTGTCCATAAAAGTTGCATATTTGCAATTCTTGTGATACAATATATTTAGCTGAATAGAGTCGTTTTGCAACTGACGGATTACATAGATGTCTATGGGGGAGCAAAGCGAGTAGTTGTCGACCGTCTGGGCATTTATGTTCAGACTATTTTTATGTTTTTGGAGGTATTATGGACGCATATCAAGGATTTGTTTTAGGCAACTGGAACAACGAAATTGACGTTGCCGACTTTATCAGGCTCAACTACACGCCATACGACGGAGACGCAAGTTTTTTGGCAGGGGCGACGGAACGTACTCGCAAGCTCAATGACAAGGTCAACGGCTTACTGACGGAAGAGCAACGCAGGGGTGGAGTGTACGACATTGACACCGAGAATGTTTCTTCTATTCTCACCTACAAGGCGGGATATATTGACAAGGATCAAGAGATAATCGTCGGACTTCAGACCGACGCACCCCTCAAGCGAGCAGTCAATCCATTCTCGGGCAAACGTATGGGTGAAAAGGCTTGCGAGGCTTATGGCTACGAGATGTCCGATAAGATTAGGGACGAATTCCGCTATCGCACCACGCACAACGACGGCGTATTTAGAGCATACACTGACACTATGCGCAAGGCAAGACACGTGGGTGTAATAACGGGACTTCCCGACGCATATTCTCGTGGTAGAATTATCGGCGACTATCGCCGTATCCCACTCTACGGTATGGATTACCTTATCGAGCAGAAGAAAAAGGATAGAAAAAAGTTGTGGCAAAAGCCAATGACCGATGACAATATCCAACTCATTGAGGACGTTACCAAACAGCTTGACTTTATGGCTCAGCTCATCGAAATGGGCAAACTGTACGGCTGTGATATATCCAAGCCCGCTACCAATGCCGTAGAGGCGGTTCAATGGCTATATCTCGGCTATCTGGGCGCAGTAAAGGAGCAAAACGGCGCAGCCAACTCTATTGGTAGAATTAGCACCTTTTTGGATATCTACTTCGAGAGAGATATCAAGGCGGGCTTGATGGACGAGGCAAGGGCACAAGAGATTATCGACGACTTCGTCATCAAGCTAAGACTCGTTCGTCACCTTCGCACGCCGGAATACAACGAGCTCTTTGCTGGCGACCCCGTTTGGGTTACGACTTCCGAGGGCGGAATGTGCTCGGACGGACGTCACATGGTCACCAAGACGTCTTTTAGAGTACTCAACACGCTCTACAACCTCGGTTGCAGCGCAGAGCCTAACATCACCGTATTGTGGGCTCAAAAGCTCCCACAAGGCTTCAAGGACTTCTGTGCCAAGGTTTCTATCGAGACCGACAGTATTCAATACGAAAACGACGACGTAATGCGCAAGGACTTTGGCGACGATTATGCCATAGCTTGTTGCGTGTCGGCAATGAAGGTTGGTAAGCAAATGCAATACTTCGGCGCGAGATGCAACCTTGCCAAAGTTTTGCTTATGGCGCTCAACGGCGGTAAGGACGAGATTTACGGCGAACAAATCGGACCTCAAGGCAAAATCTTCGACGAAGGTTTGCTCGATTACGACAGCGTTATCGAGGCTTACAAAAAGTATTGCGATTGGATGGCGGGCTTGTACGTCAATACCCTCAACGTGATACACTATATGCACGACAAATACGCCTACGAGCGTCTAATGATGTCGCTTCACGACACCGACGTAGAGAGACTTATGGCGTTTGGTATTTGCGGACTCAGCGTGCTTGCCGACAGCCTCAGCGCAATTAAATACGCCAAGGTCAAGGCAATCAAGGACGATAGAGGACTGGTTACCGACTTTGAGATAGAGGGCGATTTCCCTAAGTACGGCAACGACGACGATAGAGTAGACGATATTGCCAAGTGGATAACGGAATACTTCTACGAGCAACTTTGCAAGCATCCGACCCACCGCAACGCTAAGCATACCTTGTCCATTCTCACTATCACGTCCAACGTGGTGTACGGCAAGAAGACGGGCAACACCCCTGACGGCAGACGTCGCGGAGAGCCTTTTGCACCGGGAGCAAACCCAATGCACAGAAGAGATAGTTGCGGAGCTTTGGCTAGCCTCAATTCGGTGGCAAAAATCAATTACGATTGTTGCCAAGACGGCATAAGCAACACCTTTAGCTTTACGCCGACTACGCTCGGCAAAACGCTTGACGAGAGAATAGCCAAGTTGACGACCATTCTCGACGGCTACTTTGCTCAAAAGGCTCACCACCTCAACGTCAACGCGCTCAATAGAGAGAAACTCATCGACGCAATGGAGCACCCTGACAAATATCCTAATCTTACCATAAGGGTCAGCGGATATGCAGTCAACTTCAACAAGCTCAGCACCGAGCAAAAGAAAGAGGTCATCGCACGTACTTTCCATGAACAACTGTGAAGTAATCGGAAAAGTTCATTCTCTGGAAAGCTTGGCAACCCTAGACGGAGACGGCGTTAGATACGGCGTTTTCCTCGTGGGTTGTCCGCTTAGATGCGTGTATTGTCACAACCCCGATACTTGGGCTAATAGTGGCAGTTACACGCAATATACTGCGAGGCAGCTTTGCGACAAAATAGGTAGATACAAGCCTTATTTCGGTGTGGACGGCGGAGTCACGTTCAGCGGAGGAGAGCCGCTACTGCAAGCTGAGTTTGTAGCGTGCTGTGGCAAGCTCCTCACCCAAAACGGCATCGAATACGCCCTCGATACGTCGGGAGCGGTACAACTCGACGAATACGTCAAAGAGGCTGTCAACGGTGCCGAACTCATAATTCTTGACCTAAAAATGCACGATAGCGAGTCCTATCGCAAGTATACTGCGGGGGAGATGGCTAAGGTGCTAGCCTTTGGCGATTACTGCAACCATATTGGCAAACGCACGTGGCTTCGCACTGTGATTGTGCCTAATATCAACGATACCGTTCAAGATATGGACGAGTATCTCAAGGTGGCGTCAAGGTGGAGCTGTGTAGAAAAGTATGAGCTTCTCGGCTTTCACACTATGGGTTTTGACAAATACACCCGATTGGGGATATCCAATCCGCTCAAATCCACGCCCCCGATGAATGGTGAAAAATTGCAAAAATTACAACGTTATATAGACGAAAAAAGGAGACGACTATGATAGATAGAAAACAACTAGCTTACGATTATTTCAAGCAAGGCTACAACTGCGCCCAATCGGTAGTGGCAAGCTTTGAAGACGTATTGCCACTCGACAAGGATACGCTTTTGCAAGTCGCCGTTGCTTTTGGTGGAGGTTTTGGTAGAACGCGCAACCTATGTGGAGCAGTGAGCGCTATGGGTATCGTTGCAGGACTATTACACGGCAATCAAGAGGAGATTGCTAAGAACAAAGGCGACGTGTACAAAATCGTTCAAATGCTCGACCAAGAGTTTAAGGAACGCAACGGTAGCGACAACTGCGCTATGCTACTCAAAGACGTCAAAAACCTCACGGAAGGTTACGTTCCACAAGTGAGAGATGAGGAATATTACGCCGTTAGACCTTGCATAAAATTCGTCTTGGATAGCGTGGATATAATCGAAAAGACCTTGCTTAATCAATAATAATATAGCTTTGACGATACATATACAATCATTGAGATTGCGACGAAACCCGTCGCAATCTTTGTTTTGCCTAATATATTGTCGTCACGCAAGTATGCTATGAGATGACAAAACCTCTAATAAATCAATACAGGTTGCCAAAATTGCTTTTTGCATAGTCTTTTGGTATGGACGTGTAGGCATAGCCCAATCGGCGCCCAAAGGTTATTGAATGCTTGGAACAAACTACCGGCCATGCATTTTAGCTTTGTTCGGCCAATATAGAGTATAGGATATTTATGCAATATTATGTATATTTATCCATATAGTTATCTAGCTTATAGGCTACGATATTTGCACCTTGACAACTTAATATTTTCACTTATTAGATGACAATTTTCAACTATAATATCATTGCGGTGGAGCGTAGACCAAGTAATATTGTCATTGGAAAGCCGTTAGGCTGCGGCAATCTCAATCCTATTCAAAAGGCTCCTTTGTGCAAAGGGGGTGTCTCACGGCATATTTACTTCGTTATGCATTGTCAAGCGGCAATTTTTCTCACTCACGTACGCTATAGTACGCTCGCTTCGATAAAATCACCGCTTTCCTCGCCTAACTCGCACCTATGCCGTGAGAGTATTATAGTATAGCGTCTAATTATGTATTGAGATAAGTATGCTCCCTCACGCTGTCCTCACTCTCCTTGTCTTGCTCGCATCTACACCGTGAGAAAACCACGGAGTGGTGGAAGGGTTGACAATCCCATAATATCCTTTGAGCTGCGACTACATCTGCGATGCAAGCATATTTTTCTCTCCAATAAAGGATAATTTTATAATAATTGTATTTTATTATAATGCTTCTTATTATGCACACGCGTTTTTGTAATAACTTTGTTGCAAAAACGATATTATAATGTTATAATATGTTTTAGAGGTTTTGAGAGTAATATGAGATATTTTTTTCAACACGACAACTACAACGATTTTGATTGTATACAGCGCAATAGGTTGCAGCCACGCGCATATTTCGTGCCTTTTGCCTCGTTAGACGAGTGCAAAGGATGCGAGTCTTATCTTGACGAGAGGTATTCTTCCAAGATGATTACTATGCTCAACGGCAAGTGGGATTTCAAGTATTTTGCTAAGTTAGACGATATGCCTAGTAGCGTTGATACTTACGACTATCCGTTTGACTCTATCAAAGTGCCTGCGTGCTGGCAGTTTTCGGGTTACGAACAACCTTTTTACGTCAACACTCGTTACCAATTCGACTGCAATCCGCCTTACGTTCCCGCAAGCGAGGGAGTTATGGGACTCAACACCCCTATCAACGCGTCCGCGCCCGTCAAGGTTTACAACAGCGTAGGGCTATATCGCAAGCAGTTTCGTATGGTGAGGTCGGCAAGACATATTCTCACTTTTTTGGGTGTTGCTTCGGCTATTCAAGTATACGTCAACGGTAGGTTCGTAGGCTACAGCGAGGGCTCGCACAACACCGCCGAATTTGACATCACGGATGAAGTTATCGACGGACCTAACGAGATAGTCGCTATCGTGTACAAGTGGTGCAACGGCACTTACCTCGAGTGCCAGGATATGTTCCGCAACAACGGCATATTCCGTGACGTTTATATCACCAATTATGACAAAAACTACATCTACGACTTTGGCGTCAAGACCAAAAAGCTCGACCTCGGCAACTGGCTGATTGAGGTTGAGTGCAACGGCAATCTCGAAGAAAAAGCCGAGATATATTACGAGCTTTACGACGGCAACAGACTCATTCATCGCAATCAAGGCGACAAGACTATGCTGGGCGTCAACAACGCCAAGACTTGGTCGGCGGAAAAGCCTTATCTATACACGCTATATATTTATATCAAGAAGGGCACCAAGAGCGTATTTGCTCTAAGGCAAGAGATAGGTCTTAGAGAAATCAACGTGTCGGGTAGTGTCTTCTACTTCAACGACAAGCCTATCAAAATCAAGGGTGTCAACCACCACGATACCAATCCTAAGACAGGCTGGGTAATGAGTGTGGACAACTATTTGACAGACCTTACTTTGATGAAGCATCTCAACGTCAACGCAATAAGGACGTCGCACTATCCGCCTGACCCTATTATGCTCAAAATGGCCAATTATCTTGGTTTTTACGTCATAGACGAGGCGGATATAGAGACTCACGGTACTTATGCTACCAACTTGCCTAGACCTAATCGCATTAGCAACAACCTCAAGTGGAAGGAACATTTTTGGGATAGAGTCTATTCTATGTACATGCGCGACCGCAACAACGCGTGCGTCACTATGTGGTCGCTTGGCAACGAGGCAGGCGGATACAAGTGTCAAGACTATTGCTACGACAATCTAAAGCAAATCGATCCGTCAGTGCCTATTCATTACGAGGGCGTATGCAGGACGAGAAGGTGGGCTTACGACGTCGTGTCGGAGATGTACACCTCCACTTACAAATGTGAAAAGTACGTGGAAGGCAAGCTTCCTAAGAAATATTATCGCGCGCCTTTCTTCTTGTGCGAGTACGCGCACGCAATGGGCGTAGGTCCCGGCGGACTAGAGAAATATTGGGAAATCTTCTACAAGTCGCCTAACGCGATGGGCGGTTGTATATGGGAATGGGCTGACCACGCCGTTATGCGTGAGGACGGCACTTATACCTACGGTGGAGACCACGGCGAGTACGTGCACGACGGCAATTTTTGCGTAGACGGTTTGGTTTATCCCGATAGAGAGCTATCTACGGGCGCATACGAAATGCAGTCGGTTTATAGACCTATCAGGGCTAGCTACGTGTCCAACAACCGCTACATTCTCACCAACACCAACTACTTTGCCGACTCGTCCAACCTCGATATAAGTTGGGAATATTTATGCAACGGCGAAGTGCTTGCCAAGGGCAAGATAGACGGCATTATTCCACCTGCTTCCGACTACGTAGTTACGCTCAAGCACCCTGCAATCGACACCACCAAGGATTGCTTTATCAACTTTATCTACGTCAGCAAAGACAGCGGCAAACAAGTGGCTAAAGAACAACTCATCTTGTGTCAATTTTTGTCGCAAGGCGTGGAGAGGTCTAAGGGCGAAGTGGCTTGCATAGAGGAGAACGGCTTGTTTAAGGTTATGTTCAACAACGGCAAAGTCGTCATTGACAGAGCCAACGGCAGACTCATCAGCTACGTCGTCAAC
>JBJETT010000005.1:0-111411 GCA_051883455.1 Christensenellales bacterium | reverse complement strand
TACGGTCACGATTTACCTCCAAAATATTTTACGGAAGAATACTTCCATAGTCATTATATACTTTTGGTTAAAAAATATAAGAATGTATACATCCCTATGGTTGATAGGCACTCATCGATATGCTATAATATGTAAGTATACTTACCTATTAGGAGCAATAAATGATAATTACTTTTTGCGGGCACTCAAAGTGTTTTTCAAATCAAGATGATGAAAATAGATTGTTGAAGGTAATAAATGAATTGACGAAGGGTGAAGACGCAATCTTTTATCTTGGCGGGTACGGCGGTTTTGATAAATTGGCTTTGGAATGTTCATACAAGTTTAAGCAAAGCCACCCCAAGTCAAAACTAATATACGTTACGCCGTATTTAGGAAAAATCAACGTAGAAAAAAGATATGATGAGAGCATCTATCCGCCAATCGAAAACGTGCCGTTGAGAAGTGCAATAGTAAAGCGAAATCAATGGATGGTGGACAAAGCGGATATCGTTATTGCATACGTAGACCACAAGTGGGGTGGGGCATACAAAACATACGCGTACGCAATAAAGAGACAAAAGAATATATATAATCTTGCCGAGATTTAGTCGTACTCCCCAGTCGCTCGCTGTCACTTGGACTCGCTCCCTATCTACGACCCGATTAGTAAATCTACGGCACACTCTCACGCCATATCTACGGCACCATACTGTGTATGCGCTCGGTCACATACGATATAGTATGCTCCCTCACGCTATCCTCACTCTCCTTGCATTGCTTGTACCTATGACGTGAGAGATAGTGCTATAGTAACAAATAACAAAATGAGGTAATGGATAGGGAAGAATACTTCCATAGTCATTTATACTTTTGACAGAAAATATAAAAATGTATACTTCCCTATAAATTGCTATGGTCTTATTGTTGTGTGACAATATATAAGTATACTTACCTATTGGGAGCAATAAATGATAATTACCTTTTGTGGGCACTCAGATTATTTTTCAAAAAATGATGATAAAAATAGGTAGTTGCATATATCGTCTAACTCAATGCATCTCCGTATCACCCCTGATATATTTGACAAGGCGGGGGAGTTTATTTATAATATAAAAAGTATAAAATTTGGGAGGACGACTATGGACGAGAGTCAAAACAAGTCAATTGTTGACAAGAGTATTCAACAACCTGCCCAAGTGGAAGTAGTAGATTCAACCCCACAACAACCAACGCCTAAGCAGGAAAACAAGGCGTGGACAACAGTCAAGAGGCTGAGCAAAAGATGGTTTATCGACGCATTCAGCGGTATGGCGCAAGGCTTATTCGTCACGCTGATTGCGGGTACGATTTTTACCCAGATAGGCAAGCTGATAGGCGTAGATAAGGGCGTAGGCGCATTGATGGTGCTTATCGGCTCTATGGCTAGCACTATGATGGGCGCGGGTATAGGCGTAGGCATTGCAAGATACCTCAAAGCGTCTAATCTAGTTATGTTTGCGTGTGCGGCTGCCGGCTTTATAGGTGCATTTTTGCCCGACGCGGCGTACAAAATCGCAATCAGCGACCAAGGTTTTTCGCTTATGGCATTGGCTCAGTCGTTGACTGCCGTCAAGCTGGGCGCTCCCGGCAACCCTATAGGCGCGTACGTGGCTACGTTGTTTGCCTTAGAAATCGTTTCGTTGTACGCGGGTAAGACCAAACTCGACATATTGTTGGTGCCAATCGGCGTGCTTGCTCTTGCTTTCGTGACGACTTTCGTTGCAATCCCTGCGATATGGCTCATAGCAATGATAGGCAAGTTCGTCGAAGTGTCTACGGGTGCGGTACCTTTCTTGATGGGTATAGTCATCGCCGTAGTAATGGGCGTACTGCTCACGATGCCTACGTCGAGCGCGGCTATATGGATAGCGTTGGCGGCGGGCAACACTTCCGACACTATGCTTCTTGCGGGCGGTGCGGCGGTAGTAGGTTGCGCTTGCCAAATGGTGGGCTTTGCCGTGGCAAGCTATAGAGAAAACAAGGTTTCGGGGCTCATAGCGCAAGGACTCGGCACGTCTATGCTCCAAATACCTAACATAATGCGCAATCCTAAGACCTTTATTCCGCCGATAGTTGCCAGCGCGATATGCGGACCTATGGCGACGTGTCTGTTCCAGCTTAGATGCAACGCCAGCGGTGGTGGCATGGGTACGAGCGGACTAGTGGGCGTATTCGGTGTGATAGAGGCAAGTTCGGGCGCAATAGCAACGTGGAAAATGTGGCTGGGTATCGTCCTACTTATGTTCGTTTTGCCTGCTCTCATCAGTTGGGGCGTCAGCGAATTGCTACGCAAGGTAGGCTGGATAAAGGACGGCGACATGAAGTTGCAACTGCAATAATACGCATACTAAATGCTAATCAAGTCGTTTTAGACGACAAAAACTCTTTAAGTGGCACGACCTGCCACTTAAAAAATCTATGGAGGCAGATATGGAAACAAAACTCAGAAAAGACGTGGAAGATAAGTTTAAGTGGAAACTCGAGGACATGTACGCCACCGATGAAGAATGGGAAAAATCTTTTGCTAATATGTACGCCACCAAGCGCGACCTCGAAAAGTATAGAGGAAAGCTGAATAACGCGGAAGATATACTTGCCTTTTTGCAAGAGAACGCCGAGTACGACTGTGAAATATCTAAGCTCTACGTCTATGCACGCATGCGCAAGGACCAAGACGTCAGCGTCACCAAATATCAAGAGATGACCGACAAGATTGACAATCTAGCGGTAGAGTTGGGTTCGATATATTCCTTCGTCAAAGTAGAGTTGTCCGCCAATAGCAAAGAGTTTTTGGAGGACTTGTCCACTCGTCCCGAGTTTGCCGACTTTGACTACGAGCTCAAAGAGATTGCCAGGTTCAAGGAAAGAACGCTAAGCGACGGCGAAGAAAAATTGCTGGCTGAGGTCAAAAGCTTTTCAGGATTGTTCCACGACGCCTTTGAGATGTTCGACAACGCCGATATCAAGTTCGAGCCATTCGTTGACAGCGAGGGCAATACCGTAAAATTGTCTCACGGCTTGTACGGCGTATATCTGCAATCCGGCGACAGAGAGGATAGACGCAAGGCGTTTGAGAGTATGTTCGGCGCGTATAAGAGTATGATAAACACCGTGGCGACGCTGTATAGCGGTAACGTAAAGAAAAACAACTTCTTTGCCAAGGTGCGTAAGTATGACGGCGCTTTGCAGATGGCTATGGACGGCGAGAACGTTACGCCTACCGTGTACAAAAAGTTGGTTGAGTGTATCGACGAAGCCTTGCCTTTGCTACACGAGTATATGGAATATCGTCGCCAAAAGCTCGGCTACGAGCAACTGCATATGTACGATTTGCATACCGCGATATTCGAGTGCCAAGCCGAAAACACCGACTACGACGAGGCAAAGAAGATAGTCAAAGAGGGTTTGAAGCCTTTGGGGGAAGAGTACGCCCGTCTTTTGGATACCGCCTTTGAGCAAGGTTGGATAGACGTGTACGAGAACAAGGGCAAGAGGAGCGGTGCCTACAGCTGGGGTAGCTACGGCACTCACCCTTACGTCCTACTCAACTACAACGGCACTATACACGACGTCTTTACCATAGCGCACGAGTTGGGACACGCTATGCACAGCTATTATAGCAATCTCAATCAACCTTACAGCAAGGCGGGATACGAGATTTTCGTAGCGGAAGTTGCCTCTACCGTCAACGAAACGCTACTGCTCAAAAGTATGCTCAAGACGGCTGAGGGCGAGGACAAAAAGTACCTGTTGTCATATCTTTTGGATATGTTCCGTACCACCGTATTTAGACAAACTCAGTTTGCCGAGTTCGAAGCTAAGGCGCACGAAATGGCACAAAATGGCGAGGCTCTCACACCTCAGAGCTTGAGCGACGTGTATTATCAGCTCAATAACAAGTACTACGGACAAGGAAAGGTCGTCCAAGACGACCTCATCAGATATGAGTGGGCGAGAATACCTCACTTTTATAGAAGCTTTTACGTCTACAAGTACGCCACGGGGCTCATCAGCGCGGTGTGCATAGCGGACGATATCCTCAACATGGGACAACAAGCCGTTGACAAGTATAAAAAATTTTTGAGCGCGGGCGGAAGTATGCCGCCTGTAGAAATTCTCAAGCTTGCGGGCGTAGACCTTACTACCGACGAGCCGTATAAAAAGGCTATGAGAGTCTTTGAAGAGACGCTAGCCGAGCTGAAAGCTTGCGATTGAAAATATAATTTTGTATTGACGGCAGAGAGATAAAACTATATAATTATATGGCGAGGATATTATGGACGACAAAAAAAAGACTAAAGAAGAAATAAGAGAGATAATGAAAGTCGTACCACACAACTTGGACGCAGAACAAGCCGTGTTGGGCGCGATTTTGTCCGACAACGAGGTTGCTATAGAGATAGTGCCTAATCTACAAAAAGAGGACTTTTATCTCGAGGCTCACCAAGAAATATTTGAACAGTTGACGGAACTCAACAAGCGCAACGTTCCTATGGACGTGGTGTCTTTGACGGAAATTTTGACCAAAAAAGGCAAACTGAAAAAGGTGGGCGGAATGTCTATGTTGACGCAACTCATAGACGCCATTCCTACTACCGCCAACTACGAATATTACGTGGGTATCGTCAAAAACAACTCGCTTTTGCGTAGAATTATACGCAACTGTAATAGCATTATATACCACGCGCACTCGGAAGAGGACGCCGAAAACGTGCTTGCGGTAGCCGAAAATCTCATATACAATATCGCGCAAGAAAAAGATACGTCGGAGCTAGAGCATATCGCGGGCATTACCGTGGACGTACTCAAAGAATTGAGCGAAAGATACAATTCGCCCGACAAAGAAGACTTGGGTACGCTGAGAGTAGGGTTGTCCAACCTAGATCAAATCACGGGTGGATTTAGACCGGGACAACTTATTATTTTGGCTGCTCGTCCGGGTTGCGGTAAGACCTCGTTTTGTATGAATATCGTTGCCAATATCGTCAAATCGGGACCCGAAAAGGTGCTGGCGATATTCAACTTAGAGATGAGCAAGGGCGAATTGGTGCAAAGACTCATATCCAACATAGCGAGGATAGATTCGAGAACTCTGCAAAGAGGTGAACAGGACAAAAACCAAATGGACGCGGTATGGACGTCGACCAAGGTGCTCAACGACAGCGAGGTGTATATCGACGACAGCGCTTCGATAACCGCAGAGCAAATTATGTCCAAGTGTAGGCGCCTAAAATCGCAAAAGGGTAGAATTGACTTGGTAGTCGTCGACTACTTGCAGTTGATAACGAGCTCCCACCCGTTGCTAAGCAAGCAGCAACAAGTTGCCGATATGTCGCGATTGATGAAGATTATGGCTAAGGAGCTCAAGTGCCCTGTAATAGTCCTATCGCAAATGTCGCGTGATATCGAAAAGAGAGACGATAAGACTCCTATGCTTGCCGACTTGAGAGAATCGGGCGCAATAGAGCAAGACGCCGATATGGTATTTTTCCTTATGGACGGCGACTTCGATTTGAGCAATAGCGACGCAACGCCAATAACCTTGAAAATAGCTAAACACAGAAACGGAACTATCGGCGATATAGACTTTAAGTGGGAAAAGGCTATGACCAACTTTATACCTGTATTCAACGCCGTACATAGACCAAAAGACAGCGTGGACAAGCAAGGCAAAAAAATGGAACAAGTCAACGCCCCTAACGGAGAAGAGCAAACCTATCAATATGATTACGTGCCTCTGAACGAGGAATTAGTAGCACCGCCTATTGAGGACTTTGCCCCCGTAGTAGAGAACAACGACGACGTTACGCCCAACGTAGACGATATCTTCGGCAATCTAAAGAGCAAGGAAATGAAGACTAAGCCTAATGCAGGCGACATCGAGGAATAATATTACCAGACACGACAAACGATATCAAAAGGCAACCAATCGGGTTGTCTTTTTGATTGTTGAGATTGAGGCTCACAATGACGTTGGAAGAGCTATTATAGCGATATAACGAAATAATCACTCGACAAGAAGATATAGAGCAAATACGCAAGCAATCAGGCATATACTTGAATATGGCTTATAAAGAAGAATTGTGTGCATTGGTGTCCAAGACCCTCGGGGAAGAGGTGCTCAATAGAAAAATTACCGTATACGACAACCTCGCTTTGGTAGAGGGACATAGCGGTATAGTGGCTTATAATCCCCAAAACGTCAAGGTGCGAGTTAACAAAAAAATACTCAGTATCGTTGGTAACAACCTATCTGTGGTGGAATGTAGCATCAACGATATCGTCATCAAGGGCAATATCGAAAGGTTTGAGGTGAGCAAATGAGAGAGCGTGCCGTGATATGTACGGATAGACTCAATTGCTATAGACTCATCAACCAGTTGAGAGAAAAAAAGATTGCCGTATTCGACGCAAGGATAGAGCAAGAGGAACTAATTTTCGTCGTGTACGGTGACGACGTCAATAGGTGCATAGAGCTACTCGATAGCAAAAAAAGAGCATATAGAGTAGCCTCGATAAGGCGCAAAAAATCTTGGAAAAAAATTGTAAAAGAGCACCTTGTATCGAGTTTTTCGTGGATTTTGGTAGTTGTGGCGATTTTCGTCGCAAGTAGATTTTGCTACTCTGTGGACGTGGTGAGCGACGACGCGCAACTAAAAAAACAAGTGCAAAGCATATTGGTAGAGCAAGGCTATCAAGGGGCTTTCCTCAAATCGAAGGTCGATACCAACGCTCTCAAGCAAGCGATATTGTCGAATACCTCTTACGCCGCCTACGCCGACGTGGAGCTAAAGGGAAGTAGACTTATCGTAAGCGTCAAGCAAGCCCACAAGCCTATGCAAGACGAGGTGCAATACAACGCAATATTCGCTAGGTACGATTGCGTGATAACCAAAATCTTCGTCGAGAGCGGCAGCGCACTAGTCAAAGAGGGCGATAGAGTGGTCAAGGGACAAAAGCTCATAGACGGTTATATCGACCTCAAAGACCCCGCCGATCCTCAAAACGTCAAACAGCCCGTCGAAGCCAAGGGAGTCGTCTACGGCAAGGTGTGGAAGAGTAGTAGACTGGTTTTGCCCGACAAATATATCGCTATGGAGAGGACGGGCAATAGTATGATAGCCAATCAAGTGAAGATTGGAGGGCTGACTTGGAAGAGCAAAAAGCAAGTTCCTTTTGAAAATTTCGAGATGCAAACCGAGCGAAAAAGTACGGGCGATATAATAAAAATCGACCTAGAAAAGATTATATTCTACGAAACTACAGCCGTGGAAAAGACCGTGGATAGAGATTATATCGACAGCCGTATAAGCAGTGCAAAAATTGATATGCAGTCACAGTTTGAAGAGGGGTGGAAGGTCGTCGAAAGTTGGAATTTTGAAAAAAGACTAGACAATTTATATATAATAGATATATACTATGAATTAGAAATACCCGTGTGGTATGGGGAGGAATGATTATCGAAAAGACATTAGAATTGCAAGATTTGCAAGATACGATGGCGCTATGCGGCGTGAGAGATGAAAACCTCGAATACATGCGTGAAAAGTTTGGGGTAGGTATCAGGCTATTTGGAAGCAATTTGACGATTACGGGGGAGCAAGAGAGTATTGAGAGAGCTGCCGAAGTGATAGAAACCTTGTTGAGCAAGGCTCATAGCAACAATATCAATCGCAACTTCATTGATTTTGTCACCGATATGATTGACGCGGGCGACAGTGATAAGTTTGACGAGCTGACTCGCACCGTCGCAATGACTATCAAGGGCAAACCTATAAAATGCAAGACCTATGGACAAGCTGCCTACGTCAAGGCTATCAACGACAATCCTATCGTATTCGGCGTGGGTCCTGCGGGTACGGGCAAGACGTATCTTGCCGTGGCTTTGGCAGTGGTTGCGTTCAAAAATAAACTCGTAGACAAGATTATCCTTACCCGTCCTGCCGTGGAAGCGGGAGAGAAATTGGGATTTTTGCCGGGTGATTTGGGAGCTAAGGTAGACCCGTATCTTAGACCTCTATACGACGCCTTGCAAGAGATGTTTGGTCTAGAAACCTACAACAAACTGATGGAAAAGGGCGTCATCGAGATTGCTCCGCTCGCGTATATGAGAGGTAGAACTCTGTCGGGCGCTTTTATCATTCTCGACGAAGCGCAAAATACCACGAGCGAACAAATGAAAATGTTCCTTACCCGTATGGGCGAGGGTAGTAAAATAGTCGTTACGGGCGACGCAACCCAGATAGACTTGCCTAACAACAAGGCGAGCGGACTCGTAGAAGCCGTATCTATTCTGCAAGGCGTCAAGGGTATAGCAGTTGTCAACTTGACTTCTAAAGATATCGTAAGACACCCGTTGGTGCAAGCTATCGTCAACGCGTATGAAAAACACGGAAAAACTAAGGAGAATTGAATGACGGAAGAAAAACAAAAAGAAAGGTGGATTGTCGTAGCTTATATTGCGGTATATATCGTTTTGGCGCTGTTTACCGCGGCGATTGGTACGGCAATTTTGCTCAAAGATATTACCGCTATGGCAAAGGCGTCGACGGTACTGCCCGTGGCGGTGGGGATATTCGTATGCTACTTTGCCACGATGGTATACGCAAGATATATCCTCAATAAGGATAAGGATATCGAGTGCAGTGTGCTCAAAGGCAATTTGATTATTTTGCCGACGCTGTTTTTGAATATTTTGGCTAGCTGCACCGTCTTTGCATTCGGTATGCCGGGCTCTATGCCTATAGCATTTAGCTCTTTGATTATCACTATGATGCTGAGACAAAGGCTGGGGCTTATGTGCACCTTTACCACTACCGTCGGCTCGTTGCTTTTGTGCGCTATGGTCAACGGCGGAGTGGATTTGGGAACGATAATTTCGTTGTTTTCGTCTGCTTTGACGGGAATATTTATGATATTCTTGATAAGGCGCAGATACACACGATTTAGATTGACGTGGGGCACTATTCTCATTGCCATAGCTATGATACCTCTTACCTTTTTGCTAGGCTTGGTGCAAGGTCTAAGTTATGCAAAAGCCTCGATAGAATTGGCTTTGGAAGCTTTTGTCGGCAATATGATTAGCATTGCTTCCTTTACGATAACGTTGCCTATATACGAGTCGATATTCCGCATTTGGACGGACTTTAAATTGGCGGAGCTCTGTTCTTTCAATCAGCCTCTGCTCAAGAGATTGAGAGAGGAAGCTTCGGGTACCTTCAACCACTCGATGATAGTTGCCAACCTGGCTGAAAACTGCGCTATCGCCATTGGACTCAATCCATTTATGGCAAGAGCGTGCGCATACTTCCATGATATCGGCAAAATAAAAAATCCACGCTTTTTCGTAGAAAACCAGATGGACGGATACAATCCTCACGACGAGCTGATACCCGAAGTGAGCGCAAGCATGATTACGCGCCACGTTGCCGACGGTACGGAGATACTCAAAGAGTACCGTATGCCTAACGAAGTCATCAAGGCGGCGGGCGAGCACCACGGCGATAGCCCTGTGATGTACTTCTATCTCAAAGCCAAGGTCATCACCGAGGGCGAACTCGATATGGACGAATACCGCTACGACAGCGACTTGCCTACCACCAAATATAGCGCTATCATTATGATTTGCGACGTGTGCGAGGCAATGATAAGAAGCAAAGCGCCTAACTCGGAAGAGGAACTCGACGAGATGATAGGCGGTATCATCAAGGACAAAATGTTGGATGGTCAGTTCGACAACTGCGACCTCACCATACACGATATGGTGGTCATCAAACAAACTATATGCAATATCATTCCAACGATGTTGCACAAGCGTATAGATTACAACAAAGCTAAGGACAGAAGATAATGCCGATAGAATTGTACGACGAGGTCAATTCGAATATTGACAAGAGTTTCGTAGATAAGATTTTTTATGCTACGCTAAAGCATTTCGGTATGCCCGACGACGTGGAAGTTGAGATAAGTATAGTCGACGAGGACACTATCAAAGATGTCAACAAAACTACTCGCCAAATCGAAAAAGTGACAGACGTATTGAGTTTTCCCACTCTAAATCACCCGTTGCCTTTTAGCAAAGACGAGCATTTGGACGATATAAACCCCGATACGGGCAACGTGATGCTGGGGGAATTGTTGCTGTGCGAAAAGCGTGCAAAAGAGCAAGCGGAAGAATACGGTCACAGCTACGAAAGAGAGTGCGGGTATCTGGTGTTGCACGGCTTGTTGCACTTGCTCGGCTTTGACCATATACAAGAAGAAGATAAGGCCGAGATGAGAAAGCACGAAGAAGAAATTTTGAATAGTTTGGGAATAGTGAGAGGATAAAATGAAATCGGGATTCGTATCTGTAGTGGGTAAGCCTAACGTGGGCAAGTCCACTCTAATCAATACTTTGGTGGGAGAAAAGGTGTCTATCGTAAGTTGGAAACCGCAAACCACTCGAGATAAAATTTTGGGCATAGCTAACGGCGACGGATATCAAGTCGTACTCGCCGATTGCCCCGGTATTCATACACCGAAAAACGCGCTCAGCGAATATATGATGAAGTCGGTGGGTAGTGCGGTGGAAGGCGTGGACGCCTATATCTACGTGCTTGCGTGCAGTAAAAAAATCGACGACGTCGATATGCAATATATCAATAAGTTTGCTAGTAGCGGGATACCTCTATTTATCGTTATCAACAAGTGCGACGAGGTTAAGCCCGAAGCAATCGCACAAAAGATTGACAGCCTCAAAGACCTACAAGGCGTCAAAGCTATTATTCCCGTCAGCGCGTTGACGGGCAAAAATTGCGACATGTTGATGAGAGAGTTGGTTGAAACATTGCCTGAGGGCGTGGCGTATTACGATACCGATTCTTATACCGACAAGACTATTAGATTTATGGTAGGGGAGATAGTGAGAGAAAAGGCGTTGCGCTTGCTCGGCGACGAAATCCCGTACGGCATTTGCGTAGCCGTCAATAGATACGAGGTGCGTGAAGACGGACTAGTGAGCATCGACGCCGATATAGTCTGCGAAAAGCAAGCTCATAAGTCTATCGTCATAGGTAAGGGCGGCTCAATGATAAAGAAAATATCTACCATGGCTCGACAAGATATCGAAAAACTCGTCGACTCCAAAGTCTATCTCAACCTCTTCGTCAAAGTCAAAGAGAATTGGAGAGATAGTGCTAGTATGGTGGGGTTGATGGGGTACAACGTCAAAGACATCTGATTTGACGGCGGATATACTTCGCAATACTGTGTCGAGTTTGCGGGTGCGTTCGGTCACGTACTTTTCATAGTACGCTCCCCTCGCTTTGGGAGTGTATATGCGTCGTAATACTGCGTCGTAACTTACGTTTTTGTTTGGTCACATACAAAGAGTATGCTCCCTGCACAAAATCCGCGTACTCCTTGCCTTACTCGCATCTACGCACCCAAAGAAAATGATAAACTTATCTCCACCGTCAAATGGGGGTAAGCGGATATGCGTCGTTATGCGCGGTTGAGATTGCCACAGCGTTTGTAAACGCTTCGCAATGACATAAGGGAACAATCCCTCCGTCTTGCCAAACGGCAAGCCACCTCCCTTTGCACAAAGGAGGCTTATTATAAGAATGAGATTCCCACGCCTTACACGTAATGCTCGGAATGACAAAAATCCTTGGTCTACGCAATATCGCAATGACAAAACGCACGAGATTGCCAATGCACGCAACGCAATGACAAAATACTTAAAATCGAGAAGTTATTTTGTTGTTTTGTTTGCGCAAAACGTACACGGCGCAATGATATTGATATTTGAGATTGCCAAAGCGAAAAAACACGATCTTTGCTATCGCAAAAAGCACACGGTGCAACGATAATTGCTACAACTAAAAAAATAATTGAAACTTGGCGTATATATTCTGCTTATTTGCTCACAACATAGACAAGGGGAGGAACTATGTCGGATATACAAGACACGTTGTGGAAGTTGTTTGAAAGTACGGGACAAGTCAATTATTATCTTATGTACAACGCGATTAGCAAAGAGAATAAGCGATAAAATATGCTAATATATCTTATCAAAAATTTCTTAATATTAACCGTGTAATTAGACCGGAAGACGCCTCGAATACGAGAAACGAAATGGTTGAGATATAATTATCTAAGACGTTGGAAACGAAGTTCGTTCGATACCGATAAAATGTATTGTGCAAATATCGTAGTTGCAATATGCAAATAATCTATGTAAAATCGCAAAATTAGGAGACGTATGGAATATTTTGATGCGGATTGCTTGTGTTTGAGAGCAACCGACTATAAAGACAACGACAAGTTGCTAACCCTATACGCACCGGAGAAGGGCAAGATTTTTGCTGTTGCCAAGGGCTGTAAATCGCCTAAGGCAAAGTTGAAATATGCCACTTCTCCTCTTTGCTTTGGTCACTATAATTTTTCCGTCAAAAACGGTAGATTTACTTTGATAGGTTGCGATTGCTACGACAGCTTCTTCGATATGAGCCAAGACATAGAAAAGTATTGCGTGGCAATGACGGTGGTGGAGACGTTGGACAAGACCCAAATGGAAGGGCAGTACGACCACGAGGTGTACGTACATAGTTTGCAGACCTTGCAAAGCCTAAAAAGTAGCGTGGAGAATAGCGGGGACGTGGCGAGAGAATTCCTAAAAAAGACCTTGGAATTATCGGGTTATAAATGCGACGTAAAGGACCTTAGGTCTACCTATCACGTATTCGTAAGAGAGTTTGGCGTCAAGCTCAATTCTTTAGAGATGTTAATCAATCTGTAGCATATTTCATGAAATTGTAAAAGGAAATTTTACAATTTTTTCTATTTAATTAAAAATTATATAAATAAGTCTTGAAAAAAGTTTCGTTTTCTTGTAATATGTAGTTGTATAGTAAAACGACTAGAAAGCTATACGTAAAGAGAAAACAATGATTATATATAAGGAGGCTATTATGGCAAAATATGTTTACCTTTTCAAAGAGGCAGACGGAGACAACAAAGCGTTGTTCGGCGGTAAAGGCGCAAACCTTGCTAAGATGACGTCTTGGGGTATGCCCGTACCACAAGGCTTTACGATAACGACCGAAGCGTGCACCAAGTATTACGACGACGGGGAAACTATCGTAGACAGCGTGGTTGAAGAAATCTTCGACGCGTTGGCAAAGGTTGAGGCTGACGCAGGTAAGAAGTTCGGCGACGAAGAAAATCCATTCCTCGTATCGGTAAGAAGTGGTGCAAGAGCATCAATGCCAGGTATGATGGACACTATTCTTAATCTCGGACTCAACGACGTATCGGTAAAAGGTCTTGCCAAGAAGACCGGCAACCCAAGATTTGCTTACGACTGCTATAGAAGATTTATACAAATGTTCTCCGACGTAGTTATGGGCTCTTCTAAGTCGTCTTTTGAAAAGATTATCGACGAGCTAAAAGAGGCTAAGGGCGTAAAACTCGACACCGAGCTTACCGCTGAGGACTTGCAAGAGCTTATCGCTAAATTTAAGCAATTCTACAAAGAAGACCAAGGTCAAGAATTCCCTCAAGACCCTAAGGTGCAACTTATCGAAGCAGTTAAGGCGGTGTTCCGTAGCTGGAACAACCCAAGAGCTATCGTATATCGTCGTATGAACGATATCCCTGGTAGCTGGGGTACCGCGGTAAACGTACAATCAATGGTGTTCGGTAACATGGGCGAGACCTCCGGTACCGGCGTTGCATTTACCAGAGACCCTTCGACGGGCGAAAAGAGATTGTACGGCGAATATCTTATGAACGCTCAAGGCGAGGACGTCGTTGCAGGTATCCGTACCCCAATGACTATCGACCACTTGGCTCAAACCAACAAAGCCGTATACGAGCAGTTCGTTGCCATTGCCAACAGACTAGAAAAAGAAAATAAAGATATGCAAGATATGGAATTTACCATCGAAGAGGGCAGACTCTATATGTTGCAAACCCGTAACGGTAAGCGTACCGCAAGAGCAGCTATCAAGATTGCTTGCGACCTCGTAGACGAGGGTATGATTACCGAAAAAGAAGCTTTGCTCAAGATTGAACCAAAACAACTCGACGCATTGCTCCACCCACAATTCAACGCAAAAGCATTGAAGAGCGCAAAGCCTATTGCTACAGGCTTGCCTGCTTCCCCAGGTGCTGCTTGCGGTAAGATTTCCTTCACCGCAGAAGAAGCAGTTGAGAGAGCTGCCGCAGGTGAAAAGGTGGTATTGGTTAGACTCGAGACCTCTCCTGAGGACATCGAAGGTATGTATGCCGCTCAAGGCGTTTTGACTGCTCGTGGCGGTATGACCTCTCACGCAGCCGTAGTTGCTCGTGGTATGGGTGCTTGCTGCGTTGCAGGTTGCTCCAACCTCAAGATTGACGAAGAAAACAAGATTTTGTACATAGACGGCGTCAAGTACACCACCGAAGATTACCTCTCTTTGGACGGCTCGACGGGTAACGTTTACGGCACCAAGATTGAGACCGAAGAGGCTAGCGTAAGCGGTGACTTCGCAAGAATTATGGAATGGTCCGACAAGTACAGAGCGCTCAAGGTAAGAACCAACGCCGACAACCCAACCGACGCTGCAGTTGCAGTGAAGTTTGGCGCAGAAGGTATCGGTCTTTGCCGTACCGAGCATATGTTCTTCGCCGAAGACAGAATCCCTGCAATAAGAGAGATGATAGTGTCTAAGACCGAAGAAGCAAGAAGAAAGGCTCTCGCAAAACTCTTGCCAATGCAAAGAGAAGACTTCATAGGTATCTATGAGGCTATGGCAGGTAGACCTGTTACTATCCGTTTCCTCGACCCACCTCTCCATGAGTTCGTGCCACACAAGGACGAAGAAATCCAAGAACTCGCTAACAATATGGGTATGAGCTTCGAGGAACTCAAAGAAGTCGTTGAAGGCTTGAAAGAGTTTAACCCAATGATGGGTCACCGTGGATGCCGTCTCAGCGTAACTTATCCTGAAATCGCCGAGATGCAAACTCAAGCCGTTATCGAAGCTGCTATCGCAGTTAGCAAGAAGGGTATCAACGTAGTGCCTGAGATCATGATTCCGCTCGTTGGCGAAGTGAAGGAATTGAAGTACGTCAAAGACGTGGTTGTTAAGACGGCTGAGAAGATTCTTGCTGACAACAACACAACTATGGAATATCATATCGGTACCATGATCGAAATCCCAAGAGCTGCTTTGACCGCAGACGAAATCGCTAAAGAGGCTGAGTTCTTCTCCTTCGGTACCAACGACCTCACGCAGATGACCTTCGGCTTCTCGAGAGACGACGCGGGCAAGTTCCTTGGAGAATACTACGACAAGAAGATTTTTGAGTCCGACCCATTCGCAAGACTTGACCAAATCGGCGTAGGCAAACTCGTTAAGATTGCTATCGACGGAGGTAAAGCAACTCGTCCTAATATCAAACTCGGTATATGCGGTGAGCATGGCGGCGACCCTTCGACTATCGAATTCTGCCACAACGTAGGACTCACTTACGTATCTTGCTCGCCTTACCGTGTGCCTATCGCAAGATTGGCTGCGGCTCAAGCAAATATCATCAACCCAAGAATTAAACCTGAAGGTATGGCAACTAGATATTTGCAAGAAAACTAAATACAGGTCGACAAAACCGTATAAATCAAAAACCGAAACTCGAAAGAGTTTCGGTTTTTTGATGAGATAATAGTGAATAATATCGTTGTAGATTGGGTGGGTTGCCATATTGATTGAACGAGATTGCCACAGTACACTGCGTTGCTTGCAATGACAGGATAGGGCAATCCCTTAGATTGCAACCCTTCCACCACTTCGTGGTTCCCCTTCCCTTGCACAGGGACGGCTTTTTGGTCGTTCGCCGTCACTTCGATTCGATTGCATAGGTTTATGCAATCATCGTTTATCGTTTGGCTCACTCCCTATCTACGACCAATCGTAAACCTGCGGCGCGTGGCTATCGCCCCTTGCGCAGATTTAGTCGTACTCTCAAAGGATTTTATAGAATATACAACCCTTCCGCCTCGGCAAAGCCGCGCCACCTTCCCTTGCACAGGGACGGCTTTTTAAGCGGACGAGATTGCCACAGCGTTTTGCAAACGCTTCGCAATGACAGCACTACTTGGTCTACGCTTCACAGCAATGACATAAAGTACCAATCCCTCAGTATTATCGTTTAGTGGTTGCCTTTGGCTTTTTGATGCAGTTGAGTGAGCGGTTGATGGATAGCAACTCTTCTTTAGAGAAGGACACGTTGAGCATACCCATCATGCCCGTCATTCTTAGCACTGTAAAGCCGCCTACCATTTTGAGCATGTCGCCGTTCATTTTGAAGGCGGGGTTGCCTTCTTGCGAACTAGGCTTTGACTTGTTGGCTAAATTGATTTTGCGCTTGACTTTGATGCCGAAGCCTATTGCCCACAGTTTGCCCATAAAGGTGGACAGAATATCTGAGAACTTGTCGTTGAGAGAAAATCTTCCCTCGGGAGCTTCGACGTCAAACCAGTTGAGGACGGCGTTTTTTTCTTTGAGAATATAATCGTCGTTGAACTTGTCGACCTTGCGAATGGTCGCCGTATCGCGACAGTCGCCGGCTTTGGCTTCGATAGTGCTCGTACCCTTGTTGTCAATGGTAAAGCGGAAGATATGGTCGGTGGACTTTTGACTACCGACGGGCATGCCGTTGACGAACAACTGCACCTCGTCCATATTGGAATAGACTTTGACTATCGTCTTGTCTTCCACTCTATCCACGTAGCGCTTAGAGCATATATGCACGAACTTTTCGTCCGATAGCCATGCCTTGTAGATATAGAAAGAATCCTTTTTGTAAGAGCGATCGAAGGTGACTAGTCCCTTGTGATTTTGTCCGTTTTCGCCGCCTTCCGCTCGAGCATCCGCGCCAAAGTCAAACATATTCCATACGTGCGTCGCCCAAATGTAAGGGCGGGAGAAGAGTTGCTTGATGAGCTCTTCGTGATAGTAGGCTTGATACTCTTCGCTGTAGTCGCCTTGCGTTGGGTTGGAATTGTGCCAATTGAGGGCTTCGCAACCGTATTCACTGCATCCGATAGGGATATTAGGGTATTTGGCGTGGAACTTGTCAAACCAAGGTCCGTTCATATCCACGTCGCCGCCGTACCAACCGAAGTAGTGATTGTAGGAGATAGCGTCGGGTATCTTGATATATTCGCTGTCGATACTGCACATGGATACTACCGCAACCACGGTTGCGCGAGTATGGTCGAGAGAGTGAGCTAGCTCGTTGAGTGCGCGGTGATTGTCTATCATATCTTGCGACTCGCCCGACATAGTTATCTCGTTGGACAGTCCCCAAACCACGATAGAAGGGTGGTTGTAGTTTTGCACGATGAGCTCTTGCATTTGGCTGAGAGTGTTGGGCATGCCTGACGGCATATGGTTGGATATATAAGGTATCTCCGCCCAAACCACCATGCCCCTCTCGTCGCATAGGTCGTAGAAAAACTCGTCGTGTTGATAGTGGGCAAGACGAATGGTGTTGGCACCCACCTCGCATATCAAATCCATATCCTCGATATGGAGCTCTCTCGTCAGAGCGTTGCCTACGCCGAGTCTATCTTGGTGCCTCGATACGCCGTGTAGAGGGTAGGATTTGCCGTTGAGAAAAAAGCCTTGCTCGGGGTCGATGCGAAAGCTCCTTATACCGAAGCGAGTGGATATTTCGTCAAGAGTTTTGCCACCTTGTACGAGCTTTGCCGTGGCGGTATATAGATACGGGTCGACTGTGCCGTGCCATAGATGAGGCTTGTCGAGCCCAAAACGTACGCTATCTTCTTGAGAGGTAGTAGAAGCTACCTCGTTACCTTGCCCGTCAAAAATCGTGTAATGAATGCTTTGACTCGGCTTGTAATCGGTGAGATATACGTGGATATCAATCGTCGCCTTGTCGCCTTGCACCTCCGGCGTTACGGCAATACCGGGACCGCCGTAGTAGTCGAGGTCAAAGTGAGAGCTTGATACGGCTATTAGGTTGACGTCACGGTATAGCCCGCCGTAGAAGGTAAAGTCTGCCATTTGCGGATAAACCGTGTCGTTCGGCGAGTTGTCTACGACTATCTGAAGCAAAGAATTATCTTGCAAATAGTCGGTGACGTCGGCTCTAAAAGTAGAGTAGCCACCGTCGTGAGATACTACCTTTTTGCCGTCGATATACACCGTGGCGGAAGAGTTGGCACCCTTGACTTCGATATAATATCTATCGGCTTGAGGAAGGTCGGACTTGGTGATAGTCTTGAAATAGCTGCACGCCCCGCGATAGTAATCGTTGCCACCATCTTGACCGTCGGTAGCGTTCCAAGTGTGAGGCAAGTTGACAGCTTGAGCGTCACTCGGTACGCATGTTACGGCGCCGTCTTGCTTGATAAATTGCCAGTTGTCGTTGATATTGATAATTTTTCTCATATTATTCTCCATTGATTTAGTTGTCATTGTCACTATTTGTGCTCTCGTTGGACGAATTGGTTGTTTGGTCGTCTTCGATAGGCGTCTTGTCAATACTAAGGTCGTTCAGATTTTCGTAATCGACTACGTTTTCGTCAATGACCGACTCTACGCCCTTGGCAAGAGAGTCGTCGACCTTGCTGTTGTTAGAGTGCTTTTCTTTGAGTATTGCCACGTTGCGTTCCACTTGCTTTTTGTGCAAAGGATACCACAGCAAAAGCACGAGGCCCAGTACGAGAAAACCGAATGCGGGAAGTAGGGTGGCAATGGCAAATATTCCGTCTTTGACGTTAGGGTCGAACGCCGTAGCCGAGGTGTAACCTATGAGCGAGAGCAGTCCGCCCGTAAGACCTGCCGAAGCCGCTTGACCAAGCTTGCGGGCAAAGGAATAGAGTGCGTAGACGCTACCGTCCTCTCGAATGCCGTTGACGATCTCAGCGTGGTCGATAACGTCGGTGATGAGCGCCCAAGATATCATCGAAAAGAGCCCCAGTCCCAACCAGCATACCGCTTGCAAAATCGTAAATACCCACACGTTTTGAGGCTTGATAAAGAAAGTGAGGAAACTGATGAATGCGGCAAAAAAACTCGATACGTATCCGATTTCCGCCTTGCCGAAGCGCTTGGCAAGAGGCTTGGCAAGTATGCCCGATAGTATCATTCCGATAGCCATTACCAAGAAGGATACCGATTGCATTGCCGCGTTGTTGTAATAGTTAGGGTAAACGTAGTTTGCCATAGTTTGCATAGTGAGTTGGGCAAGCAACATAAACACCGAGGCAACTATTATTGATATGAGAGCACGGTTTTTGAAAGCGTTGGAGAGCATCTTGCGCACCGAGTTGTTGCGGAATACGTCCTCTTTGACCTCGGGTTGAACTCTCTCGGTGGTGAGTGCAAAGCATAGAGCGTAGCACAGCACCGCAAGCACGGAGAATACTCCCGCAACGATTGTAAATCTTCCGCCGTTCATTACGTCTACTTCGACGCCGTTTTGGATAACTTTGTCGTATACGATGAGAGGTACGCCCACCGAAACGATTGCCCCCGCGAACATTCCGCCCATGGTACGGAAGGTGGATAGCGATTGTCTATCCCCCGGCTCTGCAGAGATTGCCGAAGCCATCGAGCCGTAAGGTATATTGATAGAAGTATAGAATACCGACCCCCATAGTATATAGGTGATAAATAACCATATTATTTTGAAAGTCATGCTTGCGGATGCGAGCGAACTTTGGTACATCAAAAAGGACGCTATTGCCACAGGACCGCACATTCGTAGTAGCCACGGCTTGAATTTACCCGATTTGGTGACTTTGCTCCTATCGCATATTCTACCCATAGCAACGTCGGTCACCGAGTCGACGAAACGAGCCGCCATCATAACGATGCCCACCACGCCTGCCGCTACGCCCATTACGTCGGTATAGAACTTGAGCAAAAACGACGATGAAAGAATAAAGGTAAAGTCGTTGCCGAAGTCGCCGAAAAGATATCCTATTTTGTCCCTAATGCCGAAGGGGCGAACGGTTTTTTCTTTTCTCATTGATTGCCTCCTAGAATTTGTTAGACAAAAAAAGTGTGCCCAACCTATTGGAAGTTAAACCCTTGACAAGTAAATTTGAGAGAAAAAGGAAAAATTGTAAACAATAACGGCTTAGCCATTATAAAAGCCGATAAAATTGAAAAACTATATGTGAGAAATGCTAGGAGCAGATACGAATTTTGTCGATACGTATCGAGTTTTTTTATAAAAAGAGGGGAATATGAAAGGATTTTTGAATGAGGACTTTTTGCTCAATAGCAATACGGCCAAAAGACTTTTTGATAACTACGCTAGCAAAATGCCGATAATCGACTATCATTGCCACCTAAGTGCCAAGGATATTGCCGAGGATAAGAGGTATGACGATATAGCTAAGGTTTGGCTAGGGCACGACCACTACAAGTGGCGATTGATGAGAAACAACGGCGTGGACGAGTATTATATTACGGGAGGCGCTAGCGATAGAGAAAAATGGTACAAGTGGGTCGAGAGCTTGCAAAGAGCCGTGGGCAATCCGCTATATCATTGGTGCCATATGGAGCTGAAAAATTATTTTGGATACGACAAGCCTTTGACGATAAAAAACGCCGACGAGGCGTGGAACTTTTGTAATCAAAAGCTGACAAGCGGTCTTGGAGTAAGAAAGATGATTGAGATGAGTAGAGTCGAGTTTATCGGTACGACCGACGACCCTATAGACGACCTGACTTGGCATAAAAAGTTGGCGGATGATAGTAGCTTGAGGGTCAAGGTTGTTCCTACGTTCCGACCCGACAGAGCGTTGAATATCGACAAGCAAGATTGGAAACAATATATAAAAGAACTGTCGCGAGTGAGCGAAATTGATATAGTCGACTTGGCAAGCCTTGAGCTGGCGCTACAAAGAAGAATGGACGCATTTGACGAGCTTGGATGTAGGTCGAGCGACCACGGACTAGACTACGTGCCGAACGCAGAGGGAAAAGCCACATTGGCAAGAAGGGCTTTTTGCAAAGCAATGGCGGGCGAAAAAATAGGAAAATCGGAGCAAGACTCTTACAAGACCTACCTATTGACTTGGTGCGCAGAGCAATACGCTAAGAGGGACTGGGTGATGCAGCTGCATTGCAACTGTATGCGCAACCCTAATACGTCTGCATATAAAAGCTTGGGCGCGGACAGCGGTTTTGACTGCATTTTGCCGTCGGTGAACGGTGTCGCTTTGCAAAGACTGCTAGATAATCTTGAGCACAAAAACGCCCTGCCTAAGACTATCTTGTATAGCCTTGATAGCAACGACGACGCTTTCTTGGACGTGTTGGCGGGGTCTTATCAAAGCAACGAGGCGCGGGGAAAAATTCAACACGGCGGAGCATGGTGGTTCAACGACCACAAGCAAGGTATAAAGAAGCATTTGTCTTCGCTATCTTCTGTGGGTGTGCTCGGCAACTTCGTGGGAATGTTGACCGACAGCAGAAGCTTTTTGAGTTTTGCTAGGCACGAGTATTTTAGAAGAATTTTGTGCGACTATCTAGGCGAGCTGGTAGAGAGAGGCGAGTATCCTTGCGATATGCCATATCTTGGAAGCATAGTTGAGGATATTTGCTATTACAACGCAAAAAAATATTTTGGTATCGGAGAGGGAATATGAAGATGTCATTTAGGTGGTACGGGCAAGACGACCCCGTTACCCTCGAAAAAATACGACAAATACCTAATATGAGGTCGATTGTGTCGGCAGTATACGACGTCAAAGTAGGTGAGCTTTGGCCGATGAGTAGTCTTGAAAAAATAAAATTGCAATGCGAAAGTCACGGCTTGATTTTCGACGTAGTCGAGTCTATCCCCGTACACGAAAATATAAAACTAGGCGATAACGCCGAGGCATTGATAGATAATTATTGCGAAAATATCAAAAGGTGCGCCAAGGTGGGCGTCAAGTGTATAACTTATAACTTTATGCCCGTCTTTGATTGGACTCGTACGCAACTGGATAAGGTAGCTGAGGACGGCTCGACGAGCCTCGTCACATACACCGAGCAGTTGGAAGGGATAGACCCGCTAAAAGACGACGTGCATTTGCCGGGGTGGGATAGCAGTTATAGCCAAGACAAGGTTAGAGGGCTGATAGAAAAATATCAAAAACTCGGCGCGGAAGGCTTGTGGAAAAACCTGGAAGTCTTCTTACAACGCATCATTCCCGTGGCGGAGGAATGTGGAGTCAAAATGGCTATTCATCCCGACGACCCGCCTTATCCTATATTCGGCATACCGCGTATCATAACCGATGAAAGGGCGTTGGATAGGTTGCTCAGTATAGTGGATAGCCCTAGTAATTGCTTGTGTCTATGTACGGGGTCGCTGGGCTGTGTGGCAACCAACGATATGGCAAAACTAGCAAAAAAGTACGCCGAGCAAGGCAAAATCGCATTCGTGCATTTGCGCAACGTGGCGATATTGGATAGAGGTTCTTTTGAGGAAAGAGCACATTTTTCAAGCTGTGGGTCGCTGGACATGTACGAGATTGTCAAAGCGTTGGTGTTGGGTGGCTTCGACGGCTACGTCCGCCCCGACCACGGCAGAATGATATGGGGAGAAAAGGGTAAACCGGGGTACGGTCTTTTTGATAGAGCATTGGGAGCAACGTATATCAACGGCTTGTTTGAAGCTTTGGAAAAGGAGTATAGACAATGAAACAAAACGTATTGAATACAGATTTGAGAGGTAAGGTTGCCGTGATTACGGGCGCGGGCGGAGTGTTGTGCGGATATTTTGCCAAAGTGCTGGCAAGAGCAGGCGCAAAAGTGGCGCTACTCGATAGAAACGAGCAATCAGCGACGAGGTGCGCTATGGAAATCATTGCCGAGAGTGGCAAGGCGAAAGCCTACGTTTGCGACGTGCTCGATAGAGATATTTGCAACGCCGTAGCCGAGCAAGTAAAAGCCGACTTGGGCGGATGCGACTTGCTAATCAACGGCGCGGGTGGCAACAACCCCAAAGCCACGACCGACAAAGAATATCTCGAAGAAACCGACCTCGATAGTGACGTCAAGACCTTTTTTGACCTTGACGATGAGGGCGTGGGTGGAGTGTTCGACCTCAACTTTTTGGGTACGCTGATACCTACGCAAGCATTTGCAAGACAAATGGTGGGCAAAAAGGGCTGTTCGATAGTCAATCTATCCTCGATGAACGCATTTACGCCTTTGACCAAAATACCTGCCTATTCGGGCGCAAAAGCCTCGGTGAGTAACTTTACTCAATGGCTCGCCGTGCATTTTAGCAAAGTGGGCATTAGAGTCAACGCCATTGCCCCGGGATTTTTTTCGACCAAGCAAAACGCCAAGCTCTTGTGGAACGAGGACGGCTCGCCGACCCCGCGCACGGGCAAAATTCTTGCCGCAACGCCTATGGGAAGATTTGGCGAGAGTGAAGAACTAGAAGGGGCGTTGCTATTTTTGCTAGACGAGAGAGCATCGGGTTTTATAACGGGAGTGGTATTGCCTGTGGACGGCGGTTTTTCCGCATATTCGGGGGTGTGAAATGGATAAGTATATTCCTATTGTGGTGGTAGAAAATTTGCAAGAGGTGGACAAGATTTTGGGAGCGCTGACAGAGGCAGGTATCAATACCGCCGAGATTACCTTCCGCACGTCGTGTGCCGTGGAAGCGATTGAGTTTGCAAAAAAGAAATACCCTGATATGTGCGTGGGTGCGGGAACGGTAATAGGTGCCAAGCAGTGCGACAGAGCTATTGACGCAGGTGCGGAATTTATCGTTTCGCCGGGGCTTAGCGTGGAAGTAGCTGAGGTGTGTAAACGCCGAGATATACCGTATTACCCCGGATGCGTGACACCGACCGAGATTATGGCGGCGCTTGACTTGGGATTGACTACTATCAAGTTTTTTCCGTCAAGTATCTACGGCGGTCTCGAGGCACTCAAAGCCTTGGCCGCACCTTTTCCGCAAGTGAAATTTATACCAACCGGCGGGGTGGATAGCAGCAATATGCAACAATACCTCGACTACGCTAGGGTGGTCGCCGTGGGCGGTAGTTTCTTGGTCAAAGACGCGTTGGAAAAAAGGGGAAAAAGATATGACTAAAGTCGTTACTTTTGGCGAATTGATGCTAAGACTCGCACCCGAGGGCTATTATAGGCTATTCCAAAACGATCGCATGTCGGCTACCTTCGGCGGTGGAGAAGCCAACGTTGCCGTTTCGCTCGCAAACTTTGGGATAGAGAGCTCTTTTGTGAGTAAATTGCCACTCAACGCCGTAGGACAAGCGGGGATAAATTCGCTGAGATATTTTGGCGTAGACACGTCTAATATCGTGCGTGGCGGAGATAGAACGGGCATTTATTTCGTCGAAAAGGGTGCGTCGCAGAGAGGAAGCGTGTGTATCTACGATAGAGCAGGCTCGGCATTGTCGCTTGCTTGCATCGAGGACTTCGGCTGGTCTAAAATCCTAGAGGGTGCGGATTGGTTTCACTTTACGGGTATTACGCCGGCACTAGGCGACAACGTGGCAAAGATTTGCGAACAGGCTTGCAAAACTGCCAAAGATATGGGAGTGAAAATCTCTTGCGACCTCAACTACCGCGCTAAACTGTGGAGTAGAGAAAAGGCGCGTGCCGTGATGAGCGAGCTTTGCAAATACGTCGACGTGTGTATTGCCAACGAGGAGGACGCAAAGGACGTCTTTGGCATAGAAGCCGACGCCACCGATATATACGGAGGTAAACTCAATCACCAAGGCTACAAAACGGTAGCTACGCAACTTGCCGAGCAGTTCGGCTTTGAAAAAGTCGCCATAACTCTCCGTGGCTCGATTTCCGCCAGCGACAACGATTGGGCGGCAATGCTCTATGACGGCAAAGAGTTTTGGTTTTCTAAACCTTACCGCTTGCATATAGTCGATAGGGTGGGCGGCGGAGATTCGTTTGGTGCAGGCTTGATTTATTCTCTCATCACAGGCAAAAAGAGCAGTGAAGCCATAGAATTTGCCGTTGCAGCCTCAGCCCTCAAGCATTCCATCGAAGGCGACTACAATAGAGTTACCGTTGCGGAAGTGGAGAGGTTGGTAGGTGGGGATGGGAGTGGGCGTGTGCAACGCTGAATTTGACGGCATATCTACGTCGCAATACTGTGTCAAAAGGCAACTGTTCTTGCTCACGTACGCAATAGTACGCTCCCTTCGCTTTGGGAGTGTATATGCGTCGTAATACTGTGTCGTAACTTACGTTTTTGTTTGGTCACATACAAGAAGTATGCTCCCTGCACAAAAGCCGCGTACTCCTTGTCTTACTCGCATCTACGCACCCAAAGGAAATGGTAAACTCGCATCTATGCCGCAAGAGAATAATTATTAAAAACCAGATTTAGTCGTACTTCCAAAGGATAAGATCAGATGCAATCCCCCAGTCCGCAATGCGGACAGCCCCCTTTACACAAAGGGGCCTTTTAATTAGGATAGAGATTGCGACAAATATTTACTCATCAATTGCAAACATTTGTTTGTAATTGATGAGTAATTGTGTTATACTACCATTATGGACAAGGTGATTTTGCATTGTGACGCCAACAATTTTTATGCGAGTGTGGCGTGCATGTTGGACAAAAGTTTAGAGGGTAAGTGCGTGGCGGTGGCGGGAGACCCCACCAAGAGGCATGGCATTATTTTGGCTAAAAACCAAAGAGCCAAGGAGATGGGCGTCAAGACGGGCGACGTGATTTGGGAAGCGCAAAAGAAGTGCCCCGACCTAGTGTTGGTTGCTCCGCGCTACGATATGTACGTCAAGTATTCCGATATTTTGTTTGATATCTACACACAGTACACCGATAGGGTAGAGCCCTTTGGTATAGACGAGTGTTGGTTGGACGTGACCCACTCGCTCAAGCTGTTCGGAAGCGGAGAGAAGATAGCTAACACCCTAAGGGAGAGGATAAAAAAGGAAGTAGGAATAACTATATCCGTGGGGGTGTCCTTTAACAAGATTTTTGCCAAACTCGGCTCGGATATGAAAAAGCCCGACGCTACCACCGTCATCAGTAGAGAAAACTACCGCCAAAAGACGTGGTGCTTGCCCGTGGGCGATATGCTGATGATAGGTCGTAAGACTTGCGCTAAGCTTGAGTTGATGGGGATAAGGACGATAGGCGACCTTGCCAAAACCAACGTAGATGTACTGAAAAGAAAGTTTGGTATCAACGGCGAAAAAATGTACCAAAATGCCAACGGTATAGGCGACGACGAGGTAAGACTGTATTATCAACCGCATATTCCTAAGAGCATAAGCAACGGCACGACTATGCCCAAGGACGTGACGGATATGAGCGAGATAAACGCCGTGCTTACCGCATTGAGCGAAATGGTGGCGATAAGAATGCGTAGGTACGACTTTGAGGCTAGCGGCGTGGGCGTGGCTATACGATACAACGACTTTAGCGGAATTTCTCAACAAGCAAGACTATTGGTGCCAACCGCCAACGCGGGCGTAATTAGGGATAACGCCGTGCAGTTGCTCAATCAAGTCAGACGGCCCGATAAGCCTATTAGGGGACTATACGTCTTTGCGTGGGACCTCAGCACCGACAAAGAGAGGCAAGCCACCCTTTGGGACGACCTACGACAAAACGAAAAGAAGAGCAGATTGGATAAAAGTATAGATTGCCTAAGAAACAAGTACGGCTACAACGTGGTGCAGTCGGCAAGAGTGCTAGAACACCCATATCTTTGCGGGCAGTTGGAGGATAGTGATTTTAGACCATTTAAGAAATAACGCTTTTGACGGCATATCTGCTTCGTAATACTTTGTCGAACGGAGATTTTTGCTCAGTCACGTACGCCCAAGTACGCTTCTGTCGCAAAAACTACGCTCTTCGCGTCTTACTCGCACCTATGCTGTCAAAACTATTCTAACAAACTTTACTTTTGGGCAACTTTTCTTGCTCACGTACTCAATATAGTACGCTCCCTCACGCCGTCCTCACTCTCCTTGTCTAAATCGCATCTCCGCCGCGAGAGGATTTATACTTAGTTGATAATATAGGACAACCATTTCGTCTTGCCGTAGGGCAAGACACCTTCCCTTGCACAGGGACGGCAGGCAATCCCTCCGTCTCGGCAAAGCCGAGCCACCTCCCTTTACACAAAGGAGGCTTCAAGCGGTTGAGATTCCTACGGTTTGCAAGCAAGCCTCTGAATGACAACACTATTTGGTCTACGCTCCACCGCAATGACATAATTATAAATTGATAATATAACAGCAAAGAAAAACGCAAGTAGGTATCTGCTTGCGTTTTTAGTTAAGAGTGTTGAATTTTTTAGAAAGTCGAAACGATTTTTTTGAGGTAGTCTTTGAGTTTGTCGTTGATTGTGTCGTCGCGAAGGCCGTATTCTATCGAGGCTTCGATATAGCCTACTTTGTCGCCGACGTCGTAGCGCTTGCCCTCGAAGTCGTAGGCATATGCGCCGCTGGTGTTGGCTAAGGTAAGTATGGCGTCGGTGAGATAAACCTCTCCGTTGGGACTAGGCGGCGTGGTCTCAAGGATATCGAATATATCGGGAGTCAGTACGTATCTACCCATGCTTGCAAGGGTGGAAGGTAGCTTGTCGATAGGCGGCTTCTCGACGAAACCTTTGATTTCGGTATATCTGCCTTTGACTGCTCCGGGTTGAACTACGCCGTACTTGATAGCTTCTTCTCTAGGTACGTTTTGACAGCCGACTATCGTCTTGCCTGTCGTTTCGTATGCCTTGATGAGTTGGGATAGGGCAGGGGAATTAGGATTGTACACCACGTCGTCACCGTAAATTACGCCGAACGGCTCGTTGCCGACGAAGGCTTTGGCAAGCAAAATGGCGTGTCCCGAACCCTTCATCTCCTTTTGTCTTATATAGTGGAAGTTAGCCATATCGGCGATATCTCTCACTACCTTGATTTCTGCATTCTTGCCAGCTTTGGCAAGCAAGTTCTCAAGTTCTACAGCGTAGTCGAAGTGGTCTTCGATACACTTTTTGTTTTTGCCAAGGATAATCAACACGTCGGTTATTCCACTCTTGACTGCTTCTTCCACCACGTATTGCAGCGTAGGCGTATCCACTATAGGGAACATCTCCTTGGGTAACGACTTGGTCGCAGGCAAAAATCTCGTTCCAAATCCCGCCGCGGGTATTACTACTTTTGTAACTTTTTGCATATAAACACCTCTATTATCGGTATCGTGATGATCGCGATATTGAATTGTCGCTATTGCTTACAATAATATTATATTATATTCTATCAAAAAAATCAATAGCCTCGTCAATTTATGTAACGAAGGCATGCTTACGGCAAATAATTGTAAAAAATATGAAAAATGGCAAAAAACTATTGACATTGCATATATTGGTGATATAATAAAGTCAAAGGTCAAAGAAAGTCAAACTTAGAAAAGTAAGCAAGACAAAAGGAGGTTAGTATGGCAAATATATCTGATACGATAGAAGAGTTTATCTTGTCGGTGATAGGCGATGACGACAGCTTGCAGTTGTCGAGAAACGAACTCGCCAATTATTTTGCCGTTGCGCCAAGTCAGATAAACTACGTGCTGGCAACTAGGTTTAGTACCGATAAAGGATATATCATAGAGTCTAAGAGGGGCGGAGGCGGATTTATCACGCTGATTAGAATATGCAAATCTGACGACGAATTGTCAGCAATCTTGGACGAGATAGAAAAACTCGACGGTCTTACCTATCAAAAAGCAAGCAATATAATAGATAGATTGGTGAGAGATGAAGTAATTGACGAAAAACAGGCAAACATTATTAAGTGTGCGGTGAGCGACAAGGCGCTCAACGTGCCGATAAACAACAATAGACTGAGAAAAAACGTACTCAGTCAAATATTGATAGGACTAATTAGGGGGTAGCGATATGAAAATGTGTGAAATATGCGGAAAACACCCCGCAACGATATTTATAAAAACAAACATCAACGGTGTTAAGACGGAAAAGCAAGTGTGCGCCGAGTGCGCAAAGATGATGCAAGAGTCGACGGGCTTTGCAGATATATTCGGAGGTATGAGCTTCGGTGGCTTTTTTGACGCGCCTAAGACTCGCACTATGAGGGTGTGCCCTAAGTGCGGAATGACTGAGAGGGACGTATTGGAGCAGTCGCGCTTTGGTTGTAGCGAGTGCTACGAAACTTTTGGCGATATAGTGGATAGCTTCGTTGCCAACCTCGGCGGTAAGACCTACGGCGGTAGCCCTACGGTAGAGAGGAAGACGGAAACCAAGCCTAAGTCGCAGCTAGATATTTTGAAAGAAGAGCTGGACAAGGCAGTGGCAGAAAAAGACTTCCTCAAAGCCAACGACATTCAAAACAAAATCATCGCATTGAAGGAAGGTAAATAGACGTATGGATTATATGAAAGACGTGGTGTTTTCTACAAGAATACGCTTGGCAAGAAATATAAAAGATTTGCCTTTTCCGCATAGACTCAGCGGACAAGAAGAGATATATAGCGTGTTGATGAAGGGCGTGGAGCAAGCCGTGAGTGGATTGATGAAAGCCGACTTCTACAAGATGAGCAATATGGACGAGCTCACCAAGCAAACTTTGGTAGAAAAGCACCTCATCAGCCCCGTACTCACCCAAAGCCCATACGGAGCCGTGGTGGTGAGCAAAAACGAGGACGTGTCCGTGATGATCAACGAGGAAGACCATATTAGAGAGCAGTGCATCATGGACGGATACGCGCCCGAACAAGCCTACCAGGCGATAGCGGCGGTAGATAAAGAGATTGGCAAAGTTTTGGCAGTCGCGCACGACGAAAAACTTGGATATCTCAATACGTGTCCAACAAATCTTGGTGCGGGCATGAGAGCTTCGGTGATGTTGTTCTTGCCGGCACTGGCGACTAGCGGTGCGATAGGAAGCATAATTAGAACAATACAAGACCTTGGATTTACCACCCGTGGCGTGTACGGCGAGGGTAGCAAAGCGCAAGGATTTATGTATCAAATATCCAATCAAGCGGCTATCGGGCAAAGCGAAAGACAAATATTGGATAGACTCAACGCCGTGGTGATGAAGATAGTCGATGCGGAAAGACAAGCAAGAAGCAATCTTGCAAAGACGCAAGGTAATATACTAAAAGATAAAATTATGCGTGCTTACGGAACGCTGAAATATGCGGTGATGATGAGCAGTGAAGAATTTATGGAATTGCTAGCCTTGGTAAAGTGGGGCGTTTGCGAGCACTATATCGACGCCGATATCGACAAGCTCAACAGCCTTATCACGGTGACGCAACCCGCAATGCTGTGCAAATTGGCAGGTAAAAAATTGGGAGCGGACGAAAGAGACGTGGCGAGAGCCGCTATGGTAAGAAATCTGCTCAAGGATAGACAATAGGAGGTGATACTATGCAAAATTTTAGCAGTGAATGTGCAAAAGTAATGAACAAAGCGACGGAATACGCGTCAATGAGCGGTGGCCTTTTAGGTACCGAGCATCTTGTATGCGGTATGATTGACGTGGAAGATAGTTATGCAGGAAAGTTACTCAAAGAGAGCGGACTGGTCAAGGAACACATCGGAATGCTGATACAAACCGACGGATATACTCAATCGGTAAGTCTGAGCAACCGTACCCGCAACGTCATAGCCAACGCGCAAATTCTTGCCGAGAGAGTGGGAGAGCAGATTATATCCTCGGATAAACTTCTCTTTGCGATTTTGTGCGAAAAGACCTCGTACGCTTACAAAGGCTTGGAGAGCTTTGGCGTCAATATCGAATCTTTGAAGAGCAAAATTATACAAAATATTGAAAAACAAAAGTCGAGCGGTGGGGCATTTTATAATAACGCCTACGACGAAAATTCTACCTCGCAAGAGGGCGAAAAGAGCGAGCTCGACAGCTTTGGCGTCGACCTCACCCAAAAGGCAAAACAAGGCAAACTTGACCCTGTCATTGGCAGAAGTAAAGAGATTGAGAGAATTATCCAAATACTCAGTCGAAGAACCAAAAACAACCCTGTGTTGATTGGTGAGCCGGGTGTAGGTAAGAGCGCCGTAGTCGAAGGCTTGGCGCAAGCAATAGTGAACGGCGACGTGCCTGAGATGCTCAAAAATAAAAAGGTATTTAGCCTGGATATGGCAAGCTTGCTGGCGGGCACTAAGTATAGAGGCGACTTTGAGGAAAGACTCAAAAATGCAATCGACGCACTCAAAAAAGACGGCAATACTATCTTGTTTATCGATGAAATCCATACCATTGTGGGTGCAGGCTCGACGGGCGAAAACGGAATGGACGCCGCTAATATCCTCAAACCACAATTAGCAAGAGGCGAGTTGCAAACCATAGGAGCAACTACCTTGGACGAGTATAGAAAATATATTGAAAAGGATAGCGCGCTGGAGAGAAGATTCCAACCTATAACCGTCGACCCACCAACCGTTGAAGATACTATCCTCATACTCAAAGGCTTGAGAGAGAAGTACGAACAGCACCACAAGGTTACCATTACCGACGAGGCTATCAAAGCGGCGGCGGAACTCAGTGACAGATATATCAGCGATAGATTTTTGCCAGATAAAGCCATAGACCTCATAGACGAGGCGGCAAGCCGTAAAAAGATAGGCGCCAACGTCGCTCCAAAAGAGATTAAGGAAACCGAGGATAAGTTGACGAGATTGAGAGTGGAGCTCGAAGACGCGAAAAATCATAGCGAGTACCTCAAGTGCCACGATATTCAACAACAAATCAACTCTTTGGAAGAAAAGCTTGCAGGGGAAAAGGAAAAATGGAAGGATAGTCAAGTCGAGCAAGAACTGTCTATCGGCGAGTCCGATATCGCTCAAATCGTGTCTTCGTGGACGGGCGTGCCTGTGGTAAAAATCACCCAAAGCGAGAGCGAAAAACTCCTTGACCTCGAAAATATCTTGCGTAAGAGAGTAATAGGTCAAGACGAGGCGGTGGAAGCCGTTGCCAAAGCAGTGAGAAGAGCGAGAGTGGGTATCAAAGACCCTAACAGACCTATCGGCTCATTTATCTTCTTAGGACCTACGGGCGTGGGTAAAACCGAATTGTCCAAGGCTTTGGCTGAGGCTATGTTCGGCGACGAAAACTTGATGATAAGAGTGGATATGAGCGAGTATATGGAAAAGTTTAACGTGTCCAAGCTTATCGGCTCGGCTCCGGGTTACGTGGGCTTCGACGAGGGCGGACAACTGACCGAAAAGGTGAGAAGAAAACCTTATTCCGTAATACTATTCGACGAGATAGAAAAGGCTCACCCCGACGTATTCAACATTATGTTGCAGATACTCGAGGACGGTAGATTGACCGACTCGCACGGCAGAGTGGTTAGCTTCAAAAACACCATAATCATCATGACGTCCAACATAGGCGCGGAAGAAATCAAATCTACCAAGAGCCTCGGCTTTGGCGACAACAACAACTCTTATGAGAATATGAGAGAAAAACAAATGGACGCCCTCAAAAAGGCGATGAGACCTGAGTTTATCAATCGTATAGACGACATAGTGATTTTCCGTGCACTCGAAAAGGATGATATGAAGAAGATTGCAGGGCTTATCGTAGACAACCTTATCGGTAGACTTGCCAAGAACGGCTACAAACTCTCGGTATCCGACGCGGCTAAGGATATGGTCATCGAGAAGGGCTCCGACGCTCAGTACGGCGCAAGACCTCTGAGAAGAGCAGTACAAAGAATGATTGAGGACGAGCTCTCCGAGCGTATCCTCAAGGGCGAATTTGAGCTAGGCGACGAGATTGACGTCGATAGAGAGGGCGATACGCTTACCTTTGCAAAAAAAGTGTAAATAATTTCAAAAGCCCCCTTGAAGAGAGGGCTTTTGTATGTTATAATCAAAGTACAAAATAGGTGCGACGCTTTGGCGTATCGACACCGCAAGGAGGACAACATGAGAGTAGAAATCGTATCCAAAAACTACAAGGTATCCGACCACATCAAAGACATCATCGAGATGAAACTAGAAAAGTTTGCCAGATACTTTGAGGACGACGCCGTAGCAAAAATTATGCTGAAAGAGATAGGCAAAGAAAAGTACGTAATGGAAATTACTATCTTCTTCGGCGGTAATATGGTAAGAAGTGAAGTAACGTCCGACAATATGTACAACAATATAGACATAGCATTGCCTAAGATAGAGGGACAAATTAGAAAACACCGTACCAAACTCGGCAAAATGAGAAAGAGCGCTTTGGATGCGGATAGTTTGTACGAAATTCCTCAAACCAAAGAAAAAGAGCTGGTTAAGACCAAATCCTTCCAACTCAAAAAAATCAGCGTGGCGGAAGCTATTGCGGAGATGGAGCTCGTCGACCACGACTTCTTTGCATTCGTCAACGAAGCCAACGGTATGGTCAATATCGTGTATAGAAGAACTGACGGCAACGTTGGTTTGATTGACCTAGTATACTAAATCGTCGGCAAATAACAAGCTAATCGACAATTATACCTAAAATAAAATATCGGCTGAAACACGCCGATATTTTTGTGTTATCGCTTGATTTTTGACGGGAAAAGGTATTAAAATCGTTGTGTAAGCGATAGACTCGTATCGACGGATAAAGCGCAAAAAGTCAATACGTGTCGCAAAAAGGAGAAAAAGTTTGAACGAACAATGGCAAATCGTGCAAGTGCAAAAGCAAGAAATCGGGGAGTTTAGCAAGTTTGCAAAAGGTATATGGGGCGAGTATTTTACCGCGCTGCTCACTGACGAGCAAATAGCGTATATGCTAGACATGTTTTTGTCGATAGAGGTGCTTACGAAACAGTTTGACGGCGAGTACAAATATTATTATTGTTTGGTGGATGGCAAAAAAGCGGGATTTATCGGTCTAGAATATGAAAAAGACGCATTGTTTTTGTCCAAACTCTATCTAGCAAAAGAGTATAGAGGCAGAGGGTTGGCAAGCAAAATGTTCGCCTTTATCGAAAAGCAAGCGGTGGACAACGGCTATAGCAAGATTTACCTCACCTGCAACAAGTATAACCGCCATTCTTTGGACGTGTACGCCAAGAAGGGCTTTGAAATAGTCGAAAGCGTGGTGACAGATATCGGAAGCGGGTTCGTTATGGACGACTACGTATTAGAAAAGAAAATATGATTTGTGTGGACACGACGCGCGGGTTGTGTTAGAATTGAGTATATGAGAAGCAAAATTTTGACTATTTTGGCGATTGTCGCTACGTTATGTTTGACTGCGTTGGGGCTTAGCGCTTGCAAGAGCGTAGAGCATACTTTGGCGTATAACGACAACGTGGAGGCAAGATATGCCGACGGAATAAGCATAGTCGCTACTGCCAACGCTCCTACTTATGCCGTTGAGTATCAAAACAAAGCCAGAGTAGAACAACAAATGTATGTGGATAATACCGTCAAGGGCTTGCATTTGACGGGGCTTTATTTGGCAAAGGGCGAGACGATAAGCGTTACCGTCTCTGCCGAAACGGCGCAAAAGAGCCACAAAATCGTCATCAACAGTTGCATGAGCAATAAAGAAATTATAGAACTCAATTCCGTAAGAACGCAATATACATCTAGTCAAGGCGGTAGAGTCGATATTTTGGTGGACGGCGCGTTAGAAGAAAAGAACGTATTTGAAATCAAAATCGACGGCTGTGTGAGGATGCCGTTCTATCGTCTTGGAGTGGAGAGAGAAAAACCTCAAGCCGAGCAAAACGGTTGGGCAACGCTAGATTGTGGCAATATAAGATTTGTCTTTCCGTCCGAGGCGCTCAGCGAGGTAAATGGACTGGACGACAGCTTGAAATGGTGGCGTTCGGCAGTAGAAGCTATGTGCTCAATGACGGGCTCCAGATATATTGACGGCGACTTGTCACCTATCGTGGTGGTAGTTGACCCAAGCATTGAGGGCGTGGGCGGAGAATGGAATAAGAGCGAAAAGTACGTCAGAATAGGCAAGAGTGGTTTTGTAGGCGCGACTGATTACGATAGTCTCAAGACGGGTGGCGGAAAGACCCTGTTGTATATGCTCGGCGATATGCTGGCAGACGGGGCGGACGGCTACGACGAAGGTCCTTTGCAAAATAAGCTAGGCAAGGTAATATCCAATCTCACCTATATCATCATGACTGACAATATCAAAGACGGCGAGGGTAACGGCATTGCCAACGCATACTTGCAATTAGATAAGGCTGTGTCGGGCGAGAGCTTAGAGGACAGTGATATCGAGGTATTCTTTGACGGATTGTTGCATAGTGTGGGTATGGAAAAGACTATCAACGCCTTGCAACAATACAAATACACCATAAAACAAAGCTCAGCCGTAGACAAGTGGAGCGAATATATCCGCGACATTAGCCAAGAGAGTATCGAAATAGGCGGAGAAAGCGTCGAATTGATTGGAGCCGACCTGTCGTACTATTGCGAATGGCTGAATATGGAAGTGTCGCAAGAGTGCAAGGACGCAATGAGGGACAAAGAACTATTCGTGCCGGTGCAATCGCAATACGCTACGGGCGTGAGCCGAGAAAATTGCCAGACGGGTATCAGCCTTGCGTTGGGACAAAAGACGGTGATAGACTTTGCTTCTTCGATAATATCGCCGACCTCAGGTTGGAAGGTCGAGAGCGTGGAAGGCAAGGGTTGGGTAGCTACCGAAAGTGGTAGATACGAATACAATCCGTCCACCGATAGACTTGTCGACGAATTTCAACTAAACCTTGTCAACGGAGAATTGAGAACTTCGCTATACGGCAGAGTTACGGTGGATATCAGGGTAGCTTCGTATCAAGTGTATAGAGATATACCGTTTAGAGACGTGGATAAGGCAATAAAGGGCGTGGCAAACATGACGCCAAGCGATAAGGCAAGTTTGCCAAAAGCCCAAGTGCTCGAAGAGAGCGAGGTGGACGATAGCAAGTATTCGTTTGGAGTGACCAAGGGAAGTCTGCAAGTGGAAGAGGACGGCATGTATACCTTTTTCCTCAAGAGTAAAGGCTTGGTTAAGGTTAACTTCGGCGTGAGCGAGTTTATGTTTGAAATGTTCAACAACTATCTCACCGTCAGCGATTATACGCACGAGCTGCAGTACCAACTTAGCTTGGAAAAAGACAAGGTGTACAACTTTGAAATTTTCGTTTTGTCAACGCAAGGCGGCGGTTGGGCGACCTTGGGTATAGATACGCCTTACGGCATACAGGATTTGGGACAAGACAACGTCGTCTTCTGGGATATGAAAAGAAGCGACGAGGTGCGTTACGAAAGTCCTATTTTGCCTATACAAAATATTGATTTGCATAGCCAAGTTTACGACGACTTTTTGTCCTCGAGATGGGCGCTCACTAACTCTATTGAACTCAAGGAAAACAGTAACAATATATACTTGTTTGACGACAACAACGCCACTTACTTTGAGCCTATCGACATTGTCGATAGTTACGTCATCGAGTGGGATATGCAGTCGGAAAGAGGGACAGAATACTTGGCGTTGGACGTCAAAACCGATATGCTGGGTGCCAATATCAAAGTGCAAACGGCAAGCGTGGCTAATCAATGGCAAGACGTATTGGTAGCAACTATTGACGCCACTCAAAACGCCTTTGACTTTGGGGGGAGCGTATCTTGCAGATACGTAAGGCTGACGATAGATAAGCCTACCGACTTTGTTTGCTCGATTGGTGGCGTTGCATTAGGAAAAATCGTTGACCAAAGCCGTATCGTGCCTAATACTAGTACGGCGATATCCTATCAAGGCGAGTGGAAGAGTATAGAAAAATATGCGAGCGTCAACGGCTCGCTAGCCAGCAACGTGGATAAAAACTGCGCTATGGAATACGAGTTTTACGGCTCGATGATTGCCGTCTATGCAACCAAGGACGCCTCTTTCGGACACGCCAAAGTATATATCGACGGCAAGGAACATTCGATAGTCGATTTGTCTAGCGACGTGGCAAAATGTGGCGAAAGAGTCTTTGCTCAAGAGTTTGAAAAGATGGGACTACACACCATCAAAATCGTACCCGTTGACGACGACCAAATCAATATCGACTATTTGACGGTAATAGAGGGCGTAAGACCCGAGCAAGAGCCTGCTAAGTTCAATTATTGGCTCATTGCCATAATTCCCGCCGTGGCTTTGGTGGGCTTCATCGTGGCTTTGATTGCCGACAAGATATCCAAAAATCGCAAGAGGGCTCGCTAGGTAATAATTGCCAAAAAGTCAATACGTATCGACAATTTCGGCGCATCGCTATACGAAAGCGGTGCGCAATTTTTTGCTAAGTGAGCAAGCAAAAATTATGCGCATACTATGTATCGTACGACGTGGCAAACAAAAATAAGACGAATGCCGAATATATAATAAAAATACCTTTATCGTGAGGCTCAATTCGTTTGACACTTGTTATGCCAAAGGCTATAATTATGTCGATTGAAAAGGAGTTACTAAAGAGGTATGGACTACACGTTTTTATTGGTTTTGGCAGTAATACTGTTCTCAACCAAACTGCTCGGCATCGTTATGAAAAAACTCGGCTTGCCACAAGTGTTAGGATTTTTGCTGGCGGGCATTATTCTCGGTGCGACGGGATTGGTGAAGAAATCGACCGAATTGACGATATTCGCAACTATCGGCGTCAACCTCATTATGTTCTCGGCGGGACTAGAAACCAATATCAAGGAGATTAAGCGCAACGGCGCGGCGTCGGTGCTGATTACTTCGCTAGGCGTTATCGTGCCTATGTTGGTGGGCTTTGGTATATCGTGGATTTTGCCTGACCTATCTATGAAGGAAAGATGGTTCTTCGGCGTTATCCTTACGGCGACTTCCGTCGGCATCACCGTGGCGTGCCTAAAAGAGTTGGGCGTGCTCCACGGCAAGGTCGGTGCTTCTATCATCACGGCGGCGGTGCTTGACGATATTATCGGTATAGTCGTTTTGGCGTTTTTTACCGCAGAAGCCAAGGACGAACATATCGGAGTAAAGCTTATCAAGGCGTTCGGCGGAGACATGAGCAAGCTTGCGGGCTTTGCCGTATTGCTTAACGTGGTGCTATTCTTTGCAATGGGTATAGGTCTTGGTTTGTTGGTGCATTACGCATTCAAATTGCTCAGCAAAAGATTTCCTCATACCAGAAGACTGTCGGCTTTTGGATTGATACTATGCTTTTTGTACGCGGGTGCGGCAGAGAAGTTCTTTGGCGTGGCGGCGATTACGGGTTCGTTCCTTGCGGGAATGATGCTGTCTAATATGCAAGAGACGGAATACGTCGAGAGAAGAATAGACATCAGCGCGTATATGTTATTTTCGCCTATTTTCTTTGCCAATATAGGTATATCTTTGGATTACGCTTCTTTGCTGGACAACATTAGCGGTAGACTGGTACTATTTTCGCTTGCCTTCGTAGTATGCGGTATGCTTGCCAAGGTCATCGGTTGCGGCGCGGGTGCGGCAATATTTAAGTACAAGCCTAACCAAAGCCTCAAGGTAGGCGTGGGAATGATGGTGAGAGGCGAGGTGTGTCTCATCGTAGCGCAGACGGGACAAAGAGCGGGTATAATAGACTCACAATATTTCCCTGCAATCATATTGCTTATAGTCGCTTCTTCGATAGCAACGCCGTTGATACTCAAGGTCTTGTTTAAGAAATATCCTAACGAGCCGTTGGACGAAGATAAGATAGGTGCAATAGATACCGTAGTCAAAGTTGACGCGGCAATGAGCGAGGTGAGAGAATTCTTGGGTGGCGTTGACGTTCAAAACATAGAGGTTAAGGCTCGTAGCCAAAGAGAGGCTATGCAACAAAGTCAGCAAAAAGTAGACGACAAAGGCTCTCCTTCGAGCGACAAGCCTACGGAAAACAAATAATCGAATTAAGCATTGCGAACTAAACGCCTAGACACAATAAGTCTAGGCGTTTTGCTTTTGGACAATTTTTGGTAGGGTTGTTGAAAAATAAAATAAAGCGTGTTATTATATAAATATGAACAAAAAGATTGCGACTTGTATAATACTGCTTTTGATAGTAGCGACTTGTCTATTGTGCGCGTGTGACGATACGACGGAAAAGACGCCGAAGCTTGACACGCCGATATTAGACTACGACGGCGTGAACCAAGTCGTATCTTGGAACGTAGTAGACAACGCAACCATGTACGTGGCAATTGTATGGAATAAGTCGCATGAGTTGGAACTGACCGCTACGCTCTATCCCGAAAACGCCCAAAACGGCAAACTATATCTCGAAGTTCAACTGGAAGTCGGACGGCATGAAGTGGAGGTATTGGTTTCGGCGGAGGGATACAAGAGCGCAAGAGGAGTCTTGATACTAAATATAGACGGCGCAGACGACCCTTCTCCACAAGAACCGGAAGATGAAAAAGGCGAAAACGTCACAGACGATATCTTAGTCGATGAGGACGGAGAATTGTTTTTGCCACAAGAGTTGTACTACAAGAGTGGCGATAACGGCGATTTGGTGATAGAATGCGCTCAAGGCGTGACGATAAACGCTATATCCGCTACGGCGTTGGACGACAAATATACCGTGGACAACGAAGGTCACACGATAACCATTTCTTCCGAGTGGACGAAAAACTTTTCTGTCGGCGCAAAGATTGCTTTGACGATAGAGTACGGCGTGGATAAAAGCGTCAAGACTTATATCAACTTCGTCCAAGAGTTGCCGTACACACTTTCTAACAACGTTATTACGTATACCAAGCTCAGCGGAACGGGATTTAAGATAAAACTGGTCGAGGCGGAAAATAGCCTAGGCATAGTACAAAAAGTGGCTATTGACGACGTGATTTTGAGCAACAATTATATCAGTTATTCTTCTACGAGCAACGCGTTGACTATACAAGAAAATCCCGTCCTCAAAGCCTTGAGCGTGGGAGAGCATACGTTGCAAATTTATACTGGGCGCGGCATGTCGACCGCCATTCTAAAAGTGAGAGTTGGGTTGAAGTACGAGCCTTACGACGTCGTGATTGACTGCGACGAGAGTTATCCAAACGCCAAGATTACGTGGAAGGACGATGCCGACGAGGTGCAAAAGTATATAGTCGTGATAGACGACAAGTCGTACGATTCGCAAGAATACGCCGCTCTCTTCGACGGCAGAAGCTTTGACGCAACGGGGCTTGTTGCGGTAGATAGTCAGGTGCAAGTCAAGGCGCTGGTCAATAGGTATACTTATAGCTCGCAACCCGTGTATTGTTACGTAGATATTGCCGACCCGGTGCAACAAAAATATCTAAATAAGACGTATGAATTTTTGGGTCAAACCCATAACTACTATATCACCAGCGAAGCCGAGATGAAGGACTTTTTGTACTTCTATCTATTGCATTACGATGAGTTTGACAATGCGAGCATCGAGGTGGAAGGGATAGATTATAGCGGTTATAAGCAAGCCGACGTGTATTGGTCGATAGACGGAAGCTTGCCACAGTCCAATCTATACGATAAGGTGAGAGCTTACTTCAATACCTTCCCCGAAGCTATGAGCACTAGCCACAGCGTAATCAAAATAGGCGAGCAAGATAGCAATGAGGTAAGTATCCTATTATTGCTAAGAACCGACATGGTGCCAACGAGCGCCAACAGCAAGAGCGACCAGCCTTATTACGAATACAGCGGCAAACAAGGACGATATAGTAAGGTTGGACGCGATATCGACTACGACGATTGGACAATCAACAAGATAGAAAAAACCGCGTCGGTGTCTACCACTTACGAGCTATATATGGCTATGGAGAGAGGCTATAGACCCGTGCCAAAGACGGGAAGCGACGCCGAGCGTATTTATAACAAAGCAAAAGCCGTGCTGAGAGAAATAATAGACGACTCTATGGACGACCTTGACAAAGTGAGAGCGATATACGATTGGCTATCTATCAACGTAATATACGACCACAAGCTGGCTAGCGACAGCTCTACCGTAAAGGTGGGGACGAACGAATATTACGCATTGTTTGGCAATATGGCGTTTTATGCCGAGGGAGTCTTTGACAACGGGCTTGCCGTGTGCAACGGTATAGCAATAGCATTTGATATATTGTGTAGGATAGAGGGTATCGAGTGTTACAAGGTTTTGGGCTGGGCAGGCGACGTATCGCACGCGTGGAACAAGGTCAAGGTGGGCGGATATTGGTATATTTGCGATGCAACTTGGGCGAGCAAAGCCGTCAACTACGGTGATTATTACGTGGAATATCTAGTTGAGGACTATTTGCTGATGGACTGCGAAGAGTCTAAGCCGTACAAAGGCGGAAATCACTACGAAAATACCTTGAGAAGCGGAGGTAGCGAACATTATGCGGGTGATACCAATTATGATGTGTACGCCAATACCTTGTTCGTGGATCACGTGGACGGTAGGGTTTACGACACCGTATTGACTGCAAGGGACAAAACTTATATAGATAGATTGTTGGAACTAATCGTAGAAGATATAGACGGCGGTATGGATATAGGTGAGTATAGAATAGGCGTAAAATGCTCGCAAGCTAAATGGAATAATCTCTACGGCGTAAATGCGGTTAGCATTGACGGTGACGGATACAAGGTTAGTTTTGTCAATCACCCTAGCGATGACTCTAAGGGGTTCTTGATTTTTGAAAAACAAATCGAGCCGTCGAAAATAGTGGAGTAGATTATGAGGTGAGAGATGGAAAGCAATAGAAAAATAAGGCGCAAAAGTTTTTTTGAAAATCTAAAGCAATGCGTAAAGCATAACCAAGCCAAGCACAACTTTGCCGAGCAGTATTACGAGGTGTGCGAAGACGAGGCGGTGAGGATAAGAGTCAACGGAAGTGACGGCGTATTTTCGCAACTCGGCGGTAAGGACGACCTTGACGACGGCGTGCTTAGCTATATCGAGGACAAAGCCTACTACGTGCCTATAGATAGACCGCTCAAGATTTGCTTTGAGGATGTGGCTAAAGAGGATAGACAAGCCGTGGTAGATGCTTACAAAAAGCACTTTAATCTAAAATTTAACGACAAATGTCTTGACCTTAGGATTTGTAATATCAAGTCGATAGTTTTGATGCTTATAGGTATAGCGATTTTGACGATAGGGGTGTTGATAGAGAAATTTTTGCCTATCATGCTACTCAGCGAAATACTCACCGTGGCGGCGTCATTTTCTATGTGGGAAAGCGTGGACTTCTTCCTCTTGGAACGCACCAACGTCAAAACCGAAAAACTTGATACGGCACAGCTGCTATTAGCTAAGATAGAATTTGAAGACTAAAAGTTATTAGGCGAAATGTTTGAATTCTTCGTCGACGATTCGAAGAGGTAAACACAAACCATTATTAGTTAGAAAAAATATAGTGGTCATCGCAACACCGAATGAAACGACAGCCACTATTTTGGAAAAATTACCCAACCTATCGGTCGGGCAATAGTGGTGCACCCAAAGAGACTCGAACTCCCAACCTTTCGGTCCGTAGCCGAACGCTCTATCCAATTGAGCTATGAGTGCACGCATATAGGTCAAATGCTATTTGCTATATTATTATAAGTTCAACAATTTTATTTGTCAATTGATTTTATCTTTTCAAAAGTCAAAAAATATGATAATCTAAACGTATGGACGTTATGCTAAACGAAAACGAACGCCTTGACGACTTGGAATATAAGGGAATGAGGCTTATTCAAGACAAAAACGGCTATTGCTTTACCTCCGACGCCGTACTGCTTGCGGGCTTGGTGAGAGCCTGCAAAAACGACGTGGTGGTGGACTTTGGGTGCGGAAACGGCGTCGTAGCTCTATTGGTTGCTGGAAAGACTACGGCAAAGAGCGTAGTGGGAATAGAGATGCAAGAGGGCGCCTACAAGCTCGCAGTGCGCAACGTGCAGCTCAACGCAATGCAAGATAGGGTGTGGATTGTCAACGATGATATTGCCAATGCCGACAAGGTGCTGGGCAAAGAGAGCGTGAGCGTGGTGGTATGCAACCCACCGTATTTTGAGAAGAATAGCGGACAAAAGAGAGTTAGCGAGAGCGTGGCGCTATCTAGGCATGAGAGCACTTGCAGTCTAGATGATATCGTTGCCAAGGCGAGTGAAGTGTTGAAATACGGCGGTAAGCTATGGATGATACACAAGTGTGAGAGAATGGCTGAGGTACTCACGTCGATGAGCAATCATAACCTTGAACCAAAAAAGGTAACTTTGATATATCCGAAAGCTAACAAAATACCCGACACCTTCGTAGTGGAAGGCAAAAAATCTTCTGCCCCGGGAATGAAGATTGATAGCATAGTCGTATACGACCAAGAGGGCAATATGACCGAGCAAGCTAAGAGGTTGTACAACAAATTGTAGCCCAAAAAGTCGATACGTGTCGACAAAAAACGCCAAATGGCATAGCTATGCACTTTGATTGATGCGCACGTTAGAAAAGATTGGACAAATTTTGACTAAATTTTTGACGGATATTGCACATTGGCTACATATATGATACAATATTGATATAAAGGAAGAGGGGAATTATGCTTAATATATTGGTCGTAGACGACGACAAAGAGTTGCTAAACGGAATCGAGAGAGAATTGTCCGTCAATTACAACGTGACGACAGCCGACAACGGCGCGGTGGCGTTGGAAATCATCGACAAGCAAAAGTTCGATTGCGTGCTCATCGACATAGTTATGCCACAAATCAACGGCTACGAGTTTTGTAGAGCGTTGAGAGAAAGAATGGATTGCACGATTATATTTATGTCGTGCCTTACCGAAGCCGAGACGGTGGGCAAGTGCTTTGAACTAGGTGCCGACGACTTTATAAGCAAGCCTTTTGGATTTGGCGAACTCAAAGCCCGCATCAACGCTCGCACCAGCAATGCCGTAAGGAACGAGTTGGTATACGGCGACCTCGTGATAGACAACGTGCGCAATAGAGTCACTTACAAAAAGAACCCTATCGTGCTGACCAATATCGAATACGATTTGCTTTTCTTTTTGGCGTCGCACCCTGACGAGCCTTACAACAAAGAGGACTTGTACCACCAAATTTGGAAGCAAGACTCGCTTGATAGCACGCACACCGTTCAAGCGCATATCTTTACTTTGAGAAAAAAATTGCAAGAAAAAACCCAAAAAGATTACATAACCACCTTTTGGAAAAAGGGCTACTTCTTCAATCCAAAGGCGTAAATACTAGATTATGACAAGGCGAGGTATTAGAACGAACAAGACTATTGACGTTAGGAGAGCGCTTAGCTTTCCTATATGGGTGTTGGTCGTAGGTTTGGCTGTAGCCTTGTTTTTTGTTTTGTTCTATTTTGACAATATCTACGCCAATAAAGTAGATTCGTCGCAAGCTCTCTACTCGAACGGAAAACTAATCATCACCGACAAAGAGCTGCTAGAACAGGCGACTCCGCTGGACGAATGGGAATATTTTGCCGATTGCTCTTCTTACGGGGACTATTGTTTTCGCTACGACGGCAAGATTGTCAACGTGAACGACGACTCAACGTATCTAAGCAAAGATAGTACCCAAGCCGCAACCTACGCTTTGTCCATAGTCAACGAGACCAAAACTCACTCCAATCTGGCGATAACTCTCTACGTACCACCCGTCAACAGTGCGTGCTGGCTCTTTGTCAACGGCGAATACGTACAAGGCTCGGGTGACGTGGGCGCCAGCTACAAGCCGTACGCCATTGGACAGCAAATCAACTTTACGCTAGACTACAAAGAAAGAGTGGAAATTGTCATCATCGCCGAAAACCGCTCTAGCTTCGAGGGCGGAATAACTTCGCCCCCTATGATAGGCAAAAGCGGAACGATAGTGGGTATGAACAATATCAAAAACATTATCAGGCTGACTACCATCTTATATACGGCTTTTCTTAGTGCGATAGCTATTTGGGTATTCGTTTCTTCCAAAGACAAGGCTTTTTTGTGGTTGGGTATAATGAGCTTTACATTTGCCGTGGCAATGACCGACGTGTTGGTAGCCAATATCGGCACAAGTATGGTGTGGGCGAAAGAGATTATTTTGGAGCTCGCCAAGACTGTATGGGGGCTGTATCTGGTGCTTACTTGTTCTACAATTATCAGTAGGTCGAAGACGTCGTTGGTGGCACGATATGTGGCTGTGGGTATTAACGCGCTTGCAGTGCTGTTGATATGTTTGGTCAAACCGTTTACAAGTTATCTCAACCATGCGATAGACATTTACAAGGGCGTGGTGATGATTATCAATATTTTGTATATCTGCATCCATGCGCTGGTGCATTATATTAGAAGTCGCAAGAGCTATATCACCATACTCAGCTCTTCGGTGCTGTTTGCCTCTATACTATTCGAGATATACGCTCGAGATACCTACTTGCCTATGTATACGCTAGGACCGTTTGAGTGGGGCTGTTTGATAATGCTGATATTGATGTCTATCCGTACGGTAAATCAAATGATAATTATGTCTAAGCGCAACTTGCAGTTCAACGAAAACCTCATGCAAGAAGTGCAAAAACGAACTGCCAAGATAGAGAGCTTGCTCAAAGAACAAAAGGAATTTACTTCCATGGTGGCGCACGACCTAAAGGCACCGCTTGCTTCTATCAAAATGATGCTGTCGCAAGTGAATGCACCGCACAACGATATTGACACGATGGACGCGATGATCAACAATATCGACCTCAAAATTATGGCAATGACCGACAATATCACTACTCTTCAAAACTTCAACGCTTTGGATATGACCGACGAACAATACCAGTTGATAGAAGTAGGGGAATTTTTGCAAGGGATATGCGACTTTATAAGACCCGACGCCGACGTGGAGGGAATAAATCTACAATTCCGTAGACGTAAAAAAGCCGTGTACATATACGCACCCGCCAAAAAATTGACGCGCGCAATAGAAAATATCATATTCAACTCGATATCCTTTTGTGGGGAGGACGACGTAATCAAGGTCAAATATAGTAGCAAAATTGATTGCAATCAAATCGTCGTATCCGATACGGGTTGCGGTATTTCACCACAGGCTTTGCCTCATATTTTTGACAAATTCTATAGCGAAAGAAGTATGTCTTCGTCGACCTTTAAGGGCGACGGATTGGGACTGTACTTCGTCAAAATGTTGGTGGAAAGCATAGGCGGTAAGGTTTCGGCTAACTCGTGGCTCAAGTCGGGCACCGATATAATCATCGACCTACCTAAAGCGGAAGCGCCTATGACCGACCTTGCCGAGCAAGACCAACCAAATAATGTAGACAACGAGGAAAAAGATGACGAGATAGAGGAGGAAAATTAGCTAAATATTGTCGTTGATATTGCAGCGTAAAGACCTTGCGTTTAATTTAATCAAAAGAGCAACCTACGACAATCGGTTGCTCTTTTTGCGTATTGTTAGTTTTATTTTTGTTTTCTTTGAGATTTTAGCTTTTTGATATGAAACTTTGATGCAAAAAATTATCGATGCAAAAAATTATCTCAAATATTGCTTGATTATCGAGCTATAGGTATCGATGACGTATTGCACTTGCTCGTCGGTGAGACGGGTGTGCAAAGGAAGTGTGATTTCACTAGCGTAACGGGCGTAGGCGTTGGGGTAGTCCTTGATATCGAAGCCCATTGATTTGTACGCCGTGTGCATAGGGAGCGGCTTGTAGTGTACGTTGCAAGATACGCCTGCATTCGCCATTTTGACGATGATTTCTCTACGCTCTTCGTCGCTCACGTTAGGTAGATTGGTGATATATAGATGCCCCGAAGAAGAATAATCGTCCGAGTAGTGAGGCAAAACTTGGACGCCCAAAGGCTTGAGTGCCTGGTCGTACTTTTCGATTATTTCTTTTCGTCTTGCGAGCAAAGAAGGGTAACGGTCGAATTGCGCAAGCCCTATTGACGCCATTATGTCGGTGAGATTGCACTTGTACCAAGGCGCTACGATGTCGTATTCCCACATTCCAGGTTTGTTTTTGTTGAGTGCATCCTTGCTCTGTCCGTGGAGAGAGAGCAACTGCAAGGTGTGATATAGCTCGTCGTCGTCCACGCCGTCGATATGTTTCCACGTCAAGCAACCGCCTTCACCCGTGGTAAAGTTTTTGACTGCGTGCCAACTAAAAGAAGAAAAGTCGGCTACGTTGCCTAGCATTTTGCCATGCCAACTAGAGCCAAAGGCGTGCGCGGTATCAGCCATGACGGCAATCCTACCCATTGCCCTTTGGATATCATTGGACGGGGTGAATAGCGATTTTTTTCTATCCACAATATCAAAAATCTTGTCGTAATCGCAAGGCACTCCGCCAAGGTCAACAGGAACTATAGCCTTGGTGTGCTCGTTGATTAGTGCCTCTACGGCGTCGTAGTCCATCTCCAAAGAGTCCTTTTGCACGTCGACTATCACGAGCTTTGCGCCCACGTGACATACCACCGAAGCGGTAGCGGTGTAGGTGTATGCGGGGACGATAACTTCGTCGTCGGCACTACCGCCCGCACCGGCTCCGATACCCATAAGGCGCAACGCCATCTCTTGACAAGCCGTCTGGCTGTTGAGCGCAACGCATCTAGGCGTGCCTTTTTCCGTGCGGCCTACGCCAATCCAATCGGCGATTTTCTTTTCTAATAGTTTGGTCTTAGGTCCCGTGGTTATCCAACCCGAACGCAACGTGTCGGCAACCTCGGCTATCTCTTCTTCCCCAACGTCGGGCGGGGAAAAGGGTATATTCATTTTTGGTTGTTCTGCCATAATAACACTCCTCAAAATCGCAAGATATTGCTTACCTAAATATTATAAATCACATAGCGAGCGTTGTCAACATTGGATATGGTATATAAGTATATATTAAAAGGTAGATAGTATAACGGTAAGTGCCTATAGAATTGCCAAAGCCAAAAATGCGAAAAAAATATATAATAAAACCTAGAATAGGCAAGTATTGCAACTAAGTTTTTTAGATTTTGACGCAAAAGTATTGACAGCCGTCGCAAAGGGTGTTAATATTAAAACAACCGTTCTAGAACAAGCGTTCTAAATAAATGAGAGGTTGAAAAATGCCAAAGAAACCAAAGTTTACAAGAGAAGAGATAATAGACGCTGCATACTCAATCGTTAGAGAAGAGGGCAAGGATAATTTGGTCGCAAGGAATCTAGCCAACAGGCTCAATTCTGCTTGCTCTCCGATTTTTACTTTGTTTGAGAGTATGGACGAGGTAAAGCAAGAGGTGCTAAAAAGGGCTAAAGCAAGCTTTGTCGACAGCCTCAAGCAAAGCCTAAATTACTTCCCGATTTTTAAGGAATTTGGACTTAGATACGTCAAATTCGCCATAGAAAACCCCAACGTATATCTTTTGTTGTTCGAAATGCGCAATAGCATAGGTATGGAAGATATTTTGAGTGATTTTGCCGACGTGATAGAGCCGATTTTGGATGGTATTCAAATGACGTTTGATCTAAATAGAGAAGAGAGCAAATATCTATGCAATCATATGATTATTACGGCTAACGGCATGGCGACGTTGCTTGCAACGGAAAAGATAAAATACGCCGAGGCTGAGATAGGTAAGTATATGAGCGAGGCGTGCGTAGGTCTGGTGCTTATCCTAAAAACCAAAGACGGCAAGCTCGACGTGGATTTTGCTAAGAGATTGGCAAACTCGCTAGACAAAATGCCTGTCAAAATAGATGCGACAAAAGAGGATATATAGATATGCAAGCGATAATTTTTACGTCAAATACGGGACATACCCAAGAATATGCGCAAATTTTGGCAGGGGAGCTGGGACTGCCTTGCTACGACTTAAAACAAGCCAAGAGCAATCTGCCGTCGGGCGTGGACGTCATTTATCTAGGTTGGATTATGGCTGGCAACGTGCAGGGACTGAAGAAAGCTTTGAGAAGATATAGCGTCAAGGTAGTGTGTGCCGTCGGTATGAGTGGCAACGATAACCAACTCGACGAGATATATGACAAGTATATGTTTTTGGAAGATACGCCGATATTTTATCTGCAAGGCGGTATGGAATATCAAAAGCTGAAAGGCGTGTACAAGTTTATGATTGGTACAGTCAAAAAAGTCATGAGCAAAAAGTTGGAAGCCAAAGAAAAGACTCAAGACGAGCAAGACATGCTTGATCTCATCGTCAACGGAAAGAGTATGGTGAGCAAGGAAAAATTGAGCGAGGTGCTTGCTTATTTGAAGGAGAATGTGATATGAAAAAGATTTTGATAATAGCGGCTCTTTGAAAGTGAGGTAAGTATGGAAAATATTATAGAAATCAAGCACCTTAAGAAGTATTTTAAGGAGGTTAAAGCCGTGGACGACTTGACCTTCTCTGTCAAAAAGGGAGAACTGTTTTCCTTTTTGGGAGTCAACGGCGCGGGTAAGTCGACGACCATATCTATGATATCGGGCACGCTAAAAAAGGACAGCGGAGAGATAGTAATAGCGGGACACAATATCGAAAATGCCAAAAAGAATATCCTAAGCGATATAGGAGTTGTGTTCCAAACTTCGGTGTTGGATACGAGCCTATCCGTCAAAGACAATTTGACTACCAAGGCGGCGTTGTACGGGCTTAGCAAGGAAGCAACGAAAAAGAGAATTGCCGAACTAGCTAGGATATTGGAATTTGAGGATTTGTTGACAAGGACGGTGGGCAAGCTGTCTGGTGGACAAAAGAGACGTATCGACGTGGCAAGAGCGCTCATCAACGACCCTAAGATTTTGATACTCGACGAGCCGACCACGGGACTTGACCCGCAGACTCGCAAGACGCTGTGGCAAGTAATTGACAACTGCCGAAAAGAAAAGGGTATGACGGTATTTTTGACCACTCACTATATGGAAGAAGCGGCGGAATCCGACTATATCGTCATTTTGGACGCGGGCAAAATCGTAGCCGAAGGCACGCCTTTGGAACTCAAAAATACCTATACGGGCGACTTTGTGACGGTGTATGGCGTGCAAGAAGAAGCCGTCGAAAAACTTGGACTAAAGTATGAAAAAATCAAGGACGCCTATCGAATAAGCGTCAAAAATACGCAAGAAGCTAAAGAATTGATTGTAAACAACGGCGATTTGTTCAACGACTTCGAGATAACCAAAGGCAAGATGGACGACGTATTCCTAAGCGTTACGGGCAAAAAATTGGTGGGAGGTAACTGAGATGAGAGAATTGTTGATGCTGACAAGAAGAAACGTAAAACTCTTTTTTAAGGACAAAGGGATGTTCTTTTCTTCGTTGATTACCCCTATCATTTTGCTATTGCTATACGTGACCTTCTTGGCTAAGGTGTACAAGGATAGCTTTGCAGGCTCGATGCCCGACGGCTTTACTTTGGAGCAGGGTATAATTAACGGAACGGTGGGCGGACAATTACTCTCTTCGCTCATTGCCGTGTCGTGCATTACGGTGGCTTTTTGCTCCAACCTCATCATGGTGCAAGACAAGGTGAGCGGAGTCAAGAGAGACCTTATGGTGTCGCCTATCGAGTCGTATAAGGTGGCTATCGCCTACTACCTAGGTACTTTGCTCAATACTTTGATAGTGTGCATGTTTGCCCTAATTGCCGGTTGTATCTACCTCATTGCGGTCGGAGGTTGGTATCTATCGGCAGTCGACGTGTTGCTACTGATAGTGGACGTGTTTTTGTTGACGATGTTCGGTACGGCACTCTCGTCGATAGTCAACACCTTTTTGACCACCCAAGGTCAAATGTCCGCCGTGGGTACGATAGTGTCGGCAGGGTACGGCTTTATCTGCGGTGCGTATATGCCTATATCCAACTTTGGCGAAGGATTGCAAAAGGCGCTGTCGCTGCTCCCAGGTACGTACGGCACGTCGCTCGTCAAAAATCATACCCTTAGAGGCGTATTCGAGGAAATGAAAAATAGCGGTATGCCAAGCGAGATAATCGACGGCATCAAGGGCAGTATAGATTGCTCGTTCGAGTTTTTCGGTCGCGACGTATCTATCACCGCTATGTATCTCGTGATGATAATATCCGTCCTCGTACTCATAGGAATTTACGTGTTAATCAACGTGCTGAGAAAGAATAAGATTTGAAAAGAAAACCGCCTAAGTGATTAGGCGGTTAGGTGGGAAGTCTACGCACGAAGACCAAACGTTCTTCCCCGTCAACGCGCATCAGCCGTTGCTACCCCCTACGGGGCGGTGGTCTTATTTATTATAACACTGAGATGATTGTTTGTCAAACGTAAGTCTTTCTACAACCCTCAAAGTATAATAAAAAAAGTAGTGACGGTGCCAAACGCTCTATATAGAGTATAAGCCATGTTCTTATGAACGGTCACTACTATGGATTTATTTTAACGAATAATTATATTGTTGTCAACGATATTGTAACATTGTCTTGCAAAATTTTGCAAGTTATTATTTACAAACTTACATATATTCTAAATCTTCTCTCTTGAAAACTAATCGTCAATATCTAAATCGTTGAAGTCAAAATATTTGCTATCAAAAAATTCCGTCATCGTCATACCTAGCGCACGAATGATGAGAGCCATATTTTTGAAGTTGGGCGTCTGGTACTTGCAGTTGAGTATATCCGTCATCGTGCTATGGTACAAGCCCGTTTCTTGTGCCAGCTTATATTGAGTCATCTTCTTTTCCTTTAGAATTTCTCTAACCCTTAGCGAAAACGCTTTGTTCAATTTCATAACGCTTCTCCTATTATAGTTTTCACTATGCTATTTTTTGTTAAGTTGTTTTTATTTGATGCGAGTGCTTGACGGCGCCCAAAGTGTGCCGCACGTTTTATCAAGCACCCGTCACAGTGCCAAATTGCATTTTAGTTAAATTTTAATGTTGTTACGAAATCATTTAGCTTCATATCTTATCCATATCCTTAAAAGTTAACTTTTATAAAACCACTTTGGGTTGGTTTGTTTTGTATATCAAATAATAGTCTTTCTAATTCAACTTTTCTTCCAACAATGTATGGGTTGGTATGATTTTTCTCAGTATAATAAGCTGCTAAATTGAGCATATATACGTTCTCGCTCTCATATATTTCAATCACATCAATATTGTTTGATGATTGGGAAATATCAATAAAAATTGCAAGTTCTTTTTTTAAAGTTATTACTAAAAAGAAAGTGTTTTGTATTTCTGAAAATATATAATAAATAACATTGTGTGGGCAGACAAAACTGACACTTGTTTTATTGATAATAAATCCAATTTTTTTATTTGCAAAATATTTATCAATCGACTTATCAAATCCGAATAAATTATTATGCGTTATATTTGGAAGTATTCTACTTGTAATAGATTTTTCTAAAAATAGATTATAGAAATCCACATTCCTAATGTAATAGTACTTAAATAATGAACGGAAAAATTTGATGTCTGTCATAGTAAATCTATTACTATATTTTTGACTGCTATCAATAGCTTCACGAGCCTTGTCAATCTCAGTATTTATTTTACTTTCTATTTCTTTTGCTAAAAAATCTTCCACTGCTTGATTAAAATATTCACCTTTATCGCAATCAATTTCATTTAGTTTCTTGCGCTGTAAGGTACAATCTTGCAAATACAGTAAGTTGACATAATATGTATCATCATTAGTATTTTTTTCTTGATAAGGTCTTAATAGAACTTTACTTAACTGAATATGTGATTTATAGGTTTTTTTTGAACTATCCATTATTTTTTCTTTTGTTAATTCCTAATACATTTTCATAAGTTCGGCGACATATTCGCTTAAATAAACTAAAATGATATTCTAGCATTTATCATCATAGCATTAACGCAAAGTTTTTCTAAATCTATGTCAATGGTCGAAATTGTTTTATCCTTTTCTTCTGCTACAATTCTTAATATGCCTGTAAACTCACAATTTCTATCAGTTTCATATGCGTAGCCTAAGTTTCCATTACTGTCCTTTACTAATAAATATAAATTTTTTGAATGAATAATTTTTGATAAAGCAACATCAAAAGCAACATCGACTTTTGTTTCAATATTTTTTCCAATATTAGAATACTTTACTTTTTGATTTATTATTTCACCATAATTATCCATTTTTTCTTTGTCTCTACGAAGCAAAACCGCAAGTTCAATGATTTTACATATAGTATCTTCATAGACAATGGGATAATAATCGGGTATATGAAAATACTCAAAAAGGTTATTTGTTTCGAACTCTTTATTTAAAGGAATTAGCTTTTTGTTGATTTTACCAAGAGAATAAAGTGCTTGCATTATTTGTAATGATTTTTTAGTAACATCGTCTATTTCCATATATTGAACGCCTTTGTTATTTTCTAATACTTTTCATTTGTATAATATTATTCGTATTTATTATATCATAAAAAATATTTTTTCAATAATAAACGAGCTTAATTGTTAAGCTTATTTACTAACGTATATACTGCGTTTTTATTCTTTTTATCAAGCTTTCGGTATTGAGTAATCAAATCCTTTTCGTCGTCCGATAAAATAAAAGCTGTTTCATCTTCATTGAAAAATTGCGATAAGGTCAAATCAAAAGCCTCACACAATGCCGCTAAGGTTGTCATTGAGGGCATAGTTCTCCTTTTAAACATATTATTTATAACTGAATTATCTAATTTAGCTTCTTCACTCAATCGATAATTAGACCAACCACGTTCGTCCCGAAGTTCCTCTATATGTTTTAAAATGTCCATAATGCACTCCTTTTGTAGTTATTATATGCTACATTTGGGGAATAAATTAAAAACATATGTATTGACAAATAGTGTACATTTGTATTATAATTTAATATATATTTGTACTTACAAAGGATAAGTTTATGGCAACTAACAGCAATCTTCAAATGTCAAGAGCAGGAAAAACGGACGAGTTTTATACTCAATTATCTACTATTGAAGATGAATTATGGCATTATCGTAAACACTTTGAAGGAAAAATAATTTTTTGTAATGCCGATGACCCTGCTATTGGAGAGAACGGTATAGATCATTTAGGTGATGATTTAGGAGGATACACAAGCAATTTCTTTCGATATTTTCAATTAAATTTTCATAGGTTAGGTATTAAAAAGCTTATTACTACTCATTATGTATCAAAAGGTCAAAGCTATAAATTTGAGATAATAAATCACGATAGCGGCGAACAAATAGGTGTACCTGATTATGTAAAAACGCCTTTACAGGGGAATGGTGATTTTCGTTCCGAAGAATGTGTTGAACTTTTAAAAGAATGTGATATTGTTGTTACAAATCCACCGTTTTCACTTATGAAAGAATATTTACCACTTGTATTGGAAAGTGGTAAGAAATTTCTTGTATTAGGAAATATAAATCACGTAACCTTTAAGGAAATATTCCATTATTTTAAAAATGATCAGTTTTGGTTGGGATATACTAGCGGTCATTTTTGGTTTAAAGTTCCTGATTATTACGTTGAAAAAAATACTGATTTTAAACAAGATGATAGTGGTCAGAAATGGCGGCGTATGGGAAACATATGCTGGTTTACGAATATAGATATTGATAAGCGTCATCAACCATTAGATTTATACAAACATTACAATCCTATGGATTATCCAAAATATGAAACTTACGATGCGATTGACTGCAAAGAGTATAGAGAAATACCGGACGACTATTTTGGAATAATGGGTGTACCAATAACTTATTTACCAAACCATTGTGTGGAACAATTTGAAATTTTGGGAAAATTTGACGGTGGTTCGGAAAGTAACGAATTAGATTTAGCTAAACCTTTAATAAATGGAAAAGCAAAATATAAACGCATTGCAATACGAAGAAGACAATAAGGTATGATATGAGAATAACAAGAAAACAAATAACTATTGCTGAATTGATAAATGGTTATAAAGAAAAAGGTGAAGAGGGTATAGAGGGCGTTGTTGCATATGGCGGTAAACTTGACGTACGGCCAGCATATCAAAGAGAATATGTGTACTCTGGCAAAGAGCGTGATGAGGTTATTCGTTCTGTTAAAAAAGGGTTCCCTTTAAATATAATGTATTGGTCAAAAGTTGGTGATGACCATTATGAACTTATGGATGGTCAACAGCGCACCATATCAATTTGTCGTTATGCGGCTGATGATTATCAAACATATAGCGTTGACCATAAATATTTTTTCAATGTTACTGACCCAATTGAGAGGCAAGCCTTTTTTGATTATACTCTTGACATTTATATTTGTGAGGGTACGCCAAGTGAAATTCACGAGTGGTTTACTATAATCAATATAGCAGGTAAAGTTTTGTCTGCGCAAGAAATACTAAACACTTCTTATACGGGGACGTGGTTATCTGCGGCAAAGTTATTTTTTTCTAAACCTCACTGCACTGCTTATAATATGGCAAGCGATTATATGGTAGGTTCACCTATTCGTCAGCAATATCTTGAAACAGTTTTAAAGTGGATTTCTGATAGAGATGGTTTTGCAGATATAGAAGATTATATGGCGTTGCACCAACACGATAATAATGCTAATGATATAATAAACTATTTCAAGAACGTAATAGAATGGATTGAAAGAACATTTACTAATAAGCGTAAAAGCCTTATGGCTGGATTGCCGTGGGGATTGATGTATAATGCTCATAAGGACGATAATTTAGACCCTGTTGCAATAGAGCAAGAAATCAAAATGCTTTTGCAAGACGATGATGTCAGTGACCAAAATGGCGTATACGAATATATACTTACTCGTAATGAAAAACATTTAAGTATTCGAGCGTTTGATAAAAGAGAAAAACGCCAAGTTTACGAACTCCAAAATCAAAAATGTGCCGACTGTGGTTTGCATTTTGAAATTGAAGATATGGAAGCTCATCATAAAATACGTTGGGTTGATGGCGGACATACAACGATAGATAATTGTGTTATGCTCTGCAAAGCTTGCCACGATAAAAGGCACGGCGAATAATGTAAAGAAATTAAAAAAGTGAAATGATATATATAGAAATAAACTTTTTTAATGCAAAAAATAACGCAAGTTGTACCATTGGTTCAACTTGCGTTTCGCTTGGTGCACCTTCAGAGACTCGAACTCTGGGCCCAATGATTAAGAGTCATTTGCTCTACCAACTGAGCTAAAGGTGCATAGTGGAGCGGGAGACGAGATTCGAACTCGCGACATTTGCCTTGGCAAGGCAACGCTCTACCACTGAGCCACTCCCGCATAATTTGATTGGTAATTGTAAGTATATACGCCTGCGACTACAATGTCAAGTGTTTGAAACGTTGTCGCAGTAACTGCGTGGTGCGGATGAAGAGACTTGAACTCCCACGTCTTAGACACTAGATCCTAAGTCTAGCGCGTCTGCCAATTCCGCCACACCCGCATGAACGCAGCGTTGGTGACCCATCCGAGATTCGAACTCGGGACACCATGATTAAAAGTCATGTGCTCTACCGACTGAGCTAATGGATCGTATTAAGTTGAGGAAAGTGCGCTAAATGGCTGGGGTGGAAGGATTTGAACCCTCAAGTGCTGGAGTCAGAGTCCAGTGCCTTAACCATTTGGCGACACCCCAATGTGGCAGGGGTAGCAGGATTTGAACCTACGAATACCAGAGTCAAAGTCTGGTGCCTTACCGCTTGGCGATACCCCTATGCATAAATGGGGTGAGTAAAGGGAGTCGAACCCTTGGCCTCAAGAGCCACAATCTTGCGCTCTAGCCAACTGAGCTATACCCACCAAATTTATGGCGAGCCTGAAGGGATTTGAACCCCCGACCCACGGCTTAGAAGGCCGTTGCTCTATCCAACTGAGCTACAGACTCATACCTTATGCAATGGAGCGGGTGATGGGAATCGGACCCACGCGACCAGCTTGGAAGGCTGGGATTCTACCATTGAACTACACCCGCATATTTATCTCAATGCTTTGCAATTTTAACACACCCACCCAAGATATGTCAAGAAAAATATAATGGGTTTTTCATTTTTTATTTTTTCTACGACTATATCTTGGATTGTGTACATTATTTTAGTATTATTGTTTGTTTTTGGCTGCGATTTTGGCTCTTAATTCTTTGCTGAGGATTGTCTTGCGTAGCCTGATTGATTTCGGCGTAACTTCGACGAGTTCGTCGTCGGCGATAAACTCTAGACATTGCTCCAAAGACATTACCGTTGGGGTGATTAGCTTGAGGGCTTCGTCTGCGCCGCTGGCACGATTGTTGGTGAGTTGCTTCTTTTTGCACACGTTGACGACGAGGTCGTCTTCACGAGAGTTGACGCCTACCACTTGACCGCCGTACACGCCCACGCCTGCGCCCAAGAATAGGGTAGAGCGTTCTTGTGCATTGAACAAGCCGTATGCCGTCGTCGTGCCGTCCTCAAAGGCAACTACCGAGCCACGATTGCGCTCTATAATCGTGCCTTTGTATGGCTCGTAGCCGTCGAGAGTGTGGTTCATTACGCCAAAGCCTCTGGTGTCGGTGAGCATCTCGTTGCGATAGCCGATAAGTCCGCGCGAAGGAATCTTGAATTCTAGCTTAGTACCGCCACGCTCGTCGGGAGTCATATTGACAAGCTCGCCCTTGCGTGCGCCGATTTTGTTCATAACCACGCCCACGTAGTCGTCGGGAACTTCTACCACGAGATTTTCGACAGGCTCGCAGCGTACGCCGTCTATATCCTTGAAGATAACCTTTGGACGAGATACTTGGAATTCGTAGCCTTCACGGCGCATATTTTCGATAAGGATAGATAGGTGTAATTCCCCTCTGCCGTATACCTTGAAGCAGTCGGCACTGTCGGTCTCTTCCACTCTCATACTGACGTTGGTCATCACTTCTTTGAATAGCCTTGCTCGTAAGTGACGGCTGGTGACGTATTTGCCTTCTTTGCCCGCAAAAGGCGAGTCGTTGACCATAAACATCATGGATAGGGTAGGCTCGTCTATGTTGACGAAAGGCAGTTGTTCTATCTTTTCGCTGTCGCAAATCGTTTCGCCTATGTTGAGTTGTTCGATACCGCTGACGGCAACTATGTCGCCCACTTGTCCCGACTCGCATTCGCGCCTCTTGAGCCCTTCGAATTGGTAGAGCTTGACGACCTTGGCGTTGTAGTGACTGCCATCGTTGTGAATGACGGCAACGTTGCTACCCGTGTGGATATTGCCCCTAACGACTCTGCCTATGCCTATTCTGCCGATATATTCGTCGTAGTCGATATTGCACACTATCATCTGCAAGCCGTCGTCTACTTCGCCCGTAGGAGCGGGGATTTCGCTGATAATCATGTCGAGTAAAGGCTTCATATCCGTGCCTTGCTCGCCGAGGGTAGTGGTTGCCCAACCTTGTTTGCCCGAAGCGAACACCGTCTTGAAGTCGATTTGCTCGTCGTTGGCGCCCAATTCGATAAACAAATCGAGCACTTGGTCGATGACTTGTTCGGGGTCTCCGCCACGGTCTACTTTGTTGATGACGACGATAGGTTTTTTGCCAAGCCCAAGCGCCTTTTTGAGTACGTAGCGAGTCTGTGGCATACAGCCCTCCACCGCGTCGACAAGCAACAAAACGCCGTCCACCATAGATAGTATTCGTTCTACCTCTCCGCCTAAGTCGGCGTGTCCCGGGGTATCGATGATGTTGATTTTGACTCCGTTGTAGAAGACGGCGGTATTTTTGGCAAGAATGGTGATGCCTCTCTCCCTCTCGATATCTCCGCTGTCCATAACTCTCTCTACCACGGCTTCGCCCGTGCGGAAGACATGGTTTTGTCTAAGAAGTTGGTCGACTAAAGTTGTTTTGCCGTGGTCGACGTGCGCAATGATTGCTATATTTCTTACGTCTTGTCTAATCATATATTTGTCCTTAAAGTGTTACGATTTTGCTAAATAATCTATCTCCTTGTACGGTGACGTAGCAATACGTTCTGCCGTAACCAAGCGACCCGGGATTGATGAGAGTTACGCCGTCCTCGGTGTCTATCTGTGCACGGTGAGTATGTCCGTACAAGCCCACCTTTACACCTTCGATAATACACTCGGTGTGCAAGTCTACCGTGTCGGTCTTGACCTTGTAGCAATGTCCGTGAGTGAGCAAAAACTTGACGCCTTCCACTTGAACTATCCTTTGCAAGGGTAGGCTTGAGTGGTCGCAGTTGCCCTTGACTGCAATTACCTTGTCGCCAAAGGCTTGTCTTAGCATCTCCACGTCGCTACTGCCGTCACCCAAATGAAAGATATAGTCGCTACTGTCCAATACATCGAAAAACTCGTCGGTAGGGCGCAAGATATTGTGAGTGTCGGACATTACGACGATAGTCTTCATAGCATCTCTCTCAAGCGTTGCAGAGCCATAGCGCGGTGCGAAACGGTGTTCTTTTCTTCCATGCTAGCCTCGGCAAAGGTCTTGGAGAGTCGGTTGCAATAGAAGAGTGGGTCGTAGCCAAAGCCCTTGTCGCCACGATATTCGTCAAGGATTGTGCCTTCTACGTAGCCCTCGGCGTATTTGCCCGAGCCGTCGGGGTAGCAAATAGCCACTACCGACACGAAACGTGCCTTGCGATTGGCAGGTTGAGTCTTTTCTAGAGAGTGAAGTCTATCGAGTAGTAGAGCATTGTTGTTGTCGTCGTTGCAAGGCTCTCCCGCAAAACGAGCCGAGTATACCCCCGGTTGTCCGCCCAAAGCCTCAACTTCCAATCCGCTGTCGTCGGCTATGGCAACGAGTCCCGTCATACGGCATATCGTGTCGGCTTTGATGATTGCGTTTTGGACGAAGGTCTTGCCGTTTTCTTCTACCTCGACGTCCACGCCCAATTCTTTGAGTGAATATATATGCTCGAAGCAGTCGCCCAAAATGGCTCTGATTTCTTGAAGTTTGTGAGCGTTGTTGCTCGCTAATACAGCTTTCATTTTTTCTCCTTATGCGCCATTGGCAATATCTCGTAGATAGTGTGATGGTTGTGGGCTTTGATAGCGTCTATTATGGTATCGAAGTGCCTCTTATTTACATTAATTTGAAGTATATTGGCCTCAATACCGCTACGAGAATCTACTACCTGACCTTGTTTGCTCGCCTTGATATACAATATCAGTACCGTCTTGTCGCTGTCTTGTCTGATGAGCAAGATATCTTGATAGCTTATCGTGTGGAAAAATACGCCTATATTGCATCGTATACCGCGCTCGGTGAGAGTGTACGCCGAGAGATAAATCATCGACAACAAAATCGTAGGCATAACCACGCATATTATCGTTGCGATAATGTCAAGTGTATAGTTGTAAGATTGCATATTTCTCACGCCGCAAAGTCTAAGAACGTTGACAATCGCACATACCAATAGTATAATTGATAGGACGGTAGAAGTTGCCGCTATCCACGCGTTAGGTTTGTATCTAAAGGTAGTTTTCATAACGAAATTATACCAAATTTTCGCCGTGCGTGGCAAGGGAATATATGCAATTTAGAAGAATTGAGGAGCAAGATTTTTGCGAGATTGACAAAATTTTGGCTAAGACGCACTACAACGGTAGCGAATACTCTCCGTTGTACCTCAAAGGTTGGAAGTTTTTTAACTATGAAAGTATGCAAATCGCCTTCGAAAACGGGGTGATTTATTTGAGATTTTTGCCTCACGCCGAGTACTTTGACGAGGAAAGCGGAGTGGACGGATACGTCTACCTGCCACCTCTTACCACTATTGACAAAATAAAGACGGCTTACGACGATTTGGCGGATTTTTGTCTAAGTCAAGGCGAAAAGATGTACGTCATGAGCACGCCCGAAGAATACGTGCAACTGCTCGATAGCGACAAATATAACTTGGTCATCAATCACGACTACGACGAGTATCTCTACGACCCTCACGACCTAATATATCTCGAAGGCAAAAAATACCACTCAAAGCGCAATCATATCAAGCGTTTTGTCCAAGCCTACAGCACTTCGGTGGACGGCAAGGGGTACGTGTTTAGAGATTATCAACCTAGCGACTACGACAAAGTTATGCAACTGATATCGGGCTGGCAAAGCACCAAGTCCTTTGACGAAGAATACAGTGACGCCGAAGCCGACGAACTAAAGCTTGTCAAAATGGCTCTTAGCAGAGTAGGTACTTGTCCTCGTTGCTTTGCCGACGTCATCGAGTACGACGGCAAGATAATCGCATTTAGTATGGGCGAGATTACCCCGTCGGGCGTGGGCATAACGCATATCGAAAAGGGCGATATCGCATACAACGGCGTTTATCCCGCTATTTGCCAAATGTTTGCCAAAAAGCACTTTGAAAATTGCCGTATCGTCAATAGGCAAGAGGATATGGGATTGGAAGGGCTTAGACGCTCCAAAAGGTCGCTTTATCCCGTGGGTTGGGCGCAAAAATACGCCGTCACCCTCAAATAATACGCCCATAAAACTCAATACCAATAACTGCCTCGACTTTTCGGGGCTTTTTTATTGATTTTTGGATAGGATTGTTGTAATATATTTTTATAAGTTAATAATTATACGGAGCAATTTATGATCAAACTTTCTCAACAAGGTATGTATCTGGTTGGCGGAAAATTCTACGACGCCGACCAAGTAAAAGGACTAGGCTTGGACGCCAAGACTCTCGAGAATGCCTATCAAGGTACGATGGCTTACTCTATTCTTTCGGCGCACAACGTGGGTGCTAAGACCGTCAAGGACGGCGCGCTTAATATCAAATTCGACGGACTAGCGTCGCACGATATCACTTACGTTGGCATAATTCAGACCGCCAAAGCTAGCGGACTAAAACAATTCCCAATCCCATACGTGCTGACCAACTGTCACAACAGTCTTTGCGCGGTGGGCGGTACTATCAACGAAGACGACCACGTCTTCGGACTGAGTGCAGCCAAGAAGTACGGCGGAATTTTCGTACCGCCTCATCAAGCAGTCATTCACACCTATATGAGAGAGTGTATGAGCGGTTGCGGTAAAATGCTACTCGGTAGCGACTCTCACACCAGATACGGTGCGCTCGGCACTATGGCCGTAGGCGAGGGCGGACCCGAGCTAGTTAAGCAACTTCTCTCTCGTACCTACGACATCAAATATCCCGACGTAATAGCCGTAAGCCTCAGCGGCAAGCCTCGCAAGGGCGTAGGTCCTCAAGACGTGGCTCTTGCTATCATTGGAGCGGTCTTCTCCAAAGGTTACGTAAAGAATAAAGTCATGGAATTTGTCGGGGACGGCATTGCCAACCTTCCTATAGAGTTCCGTAACGGCATTGACGTTATGACTACCGAAACGACGTGTTTGACGTCTATTTGGCGTACCGACGATAGCGAGGTAAAGGATTATTACGCGGTTAGAGGTAGACTCGACGACTACAAGCCAATCAAGCCTCAAGACGTGGCTTATTACGACGGTGTGGTAGAGGTCGACCTCGACAAGATAGTGCCTCAAATTGCGCTTCCTTTCCACCCAAGCAACGTGTTTGCCCTAAAGGACGTGATAGAAAATCCTTACGATATCTTGTCGCAAGTAGAAAAGGAAGGCAACAAGTTACTTGGCAACCCTAAGATTAAGTTCCGTCTGACCGACAAAATCGTGGACGGCAAGGTTATGGTAGAGCAAGGCGTCATCGCGGGTTGCGCGGGCGGTACTTACGACAATATCGTCGAAGCCGCAAGCATACTCAAAGACGGCGCGGTGGGTAGCGGAAAGTTCACCCTCAACATATATCCTTCTTCTACGCCTATCTATTACGATTTGCTCAAGAAAGGCGCTATTGCCGAGCTCGTCAAGGCGGGCGCTAACGTAAAATCGGCGTTCTGCGGACCTTGCTTCGGTGCGGGGGACGTGCCTGCCAACAACGCTTTGTCTATCAGACATACTACCCGTAACTTCGAGAGTAGAGAAGGTAGCAAACCCGGCAACAACCAAATTGCTTCCGTTGCGCTCATGGACGCACGCTCTATCGCCGCAACTGCTTTGAACGGCGGCGTTTTGACGGCGGCTACCGATATTGACTACGACAACACCGTGCCTACCTTCGAGTACGACGGCTCAATCTACGCCAAGAGAGTGTACAACGGTTGGGGCAAGGCTCAACCTGATGCCGAATTGGAATACGGACCAAACATTTGCGATTGGCCGCAAGTCATATCTTTGACAGACAACGTCATCGTCAAATTGGCGGCGGCAATCTACGACCCCGTTACAACTACCGATGAGCTTATACCGTCTGGCGAAACTTCGAGTTATCGTAGCAATCCGCTCAAGCTTGCAGAGTTTGCATTGTCGAGAAAAGAGCCGAAATACGTGGGCAGAGCTAAAGAAATCTACGCCGATGAACTCTCAAGAAGAGAGAACGGACTACCTAAGCAATACGCCGAGGCAGTAGCTAAATCGGGCTTGCAATTAGAAGGTACGACCTCTATCGGTAGCGGTGTCTACGCAATCAAACCGGGCGACGGTAGCGCAAGAGAGCAAGCCGCAAGTTGCCAAAGAGTGCTGGGCGGTGTGTGCAATATCGCCAAAGAATACGCTACCAAGAGATATCGTAGCAACCTCATCAACTGGGGTATGTTGCCTTTTGTCAGCGACGACAAGTTCGAGCAAGGCGATATAATTATCGTCAAGGACGTCAAAGAAAAATTGATGAAGGGCGATAGAGAGTTCCCTGCCAAAGTAGTAAGGGGAGAGCAAAGTATTGACGTTACTTTAAGATTGGACGCTTTGACCGACGACGAGAGAGAGATTATCAAGCAAGGTTGCCTTATCAATTATTACAAGAGCCAACTGTAATGAACAAACAGCAACTGCGCCGAGAGATTAGAGCGCGCCTAAAAGCAATGAGCACAGCCGACAAAAAATCGGCGAGCGAGAGGGTGGCAAACAACCTGCTATCTTTGGGGCTTGAACCAGAGTCGGTGTGTATATACAACGCTTTGGATAGCGAGGTGTCGACGGAAACATTGATAGAATATTTTATCCGCAATGCCACCGTATACTTGCCTATAGTGCGTGGAAAAGATATGCTCCTCGTGCAAGTGAATGAAGATACCGAGTACGAGATAGGCGACTTCGGGATAAGCGAGCCAAAGGGGAGAGAACTATCCCCCGAGCAAGTAAAAATAGACCTTTGCATTACGCCTATGCTAGCCGGCGATAAAGAGCTCAACCGTTTGGGCAAAGGCAAGGGCTATTACGATAGATTCTTCGACAAGTGCGAGTGCGTCAAAGTGGGAATATGCTTCGATTGCCAAATGGTGGACGAGATTGACGCCGAGCCGTGGGATAAGAAGATGGATTATATCGTCACCGATAAGGAAATTGTAAAATGAGAGTAGTCAGCGGAAAGTACCGTGGAAGAAAGATAGAATCGCCCAAGGGCAACGACGTCAGACCGACGAGTGATATGGTCAAGGAAAATATCTTCAATACCATTCAATTCGACGTGGCGGGAAGTTGCTTTTTGGACTTGTTTTGCGGTAGTGGCGGTATGGGCATAGAGGCGTTGTCTAGAGGAGCCAAACAAGTAACGTTCGTCGACAAGAGCAAGAGTAGTATTGCGCTCACACAGAGAAATCTCGTCGGTATCAAGGACGACTATCGAGTCGTCAATAGCGACTTTGAGAGTGCGTTGAGAAGTGCCTACAAGCAAGACTTTATCTTCGTTGACCCGCCTTATAAGACCGATTATATCGGAGATATTTGCTCAATCGTTTTGGAAAGAGATTTGCTAGAGGACGGCGGATATATCATTTACGAACACGATAAGGACAAAAAATATACCTTGACGGACGAGTGGTGGATAGCTAAACGTAAAAAATACGGAAGTATAATCGTGGACTTTATCGCTCGCACCAAGAAGATTGCTTTGATACCGGGGAGCTTCGACCCAATCACCAAAGGACACACGTGGCTGGTCGAAGAGGCCTTGCAAGAGTGGGACAAAGTGGTGGTTTTGGTGGCAGACAACCCCGACAAAAACTATCTCTTCGATAGAAATGAACGAAGACTAATAGTCGAAAAAGCCTTAGAAAATACCCTTAACGTGAGAGTGGACGACTGGGGCGGAATGGTGTTCGAATATTGCAACGAACATCATATTGGCAATATCGTAAGAGGTTATCGTGACGAAAAGGATTACGCCTATGAGAGCGAGATGAGCGAATTTAACAAGTCGCACGGGGGCGTGGAAACGACGCTGTACAAGTCGGATAACTTGATAGACGTATCGTCTAGCGTTGTGAGAGATATGCTAAAAAGTAAGACGTCGTTGAGAGGGCTAGTGCCCGACAACTGCATAAAAACTATAGAAAAAATATTGGGAGAAAAGTATGAATAACAACAATATCGAAGTTATGCTCGACAAATTGGCAGAGATGATAAGACTGGGTAAAAAGCCTCTTATAGGCAACGGTAGAATTATCGACGATATGGTTGCCCTCGATATAATTGCGGCAGTCAAAGAAGCCTTGCCTGATTCTATTGCCGAAGCAAGAGTGATAATTGGACAGAGAGACGCCTTGATTGAGGACGCCAATCGTGCCGCAAACGATATTCTCGCGGGCGCAGAGAGAGAAGCCAATCGCATGCTCAGCGAAAACGAGATTATCGTCCAAGCTAGAGAACAAGCGCAAAAGATTGTGAACGACGCAACGGCTTACGCAAACAACGTTATCGACCAAAGCTATAAGCAAATAGCCAACGTGATGAACGGTGCGGAGTATTATCTCAGGCAAACTCTCGACGACGTGTCGGCAAGCAAACAAGAATTGTTTAAGCTTATGAGCGAGCCTATCAACCGAAATTGACGGCAAGACAGGTGAGCAAGCTTAAGCCAAAGGTGATGAAGGCTTGAGTTAGTTTGGTAAGTATATAATATCTTGCATTGATACCGCATTTGCTCAAAAAACTCATAGATTGAAAGGTGATACAAGCACCACCCAAAGACAACAGTCCCGCCAAATACGGCAGGGCTGTCGTTGTTTTTATGCTCGCGTGAGCTATATAATCAAAGCCGCGCGTGAGTTCTATAAAGGATAGAGCGACGCCGTAGCACAAGCTATCGGTCACGCCGAGAGGGCGAAGAATAAAGCCGAGAATTTTGCTTGTCAAATCCACCAATCCAACGTCCACCAAAACGTCGCCGATCATGCCGAAAATGGTGATATATCCGCCTATGGCAAGTATGGTAGTAACGCTATTTTTGATGCACGCGTCTAGTAGCGAGTCTACCCGTTGTATGGTAGGTAAAATAGGCGAAAAAGCTTGCTTTTTTGGTCTAAATATTATGCCGTTGATAAGTGCGCCGAGCACGTGACAAGATAGTAAAACCCAACCGAGATAGGAAGATTGGAAGAGCGTTGCACCTACCGTTCCTAGTATAAACAAGGGTCCCGACGTGGAGCAAAACGCCGTGATATGCTTGGCGTCCTCTCTAGTAAGCATGCCTGCTTGATATAGGTCGCATATAATTTTGCTACCCATAGGATAACCGCTGACGAGGCTCAAAACCATGACGTAGCCGCTGATAGGCGGAGCGTGAAATACCTTGGATATCGGCTTGGCAAATACCACCCCGAGCAAATATCCGCCACCCACGCAAGTGAGTAAGCTTGAGAAAAACAAAAATGGAAAGAGCGACGGCAATACCGCCTTGGCAAAGAGTATCAAGCTACGCGATACCGACGCAATATAGCGTGAAGGATTGACTATGAGAAAGGTAATAAAAAAGCCCGCAACCAACGATAGGGGCAGGGCTTTTTTGAGATCGATACTGCGCTCCATATTAGATTATATTAGATTGGGCGCCGATAAATAACGATAGATTACGGCACTTTGGAAAAGCGTTGGGGTTGCCGATAGTTGACAACTAGCAAATGATTACGATATTTAATAACCGAATTATATTACGTATCGTTGGCAATACTTTAATCTTTAACTATCGACATTACCGAGCGGTAGCGATATTTGACTGAGGAAAATAGCAAGTCGGCGTTGCGCTGGACGTCGGTTTTTTCTAGTCTATAGGCGTCGCTTTGCTTGGTGGTGACGGCACAATCAAAGAGCGAAAGCAGAGATTTTTTGTCCTCTTTGACTGCCAAAACGTTGACGTATTGGATGGCTTGACCTTTGAGTTCTTCGTATGTCAGCGTGTTGTAAGTGAGGGCATTGAGAAGCAATCTTTTGATATACGCCATAGGGTAGCGTTTGGTCTTGACTGCTTGCAAAAAACTTGAAAAATCGTGGCACGTATCGAGTTTTTGAAGTATTCTGTTGTCAATTCCTTCTTTGACTCCGCATATTTTGCCAAGGTCTTGGCGAGGTAGTTGATAGGAAAGAAGGGAATAAAGTCTATCGTCGCAGTCGCTATAATATTGCAAGCAATCTGCTACGTAAGGCGGACAATATTTTTGTACGATTTCTTTGTTGTCAAGGTTGTTGCGAATAGCCGAGGCGGAGGCAAACTCTCCCTCTACGGATAGGTCGTTGTACTCGCCTTGGCGTTTGATTGCGATAGGTGTAATAGCAAGATTGAGCTTGTTGATTGCCTTGATATATTCTATTGCAAGGAGATTGTTGGGGCTGTTGAGCAAATTTGCCAAATCGTCTTTGCCGTTTGCCTTGCATACTTCGCTTACGGCTAGCGAATAGGCTTGCGGATAGGATAGACCTTGCGAGAGGTTGCTTTGTGTGAGTAAGTCGATTTGTTCGTTGTCCGACAAAATCGAGGCAAGGCTCGTAAGCAAACTCACGTCCGAACACTCCGAGCCAAAACAAAGGGATGAAGGTTGATTAAATTGTGAGATAATTTTGATAGCACCGAGGGCAAAAAGCTCGGCGGAACTAAGGCTGTATACGGCAGGTAACTCTACCACCATATCGGCGCCCGCTTTGATAGCCCATTCGGCGCGAGTGTATTTGTCCGCAACAGCCAACTCGCCACGCTGTACGACACTGCCGCTCATAATGCAAATAACGTCGCCGCCCGTAGCCTCTTTGGCTTGGCGTATATGGTATACGTGTCCGCTGTGTAGTGGATTGTATTCGCAAATTATGAAACAATGGGACATAAAAACCCGCCTTTTTTATTTGTATTACTTTACAATAACCAATCTTAGTTGTATAATTGGCTTGTGATATCAAAGTGATATCATTATAAATGATTTCCAACAAAAAATAAAGCAATTATCAGGGGGAAGTATGAGCAAGATTATCGACTCAATCATCGCCAAAGCTAAGACTTTGGGCAAGACGATAGTTTTGGCGGAAGGCGACGAGCCAAGAACCGTCAAAGCAGCACAAATCATCACCGAACAAGGCATCGCAAAAATTATTTTGCTTGCGGACGAAGAGCAACTTAAGGCAAAGTATCAGGGCGTGGACTTCAGCGGTATGCAAATCGTCAATCCTATGGCTGCCGATATCGAAGACTTTGCTAACGAATTGTTCGAATTGCGCAAGGCAAAGGGTATGACTTTGGAGCAAGCGAGAGTGGAGATGAGAAAAAATCTCAACTACGGCGCAATGATGACCCGCAAGGGTTTGGCGGACGGTATGGTTGCGGGAGCAATCAACTCTACGGGCAACGTTCTCAAGAGCGGATTGACTATCGTCAAGACCAAGCCGGGTACTAAGACGGTGAGCAGCGTATTTTTGATGTCGTTCGAGGGCACGCCTTACAAGGATAATGACGTTATGGTATTCGGCGATTGTGCAGTCAATATCGACCCAACCGCAGAGCAACTCGCAGATATCGCAATATCTTCTACGGCTACTGCCAAAGCTTTGGCAGGAATAGCCGAGCCTAAGGTGGCTATGCTTTCCTTCTCGACCAAGGGCAGTGCAAAGCACCCTAACGTTGACAAAGTCGTTGAGGCAACTCGCCTCGTGCAAGAGAGAGCACCTGAGATAGAAGTAGACGGCGACTTGCAAGTAGACGCCGCTATCGTGCCATCGGTCGGACAACTCAAAGCACCGGGTAGCAAGGTTGCGGGACAAGCCAACGTATTTATCTTCCCATCTCTCGAAGCGGGAAATATCGGCTACAAGCTCACTCAAAGATTTAGCGGTGCAGAAGCCATCGGACCTATCTGTCAAGGATTTGCTAAGCCTGTCAACGATCTCTCACGCGGTTGCGTAAGTGAGGATATAGTAGCCGTCGTGGCTATCACCGCCGTTCAGGCAAGTCAAAACTAAGGAGCAAAATATGAAAGTATTGGTAGTAAACGCAGGTAGTTCTTCTCTCAAATACCAACTCATTGAGATGGAAACTGAAACCGTGCTTTGCAAGGGCGTGGTAGAAAAAATCGGTCTAAACGGCTCTTTGATAACTCACAAATACGGCGACCAAAAGGTTGTCATCGAGGATACTATCAACGACCACACCAAGGCGTTTAATCTTTTGATTGATTGCCTCGTCAACAAGGACTACGGCGTGATAGACAGCGTAGAGGAAATAGGGGCAATAGGTCACAGAGTAGTGCATAGCGGAGAAGAGTTCGACTCTTCTACCTACGTGGGCGACGAAGAAATGAAAAAGTTGCAATCGGTGGCTCACCTTGCGCCTTTGCACAACCCTGCCAACATTGCGTGCATACAACTGTGCAAGAGCTTGTTGCCAAAAGTGCCTAACGTAGCGGTATTCGATACGGCTTTCCACAGCACGATGCCTAAGAAGGCAAAAATGTACGGTATTCCTTACGAGATATACGAAAAATATCAAATTAGAAGATACGGCTTCCACGGCACTTCGCACAAGTTCGTGTCGGGCGAAGCAATCAATTATCTCACTTCTAAGGGCTTGCCTTGCTCTAAGATAGTTACGTGCCACCTCGGCAACGGTAGCTCTATCTCGGCTGTCAAGGACGGCAAGTGCGTAGATACATCTATGGGTATGACCCCTATGGCGGGCGTTATGATGGGTACCAGATGCGGCGATATCGACCCTGCGGTAGTAGAAATGATTGCCGACAATACCGGTATGAGCCTCAAAGAAACTACCAATTATCTCAACAAACAGAGTGGCTTTGCGGGTGTGAGCGGTGTCAGCTCCGACGCAAGAGAATTGTGCAAGGCTGCAGCTGAAGGCAACGAGAGAGCTCAGCTCGCCAAGGATATGTTCGCTTATCAAGTCCAAAAGTTTATCGGTTCTTACACTGTGGCTATGAACGGACTCGACTGCGTAGTATTTACGGGCGGAATTGGCGAAAATAGCTGGGAATTTAGAGAACTCATAATGCAAAATACCGAATTTTTGGGCGTTGCATTTGACCAAGAAAAGAACAAGACCAAGGAAGCTAGAGGTAACTTCTGCGACTTGTCCAAGCCTGAGAGCAAGGTCAAAGTATTGGTTATCCCTACTAATGAAGAATTGGTTATAGCGAGAGAGACCCAAGAGATAGTTCAATCGTTGTAAAAACCAAAAATAATGCAAAAATATGTTTGACAAAGCCGATAAAATATCTTATAATGGCTAAGCAAATGTATTTGAGTAATACGGGAGGTGTCAAAAATGGCAGTACCAAAGGGAAAAACATCTAAACAAAGAAAGCATACAAGATCGGCTAACTGGAAAATCAGCGCTCCGTCTCTCGTTGAGTGCGGACATTGCCACGAGCTGAAAGAAAATCATAAAGTTTGCCCAAATTGCGGATACTATGACGGACAACAAGTCGTAGTAAAGAAAGAAAAGAAGGCTGACTAATTATCGTTATGATTGACTACTATATCCACCTAAATCGGGTGGATATTTTTTTGTATTTTAGCTATTGGTTTTGATTATTTGACGACAAGTTTACCAATTTGATATTGACAAATTATAATATTTTATTTAAAATATAAAATGATATAGTATGGAGGCTCTATGGACAATACGAGAGTAATTTTGGACTGCTACGGCGGTGACAACTGTCCGCAAGCAGCCGTTGTGGGCGCTGTAGACGCGTTGAAAAAGGACGCCGCACTTAGCGTGGTTTTGACGGGTAAAAAACAAGAGATAGAAAGCATCCTGGCTACTTGCGAGTACGACCGCTCCAGATTGGAAATAATCGACGCCGAAGAAGTCATCACCAACGACGACTCGCCGGCTATGGCTATTAGACGTAAGAAAAATTCTTCCATGGTGGTTGGACTCAGATATCTGGCTGACGGCAGTGCCGACGCAATGGTGTCTTCGGGCAACACGGGTGCGTTACTTACGGGAGCAAGCATAATCGTCAAATTGATTGACGGCGTGACGAGAGCTTCGCTATCGGCTGTGAGTCCGCAAGTGGACGACGGCAAGTACGTGGTTATCGTGGACGGCGGCGCCAACGTAGATTGCAAGCCTAATATGCTACTCGAGTTTGCCGTAATGGGCGAGGCGCTTATGAAGTCGTGCTACGGCGTAAAAAATCCTAGAGTTGCTTTGCTAAGCAACGGAGCGGAAGAAGAAAAGGGCAACGCTCTTACCAAAGAGGCGCACGCACTGCTCAAAGAGAGCAACCTCAACTTCGTGGGCAATATCGAGGCAAGATATTTGATGAACGACGTCGCCGATGTGGTAGTGACCGACGGTTGGGCGGGCAATATGGTCATCAAAGCCAGTGAGGGCATGGCTCTCAATATGTTCGAGCTTATCAAGCGCAATATCAAGAGCGGTGGTCTTAGAGCCAAGCTCGGCTACTTGATGCTAAAACCTGCTCTTAGAGGCGTCAAAAAGAAGTTTAACAGCGACGAGATTGGCGGAGGTATATTCTTAGGCGTCAACAAGGTAGTTATGAAGGCGCACGGCTCGTCGAGCGCCAAGGCTTTTTGCAATGCGATACTGGCTTGCGCGCAGGCGGTCAAGAGTGGCACCGTAGAGAATATTCGCCAAGGTTTGCAAAGCAATGCACACCTAAAAAAAGAGGATAACAAGGCGTAATTATGTCCAAAAAATTGGAAAAATTGATAGGATATACTTTCAAAGACTCGTCACTTCTCACCACAGCACTCACCCATTCTTCTTACGGACATAGACACGGCGTGCCCGACTACGAGAGATTGGAATTTTTGGGCGACAGCGTGCTCGATATGGTGATAAGCGAAGAACTGTATAGACAATATCCGCGCGACGACGAGGGGGCGCTAACGACCAAGAGAGCCTTTGTCGTTAAGGGCGAAACGCTCAAGAAGGTTTCGCTATCTATGGGGCTTGACAAGTATATGCTGATATTGGACAACGCCGTGCTCGACAAAGCGTACAGCGACGTGTTCGAATCAATTACGGGAGCAATTTATCTAGACGGGGGATACGAGCAGGCAAAGGACTTTGTGTTGAGGTGGCTGCAAGATTATATCGACGATACTCGCCAAGACTCCAAAGAGGACTACAAATCTAGGCTCAAGGAGATGTTCGAGGGAGAAAAGATAGAATATCTGCTGATAGCCAAAGAAGGCAGTGACAACGAACCTATATTTACCGTCAGGTTGGTGCTTGGCGGAAGAGTAATGGCAGAAGAAAAGGGCAGTAGAAAAAAATTAGCCGAACAAAATTGTGCCAAAGAGGCACTGAAAAAACTTGGATATAATAAACGATAATAAGCATGCAAAATATGCAAATATAATTGCGGAGGAAAAATATGTGCTTTGAAACCAAAAAGGAAAGATTAGAAAGAAACAAAAAGACGCTTGCCGATTGCGTGGTAGATGTAGATACTTTGATTGCTATAGCCGATTCTCACGCCGATACTACGGCAAAGCTAAATAAAATCAAAGAGAAATTGGCGAGAACCAATCCTTCTTCGGAAAAAGAAGTAGTCAAGATGGACAAAAAGATAAAAAAATATATCGCCAAGATGTCCAAAAAGATAAAGAAATACGCTGTGAACGGCAAGCTCTATAAGGTAGAAAAAGACCTCAAGAAGCTTGAAATTATGATTGTAGAAAGAGGTTGCGTAAGTAGAAAGAGTAGTACTTGCGACGAAAAAGACTTCGTTGTCAAAGACGGCGTGTTGACGGCTTACAAGGGCAACGATAGCGTGGTAGTATTGCCAAACAGCGTCAAAATCATAGGTGAAAAAGCCTTTTATTACAACGAAAGCATTAGCGAAGTCGAGCTTGGTGCAAGCGTGCACACCATTATGTCCAAAGCCTTCGAGGGTTGCAGAGCGCTCAACTACTTCGTAGCGTACGAGGGTTTGTCCTCTATTGGCGACGACGCCTTCTATAATTGCACCTCGCTTGCCGAGGTGGTATTGGAAGAAGGCTTGACGACTATTGGCAGATACGCCTTTGCGAAGTGCCCTAATTTGTATGCAATCAAGTTGCCAAAGAGCGTGGTAAAGATAGGCGAAAAGGCGTTTTTCTTAGATAGCAATCTAGTAGGCAAGACCAAGAGAAAGATTAAGAAAATCAACAAAAAGGCATTGGGCTAAGAGGTAAAAATTGAATTTTAAGAGAATAGAAGTATTTGGTTTTAAGTCCTTTGCCGACAAGGTTGAGGTCAACTTCAACGACGGAATTACCGCCATAGTCGGACCTAATGGTTGCGGAAAGAGCAACGTTGCCGACACGATAAGGTGGGTTCTCGGCGAACAGAGCGCAAGACTACTCAGAGGTAAGAGCATGCAAGACGTTATCTTCAACGGTACTGCACGCCGTAAGCCTCTGTCGTATTGCGAGGCTTCGCTCGTCTTTGACAATTCTAAACGCATTTTCCCCGACTTCGAATACGAAGAGGTCATCATCACCCGCAAGCTATATCGTTCGGGCGAGAGCGAATATCTCATCAACAAGACCCCTTGCCGTCTAAAGGACGTGCAAGACTTGATACGCGACACGGGACTCGGCAGAGAGGGATATAGTATCGTAGGTCAAGGTCGTATCGACGAAATCGTCAACGCAAGACCAAAGGATAGGCGTAGTATATTCGAGGACGCTGCGGGAATACTCAAATTTAAGCAACGCAAGATAGAGTCGGAGCGAAAGCTTGCGCGCACTCAAGAGAATATCCAACAACTCGACTACATTATCAAGGAAGCCGAGCGTATCTTGGGACCGCTTGAAAAGCAAGCTAACGACGCCAAAAAGTTTTTGGAATTGCGTGATAGATTGAGAGTGCTCGAAGCCAACGAATACATATATAAATACGAAAACAACGACTCTCAAAAGAAAGCTATTCAAGCCAAATTGACGGGAATAGAGGAAGAGTACGTCCTCAAAGAAAACGCCGTCAAAGAGATAGAAGACAAGTATAGCAAAAAGATAAACGAGCAAAACGATGTAGACAATTATATCTCTCAACTTAGAGATAGACAGACGGAGATGGCGGTGTACGCCGAGTCGATAAAGGGTCAAGGAAGCACCCTCACCGAGCGTATCTCCCAACTCAAAAGTCAACGCAAGGATTACGCCGACAGAATAGTGTCGTACGAGGAAGAAATCGACAAAAAGTCGATACAACTCGATGATTTTTGCAGTAGACTCAATATGGAAAACGAGGACAAGGCGGACAAAGTGGCTCGCCTTAGAGCCTTGGATAGAGAGTATCTTGAGCTTGTGGGCGAGATTACGTCGGGCGAGAGAAGGATAGAAGAATCTAACTTAGAGCTTCTCAAAGCTATCGAGAGCATAGGCGACATCAAAGCCGACCTTGGCAAACTCGGTGCGGAGAGAGATATCTCGCTCACCCGTATAGCTGAGATAAAGCAAGAGATAGACGACGTCAAGAGCCGTATCGAGAGCGACGAAAGACTAAAACGCAACTACGAAGAGTCGGTGGAGAGATTTAGAAAGGACAAGTCTAAGCTCGCCCAAAACAAAAACGAAGTTATGGTTGAGGTGGCTGAGCTAAAAGCCAAGGTGGAAAAGGCTAGAGAGGACGCCAAAAACCTTATGGGTAGCATCCAGTCCTTCGAGATGAAGTGCAAAATTCTCACCGACCTCAAAAACGAGTACGGAAGCTTCGGCGGTGCTGTACAAAGACTGATGCAAGCCTCCAAAAAGGACGAGTCGATTGGTAGTCGTATACAAGGCTTGGTGGCAGAACTTGTCAGCGTGCCGAAACAATTAGAAACGGCTATCGAAATGGCACTCGGCAACAACATGCAAAACATCGTTACCGAGGACGAAGAGGACGCCAAGTACCTCATAGAATACCTCAAGGTCAATAGGCTGGGTAGAGTTACCTTCTTGCCTATGACGGCGTACAAGCCGAGAGAATTGGAAAGCGTATATATGCCTATCCTTAGAGAAAAGGGATGCCTAGGCATTGCTTCCAAGCTCATCTCGTATGACGACAAATATTACAATATCTTTTCGGGACTTCTCGGTCGCACCTTGATATGCGAGGATATGGACTGCGCCGTTGCGATATCCAAAAAGTACCGTTACGCAGTCAAAATAGTTACGTTGCAAGGCGACGTAATCAATACTAGCGGTAGTATGACGGGTGGCTCCAAAAAAGCCGACGCGTCCAATATTCTCAGCCAAGAGCGCGAGATAGAAAATGCGACCAAGATGCTAGCCAAAGCCAAAGAAAACTACGCCGAGGCAATGCGTATCTTCAAGCAGGGCAACGAAGAGCTCGAAGAACTGCAAGCACAACTGACCGAATACGAAGAAGAGGTCAAAAATGCCGAAGTCGCTTACGCTACCGAAAACGGCAAGTTGGACAAAGTAGTGTCTAAACTCGGCGAATTGCTCGATACTCTGCACAACCGCACCACCCAAAAGCAAGTCCTAGAAGCCAAAGTCAAGTACATAGACGAGGCTATCGCCAATATTGACCGCAAGGGTATGGACGTGCAAGGTGCCAAAACCAACGCCGACGACGAAGCAATCAAACGCAAAGCCGAGTTCGACGCCAAGAAAAAACGTAAGGACGAGTTGTCGGGACTCATCACCGATATCAAGGTCAAAATATCAACTATCGAGAGCGAGATTGATAGCCTAAACGCCAATATCGAGCGCGTGCAAGGCGAGATAGCGGGACTAAAAGAGTCGATTGCAAATGCCAAGAAGATAGTGGCAAGTCTTGACGAAAAGATTTATCAAACCGAGAACAATCTCAACACAGCCGTGGTGAGCGAAGAGGACAAAAAGCAATATCAAGCCCTCATCGACAAGATAAATTCTTTGGACGACTACAAGAAAAAACTAAGCGCCGAGATACTGTCGCTCAACGCCGACAAGGACGCTCTATCCAAGGAGATTTTGGCTCTCAGCGAAGCCAAAATCAAGCAACAAAACGCACTCGAGAAGATAGACGAGTTGATGACGGCTCTACAGATACACATTGCCGAAGAGTATAACTTGGACTACGACGGATGTCTATTGTACAAGCAAGACGACTTCGACCCTGTGAGCAGTCAAAGCGAAATCAACAAACTCAAACGCGAAAAGAACGCACTCGGCGCGGTCAACGTCGACGCGATAGAACAGTTCCGCATAGAAGGCGAGATTTACGCCGAGCGTAAGGCGCAACGCGACGATATGCAACAGACGGCGGACGACCTCAAGAAGATTATCGCCGAGATGGCTAAGGAAATGAAGACTCGCTTCGATAGCGAATTCCAAAAAATCAACGCCAACTTCTCGGCAGTATTCAAAGAACTCTTTGGCGGCGGCAACGGTAAGCTCGTCATCGAGGACGTGGAAGAGGGCGAAGACCCGTTAGAGGCAGGCGTGGAGATTTACGCCGAGCCACCGGGCAAGACGCTCAAATCAATCACGCTGTTCAGTGGTGGTGAAAAGGCACTCATAGCCATAGCGATACTCTTTGCAATACTCAAGCTCAAAGCAATGCCTTTCTGCGTGCTAGACGAAATCGAGGCGGCTCTCGACGATGCCAACGCAGGCTTGTTTGCCAAGTACCTCAGTAGATTTAGCAAAGGCACGCAATTTATCGTCATCACCCACCGTAAACCTACTATGGAACTTGCCGATAGACTCTACGGCGTAACCATGCAAGAGAAGGGTGTGTCGAAGATGGTATCGGTGTCGTTGGCGGAGGCAGTTAAGCATAGCTCCACCGACACTGAGTGACGCCATATCTACTTTGTTATGCATTGTCGACTTTACGTTTTTGTGTAGGTCACGTACGCTCAAGTACGCTCCCCACACAAAAGCCGCAGTCTTCGCGCCTAACTCGCACCTATGGCGTCACGTGCGACTATAAAATTCAAGTTAATTGCAACAATATATCATAAAATCAAGGAGAATTATGGGATTATTCAGCAAAATAGCCGAAGGATTAAGAAAGACGAGAGAGAGCCTATCCAAGAAGTTCTATTCGCTATTTACGGGTAGAGAACTTGACGACGACTTCTATGACGAGTTGGAAGAGGTGCTTATCTCGGGCGACGTGGGCGTGGAGGCAAGCGAACAAATCATAGAGGAACTCAAAGAGGCTTGCTATCAAAAGAGAGTGTCCAAAGCCGAGCAAGCCAAGGACCTATTCAAACAAATAATGATAGACAGTATCGACTACGAGATAGAGCCTTATACCTATCCGTTAGTCATATTGGTGGCGGGCGTCAACGGCGTAGGCAAGACTACGGCGATAGGCAAACTTGCAAGGTACTTTACAAATCAAGGCAAATCGGTCGTACTCGCTGCGGCGGACACCTTTAGGGCGGCTGCTGCCGAGCAACTCGAAGTGTGGGCTAATCGCTCCAACGTGCGTATAATCAAGCACGAAGAGGGCAGTGACCCTGCTGCAGTGGTATTCGACGCACTGTCGTCGGCTAAGGCAAGGGGTACCGACGTGGTGCTCATTGACACGGCGGGCAGACTGCAAAATAAGAAAAACTTGATGAACGAACTTGGCAAAATCAACAAGGTCGTGGAGAGAGAAATGCCCGACTGCGACTACCGCACCTATATAGTGTTGGACGCAACCACGGGACAAAACGCCGTGTCGCAAGTGGAAGCCTTCGACGAAATAATAGACGTAGACGGCATAATACTCAACAAACTCGACGGCACAGCCAAGGGCGGAGTGGTATTTGCCATATCGGTAGAGAGAGAACTGCCTGTGGTGTACGTGGGCGTCGGCGAAGGCGTGGACGACCTCGAAGAATTCGACGCACGCGGCTTTATCCAAGGTATATTGGAGATATAAAGTACGTTGATGATTTATATAACTTTGATAAATCGTTGACAAGGTAGCATTTATTGCATATGATAATAGCACCATTAGAACAATGTTAGGGTGTTTCGCCACCCACCATAAAGGCGAAAGTAAGATGTTAAGGGGCGTTTCGCTGCCTACCATAAAGGCGAAAGTAAGATGTTAAGGGGCGTTTCGCTGCCTACCATAAAGGCGAACTCTAATGGATTAAAGGCGACTAGGTCGCCTTTTCTTTTGAAACCGAGAAGTTGCAAGTCTTCGATAAATAATATAGCCAATCGCGTATTCGATTGGCTTTTTTGATCAAAATCGTTGACAAGAGTATATCGGGTATGGTATAAGTGTAAAGGAAAAATACTTTATAGCAGGCGGATATGGAAAAGCAAGACAAACTGTATATGAGTATATACAACGACTTCTACGGTGGATTGTTGACGGACTATCAAAGCAGGCTGATAAGTATGTATTACGACGAGGATATGTCGCTAGCCGAGATAGGCAAAGAATGTGGCATATCGCCACAGGGAGTCAGGGACGCACTGATGAGAGCGGAGAAGACCTTGACCACTATGGAGAGTAAACTAAGGCTGGTCAAAAAGACGTTGGAGATGAAGAGGCTACTGCTCGAATTTGAAAAGGTAGCCACCGACGAGCAAAAAAAAGAAATCAAACAAGCCTTGGCGATATTGGAAGAATAGGAGAACTATGGGAGCATTTAGCGGACTGAGCGACAGACTATCGCATATCTTCTCTAAGTTGAGAGATAAGGGAAAGTTGTCGGAATTGGAAGTAAAACAAGCAATGAGAGAGGTGAGAGTGGCACTGTTGGAAGCCGACGTCAACTTCTCCGTTGTCAAGCAGTTTGTCAACAACGTGTCCCAAAAAGCCGTTGGCGACGACATACTCAAGGGACTCAACCCTACCCAACAAGTCATCAAATTAGTCAATGAAGAACTGATATCCATTATGGGTACCAGTCACTCCAAGATTGAGATAGCAGACAAACCGCCTACAATCATACTTATGTGCGGATTGCAAGGTAGCGGTAAGACGACAATGTGCGGAAAACTTGCCGTGATGCTACGCAAGCAAGGCAAAAAGCCAATGCTCGTTGCGTGCGATATATATAGGCCTGCCGCAATCAAACAGTTGCAAGTGGTGGGCAAAAACGCAAACGTGCCCGTCTTCGAGATGGGGCAAATACAGCCTAACAAGATAGTCAGAGAGGCTATCAAAGAAGCCGAGAAGAATTGCAACGACGTGCTTATCGTGGATACCGCGGGTAGACTGCATATCGACGAAACGTTGATGGACGAGATAGCGGGACTGAAGAAAGAATTTAATCCTACCGAGATATTGTTGGTGGTTGACTCTATGACGGGTCAAGACGCAGTCAACGTGGCGCAAAAGTTCAACGAAGTGATGGACGTGACGGGCGTCGTGCTCACCAAGCTCGACGGCGACACCCGAGGCGGTGCGGCGCTAAGCATCAGGGCCGTGACGGGCAAACCAATCAAGTTTTGCGGAACGGGCGAAAAACTTAGCGATATAGAGGTGTTCTATCCCGACCGTATGGCATCGAGAATACTCGGTATGGGCGACGTGTTGACCTTGATAGAAAAGGCGCAGAGCGCGTATAGCGAAGAAGAAGCCAAAGAGATGCAAAAGAAGTTCAAAGAGAACAGCTTTACTCTCGACGACTATTTGATGCAGTTCGACAAGATGAAGAGCATGGGTAATATGCAACAAATGGTGAGTATGATACCGGGGCTTGCGGGCAAACTCAAGGGGCAAGACCTAGAAATAGACGAGAGCAAGATGGCTCGCACCAAGGCTATAATCTTGTCTATGACGCCAAAGGAAAGAAAGAACCCCGACCTCATCAAGTCGTCGCAAAAGAAGCGTATCGCAGCCGGCTCGGGTACGTCGATACAAGACGTCAATAGCCTCCTCAAGCAGTTCGCGCAGACCAAAGAACTGATGAATAAAATGGCGGGTATGGGCAAGCGAGGATTTAAGATACCTTTCTAAGGCTTAGGCAAAGGCATTAGTCAACACAATATTGATAAAAAATAAAATAATATAAATTTCGGTCGACAAGACCACAAAGGAGAAAAACAATGGCAGTAAAACTTAGACTTACAAGAATGGGAGCAAAGAAAGCACCTTTTTATCGTATCGTAGCAATCGATGAGAGAAAAGCTAGAGATGGTCAATATCTTGACAATATCGGATATTACGATCCAACCAAGCAACCTGCAGAAATCAAGGTTGACAGCGAAAAGGCTCTCAAATGGCTTGCTAACGGCGCACAACCTACCGAAACCGTAAGAGCTATCCTCAAGAAGCAAGAAATCATCAAGTAATTAGGCGAATTATGGAAGAATTGGTAAGATTTATCGTAGAAAACTTGGTTGACAACAAGGACAACGTCGAGGTCAAATCGGAAGAAGTCGACGGCATCCTCGTCATCAACATTATCGCCGACAAGAGCGAGATAGGCAAGGTGATAGGCAAACAAGGTCGTATCGCCAAGGCTATCCGCACCCTCGTCAAGGCAGGTAGTGGCAAGAATAGCCAAAAGGTTTCCGTCGAGATTATCGAAAAGTAATGGACAAAATCACGATAGGAACGATATCCAAACCGCAAGGCATCAGGGGAGAGGTCAAAGTCGTACCTCTCACCGACGACTTGTCGCGGTTTAAGAAATTAGCAAGCGTCTACGTCGCCGACAAAGAGTACGGAGTAAAATCCGTAAGAGTGTCGGCGAACGACGTTTTTTTGACTTTGGAAGGCGTGGATGACCGCAACAAGGCGGAAGAATTGCGTAACGCCGATATCACGGTGGACAGAAAGGACGCCGTAAAGCTACCTAAGGACAGATACTTTATAGTAGACGTGATAGGCTGTGACGTGGAGATTGAGGGCGAAAAAATAGGCAAAATCAAGGATATTTTGCAATATGGTAGCGCCGATATATACGTCATTGACTGCGTGGACGGTAGGCAGTCGATGATACCCGCAATAGAGAGGATCATTCTTTCTACCGACGTGCAAAACAAAAAAATAATCTTGGATAGACAAGCATACGAGGATTTGGCTCTATATGAAGATTAGGATAGCGACGCTCTTCCCCGAGACCTTCGACGCGCTCAACACTAGCATCATCGGCAAAGCAATCGACAAAGGATTGCTTGACGTTGGCGTGGTCAATATCAGGGATTACTCGGAGGACAAGCACAAAAAGTGCGACGATTATCCTTTTGGAGGGGGTGCGGGTATGGTGATGACTCCCCAACCTTTGCACTCGGCTATCAACCATATAGACCCCAATCGTGAGTATCTTAGAATATATATGTCGCCAAAGGGCGAGAGATTGTCGCAAAAGATAGTGGAAGAGTTGTCTAGGCAAGACAATCTACTCTTTATTTGCGGCAACTATGAGGGCGTTGACCAAAGAGTCATAGACCTCGACGTGGATAGGGAGATATCCATAGGCGACTACGTCCTCACGGGTGGAGAACTGCCAGCAATGGTGACTATCAACGCCGTAGCAAGGTACGTGGAAGGGGTGCTGGGTAGCAACGAGTCTACCAAAGAGGAGAGCTTTGCGAGCAATCTGCTAGAGTATCCTCAATACACCAGACCGCAGACCTTCGAGGGCTTGGAAGTGCCTGAAGTTTTGCTATCGGGCAACCACGCCGAGATAGCCAAGTGGCGTAGACAAAAACAATTAGAAATTACCAAAGACAGGCGACCTGACCTGCTGGAGGGGGAATAGTATGAGAAGCGTGATTGACCAAATTTTGGACAACGAGTATGACGGCACCGTAACGCTGTACGACGGCAACGGCAAAGCCGTAGAGTTCGAGCAAATAGCCGTAATACCTTACGACAAGAGGGTGTACGCTATCTTGGTAGAAAAGGAAATCTTTGACAAGGGCGAACTCGACGAGGCGGGAGAAGTATTCGAACTTGACGTGGAGAGCGGCGAAATTAAGCTAATCGAGGACGTTAATATCATATCCAACGTCTTTGAGATTTACGACAGACTCTTTGAGGAAATGCAAGGTTGATGCATATACAGTGGTACCCCGGTCACATGACCAAAGCAATGAGAATGATGCAAGACGCAATCAAGCAAGTTGATTGCGTAATTTACGTGCTCGATTGCAGGGCGGTGTCCTCGTGTATCAATCCCAAGTTTGACGAAATGATAGCGGGCAAACCCGTGTTGTACGTGCTCAACAAAAAAGACCTAGTGCCAAGTGGAGAAGTCAAGGTATGGCTAGATTACTTCGCAAGCCGAGGAGCAACGGCTTTGGCGGTGAGCAGCGTAGGAAATAAGGAGCGTAACGCCGTCTTGGACGGACTGAAAAAAATCAACTCCGCCGTAATATCCAAATATAGAGAAAAGGGCGTCAACAAGATTGTGAGAGCAATGGTCGTGGGCGTGCCTAACAGCGGTAAGTCAACCCTTATCAACTGCCTATGCGCGGGCAAGAGAGCAGTGACGGGCAACCGCCCGGGAGTGACGAGGGGCAAGCAGTGGGTGCGACTAGACGAGGGGATAGAGCTACTCGATACCCCGGGAACCCTGCCTCCTTCCTTCGAGGACCAAGGCAAAGCAGTCAATCTCGCTTTCGTGGGTTCGATAAAAGAAGACGTGGTAAGAGTGGACGAACTTGCTATCGAATTTATAGATTTTTGCAAAAATAGGGGCATTGACGAGTTTTGCACCCGATACGGCATAGACGGCTTCGAGCATAGTTACGAGGAGATTTTTGACGCCGTGGGCAAGGCTAGAGGCGTGCAAAAAGTGAGAGGCGAATACGACTACGATAGAGTCGCCTCGATAATAATGGACGACTTTAGAAAACAAAAATTCGGCAAGATAATGCTCGACTATCCGGAGAAATAATATGGCGACAAGGCACGATACGATGACGATGCTAGAATACGAAAAGGCATATCTCGCCGAGGGCGTAACCCTCATAGGCGGTATAGACGAGGTGGGTAGAGGACCTCTCGCGGGACCCGTGGTGGTGGCGTGCGTGATAATGCCGCTATCTCCCGAAGATATTATTCTAGGCGTCAACGATAGCAAAAAGTTAAGCGAAAAAAAGAGAGAGCAACTCTACGACCTCATACTAGACAAGGCGATAGCATACCGCATAGAGAGTATGGACGAGAAGGAGATAGACCAAATCAACATTTTGCAAGCCACCAAAACTTGTATGAAAAGGTGTGTGGAGAATATCGAAGTCAAGCCTCAAGTCGTGTTGATAGACGCGGTCAATATCGACGTAGATTGCAAGGTGGAGAGCATAATCAAGGGCGACGCCAAGAGCTACAGCATTGCGTGTGCCTCAATCGTAGCCAAGGTGTATAGGGATAGACTCATGCAAGAGTACGACGCTATGTATCCGCAATACGGCTTTGCTTCCAACAAGGGCTACGGCTCGGCAAAGCATATCGAGGCAATCAAAGAGATAGGACCTTGCCCTATACATAGAAGAAGCTTTATCAAAAACTTCGTAAGTACACAAGAAAATGAACAACAGAAAGACGGGACTAGAGGGCGAGAGTATTGCCGCCAAATACCTTGAGGACAAGGGCTATACTATCTTACAGCGCAATTTTAGTTGCAAGGTAGGGGAGATAGACGTGGTAGCTATGGACGGCGACACGTTGGTATTTGTTGAGGTCAAGGCGAGGGATAATACCAAATTCGGCATGCCTATCGAGGCAATCACCCCCGCCAAAGTGCGTAGCATAATAGGCGCGGCAAGGTATTATATAATGAAAAACCATATGTACGACACACAGGCACGCTTTGACGTGATAGCTATTTTGCGTGGCAAAATACAGCATATCGAGAACGCTTTTGAGCAAAAAACAGGCTTTTGATAGCAAAATAAAAAATAATATAAATTGCTAAAAATTGCTTGCTATAACTTATTTGTTATGATAGAATATCATAGCAAAAGACTTCGGACATTCCTCTGAAAATCAAAAAACGCAGATTTTGCAAGAATGTTTCGTATTATGTGGAGGTATAAGTCAATGAGCAACATAATCAATGTAATCGAAAAAGAAAACGAGCGTACCGACTTGCCAAAAATCGAAATCGGCGATACCGTCAAGGTTTTTGTAAAAGTCGTTGAAGGAACGAGAGAAAGACTCCAGGCATTCGAAGGCGTAGTTATCGCTAAGAAGAACGGAAGCGTTAGAGAGACATTCACCGTTAGAAAGGTATCTTTCAAAGTCGGCGTAGAAAGAACGTTCCCTCTTCATTCTCCTAAGATCGACCATATCGACATTATTCGTCACGGTAAAGTTAGAAGAGCAAAACTCTACTACTTGCGCGATAGAATCGGTAAGGCTGCAAGACTTAGAGAAGTTTTCAAATAAGCATTGGATTGAAGGAAGTCAAACGACTTCCTTTTTTCTTACAGTTTTGTTAAGAGAACCAAAATTGTAAGAAAAATAAGCAGACAATTTTTAGGTTGCAAAAGATGCTCAAATGCGAGCATCTTTTGCTTTTTATCGATACGTGTTGAGTTTTTTGAGTTTTTGAAGGTATTTTGCTGAGTGAATATTTTTGAAAATTATATAGTACCACGCAAAAGTTGAGATATATAAGACACTTGAAGAAGCAAAGAGTTAGATTGAGAACAAAGAGTAACCTTAATATATCCTATATATAATTTTATTATAATATAATATTTTTTTAATTTTAGGCTTGTCAAAGTCGGCGTTTTGATATATGATATATTTGAATATTCATCAGAGAGGACGGTATGAATAAAAAAATTGTAATTGCTATGCTTATCATTGCCGTTATAGCTTGCTTGCTCGTAGGCTGTAGCGACGACAAGTCCGCCCCTATAGTGGAGAACGGTTCGTTTGACGCCGTATCGGAGTCTACGGGCTACGTGCTTGGTTGGAAAAAGTCCACGGGCTCAACCAACGTTACTTTTCCACGCAACAAGGTGGGGGAGAACGGCTACGACCCACAACTAGGTACTAGGTACGTGTACATTGATAGAGATAGTTCTACCAATGCGGGAGAATACGTCTTCCAGACGGTTGCTCTCAAGTCGGGCAAGACCTACAAGCTCAGCGCGACTATCAAGGTCGATAGCATCACACCATCGGACGATATAGGCGCAAGAGTGGGCTTTGTAGAAGATAGCCAATTTATCGGTATCAACGTCAGCCAAACGACGAGTGAGTGGCAGACCTTCTCGGTTTACTTCAAGGTTGCCAAGAGCGGAGACTATACGCTGTGCGCAACTCTCGGCAGTGCCAACAAATACGTGTCGGGTAAGGTCGGCTACGACAATATCGACATATCCATAGCCGACAAAGTCGAAGACGGCGCAGTGGTAAGCAAAGTGACGATAGACAAAGATAGAGACCTCAGCGACGGTGGCTCGATTGCTTTCGTGGTACTGCTCGCCTTGGCAGTGGTAGCAATATTTGGGGTAGCGTATATTGCTCTCAAAAAGAGCATTACCCCTATCGCAAAAGAACCACACGGAGAGGAGCTCAACAAAGTTGCAACGGCTCTCAGTAGCAATTTTGCAGTTTTCTTGTACGTTTTGGCGGGGGCTTTTGCAGTGAGATTCGTGGTGTTGCTCACCACTTACGGCTACGACTCTATGCTTGGTCAGTTGTCCTCGCTCGCCAAGTATATCAGCGAAACGGGCTTCGTATCTTCTATGTCAGCCAATACGGGTATCAATCAACCTGTAGGAATATATTATTTCGTTGCCGTGTTTGCAAAACTAGCTGACGCAATGGGAATAGAAGTGGGGTCGCTCGGCTACAGCATTTTGCTTAGAATGCCAACGCTCATAGCCGACATAGTAATATGCTATATGATATATTCGCTTGGTCAAAAGTACGCTAGCGAAAAGCAAGGCGCGGTATTTGCTTCGATATACGCTTTCGTTCCTCTCTTTTTCACCTACGGCGTAATGTATTGTAGCTGGCAACCCGTTGCTATCGCGTTGTTGATAGCTACGTTTGCGGCTATGCTTGAGAAAAAATACGTGCTTACATCGGTATTGTACACTTTGGTACTTACGCTTAGCAACTACGCACTGTTGTTGCTCCCAATAATTTTGGTATTCGAAATCTACGCTATCGTAGTGGACGAAAAGCATAGGCTCTCTATTGTAGTGACGATGTTGTTGTGCTTGGCAGGCTTCTTTGCCTTGTCTATCGCACCTTGCTACGCGGAGATTGCAAACGGCAACGTGCTGTTCGTATTCAAAAAGATGTTTACCTTCTTCAAGACCAAGGCTTTGCTCTCCGACAACAGCTTCAACCTCTACGCTATATTCGGCGCAGGCAACGTCAAAGCCCGCAATACTTTGCTCGAAGTTGCCAACTGGCTCTTCGTCATAACTATGGGTGGAGTGAGTGCGGTGGCTTACGTCAAAAAGCACAATAGACTCGACTTGTTGTTACTATCCTCGGCAATCGTTACGGCTTACGCGATTTTGGGCGCGGGCTCGGCTGTAGAAATATTGCCGATAGCCTTGATATTGTTGATAGTATATCTTGCTATCAATCCTGAGAAGAGATTGTACGGCGTATTGACGGCACTATCATTGCTCAGCTTTATCAATATCGCGCAACTACTATCTATCAACGGCGTGGTGAGCGGTACGCAAGGCGATACGACTTACTCGTTTGCAAGCAACAGCGCTTTTTATATCGTATTTAGCGTGTTGAGCGTGCTCGTGACCTTCTACTATATATACGTTTGTATTGACGCGATTGCCTACGAGGTCAACAAGCCCGTGCAACCGTTGGATAGACCGCTCAAAGAGCAACTCAAATATGTATTTAGCTTTGCGTGGCTCAAAAGAAACAAGTAATTAGTAATAAAAAAATACGGGTAAAAAATGTTAGCAAAACTTATCAGTTACGCACTCAGCGGAGTGGACGGATTTAAGGTAGAGATAGAGGTTGACCTCAACGCGGGATTGCCAAGTTACGAAATAGTGGGACTTGGCGACACTGCCGTCAAGGAATCTAAAGAAAGAGTCAGGTCGGCTATCAAAAACTCACTATTTGCTTTTCCACTCAAAAAAATCACCATTAACCTTGCCCCTGCCGACAGCAAAAAGGAAGGCTCCTACTTTGACCTTGCCATTGCCGTTGCCATTTTGGCGGCTAGCGAACAGATTGAGGACAAGTCCTACAAAGACTACGTGATGATAGGCGAGTTGTCGCTAGACGGCACGCTAAGGCATATCAAGGGCGTGATGCCTCTATTGATATCGGCATTGCAAGCGGGATACAAAAAGTTTATCATTCCGTCAGCCAACGCCGAGGAAGCGTCCTACGTCGAGGGGTGCGAGATTTACGCGCTAGACAACCTCAAGAGCGTGGTGGAATTGCTAAGAGGCGAGCAAGAATACAAGCCGCTCGAAACTAAGCGTTTTGTCAACAATTCCGCATTCAATAAATACAACGTCGACTTTAGCGAAGTCAAAGGACAGTTCGTAGCCAAGAGAGCAATAGAGATTGCGGTTGCCGGCGGACACAATATCATTATGATTGGACCACCGGGAGCGGGCAAAACTATGATGGCCAAGTGCGTGCCTACGATAATGCCCGATATGAGCTTTGAAGAAGCCATTGAGGTAACTAAGATACATTCGATAGCAGGGGTGCTAGACAGTAGCAAAGGTATCGTCAGCAGACGCCCTTTCCGCACGCCACACCATACTGCGACTATGCCTGCGCTAATAGGCGGAGGCTCCAACGCCAAACCGGGAGAAGTGTCCTTGGCGCACAACGGAGTGTTGTTTTTGGACGAAATGCCCGAGTATCAGCGTAAGACTTTGGAGACCTTGCGACAACCTTTGGAGGACGGTTACGTCACCGTGTCTAGAGCTAAGCAAACGCTGGAATATCCCGCAAGATTTATGTTGGTGGCTAGTATGAACCCTTGCCCTTGCGGTAACTTCGGCTCTAAGACTCAGCAGTGCAAATGCACCGCCAATGAGATACACAAATACGTGTCCAAACTCAGCGGTCCACTCATAGACAGAATAGATTTGCAGATAGAAGTGGACAATATTAGCTATGAAGAATTGCGTGGCGCAGGGGAAGCCGAGAGTAGCGCAGAAATCAAAAAGAGAGTAGAAAAGGCTAGAGCAATTCAGCGAGATAGATACAAGGGTAGCAATATATTCGTCAACGCCTATATGACTAACGCGCAAGTCAAAAAGTATTGCGCTCTTGACAAGGCGTGCGAAACTTTGCTCAAAAATGCCTTTGAAAAACTCAATCTTTCGGCTCGTGCCAGCACTAGAATACTCAAAGTTGCTCGCACGATTGCCGACCTCGAGGGTAGCGAAAACATACGCCCTCAACACATAACGGAAGCGATACAATACCGCTCATTGGATAGGAAATATTGGGAATAATGAGATATAGCGACGACGACAAAGCTTTGATAATGCTATCGGCAGACGCCACACTCAAAAAGAGGATATCCTCATTCGAGAGCGTGGAGCACCCAAGGGAGTTGTACGACGACCTTTCTCAAGCTGACGAGATGATTGACAAGATGCAAGAGCACGGAATAGTAGCGATTACTAGGATAGGCGAGTTGTATCCCCAAGCACTCTTAGATATCTACGACCCACCGATAGTGCTATATTGCCGAGGTAATCTCGACCTACTCAAATCGAGAAAAATTGCCGTCGTAGGCACGAGAAAAGCAACGAGGTACGGCAAGGACGTGACCAAGCTATTCGTGGAAGCATTCGTTGCCAAGGATATATGCGTAGTCAGTGGAATGGCGAGAGGTATAGACTCGGCGGCTCATAGAGTGGCGCTCGATTGCGGTGGCAAAACCATAGCCGTGGTGGCTACGGGACTCGACCAAGTTTATCCCGCCGAAAACTTATCCTTGGCACAAGAGATAATATCGAGCGGCTTGATGATAAGCGAATATCCCGTAGGAACGAGCGTACACGCATACCGCTTCCCCGAGAGAAATCGTATCGTCAGCGGACTAGCCGAAAGCGTGCTGATACCAGAAGCGGGACTAAACAGCGGTAGCATGATAACTGCGGATTGTGCTTTGGAACAAGGCAAAGAGTTGTTCGTCGTCCCCGGCAGTATATTTGCTCCACAAAGCCAAGGTACCAACCTCAAAATCAAAGAACTGCAAGGCACTATCGTCACCGACCCGTCGGATATCGTAGGCGACTTGCAACCAAAGGACGAGCAAGAGCAAGTGCAACTGAGTATCGAGCAACATATGATTTTGGACATGCTAGATGGCGAAGTGCACTTTACCGAACTGTTAGAAAAGAGCAATATGGGTGTGTCCGCGCTCAGCGCGCTACTTAGCGAAATGGAAATATACGGACTAATCAGAAAAATATCGGGCAATTATTACGTAAAATGCCCAATGGTATAAGGAGTAGCAATGAAACTTATTATAGTAGAGTCTCCACACAAGGCAAAGACTATATCCAAGTATCTCGGCAGAGAGTACAGCGTTATTGCGTCCAAAGGACACGTACGTGATTTGCCCGAGCGTAAGACGGGCATAGACGTCAACAACCACTACAAGCCCGAATACGAAATCAACAAGGACAAGGTGGAAGTCATCAAATCTATCAAGTCGGCAATAGCCAAAGCCGACAAGGTTTATCTTGCAGCCGATCCCGATAGAGAGGGAGAGGCGATAAGTTGGCACTTAGCTCAAGTGTGCGGCATAGAGGACGATAGAGCAAGAATAGTCTTCAACGAAATATCCAAAAAAGCCGTGCTCAAAGCTATAGAGAACCCTCGTTCTATCAATATGGAATTGGTGGACGCCCAACAAGCAAGGAGAGTGCTCGATAGGCTAGTGGGCTACGAATTGTCGCCGATTATTTCTCGCAAAATCAAAAGCGGACTGTCGGCGGGAAGAGTGCAGTCGGTAGCTTTGAGAATGATAGTCGAAAGAGAGAGAGAAATTAGGAACTTTAAGCCGGAAGAATATTGGAATATTACTGCCAAGATAACCAAAGAAAAGTCTACTGCAGTATATAAATGCGAATTCAACGACGTGGACGGCAAAAAGTTTAAGGTCAAAAACAAAGAACAAGCCGACAAAATAATAGAGCATAGCAAAAACGGCGTATGGTCGGTGGACAACGTCAAGCGCGCGCAGTCGGTAAGTAAACCGCCCGCTCCGTTTACCACTTCCACCATGCAACAAGACGCTATCGCCAAACTCGGTATGAGCGCAACGCAAGTATCGCAAGTGGCTCAAAAACTCTACGAAGGTGTAGAGGTTGCAGGCGAAGGACAAGTAGCTTTGGTAACGTATATCCGTTCGGATAGCGTGAGAGTGTCTGCCGAAGCGCAAAGCGAGGCTATTCAATATATCAAGGGCAATTACGGCGACGATTACGCACCAAAGAAACCTAACGTTTACGGCACTGCAAAGGGTGCGCAAGACGCCCACGAGGCAATCAGACCTATCACGCTTGCCCGCAATCCCGAGGACCTAAAGGACAAAATCAAGAGAGAAGAATACCGTCTATATAAGCTTATCTACGAGAGATTTTTGGCAAGCCAAATGGCGCCTGCTCTCTATGATACGTTGACGGTTCATATCGTATCCGACGACGAGGGACACAAGCTCGGGTATTATCTCAAAGGCAAGACGTGTACTTTCAAGGGATACACTGCCGTTTATTCTTCTACCGAAGAAAAGTCGGATAAGACCTTGCCCGACTTTACCGAGAGCGAAAAGCTCAAATGCAAGGACGTGGAAGGTGAGCAAAAGTTTACCAAACCGCCTGCAAGATATACCGACGGCTCCTTTATCAAAGCCATGGAAGACAACGGCATAGGTAGACCAAGTACCTTCGAAAAGACCATTACGACTATACTCAAGCGTCAATATATCGAGAGAGAAGCCAAGTTCCTCAAACCAACGGAATTGGGCGAGATAGTATGCGACCAACTCGTCAAATACTTCCCCGATATTATGGAAACAAAGTTTACCGCGCAGATGGAAAAGCAACTCGACGAGATTGAAGAGGGTAAGGTAAAGTGGTACGACGTCATAGACGAGTTTTATCCTAACTTCCACCAAAAAGTGTTAGAGGTGCAATACGACGGCGTCAAGGTCAAACCAAAGGAAGAGGTCAGCGACGTTATTTGCGAAAAATGCGGCGCCAAGATGGTCATCAAAGATAGCAAATACGGCAAATTCCTCGCTTGCCCTAACTTCCCTAAGTGTCGCAACACCAAGCCTTACGGCGAGCCTGCGGCAACTTGCCCACAGTGCGGAAAACCCGTATACAAAAAGTTCTCCAAAAAGGGAACGCCGTACTATAGCTGTAGCGGATATCCCGACTGCAAGTTTATCGCGTGGGACGTGCCAGCACCGTATTTTTGTCCCGAGTGCCACGGCGTGATGAAAATCGTCAAGGGCAAGGACGGCACCAAGTACGTGTGCACCAACAAGGATTGCAAACATATAGAAATTGTAGAAAGCAATGAATAAAACTATCAACGTAATAGGCGGAGGATTGGCAGGTTGCGAAGCTGCCTACCAACTGCTAAAAAGAGGATATTCCGTCGACTTGTACGAGATGCGTAAGGTAAAACCTACGCCTTGTCACAAGACGGGCGAATTGGCAGAATTAGTATGTTCCAACAGCCTAAAATCCACCTCTCCCGACACGGGTTCGGGACTATTAAAGAAAGAATTGGAGATGCTAGATAGCCTCCTACTAAAGTGTGCCTACGAGGCGCAAGTGCCCGCGGGAGGCGCTTTGGCGGTGGATAGACGTAAGCTTAGTAGGTTGGTAGAGCAAAGCCTATCGTCATTCGACGGCTTTAGAAGGATAGACGCCGAAGTGACGGAGATTGACGTCACTATTCCTACCATAATAGCGGCAGGACCTTTGGCGTCGGACGCGCTGTCAAGGAGCATAGCGGATATCTTTGGACAAAAATATCTATACTTTTTCGACGCCGTTGCGCCTATCGTAACCGCCGACAGCATAGATATGAACAAGGCGTTCTTCGGCGCTAGATACGACAAGGGCGACAAGGACTATCTCAACTGCGCAATGAACAAAGAGCAGTATCTAGACTTTTACAACGCGCTCACGAGTGCCGAGCGAGCACCTCTCAAAGACTTTGAAAACAACGTCTTCGAAGGGTGTATGCCTATAGAGATTATGGCAAGTAGAGGCGAAGATACAATGAGGTTCGGTCCTCTAAGACCTGTGGGAATAACCAATCCTCACACCGACGAAAAGCCTTACGCGGTGGTGCAACTGCGCAAGGAAAACGCCGAAGGTACGGCGTATAACATAGTAGGATTTCAGACCAACCTTACCTTCCCTGAGCAAAGAAGAGTGTTCGGAATGATACCGGGACTTGAGGGCGTGGAAATCGTGCGATACGGAGTGATGCACCGCAATACCTTCTTATCGTCGCCCGACCTTCTCAAAGCGAGCTTTGAGAGCAAAGACTATCCGCAAATATTCTTTGCGGGACAAATATGCGGTGTGGAAGGCTATATGGAGAGCGTGGCAAGCGGGCTTGTCAGCGCTGTCAATATGGATAGAGCGTTGAGAGGACAAACCGAGTGGGTCGCACCAAGCACGACCATAATCGGCAGTTTGCAAAGACATATCTCTACGCCGAGCGAAGACTTCCAACCTATGAACGCCAATTTTGGCATATTGCCACCACTGGAAAATCCTCGTAGGGACAAAAAGCAACGCAAATTGCAGTACTACGAGAGGGCAGTGGACGATATGCTTGGTTATATCAAAGACAATCAACTATAACGGAGGATACTTATATGGAGATGAGAGGCACTACGATATGCGCCGTTCGCAAGGACGGAGTGATAGCAATCGCGGGTGACGGACAAATCACTATGGGCGAGAGCGTCATACTCAAAGGCAGTGCAAAAAAAGTAAAAAGACTATACAACGACAAGGTGGTTATGGGCTTTGCGGGCTCTGTGTCAGACGCCTTGACTTTGAGCGAAAAGTTTGAAAAAATGTTGCAAAAATATAGCGGAAACCTTATGAGAAGCGCGGTGGAACTAGCGCAAATGTGGCGCAACGACAAGTTTAGAAAACTCGAAGCCATGATGATAATAGCCGACAAAAACACGCTACTTCTCGTATCGGGCACGGGTGAAGTCATAGACCCCGACGGCGATGCTTGTGCTATAGGCTCGGGTGGCAATTATGCGCTTGCAGCCGCTCGTGCGCTTATCAACGAAACGGGCTTGTCGGCAAAAGAAATTGCCTACAAGGCACTCAAAATTGCAAGTGATCTATGCGTTTACACCAACGACAATATCACGGTAGAGGAGGTATGACGATGCAATCTTTTACACCAAAACAAATTGTGACGGAGCTAGATAGATATATCATTGGTCAAGACAAAGCCAAAAGGGCCGTTGCGGTTGCACTTCGCAATAGATATAGAAGAAGTAAACTTTCTGCGCAACTAAGAGAAGAAATTTCACCGAAAAATATCATTTTGCAAGGACCTACGGGCGTGGGTAAGACCGAGATTGCAAGACGTCTTGCCAAGCTCGTCAAAGCACCTTTCGTCAAAGTAGAAGCCACCAAGTTTACCGAGGTGGGCTACGTTGGTAGAGACGTGGAGTCTATGGTTAGAGATTTGGTGGAAGTTGCCGTTAGACTCGTCAAGGAAGAAAAGGCGAAAGAGGTAGAAATCAAAGCCAAAGAGAGAGTAGAGAGCAGACTTATTCCCGCTATAATCAAAAAGCGTAAAGAAGCTTATCCCGATATGAGCGAGAGCCAAATGAAAGCCTTTGTAGAGCAAGAACTTGCCGAAGGTAAGCTCGACGACCTCATTATAGAAATCGACCTTCCCGAGCAACCAAAGCCTCAAATGCTCGGCAACGGCGCCGCAATGGAAATCAATATCACCGACCTTATGGGCGGGGTATTCGGCGGCGGCAAACCAAAGATGAAGACCAAGCAAATCAGCGTGGCAGACGCGTATAAGTTGCTACTCGAGTTTGAGGAAGAAAACCTCATTGACAAGGACAACGTCAACGCCGAAGCAATTAGAAGAGCCGAAAACGAAGGTATCATATTTATCGACGAGATAGACAAAATCGCGACTTCGGGCAACACTCAAGGCCACGACGTGTCGAGAGACGGCGTTCAACGCGATATCTTGCCTATCGTCGAGGGTAGTACGGTCAACACCAAGTACGGACAAGTCAAGACCGACTTTATGCTCTTTATCGCGGCGGGCGCGTTCCACGTGTCGTCGGTCAGCGACCTCATACCAGAGCTACAAGGTCGTTTCCCTGTGTCGGTCAAGCTTGACAGTTTGACGGAAGAGGACTTCGTCAAAATCCTCACCCAACCCGACAACGCAATCCTCATGCAATACACCGAACTGCTCAAGGTGGACAACGTAAGGCTCAAATTTACGCAAGAAGCCATTGAGCAAATAGCCAAGATTGCCGCTGCGGAAAACGAAAACCAAGAGGATATCGGCGCAAGAAGATTGCACACCTTGATGGAAAACTTGCTCGACGATATTAGTTACAATGCAGGCAGTCTAGAGACGGAATTGGAGATTGTCATAGACCGCAACTACGTGCTCGAACACCTTGCGGGCGCAATCAAAAACCTAAATCTAAGAAAATATATTTTATAATCGCGAGGACATAATGATTACTATTCCAAAAGGAACTAAGGACGTTTTGCCACAAGAGAGTTACAAGTGGCAATATATCGAAAGCGTGCTGAGAGAAGTGGCGTCGACGTATTGTATCAACGAAATTCGTACCCCAACCTTCGAGCATACCGAACTGTTTTTGAGGGGCGTGGGCGATACCACCGATATCGTCAACAAAGAAATGTACACCTTTGACGACAAGGCGGGTAGAAGTATGACGCTCAAGCCCGAAGGTACGGCGGGCGTGGCGAGAGCTTTTATCGAAAATAGCCTTTACGCCAACGCTCAACCTACCAAGATGTACTACTTTACCCCCGTTTTTCGTTACGAAAAACCACAGGCGGGTAGACTGAGAGAACACCACCAATTCGGCATCGAGTTCTACGGCTCTGAGTCGGCGCAGACCGACGTCGAAGTAATGAGCGTGGCTTACGACATATTTACTAAGCTAGGCATAGGCAACCTCGTACTCAATATCAACAGCATAGGTTGTCCCGAGTGTAGAGCAAGATACAACCAAGCACTCAAGGATTACTTCAAGGACAATCTTGACAAGATGTGCAAAGATTGTAGAGAGAGATTTGACAAAAATCCTTTGCGTATACTCGACTGCAAAGAGGAGGGTTGTAAGGCTATCACCAAGGGCGCGCCTATCACTCTCGACTATCTTTGCGACGACTGCAAAGAGCACCACAGACAAGTGGTAGAGGGCTTGGAAGCTCTTAAGATACCTTTCGTAGTCAATCCTAACGTGGTGAGAGGACTCGACTATTATACTCGCACAGTCTTTGAATTCGTATCCCAAAATATCGGTGCGCAAGGCACGGTTTGCGGTGGGGGAAGATACAACGGACTAGTGGAGCAAATAGGCGGCAAACCTTGTCCTGCGGTGGGCTTTGGAATGGGTTTAGAAAGACTGCTCATAGTACTCGAAAATCTCGGACTGTCTACGGGCGTGGACAAGCCTGCCGACGTATATATCGCGCCGCTCGTCAACGAGGCAAAGGTCACGGCAACGGTTATGGCTTCCAAGCTGAGACGCTTGGGACTCAAGGTTGATAGCGACCTTATGGATAGGAGCTTTAAGGCGCAGTTGAAATACGCCAACAAGACGGGTGCAAGATTTATGATTTTGCTAGGCGAGGACGAATTGAAGGCAAACAAGGCAAATATAAAGAATATGACGACGGGTGAGAGCATTCTCGTCGATATGGATACAGTAGAAAAATTTACTTTTTGAGAGGTAGGATATGGACTTTTTGAATGGAGCAAAACGCACGCATATGTGCGGAGACCTTAGAGCAAAAGATATTGACAACCAAGTTACGGTCATGGGCTTCGTTGCCAAATATCGCAATCTAGGCAACTTGATGTTTATTGACCTTAGGGATAGAACGGGTATCGTACAAGTGGCCTTTGACGACAGTTGCGACGCGAGCGTATTTGAGAAGGCGACGACGGTGCGCAACGAATACGTCTTGTGCGTGAGCGGTAAGGTGAGAAGCCGTGGAGGAAATATCAACGCCAACATGCCTACGGGCGAGGTGGAAATTCTTGCTAGCGACCTCAAAATTCTTTCGGAAGCCGAGATTACTCCTTTCGTCATCACCGAGGACGTCAAGGCGGGCGAAAATCTTAGACTAAAATACCGTTATCTCGACTTGAGAAGAAACTACCTACAATCAAGGCTCATCATGAGAGATAAGATTACTCGCGTGGTGCGCAATTATATGGGCGACAACGGATTTTTGGAGATAGAGACGCCTTTTTTGGGCAAGTCTACGCCTGAGGGAGCTAGAGATTATCTCGTGCCTTCGCGTATTCATCAAGGCGAGTTTTACGCCCTGCCTCAATCTCCGCAAATCTACAAGCAGTTGTTGATGATTGCGGGTATGGATAGATATTATCAAATCGCAAGATGCTTCCGTGACGAGGACCTCAGAAGCAATCGTCAGCCCGAGTTTAGCCAAATCGATATGGAGATGAGCTACGTAGAAGAGCCCGAGCAAGTTATGGAAATTGCCGAAGGACTGATAAGAGAAGTCTTTAGACAATGCAAAGGAATTGAGCTTGACGAGCATATCCGCAGAATACCTTACGAGATAGCTATGAACAAGTGGGGTAGCGACAAGCCAGACACTCGTTTTGGTTTAGAAATACACGACTTGTCTGATATCGTCAAGGGCTGTGGATTTAGCGTGTTTGACGGTGCAATAGAGCAAGGCGGAAGCGTGAGAGCTATCAACGCCAAAGGACTTTGCACCAAGATGACTCGTAAGGACGTGGACGGCTTTGGCGAGTTTGTCAAGAGCTACGGAGCCAAGGGACTTGCCTACGCTATGTACAAGCCTGACGGCATAACTTCTTCTTTCTTCAAATATTTGTCCGACGAAGTCAAAGAGAGTATTGCCAAAGAGCTCGGCGCAGAGCAAGGCGACGTGATATTCGTAGTTGCCGACAAAAACAAGGTCGTGCTCGATAGTCTCGGCGCACTTAGATGTCATCTTGCCGACAAGTACGAGTTGTACGACAAGAGCGTGTACGACGTGCTGTGGGTAGTTGACTTCCCGTTGCTCGAATACAGCGAAGAGGACGGAAGATACTACGCCGTTCACCATCCGTTTACCTCGGCAAAAATCGAGGACTTGCCTTTGCTAGATACCGACCCGCTCAAGGTTAGAGCCAACGCTTACGACCTCGTTATCAACGGTCAAGAAGCAGGCGGCGGAAGCATAAGAATACACGACTGCAAGATGCAACAAAAGCTATTCTCAATCCTTGGATTTAGCAATGAGGATATCGTGGCAAGATTTGGCTTCTTCGTAGACGCATTTAGATACGGCACGCCACCACACGGCGGACTTGCATTCGGTCTTGATAGACTAGTTATGCTCATCACTGGCACCGACAATATCAAGGACGTAATTGCATTCCCTAAGGTGCAAAATGCTTCTTGCTTGATGACCGACGCACCTTCGAGAGTAGAGGACAAGCAGTTGCAAGAGTTGGCAATCACCGTTCCACCAGAAGAAAAGGAATAAAAGCCTATCAAATCAAGCAGATTATAGCTTGGTTTGATAGCCAAAAGACACAATATATGATAATATAATACAAACCACACAAGGAGAACAATATGATAGATTTGAAGATTATCCGCGAAAACGACCCAGAACTCTACGAGTCAATGGAAGCCGAACTCAAGAGACAACAAGGCAATATCGAGCTTATCGCCAGCGAAAATATCGTTAGTCCTGCAGTTATGGCAGCTATGGGCACTCACCTCACCAACAAGTATGCCGAGGGCTATCCCGGCAAGAGATACTACGGTGGTTGCCAATACGTAGACGTAGCCGAAAAACTCGCCATCGAGAGAGCATGCAAGCTTTTTGGTAGCAAGTACGCCAACGTTCAAGCACATAGCGGTGCCAACGCCAACCTCGCCGTATTCGTTGCCCTGTTGCAACCGGGAGATACCGTACTTAGTATGAGCCTTGCTCACGGCGGACACCTCTCGCACGGCAGTCCTGTCAATATTTCGGGTAAATACTTCAATATCGTGCCTTATTGCGTAAGCGAAAAAGACGCAAGAATAGACTACGAAGAGGTTGCAAGACTTGCCAAAGAGCACAAGCCAAAGCTTATTCTTGCAGGTGCCAGCGCTTATCCGAGAATTATCGACTTTGCTAAGTTTAGAGAGATAGCAGACAGCGTGGGCGCATACCTCATGGTGGATATGGCACATATTGCGGGACTCGTTGCCGCAGGTTGCCACCCAACCCCGGTAGGCATTGCAGACGTCGTTACTACCACTACTCACAAGACGCTCAGAGGACCTCGTGGCGGACTTATCCTTACCAACGACGAAGAGCTGGCTACCAAAATCAATAAGGCAATCTTCCCGGGTACGCAAGGCGGACCGCTCATGCACGTCATTGCAGCCAAGGCAGTAGCTCTCAAAGAGGCAATGAGCGACGAATTCGTAACATACCAAAAGCAAGTATGCGCCAACGCTCAAGCCCTTGCTAAAGCTTTGACGGCAAGAGGTATCGACCTTGTCAGCGGAGGCACTGACAATCACCTTATGCTCGTAGACCTCACCTCTAAGGGCAAGACGGGTAAAGAGATAGAGCATTTGCTTGACGAAGCGCACATAACCGCCAACAAAAACGCAATTCCTTTTGACAAACAATCTCCGTTCGTAACTAGCGGACTAAGACTCGGTACTCCTGCCGTAACCTCGAGAGGCATGAAAGAAGAGGATATGGAAGTTATCGCCGAGTGCATAGTAGACCTCGTAGACAACGGCGAAGAGGCTATCGAGAGATGCTCGGCTAAAGTCGCTGAACTTTGCAAAAAATATCCTTTGTATGAGAATGACGTATTGAGATAACCCGATACGTATCGACAAAAATCAAAAATCCGCCTCAATATTTGAGGTAAAAAAGGGACTATTAGAAATAGTAATTCAATGTCGGTCGGTAGAAATGCCGACCGCTTTGTATTATATAAGGATATTGACTAAAAGTTGTATAGTAATGCTTTGGAATGTAGGACAAAATATTGCAAGTTAAACAAAAAAGTGTTATATTGTAATTATGCAATCTCCAATATTAAGTCGCCGGTTATGTAATTAGCAACGACAGTACAATAAATAGAAAGGTGAAGTATGGTAGATAAAAGGATAATAAATATAGATAGTGGCAAATCCGTTGTCAAGAGTGGAGAACTAAGCGCCGATAATTGCTTGGAGGTGGAATTGTATATTCCGTCTTCGGTGGTAGAATTGCAATGGTCGGTTTTAGAAGACGCAAAAGAAACAAGCGTGCACGTGTTTTACGAAGGTAGCGTCGCCGACTGGAAAAAGATAAAAAAAGGCTTTAGGGAAGATATTACCGTCAAGCACGATTGGTACGGTTACTATTATCACAATGCGCCAATAGAATACAGTTACGAAGAAAGTTATACCAATTGGATAAAGTGCAAGGACGTGAGCATTACTTGCAAGGACGGAAGTATCGATGACGACGAAGAGGAGAACAAAGCAAACCCCGCGCATATCTCCAAATCGAGTCATTGGGATTGAGAAATAATTACAATGCGTCACTATACAAAAGACCGCAGTAATAGCGGTCTTTTGGTTTATAATTATGGTGCGTATTACGTCGAGGCGACTTGCAAAGTAACTCCGCTGACGTCCAAACCGGATATATTGTAGACGTCGTAGCCCTTGTCTGCTGCTTTTTGGAGGGCAGAGTTGAAACCGTCGCTGATTGCACTTCTTACTTTATCGACGTCGGTGGAATACCACAAGGTAATCGTTCCGCTCAAAGAAGCCGAATCGCTATAGACTGTGCAATATAATCCCGTAGACGGGGTTACCGCAGGTAGCCTTTTTGTAATTTCGTTGCAGATTAAATTTTCCACGTGGCTATCGGGTTCTTTTAGTTGTGTGTTTTTATTTTTATTTTCGTTAGAGAGATCGTTAGAATTGCTTTTGTCGCCCTTTTTGTCGGATCTATCACGCGAAGCCTTACGTGTGCCGAAGATTAAACTAAAAATAGAACCTAAAATACTCCTAACCAATAATATTACGCCGGGAGCAGCAATAAGGCCGCCTACGATATAGCACGGAATTTCTAAAAGAGCCCATGCCTCGCCCGATTGGGCGACAGCAAGACCTAAGCCCATTATAAACAAACCTGCAGCAGTTTCTAAAATAATCCAACACATACTAATTTCCTTCTTTTATCGTTGGGACTTGGTGGTTTAGCAATTTAGCATTACCTTTATACAAAAATTTTATCACGCTAGATTGTAAGTGTCAAATTTTTTACAAAATATTGTTTGTTATACATTTCTAAATATTGAAAAAATTGTAATCAAAAATCACAAATTATTGATTTCCTACCAAATTTATAGGAATTGTATAAAATCGTTTGACAATGTGACAATATAATTGTACACTATTCCTAGTAAACAAGTAGGAGATATTATGAAGTTATCTTCCAAAGCAAGATACGGACTCAAAGCAATGTGCTGTCTGGCAGAAAGACAAGCCTACGACGACAAGGTCGTTGCGCTAAGTGCCATTGCCGAGGATATAGGCGTAAGCGACAAATATCTAGAGCAGCTGTTTTCCGCTCTCAAAAAGGCGGAATTGGTGGCTTCGTCTAGGGGTGCGGGCGGTGGATACGTTTTGCCCCGCAACGCCGAGGATATAAGCGTAGGCGAAATCCTTAGAGCGTTGGAAGACGGACTTGTGATAGTCGACTGCGTGTCGGGAGAGTGTAGCAAACAATGTGGCAACAGCGAAAGTTGCCATTGCACCACCCACAGCGTGTGGGACAAATTGTACAAAACTATCAACGATTGCTTGGACTCTATGTCTTTGGCAAGCGTTATTGCGAGGGAATAATGAAAGAAATATATTTGGACCATTCGGCAACGACTTATACCGACCCCGAAGTTTTGCAAGAGATGTTGCCTTACTTTACCGAGGTATTCGGCAACGCGTCTTCGCAACACAAGGCGGGTAGAGAATCGTTGAAGGCGGTAGATATTGCAAGAGAAAGAATTGCCAAAGCGATAGGTTGTCTACCTAGCGAAGTTTATTTTACTTCGGGAGGTAGCGAGTCTGACAACTGGGCTATCAAGGGTATGGCTGAGATGCACAAGGACAAGGGTAACCATATCATTACCACCAAGATAGAGCATCCTGCGGTAATTCAAACATGTAAGAGTCTAGAAAAGCAAGGCTTTGAAGTGACCTACCTTGACGTGGATAGCGAAGGCATAATATCCACTAAGCAGTTGGAAGAGGCAATCACCGAACGCACCATTCTCATATCGGTAATGTTTGCCAACAACGAGATGGGCGCTATACAGCCTATTGCTGAGATTGGCGCTATTGCCAAAAAGCATAAGATTGCATTCCATACCGACGCGGTGCAAGCCGTGGGCAACGTGCCTATCGACGTCAAGGCAATGAATATTGATATGTTGTCTATGAGCGGGCACAAGTTCTACGGACCAAAGGGCGTGGGCGTGCTGTACAAACGTAACGGACTTAGGATAGGCAAGTTTATGGACGGCGGTGAGCAAGAGCGCAATATGCGTGCGGGCACTATCAATACCCCTGCCATCGTAGGTATGGGCAAGGCGATAGAACTCGCCGTAGAGAATATACAAGCTAACAACGAGCATATTGCCAAGCTTAGAGATTATTTCGTATCCCAAGTATTGGAGAAGATACCGCATATTTACTTCAACGGTCCTAAAGACATGAGCAAGCGCTTGGCAAACAACGCAAGCTTTAGCTTCGAGTACGTCGAGGGAGAGTCGATTTTGATGAGACTGGATATGCAAGGCATAAGAGTATCTAGTGGGTCGGCTTGTTCGTCGGGTTCGCTCGAGCCGTCTTACGTTATGCTGTCGATAGGCGTGCCTATTGAGATAGCACACGGCACGATACGTTTTAGCTTCGGCAAGTCCAACACTATGGAACAAACGCAATACGTCATAGACCAACTAGTGTCTATCATCGACAATCTCAGAGATATGTCGCCACTATTCAAAGAAATCAAAGGAGATAAGATATATGTATAACGACAAAGTAATGGAAGCATTCGCACACCCAAAAAACGTGGGCTTCATCGAAGACGCCGACGGAGTGGGCAAGGTAGGCAACGCAAGTTGCGGAGATATAATGGAGATTAGTCTAAAAATCAAAGACGACGTAATCGTCGACGCCAAGTTTAGGACTTTTGGTTGCGCTGCCGCCATAGCCACCAGCTCAACCGCAACGGAAATGGTCAAGGGTATGACGGTTGACGAGGCGTTGCAGCTCACCAACAAAAAGGTAGTTGAGGTGTTGGAAGGCTTGCCTCCTCAAAAGATACACTGCTCCGTGCTTGCTGAAGAGGCAATCAAGAAGGCTATCGAGGACTATCGTAGCAAACAAGGCAAATAAAAGAATATAACGACTACTACACCTAGCAATCTAAGCATTGTTAGGTGTTTTTTTGTAAATTTTTAGGACTAATTTGGTGCGCTGTTATATTGGTGGTGCTTTGCATTGTCACATCAAGTCGTACTATTGCGAGGTAAAGGTAGTGTATTGAGAGAATACTCGTCTTTTTGAATTAGTAAACAAAATACACCCCGTAGGGTGCATTTTTTTGGTTGGCAGTATTAGGGCAACTTAAAATGCTCTAATCTATGCAATAGGTCAGTCGAGAAGCTCAACTATCTTATCTCTAAGCATCTTTTTGCTTCTTCTCTTAAAAGAACCCGACATTACGTTGCCACCGATATAGCCCAATATCATGCCTGTGCCAAGACCGATAACAGTCGATATTTTCATAATCCACCTCCCGCATTTAGTGTGTGAGGGAAGGGGGCGTTATATACTCGTCAACCTTGATATTGCTCTCAAAAATATAGTTGTCGGCGTACTCGAGAGCGTCTTGCAGTTGCTCGTTGGTGCGTACCGTCCAATTGATAATCAACTTTTCGGGACACTCGGCTTTGACGGAGCGGAAGTATTCTTCTTTTAGATTTTTTACGCCAACCGCCAAAAAGTCGACTTTGCGGTATTGCTTGAGTCTACGTTGAATTGCACGATAGAAGTTGATTGTACTGTACAGTTGCCCCAGCACGTACTCGGGGTGATTGTCGTGCCACCAATCGACTATACGATTGTCAAAAGACTCTATGGAGATATTGCCGTGGTAGTCCTTGATTGCTTCGTACACGGCAGAGCAAGTTGATTTGACTCTATTGGTGGCTTTGATTTCCAAAATAAGCGGAACTTTGCCTTGCACCAAATCGAGCAAATCAGCTAGTAGCGGGATAGAATATTGGGTATTCATCAGCTTGTAGTCTTGCAGTCTGTCGGAATTGATTTTGTATGCTTTTATCTTTTTGCCACACGAACGCTGCAAGGTCATATCGTGGTGAATAATCAACTTGCCGTCAAGGGTTAGGTAGACGTCGAACTCAATTCCGTAGCCGTGAGATACGGCGTTCTCGAATGCCCCCATACTGTTTTCGGGCAAAGTCTTGTTGTCGTGCAGTCCTCTGTGAGCGATAGGCACGCCCAAAAGCCAACTAGTATCTTTCATCAATAACCCAGCTCCTTGTCTATGATAATGACGTGCACTTGCTTTTGCAATTTGGTAGGGTGGTGCACGATCGTGGTGACGTTGCACATACAATCTATTCCGCTACAATCCCCGCATTTGCCGGTGTAACGGCAAGGGGTTTTTCTATCCAATCTCTCGGCATTTTGTGGACACGTAACTGTTTTTATGCGTTCTATGGCTTGGTCTATATTGTCTACTATCTTGTTTTTGCCAACTAGATAGATAATATTTGGCACACCGTAAATCAACGTCGAAACTCTATTGGCCGTGCCGTCGATATTGACTATGTCGCCCTTTTGGGTGATAGCGTTGGCGGAGGACATATACCAATCTGCGTGCCTTGCGTATTCGTAGAGATTAGGCTTTTTGTCGTCGCTGACTAGCGCGTGTGACAGTACTTCCACGCCCTTACTTTGCAATAGTAGGTCTATGCCTAGTTGTTTGACTGTCATACTACCGCCTATGCCTACGCTTTGACCTTGCTCTATCAAGCCAAGCACGAGGTCGTTTGCTTGCTTTTCGTCCACGCAATAGTGAGCGATAAAGCCTTTGGAACTAAGATTGTCGATAAGTCTTTCTATCTTCATACTAATACCTCTTTTGCTATATTATACAAAATTCTATTGCTAAAATCCATATATTTTTATATAATAATTAAAAACTGCAAAAAGGTTGTAATATGCCCAAAGACCAATCGAAGATAAGAAATTTTTGTATCGTAGCCCATATCGACCACGGCAAGAGTACACTTGCCGATAGAATTATGGACGTGACGAGCACCGTTGCCAAGAGAGATGCCAAAGAGCAACTGCTTGACAGTATGGATATAGAGAGGGAGAGAGGTATCACTATCAAACTCACCCCCGTCAAGATGAACTACGTCTACGACGGAGAAGAGTACGAGCTCAACCTCATCGACACCCCGGGGCACGTTGACTTTACCTACGAGGTTTCCCGTTCGCTCAAAGCGTGCGAGGGGGCTATACTTATCGTGGACGCATCGCAGGGCATAGAAGCGCAAACCTTGACCAACGTATATCTCGCTTTGGACAACGACCTCGAGATTATACCCGTCATCAACAAGATAGACCTTCCGTCGGCTCGCCCCGACGAGGTAAAAATGGAGATTGAGGACGTAATAGGACTCGACGCGTCGGACGCCCCTCTCGTATCTGCAAAAGAAGGCATAGGCATAGAGAAGGTGCTAGAGCAAGTCATAACTTTGTTGCCACCGCCAAGCGGCAATATTGACGAGCCTCTCAAGGCGTTGATATTCGACTCGTATTACGACAGCTACAAGGGTGCGATATCATTTATTAGAGTATTCGACGGCGAAGTCAAGGCGGGTGACAAAATCAAAATGATGTCCACGGGCAAAGTCTTCGACGTGACGGAAGTGGGAGTATTCGTACCTAAGATGCAACCGCAAGACAGTCTTTCGGCGGGTGACGTAGGTTACCTATGCGCTAGTATCAAAAACGTGTCGGACACCAAAGTCGGCGATACCATAACCCTTGCCGAGGGTGGAGTGGCCGAGCCTCTCGCAGGCTACAAAGAGGTTGCGCCAATGGTGTATAGCGGTATCTATCCGGCAGACGGAGCTAAGTACAACGACCTCAAGGACGCACTGGAAAAGCTCAAACTCAACGACGCGTCTTTGGTGTACGAACCCGAAGTATCCACGGCGTTGGGCTTTGGCTTTAGATGCGGATTTTTGGGTTTGCTCCACATGGAGATTATAGAGGAAAGATTGGAGAGAGAGTTTGACCTCGATCTCGTGACGACGGCGCCGAGCGTATCATATCAAGTAGTCAAGACCAACGGCGATACCGAGCTCATATCCAATCCAAGCAACTTGCCACCTGCAAGCGAGATAGCCGAGATGCAAGAACCTGTGGTCAAAGCATTCCTATTTACTCCGCCCGAGTACGTAGGCACTATTATGGAGCTGTGCCAGGATAAGCGAGGAGAGTTTGTAGACCTCACTTATCTCGAAGCCACGCGTGTAAGAATAGAGTATTCTATTCCGCTCAATGAGATAGTCTACGACTTTTTTGATTCTCTCAAATCGCGCACCAAGGGCTACGCTTCGCTCGACTACGAGATAGTCGGCTACAAAAAGAGCGACCTCGTCAAACTCGACATTATGCTCAACGGCGAGGTTTGCGACGCACTTTCGCTCATCGTGCATAAGGACAAGGCGTACGCAAGGGGTAGAGCCATTGCCGAAAAGCTCAAAGAGGTTATTCCACGCCAAATGTTCGAGATACCTATCCAAGCATCTATAGGGAACAAGGTCATTGCAAGAGAAACCGTCAAAGCAATGCGCAAGGACGTGCTTGCTAAGTGCTACGGCGGTGACATAACGCGTAAAAAGAAATTGCTAGAAAAACAAAAAGAAGGCAAAAAGAGAATGAGACAGGTAGGTAGTGTGCAACTGCCTAGTGAAGCCTTTATGAGCATTCTCAAGTTTGATAAATAATGGAAAATATCGGCGTTTATATCCATATTCCGTTTTGCTTGTCTAGGTGCTATTATTGCGACTTTGTATCGTCTATTGCCAAGCAAGAGCAAATAGATAGATACGTGGAAGCGGTAGTCAAAGAAATCAAGCTACTTGCTAGACAAATCAAATATCACTATATCGTCGACACGGTATATATCGGTGGCGGAACTCCGTCGGTATTGAGTGCAAAACAGCTTGGACATATAGTTTTCAATCTTCGTAAAGCGCTCAAATGTGATATCCGAGAATTTACCGTTGAGGTCAATCCTTGCTCGGTGGATAGAGCAAAAATCACCGCATACAAGAGAATGGGCGTAACTAGGGTGAGCATAGGAGTGCAGACCTTCAACCCCGAGATTGCTAAATCAATAGGCAGAAGGCATACGCCTGAGCAAGCAATGCAAGCTGTCAAGTGGGTAGTGGAGAGTGGTTTGGATTGTAGCGTTGACGCAATGCTAGGTTTGCCAAATCAAAGCATAGAGGATATAGACGAGTTTGTGGAAATAGTGAGAGATAACGCCGTAGGACACGTGTCGGCGTATATGCTCAAGCTAGAAGAAGGTACGGCAATGTACGATGCCAAGCAACGAGGACAGCTTGATTTGCCCGACGAGGACGCCACTTGCGATATGTACGACCATATCAAAGCTAGACTAGAAGACATAGGTTTTCATCGCTACGAAGTAAGCAACTTTTGTCGTGAGGACAAGGAAAGTAAGCACAATCTCAAGTATTGGCAGTGTAAGCAATACGTTGGCGTAGGGCTTGGAGCACATAGCTTGATAGGCAATCGAAGGCTGTACAATCCAAGCAACTTTGAAGAATATTACGACAATATTGACAATGGAAAATTAGCTCAAAAACTCGAGCAAAAGTTGAGCCTAAAGGATATGATGGACGAGCGAATTATGCTTGGCTTGCGTATGGACGAAGGTATGGATATAGTAAGGTTTAATGCCGACTTTGATATTGATTTTCTCGATACTTATCGACAAAAATTGCAAAAAGTGCAACAATATCTCAACGTGTCAAAAGAGCGCGTATCAATCAAACAAGAGTATATGGGCGTGATGAATTCAATAATATCTCAACTGATTTTTGATTGATATTGTTTTAGAAAAAATATAATAATACCCCTAATAAAACGCAAACATAGTAAGTAGAGCAAAATAGATAAACAAAAAGACGAGTAAATCTCGTCTTTTTTTGTATGTAATATTGTAATTATTGTTCGTCATTGTCAGCAAGCGGTAAGACTTCTTGCTCGCTTTCTTCGCCGCTATTTTTGAAGCTAGCGATTTTGGCGCTGATTTTCTCTTTTCCTTTTTTGGCTACCTTTTTTACTACGAGTTTAGTTATTATCATATTGATTGAGGTTATCAAACCGATAACGTGCATTACCAAAGAGATTATGGAAAACGCACGAGAAACAAAATCAAGAAAGTCCACGGGAGTAGTGGCGAAGAGTATCATTACGGTAGGCACGGCGTGTACTATTTTGATGACCTTTTTGCCGAGTTTTAGCAGTTTTTTTGCTTTGGCGTGGGTGGCTTTTGCCCCCGCTACGTTTTTGGATAGAACTATACAAGCAATCAAAATCAAATAGCTCAGACCGATAAAGGCGACCATGACGATATTGATTGGGCTCCAACCGTCCTTGACTACGTCTTTGATTGCCGTTGCGGTATAAAAGAGTAGCGAGGCAACGGTGGTAGCGAAATAGAGTATAGCAAAGATGCTTTTGATTTTGCTAGGTTTTTTGTTAACTGTCTCTTCAGTGGCTTTATTTTTCATAACCCCATTTTATCACCATAATCGCAATATGTAAATCGTTAGGCGACAACTTTTGCATATTTGCTAATCATTAGTTGCAATTTGTTGTTGCCCTATTGACAAAACACTTTTCTTGGGCAAGGTTAGCCAAAATTATACGGAAATCAAAGACGTGACTATCGCCTAGACTAAAAATACCTTATTTATATATACCGCTATGCCGAAAGGATATTTTGGTAGGCGGTATATATTATTATTTTTTTGCAATAATTTTAGTGCAATCAAAATAAGGAGGAACTAAAATGGCAAACAAAGTTAATACGGGTGAAAAACCAGGTAAGGGTTGCTATTCTTGCAACAACTGCGGTTTCGATTTGAGACTTGGTCAAGACGACAAAATGCCACCTTGTCCTAATTGCAACAACACGACTTTTACCAAATGCGAGTAATAGTCAAAGGGCAACCGTAAAGGTTGCCTACATAATTTTAGATGCACAATATCATTTGAAAACTTAAAGTTTACGCAACGTTTTTGAAAAGTAATTATATTATGCTAAAAATGAACAGACCAATAAATAGGCGCTTGCCTGGTGATTGCGGTCACGAGTATCATAATCAAAGTGTCAATGACAATCATTACCCCCAACGTGCACGATATTATCAAGGCAGTCTTGTGCTTCATATTTTTTCGCAAACAATTCAACGCAGGCGTGTAAACAAAGCGAAACAACAGATACGCGCCCGTTCCGTAGCCTATAGTGGGGATTAGACCTGCGTATTGCGTAACGTGAAGTGGGGAAGAAGAGTAGTTCCACAATTTGACGTCAAAGAGTATCTCCCATAGATTGCCTACGATGAGTTCGCCGAAAAACACGAAAAAATAGATTGTTGCAAGTACCAAAATATTAGAGCAGATTTTGCTAGTCAAGTTGTCTTTGTGAAATATTTGCTTGCCAAAAGGTGCGATTTTGTCGGGATTGCCAAAGACTATATGTACGGCAAATACTATCAATGCGTAAGGCGAAATAAAGGGCAAAAGATGAAATCTACTGTCAATAACACCGCTCGATATAACTTTGACTACGTTTTCTGCGAGCCAACCCCAAAAAGCCGTTGCTATGCCCAGCACGCAAAGATACACAACTTCTACTCCAAATATAGTAAGTGGTTTTTTAACTTGTCTAATTTGTCGCACTTTGGTTTGTTTCATATAATTAGCCTTATATAAATATGCAGATACATATTTTCAAGGTTATTATAAAATCCGTTTGTTTAAATTTTTTTGGCAATATATTAACGTTTTGTAAATTTGGTAAAAAAATCTCGCCTTTATTCAAAGCGAGATTTTAGTGTTATGTAAAATGTAAAAGCGATATTATTTATTTTTTACAGTTGGCAGACCGTTTTTGTCAAATTCTTCTATCATATCGAGGGTAATATCGAAGACTTTGGCAAGACATTCGGGACTGAGATTGTCCCAATTATCTCTACGAGTGTGGTAGTAGTCTTTGACCTCGGGAGCCATTGCAGCGAAGCATGTTGCCTTGCGTCCTGCTTGTGAGAATGCCGCTGCGTCGGTAGCTCCCGCGAATACCGAGCCGTAGGTTAGGTTCATACCGTTCTTTTCGCCCGCTTGTTTTGCAAGCAAGGATACGGCGTCGTCGTTTTTGGTTATGCCGTTCATATCTCTATTGTAAATGACGAGGTGGTCGAGTTCTCTCAAGGTTTCGAAGGTGACGAAAATCGTTTCGATACCGTCCTCAAGACCGTACTCGGGGTTGTTTTTCATAAAGAACTTAGCTCCTCTGAGTCCCGCTTCTTCGCTACCCGTGATGAGTGCTACGACCTCGGTGTTCTCCATACGAATACCGCTCTCTTTGAGTGCCTTGACGGTACCTATAGCCATTTCACACGCGGTGAGGTTGTCGTTGGCTCCGGGAACTACAGTCTTGGTGTCGGAGAAAAAGTAGAAACAGATGAAGAAAGGCTCGAAGATTACCGACGCAATAAGAGCGTAGAGAGTCCATCCTGTCGGTACGCCAATCGGTCCGTTGACTATACATATTATGATTGACAATGCAAGCAAATATATAAGACCAATCACCGGAATAATGATAGAAGTAAGGAAGAGTTTATATCCGCCTATTCTGTGCCAATGCCATTCGTATACGGCGTCGGAGTGACCGTTGAGGACGATACGGCGTTTTACTTCGCCACTTGGCTTGAGCGTGCCCCAAACGTTGCCCGACGTGCGCTTCTCGAAGAGCGGGTCGATAAAAGGCTTGTAAAACACGAATTCCATCAACATAGGCACGACGGCAATCACGATGCTCAATATAGAGAATATCGGACTAAAGAACATAAGTACTTGTGCCAAAATGAGGAAGGTGATTATAAAGTACGTCCAACCGAAAAATGCGTGAGGATGAACGGGGAAGGACTCCGACTTTACTTCGTCGCAATATTCGCCCAGTTGCTCTTGCATATGCGCTAGCGTCTTGATTTCCCCCACGTTGCCGGGGTCTCTATCACCGTACTCGGTGATGATGTGTTTGATTTCCGACTGCATAAAGTCTACGGTTTCTTGTCGCTTTTGGCTGTCGATATTCATATTTTCCTCCTTAGAAGTTACTATATTATAAAGTATAATATAATTTTTGCGACTTGTCCATAGATATTTTATTTTTGAGATAATATGCTTTTTACTTATTATTTACTTTACCTTGGCGTCATATATGATATAATGGATTAGAGGTGAATTATGCAATATTTGGCGTCTCCGCTCAAAGCGGTTGAGAGTATAGGTAATATATTATTTTATATTTTGCTTGCGGTGCTAGTTGCGGTGGTAATCATCATTTGCGTTTTATTTACCAAGAGCAATCGTTTTAAGGTCAAAATGAGGGAGAGTATAATCGAAAAAAATCCCGAATACGAACCGCCTAGGATTGTCAAGATTTACGACGAAGCAATCAAGGACAAGAGCGCAATCGACGAGGATAGCGACAACAAATGACTATAAAAGAATACGGACTACCGAAGTAGTCCTTTTTTATTGCTTCAATTAGTCAATATATTGAGGAAATAATCATAAATTGAACAAGACGACCGCAACAAAGTAGACTTTAGCACGGATAGAAAAGAATAAATTGAATTAAATTTGAACTTTATGAAAAACAGTTGACAAAAAATTTACAAAGTATATAATGTAGATATAAA
>JBJETT010000004.1:236475-272489 GCA_051883455.1 Christensenellales bacterium | reverse complement strand
CTCAGTCGGTAGAGCAGGGGACTGAAAATCCCCGTGTCGGTGGTTCGATTCCGCCCCGAGGCACCATCGCAATGGAGCCGATAAATGCTGGTGTAGCTCAATTGGCAGAGCAGCTGATTTGTAATCAGCAGGTTGTTGGTTCGATTCCGATCACCAGCTCCAATATTTATATATGGGCAGATTCCCGAGCGGCCAAAGGGAGCAGACTGTAAATCTGCCGACTCTGTCTACGATGGTTCGAATCCATCTCTGCCCACCAAATAAGGACATTGACATTAGTCTATGTCCTTATTTTATTGGGCAGAGCCATTGACAAGAACCGCACCCGCGTTCGGGGCGCAGCCTCAGCCGAGGCTCCCGTAGGGAAACGGCTGTATCCATCTCGATAGTCTATTTTTGTGGCAGAGTAAGATAAGAACCGCACCCGCGTTCGGGCGAAGCTCAGGCTTTCCCATAGGGAAATGCCTGTATCTATCTCTGCCCACCAAACAAGCACGATAAGTGCTTGTTTTTTTATGCAGAGATGTCTTCCGTTGCGTTTCACGCAACTGTATATTCGCTACGCTCATATACCAACCATCTACTGCGATGTGCACGCTCGCAAACTCGCGGTAGGGCGAATCCATCTCGTCCACCAAATAAAGACACTGAGATTAGTCTATGTCCTTATTTTATTTGGCAGAGCCATTGACAAGAACCGCTCCCGCGTTCGGGGCGCAAGCCTCAGCCGAGGCTCCCGAAGGGAAACGGCTGTATCCATCTCGTAATTGTTTTTTTATGCATAGATGTCTTCCGTTGCGTTTCATGCAACTGTATATTCGCTACGCTCATATACCAACCATCTACTACGATGTACACGCTCGCAAGCTCGCTGTAATGCGAATCTATTTTTCTAATAATTATCATGACAAGCTTACGCTTGATTGCTACTTTTAAAGTATATTTGGTATAACCAATTGCTGATTTTTTAAATTAGTGATAAACTTAATATAATAAATATTTTATGGTTTTGAAGAAATATGAATTACTTAACAATAGTATATGACATAAAAGCCTTATCTAATAATATGTGTTCTCAAATATGTTCCCATATGGATAAGTATGAGAATAGACAATATAACCATTATTTTGCTCTTGTAAATGAAATTTATAAAGGGCTTGCATTGTGTTGCGATGCAATTGAGATTCAAGCTTATTCTCAGATTGGAACACTCATTCGTCAGCTTATAGAGCAAGTTGCAACTGCTAAAATAATAATCACAAATGAAAAAGTATTATCTGCGTATTCTTTATTTGTCAAAGCTAAGTTGTTTTCATTGCAACATAATAATGATAACTGTGAGTTGGATAAACTTTATGTAGCAAGTTCCTTGTCCAAAAGAGAAAAAGGATCAAAGAAGAATTTTTACTCGTTGGGATGGCTTGAAAGTCTCGGCGTTAAAGATATTAGTCCTAAATCGTTGATTAAAGTAGCTGAGTTGAATGATTTGTATAATTGGCGAAGTTTTTGCAATAATTTTGTTCATTCAAGCTTGACATTTTTAAATTTTGTTCCCGATGGAGTATTGCATTTAATTAAAGATTTTATCTATATAATTGCTGTATTATGCGACGTAATATCTTGTAGTTACCATAACTTTACGGGCTTTAAATTCGTCGTTAATGGTAAAGATTTATATCAAGAATTTCGTAAAGAATTTATGATAATTAATGATCATCTAAAAAATTATAATAATTGTGAAAATAACGCAATAGAATAATTACATTGGTTCTGATTATGTAAATGTTTGCCAACAATTCAATCACGAATAGTGTTTGTTTTTAATATTTACACTCACCCCAAAATATGTTACAATCAATCTATGAAGTACAGTATCAAGAGAACGGTCGGCATATGCGACGACAGTAGGTATATTAGACATATCGTCTTTGAGATAGAGCAAGGCTTTCAAGACAAATTTGACGACGTGGACGGATGGGCGGACACGATAGTATTTTACGACTCAGACGGCTCGGCTATAGCCACGGGCAGAGTATTTTTGTACGACCAAGATAACAGTATTTATAAGCTTGGTAGAATTGCCGTTGTCAAGCAATACCGCAAGCACGGTTTAGGTGCCGAGGTGGTCAAAGAATTAGAAAAGATTGCCATAGCCCAAGGTGCTAGGACTTTGCTCATATCCGCACAAGTGCGCTCACAAGGCTTCTACGAAAAGTGCGGCTATGTTGCCACCGACGAAAAGTACTACGAAGAGCACGTCCCTCACGTCAAAATGCTAAAACCCAATGCCAATTTTTAATAGGAACGTTTGAAATATGGTAATATTAATAATTATTCTCGTTTTGCTGGCAATATTTTTTATTTGGCAATTGTTTTCACCTTCACACAATTCCAATAAAAACACTGGCAACAATTACAATTCTATCGACACTAATTCGTGCAACGTTGACAAGGTGTCACCAATAGTCAAAGTTTTAGGAGAAACAGTTCCCGGCAAACAATACCTAATATCCGATTATAAATTTACCAATACATATGGATTTATGTGGACAATTGACTATATTTATATCAATCAATACGGGGTATGGGTAATACTATACAAAGACTACGATGGCGAAATTTTTGGACACGAAAAAAGAAAGGATTGGCATTATTACAAATATTCAAAAATTACTCGTTTCAACAATCCAATAGACGAAAATTATTTTAAGGCATATCATTTATACAAGCGTCTTAAAATGAATGTATCATTACATGATATCGTCATATTTTCCGACAAATCAATTATTAAAAATCTTCATTGCAAAAAATTGTATTCTATAGACAAATTGTCATCGGTCGTAACGCACACAAATGAAAAACTTTTGATGTCCGAAGAAATGGAAATGATTTATAATCGAATACAAAATCTCAATTGAAGCTTATTTAATCAATTTTAAGAAACTACAAGAAACAATTAAAATATAGAATTAATTGGTTATAGGTTAGACCTAACACCCAATAGCACAAAATGTCAAGAAATAATATTTTCTTTGCGATAGAATATAGTCGAACGGAGAGCAAGAATGAATTGGATAGCTATCAAATAGTAATAAAAGCAATTCTTATTCCAATTAGCGACGGCAAAGCCGTCGTTTTTTATTGCTAAAATACGCCATATCCTATCAAACAATCTCATTTAGTGACATCTATTTTGACTTATAATTTAGCTATCAATCACAAGGAGAAGAATATGCAGATAGAGATAATTCATCAACCCAACAAGCTTATTGCCCGTTTGACGGGAGAGTTGGACGAATATTCGGCGGTAGAAGTACGTAAAAAACTTGACTGGGCGATAGATTTAGCCGTAGTTCAAAATTTTATTTTTGATTTTAGCGGCGTGACCTTTATGGACAGCACGGGCATAGGCGTGCTACTTGGCAGATACAAAAAGCTCAAAGCCAAAGGTATGTACGTGCACATAACGGGTGCTAGCGGTCATATTGACAAAATTCTCAACACCGCAGGCATCTATACAATCATCAACAAGATAGCAAAGTGAGGTAATTATGAACAAATTTTGTATGCAAATATCGGCGTTGTCTTCCAACGAGGCTTTTGTAAGAAGCACCGTTTCGGCGTTTTGCGCTCATCTCAATCCAACGCTCGAGCAACTGGACGAAATCAAAACGGCGGTTTCCGAAGCATTTACTAACTGCGTAGTGCACGCATATAGTCGTGACGAACAACAAACAATTGCCGTAGAAGTGAGTTTAGAAAAGGGCGTAGCGTCAATAATTATAGAGGACCACGGCAAAGGTATCGAGGACGTCGAAAAGGCAATGCAACCCTTTTTTACTACTCGTCCCGAGCAAGAGCGTAGCGGAATGGGCTTTACGCTCATGAATACCTTTATGGATAGCGTCACCGTCACTTCGCAAGTAGGCAGTGGTACTAGAGTGGTTATGACCAAAATAATCAAAGAGGACAACTGATGCTTGACCACGACACGACAATCAAGCTTATAAAACAAGCACAAGAGGGCGACAAACAAGCCTTGACCGAATTGCTTGTCAACAATTTGCCGCTTGTCAAAAGCATAGCGAAGCGCTACAAAAATCGTCAAATCGAATACGACGACTTGTTACAGCTAGGCTCGCTAGGCTTTGTCAAAGCCGTCAGCAATTTTGACTGCAGTTACAACGTGCGATTTTCTACCTACGCAGTACCGATGATTGCTGGAGAAATCAAGAGGTATATCAGAGACGACGGCGCAATCAAGGTCAGTAGAATGGTCAAGCTTCTCAATTCCAAAATGCAAGCCTATATATCGGAATTTTGTCAACAAAACGATAGGCAACCAAGTATTGAAGAAATAGCGGAGCATTTTGACGTCGACGTGCACGAAGCCGTCTTTGCGTTGGACAGCTCCAAGTATCCCGTGTCTATCTACGAAAAGTACGATGACGACTCCAAGGGATGCGTGCTGGACAAGCTCTCAGACGGGCAAGGCGAAAACGATATGCTTGACAAAATAATGCTCAAAGACGTAATCAAATCACTTCCCGAGCGAGAGCGTAACGTCATAGTTCTAAGGTATTATAGGGACAAAACGCAGAGCGAAATTGCTAATATCCTGGGCGTTTCGCAGGTGCAAATATCACGAATTGAGAGCAAAGTGCTCAAAGAATTGAGAAAAGCTCTCAGTTAAGGAATAAAAGACCCCTACTAGTCAACAATATAGGTAGGAGTTTTTTTATGCAAAAAATAAAGGGGTTTAAGAGTGTCTTCGTCAGAGATAACTTGGAAGACATCGAAATTAGGCGCATAGAGCCGACCGAAAGAGAGGGAAAATAATGATAGATAGCGAGCAATATCAAGAGTATGTACACCAAAACGCGCAAAAGAGCAACGAATTATTGACTTTAACCGTAGCGTTCGTAGTAGGCGGAATAATTTGTATGATAGGTCAAGGTTTTAGCGACCTCTACACTTATTTGTTCCCCAAGTGGGAGACCAAAGATGTCGCTACACTAACAAGCATAACGATGATTTTTTTAGGCTCGTTTTTTACGGGACTAGGTTGGTACGACAAGCTCGGCGCGTATGCCGGTGCCGGCACTATAATACCTATCACGGGTTTTGCCAATTCCGTCGTATCACCGGCGATAGAATTTAGAAAAGAAGGCATAATATTCGGCACAATGGCTAAGATGTTCCTCGTAGCAGGTCCTATCATCGTGTCAGGTGTGGGAGTATCGGTAGCCGTAGGTATTATTTATTATATTATCGGCTTGTTTTGAGGTGAAATATGAGAGTTGGAGAGTCAACTTACAAATTAGAAAAAAAGGTCTATGTAGACACCGTTGCAACTATTGCGGGCAGTTATGAAGGCAAGGGCAAGTTACACCAATTCATAGATACGATAATAGAAGACGATATGTGGGGCTGTAAAACTCACGAAATGGCAGAAATTAAAATGCAAAAGACCAATATCCAAAACTGTCTTGACAAGGCGGGACTTAATCAACACGAGGTAGACTGTATAGTCGGCGGCGACCTCATCAACCAAATCATGCCAACGAGCTTTAGTGCTAGAGAGTTTGAAGTGCCGTTTATGGGATTATACAATGCTTGCGCAACTTTTGGCGAGTCGCTCATCGTGGCTAGCAACCTAATCAATAACGATATGAACAAAGTCATTGCCATTACAAGCTCACACTTTGCCACGGCTGAGAGACAATATCGCTATCCTTTGGAGCTAGGCACTCAACCTACGCCCGAGTCGCAGATGACGGTAACGGGTAGCGGTTGCGTTTTGCTTACAAAAGAGCCGAGTGACAAGCCTTATATCAGCGAATATACCGTGGGCAAGATTGTTGACCTAAAGTGTAGTGACGTCAACAATATGGGAGCTGCAATGGCGCCTGCGGCGTTCGATACTATCTATGCTCATCTAAATGCAACAGGCACGACACCCAAAGATTATGACCTGATTATCACGGGCGATTTGGGTAGATTTGGACGAGAAACTTTGCACTATTTGTTGGCTAAAGAGGGCGTAGAGGCGGACAATCTCAACGATTGTGGCTCGATAGTGTACAGTAAAGACCAAAAGGCTGGACAAGGCGGATCGGGCGCAGGCTGTTGTTCGCTAGTATTTTGCTCCTATTTCTATCCAATGCTGTGTTCTCGACAACTACGAAAGATTTTGTTCGTACCAACGGGAGCGCTATTATCTAAGGACTCTCCTTTGCAAGGCGAGAGTATACCCGCAATAGCTCATGCGGTGACGATACAAATCGACTAACTAATAATTGTTCGTGTAGAGATGCTTTGTTGTCTAAGGATTATCATCTACAAAGCTAGAACGTACCGTCAAATGCGAGAGTGTAGGACAATCGTATGTTTAGTGACGATACAAATCGACTAACTTATTATTGTTCGTGTGGCGTAGCGTCGTTGTCTAAGGATTATCATTTGCAAGACGAGAACGTACCGTCAAATGCGAGAGTGTAGGACAATCGTATGTTTAGTGACGATACAAATCGACTAACTAATAAAAGGAAAATATATGGAACACGTTTTATTATATCTTAGAGTATTTTTGGTAGGCGGGGTAGTTTGCCTTATTGGTCAAATACTAATCAATAAGACCAAAATAACTTCGGCTAGAATTTTGGTCAGCTTTTTACTTCTGGGAGCAGTGCTAGAAGCCGTGGGACTATTCAAATATATAGAAGAGTTTGGCAAAGCAGGCATAACCGTACCAATAGTTGGCTTTGGTAGCTCTTTGGTCAAGGGCGCAATCGAAGGCGCTAAAGAAGGATTGTTGCAAGCTTGCACGGGCGGTATGGCGGCGGTAAGCGGCGGTTTGACGGCTGCAATAGTATTCGGCTTTATATTTGCACTAATATTCAAGTCGCACCCTAACAAGAGGTAATACGTCTTATTGACTACCTTCTTTTATCTAAACTGACAATCGTCAACAATGCGATTATTTAGTATTTTTGATGCCATTATATCAAAAATACTTCTAAATAATCAAAAATATTATAATAATTTTATTGAATATAATACTATCAATTATACGCACGTATTTTTTTAGCTAACAATCCTAACCATTAGCTTTCAATCGCAAGTTAATGCTTAATCTAAGAATTTGCGTCGTTATATGCTCTAATGCGTCAATACAAATTTGTCGGCATATAGTATAGTGTGAGAGATTGTAAATCCAAAAAGAGTAGAACAAAACGATTTGTGGTCGTTTATGTGGTTCTTGTAGTGCTTATAGTTGTTTTGAGCGTATATTCCTACATCGTCGCAAGAAGTAACCTTATCGACTTTGTGGACGAATACACTTCGGCTAACATAACGGCAGAGCTAGTCGACGGTATCAACAATGCCGTTCTCAAAATTTTGGCGGACAACGACGCTTATCGCGATTACGACAACTTTGTAGAGATTGCAGTGGGGAGCGACGGCAACGTATCCCTCATCAACGTCAATATGCTCATGGTCAATCTTTTGCTATGCGACTTGACGGAAAAGACGCAAATCAACGTCAACAATTTATGCAAAGAAAAGATTTACAACGTGCCATTTTACGCAATTACGGGCAGTCTTATGCTTGCTCAACTGGGCAAAAACATAGAGATTGAGGTCAAGCCGATTGGACACGTAGAGTGTAAACTATCTTCAAAGTTTGACGGCGTGTCAATCAACCAAACTAGGCACAGTATTTTCGTTGACGTAACTGCTAGGGTCAAGATGATTTTGCCTCTCTACGTCAAAGATTTGTACGTCAAGACTAAGATTGTCGTAGCTGAGAGCGTGATAGTCGGCAAAGTCCCCGAAGTTTATCTACAAAATCAAGATAAACTCTTACAACTCAACTAATATTACTTTTACGTTTAGTTTTGCTTCAAAATCTACGAATCAACTAATTTTTAGTTTTTCATTATGCTTTGCTTCGAAATCTTCAAATCTACTAACATTTTGTTTTTACGTTTAGTTTTGCTTCAAAATCTTCGCATCAACTAATATTTGGTTTTTCGTTTTGTTCCAAAATCATCGAATGAATTTTAGTAAAAAAATTCTTTCTTCAAAAAGTACCGAAAATACTGCGTTTTGACCACTTAATTCAAAAATTTGTGTCCATAAAACTTGCATTTAGCGATTTTTGGTGGTACAATTATTGCAAAGCGTAGAAGAGGACAAGTAGGTCTTTGGCATAGTCTTAGAGAGGTCGTTTCGTGGGCTGAAAGAACGACTGACGAGTGCACTGACCCAATTCACCTCGGAGCAGCCTTGCCCAAATGTAACAGAGTAAGCGAGGACGGTCGCCCGTTATAGCGCAATAAGGCCGATTTTTCGGTGAATTTAGGTGGTACAGCGTCAACGACGCCCTAATTTGGGGGCGTCGTTGTTATATACTTTTTACTAATAGTAACGTAGTTGCCTTAGTAGCGAGATATGCATTAGTAATAATTAATACGAAATATAAAGTTAGACAAAAATAGATTGTATTGTAAGCAAAGAGAGGTTTATTACTAATCATAAATGTCAAAATATCAACAAAAATATTACAAATAACACAATGATACAAAGGGAGTAAAAGTGTATGAAAGAGAGAATTGATTTGCTCATCGAGGACGCTAGACAAGTGGTAGGCGCTTGTGTCAGCGTGATGGACGTCAACAATGCCAAAGTCAAATTTTTGGGCAAAAACGGCGAACTTACGGCTCTTCTCAAGGGCATGAAGGACGTGCCTGCCGAGCAAAGACCCGAGATTGGTAAGCTAGTCAACGTGGCAAGGGACACGATAGAGGAGCTTATCGCATCCAAACAAGCCGAGCTTGCAAGCAAAGAGCTAGAAGATAAGATGCAGAAAGAGGCTGTGGACGTTACTTTGGATAGCGGCGTGTGCCAAAGAGGTAGTTTGCATCCGACTACACTCGTGCAAAATCAAATAATAGATATATTTACGGGCTTAGGCTTTTCGATTGCGCAAGGACCTGAGATTGAGCTTGACTTTTTCAACTTCCAAGCCCTCAATATTCCTAAGGACCACCCGGCAAGAGATATGCAAGACACCTTCTATATCAGTGACGACATGTTGTTGCGCACTCACACTTCCCCGGTGCAAGTGCGTACGATGACGTCGCAAAAGCCTCCTATTAGAATTATTTGCCCGGGCAAAGTATATAGACCTGACGACGACGCAACGCATAGCCCTATGTTCCAGCAAATCGAGGGTTTGGTCGTGGACAAAAACATCACCTTGTGCGACCTCAAGGGCATACTCGAGAAGTTTGCTCAACAGCTCTTTGACAGCAACACCAAGACTCGTCTAAGACCTTCTTACTTCCCGTTTACCGAGCCTAGCGTAGAGGTTGACGTAACTTGCTCGGTGTGCCACGGCAAGGGTTGCCGTATATGTAAGGGCACGGGTTGGATAGAGATTTTGGGCGCAGGTATTGTCAATCCAAAGGTGCTTGACAACTGCGGAATTGACAGCAAAGAGTATTCGGGATTTGCCTTTGGTCTTGGTATCGAAAGAATTGCCATGATCAAGTACGGCATACCTGATATGCGTATTCTTTTTGACAACGACGTACGTTTTCTCAAAGAGTTTAAGTAAAAGGAGTAGGATATGAAAGTTTCACTAAATTGGCTAAAAGATTTTGTAGATATCAACGTAAGCCTTGACGAATTGTGCAAAAAACTCGTAAGCGCGGGCTTTGAAGTAGAAGAAGTAATAGAACAAGGCAAAAATTTTAGGAACGTCGTGCTCGGAAAACTCGAAAAGGTTGTCAAGCATCCCGACGCAGACAAACTTAAGATTTGCTCCGTCAACGTAGGAAAAGAAGAACTCGTGCAAATAGTAACGGGCGCAAGCAACATAGCCGAGGGCGATATCGTGCCCGTTGCTTTGGACAACTCGCTACTTCCGACGGGACAAGTTATCAAAAAGGGCAAGCTTCGCGGTGTTGAGTCCAACGGTATGTTGTGCTCGGGCGAAGAATTGATGCTGACCGAAGCCGATTACAAGGGCGCAAGCGTGTACGGAATACTTATTATGAATAGCGAAACGGCACCACTCGGCACGGATATTACTCAAGTACTTGGCTACGACGACGTGATTTTGGATATCGGCGTAACTGCCAACCGTAGCGACTGCAATAGCGTGCTTGGCATAGCAAGAGAAGTGTCTACCGTGCTCGGCGTACCACTCAAAATGCCTAACCTCGAATATCAAGTAGCTGAGGGCGGCGAGAGTGAGGTCAAGGTAGACGTAATTGCTAGCGATTTGTGTCCAAGATATATGGCTCAAGTTGTCAAAGATATCAAGATTACGAGCAGTGCGCCTATCATTCAAAAGCGACTCAAAGCAGTTGGACTTAGACCTATCAACAATATAGTTGATATCACCAACTACGTGCTGATTGAGATTGGTCAACCTATGCACGCATTCGATTTGGCTCTCTTAGATGGCAAAAATATCGTCGTTAGAAGAGCGAATAACGGTGAAAAAATCACTGCTCTTGACGGCAACGAATATACGCTAGACGATAGCATTCTTGCTATTTGCGACCAAAACAAGCCTGTTGCAGTTGCGGGAATTATGGGTGGAGAATATAGCGGTATCAACGACAATACCCAAGATATCGTATTCGAATCGGCAAAATTTTTAAGAGATAACATAAGAAGGTCGTCTAGAAAACTCAACCTTAGAAGCGACTCGTCCTTTAGATACGAAAGAGGCATAGACTTTGAGAGTCAATCAATGGGACTAAGAAGAGCTTTGTCGCTCATATCTCAGTACGGTTACGGCAAAATCGTGGGCGATACGATAGACAAAAAGAGCGTTAACCTCGAAGAAAAGACTATCCAAGTGCCTACCGCTAAAATCAACGCAATACTCGGTATCGAAGTGCCCGAGCAAACTATGGTAGATATCCTCAATTCTTTGCAAATCAAGACTACGCTCGATGACGGCGTACTCACTTGCGTGCAACCATTCTTTAGAGATGATATCGAAAACGCCAACGACCTTGCTGAAGAGATAATCAGACTCTATGGTTACGACCATATCAACTGTACGCTTATGGACGGCGCGCACCAAACTAGCGGTGGTAAAACTGAGGCGCAAATCAACGTGGATAAGCTAAAAGAAATAGCCGTAAGCCAAGGAATGAACGAGATTTTGACCTATTCCTTTACCTCTCCAAAGGCTTTCGATACATTGAGGCTTGCCAAGGACAGTCCGCTTAGAAATACTGTAAAGCTTCTCAATCCACTTGGCGAAGACGTGTCTGTTATGAGGACGACACTCGTGTACAGTATGATGAGCACTCTTGCCAAAAACTGCCTCAAGAGCAACAAATCGGCAAGACTCTTTGAGATTGCTCACGTATACGAGCCTAACCAAGATGCTACGATTCAACCTAACGAAACTACCATGATGGCGCTCGGTATGTACGGTGGAGGCTGTGATTATTACACTATCAAAGGCGTGATTGAGATAATACTTAGAGCCTTTGGCATCAAAGCCGACTTCGTGAGAAGCTCGCTCCCTTATATGCACAGCGGAAGATCCGCCGACGTTATGGTGGGTAGTTATAGACTCGGCTATCTCGGTGAGGTGCACCCAAGCGTAGCCAGCGACTTGGACGTCAAAGAGAGAATGTACGTGGCTGAGATAGACGTAGACTTGCTCAACAAGATTGCCAACCTCGGTTACAAGTTTAGCGAAATTGCCAAGTATCCGCCTGTTGAGAGAGATATCGCGGTGGTGCTTGACGAAGACAAAATGGCTGCCGATATCATCAAATGTATCAAGAAAGCCGGTGGCAATATGCTGGTAGACTGCTCGATATTCGATATCTACCGCAACAAAGAAGCAATTGGCGAGAATAAAAAGAGCGTGGCAATCAACCTTGTATTCCGCCTTGCCGATAGAACTTTGACGGAAGAAGAAGTCAACGCCAAAATCGAAAAGATACTCAAAAAGCTAGATATAGAATTGGGAGCAACTCTTAGATAATGACGGAGATATTGGCGCCTGCAGGTAGCGTGTCTGCTCTAAAATCAGCGATATTTTGGGGTGCGGACGCTGTATATCTCGGTTTGGATTGCTTCAACGCTCGTATCAAAGCCGACAACTTTAGCCTCGACAATATAGCCGAGTATATAGACCTTGCGCATCTATTCGGCGTCAAGATTTATATTACTTTTAATACCAACGTGCGTCAAAACGAGATGAGCATGTTGGAAAAATACGTGCAAAAGTGTGTAGAAAGCAAAGCCGACGCATTTATCGTCACCGACCTTGGCACGCTTGGTATTTTTAGAAGATACGACGTGCCTCTGCATGCGAGCACTCAACTAGGCGTGCATAATCTATTGGGGGCTAAGCTACTGGAAAAGCTCGGCTTTTGTAGAGTAGTGCTGGCTAGAGAAACGCTGGAAGAGGATATCAAAGATATCAAGCAAAATACCAATCTCGAGATTGAGCACTTCGTGCACGGTGCGTTGTGCGTTAGCTTTTCGGGCGGATGCCTTATGTCGTCCTTTATGAGTGGCGATAGCGGTAATAGGGGTAGGTGTAATCAACCTTGTAGACTGCAATATTCTTGCTCTATAGGCGACGGCAAACCTCACTATTTGCTATCTCCTGCCGACCAATGCTTGATAGGTAAGCTTGATAGATTGGTGGAACTGGGCGTAGATAGTCTAAAAATTGAAGGCAGACTCAAAAATCCGCACTACGTCGGACAAGTCGTGTCGGCGTATAGGCAAGTCATTGACAAAAAGAGCAACGTCACTGCCGATATCAAGTCGGGACTGCTCAGAGCTTTTAATCGAGGCGGTTTTAGTGAGGGCTACAACTATTGCGATACCAAAGAGCTGATGAGCGTTGACGTTCAAAACAATTTGGGCGAGTATATAGGCGATATAATAGGCTACAGAAACCGTGAAATTGTCGTCAAAAGCAATCAAAAGCTGCACGTAGGCGACGGAATTAAGATAATAGACGGAACCAAGCAGTTTGGTCTTACCGTCAATAAAGTAAGAAAGGACAATGGTAATATATACGTTGCGTGCGACAAGGTCGTCAATAAAGGCAAGGTGTATATCACTCTGGATAGCAATCAAGTCAAAAAGTACGGCGAAGTAGAGCCGAAATTGACAATAGATTTGTTGGTTACGGCTGTAGTAGGGCAACCACTTAGCATAGTAGTTAAATACAAAGACTTTGAATACCAAGCGGTAGGGGATATAGTAGAAAAGTCGCAAAAATATACCGTTGACCAAGACAAAGTCAGGTCTATGGTTGATAGGCTGGGCAATACGCCTTTTGCACTCGGCAAGGTAGATACGACGCTAGACGAAAATGCCTTTATACCATCATCGGCTATCAACCTACTGCGTAGGCAAGCGTTGGAGGGACTAAAGAGCGCAATATTGCAATGCTATGAGAGCAATATGCAAAAGGCGAATTTTGACCTAACAAGCTCGTGCGTATATCAAGGAGTCGAGGTAGATAAAAGTAAACCCTTCGTTGAGATTGCAAGCCTAGACGACCTTACGGACTATACCTTAAAAAACGCCAATATCGTCCTCAATCTACAACAAATCGACGCCAATACCCCTCAAAGTATTATAAATAATCAAGTTTTTTGTAATAATTTTGATATATTTATAAATAATGGATATATTAGACTGCCGAGAGTTGCTAGAGGAAATGACATTGGTATCGTAACGGATTTGGTAGAAAAGCTAAGAGCTCATATCAAAGGAATAGTATGTGACAACTTGTATGCCGTAGAGCTGGCAAAGAAATTCGGACTTGCTAAGGTAGGCGGTTACGGACTAAATATCTACAATCAAGGCTCTTTGGAAGAATTGGGACTTGACTATGCGATAGCCTCGCTAGAGCTCAATCTTGGACAGCTTAAGAGTCTACGACAAGACAAAATTATGGTATTTGGCTACGGATTGGTGCAAGTTATGACGCTGTCGCACTGTCCCGTACAGTTGAATACCGGTTGCAGTTGTGCAAATTGTAAGTATGACGGAGAATTTCGGTATAAAGACAAGGTAGCAGACTATACGGTAGTGAGATACAAATCGGGGCATTGTTACTTCGCCCTCCACAATCCGTCTATCGTAGACGTAAGAGGAAGGTGGGAGCAAATCCCGTATCAATGCTATATCAACGCATTGGGATTGAGTAGAGAGCAACTCGACGGTATACTCAAAGATTTTGTGCAAAGAAAAGGTGAAAAGAGCAAAAATTCTACTAGTGGACATTTGTTTAGAGGTGTAAATTGATAGATAAAAAAGCTTTGTTGACGTTGGAATACGATAAGATTTTGGATATATTGGCGCAATATACCCAGTCTGAGCCTACGAAAAAATACGTCAAAAGCATCAAGCCAAGCACCAACAAGAGTGAGGTTGAAGCGTTGCTTGACCTAACCGAGCAAGCTAGTATCGTTGCATACGAGCATTGCGCAAGCATAAATCTTGCCTTTGACGATATGACGGAAATATTGGAAGCGTGCAAAAAGAACGCAACTTTGAGCATCGCCGACATACTCAAGACGGGTAAAATCTTGCGTACTTGCTACAATATGCGCAAAGCCTTGGACGCCGTATCAGACGTAAGGCTAGATGAAATAAGAGATATCGTCAATTGTTTGTATACCGATAAAAACCTCGAAAAAGCCATATTCGAAGCCTTTTCGGGAGAAAACGAGGTGAGCGACAACGCCTCGTTTGAACTTAAGTCGATTAGACGGCAAATAAGACTGTGTAACGAAAGAATTAGACAAAAATTGGCTAGTTATCTTAGTGGCTCTATATCGACATATTTGCAAGACAATATCATCACGGTGAGAAACAATAGGTACGTCTTGCCCGTCAAAGCCGAGTGTAGGTCGAGCGTGGAAGGCTTGGTGCACGATAGATCGGCAACGGGCTCTACTATCTATATCGAGCCTATAGGAATAGTCGGACTAAACAACGAACTAAAGGGATATATGCTTGACGAAGCTAAAGAGATAGAGAATATATTGCGAAAATTCTCTAGCGATATTGCTACGTCGGTGGTTGCGATAGAGGAGTCTTATCAAGGATTGATTTTGCTCGATAGTATCTTCGCAAAGTCCTCGTATGCTAGGGCAATAAAGGCAGTGAGAGCAGAAATCAATGACCTCGGAATAGTCAAAATAGTTGAGGGCAAACACCCTTTGATAGCTAGTGACAAGGTCGTACCTGTGTCGGTAGAGCTGGGTAAGGACTATGACATCATGGTAATTACCGGACCTAATACGGGCGGTAAAACCGTATTGTTGAAGCTGGTGGGACTCACTTGCCTTATGAGTTGCAGCGGTATGTTCGTGCCTTGTAAGGCGGCAACGAGTGTGTGCGTCTTTGATAAGATATTCTGCGATATAGGCGACAACCAAAGTATTGAAAACAACTTGTCGACGTTTAGCTCGCATATCAGCAATATTGCTTCTATCGTCAACGAGGCAACCGACAACTGCTTGTGCTTGTTAGACGAGTTGGGCGGTGGTACTAACCCTGCCGAAGGTAGTGCGCTGGCAATAGCAATAATAGAATATTTAAGAAGTAAAAACTGTCGTAGCGTTACTTCGAGCCACTACGACGAGTTGAAGGAATACGCCTTTACAACCGATAGGGTGACTGTGGCTACTATGGACTTTGACCCTATTACCCTCAAACCGACCTATAAGCTTTTGGTTGGTATAGCGGGTGGTTCGAAAGCCTTGGAAATTGCTAGAAACTATGGACTGAAGGATGAGATTTTGCAGCAAGCGAAAAGTAGAATTGGTAGCTCAAAAGCCGACTTTGACAAGGTGATGACTATGGCTGAAAAGGCTAGACGAGATGCCGAAGAACTTAAACTTCAAGCATTGGCACAATATGCTGAGGCTGAAAAAATCAAAGCCGAAAATATAAACGCTAGCCTAAAACTTGAAGAAAAGCAGAGAAAACTTGACGAAAAAATGCAAAAATCCGTCAAAGAGCTCTTGTCCGACTACGTAGAACAAGCGGAAGAAATCATAGAAGAGATGAAAGAAAATCTTGCCAAAAGTGACGAGGGCGCGCTCTTTGAGGCGAGAAAGAACAAAAAGAAACTAGAAAACTCGTTGGTGAGCGAAGAAGCTCCCGAAGACATAGAAAAGATTGGCGGTAAAATTGCCGTGGGTGACGACGTGTACGTTGAGTCGCTGAAATCTAAGGCAGTAGTGCTGAGTATCAACGAAAAGAAAAAAGAGTGCCTTGTCAAAGCGGGAATTTTGAGTACTACAATTAAGCTCAAAGATTGCGTAAAGATAAAAAAGACTAAAAAAACCGAGCCTAAGGGCAAGATTGTTAGAGCCAATCGAGAACTCAAAAACGACGACGTTAAGCAAGAGGTCAACTTGATAGGCATGAGGTGCGACGAGGCAATAGCTACCTTGGAAAGATATCTGCACGACGCATTAGGACACGGATATAGCGAAGTGAGAATAGTACACGGCAAAGGCACTGGTATCTTGCGAAAAGCGGTGGGAGATTATCTAAAAACCTGCCCGATAGTGACTGAATTTAGACTTGGCAATTACGGAGAAGGAGATATGGGCGTAACCATAGCCAAGCTGATATGAGATACACTCTACAAATAAACTGCGAAAGACTAAAACCGCTAAAAATTATTATTCTTGCAACTTGCCTTGTAGTTGACTTTGGCAATTTGTGGATATTTTTTGCGGGAATAGCCACGAGAAATATATGGGAAGTCGTCAAAAGTCTGGCTATCTTTGTGGCACTAGTGATAGTGAGAGTGATAGCCTGCACGCTAACTTATAAGTGGAGATACGACTTGGACAACGAAAAAGTCGAAATAAGCAAAATAATACTTGGGAAAAAACGACAAAGTACCACGATTGAATATTCAAAGATTGAGAGTATAGCTAAGTTAGAAAGCAATGCCGTGAGTGCGGGAGCGAAAGTACTAGCGCCAAGAAATTGCAAATATCAAAAATATGCGATAATCTGCGATAACAAGCAATATATTGTTGCTTTGGACGAATACGGATATTGCAAAGTAAAAGGAAAAACCAATGATTTATCTTGATAATGCTGCAACCACCAAAATGGACGAGAGATGTGTGGACGTCATAAGAAAATACGGAGTGGAACAATTCTTCAATCCGTCGGCATTGTACGGTGAGGCTTTGAAGGTGGCAAACGACGTCAAAGCTAGTCGTGGTGCGGTGGCTCGCTCTATTGGCGCGGATAGGCAAGAAATTATTTTTACCGCCTCGGGTAGCGAAGCCGACAACCTCGCTATGCTGTGCAGTATCAAATCCAAAAAAGGCAAGGTTATAGTTGGTAACGGAGAGCATTCGGCGATATATGCTTGCGCTAACGAATTGTCTAACCGTGGCTACGAAGTGATTTTTGCGCCCGTGGATAGATATGGTAGAGTAAAGCTAGACGAGTTGGAGGGTTTGCTCGACGAACAAGTGGTGCTAGTGTCGGTTATGCACGTGAGCAACGAGACGGGCGCTATTAACGATATCAAAAAAATCGTGGATATGGTAAGAGCTAAGTCGCCGAGAGCCTTGGTGCACAGTGACGGCGTGCAAGCCTATGGAAAGCTACCTGTCAACGTCAAGAGCCTGGGCGTAGATATGTATAGCATAAGCGCGCATAAGGTACACGGTCCGAAGGGCTTGGGGGCGCTGTACGTGAAGAAGGGACTTTTCTTAAGACCCATTATCTTTGGCGGTGGTCAAGAGGGCGGTATAAGGTCTGCTACCGAAAACGTGGCGGGCATTATGGCGCTAGGCGCAATAGTCGATACTGACCCAAAAGCAGTAATAAAGAAATATCAAAATTATAAGAAGCTGCAAAGATATGCAGTGGATAGGTTACGTAGCGCTTTGCCCGATTGCTTGATAAATACCGACCTAGATAATAGCGTGGGAAATATTATCAGTCTGTCGCTAGCCGATATGAGAGGCGAGGTCATTGTGCATTGCATGGAAGATTTGGGCGTAATCGTCGGCACGGGGTCGGCTTGTTCGGCGGGAAAATCTACCAAGCGCATCCCTAAAGCTTTGGGCATAGAGCCTAGATATGCCGAGGGTATGTTGAGAATAAGCTTTGACGAATCTAACACGCAACAAGACGTTGATTATTGTGTGGATTGTCTAGCCAAAGTGGTCGAAAACTTGAAAAACTATCAAAGGAAATAACGGAGAGATTATGCAAAAGGTATTGTTGCTTAGATACGGTGAAATATTTTTGAAAGGAAAAAACAAGGCATTTTTTGAAAATAAGCTCATCGAAAATATCAAAAAGGCTTTGGACGGCTTGGACTATAAGTTTATCAGAACGCAAAATAGATACTACGTCGAAGATTACGACGAGTGGCTCCAAGACGAGTTCGTCGATAGATTGAGAAAGGTTTTTGGACTGACTAGCCTTAGCGTTGCTATCAAAGTAAAGTCGCAATACGAGCTGATGGGGCAAGCTGTACAAGAATACGTGCCTCAAGGCAAGAGTACCTTTAGGGTCACCGTCAATAGAGCCGACAAAAGATTGGACAAAAACAGTATGCAAATCGCCGCAATGATGGGCGGATATTGCCTTGACAAAAACCCTATGCTCAAGGTTGATTTGCATAGTCCGCAAGTGGAAATATTCGTCGATATCAGAGAAAGAGGATATGCGTATGTATTTTCGGGCAAGATACCTTGCGCGGGCGGTATGCCGGTTGGAACCGCGGGCAAAGGTATGTTGCTGCTTAGCGGTGGTTTTGACTCGCCGGTTGCAGGTTGGAGAATGGCTAGACGCGGTATGGAAATATATGCAATACATTATCATAGTTATCCACACACGAGCGAGCTTGCTAAGCAAAAAGTCATTGATTTGGCTCAAAAATTGACAAATTATTGCGGAAATATCAAGCTTTTTGTCGTGCCATTTACCGATATTCAGCAAAAAATTCATCAATATTGTCGCGCCGATTATATGATTACCGTGATGCGTAGAATTATGATTGACATAGCTGAAAGAACTGCCGTTAAGTACGGTTGTGGTGCGTTGATTACGGGCGAAAGCTTGGCTCAAGTGGCTTCGCAAACCACCGAAAGCATAACCGTTACCAACAACGCAGTCAAGCTTTTGCCGGTATTTAGACCGCTCATAGGTATGGACAAAAACGAGATTATGGATACGGCAAAGGATATCGACACCTATGCAACGAGTGAATTGCCGTACGAGGATTGTTGCACGGTATTTTTGCCAAAGTATCCCGTCATCAAGCCGTCGGTACAAGTTGCCGTCAAAGAACAATCTAGGATAGAAAATCTCGAAGAATCTATACTAAAAGCAATTGAAGATACCGAGATTTTGGACTTGGGCGTCGAGAGATGACTCATATCTGCCACTGATATATCGTTTCGGGTTTGCCTATTATTTTGGTGCCTCTATCGTCAAAATAGTATGCCATCAAGGTGTATTTTTCTCCAAAGAGAGAGGTCTTAGTGCTTCTATCAATCGTTATCGTCGTTTTACCGTTTTGGGCTGAAAGGTCTTGAAGGAGAACTTCGTCAGATACTATATTGCGATAATATAGGGCGTATCTAAGCCGCGGATTGGCGGTGAAGGATACGCTAATTTTTTCTTTTTGCACCTGACAATCAAAATCCTTGATAGACAAGTCCTCGTAGCTCGTATCTATAGTAGTAGGCAAGTGCTTTTGAGCAAATTCTACTGCGATTACTTGTGATTTAGGCGCGCTTTGTCCCGACAATACGATAGCGTGGTCGTTGTCGTAAGAATATTTGTCGATATTTTTGACGACTAGACCGGACGGTTTGTCAAAAGGCTCGGGCTTAACGAAAGAATAAATCGAAGATAGTATGCTTTTGGTAATAAGCGTAGGCTGACCGCCACCCGTAACGTTGCCGTCAAGAGGTTTGTCGTTGGTGCCACCCATCCAACATAGTACGGTGTGACCTTTGGTGTAAGCAATACAGTAAGCGTCTGTGTTGTATTTGTGGTCATTATGCGCGCTAGTACCTGTTTTGCAGGCAACGTCAAAGCCTAGGGTGCTTAGCTTTTTGCCCGTTCCGCTCTTAGCTGTATCCAACAGCATATCGGTGAGGAAATAACTTGTAGTAGTGTCGAATACTTGGGTAAAGAGTGGGCTGTGCGTATAGAGGCTTTGCTCGCCTAGACGAATACTCTTTATCATAGTCGGACGGGAATAACTACCGCCTCGAGCCAACGTGGCGTATCCACCGACTAGTTGAGTCAACGTCGTTCCATAGGTCATTCCACCTAAGGCAAGTGACAGGTTGTCGTCCTTTGGGTCAAAGGTAAAATCCATTTTGGTAGCGTAATCTTTAGCGTTATTTACGCCGACTATATCGAGTAGTTCCACAGCCGGGACGTTTTGCGAGTATTTGAGAGCGTCTTTGAGTGAAGTCCACCCAAGATATACGTCGTGGTAGTTGGAAGGCGAGTAGCCGTCAAAATCTCTCTTGACGTCGTTGACCATAGTCATAGGGTGAGCATAACCCATATCAATGGCGGGTGCGTAGGCAATAAGTGGCTTGATAGTAGAGGCAGGTTGTCTTTTGAAGGTTGCAAGATTGTGACTTACTTTGCCGTAATATGCTTCAATTGCCGAGCTTGTGTTGTCAAGTATTATTGCAGAGCAGTCGGTAGAAGAAAAATCACTATAGTATCTATCGTCTTGAATTGTTTGATATAGAAAATCTTGCTTGGCAGGGTCAAGGTAGGTATAGATTTTGACGCCTTGATATACGAGTTGTTCTACGTCGGTAGAAAGAATAGACGCGACTTCAAACAATGCATTTTCGACATAATTTGAGTAAATATTATTCTCGTTTAGGTCGTTATTTATAATAATTTGGTCAGATTTATAACTATTAGGGGTGATATAGCCTTGCTCGTTCATACAATTTAAGACAAGCTGTGTTCTTGCTATAGCGTTGTCGTAGTTGTTGATTGGGTTGTATTTGGTAGGGCTCTTGACGATGCCTGCAAGCATTGCGCATTCGCTAACGTTGAGCATATCTAAATCTTTGTTAAAAAAACGCTTGGCGGCATTTTTGACACCGTATTGTCCAGAACCAAAGTACAATACGTTGAGATATTTGACTAAAATATCTTGTTTGGAGAGCGTTCTTTCTAGTTTGATTGCAAGTTTTGCTTCTTTTAGCTTGCGATTGTAAGATTGCTCGGAGGTGAGCATAGTATTTTTGATAAGTTGTTGAGTAATCGTAGACGCGCCTTGCAGTCGATTGCCTTTGATATTGTTGAGTATCGCTCCTCCAATTCTTTTGTAATCTAGTCCGTGATGGTTGAAAAATCTTTTGTCCTCGATAGCTACGAAGGCGTTGACAAGATTGGCAGGAATTTCGTCGTAGGTCGCAATAAAATTGTGAGATTGCGAGTTGCATAATACGCCGTCTTTGTCGTATATTTGTGCAAAACCCGTGTGAGAATCTAACTTAGAAAAGTCTACGTCGCCATTGCCTGCATATAAATATAGGGCTAGCGAGGATATAAGTATCGTCGACAAAACGAGTATAGTGATAAGAATGGCTATAGTTGTCTTTTTTATTATATTTTTTGTGCGCGCTTTCATTTTATTATAATACCACTTGAATTTTTTTGAGATTTTAGTTATACTTGTTGTATGCAAAAATATAAAATTATTACTTACGGATGCCAAATGAACGTTCACGAGTCGGAGAAAATTGCCGGCACGTTGGAATATATGGGATATAGCGAGTGTCAAAGCTGTGAAGAAGCCGACGTCATCGTCTTCAATACTTGCTGTATTAGAGATAATGCAGAGCAACACGCACTAGGCAATATCGGCGCAATTAAACACTTGAAAAAGAGTAGACCCGAGCTTATCGTTGCAGTCGTAGGGTGCATGACTCAACAAGATAACGCCGCTAGCGAGCTAAAGAAGAAATTTCCTTTCGTCGACGTAATATTGGGCACTAACAATATCGACAAGCTCGGAGAGTGTATAGAAAAGAGAATTAATACGCGCAAAAGGTCGATCTTGATTGACCCTAGCGAAAATCCCTCTATAGTGGAAAATCAGCCAATCTATCGCACCAGCGGTACTAACGCATGGCTCAATATTATGTACGGTTGCAATAATTTTTGCACTTATTGCATCGTTCCTTACGTTAGAGGTAGAGAGAGAAGCCGAAAAATGAGCGATATATTGGACGAATTTAAGTCCTTACTTGACCAAGGATATCAAGAGATTACTTTGCTCGGTCAAAACGTCAATTCATACGGAAGTAACCTGCAAAACGGCGAAAACTTTGCGAAACTGCTGGAAGAAATTGCAAAATTGGACGATTATACCAAGCATAGAGTGAGATTTATGACCTCGCACCCTAAGGATTTGAGTCCCGACGTGGTGGATATAATTGCTGGCAGTAAGAGTATATGTAACAATATCCATCTACCTATTCAGTCGGGCTCGGACAAGATACTTAAGCTGATGAATAGGCACTATACGAGAGATTATTATCTCAAAGTGGTTGACGATATCAGGTCTAAGATACCCGATTGCGGAATTACAACCGATATTATGGTGGGCTTCCCGTACGAAGAGGATAAGGACTTCGAGGATACCTTGGATATAGTGAAGAGGGTTGAGTTTTCGACTGCATTTACCTTCGTGTATTCGGTAAGACGAGGCACTGTAGCCGCCAAAATGCCACAAGTGCCCGCTAGCGTGTCCAAAGAGAGAATTATGAAACTAATCGAAGTACAAAACGAGATTACTGCAAAGCTCTCTAAAGGATACGAAAATAAGACCTTTGAAGTGTTGTGCGAGGACGTTAACGACAAACTAGACGGTTACGTTATGGGTAGAACCGACTCAGGCAGACTCGTCAACTTCGAGGGAGATAGCTCGATGGTGGGTAAGTTCGTAAACGTAAAAGTAGTTAAGTCAAAATCAGCCGTTTTGTACGGAAAAGTTGAGGAATAGTATGGCTCTTTCACCGATGATGAATTTTTATATGTCGCTAAAAGAAAAGTATAAGGATTGCCTTGTGTTCTTTAGACTCGGCGACTTTTACGAGATGTTTTTTGAGGATGCGGAAGTTGCCTCGAGAGAGCTTGACCTCACCTTGACGGGAAGAGATTGCGGACTAGAAAAACGTGCGCCTATGTGCGGTGTACCTTATCACGCCGTTGAGAGTTATATATCTAGACTGATCGACAAAGGCTACAAAGTGGCGATATGCGAACAGCTCTCCGACCCGGCTACTAGCAAGGGTATGGTTGAGCGTGACGTAGTGAGAGTAATTACGCCGGGTACAGTGGTAGAAGAAAATATCTTGAAAGAAAAGGCTAACAACTATCTTGCTTGCGCCAACATGGATAAAAATAGTTTTGCCATTGCTTGGGTGGATTTGTCGACGGGTGAGTTTTGCGCGACGCAATCTAAGGCAAAGGATAGCGGCGTAGAGATTGGTGAAGTGGAAGATATGCTGTCTACGTTGTCGCCAAAAGAGATTATCGCCAATCACGTAGCGTGTGATGCTTTGAAAAACAGCCAATCGGTGAGAATGGGCAAGCTACCTAGAGCGCAAGAATATTCGGAATGGGCGTTTGACTACGACACGGCATACAAGGCTCTTGCTAATCAGTTGAAAGTAGCAACTCTGGCAAAGTATGAGTTTGACGACAAAAAGCTTGCGATAGGCGCTGCGGGCGCTATTGTCAATTATCTAAGCGAAACTCAAAAGCGTGCTTTGCCTCACATAGACGATATCAAATACGTGACGACCAATAGATTTTTGGTGATGGACGCCAATACGAGAAGAAGCCTCGAGCTTACCGCTTCGGTGAGAGACGGCTCTAAGAAAGCAACGCTGCTGTGGGTACTTGACCAAACATCAACCAATATGGGCGCAAGAAACCTAAGAAGGTGGATTGAACAACCTCTTAGAGATAGCAAGCGCATCAACGCTAGGCTAGATAGCGTGCAAGAATTGATAGAAAATAACAAGGTGAGAAACAACCTTGTAGAGAGTTTATCTGGCGTAAGAGATCTAGAAAGACTAGCCTCTAGAGTTGCTTACGGCAATACCAATCCGCGTGACTTCGTGGCTATAAAACAATCTTTGCAAGCCTTGCCTACGGTAAAATCCTTGTTAAAGTGTACAAATAGCCGACTGCTAAAAGATTGCATGCAACAGATTGATACCTTAGAAGATATTGCCGTTCTCGTAGAGCAAGCCATAGACGACAATCCTCCTAGCGTAGTCAAGGACGGAGGATTTGTAAAAAAAGGCTACAATAGGCAGCTGGACGAATATCGCACGGCAGGCTCGCAAGGTAAGCTGTGGCTCAGCGAACTGGAAGCCAAAGAAAAGGAAGAGACGGGCATCAAGACCTTGAAGATAGGCTATAACAAGGTCTTTGGATATTATATCGAAGTGAGCAAGGGGCAAGTAGACAAGGTGCCTTTTAGATATCAACGCAAGCAAACTCTCACAAACGGTGAAAGATATATCACTCAAGAGTTGAAAGAAATCGAAGATAAACTGCTCGGCGCGCAAGAAAAAGCTATTGCGCTAGAGCTCAAAATATTTGAAGAAATCAAGCTGAAACTGCTCGAAGTCGTGTCGAAGATGCTTGCAAGTGCGAGGGCAGTTGCCGTCGTAGATACCTTGTTATCCTTTGCAAAAGTAGCTATAGCGGGCAATTACGTCAAGCCTAATATTGGCGACGAGGTAGAAAGTATCGAGATAATCGAGGGCAGACACCCCGTAGTGGAAAAGATATCCAATAGAGGGTCTTTCGTGCCCAACGACACCTTGCTGGACAACAATCAAAATCGTACGATGATAATTACCGGTCCTAACATGGCGGGAAAAAGTACGTATATGCGACAAGTGGCTTTGATAGTCATTATGGCGCATGTCGGCTCTTTCGTGCCTGCAAAATCGGCGAAAATATCCATTACAGACAGAATTTTTACGCGCATCGGTGCGAGCGACGACTTGGCGTACGGACAAAGTACATTTATGGTAGAAATGGTTGAGGTGGCAACTATTCTGCAAAACGCTACCTTTAGAAGTCTATTGGTTTTGGACGAGATTGGTAGAGGTACGTCTACCTTCGACGGACTTGCAATAGCTAGAGCCGTGACGGAAGATATCAACAAACGCATTAGGTGTAAGACTATGTTTTCTACCCACTATCACGAGTTGACGGAATTGGAAGGGTGGCTCGAAGGAGTCAAAAACTACAAAATTTTGGCAACCGAGAGGGATAAGGGAATTATATTTTTGCACCGAATAGTGAGGGGTGGAACTAATAAGAGCTTTGGTATAGAAGTGGCTAAGCTCGCGGGACTTCCTAAGGGCGTAATTGCCAGAGCTAAGGATATATCCAAAATCTTGGAAGAAAATCCACTGACTACGCATAAGGAAGAAGAGTTGCCGCTCATTGCCGAAGCTAAAAAGGTGGATGAAGAAAACAAAACCCTAGCCGTCGTCAAGGAACTGAAGAATATAGAAACCGAGACCTTGACTCCGCTACAAGCACTGATAAAATTGACTGAACTAGTGAATATGGTAAAGGAATAATATGGCAAAAATCAATATATTAGACAAATCGGTATACAATCTCATATCCGCAGGCGAGGTGGTCGAAAGACCTGCCTCGGTAGTCAAAGAATTGGTCGAAAACTCTATTGACGCGGGTGCTAACGAAATAATTGTGTCGATAGAAGAGGGCGGACTTGCTAAGATTTCCGTAATAGATAACGGGTCGGGTATTGATAGGGAAGATATGAATATATGTTATCTGCCTCATACTACGTCCAAGATTGCCAAGGCTACCGACTTGGACGAGATTGCTACGCTTGGATTTAGAGGCGAGGCGCTTGCTTCGATTACTGCCGTAGCTCAAGTGGAGATTGCAAGTAAGACTGCTGACGACGAGGTAGGATATCGTATCAACGTCAACGGCTCTCAAGTGGGCGATTGTGGTGAGGTTGGTATGTCTACGGGCACGAAGATAACCGTGTCAAATCTATTTTTTAATACCCCCGTCAGACGAAAATTCCTCAAAAAACCTAAAGCCGAAGAGGCTAGCGTAACGCAAGTGATGATTGACTTGATATTTGCCAATCCTGACGTAAAATTTAGCTACTATTGCGACGGAAAGGTGATTTTTGATACAAATAGAGGACTTGAAAACTCGATTTTTGAGATTTTCGGTACTGATATTGCTAACAAAATGTTACCTTTTGATAAATCTCAAGGAAATATTAGGGTATACGGCTACGTTGGTGACAAGACGGTATATAAACACAATCGCAATAGCCAAACCATAGTGGTCAACGGTAGAACGGTAGAGTCTACTACCGTACAAACTGCAGTTACTCAAGCCTATGGTAATAGGTTGATGACAAGGTGCTATCCGATATTTGTAATCAATATAATCATGCCTTTTGACGAGGTTGACGTCAACGTGCACCCAAACAAAAAAGAGGTTAGATTTGCTAATTCTCAACAAATATTCTCTAGAGTTTATCACGCCGTTGAAGAAGCTTTGGCTGACGACGAAAAGCTCATAACTTTGTTTGATAATGCCAATATCAAGGCTGAAAGCACCGAAAATACGCAAAATAATGCAGAAAAAACTATCTATAGTTTTTCTAAAAATAATATAAGCATTGATTATATTTTTGACAAAAACGGCAGTGAGAGCATAGGGACGGATTTGACTCAATCGTCAAATGAACGTGAGCTGAAACAAGCCATAGAAAAACAAAAAACTTTGGTCGATTGCGGCGACAATCAATATAGATATAGCGATACTTCGTCGCTTAGAAAAGTTGGCGACAACAACGGACACATAAGTGTAAACGTTGAAAAATTTAATCAATATAAATTAGAGTTATGCGAAAATCAAGATGAAGAATTGAAAATTTTGGGTCAACTTTTTGATACGTATCTTGTGCTCGAATATCAACGTTACGCTTATATCATTGACCAACACGCTTGCCACGAGCGCTATCTCTACGACCAATTGAAAGAAAAAATTGATAACGGCGACGTATCGAAACAGCCTTTGTTGGTGCCTTACGTATTTGATTGCAATCCAAGCCAATTCGAATATATGGAATCTATAAGCGAAAGTCTTATAGCTATAGGCTTTGAGATTGAAGAGTTTGGCGGACTTAGCTACAAGATTAACGCTGTGCCTGCCGTATTGTCTAGTATCAACCTTGACAAGTTTTTTGCCGACGTTGTCAACGAAAGAAAAGTCGTTGAGAGCACCAAACAATCAGACCTTATCAAGGACAAACTGGCGATGACAGCTTGTAAGTCTGCAATCAAGGCGGGCGATAAGCTGACCAACGAGCAAATCAAGTCATTGATAGCTAGTATGCAAAACGGCGTGCCTACGCAATGTCCTCACGGTAGACCTGCGCTTATAAGATTGTCTCGCAATGATTTGGACAAAATGTTTAAGAGGATTGTATGAACAAAGTTATCATCGTTGCCGGGGCTACAGCTAGCGGGAAGAGCGACTTGGGCGTTGAGCTTGCAAAAATTCTTGATACCGAAGTTATTTCTTGCGACAGTATGCAAATTTATAAAGGCTTGGACGTTGGAACTGCTAAGATAACAACTAGTCAAATGCAAGGAGTCAAGCATCACTTGATAGACGTGGTTGAGCCTAACGAGCCCTTTAGTGTGAGCGAATGGCGCGAGCGTGCTACCCGTGTGATAGACGAATTGCATGCAAAAGGAAAAATTGCTATCGTGGTGGGCGGAACGGGACTGTATATCGACTCTTTGGTGTATCAATTGTCCTTCTTTTGCAACGGTGACGAGAATTTGAGAGAAAAACTCAAGAAAGAATTGGAGAGCGAGGGCGCGCAAAAGATGCACGATTTGTTGAAAAGTCTCGACCCTATAGACGCTGAAAAAATCCACCCAAACAATACTAAGAGATTGTTGAGGGCTTTGGAGATATATTATAGCACGGGTGGAGTCAAGTCGGATAGACAAGAGCGTAAGAGAAACCAAGACTACAATATCTGCCTTATCGTGATAGGTAGAGATAGAAATGAAACGTACGAGAGAATTGACAAGCGCGTGGATGAGATGTGGCGATTAGGACTCGTCGATGAGGTAAAGCGTATAATTGGCGAAGGACTAGCCGATTGGGACTGTCAAAGTATGCAAGCCATTGGCTACAAAGAGTTTAGAGATTATTTTGACGGCAAGTGCGATCTCGAACAAGTAAAAAATCAAATAAAAATCAATAGTAGACATTATGCAAAAAGACAGATAAGCTGGCTAAAACGCTATGATTTTGGACGGTACTTTGACGTGGATAGCAGCTTTAGCGAGGCTATCCAATATGCTGTCGATTGGGCAAATGGCAAAGAGTGAGAGGAATATATGGAATTTGGAGAACAAACGAAAATAATAGTGGCGCAAGCAGAAGAAAAACTAAAAAAACAATTCCAAGAAGTGGACGAGATTGCTTTGGTCAATCAAGCTAGAGTCTTGGACGCTTTTAGAAGCAACAACCTTGGACAAAGACACTTTGCGCCTACCAACGGCTACGGCTACGACGATATAGGTAGAGATACGCTGTGCAAGGTCTTTGCCGAGCTCTTTGGAGCTCAAAGCGCCATCGTCAGTCCGTTGATTGTTTCGGGCACGCACGCATTGTCGTTGACGTTGTTTTCTTTGCTTGGCAGAGGCGATAAAATGCTGTCGGTGACCGGCAGTCCTTACGACACTTTGCAAACCGTGATAAACGGCGACAATATCGGCTCGCTGAAAGATTTGGGCGTAAAATATCAACAAGTTGAATTGAAAAACGGCGATTTTGACTGGGAAAATATAGAAAAAGCCGTGGATAATGACACAAAATTGGTATTTGTCGGTAGGTCGAGAGGCTACGAGTGGCGCGACGCTTTGACTGTCGAGCAAATTGGAAAGGTAGCTACGTTGGTCAAATCTATCAATCCGGATACTATCGTTATGTGTGACAACTGCTACGGCGAATTTATCGACACCTTTGAGCCGACGGCTGTCGGCGTGGACGTGACCGCAGGTTCGATGATAAAGAATATTGGCGGTGGTATTGCTCCAACGGGCGGTTACGTGTGCGGTAGAGCCGACCTCATAGAAAAAATCAGCTATCGTCTTACTGCGCCGTCTATCGGCATGGAAGTAGGTAGTTACGCTTACGGGTACAAGGATTTTTATCAAGGTTTGTTCCTTGCGCCTCACGTCGTGGCTCAAGCAGTCAAGACTTCTTTACTATTTGGACAAGTTTTTAGTGACGTAGGATACAATACTATGCCTAAGCCTTGCGATAAATGCAACGATATCATTAGGTCGATTAAGTTCGATACCGAAGAAGAATTGGTTGCGTTCGTAAGGTCGATACAGGAAGTTTCGCCAATAGATAGCAACGTCGTGCCTTATGCGTGGGATATGCCGGGATATGAGGACAAAGTTATTATGGCGGCAGGCACTTTCGTAGGGGGCGCTAGTATAGAATTGTCAGCCGATTCTCCAATCAAAGAGCCCTATATTGCTTACGTGCAAGGTGGTTTGACCTATGAACACGGCAAAATCGCAGTATCTTATTGTTTGGATAAGGTATTGAAAATCAAAGCAACTAAGTAATTGTAATATTGCCTTGTAGAAACGTTATTCGCTATAGCAAACAAATGAAAAACCGCCTTACTCAGGCGGTTAAATTATACTATCAAGGTTGTTATTGATATTATCTAAATTGGTTGCGCAATAAGCCCGATATAACGCCCAAAATGCGGAATTGGTGGTCAGGCTCTACTATTATGTCGCTCATAAAGCTATTCTCCGGATGAAGTCTAATATGGTCTTTTTCTTTGAAAAACCTCTTAAGCGTGACTTCTTCGTTGTCGATTTGAGCAACGATGATATCACCGTCGTTGGCGGTATTTTGGGCGTTGATGAGCACCATATCGCCGTCTAATATACCTATATCTATCATAGAACTACCTTTGACCTTAAGCAAAAAGCTCTTGTCATCGTAGCGGAAAAAGTCACTTGGAAGAGTGTAGGTTTGATCGACTTCTACTGCGGCAAGCAAAGGTTCACCTGCAGCGATATTGCCTAAAAACGGAACTTTGGCAAAGTCTTGCGAAGGCGTGCTATCGTTGTCCATTATCTCGATAGTACGATTTTTGCCGTCAGACTTGCGAATTAAGCCGTTTTCTTCTAGTTTGGTAAGATAATATTGTGCCGAAGCCGTAGATTTGAAGCCTACGACCGAGCAAATCTCTCTAACGCTTGGCGGATAATTGTTGCGTGCAACGAAATCTTTGATAAATTGATAGGTTTGTTCTAGCTTTTGAGCTGATTTGGTATATGACATAATCTTCTCCTTATCAAAATTTTAGCACATATGTTTGCATTTTGCAACAAAAATTTTTAATTATCTGAAATTTGGCGAAAAATTACGTTTTATGGCGAAAAAATTGACGATTTTATTTAACTTTTATCCGCATTGATACGCTACTTTTTACTAAAATACGTTTTGCCTTACGTTATATTGAAAAATAATATTATTATTCAATTATCTATCTACGTCGTCGTTGTCGTCAGTTTGGGCACTTTCTGCAAAATTGCCACGCAAAGTTACCTTTTTTGACGCTGCACGTTTGATTTCGTCACTGATTGCAGCATAGTGCTTTTTGGTAGTGTTGATGTCCTTGTGTCCCAAAACTTCAGCAACTACGTATATATCGTTGGTGTTTTGGTATAGGGTAGTGCCGTACGTGCTGCGCAATTTGTGAGGCGTGATATGCTTGAGCGGTGTGATGATATGGGCGTACTTTTGAACCAAATTTTGCACGGTACGCACGTTGATGCGCTTGTTTTGCAAGGATAAAAACAAAGCCGATTGGTCGTCTAATAGCGGATTTTGAGCTCTTTCGTCCAAATATGAAAGCAAAGCCTCGGCAACCTCGTCACCAAAATATAGAATTGTTTGATTGCCGCCTTTGCGAGTAATTTTGAAGGCGTTGTTGTTGAAGTCTAAGTCCTCGACGTTGAGTCCGACAAGCTCGGAAATTCTTATTCCCGTACCCAAAAAGAGGGTAAGAATAGCTAAATCTCGCTTGGCTGTACGCTTGTGATAGGCTTTTTGTTGAGGCGAAAGACCTTGACCGTCTTCAACTACGTCTAGAAGCCTAGCTATTTCGTCTACGTCAAGGCGAATGATAGGCTTTTCGAGCATTTTGGGCGTCATAACCTTGGATGCCGGGTCGCACGGCAAGTTGTTTTTGTTGTAATTATACTTAAAAAACGACTTCAAGGTAGCTAATTTTCTTGCCTTGGTCTTGAGGGAATTGCTACGAGATTTGCCGTCAGCCTCATAATACGTGACGTATTCTAAAAACATTTCTATATGCGTCGTGGTTACTTGCGCCAAATGCTGATAATTAAACGAACGTATATTCACATTTTCAAATTCTATTATTTGCGTGGTCAAAAATTGAAAAAACAACCTAAGGTCGGTAGCGTAACCGAGCTGTGTGAGTTCAGACGTGCTATTTTGGATACCGATAAAATATTCGTTGCAAATTAGGGGAAGTTGCTTTCTAATTTCCCTAAGCTTTTGTATCGTGGTAGTTTTTCTTTCGTCAAAATACGATTCGCCGTTCATAGCAAAATTATAACACAATCAAAGCTAAACTTCAATATTTGCACGACAATAAAACGGGTATTTGTTCATTTATTTTGCAAAATCGACAAATGACAACGCTTAAATTATATAATCGCCAATAGTCGCAAATGGCGTATCAATAAGCAAATAAATTATTAAGGATAAATTCGATAATAAACTAGTTAGACATTTTATTAAAATAATAAACGGTTATGAATTATTGAAAATAATTATTAATTTGTTTATAAATTAGAATAAAATACTCCTAACTATTCGCAAAGGTTGTGTTTTGCGAATAGATATGTAATTATGTCTATCTACAATTTTCTACCACAAAGAGAGTTTTTGGAGAGCAATTTACCCTATTTTCCATTAAGACCTTTTGATACTTTTGTCTAAAAATGATATTTGTTGCAAATTTTTGAGTTGATAACGTGAATGGTATTTATATGAGAAAACTTTGCTTAAGTATTTTGTAGCTATAGTTGCTTGATTAGTATTCTCTACCCTATTGATTTGCGGTATTTGCGATATGTTTCAACGGTCAACGTAGTCGATACTGCTTGGCTCTACTCCATTGAATGGCAATTACCATTAGAATGTCAAGTACGTCGGGCGGAAAATATATTATGCAACAAAATATAACAATTTCGACTATTATTTTTGCCAAGGATATTGACATAATTTTTGATAGTATTATAATATATATTAGAAAATGAAGTGAGGAGACTTTATTATGAGATTTTTTAAGATTTTATTTAAACTGATACTAATCGTTTTGCTCGTTGCAAGTTTTGCACTAGAATATAACGTAATTGGCTTTAACGACGGTAATTTTGCTATCGCGTCTTTTGATATGTCTGGTACCGGTGACGCCGTTGAGGCAGGAACTATACAATCCGTAACCTACGATACCATTCCTTTTGCAGGTATCAACATCGCTTACGTAAAAGGTGACGCAGGATCCGGTATAGTATTTAACGCAACGGACGAGTATTTGGTAGCAAATAGTGCAACGCAAAGTACTGCTACTAGCCCAATCGTCTACCTAATCATCTTCTTCGTAATCTTGATGATACCTACTAAGAAGATTAAACAACCCGTAGGCTCGAGAAGAAGATAACCTATTTGCTAAATTCGGCGGCGTAACTTATCAATAGTTGCGCCGTTTTTTTGTATCAGAAATGCTCTACTCTATGTTTGCTCTAACGTAAGCTACGAATAGAATAAGATTGAGCGTCTTGTAGGTCGCATTTTGGTCGTTTATGTATAAATAAGGGTTGATTTTTTGCAAAAAATATAGTATTATTTTTTTGAGGTGTATATATGGACAATAATGCTAACATCGACTTGATAAGAAGCCACGTTGATACTATCATTCTTCGTTCTCTCTTGAACGAGGATAAGTATGGCTTGGAAATCCTCAACGAGATAAAAGAAAAAAGCCAAGGTCTATATACTCTCAAGCAACCTACGCTATATAGCTGTCTAAAACGCTTGGAAAAATTGGGATATATCAGTTCTTACAAGGGCGCTACTTCCAACGGCGCGCAAAGAGTCTACTATACTCTATCCGAAGCGGGTAAAAACTTCGTTTTGACCGACCAATATCAATGGGAATATAGCCGTACTATCATAGATAACTTGCTCTCTGACAAAAAGTACGACCCTAATACTGCGCCACCGTTTGACGCCTCGTCACTCAGACCTATGACCAAAAGACAGCCTTCTTCTAATCCAACTAATCCTAAGCCTTATCAGCCTATCGGAGAAGCTCTATTGGAAGAAACTTATGACGATGAAAATGATAGCGACAGCTATGTCGCTAGCGAATTGGCTCCTAGAAGCGAGGTAGAAAGCCCTATTGGCGCTACCGCTCCTACTCGACCTCAAGCCTTGACTTCGCCACAAAATTCTACGCCTACTGCGCATAGCAACAGCTTTGAAAGTTCATTTAGCTTCGATACGCCAAGACCAAACAAAGCTGAGAGCGTCGTTTTGCCCGAGATGCCAACCATGAACGAAAATACCAACGTCAACTATATCTCGAGCTTTGAAAATTTGTATGCTCGCAATAATACTGCCGTCGTGGAACACGTTCCGGTGCAAAATAATGACGACGAATTTGATTTTTTGACAGTTACCGAGCTGAAAAATAAGTTAGCTGCCGAAGGATATACACTCAGACCTTACGTCAAGAAAAATACGACCGAATACTACGTAGGCAAGTATTATAAGCCAAACAAACTGCTCTTCTTTACCTCGTTGATTATGAGCGTAATGTTCTTCATACAGATTATGGTTGCGCATTTTGAGTTGAAATACACAGCCGTTGCTCCGCTAGTTTTGTGCATTTTGGCGTGTGTTGCCGTACCTGTCGTGACGGGTATTAGAATGTGGCTAGCCCCTAATAAGCGGTCGCTTGCTGCGTTTAATCTAAAAAATGCGCTGATAAATTCTTTGATATTGCTTATAAATCTCGTAGTAATTATCGTCATCGTAGGTTACTTTGCCGGTGGAGCTAATTTCCAAGAGCCTTCTACTACAATCAAACCTATAGTTGTACCGTTGATAATGCTAATAAATATTCCAATAGCTATCGTGATATACGACTTGCTATTCCGCTCAAAATATTTCCACATAAATTAAGCTAATAACTAAAAGCCACCAAAATAGGTGGCTTTAATTTTTTATTTTATTGGGACAAAAGGAGATTTGATTAGTTGATATTGATTGGCTTATTCTATTCTTTAGAATTGATTATCAAATATATTGGCTAAATTAGAACTAACAACGTATATGGCTAGGATTGTTGATGATTTTTAATTTCGCCTGTAGCCAATTGGTCGCAACGATTGTTATATTCGTTGTCTGCATGCCCTTTTACCTTGAAAAATCTATATTGATGCTTAGCTAGTTCTATCAAAAGCATCTTCCATAGGTCGTCGTTTTTGACCTTTTGCTTTGAGGCAGTTTTCCAATCGTTGTTTTGCCAAGAGTCTATCCAGCCCTCTTCAAAGGCGTTGCAAACGTAAGCCGAATCGGTATATATCTCCACTTGGCAAGGTTGATTGAGCTGTCTTAAGGCTTGAATAACGGCAAATAGCTCCATGCGATTGTTGGTGGTGTCTTTGTTGTACCCCGATATCTCTTTGACGTGCCCGTTGTACATCAAAATAGCACCCCAACCGCCCATTCCGGGATTGCCCGAACAAGCGCCGTCTGTATATATGGTGACTTGCTTCATTTGCTTAGCTCCTCACTACGATTTTTGCAAGCGCGAATACCGTCTTTGATAGCTTGCTCTACGCCTTTAGAGTCAAAGGTTTTGATAGCCTCGATAGTCGTGCCACCCTTGGAACATACGTTGTCTATCATAGTGTCGATAGGAATTGCAGATTGCTCCACCATTTTGACTGCGCCTTCGAAGGTCTGCAAGGTGAGCTTGAGCGAGTCTTCAAAGCTAAGTCCGCCCTCAACACCGGCTTTTGCCATTGCTTGGATAAAATAATATACGTACGCAGGTCCGCTACCACTGATTGATGTGACTGCATCGAAGAGAGATTCTTGCAAAAATACCGCTTTTCCTACGCTGTTGAATACCGATAAAACAAAGTCGTTGACTTGCTTTGGACAATCGTTGATAGCTATTGCAGCCATGCCCTTGCCTATCATGCACGGGAAGTTGGGCATTACTCGCACAACGTGATTAGCGCCCGTAGCCGATTTGATTTTTTGCACCGATTTGCCTGCCATTATGCTGATAATTGCCTCGGCTTGAATACCACTGAGAGTATCGGCTATCGCATCAAAAACTTGAGGCTTGATAGCAAATATGATATATTTACAAGATTTGAATACTCTAGAGTTGTCGTCGGTGATTTCTATCCCTTCAAAATTACCCTTGGTAAGGTCAGTCATGATAATTTGGTCTGCTTGGAGCAATCCCCCGCTAAGCACGCCTTTTGCTATGGCTTTTGCCATGTTGCCTGCTCCGATAAAGCCTAGCATGTATTTTTGTTGCATAATAATCTCCTTATTGTAAATAAACTGTTGACACAAATGCCCTTTTTTTATATAATATATAAGAACTTAGGGGAGTGGCTCAACGGTAGAGTAGTGGTCTCCAAAACCATTGGTTGCGTGTTCGAATCGCGTCTCCCCTGCCAATCAGTCTATATTCGTAGACTGATTTTTTATTTTATTCTCGCGATTCTCCACTATT
>JBJETT010000004.1:3894-236375 GCA_051883455.1 Christensenellales bacterium | reverse complement strand
ATTCGTAGACTGATTTTTTATTTTATTCTCGCGATTCTCCACTATTTTGCCATATTTTATGGCAAAAGGTTGCGTGTGACGCTCGCAAGGCTCGCTATTCCGTCGCTAGAGCTCCTTACGAATCGCGTCTCCCCTGTGGGTCAGTCTATATTCGTAGACTGATTTTTTATTTTATTCTCGCGATTCTCCACTATTTTGCCATATTTTATGGCAAAAGGTTGCGTGTGACGCTCGCAAGGCTCGCTATTCCGTCGCTAGAGCTCCTTACGAATCGCGTCTCCCCTGTGGGTCAGTCTATATTCGTAGACTGATTTTTTATTTTATTCTCGCGATTCTCCACTATTTTGCCATATCCTATGGCAAAAGGTTGCGTGTGACGCTCACGAAGCTTTAATCTAAAAATATTGTACACGCACGACAAGCAAAAGTCAATGTTTGCACGTTTGTATCTCTCAAAATAATAGCAAATAAAAATCCGCTACGAGAGCGGATTTTGACTGAGCGAAGTCATTATTGTATAAATTATGCTTTGATTATTTGTTGCACTCCTCTATCATCCATTGAGCATACAGTCCGTAGCCCTTGGTTGGGTCGTTGATAAACACGTGAGTTACTGCGCCGACTAACATACCGTTTTGAATGATAGGACTACCACTCATGCCTTGTACAATACCCCCTGTGACTTTGAGAAGTTGTTCGTCAACGATGCGAATTACCATGCTCTTATCGCTTGCTTGCGATTGCTTGTTGACCTTGATAATCTCTATATCGTACAATCTTGGCTTGCTACCGCTGATAGTAGTCAATATTTGTGCTTTGCCGGGCTTGACGGCATCTCTATGCGCCACTTGTATAGTGTTGGTGGAGACGCGACGTTGGTACTCTCCGTATAGACCGAAAGTATTGTTTTTGGTTACGCGACCTATTGGCATAATGGTATAATCGAATATCCCCGACAACTCGCCTGCTTTGCCTTTTTGCCCCTTTTTGACGCCCGATACGTCGGCTGAGAAGATATTGCCACCACCGCAAATAACGTCATTATTTTCGCTATCCTTGATTGGATGTCCAAGACATGCGTACTTGCCCGTGCTTGAGTCTATAAAGGTCATTGTGCCTATGCCTAGCACTCCGTCTTGCAGTACAAGTCCTATCCTCTTTTTGCCGTTGACGCTGTCTGTCACGGGTGTTATATCGTACTTAGTAATTAAGCTACCACGTCTGATAGATAAGGTGGCTTGTCCATCGCATTCGTTGAGCGCTTTTTCTACGTCTTCTTTGCATTTGATTGGACAATCGTTGACTGCAACTAACACGTCACCACTCTTGACGTCAATATTTTGCGCGGGCTCTAATACGCCCTTAGAAGTAACTACTTTGCACTTGGATAAAATTATCAGACCGTCAGTCTTGAGATTGATACCGACGGGGAAACCGCCTATATTGACAGTCTTGATTGAACTAGCCGTCGTCGTATCAAAAACTAAATCGGGTAATAAATAGTCTTCAAAGTCGGTTGCCGCTACACCTTCGGCTTGCTCTGAATATGCCGAAACGTCGTTAGAGCTAGCAAATCTTACCGAACCGACAACCTCTTGAGAAAAGCTGAACCCTAAGCATACCGCTAGTATTATCGTTGTGAGAATGACAAAACTCGTTGTAAATTTTAGTCTTTTTGACATAAAAAATCTCCTTGCTTTGATTAGTGTAAGAAAAAGCAAGGAGAATATACCTAAATAATCGTTGTTAGCGTTTTGATTCGTCGGCTTGTTGCTTCAGCTCTTTGGCGTGCTCTATAGCTACCTGTGACGTTTGACTGCCACCGATAAGTCTGGCAAGCTCGTTGATTAGCTCGTCACCGTAGAGCTTGGTGAGCGTGGTGTTAGTTTCACCGTCTTGCACGCTTTTGTCTATGAGATAGTTGTGGTCAGCCATGCCTGCAAGCTGAGGCAAATGCGTGATAGCGAGGACTTGTCTACTCTTGCTGATTTGGTAGAGCTTTTGGGCAACGACTTGCGCCGTACGTCCACTGATACCGCTGTCTATTTCGTCAAAAATCATGCTGTCTACGCCTTCTAGACCTGCCAGCGTCGACTTGACGGCAAGCATAAATCTTGACAACTCACCGCCCGATATGATTTTGCTAAGTTCTCTAACGGGTTGACCTGCGTTGGCGGAGAATAAAAATACGGGAGAGTCGAAGCCGTTAGACGTAATCTTGTCGATGATATCGTCGTCGGTTGGTTCTACGTCAAACTTGGTGTCGAATTGACAATTTTTCATGCCGAGCTGAGATAGCTCGCTTTGTATATTATCGCCTAGCTTACGAGCATATTTGCGCCTTAGCATACTGAGGGCTACGCTATTGTCGATGAGTAAACGCTTTTCTTGCTCGAGTTGTCGTTGCAAAATCTCCATTTGAGCTTCGCCGTCACAATAAAAGTCGTATTCTTCTTGCAGTTTGTCTTTGTATTGCAAAATTTCTTCTATGCTTGAGCCGTATTTTTTCTTGAGCCTACGTATGAGGTCTAGCCTTTGCTCGACATATTCGTATTGTTGTCCGTCAAATTCGCACGACTCAGCCAAATCTTGCAAGGATGAGGACAAATCCTTGAGCTCCGACGTGCAACCGTCTATTCTCTCTAAGTACTCTTCGATTTCGCTTACGTCGTCGCTGATTTTTTCTAATTCTTTGGTAGCAATAGCCAGCCTTTCTAACACGCTACCGTCGTCTTGAGCAATGAGATTATATGCGGTTGAGAGCGCAGTAACGATTTTTTGAGAATTGTTCATCATTCTGCGAGTAGCGAGCAAATCCTCTTCTTCGCCCTCTTTGAGGTTGGCGTCTTCTATCTCTTTGATTTGATATGCAAGCAAATCTACGTTTTTGTTTAGCTCGGACATAGAGCCGTATTTTTGCAGTCTTGACAAGGTGCTGCGATATTGCGAATAATACTTAGTTTGTGCGTCTTTTAGTTCGGCAATTTCGTCTTTGCAATACTCGTCAAGCAGTGCAAGGTGATTGGAATCGTCAAGCATTGCCGTCGATTCGTGTTGTCCGTAGACGTCTACGAGCGTGGACGTAATTTCTCTAAGAATTGCTAGGGTAATTTTGACGCCGTTGACCGAGCACGTATTTTTGCCCTCTAAGGTCATGGTACGCTTGATGCACAATATATCGTCGTCATTGTCAACGTCTACGTTTTGCAAGACCTCTTTGGTTGCCTTACAGTTGGTTATATCGAAGGTAGCGCAAACGCTTGCTTGAGTCTGCCCATATCTGATGAGAGATTTGTCGGCACGCTTGCCGAGAACAAAGTTGATACTATCTATTATTATCGACTTACCTGCGCCCGTTTCGCCACTAAAAACGTTGAGTCCAACGCCTAGTTCGACTTGAAGATTGCTGATAATTGCGATATTGTTGATGACAAGTTGTTGTAGCATATATTAAAAACAGTTTTTGAGTTGTTCGGTTATGCGCTTAGCACATTCTTCACTTTTGGTGGCTATAAATATCGTGTCGTCACCCGCGATAGAGCCGATTATATCGGTTATGGAAAGATTGTCGATAAATGCTGCGGCAGAATTGGCGCCTCCGTGCACCGTCTTGATTACGACGAGATTTTGCGCATATTGCAAGGATACGACACTCTCTCTAAAGATATTGCCGTACTTGGTGCGGTCACCGTATACCGCCGAGCCAACTTGAGCGTATTTGTAGCGTTTTTCTCTACCAGCTACTTTGACCAGCTCCAATTCTTTGACGTCACGAGAAGCCGTCGCTTGTGTAACCTCGCAACCCTTGGAATTGAGCATTGATACCAGCTCGTCTTGCGTATCTATCTCAAATTGGTTGATTATGTCCAAAATCAGTTGTTGTCTGTGCTTCTTATTCATTTATCTCTCCCCAATAACTTAGTTTTTTGATAAGTTTTTGATAAAAATTGACGTTGCTCATTCTTATAAATTTGGCTTGTCTTATACTCTTATTGACGGTAATGGTGATAGTATCGTCAAACTCGTCTACGATACGACCGTCTATAAGCAAACGCATTGCACTATTGCCTACTTTACTAGTAAGCGTAATCGTACTGTTGCCGTTGACTACGAGCGGACAAGAATGCAAGGTGTGAGGACAAACCATATTGATGAGTATTGCGTCGACGTCAGGCGATAAAATAGGTCCATTGCACGCTAAAGAATATGCCGTAGAGCCCGTAGGCGTAGATACGAGCACGCCGTCTCCGCGCATTTTGTCGGTGTAATTGCCGTCAACGGCTATATCTACGGTGACTACGTGGCAGTTGTCCTTACTAGAAAACAAGGCTTCGTTGAGAGCGTAGTAGCTTTTGCCGTCAACTTGAACCTCAAGCATCATTCTACTCTCTACCGAATATTCTCTATTCAAAATTTTGTCTATGGCAAGATTGATTTGCTCTTGACTGATTTCGCTCAAAAAGCCGATTTTGCCCATATTGACACCGAGCAAAGGCTTGTCGTATACGGTGCAAGCGTTGATGACCTCAAGCATTGTGCCGTCACCGCCAAACGCTACGAATACGTCGCACCACGAGGCAACGTAGTCTAAATCAGATACAAATTGCTCGTCAAAATAACTAGCTGCGTTGTCGCACACCAAAAAATCTACCCCTCGCTCTTGCAGAAGGCTAGTAAAACGTAAACATTCTTTGCACTCAATATCTCTGTTTAGATTGGAATAAATGCCTAATTTCATACAGTAATTATATAATAAACTGCATAATTATACAATAATTTTGGCAATATAAATCAAAAATTCTATATTTTTTTTGTCCTTGATTGGGGCTGTGGTCGTGCCATATAGAGTAAATCCCAAAGAAACTGCGTAATCACATACGTCTTGTAGCACTCTTTGTCGCACCTTGGGGTCAGTAACGATACCCTTTTTGCTGAGGTTGCTCTTGCCCGCTTCGAATTGAGGTTTGACAAGACAAATGGCTTCACCTCCGTCTTTGAGCAAGTCAAAAACGGTAGGAAGAAGATATTTGAGGGATATAAAACTGACGTCAACGCAACAAAAATCACACTTTTCGCCAAGGTCTTGCGAGGTAAGATTTCTAGCGTTGGTCCTATCCTTGACGACTACTCTATTATCGTTTTTTAGTCTGTCGTCAAAGGCGCATTCTCCCACGTCAATCGCGTAGACTTTGCTAGCTCCGTGTTGCAACAGACAATCGGTAAAACCACCGTTGGAGGCACCGATATCTACGCATATTTTGCCACTGGGGTCGTAAGAAAAATCGTCCAAAGCCTTTTTGAGCTTATCTCCGCCAACAGAGGCGTATTGAAAACTATTGTTGATTGTAACAACGTCGTCGGGTTTGACGTCGTAAGAAGCTTTGGTGAGCTGCTTGCCGTTGCACAAAATCATGCCTTCTTTGAGCATTTGTTGCGCTTTGGCACGAGATAAATCGTGGTTGCTAACTAAATATAAATCAATGCGCATAATGAGTAACTATAAAATCCAATATACTCTTGCTATCAAGTGAGTAGTCAGCAAGTATTTCGCCCTTGTCGGCTTGCGAATGTGTGCCGTCGCCAAGATTGAGGGCAATGACGTGAGTACCCAAGTCGCTACTTGCATAAAAATTGCCAATTGCTTCGCCCAAAGAGCCTCGCTGAACGTTGTCTTCTAATACGACAACGGTAGTACCCTTGACTAAATCTAAGGCGTCTTGGTCAATAGGTTTGACAAATCGTGCGTTGATTAGATTGACGTTATATCCTAGCTTTTGCGCCTCAATTACGGCATTGTAAGCTTGTTCTACGACCGTTGCGCCACCTGCTATGAGTGTAAGGTTATTGGTCTTAGAATAACGCAAAAATTCGTACTTACCAAGTTCTATAGCCGTGTGTGAGTCGTATATCGTCTTGATATCGCCTTTTGGATACCTGATGACGGTAGGATGATTGAGCGTCAAGGCAAAATCCATCATATCGTCAAGCTCAAGATAATCTTTGGGTTGCATAACGACTATATTAGGCATGCAAGCAAGGAAGGATACGTCGTATATTCCTTGGTGTGTTTCGCCGTCTTCGCCTACTATTCCGCTTCTATCCTCACAAATAATTACCGGCAAATCGTTGAGACATACGTCGTGCAATAGATTGTCGAAAGCTCGCTGCAAAAATGAGGAATATACGGCAAAGATAGGGCGTTTTCCGCCAAGCGCAAGTCCGCTAGCCATGGTTACGGCGTGCCCCTCTGCTATGCCTACGTCAACGAAACGGTCGGGGTATAGTCTAGCAAATTCACTGAGCCCCACACCCTCTTTCATTGCTGCGGTAATAGCCCAAATCTCGTGATTTTTACTAGCTAAATCTACGATTTTGTCGCCAAAAGTACTGCTAAAAGTCTTTTGAGGCGAAGTAGTACTATAGCCGTGATAAGCCACCGGGTCTTGCTCCGCCGGCGTGTAACCTTTGCCTTTGACGGTACTAACGTGAATGACTACGGAAGTTGTCGACTGTTTGGCATATTGCAACGCCTTGATGAGTTGATTGAAATCGTGTCCGTCGATACTGCCGTAAAAATCTAGTCCTATCTCTTGCAAAGACTTGCCCTCTTGACTCTTGCAAAGTTGCGACAAATAGTAAGATACGAAGCCTTGATTGTAGGATATGGAAAGCTTGTTGTCGTTGATGATAACGATTTGCTTGTTTTTGCTCGCTGCTATATCGTTGAGAGCTTCGTAAATCAGTCCACCCGTCATTGCTCCGTCGCCTACTACGGATATGATTTCGCCCTCGCATTGAGCCCTAGCCAATCCACACGCTATAGATAGCGAGGTTGAAGCATGTCCCGTGTTGGCTACGTCATACTCGCTCTCTTCTCTCTTTGGGAAGCCTGCAACGCCGTTGCTACGTCTAAGACGAGCAAAGCCGTCGAGCCTGCCCGTAAGTATTTTGTGCGCGTAGCATTGGTGTCCTACGTCAAAAATAAGTTTGTCCTTAGGAAAATCAAATACGTAATGCAATGCAACGACCAATTCGACTACGCCGAGATTGGAAGACAGATGACCACCGCCAGCGAGCACGGACTCTACTATTACGTTGCGAATTTCGCCGCTAAGCTGCTCGAGCTGCTCTATATTTAGTTTTTTTACGCCACCTTCTTGGGTGACTTGCTCTAAAATTTTCATATTGTTACGATATAATTATATGCCAACTAAATAAATATATATTAGTACGCTCTTTGAGTCAAGTAGTTGGCAAATTGTATGAGATTGTCTGCGCGCGAACCGTACGGCGAGATTGCCTCTATAGCGCGGCGTAGCATTTCTTGGATAGTTTGACGGCAACGCTCTTCTCCCGCGACCGCCGTATAAGTCATTTTGTTTTGCTTAGCGTCCTTGCCGATGGACTTGCCTAGCTGAGCGCTGGTAGAATGTAAATCGAGAAGGTCGTCAACGAGCTGAAAAATTATGCCTATGCACTCGGCGTATACTTCTACTGCTTCGATGAGCTTGTCGTCTGCTCCACACTTGATGCAACTGCCTACTAGTGCCGCTTTGATGAGTTTGCCCGTCTTGAGGCTGTTGAGCAACTGTATTGAGTCTAAGTCAACATGCTCGTCGGTATTGGCTACGTCCAAAGCTTGTCCGCCTATCATTCCTCTAATGCCTGCACAGTCGGCAACGTACTTGACTGCCTTGACGTCGCTTGCTCTGTTGCAATCCAATAGCAAAGTTTCAAACGCCATATTGAGAAGCCCGTCCCCCGCCAAAACAGCCATATCTTGACCAAACTTGACGTGTGTGGTCGGTTTGCCTCGTCTGAGCACGTCGTCGTCCATGCACGGCAAATCATCGTGAACTAACGAATAAGAATGTATCATCTCAACGCCTAACGCAAGATAATCTACCTCTTTTGCCTCTCTACCACAAAGCTCGGCACCTAGATATACCAGCAAAGGTCGTATTCTCTTTCCGCCGTCCAAAATGCTATAGGAAACTGCTTGCTTGATGCTGTCTATAGGACAATCGTAGTCTGCAATATATTTACCCAGCAACTCTTCGAAGCGTTGTAGGTAAGCTTGCACTGATTGGTCGTAAGTCAATCTACTACCTCTTCTTTGCCCTCTTTGAGCATGGTTATTTTAGCCTCGGCGTTTTTGATAGTTTGGGCGCAAAAGTTGCTGAGCTCTACGCCTTTTTCGTATAGTTTTACAAGTTCTTCAAAACTTGTGTTTGGGTCTTCCATTTTTGCTATAATGCTTTCTAATTCTTTCATTGATTGTTCAAATTTCATCGGACACCTCCGTGACTGTTGCCGTAATTTTTCCTTTGACCGACCTAATCGTAAGGCTTTGGTCTACCTCTACTTGAGAAACTTCCGTGATAGGCACTCCCTCGCAAGATACGCTCCATAAGCCCTTTTGAACTATTGATATCGGGTCGAGAGCTTTGAGTTTGGCTAGCAAATTTTGCATAGATAATTTGGCTTGAAATGCCCTCGTTTCAAACGCCTTGTCGAGTCTATTGCTTATGGCATCTAGGGCGTAATTGCCTTTGTCTATCCTTGCTCTTATTGCGCCTTCGAGCGTAAGGCTAAGCAATCGACGCTTGCTAGAATAATTGTCGACACGTTGAGTAAGCTTTTGCAAAAGATTGCTCTTGACGCTAGATAGATAATCTACGACTGCCTCTTGGTCAAAAGCTATGAGATTGGCTGCCGCAGTAGGGGTTGCGCATCTGATGTCGGCTACGAAATCGCACAAAGTAAAGTCGGTTTCGTGTCCTACTGCCGAAATAATTGGCGTGGTTGCTTCGTATATAGCATACACTAATCTCTCGTCGTTGAAACCTTGTAGGTCTTCTATCGAGCCACCACCTCTAGCTATTATGATAGCGTCGTAGCCCATAGGGTCTACTTCTTTGATAGCTTTGACGACGTCTTGAGAACAACTGTCGCCTTGAACTCTCACGTCTTTGATGACGATATCGAGATATTTATTTTTTTGACGAACGGTAGTGACGATATCCCTAATTACCGCGCCTTGAGCCGAAGTGATTACGCAAACTCTGTGAGGATATCGAGGAATTGGCTTTTTGTGAGCCTCGTCGAAGTAGCCTGCAGTCGCCAGCTTCTTTTTGAGTTGCTCGAAGAGCAAAGCAAGATAGCCGTTGCCAAGCGGTTGAATGCTCCTTGCGTTAAAGCTAAGCCTACCGCCCTTGACGTAATAGTCTACGTCACCTTTGAGAATTACGCTTTCGCCAACCTTGGGAAGGTAGGTCTCGGCGCAGTTGAAGCAAGTGCAATTGAGCTGACTATTTTCGTCTTTGAGGGTAAAATATGCGTGTCCGCCCGTCACTTTGAATTGCGAGATTTCTCCCACAACCGAAACGCCGTGCAACATATCTTCGGCAAGGAAAATTTGATGAATATAGCCGTTGATAACGCTTACGCTAAGGACGTCGCTCATTGTTTGTTAAGTTCTCTATCTACTGCGGCACACAGCGTGTTGTATAGTAGCATGGTGATAGTCATAGGACCTACGCCTCCCGGAACGGGAGTGATAAACGACGCCTTAGGCTCTACCGAGTCAAAGTCTACGTCACCACACAATTTGCCGTCTACTCGATTGATACCTACGTCGATGACAATAGCTCCTTCTTTGACCATATCGCCTGTGACGAACTTTGGCTTGCCGATAGCTACTACGAGGATATCGGCTCGTCGAGTAAATTCTTCAAGATTTACAGTGCGAGAATGGCATACCGTGACGGTGCAGTTGGCGTTGAGAAGAAGCATCGCCATTGGCTTGCCTACCGTGTTACTTCTACCCAAAACTACCGCGTTTTTGCCTTGCAAATCTACGCCTGTGTCTGCAAGCAAATTCATTACGCCGAGTGGCGTACAAGATACGGTGCGTGGATTGCCCATAGCGAGTCTACCGAGATTGTCGGGCGAAAAGCCGTCCACGTCCTTGCTGTCGGGAATGAGCGACAAGAGATAGCTCTCGTCGTAACCCTTTGGCAACGGAAGTTGTACCAAAATGCCGTCTACGCTATCGTCTTTTGCCAAAGAAATAATGGTGTCGGCAATATTTTGTTGAGGCTCGCCGTCGGGATATTCGAAAGCCAAAGACTTCATGCCCACCTCGGCGCAACCGTTGATTTTGTTCTTGACGTAGGTCTTAGACGCAGGGTCTTCGCCTACGATAATGACTGCAAGACATGGCTTGCGTCCCATACTGCTCTCAAAATCCTTTACTTTGTCGGCAATTTTGCTTCTAAGATTTGCCGAAACTTGCTTTCCGTATATCAACATAATTATTCCTCTACTAGTTGCTTGTACACGCCCGACAACACGCCGTTGACGAAGACGTAGCTCTTCTCGGTAGAATAGGTCTTGACGAGCTCTACCGTCTCGCTGATGGATACTCTTGGCGGAATGTAATCTACGTATTTGATCTCGTATATTGCCAATAGCAATGCCGCTAGATCGGGTCTATAAATCCTCTCTGGTCTAAAATTTTTGGCGTTGTCGCATATAATGCCTATAAGCTCGTCGTACTTGTCCATGACGCCGTCTACGACTTGATTGAGGTAGGCTACGTCCTCGTCACCGAGAGCTTCGTCGGCAAGCATGATTGCTCTGGTCTGCTCGTCGCTCTCTTTGTTGAACAAATATCCAAAGATAAGTTTGTACGCATAATCTCTTGCACGTCTTCTGCTGTCTATTGCGCCGTTCTTCTTGTTCATAAATCTCCTTTATATGCCAAAAAGCCCCTATAAAAGGGGTTTTTGACTAGTGTCTCGATACCACGCCTACCACGGTCACGTTGATTGCTTTGACCTTGAAGTAGGTGGATTTTTCGATGTCCTCTTTGATTTTTTCTTGTAAGTTGCATATTACGACAGGTATTCTGTAGCCATAATATACGTTGATTGACACGTCTATAGTCACTAGATTGTCCTTGTGAAACTTGACGTCTATAGCATTGTTTCGTTTGTTTTTGCCATAATCAAAAAACTTGTTGTTGAGCCCTGCTTCGTAGGATACCGACGCTACGCCGTCTACCAAGGACGCGCTGCTGCCGGCTATTGAACTAAGCACTCCGAAATAGGTATCCAAGTCTTGTTGGCTGTTGTCGCTACTCTTGCTTGCCATAACTTACCTCCGCTAATTAAGTCTACCACATTTGCAGAGTTTTGACAAGTATTATTATATTATACTTTATAAGGAACGATTACTACTTGGGAAGGCGTATAGTCGGTTTCGCTCAATATTACGCCGAGGATTTGGGCTACTTGCTCGCTAGTCAACTCTTCTTGTTGGATAATTACGTTGATATTGTTGCTGCTCATAGTTACCACAGCGTCTTGGAAACCCTTAGCTTTGATGAGGTTTTCTACCACCAATTCGCAGTCAATGTTGGATAGAAGCTCCATCTTTTTTGCAGTTGCGGTAGCTTTGATTTCGTCGGTAGAATCAGCCGATGCTATGATTGCGTCCAGATAGCTAAATTCTTCTGCTCTCGACGTCTCTCTGTCGCTTCTATACGCCGAAAAGAACGTGGTTTCGGTTGGTTGACCCGACACTGCGTCGTTGTCCAACTTGCGAGTCAATACGAAGTTGAGCACGCCCGTGATTACCAACAGTGCAACCATACTGCAGAGGATAATTACCTTTTTTGCGTTTGCCGACAAAGGCTTGTGTGATAGTTTTGCCATAAGATACCTCCATTATGCTTTGTTCATTTTATATATTTTTATTTTTTCTGCTTTGACGTCCACTAGGGCGCATACGGCGTCAATTATCTTGACTTTGACAGCTATATCGTCACCGCCTTCGGCAACTACGACTACGCCGCCAACCACCTTATCGTCTTCGTAAGTAATCAGTACGTTGCAATCGCCCACTCCCTCAACGTTGCAAAGTACGCTCGCAACTTGACGGCTGAGCTCGTTGCCACCCGACGACGTGTGCACCGTAGGCGTATCGCTAAGTCCTGCGCTCGTTGTGATAAAGTATATGAATATTGCTACTAGCGCTATGACAAAAGCGACTATAATTTCTAAATGTTTGACTGATTTGAGCTTTTTTAACAAGTTTTGAGGTTTTTCTACAACCGAGTCTTTTGGGTCGTTAAAACTATTATCCGTCATATACGTTTACCACTGCTCCTTTATATTTTTTGCTAAGATACGCCTCAATGCTTTGCTTGTCGCTCTCACTACACGCTATATATACGCTGATGCTTTGAATTTTATAATCAAAATCTTGATAATATTTTATTTTGACCTGCTTGGGTGAGAAGCCTTGCTCTTTTAGTTCGTCAGCCACCTGCTTTTCTTGCGCCTCTTTGATATTGCCGACAAGCGCGTCCAAGGTACCTTGTTCTACCTCGATATCGCTAGCTTGCGACTGCCATTTGCCTACGTTGACGCTTTGCAAAAGATTGACAATCGGCGATATTATAGTAATTACGGCTACTACCCCAAAGACGCCCTTGATATATTTTGCACTCTCGCCGTCGGGTAAAATTACGTCAACGAGCACCCCGAGCACTACCACTCCGACTATAGCCAAAACCCACGCTTGCATATCCCCTCCCATACTCATACTACGCCCAAGTTGCAAGCGTAAATAATCAACATAATCGTTATAACGAACATAAACGCTACACCAAGTATTATCGCTAACAAAATATTTACGTTTTTGGATAGGTCAAAGAGCATTTTGGATATTTTGCTATCACCTATAGGCTCTATTATGCCCGACGCGAGCTTGAGCCCTAGCGAAAAAACGATGATATTGACTAAGGGAGATGCAATCATAATCAGCAATGCAAACAACGAGATAAGTCCAAGCGAATTTTTGATGAGAACAAAGCTTGCCATCATAAGGTCGAAGCCGTCGGACAAATATCCGCCAACTATAGGCACATAGCTCTGCATTGCAAACTTAGCAGTCTTGATAGATACGGTGTCGATTATACCGCCCGTCAAGCCTTGCGCCGTCAAAAACGTGACGAAGAGGCTAAATACCGCCGTCAGTGCGTATTTGATACCGCTACTAAAAAAGCTCGTCAGTTTGGATAATTTGACGCCACTAGACAGCGAAGATATCATAGTAAACACGATAACTACGACTACCATAGGCATGATAATTTGTACGACAAAGGTTGTAATCGAGGTGGTCAGTACGCTCATCATAGGCTGAAAGACAGCACCGCTATTTGCCCCGCCTACGACCGTGATTATAGTCAGCAAAATCGGAAAAACTAACTGCATAAATTGCTTGATTGCGCCTATTATTTCGGCAGTATTGTTAACTAGCGACATGGTGCGAGTGAGTATTATGACGGCTATGGCACAATAACTGACGAAGCCTATCAATTCTTTGGTAGGATTGGACAAAAATCCGCTAGTCAATCCGTTGAGTAGGCTAGTTATTAGCGATATGCCTACTATGCTGACGACTATTGGCAATACGCCGGTAATAGCCGAAAATACTCGTTGCGTTATTACTTTAACTGCGTCGTCATAGGTCAGCTTTTGCTCTCCTTGAGCAATAGCTATAATTGTGTCCTTCAAGTTGCCGAATAGATCGGAGTCCAAACCTTGAAGCAGACTTTGAAGTGAGCCTAAGTCTAACTCTTCGGTGTTTTGCTCTACGTTGTCGATGAGCTGTTGCTCGGGGTCGTCGCTCTCTGCTACACAAAGCCCGACTATCGCTATAATTGATAGTAACAATGACAATATTACGAGTATTTTGCAAAGTATTTTTTTCATTTTGCTTATATCATACCTACGACCAAATCTATCAAAGACTTGACTATCGGCAAAGCCATCAAAAATATTACGATTTTTCCTGCAAAAGCTAGCTTTTTTCCTATACTTGCACAGTCAAAATCGTTGCATAGACTGACGCTGTATTCAGTCAAATAACCCACACCTATTATCTTCATCAGCACACCGAAAAGCTCGTTGTCTACCCCCGTTTTGTCTACGATTTCTTCAAATGCAATTACTACCTCGGTGAGGGAATTGAGGGCTATTATGAGAATAATTATCCCCGTAGATATGACGGCAAGCGACGAGAATGTGCTAGAAGTATTTTTGAGCAACAATGAGCATATCGCCCCAATAATCGCTACGCCGATGACTTTGAATATTTCCATATCAATACACGCCGAGGATATTTTTGAGGTTGTCGAATAGACCGCCTATCATGTCGACCACTATCAATAGCACCAAAATCAGTCCGCCAATCGTGATAAAGGTGGCAATCTCGTCCTTGTCGGACTTTTTGAGAATGATATTGAGCACCGCCGTGATTAGTCCAATACCTGCGATTTTGAATATTACCGATATTTCCATAACTCTCCTACACGACCAAAATCATAATTGCAAGTCCAAGCAAAAAGCCTAGCTTGTAGCATAATTTGCCGTTGCTAACGTAATCTATTTCCGCCTTTTTGTATGCCCCCTCAAGCATTGCCGAGTGGTGCTTGAGCAAGGCAATTTGTGCATCGTACCCTGTTTTGCCAATATCTGAGAAGTATGATATTACGACGCCGGCGTCCTTTTTGAATAGAGGACTGCGAGCAACGCTATGCTCTAATATTGCCCTGTCACTTTGCTCAAAGCTTGCTCTTACTTGTCCAAAGAAGTCTTGAACGCTAGCGCCTTTGTCTTGGCAAAATTGCGATATAATCGCACTTATCGGCAACTTGAGATTGGCTACGCAACTGCTAAGATACCTATCGAAGTCTAGGAGCATTGCAAGAAATTCTTTACGCTTTTTGAAAGAGTTGCCTACTCCTATCCCGCCGACAAAGCACGCTATCCAGATTATTCCTCCGACTACTAGCTCAGACACGTCAGCTCCTTGTCGTACACCTTGTCCACGTGACCGATACTATCTATGTGGACGAAGTATCGAAACTTGTCCAATAGCGCGCCGTATACCTTATCCGAGAGCAAAACTCCTACGTCGTCGGCATGCACGGTGGCTAGTACTTTGACGCCCGACCTTACGCTGTCTAGTACGCAATCTACCTCTTGCTGAGAAAAAATTTCGTCGGTAGCTATAACGTCGGGGCGCATCGACTTGATATAGTTGGCGTAAGCGAGGCTTTTGGGCACGCCGGCAACCACGTCGCTACACTCTCCAAGGTCAAAACTATCTCCCGCAATCTCCATTCTCTCGTCAAGCACCAATACGTTGTTGCCTCTATTGGATAGCTCGCGTATCATATTTCTAAGCAAGGTAGTTTTGCCAAGACCTGGCTTAGAGAAGATAATGGTGTTGTCAAAATCGCTGATAACTCGCGATACTTTGGGAGAGCTAACTCGCACGTCCTTGGGCACTCTTATGCAAATGGAAGAAAAGTTTTTGATTGCGCTGAGCTTGCCACCCTTGACAACGCCTTGTCCCGATATGCCTATCCTTACGCCGTCTGCCGTAGTAATAAATCCTTGCGTAATCTCGTCGTCAAATGCGTATAGCGAAGACGTACAAGCCTTGTCCAAAACGTATTGCAAGTCGTCAGACGTTGCTACTTCGTTGTCGCCTACGAGCTTGTAATATCGCCCCATGAGCGCGCAAAATATGGGTTTGCCTACCCTAATTCTTATCTCGGTCAAGCTATCGCTCCAACCACGATTGACTATTTCGTTGTATATCCATTGAGGCAATACGTCGGCTATCATAATTCTCCTTGCAATATTATACGGACAACCTAATAGCGGTATGATAAAAGGATATTTTTTGACATATTTTTTGATTAAATTAGCGGTAAAATTAATCTTATAAGAAAAATTAGAACAAGTAAAAGTCGGATAGTAATCGTTATAAAAATATACTTGTAAGAAAGTCAATAGTAATTGTCAAATGCAAAATAGTCTTTGAAAAAATTACTTACTAAATATCTTAAAAACCAATAAAAAAGCGCGCCAAAAGACGCGCTTGATGTCAACAAACTAAATTGTTTAGACTCTAGACATATATTCGCCCGTTCTGGTATCAATACGAATAGTATCGCCTTCGTTGACGAACAAAGGAACTTGCAATTCGTAACCAGTCTCCAAAGTTGCAGGCTTGGTTGCGCCTTGGGTGGTATTGCCCTTAGCTCCCGGCTCGCAATGGGTGATGAGCAATTCTACGAAGTTAGGCGCTTCTACCGAGAATGCACTGCCGTTGTAGAAAGATACGCTAACTTGTCCGTTTTCCATAACGAATTGGAGAGCGTCCTCGCATACTTCTTGATTGAGTGGAATCATATCGTACGTTTCGTTGTCCATAAAGTAGTACAAGTCGCCGTCGTTGTAAGAATACGTCATAGGTTTGCGCTCAATGTGTGCGGTTTGGAATTTCGCGGTTGGGTTGAAGGTCATTTCGATTGTGCCACCGTCGATTACGTTGCGAAGCTTGGTTCTTACAAAAGCTGCGCCCTTGCCCGGTTTTACGTGCAAAAAGTCAACTACCGTAACTACCTTTCCGTCCATTTCGAAGGTCATACCCTTACGAAAATCACCTGCTAAGATAAAATCTGCCATAAAGTCCTCCAATTATAGTAAAATTAGTTTTTTATTCGATTTGGTCAAATCGACGAGTCCTTCGTCTTCGATGACCACAATATCTTCTATTCTTACGCCAAACTCTCCGTCGATATATACGCCCGGCTCTACCGACATAACGCTACCCGAAGGTATAATCTCTTGACACTTTGGCGAGAATGCCAACCCTTCGTGTATGTCGACGCCCAATCCGTGACCAAGCGAGTGAGTAAAGTACTCTCCCAGTCCATTGGACGATAGCGACTGCCTTGCAAAAGCATCACACTCTGCACCCGTCAAGCCTGCTTTGATATGCTCCAGCGCGCATTGTTGTGCTTGCAATACGCTCTCGTATACTTGGGCCTGTCTATCGCTTGGCGTGCCTAAACACACCGTGCGAGTCATATCGGAGCAATACCCTTGATATTTTGCCCCAAAATCCATAAGGACAAACTCACCTTGTCTAAGCTTTCTTTCGCTGCGATGAGCGTGAGGCACTGCCGCGTTGCTACCAAAGGCAACTATACTGTCAAAAGCAAGTTCACAGCCTTTGGACAAAATGAGATATTCGAGCCTAGCAGCAATATCTATCTCGCTTACGCCCTCTCTAATATAAGGCAAAATCTCCTCAAAACACCTATCGGTCACGGCTTGAGCCTTGGTGATGAGAGATATTTCTCTTGACGACTTGACGCTCCTTTGCATCTCAATCAGTTTGCCTATATCGACTAGCTGACGGTCGCCTACTATGGAAAGTAGCCCTAAATATTGCTTATACGATACGTCGCTGTCCCAACCTATTTTGTCTCCGTGGACGCCTTGCAAAACCTCTTGAAGCGTACCACAGATAACTTCGAACCTATCGCTTAGTCGCTCCGTCGCTTCGGCATAATACCTCGAGTCGGTGACAAAGTAAGCAGTCTGCTTGGTAGCTACGATTTGAGCGTTGGAGCTGGCGTAGCCACTGTAATAGTAGGTATTGGATGGCGAAAGCACGACGACAACGTCTACCTCGGCAGTATCAAACAATGCTTGAATATCGTTCATTACCTTATAAGTTTAGCACAACGACGGCAATAAGTAAAGTACTTGCTTATTTTTTTGTAAAATCAGTTGGCTAGCAAGCTGTCATAATACGTCTTCATCGCTAGCGCGTCACGAGTTTGGGTGCCTGCCGATTCACATACGATATACGGCGTCATACCCATTTCGTAAGCTACCTCCAAGAATGGTTGGTACGGTGGTCCGTAAACCTCATCCTCAAAGGTCAAGTGTCTAACCTCTCCGCCCGCCGAATATTGAATTTTGGAGAAATGCACGTGCATGTTTTTGGTTTTCTTCTCTCCAATACCGTCCACTAGCTTGTCAATAACTCGCTTGTAGTCGTCTTTGGTATAGAATACTCCGCAATCTCTGCTGTTGAGGTGTCCCCAATCTATGCACGGCACGATAGTGTCGTCACCGATAGTGCACATTGCAATAATCTCGTCAAGATTGCCTAGTTGCGCCTTTTTGCCCATAGTTTCGGGACAAAGAAGCATATCGCCAAAGCCTAATTGGTCTTTGAGTTGCAATATTCTCTCAAAGGCTTGGAGCAAAACGTTCATTGCTTGGTCGCGTGGATTTTTGAGAGGCGAGCCGGGGTGAAAAACGCATCTTTTGCCACCCATGAGCTTGAGCGCTTTGAGCGAATCGAAGATATATCTCACGTTGTTGTCTGCTTTGTCGCTCTCTAGCGTTGCTAGATTGATAAAGTAAGGCGCGTGCACTGATATCTCGATATCGTAGTCGCTAAAAGCCTTACCTATGACGGTGGCAGTGTCGGGCTTGAGCATTACTCCTCTGCCAAACGAATACTCGAAGCAGTCAAGCCCCTTAGATTTTAGCCAGCCGGGCACTTGATAGGTGTGCAGGTATCCTTCGTTTTTGAAGTCCTCGCACGTTCCGCTTGGACCAAACTTAATTTTGTCTAAGTACATAATCTATATCCTTTTTGATTTGACAAGATAACTGCTCTTTGTTGTCAAATCTTCGTATATCTCTGATTTTTGAGATAAATTCCACTACAATTTGTTTGTCGTATACGTCTTGTTGCAAGCCTATCACGTGGGCTTCGATATTGTAGTTGTCGTCACCGAAGGTCGGATGAGCACCCACGTTGGTGACAGCTTTTAGAGAGATGCCGTCTATAATTACGTTGGTATCGTACACGCCTTGAGGAAGCTTGGTTTTACCGATAGGATATTCGATATTAGCCGTCTTGAAACCAAGCTTGGCGCCGTCAGCTCTACCGTGAACTACCTTGCCAACTACAAAATACGGCGTGCCTAATTGAGTGGCGATCTCCTTGAGCTCTGCTTGTTCTACGAGCTTTCGAAGATATCTGGACGAAATTTTGTTGCCGTCCGCAAGCAATCTCATATCCTCAACGGCTAATTCTATGCCGTGACTTATGCAAAAATCCCTTAGAGTATCGACGTTGCCTTGCGCGCCCTTGCCGTAGGTGTAATCACTGCCGACAACTATGGCTTTGATATCTTTGCCAAGCGTCAATCTCTCAAGAAAATCTATCGGGGTCGTATCGGCAAATGATTTGTCAAAAGTCGCTCTCACGACTACGTCTACGCCCAATTTTTGTAGACGATACAGCCTCTCGGTGTAGGTCAATACTTGCAAACTGTCCTTGCCGAGGAACTCAAACGGGTTGTTGTCAAAAGTAAAAACCGCCGACGCGCAGTCGTACTTGTATGCCAAAAGCTGCGCTTTGTGTATAAGACCTACGTGCCCGACGTGCAAGCTGTCAAAAAAACCCAGACAAACCGTCATTGGTCTGTCGTAAGGCTCGTCGTATGCAATTTGCGTTAGTTGTCTTGGCATAAGTTTACTTTTGATTTGGTCACGCCGTCTTGAGTATAGGCTAGTGAATATAACCCACCGTCAAGCGTCAATAAGACGTATCCATCGGCTATATCTTGCAAGGCGCAAGGCACTCCGTTGAGTACTTGTTTTCGCTTGGACGGCGGAATTTCGTAGGTAGGAATAGTGCGAGATAAGGTGGTAAGTAGAGGCTCAACGTACTCGCAAGGGTTGGCGATAAAGTCGTCTAAGCTCACGCTATCCTCTATAGAGTATCGTCCCGAAGCCGTGCGTTTGAGCGACGACATGTAGCCGACGACGCCAAGCCTGTCGGCAATATCTCTTGCAAGAGAGCGTATGTACGTACCGGACGAACACTCTACTGATATCTCGACACTCCTGCAATACTCGCCCTCGCGCTCGATATCTAATACTCGAATATCATATATGGTGACTTGGCGACTAGGTAGCTCTACTTCGCTTCCTTGTCTAGCCAACTCGTATGCTCTTACACCGTCAACGGATATTGCGCTATACGCGGGCGGAATTTGAGTTATCTCCCCTCTAAAAGCCTCTACAGCGCTTGCGATTTGCTCGCACCTTGGCAAAGCTGAGGTGGCAACGACCTCTCCTTCTCTATCCAAAGTGTCGGTCGTTTTACCAAATGTCACCGTGGCAACGTAACGCTTGGTCTTGATTTGCATATAGTCGAACAGCCGAGTCGCTTTGCCGAAGCCAAGCACCAAAACGCCCTCTGCCAAGGGGTCAAGGGTGCCCATGTGTCCGCATTTGACCTTGTAGCCCAAGGCTTTGGACATAGCTTTGCGACACTTGATTACCACGTCGCTAGAAGATATGCCGAGTGGTTTGTAGATATTGACAATACAATTCATAGATTGTCCTTGCACGCCTTTAGAAGCTTGTCCTTGACGTCTTCGTAGAAGCCGTTGAGTCTGCAACCCGCAGCGTTTTTGTGCCCGCCTCCGCCAAAGGTCGAGGCTATTGCGCTGGCGTCAACGCTATCGGTGGTGCGAATACTTACCTTGAAGCTGTTGGCTACCGCCGTATCGGTGATGGCAACGGCAACTTGTACGCCGTCGATATTGCGAATATTGTTGATTAAGCCGTCGGTGTCCTCTTCGCTCGTGTTAGTTAGAGCAAAGTCTTCTTGGGTAAAATGTATGATGCCGATAGTGCCGTCCTCAAAAAATCTAGCGCTTTGCAATACTCTAACTTTGAGGTTAAATTTGCTCATCGTAATAGATTTTAGATATTTTTCGCATATAGCTGCGGCGTCAAAGTCGTATTTGAGCAGTTGGCTAGCAACTGCGTGAGTATGCGAGCTGACGTTGGAATAACTAAATCCACCGCTATCGGTGACTATGCCCGTATACAAAAGCTTGGCAACCTCGTCGTCAATGCAGCTTTGCTTTTCGTCTATAAGCTTAAGCAAGTCAAACATAATCTCGCAAGTCGAACTGGCTTGAGGGAATATCAAATTGACCTTGGCAAATCTATCGTTGGTCTTGTGATGGTCGATATTGAGTGTGTCCTTGGTGGACAAAAATACGTCGCTACGACTACCTAGACGACCCAAGTCGCCACAGTCGCACGCAACGCATAGATCGTAATTATCAAGCGTAGGTTTGTTGTACTTTTCCGCGCCAAGCATAGAAGAATAAAAGGGCTTGACGTCGTTTTCGCAATACAAATCGGCTTGCTTGCCAAGCAAAACCAAGGCTCTATAAAGAGCCAAGGAACTGCCAAGCGTGTCGCCGTCGGGATTGATATGCGAAAAAATCGCAACCTTAGAAGCAGAGAGCAACGCGTTGACGCATTTTTCCATTGCTATTATTTCACGCATTGTTGTCATTATTGCTTCCTTTGGCGTTGATTTCGTGCAAAATTTTGGATATTTTGTAGCTGTAATCGAGGTTTTCGTCTAGGATAAATCTAAGCTGTGGCAACGCTCTTAGCTTGATTTTGCCTTTTAGACAAGACTTGATATAGCCTTCTGCGTTGCTTAGCCCCTCGATTACTTCTTTTTCTTTGCCCTTTGCTCCCAAAACGCTGACGTAGACCTTGGCAAGAGTGAGGTCGGGGTCACAATCAACTTTCATAATCGTTATAAGTCCTTGCACTCTAGGGTCCTTTACCCCGTCTTGCAAAACGCTCGACAGCTGTTTTTTGAGCTCGGAATTAGTTCTTTCTACTCTGTTCATTTTTCAATCTTTTCCATTATATAGCTTTCGATGATATCGCCGATTTTGATATCGTTGAATTTCTCAAGGCCGATACCGCACTCGTAACCTGCGGCAACGTCTTTGGCGTCGTCTTTACCTCTCTTGAGCGAGGACAAAGTGCCTTCGAATACTACTACGTTATCTCTCAAAAGCCTTGCGCCACAGTTTCTGCTAACCTTACCGTCGGTAATGTAGCTACCTGCAACGGTGCCGTAATTGCTGATTTTGAATACGGCTCTAACCTCAGCGTGTCCGATGATAACTTCGTTGTATTTTGGCGTAAACATGCCTTTGAGGGCAGCGGTAACGTCGTCGATTGCGTCGTAGATTATGCTATAGTTGCGAATATCTACGCCCGTGCTCTCGGCAAGTGCCTTGGCCTTGGCGTCAGGACGCACGTTGAAGCCGATGATGACGGCTTTGGTCGTACCTGCCAGCATGACGTCAGACTCGTTGATTGCGCCTACACCGCTATGCACGATATGAATTTTGACGTTTTCTTCTTGCATCTCTTCGCTGAGCTTGAGCATAGACTGCTTGATAGCCTCAGCAGAGCCTTGTACGTCTGCTTTGATGAGCAAGCTGAGCGATTTGATTTCGTCGGAAGTAACGTTTTTGAACATATCGTCCAAAGAACGTGCCGTGCTTGCGGCTTGCATCTCGCTTCTTTCTTTGTCGATACGGTCCTGAACGACTTGTTTAGCAAGCTTTTCGTCGGCAACGGCAACCATAATGTCGCCTGCGTTAGGCACTTCGGAGAAGCCTTGAATTTGCACGGCGTAAGAAGGTCCTGCCTCTTTGACTTGCTTACCTTGGCAGTCGGTCATTGCTCTAACCTTACCTATAGTTGTGCCCGCAACGACGTAGTCCTTGACTTTGAGCGTACCGTTTTGAACCAAAACAGTTGCAACAGGTCCTATACCCTTGTCAAGACGAGCCTCGATAATCGTACCGCTTGCCTTGGTCTTTTTGTTGGCTTTGAGCTCCAATACCTCGGCTTGCAGCAATATACCTTCGAGCAATTCTTGCACGCCTTGTCCGTACTTAGCGCTGATTGGGCAAACCATTACGTCACCGCCCCATTCTTCGCACATAATGTCGTATTGGGTCAACTCTTGCTTAATTCTCTCGACGTTGGCGCCCGGTTTGTCTATCTTATTGACTGCTATCATGATTACTACGCCTGCTTCTTTGGCGTGATTGATAGCCTCTACGGTCTGTGGCATTATGCCGTCGTCAGCCGCAACGACTATTACTGCAATATCCGTCACCTTGGCACCTCTCATACGCATTGCCGTGAACGCCTCATGCCCAGGGGTGTCGAGAAAGGTGATTTTTTCTCCGTTGACGTCTATAGTATAAGCACCTATGTGCTGCGTTATACCGCCCGCCTCTTTGGCAACGACGTTGGTCTTGCGGATATAGTCTAGAAGCGAAGTCTTACCGTGGTCTACGTGACCCATAATGGTAACGACCGGAGGTCTCTTGACGAGATTAGCGGTATCAACGTCCTTTTGTACCAACTCTTTGAGCTTGTCTTCGGCGGTTGCTTCCATTTTGAGTTCTAGCTCGATATTGTAATCAATCGCAATCATCTCGGCTTCTTCGAAGCTTATCGTGCCGTTGATAGTGACGATTTTACCCAACTGGAATAGTTTGTTGATGATATCCTTGGCTGTTACGCCGATTTTTTCACTCAATACTCTGATAGGCACTACCTCGCTATTGAGCACTGCGTGGTCGATTTTGATGCGTTGAGCAGAAGAGTCGTTGTCCTTATTTTTCTTCTTGACTTTGACGTAACGCGACATCTCGTTGTCTTCGAGCAAAGAGCCGTCGACTGCGTATCCTCTCTTGAGCAAATCGCGCTTGCTAAATCCGCCCTTGTCGGTCTTTTCGTTGCGTACAAAAGAGGTTTGTTTCTTCTTTTTGTCGCCCCTACCCGCAGTTGGGAAATCTACGACCTCAACTCTGGTTGGTCTAGCTCCTACGTTGCCTGCGTTAGGTCTATTTTGGAAGTTAGGTCTAGCACCGCCTTGAGCGTTGCCTACGCGAGGCGCGTTGCTTCTATTGTTTCTTGCAAAAGCCGATACGTCGATATTGCCTTGGTTAGGCTTGTTGTTGCGATAGTCGGGCTTGATTGCCTGTGGATTGATATATGTTCTGGTAACGGGCTTTTCGCTAGGCGCAACGGGCTCGGTTGGTTTTTGCTCTGCCTCTTTTGCTTGATTGGCGTCTGTTTGTGGCTCGCTACAGCTTTCTTCGGACTTTTTGTTGCTCTCGTCAACCCTAGCCTCCACATTAGTTTGCGGTGCAGTAGACTTTTCCACGACGACGTCAACTGCATCTTGCGGTTTGATATCGCTCCTTTGAGTCTTGATATCGTTGAGTTTTGCTCTTGCTTCCGCAATAGTGCGTTTTGCGTCGCTAATCACGACAATCATCGGATTGACCTTCTCTTTGATAAAAGAATCAATCTCTTTGACGCTCTTTATTTGTTCGTTTTTGTTTTCTGGTTTGTTTTCTGGATTAGTCACAAAAAAACCTCCGATTTATTCTGAAATTTTGAGTATTGCCTTTGCAAGATTGTCGTCAGTGACGGCAATTAGTTTTACGTTGTTACGCTTGAGCATTGTTCCAAGCGAGTTGGACGGCAAATACAATACATCTACGTCGTTTTCGGTCGCATAGTATTCCGCTTCTGAGGCAGAATTAGAGCTAATTGCGCCGTCAATAAGTATTATTCTAGGGTGTTTTTTGCTCTTTTTGAGCATATCCAACCCCCATATTACTTTGCCACTCTTGATTGCAAAGCCTACGTAACAACTAATTTTGTCGGGATTGGAATTGCTCAACGATTGCATCGTACACCTCTTGAGATACGTTGGTCTTAAACGCTTTGTTGAGAGCTTTGCTCTTTGCGCATTTTTCTATACAAGCAAGATCGTTGCAAACGTATGCGCCACGCCCCTGCTTTTTGCCTGTAAAGTCGAGAGAGATATTGCCCTCTGCGTCCTTTACTATTCTGATAAGCTCGTTTTTGGGCTTATGCTCTTTGCAAGCTATACAAGTCCTTTCGGGTACGACTTTCATATCAGTCCTCAATCGTTCCGTCGTTGAACTTGTCGGCTACGGTGCTGTAAGGCTTGACGTCTATCTTCCAACCCGTGAGCTTGGCTGCAAGTCTTACGTTTTGACCTGCCTTGCCGATTGCGAGCGAAAGCTTGTCGTCAGGCACGATGACCTTGGCACTCTTTTCGTTTTCATTGACCTGAACCATGATTACCTTAGCAGGGCTAAGTGCTCTGGAGATATATTCGAGCGGGTCTTGGCACCAACCGATGACGTCGATTTTTTCTCCACCGAGTTGTTGAACGATAGAGTTGATACGCATACCCTTGTTGCCGATACAGCTACCAACTGCGTCGATAGAAGGATCTTCGCTAAACACTGCCATTTTGGTACGATAGCCTGCTTCTCTGACGATATGCTTGATAGATACGAGTCCTGCCTTAATCTCAGGTACTTCGTGCTCAAAAAGTCTCTTGACAAAACCGATATTAGAGCGAGATACCAAAACTTGAGTAGCACCCTTGGTAGTGGTACGAGTGGTCTTGACGTAAACGTTGATAACGTCGCCAACGTTGTACTTTTCGCCTCTGATTTGGTCGGAAGGCATCATAACGCCCTCTAATTGAGAGCCTGTCATCTCTACGTATACGGTGTCGTTTTCTATTCTTCTAACGATAGCGGTAAGGATTTCGCCCTCTTTTTCGTTCATCTCTTCGAGCACCATATTCTTGACGTGGTCGTTGAGTCTTTGGGTGATGACTTGTTTGGCGGTTTGAGCGGCTATACGGCTAAAGTCCTTAGGCGTGATGTCCTCAGAAACGATATCGCCCACTTTGTAGGTGCTTTTGATAGCCTTGGCGTCTTCTAGCGAAATTTCCTTCTCGGGATCTTCTACGGTCTCTACGATAGTCTTGTATGCGTAGATGTTGATAGAAAACTTAGCTTCGTTGAGTACGACCAATACGTTGCGAGCTTCGCCTGCTTCCCTCTTGTATGCCGACGCAAGTCCTGCTTCCAACGACTCGATAAATACCGCTTTGTCAATTCTCTTTTCTTTTTCCAACTCATCGAGAGCGGCGAAGAAATCTTTGTTTACCATTGTATCCTCCTAAAATTTGATTGCAGTGCGTATGACTGCAACGTCCTTGATGTCAAGGTTTATTGTTTTATTTTTGTAATTGAGAGTGACGATACCGTCCTTGTATCCCTCTAGCGTTGCTTCAAACTTCTTGAGTTTGTCGATAGGCTTATATAGTGATACTTCTACCTCTTTGCCGATATTTTTGACAAAATCTCTCTCAGTCTTGTAGGGTCTGTCTAGCCCCGGAGAAGACACGTTGAGATTGTAAGGCTGTCCGTCAGTCGGATCAATATCGTCAAGAGGCGCGTCGATTGCACGATGAATAGTCTCGCAATCGTTGAGGTCAACTCCACCTTCCTTGTCGATAAAAACCGTCAACGTCATAGTATCGTATTGCTTTTTGTATTCTATATCCACCAGTTCCATGCCGTGCTCGGTGACGATTTTTTCGATTGTGTCGCGTACCGCGTCGATTACTTTAGACATATTGCCCCCTTTGATAAAATTGTAGCGACTACGTGTTGTAGTCGCTAAGTATGTCGTACTTAATTGCAATATCAATATATCATACCCGTTGGGTTTATGCAAGTATTTTTGCATAAAAAATAAAAATTATTCAGTATTTATATATTTTATTCGTCTAAATCACGCCAAAACGCTAATTAGCGCTAATTAATACAAAGATTAAGATAATACGACAATGCAAAAAATATCTTCGAGTAAAACTATTTTTCTTGATAGAATTTCCCTTTAAAGAAGTTTTCGTTGCCAAGAGGCGTTGCCGTCAATTTGAAAATAACGCAACCGTCGGGACAAACTATCGTCTTGCTATACTTGTCGTCGCCTCCTACGTTGGTCAAATCGCCACCGCTTCGTACCGCTTCCATGATGGGATACAACATATTCATGGTTTTAGAACATATTCCGTATCCTTGAGCGTTGACGGGACAGCCGTAAGTACACTCGTATTTGTCACCGATTTGCTCACCGTTGCGACAATAGTTTTCGCATTTTTCGCCACGCAAGTATCCCACTACTTCTATCGAAAACTTATACTCTTCGTCATACCATTTTTTCATAAATACACCTATATCTAGAAGTAACTAAATATTGCCAATCAACCCTCGATTTATTGCAAATTGAGAGTGTTGGCAAGTTTGATAAATAATTTTGCAGTAGCCTCGGCGTCGTTGTACGCTCTATGCGCGTCGACTAGCTCTATATCCAAAAACTTGCATAGCGTGCCCAATTTGTGATTTTTGAGCCTTGGCGTGCTTCCGTAAGGATATGCCTTGCGCGCCATAGTCAAAGTGTCCAACGTCTTGTTGTTAAACTCGTAACCTAGCGCGTCACACTCACGCTTGATAAACAAAAAGTCAAATCCGTCGCCGTTGTGCGCAACAAGATAGCAGTCTTTGCAATAATTCATAAAGTCGCCTAGGCAGTCTTCGATATACGGCGCGCCCGCCACGTCGCTGTCGTAGATATGATTGACTTGACTTGCCCCGGCTGGAATTTTCATCTTAGGGTCAACCAAGGTTTCGTAGCAGCTTACTATTTCTCCGCCTACTATTTTGACTGCGCCTATTTCGATGATTCTATCCGTTCTCACGTCGGTGCCCGTCGTCTCTAGGTCAAAGACAACTACGTCGTTGTTGAGAAGCAACTGACAATTAGGGGTGGTCATATCGAACAAATTGAGTCTGCCATGGCTCTCTAGAGGCTTGATTTCCGCCTTATTTCTCTTCTTTTCTAAATCCTTGGCTGTTTTGATACTCTCAATAATTGCATCGAAATCAATATCGCATAGGTCGGCTTTTTCTACCCTAAGTATGCGTCCTTTGCCGTAGCTATCCTCTTGCAATTCCCCCATAACGACAAGGCAATTATCGTTCTCCACACAATCGAGAGAGCCGTGCTTTTTGCCTCTAGTAAAGGCAATACACCTGATACTCTCCGTAGTGTCGTTGAGAGTAAATTTGTAGAAGATATAACCTCTATTAGAAATATTGCGACTAAATTCGCTCACTCTGCCAGCCACACAAACACCGGCTTTGAGCACGTTGCAACGCGATATGTACTTAGGTCTACCGTCTACGCCACCGCCCATGATAGGCTTTTTGCCCGTGACTTCGACTAGCCCTCTATCAATAAAAACTTCTTCGTCACTGACAGGTATTTTCGTAGTGCTAGCGTTGCCTATTGGCAAAAACTCTACCTTGATATCGGCGTTGAGGTTGCTGTTCAGATAGTCGAGTAAGGCTTCTTTGACACCGGATTTGATGCAAAAATCACATATATGGTCGTATGCAGGTATAACAACCTTGACCCTATTGCCGTCAATCTCCACCTTAACTTCTTTGTCGTCGTATTGACCAATCAATGCTTTGTTGTTCTTGATAAAGTAGTCCTTGACTATTCTTTTGATGACGTCGGCGTCGATAGCCGTCTTGAGGTACCTTACGTTGATTGCAAAATTGGACGGCAGTAGTTCTTTGCAAGCGCGCAATATCTCGGCTTTTGCCTCGTCGTTCCAAATATTAGAGTCAACGTTCCTAGGAATAACGAAGCAAAGCTCTACGGTTGCCTTGCTCTTGTCGACTACGGCTTGGTTGAGCCTCAAAAATTGGTATTTGTTGTTGGTTAGTTGGTTAAGTTTGTCTATCAACATATTATCTCTTTTGTTGGTCTATTAAGCTCTTGCTTAATTTTATATTGTTTTTATTCAAACTCTTCTATCATCTTGGCTAGACGAGGCAAAATTTGATCGTTGTCTATGCTCTCAATCAGTTCACCATTGGCAAACAACGCCGATTTACCAACACCGCCTGCCACGCCGAAGTCACAGCCTTTGGATTCGCCAATGCCATTGACCACACAGCCCATGACGGCGATTTTGACGTTTTTGCGTACGTTTTTGCACAGCTCTTCTACCTTGCTTGCAATCTCTTGCACGTTGATATTGGTCCTTGCGCAAGTAGGACAAGCGATAACCTCGGCGTAAGGCTTGCTATATTTGTCGCATGCCTTGAGTATTTCAATGCCTGCCTCTACCTCTTTGACGGGGTCGTCGGTGAGAGAAACTCTTATCGTATCGCCTATGCCGTCGCAGAGCAGACTGCCTATACCTATAGCCGATTTGATTAGCCCCTTGGTATAAGTGCCTGCTTCGGTCACGCCGATATGCAAAGGATAGTCGCAACGCGAGCGTATAAGCCTATATGCTTGTATCATAGCGGTGACGTTGCTGGATTTGGCTGAGATAACGATATCGTCAAAGTTGCAATCCTCGAGTATTCTTACGTGTTCGAGCGCGCTCTCGCACATTGCCTCGGCTAGTGGCAATTGTTTGTATTTTGCATCTAGAGAACCGCCGTTGACCCCTATTCTTATAGGTATATTGCGTTCTTTGAGGTATTGAGCAAGATATTTGACTTTGGACATATCTCCGATATTGCCGGGATTTATCCTTATCTTGGACACACCGCTATCGGCTGCGGCTATAGCTAGTCGATAGTCAAAGTGAATGTCGGCCACGATAGGTATCGAGGTCTGTTCCACGATTTGACGACAAGCAAGCGCACTCTCCTTGTCGGGCACCGAAACTCTAACGATTTCACACCCCGCGTCTTGTAACTTAGTTATTTGGGCAACGGTAGCGTCTATATCTTTGGTTTTGGTATTGGTCATAGACTGAACGCTGATTTGTCCACCACCAATCTCTACGCCACCGACTTTTACAATTTTGGTCATATCTACCCCGCAAAATGTAGTATATCTAGTAGAATTGTCAGCGCAAACAACAACAACAATCCTACCGTGTGTATAATTCCTTCAACCTTACGGTTGACGGGTTTTCCTTTGACTAGCTCAATAAGAGTAAAGACTATCCTTGAGCCGTCAAGAGCAGGCAAAGGCAATATATTCATAAAGGCAAGTGATATCGAAAATACGCCTAAACCGTAAATTATTGCAAAAAATCCGCTTTGAGTGAGCATAGCCAGCACCGATATTGCGGTAAAAGTTCCGCCCAACGTTTCGCCCACCTTGGCACTGCCCGTAAACACACTGCCAATCGACTTTAGACTGACGACTATTATATCTTTGCCAAAGACGAAGCTATGCCCTATGGATTCAAAAAAGCCAAGTTTCTTTAGACTAATCTCACTACCACTCAAATCTATACCCAGTCCGTAGTATGAAGCGTCCTTGACGCTACCGTCCTCCGCTGTTTCCGTCCTATCGACCATGCCTTTGGCGACGTTGAGGTCAATTAGCTTACCGTCTCTTTCTACGGTAATCACAAACTCATCTTTACCTGCAAGCATCGAGCTAAAATTGCTACCCAATGACGCATAGGCTTTTTTGCCGTCAATCTCTACGATTACGTCGCCACTCTCGAATTGCTGAACGATAGCGGTATCTTTGAAGTCGTAGGTCTTGTCTACTACTCTAAAGACTTCGCCGTATCCCATAAAGAAAATGCTGAGGAATATAATTGCAAAAATATAGTTGAATAGCACTCCGCTAGCGAGTACGATTATGCGTTGCCAAGGCGGTTTGGAATTGAAGTCCCCCTCTTGCACGGCTTCTTGATCCTCACCCGCAAAGGCGCAAAAGCCACCCAAAGGAAATGCCCTGACGGAAAATACTTCACCCGTATTTTTGTTGGTTTTGGATATGATTTTTGGTCCGAAGCCTATCGAAAATTCGTTGATTTTGAACTTAAAAATTTTGCCCGCCGTATAGTGACCCAATTCGTGAACGAGCACCATAAACAACAAGCAAGCGAGTGCACCCAACAAATACCCCGCTTTTTGCATTATTTGAGCAAAACTAACCGCCAAAAGACTCATACTCTCTCCTTCAACAGCTCATAGGCGAACTTCCTCGCAGTATAGTCGCAAGAATATACGTCGTCAATGGTCGTAATAGCCCTGTCGCTACCCAAGCTGTCTATAGCCTGCTCAATATAATATGAAAAGTCGTAGAATTTTATTTGGTCTTTTAGATAAAACGGTACGAGCACCTCGTTGACTGCATTAAAAATTATCGGATAAACTCCGCCCCTTTGCGCGCATCGCATGGCAATGCCAAGACAAGGAAAACGCTCCAAGTCAGGCGCAGAAAACGTGAGGTCTAGCCCGTCCAACTCTAGAGGCGAAAAGTCGTAATTGCCCCTTTCGGGATATAGCAAAGCAAGCGTAATAGGCAACTTCATATCGGGATAACTCATCTGCGCCGATATACTGCCGTCGTCGAAACGCACCATACTATGCACTATGCTCTTAGGGTGAATATATACGGCTATGTCCTTGGCTTCAACGCCGAAAAGGTGCTTTGCTTCGATGATTTCAAGTCCTTTGTTGACTAGAGTCGCACTATCAATCGTAACTTTACTACCCATATTCCAGGTAGGGTGCTTGAGTGCGTCGCAAGCCTTGGCGCAAGCAATTTGCTCCTTGGTCATATCTCTAAACGCACCACCGCTAGCCGTAAGAATAATTTGCTTAACTTTTTTGTCTAGCTCAAAGCCCTTGCATTGCCAAATAGCGCTATGTTCGCTATCTACGGGCAATATTTTTACCCCTTTTTGCTTAGCAAGAGGCATTACTATATCACCGCCCGCAACCAACGTTTCCTTGTTGGCAAGGGCTACGTCGTTACCCGCGTTGATTGCGTTGATAGTCGGCTCTAGACCGCGAATACCAACCAAAGCGTTGAGTACGACGTCGCATTCAACCGTAGATAAAGCGTTGACGCCGTCGTCACCGCCCCATACGATTATGCCCGTATTTGAGGACAATTCTTGCGCTTTTTGCTCGTCGCCGACTGCTACGAAAAGCGGTTTGAACTCTTGTATTTGTTTAGCAAGCGTATCAATATCGGTATTGCAACATAGCCCGACAACCGAAAGTTTGTCGGGATAACGTCTAACGACTTCTAAGGCTTGCGTGCCTATCGAACCCGTGCTACCCAAAATCACTACTCTTTTTTTTGCCATACGCCAACCAAAATAAAACTAATATGATATTGCAAAACGTTTTTGCCGTTGAGTTACGAGTATTTTGCGTCAATAATTTTGCAAAATCGTATGTATTTTAATCGTTATCTCGTGATGAGCGAGATAGTTACGTACACGATAGGAAGCATGAACAAGATGCTATCTAGTCTATCCATCATTCCACCGTGTCCGGGGAATATTTTGCCAAAGTCTTTGATGCCCGCCTTACGTTTGATAGAGCTAGCGCCCAAATCGCCCAGCTCGCAAATCACACCGCCGACAAGCCCGATTACTGCGTAAATTATTCCAGACTTGACTAGACTGTCGGTCAACGTGAGCATACCTACGTTTTTGAACGCCGACATACATTGAGTATAGTCAAATAGTACGAAAACTATCATTGCGCCTAGTATTCCGCCCAAAACACCGCCTATTGCTCCCGAAATAGTCTTTTTTGGACTTATCGTAGGGCAAAGTTTTGGTCCTTTGAAGGTTATTCCGACGAAGTACGCCATAGTATCCGTCAAAATAGGTACAAGCAATGTCAGCATTATTGCCAACATTCCGTATTGCGAATGGTTGAGAACGAAAAACGGAGAAAATAGCAAAACGGGATATACGATAACGCCTATGGTCGCAAACAAGTCTTTGAGCTCGAGCCTCTTGGAAAAAGTGAAGTAAACTATCGCAATCATTACTGCCAAAAGCACCGATGCGATTATTCCCTTTTCACCCAAAAAATACGTAGCGGGATAAATCGTTGCCGCCGAAAAGAAAAGCGCTAGCCCCACGGGACTGTATCCCGCCTGTTTCAATGCGTTGTACATCTCGTATACGCCCAAAACGCATACCAACACGCCGACTAGGTCGGCAAAGGCAACTTCTATCTGCCTAAGACCAAGCAAAGTGCCAAGCACTATACCCAACAATACCACTGCCGTGGCAATTCGTTTCCACATATCAAGTCAACCTCGCTATCTTGCCAAAACGCCTGTCTCTCTTAGCGTATTCGGCTAATATCTCTTCTAACGTGCTACGGTCGAAGTCCGGCCAATATTTGTCCAAAAAGATGAGTTCGCTATACGCGCATTGCCATATCAAAAAGTTGCTTAGCCTCTTTTCGCCACCGCTTCTGACGATTACGTCGGGGTCGGGAATGCCGTAAGTGTACATGCAATCGCTCATACTGTCCACGTCGATTTGGGTTATGCCGGACTGAATAACGTAGTTGACTGCGTTGACTATCTCTTGTCTACCGCCGTAGTTGATAGCCACGCTGACGCACATTCCGCTATTGTCCTTGGAAGTATCGACTATTTTTTCTAAAGCCTCTCTGGTAGGTTCGGGCAGTTGAGTCACGTCACCCAAAATGCGTATTCTATAGCCTTTGTTGCTATATTCTTGCAATTCTCCATCTGCAAACTTCTTGATAAGATCAAACAATTCGTCAATTTCTTCTTGAGGTCTTGCCCAATTTTCGGTAGAAAACGCATAAAAAGTAACGTAACGAATGCCCATAGCGTCACATTCGCTTATCATTCTTTTCATAGCTTTGACGCCTTCCCTGTGACCCATTTTGCGAGGAAGCAGTCTTTCTTTTGCCCACCTGCCGTTGCCGTCCATAATGAAGGCTACGTGCACGGGAATTTTGTTGTTTTCAACCATATATACTCCAAATAATCAACGTTAGATGAATTAAGACGCAATAGTAACGAAAATACGACTTGTCTCAAAACGTCGTACCTCATAGTTTTATCAAACGCTCATTACTTCTTGTTCTTTTTCTTTGGTAAGTTTGTCCACAAGCTCAATCTTTTCGGCAAGTTGCTTGTCAACGTCCTTTTCGTAAGTACTCACTTCGTCTTCCGAGATGAGATTGTCCTTTTTGAGCTTTTTGATGCCGTCGTTGATGTCACGGCGTGCGTTGCGCATTTGAACTTTAATACTTTCGGCAGTAGCCTTGATTTGCTTGACGAGATCCTTTCTTCTCTCTTGAGTTAGCTCAGGGAAAATCAAACGTATATTTTTTCCGTCATTGTTAGGCGTCATACCGAGATTTGCGGCTATCAATGCCTTTTCTACGTCTTTGAGAATACTCGTATCCCACACGCTAATCATCAATACTCTAGCTTCGGGTATGGTTATATTACCCACTTGTTTGATAGGCGTAGGGGTTCCGTAATAGTCGACGGTAACTTTGTCGAGAACGTGAGCGTTGGCTCTTCCCGCTTTGAGCGTCATAAACTCGTGTTTGAGGCTATCCAAACTCTTGGCAAGTCTAGTGTCAAATTCGTCAAACAATTCTAATACTTCAATACTTTCGTAACTCATAAGATACTCCTTAAATAATTATATATAGCATTATATCAAATATAATGACTTTTTACAATATTATTTGCTCAAATATTTTTGCGCGTCAATCGACAAGCTTACGTTATCACGGCAAAACAAATCTAGCAAATATACGATAGTAGCGATTTGGCAGATTGATTGTCGTATGGTTTTATTTATCAAATAGATAACAAATATTTATATATTTGTCAAAATTATTATAAAATAGCTAATAATTCATAATAATTTTAAAAAATGACCCTCAAAAAAGTAATTTTTGAAGGTCATAATCTCAATTTGATTTTAGGCTTTAGCCCGAGGCTATTTGTTTAAACTCTGACAAAACTATTTGATAATAGTGCCAATTTTTTCTCCGTTTACAGCCTTGACTATGCTATCTTGCTCGTTGAGGGCAAATACGATGATAGGGATATTATTTTCCATACACAGCGATATTGCAGTTGTATCCATAGCTTGCAAGCCCTTTTTGATGACGTCGATATATGCAATCTCATCCAGTTTCTTAGCGTCAGGATTTTTTCTTGGGTCGCTATCGTATACGCCGTCGATATTCTTAGCGCACAACAATACGTCGGCGTTGACTTCTGCAGCTCTCAAAGCAGCTCCCGTATCGGTGCTGAAGAATGGATTGCCCGTACCGCAAGCAAAGATAACTACCCTACCTTTTTCGAAGTGTCTAAGCGCCTTACGAAGAATATAAGGCTCGGCTACTCTAGTGATAGTCAATGCCGTCTGCACTCTCGTAGGTATTCCCGCAGCTTCCAAAGCGTCTTGCATAGCTAGAGAGTTCATGACTGTGGCAAGCATACCCATGTGGTCGGCTGCCGATCTATCCATAGTTGGCGCTTGACGACCTCTCCAAAAGTTACCGCCACCGATAATAAGTCCAACTTCGATACCCATTTCGGTAACCTTCTTAATTTGGCTTACTACGTATTCTACTACGCTTTGGTCGATGCCAAAGCCCTTTTCTCCCGCCAAAGCCTCTCCGCTCAGCTTGATAATCGCTCTCTTGTACATAAAATTCTCCTTATGCGCGTTATTCGTCATAAAAAAGGGAAACAAAATCGTTTCCCTTAACAATTATTAGTTGTTAGCTTTTGCTTTTGCTATTTGCTCTTCTACTTCGTTGGCAAGATTCTCTTCTTTCTTCTCGAGTCCTTCGCCCATTACGAAACGAGTAAACTTGATAACTTGTACGTCACCAGCATTCTTGAGCACTTGCTTAACGGCAACTGCAGGGTCTTTGACGAAAGGTTGTTCTACCAAACAAATCTCTTTGAAGAATTTGTTGATACGGCCTTCTACCATCTTCTCAATTACTTGAGGAGGCTTGTTGGCGTTCTTTTCGTCGTTGAGTGCTGTAGCCTTTTGAATTTCTCTTTCTTTCTCTACCTCAGCCGCAGGAACGTCGGCAACGCCTACGTAAAGTGGGCTTGCAGCTGCGATTTGAAGTGCGATATCGTGAGTAAGCTCGTCGGAAGCGTTGGCACTGGTCTCAACTGCTACGCCGATTTTACCACCCATGTGAATGTAGGTGTCAACCTTGGTGTCTGCGCCAACTACGTATTTTGCATATCTTCTGATATCAATCTTTTCACCGATTTTGGCGATAGTCTCTGCAAGAAGGTCAGCCATAGCAGTCTTAACTTGCTCTACGTCAGCCACGTCGTTGCTTGCGATATACTTAGCAACTTCTACTACAAAATCTTTGTATTGAGCTCCACGAGCAACGAAGTCGGACTCGCAGTTTACTTCCAAAAGCACTGCAACGTTGCCTTGGGTGTAAGCTTCTACGATACCTTGCGAAGCAATTTTGCCTGCTCTCTTTACGCTGGTAGCCATTCCCTTTTCTCTGAGAATTTCTACAGCCTTTTCCATATCTCCGTCAGCCTCGGTAAGTGCCTTTTTGCAGTCCATCATACCTACGCCGGTCTTTGCACGGAGGTCCATAACGTCTTTGTTTGTAAATGCCATATTATTTCTCCTTATTATTCTGCGTCAACTTCTTGAGGAGCTTCTTCTTTAGCTTCAACAGCTTCTTCGCCCTCTTCTTCTTCATCTACCGAGAAAGTGATACCTTCTCTAGCTTCGATAACTGCGTTAGCCATAATGCTTGCGATAAGCTTGATAGCTCTGATTGCGTCGTCGTTGCCAGGGATTACGTAGTCAACCATATCAGGGTCACAGTTGGTATCTACGAGACCTACTACTGGTATGCCGAGCTTTCTAGCTTCTTGAACGGCAATCTTTTCGTTGTTGATGTCAACTACGAACATTGCGCCTGGCAAACCGTTCATATTCTTAATTCCGCCAAACTCGGATTCGAGACTGTCACGGAGTTTTTTGAGTTCGGCAACTTCCTTCTTAGGGAGAAGGTCAAATTGACCGATTGCTTCCATTTGATTGATTTTGTTGAGTTTTTCGATACGGGTCTTGATAGTCTTGAAGTTGGTAAGGGTACCACCCGGCCATCTGTCGTTCATGTAGAACATACCGCAACGAATTGCTTCGTCCTTGATAGCGTCTTGAGCTTGCTTCTTGGTGCCTACGAACAAGATAGACTTGCCTTCTTTGGCAACGTCTCTAACGAAAGCATAAGCTTTCTCTACTTGCTCAACCGAGAGTGCAAGGTCAACGATATGAATATCGTTTCTTGAAGAATAGATGTACTTAGCCATCTTAGGATTCCACTTTTTGGTCTGGTGACCAAAGTGCACGCCAGCCTCTAAAAGGCTTTTCATTGTTACTACTGCCATAAAAAATTCTCCTTGTTTTTTCTTCCCCAAAGCCTACGTATCGTGCAACTTTTGGTCAAAGCAACCGCACGGTACTACTCTTTAGGTGTTTTGTCTTTTGAGAGTATACCATAATTGAACGGTATTGGCAAGGAATTTTGAGTGCTTTTATATAAATATATCCAAAAAAGACGCCCGATATCGGGCGCCTTATCAAAACAAAATTATTTTTAGTCGCAGCAACCGCAATCGCAACCGCCTTCACAATCGCAATCGCCATCGCAGTTACATTCAAATTCTTTTTCGTACTCGGCGTATACGGCGTTGATGAGTTCTTCATCTTCTACAGGCACGAACAAATCGTTGCCCTCTTCGTCGCTCTCGATTTTGAAAATAAGCATCTCGTCCTCTTCGAGGTCTCCGAGTTCTACCGGTTGCAAAAAGATATACCAATCATCTTTGTAATCGAGCGTGGCAATATGGTTAAATTCTACCTCTTCGCCATTGTCGCCTACAAGCGTAATAATTTCGTCTTCTTCCATCATTTCGTCCTTAATTTCTTCTGACATATCACACCTCCATAGTTTATTTTATATTATATCCATACTTTGCATTTGTCAATAGTTATCTCTAAGTTTTAACTAAATTTGACATATTTTTTGCAAATATAAGCTTAGCCGACATACTCAAGTTGCAATCAACGAGCGTGGCAATCGAGATAGGTCTGCAAAATAATCGTTGCGGCGATTTTGTCGATGACTTGCTTGCGTTTTTCTCGTCTAACACCTGCCTCAATCAGCATTCTTTCGCTAGTGACGGTGGTTAGCCTTTCGTCTTGATAGTCGATTTTTGCGTCAATCTTTTGGGACAATAGCTCGCCAAAATCTTTGGCTTTTTGCACTCTTTCGCCACTGCTTCCGTCCATATTGACGGGAAGTCCAATCACTACTACGCCCACTCCGAGGTCTTTGACAAGTTTAGCGATATAATCTATATCTTTGTCGGGTTCGACTCTCTTATAAGTTTCTAGCCCCGTAGCGATAATACCCATAATATCGCTAGTAGCTAAGCCAATTCTTACGTCTCCAAGATCTATACTAAGATGCTTCATAATTCTCCTTATATCTCTATATTATCAAAATACTCAACCATTTTGTCCATTTTTCTAAAACGGAAAATGAAGAAAAATACTACGGCGATTACCGCAACTACAGCCCAGAAAATGAGCGACATAAGCCACTCTTGAATAGGCAAAAACGACATAGTTATGCCGAGTATCATCACGGCTATACCTGCGCCAACGCATATCATCATAGGAACGAGCGTACCCATATTGTTCTTGCTGATTTGTTTGATATTGGTCCACTTGAGGTTAGGTGCTTTGACGTCGCGCATCAAGCAAAAGCAGTTGAGTGGCCAAGTGCAAGCAAACACGCCAATTATATACAAAATCTTGTTATACCAAGTTGTAGAGGACACGAGTGCAAACACAACGCCCGACAAAATCACAGCCAATAGCCCCGTCAAGTCACTAAGCGTAAGCTTGGCTTGAAGAATTTGTTTAGAAGTGACAGGCAAAGTTTTGGCAATAGAGAGCTGCTCTCTGTCTCTAGATATACCAATGAGCGACATGTAGTTCATACCGCCAATCATCATAAAGCTGTAGAAGAAGCTCATGCCTAGTTCAAACATGCCCATACAAAATGTTTCTCCTTCTTCGGGTGAAGAGTTGCGACTCATAAAGGCAGAGATAAGTAGCATAGCAGGTGCCATAATCAGCATCATAAAGGTTTGAATGGCGATAGATTGATCCCTCATGACGCCTTTGAGCTCTCTCAACACGAGAGCCTTTTTGGTGGACATAGGCTCTGCAGACTTGACCTTCTTTTCGCTAGACGATACGCCTCCTCCCTCAGACATCTTGGATAGCGTAGACCTATAGAACAACAGCGAAGTCAATACGCCTATAGCAAGCGCAACGATAGTAATCGCAAAGAAAATAGCAAGGTTTTTGGCTATTTGATTGCCTACCATTGCAAGCGCAAAGCAAAAGGTAGGATAAAAATATCTACCGAGCTTGGACATTACCCCGATGAGCGTGCCACTGATATCACCTTCGACGTCATTTCCCATAGCCATAGACGGCAAATAAATCGCCAAAACGATACCAACCGTCAATAGCGCGGTTATCAAAGCGGAGATAGTCGGGTGCTTTTTGAAATACGACACAATCTTCATAATTGGGAAGGACAGTACCGAAATTATCAAAAGTGGCAAAAGCGGTATGAATATCAATGCAAAAGGTATCAAAACGTAGTATTCTGCACCAAACTCAAAGCCCTGTCTTACGAACGCAACAGCAATAGTGACGAGCGACGGCAAAATTATAATTGTCGAAATAATCAAGTTGTTGAAAAGAGCGACGATAAGCTTGGACAAATAGATTGCCGACGGCTTGACGGGCAAAGTCATAAGTATCTCGTTGTCGTTACCAAAATACATAATTTGTAGGTAAGACGCCATACCCATAAATAGCACGGCTATCTGAGAAGCAAGCAACATAACCGAGATAAAGTCGGCTACGATATTCATTTGAATAGCCATGCTTGCGGCATTGTAGATAGTATAGACCATCATTGCAAGAGGCATGGCAAATACCAATATCAAGATTATCGCGCTAACGATAAATTTTCGCTTGTCCTTGGCGTTTTCGAAGCGAGGTTTGAGATAGTAGGACAAGTTAAATTTGGTCAAAGTCCAAAAGTTGTACATAACCCCTCCTATCAGTCAAAGTCCACGTCGGGCTCGCTATCGGCATTGGTAACGGACAAGAAGAATTCTTCGAGCGACAACTGACTTGCGTTGTCGTGCAATTTGTCCATATCCGATACCAAAAGCAATTTTCCTTTGTCAATTATGGCAATCTTGTCGCACACCTTCTCTACCACCTCAAGCATGTGAGATGAGAAGAATACGCTGTTACCCTCTTTGACGTGCTCCTTCATCAATTCTTTGAGTATAAACGCCGATTTTGGGTCAAGTCCCGTCAAAGGCTCGTCAAGCACCCAAAGTTTTGGCTTATGTACCAACGCGCCGATGACACAAATCTTTTGTTTCATACCGTGAGAAAAGGTACTGATTGACTTGTCATATACGTCGCCGAGTTCGAATATTTCGAGCAATTTATCTACACGGCTCTTGCGGTCGTTGACGCCGACTTTGAACATATCAGCCATGAAGTCTACGTATTCTCTCGCCGTCAGTTTGTCGTACATTAGATGATTGTCGGACACGTAGCCTATATTTGACTTGACGGCGATAGGGTCTTCTTGTAGATTTTTGCCGTCGAGCACGATGCTACCGCTATCAAAAGGCAAAATGCCCATAAGACATTTGATAGTAGTTGATTTTCCCGCGCCGTTAGGTCCCAAAAAGCCGAAAACTTCTCCCTCTTTGACCTCAAAGGTCACGTCTTGCACAGCGTATACGTCACTGTTTGCGTATTTTTTGCTAAGATTGGTAATTTGTAACATAATTCACCTGTTCTTTTTGACTTTTTTCTCTATCTTAGAGCGGAACATACCTTGCTCCTCTCCGTTGCTTGACGGCTCGTAGAACTTCTCGTCCTTGAGCGAGTCGGGCAAATATTGTTGTTCCACCCAACCCCCAAAGTCGTGCGGATATTTGTATCCTTGTACTTTCTCTAGCTTGTAGTTGGCGTCCCTGAGATAATACGGCACTTCATCGTCGCTCTTGGTCGCTACGGTCTCTTCTACCGCGTATTTTGCCCTCACCACACTGTTAGACTTAGGCGCTTCGCATACGTAGATAATTGCCTCGTACATTGGAATTTTGCCCTCGGGAAGCCCTAGATTTTTGAATGCAGTCAGTGCCGAAGTCGCAACGACCAACGCTCTAGGGTCAGCCATACCCACGTCCTCACTACTGTGCACGACTAGTCGTCTAAGTATAAGCATTGGGTCGCAACCCGCTTGAATAAGCCTCTCAGCCCAATAGAGCGCGGCGTCGCTATCGCTACCTCTCAGCGACTTGCAAAATGCGGAAATCATATCGTAATATAGACTCTCGTCCACGCATAAAGCCTTTTTTTGAATAGACTGAGAAGCAATCTCCTCGTCTATGACAATCTTGCCATCTTTGTCCGGCGTCGTCGAACAACAAGCAAGTTCCAAAGCGTTGAGCGCAACTCTCACGTCGCCGTCACTCGCCCACACGAAGTGACTTAGAGCCTTGGGGGTAACGGTCAAATCGTAGTTGCCGAGTCCGTCGCTCTTGTCGGTTATTGCTCTATTGATAGCCTTGATTAAGTCTTCGTCGCTCAATTTTTTAAACTCAAAAATTCTGCACCTCGACACGATGGCCTTGGTCATAGAAACGAAAGGATTTTCGGTAGTTGAGCCGATAAATATGATATGTCCTTGCTCTATTGCCGCAAGCATGCAGTCGGACTGTGCCTTATTCCACCTATGGCACTCGTCAAGCAAAAGATAGGTCTTTTTGCCATAAAGTTCCAACTCTGTCTTGGCTTCGTCAATGACTTTTTTGGCTTCGGCTATTCCGCTAGACACGGCGTTGAGCTTAACAAATCTACTGCTAGTCGTGTTGGCGATGATATTGGCAAGAGTTGTTTTACCACACCCCGGTGGTCCGTAAAATATGCAACTGCCCAAGGTGTCGGTCATAATGGCTCTGCGTAGCAAACTACCCTTGCCGACAATGTGGCTTTGTCCCACGAAGTCGTCAAGCGAGGTAGGTCTCATTCTTTCGGCAAGAGGCGCCGATTTTTGGGCTATTGTGTCAAACAAAGTATTCATAATATAATTATATTATCTAACAATTGTTAAGTCAATTACAATCGCAATTATTCGCACCTAGCAAACGTACAAACATATTCAATTATAATTTGATAAGAAGATAAAGATTAAACTAAACGCGCCTAATATTTCAATTAGACGTTCAATACTTTAATGGACACAAAAGATATGTCAAAACTATGTCAATACTTAGAAAATTACAAAAAAAATCACCCTGACGGGTGTGGAGATAATCTATAAGCCGAGTTCTGTAATCGATGTTCATCTATCTAGACGCATTGTTGCCAGTGCGTTCGAGCGATTGTCTGACCGGCAGGCTACCGATTGTCATTGTCTCTTGCACCGAGTGGGGTTTACATTGCTCCCCAAGTCACCTTGGGGACGGTGAGCTCTTACCTCGCCTTTCCATCCTTACCCTTGCGGGCGGTCTATTTCTGTTGCACTTTCCTTCAGGTCACCCTGACTGGTAGTTAGCCAGCACTCTGCCTTGCGGTGCTCGGACTTTCCTCAAGCAAAGCTTGCGAACATCCGACTATCTCCATTAGCAATATAGCATTTTTTTAGATTTTTGTCAAATAGGCGTGTTCACAAAAAGGATATTTTGTTGGCGTTCATATAAGCTCTCAATTTTTTGAGGGCTTTGGTCTCTATCCTCGACACGTAAGAACGGGATATCTCAAACTTTTTGGCAATCTCGCGCTGGGTGAGTTGCTCCATGTCGTTGAGCCCGTATCTTAAGCAAATTATCTCGTATTCTCTCTCGTCAAGCTGCTCTTTGACTATACTTTGCAACCTTTCTTTGACGATATCGGCTTCGACTTTACCCACCAAGCTCTCCTCGTCTAAGCTAAGTAGGTCAATTAGTAATACTTCGTTGCCGTCTTTGTCATAGCTTACCGGCTCGTATAGCGACCTATTGGCTTTGAGCTTTTTGGTGCTTCTAAGCATCATCAAAATTTCGTTTTCGATACACTTGCTGGCGTAGGTTGCAAAGCGCGTGCCTTTGCCTTTGCTGTAGGTGTTGACGGCTTTGACCAGACCTATCGAGCCAACCGAGATAAGCTCGTCGTTGTCGTTGCAACCGGCGTACTTTTTGGCTACGTGAGCAATGAGGCGCATATTGTGCTTGACTAGTTCTTCCTTTGCTCTACTATCGCCCGCCCACATTTTTTCTAGCAATTCTTGCTCGGTCTTTTCGTCAAGAGGCATGGCAAACGAGTTTTGCCTTTCTACGTAACCTGTAAAAAATAATACGTTGCTAAACAACGCAAACAAAGCACTCAACAACATAATTTTCTCCTTGCAACATACTATTCTCAAAGAGAAAAATTTATAAGCAATTTTGTCGAAAAATATAAGCAATTGCAACAAAAAACCGCCCTTGGCGGTTGTTTATGATTACTTTTTGGTTTTGAGCACTTCTTGTATTTCGCTAAGCCAGCTATTGATGTCCTTAAACTGTCTATAGATTGCGGCAAATCTTACGTATGCTACGTCGTCGAGCTCTTTGAGCCCTTCCATAACGTACTCGCCTATCTGCGACGTGGTAACTTCGCCGTCAAAATTGTTGTGGATTTTCATCTCGATTTCGTTGACGAGTCTATCTATATCGTTCATAGACACAGGACGTTTTTCGCACGCTTTGACGATGCCTTGCTTAATTTTGGCGCTGGCAAACTGTTGCCTACAACCCGACTTTTTGACTACCATAATCGGCGTAGTCTCAACCGTCTCGTAAGTCGTATATCTCTTGCCACAACCAAGGCACTCTCTACGTCTCCTGATTGACGTTCCGTCATCGCTCACACGGCTATCAATAACCTTGTCGTCAAGACAACCACAATAAATGCACTTCATATAACTCTCCGATGCTATTTTTTATTATTGTAGCACAAAATAGCAAAATTGTCCATATTATGGCAATTATTTAGACAAATACAAAGTTGATAAACGCAAAAATTTAAGAAGATAAGATTACATACACAGTCGGTGCAATTCATGCAACTTGTTGCAATTCACGCTTCGCAAGAAGCAATTCATTCTCTATTTATCCAAACGCGAAGATGCGAGCAAGACGCGAAAAGCGGTAATTTTATCGAAACGAGCGTACTTGGCGTACGTGAGTGAGAAAAGTTGTCTAAAAAAAAGTATGTTAGAATAGTTTTGACGGTAGATATGTAAGCAAAAATATATGCTTGATAACCACTAAGTAGCAAATATTCTCCAAACGCCGAAGATGCGAGCAAGACGCGAAAAGCGGTGATTTTATCGAAACGAGCGTACTTGGTGTACGTGAGTGAGAAAAATTACCGCTTGACAAAGTATTGCGACGTATATTCGGCGTTTGGGGCTAACATGGGGGTAAACCGTCGTCCAACTCCACCAAAATTGTATCCTCTCCAATCTTGACGATGCACTTCCAAGGAATAAAGATACTGTCGTTGCCGGAGACGCATTTGATAATTTTTTTGTCACCCGGGACGACGAAGCCTGTGATATGTCCTAACTTGTTAAAGCACATATCTATAATTCTCCCTAGGCGTTTGCCGTCGCACACGTTGACGACTTCCCTATTTTTTAGTTCACAAAACGATAATTCTCCCAAAATAAATCCCTCACGCTATTGTATGAGGGATTAGACGGCAATATGTTATTGACACAAGACTTTCATTTTGGATAGGGCGTTTTTTTCTAGTCTACTGATTTGAGCTTGGGATATGCCCATTCCTCTAGAAATCTCCACTTGCGTTTTGCCACCGTAATATCTAAGCAAAATGACTTGTCTTTCTTTGTCGGTTAGAGCGGAAAGCGCGTTTTTGACGCAAAACCTATCCGTCCACAACTCTTCCGACTGTGAGCTATCGCCTATTTGGTCGATGATAGAAGTATTGTCCTCACCGTCGTTGTAGACTTGCTCTTGCAAAGATATCGTGTCGCTTACGGCGTCGAGAGCGCACACCACGTCTTTGAGAGGCACGTCAATCTCTTGAGCTACTTCCATCAGCGTTGGAATACGAGCTTGATTGGTCTCGATATTTTCTCGTGTTTTGAGGGCTTTGTAGGCAATATCCCTTAGAGAACGGCTGACTTTGATACCACTGCTTTCTTTGACAAAACGTCTAATTTCGCCCACCACCATAGGCACTGCGTAGGTGGAAAATCTAACGTTGAATTTGCTATCAAACCCGTCAATCGCCTTCATCAATCCCACCATACCCACTTGAAAAAGGTCGTCGCTGGAAGCCTTGTTGCCAAAGCGTTGAACAACAGACAAAACCAAGCGAATATTGCCTAGCACGAACTTTTCTTTTGCTTTTTTGTCGCCTGCTTTGGTTGCTTGCAACAGTTGCATACTCTCTTCGTTGCTAAGTTTAGGCAAAGAAGAAGTGTTTAGACCACATATTTCTACTCTGTGCATATTTTCTCCTTATGTAGTCGCCATTATGCACGGAGTTTTATTCAACTTTTCTACTCGTGAATTATTAAGTGTATATAGATTTTGGGTAAAAACAAAAAAAACTATACCATTTTGGATATTTCTTTTTTTAGTTTTCCCATGACCTTCTTCTCTAATCTCGATATGTAAGACTGCGATATGCCCATCATATCGGCTATTTCCTTTTGAGTCTTTTTTTGAGTGCCGAGTATGCCGAAGCGCATCTTGATTATTTGCCTTTCTCTAGGCGTCAGCACGTCCAGCGACTTGCGCAAGATATCTCTATCTGCCTCTTGGTCGACGTTTTGGGATACGACGTCGCTATCGGTGCCGAGCACGTCGCTAAGCAAAAGCGTATTGCCGTCCCAATCCACGTTGAGCGGTTCGTCAAGCGAAACGTCACCTCTCGACTTGACGGTTTTGCGCAAGTACATGAGTATTTCGTTTTCGATACATCTGCTTGCGTAAGTTGCCAGCTTGATTTGCTTGTCCAACTTAAAGCTGTTGACGGCTTTGATAAGTCCTATCGTGCCTACCGATATCAAGTCCTCGATATCTATACCCGTATTGTCGAATTTTTTGGCGATGTAAATCACCAGTCTAAGATTGTGCTCTATTAGCTTTTTTCTAGCTTCTTCGTCGCCTTTCATCAACCTTTCGACTGTTTTTAGCTCGTCTTCGCTATCAAGCGGGTTGGGCAAAACCTCTCCCGTGCCTATGTAGTCCACGTGATTGTCCAAGCCGAAAATTCCTAGCACCCAATACAAAAATTTTTTGAGCATAATCCCTCCTATATCTCGCTATGTAACAGCATTCCGTACTCGCCCAATGGCGTTTTGCTCACGCCAACGACTACGTTGCGATAGCTCTTGCCACTATCTAGCATTATCATTTGGTCAAGTTCTCTAAGCTCGATTTCGCATTTGCCGTTGACGGTATTGACTTTCATAGACATTTTACGCGCGTTATCGTCTTGATATAACTGCCTATAAACCTCGTTATCTATCATCATTACGGGGCGATAATCGCGATAATACAGTCTATTGCCACTATCCCAAAACGCTGTCGTCTTCAATCGGACGTCGCCCTTTATTAGCAAAACCTCACAAGAAAGACTCTTTTTTCGCCTAGCGAGCACAATATGCTTCCAAATTATCCTCGACGAGCACAATACGAATACCAGTCCCATACCGACAAAAAGCGAAACGTATCCGCTACTGTCGAATATCGGCTTGCCGAATATATAGCTACTTCCAAACGCCACCCCGCCAAGCAAAAACGTGATGGCAAAAAATACTACTACCGCCGAAAAATAATGAGCTAAGCTGTTGTATCTCGCCCCGACTGCTACCATAACGAGCGCAAGTAATATTTTGACTACCCACACCCCGTTCCATTCGATATAGGGATAAACGACGGCAAAAATTGCTCCTATAAGCGCGCCCAAGCATACTCTTACAAAGCTGACTTTGCATTTGACCAACATATCGGTAAGAGCAAGGATAAAGCCACCGATAAACAAATTGACAAGCAAAATTACCTCAACGTACACTTGCATAGACGTATTATACTGCCAAGACGTCAAAAAAAACTTCCGTCCGTGTCGGACGGAAGTAATAATTTGTAAAAAATTGCCTTGTAACAATCAGTCGCGTTTTTGAAGTCTTCTCAAGAAGGAAGGACCTCTAAAACCGCCGTTGTCGTTTTTGTCACTGCCGTTGTCCTCTACAGTTGGATTAGGCGCAACGGGTCTAGGCGGAATATAAGTAGGTGTTGGTGGCGTATAAGTATTGTTGTCGTAGCCCAAAGGCTTTGGAACGTAACCTTCTTGAGGAGGTTGCTCCATATTTGCACCTGCTGGGCGAGGTTGCTCACCAAAAAATCTTCTTTGGAACTCGTCGTTAGAAATAGGCGTAGATTGCGTTTTTGGTGTAGACTTGACCTCTACAGCCTCTGGCTCGAAGCCCGTGGCAATGAGAGTAACTTGAATTTTGTCGCCCATATTCTCGTCAATATCGGCGCCGAAAATAATGTTGGCGTCATCGCCTACCGCAGTCTTTACTTGGTCGCACGCGGTGCTTACGTCGCTAAGCTTGAGCGTCGTACCGCCCTTGACGTTGACGATAATGCCCGTTGCTCCCGCAATATTGGTGTCAAGGATAGGACTCATAACCGCTTGCTTGACCGCGTTGACGGCTTTGTCAGGACCTTCAGCCACGCCGATACCCATGTGAGCCATACCCTTCATCTTCATGATAGAACGCACGTCGGCAAAGTCGAGATTGATAAGCGCAGGCTTGACGATAAGGTCACTGATACCTTGTATTGCCTTGCGCAAAACCTCGTCGGCTTCGATAAAGGCATCCAACATATTGGTATCTTGACTGAGCACTTCGAGCAGTTTTTGGTTAGGAACGACAAGCAAGGTGTCCACGTAGTTGCGAAGATTGTTGATACCCTCAATCGCGTTTTTCATTCTGCGAGTATTCTCAAACCTAAAAGGCGTCGTAACGACTGCAACGGTAAGAATGCCCATTTCGTTGGCGATGCTGGCAATGACAGGACAAGCTCCGGTACCGGTACCGCCTCCCATGCCTGCCGTGATGAACAGCATATCAACGCCTTCGAGCTCTTGTCTTATCAAATCTCTAGACTCGTCGGCAGCCTTGGCGCCAATCTTAGGGTCAGCACCCGCACCGAAGCCGTGAGTAAGTTTTTCGCCTATTTGAATGGTCTTTTTTGCATTAGAAAGGCGAAGAATCTGTTTGTCGGTGTTGATAGACACGAATTCCGCGCTTTGAATGCCTGCGTCAACCATTCTGTTGACGGCGTTGTTACCACCGCCACCTACGCCAAATACTTTGATTTTGACGACGGAATTTTCGTAAGAATAAACGGAATCATCCATAAAACTAAACCTCCCTTCAACCAAAGATTTTTTTCCAAATGCTTTGGGAATTGTATATTTCCGACGCTACGTCGAGCATAGCGATAGTCGAAGAATATTTTGCTTGATTGTATTGCGGCAAGTCAGCCGTCAATACCTCTATAGGCATATCTATGCACCTAGTAAGATAGTCGATCGCTCCTCTAATCGAAGTGAGCGAACCGCCCGTAATATACAACGGCGTGTCTTTGTCTAGCGTTTTGTCCATCACTTGCAATTGTCCCGTTATCCAATCGGCAAAGGTCTTGAGCCTATTGTAGACAATTTCGTTGACGTCGCGTGCGCCGAAAGCTAACGTTTCTCCACCCGACCTTATCGTATAAACGGCATCGTCGTCAGGGTCTTGGTTGAGATTGATTTTGCCAAAAAATTCGTACGCATCGTCAAAGTCTACCCCCATTGAGTAAGCTAGGTCGTCGGCAATATTTCCACCACCCACGCCTATGGACGAAAGATAGCTTAGCCCGTCGCCCTTGACGTAGCCAAAGGATGCGTTGACAAAGCCTACGTCCACCAATACCGCACCTTTGACGCGCTCGCGTTGTGGTATGAGCTGGTTGGCTATTGCGTGCATTCCACCCACGTAGTTGACCTTGGAAAAGCCGCACACATTCAAAACGCCGTCCATTTTGTCAATAAACTCTTGCATGCAATAGGTATAGCTGAGATTGGCTCTTAGACTAGTTGCTCGCATACCGATAGGCGAAAGCGTGGACTGCGAATTGTTGATAACGTAATCATTGGCAGAAGAATTGATGACAACGCTACGACGGTCTTTGTTGAAGATATTGCCATCTTGGTGCATCTGGTCAACGATTGCTCTGCTAATCGTCCTTTCTTTGGCAAAAGACGAATAAGTCGAATTGTTCTCTACCCTCAAAAACTCGCTAGGCACACCAACAAATATCGTATCGAGCTTGCCTTGGTAGCCACTATTGGCAACGACTTGCTTGACGTCGTCAACCAATCTATCGGGCTCGACGAATTGTTTGCCGTAATAACCGCTGTATCTTAGGTCGGCAAAATTTTTGATAACGAACACTCCGCTAGAAGTCTTATATCCAACGGCAAAAGTCAGTTTACCCGAGCCTATATCCAATACGACCACGTTTCTATCCATAAAAGCATTATATATTATAAAAAAATATTAGTCAAGATATTATAAATAAATATTGGATTGTCAATAAAGTAAAACTCGACAATCCAAAAATCTCACGACGCTCGACTCACAGATAGCTAACGTGCTTAAATCCGTTGTCCGAGAGATAGATATATCCCGACGACTTTTGCGCCTCGCTTGCCGCGTTGAGATAATAATTGTAGCATTGCTTGAGTATCGTACCGATATTGTCGCTGAGGTTAAGTCTAAAAATCACACCCGTGTTGGTGGTCAAATCAACGTAGGTTGCGCCCACTTGCATATCGGTAAAAAACGCACCGAACCTTGCCCCGACGAAGGACACCTCTTCCGCTGCCCTTATCATAGCTATAAGCTTGTCATTGTCCAAAAACTGACCTACGCCAACGTTAGAAAGGTCTATACCGTCAGCCGCGCACAAAAACTTGTCGTCTATATCGCTCACGTTGTCGATACGCTTGAGATCTCTATCGAACACAGCGTATCCACCCTCGGTTGCAACGGCAAATATGCCAGTGCGACCCGTCATATTGATGACGACCTTGTTGGGTGCTTTGCGCTCTATCATCACTACTTTTAGAGTTGGATGTTTGATTTCTATATACTCGCTAGCCTTTTCTTCGCTTAGAGCAAAGATAGAAGAATACTTGGCAATTTGACTGTCGTTGACGATAGAAGCCTTTTGTTCGTCCGTCAAAGTCAAATCCGACGTAGTCTCTACTTGCACGTCGCCAATAATGAATATAACGCAAGACAAAACAACCAGCAGTACAACGACTGCGAGCGAGATGAAAATTATCGTCAATCTTTTGTTCATTGTGTACCTCTAAATACGCTTTATATCAGCACCCAAACTCGTAAGAACGGTTGCCATATCCTCGTATCCTCTGTCTATATGATATATATCTTCCACTATCGTTGTGCCCCTAGCAACCAGCCCCGCGAGCACCAACGCAGCTCCGCCTCTTAGGTCGCACGCCTTGACGGTAGCACCCTTTAGGCTACTTACGCCGTCAACGATTGCACGGTTGCCTTGGATATCGACGTGCGCGCCCATGAGTCTAAGCTGACTTGCGACCTTAAATCTATCCTCGAATAGATTTTCTACAATCTCGCCTCTACCTCCACCCACCGTCATCATTGCCAGGTACTGCGACTGCAAATCGGTAGGAAAGTCGGGATAATAGCCCGTAGATATCGAAGGAAGATTGGATAGCACGCTATCGCAATACAAGGTTATTTTATCATCTTCGTAGGTAATTTTGCAACTATTATTGGCAAGTTTTGACGTCAACGCTTCCAAATGTTGCCATCTTACGTTGTCCAACGTTATCTCGCCCTTGCACATCGCCGTTGCTATTAGATAAGTCCCCGCAACAATTCTATCGGGCAAAACCGTGTAGTCTACGCCGTGCAAGCACTCAACGCCCTCAATCACGGCTCTACCGTCCTCGACTCCGCTCACCTTAGCGCCCATTGCCACGAGCATATTTTGCAAATCAACTATCTCAGGCTCTTTGGCGCAGTTGTCTATCACCGTCTTGCCTTGCAAAAAGACGCTAGCCATAATGAGATTTTCCGTTGCGCCAACACTAGGAATTTTGAGTCGCATATATCCGCTGTGAGCGTGAGTAGCGTCGCATTCCAAAGCGTCTTGAGTTTCGATTATCTCCACGCCGAGCTTCCTCAGTCCGTCTATATGTATGTCGATTGGTCTAAGACCTATGTTGCAACCGCCCGGATAGGCGATTTTTGCTCTCTTGCATCTACTTAGCATTGCTCCAAGCAAAAAGACAGACGATCTAATCTTCTTAGCCGTATTATTCTCAATCTCCGCACTGTCCAGAGTGCTACTGTCTATCGTAATCGCCATATTGTCAAAGGTGCACTTGCAACCAAGTCCACCGAGAATTGATAGCATATTACCAATGTCGCTGATGTCGGGGCAATCTCTCAAAATTACCTTGTCTTGAGTAAGAATACTTGCGGACAACAAAGCTAGCGCGCTGTTTTTGGCGCCCTTAATTCTTATACTGCCTTGTAGACTATTGCCACCACCTATCACGTAACGAGCCATATCACCTCAAAACTAGTATATCTTATGAGAAAAAACGCTCTCTTGTGATTGTCTCGATACACCGAGCAAAAGCCCCACCGCACAACTAAACACCACAAGCGAGCTTCCACCGTAGCTTACAAAAGGCAACGGCAGTCCCGTAGGTGGGATAGCGCCCGTCACTACCGCAATATTTAGCAGCGTTTGCACGGCGATTATCACGGTAATTGCAACGGCAAGATAGGTATCAAAACGAGTCGAAGCGTTGAGAGCAATTCTTATACCGCATACGATGATAGCGCAATACACGCACATTATTGCTACTCCTCCTACCCAGCCCAATTCTTCGCAAATTATCGCGAATATAAAGTCGCTCTCGGCAAAAGGCAAAAATAAATACTTTTGTCTGCTGTTGAATAGCCCCACGCCGAATAGACCGCCGTTACCCAGTGCGTAATACGATTGAATGAGCTGATACCCCTCGCCGAGTGGAGAAGCCCACGGGTCGAAGAAAGCCGTCAGTCTTTTGAGACGATAGGGCTCTATCAGTATCAAAAGCACCACCACCGCAACGAGAGGCAATGCCAATATGGCAAAGTGTTTGAATTTAGCCCCACCTACGAATAAAATAATCAAGCACGACAGCCCCACACACATAGTGATTGACATATTGGGCTCTAGCATTATCAACACGCAAGTAGCGCCCATTGCCAATAGACTGACGAGCATATTTTTGAAGGTGATTGCACTCTTTTTGGACACTTGCGAAGCTATAAAAATCGCTACGGCGAATTTAGCTATCTCCGACGGCTGAAAGGTGGTAAAGCCTAAGCTTATCCAACGAGTCGCGCCGTATTTTTCTACGCCAAGCCCAGGGATAAACACCAAACCCAACAAGACCATTCCCAACAACAGTAGCACCCAACTGAATTTGTCTAGTTTTTGCAGATTTAACTTGGTGGCAGCTATCGTTGCAACTACGGCTACTATCAAGGCTAGCGCTTGCTTTTTGACGAAATAAAAGGCGTCGCCGGTATCGCGAACAGCTACATAACTGCCCGCGCTGTATTGCATCAAAAGTCCCAGCAACGCCAAAAATAAGGTGCAAACTATGAGTATGACGTCAACTTTTTTTGCCCTTTTCGGATAATAATTCCTTAAAAATCCTGTCAAAATGTTCACCCCTTTCTTCGTATCCGCTATATCTGTCAAAGCTTGACGTGGTAGGCGAAAACAAAACGTTGTCCATACCCGACTCTAAGGCAAGCGTAGCTGCCCTTTTGAGTTGGTTGCACCTAACAAAATGATATGAGTTAACGAGTGGCAAAAATTCCATTATTCTATCACAATTATCACCGCATACGGCAATAAAGCCTACGTTGTTGGGCAGTGCGTCGAAAAAGGGTTGATAACTTATCCCCTTGTCGTAACCGCCGATAATCAGCGCAACGCTACCTTTGACGGCTTTGCATGCGTTGATAGTACTATCAAAATTGGTGGCTTTGGAGTCGTTGAAAAACTTGACTCCGTTGATATCTCCTATGTATTGTCTTCTATACTTGGGCATTTCGAAGGTGGATATTGCCTTGACGATAGTGGCGTCGTCGATATTCATCAATTTTGCAACCGTAATCGCCGCTAGGGCGTTGGAAAGATTGTAATCCGACTCTACCGACGTATCCGACACCGAGCAAACCCTATGCTTCTCTTGGTCCAAAAAATATATTTCACCGTCGGCAACGTAAGTACCCTTGACCCTATGTTTGAGAGAATAATAGTATAATTGACCCTTGACGCCGTCAGCCATATTGCGAGTGACGTCGCAATCGTAGTTGAGAATTGCGTAGTCCGAAGTCGTTTGATTGCTAAAAATTCGCTGTTTCATTGCCGTATAGACAGCCATAGTCTTATGTCTTTGTAGATGGTCGGGGGTCACGTTAAGACACAGTGCAAAGCGAGGTCTAAAGGTCTTGACGCTCTCAAGTTGATAGCTGGATACTTCCAAAACCAACACCTTGTCTTGTCCGTTATCGTCCGCCATTTCACTGGCAAAGCTCTCTCCAATGTTACCTAGAGCCTTGCTCTCTATACCTGCCAAGGTGAGAATACGATTGATAAGCAAGGTCGTAGTCGTCTTGCCGTTGGTGCCCGTTACGGCTATGACGTTGCCTCTGCAGTGTCTATAGCCGAGCTCTATCTCACCTATTATTTCTATACCGCACTTTTCGGCGTATTCTAATATCGTGTGATTTCTACTCACCCCCGGAGAAACGACAATGAGATCTTTATCTTGAACGACGTCCCAACCGTCTTTGCCCGCCAGATTGACAAAATCTCCCGTGTTTGCGATGCTTTCGTCAAAAAAATAAACCTCATATCCAAGGTTTATCAGAAGCTTTGCACTTCCCTTTCCGCTTGTGCCATACCCTAAAATCAATGCTTTTTTCATATCTACTCCATATAACTAATCGTTGCAACTATGCAAGCGATGATTGTAATCGTGGTATAATAAGTGACGATTTTGCTCTCTTTGACGCCCTTGTACTCTAGGTGATGATGAAAAGGCGCCATAAGCAACACCCTTTTGCCCGTCGTTTTGAATGCGACGACTTGCACTATTACTGATATGCAAGACACGGCAAACATTATGCCGACCAACGCCAAAATTAAAGGATTTTTGCTCATAAGTCCTACACACGCCAATCCTCCGCCAAGAGCAAGCGAGCCTGTATCTCCCATAAAAATTTTGGCAGGGTGAGCGTTGAGCCACAAAAAGCCTAGCAAACCGCCCACCATTGCAGCCGAATAATAGCATAGCGACGTATATACCCTCGCCTCTCCGCTTAGCCCGCCCACTAAACAACTTGCCAAAGATATAAGGCTCACCGTCAGCCAAAAGGCGTATACCGTCAAAGAGGTCTTGCCTGCAAGTCCGTCAAGCCCGTCAGTGAGATTGACGGCGTTGGTCATGGCAACGAATACAAGCACGGCAAACGGCACGTACCACTTGCCCAAATCCCACTCTATATCAAAAAACGGCAATCTAACCACCGAGCCTATATCTTGCGCGCGGTAGCAATAAATGGCTACAATTATGGCAATACCAAGTTGACCTATCACCTTTTGATAGGCTTTGAGTCCCATATTATCCTTGTTCCATACCTTGATAAAGTCGTCCAAAAAACCAAGCAATCCGTAGCCTAGCGTGGCAACGACCGCCACCGCGCCAACGCTATGTCCCGCGCCGTCAAATATAAAGTACGTGATAGCCATAGCAAGCAAAAAGATTATTCCGCCCATAGTCGGCGTACCCGCTTTGCCCGAATGCTTGTCCACGTATTTCAGTATCGACTGCCTCGCTTTGAGTTTTTTGGTAATAGCAAGCACCAACGGGTTGAGAAGCATCGCCACAACCCATGCGGTAATCAAAGCTATTGTGATTTTGAAATAACTATTTGATAGCAATTGCGTTTATCCTCACCAACTGTGCTATATCGCTATAGGGCTTTTTTACACCCATTTCGTCAATATAGTTTTCGCTGCCCTTGCCGGCAATCAAAACGACGTCGCCTTGCATAGACAACTCTTTGGCTAGCTCAATGGCTTTGCCTCTATCAAGCTCCACGAATAGCTTGGCTTTGCCACACATGCCCGCGATGATGTCTTGAGCTATGCTCTTGCGACTCTCCGTCCGTGGATTGTCCGACGTCACCACCACAACGTCAGCCATTTCACTTGCAATTTTACCCATAATAGGTCTTTTGGATACGTCGCGGTCGCCTCCACACCCAAATACCACGATTAGCCTCTTACTCGTCAGTTTTCTACTCTCTTTGAGCACGTTGTACATGCCGTCGGGGGTGTGCGCAAAGTCGATAATATACGTTCTACCGCTGCTGTGGAAGACGTTAAACCTGCCGGCGGGCGGTGTGACATTTTGTAGGCACGTCATTATAGACGCGTTGTCAACGCCCGCCATTTTGACGGCAAGCGTAGCGCTAAGCACGTTGTAAACGTTGAATTTGCCGTACAAATGCGTGTGTATCGGCAATATTTCGTCGAGCATATTGATAACGTACCTACAACCGTCCACGCTCGGATCGTAATCTATGGCAAAACAATCGGCGGGATTATCAAGTCCGTAGGTCAACACGGGCGCGTTGCATTCTTCTATTATCTCCCTACCGCAAGCGTCGTCGACGTTGACTAGAGCGCAACCTATATTTTTGGCGTCGAAGAAGGACTTTTTGCATATCTTGTAGTTGGTTAGATTGTCAAAAAAGTCTAGATGGTCTTGAGACAAGTTGGTAAATATCGCCGTGTTTACGAATACTCCGTAGAGTTTGTTGAGGGCTATTGCATGAGCGGAAATCTCCATAACTACCCACTTGCATCCGCTATCAAGCATTTTTTTGAATAGGGCGTGCAAGTTAGTCGGGTCGGGCGTGGTCATATCGGCTTGCTCGCGATTGCCCGCGTATTCTACGTACATAGTGCCGATGAGTCCGCAAGGTATACCGCTATCTACGAGCATTTTGTGTATTAAGTAAGCAGTCGTGGACTTGCCGTTGGTGCCGATTACGCCTATGATTTTGAGCATCTTGCTAGGGTTGCCAAAACAGTTGGACGCCATAACTGCTAGAGCAATTCGGGTATCCTTCACTCTCACCACCGTTGCCTCGCCCGCATAAACGTCCTCGTTGCACACTATAGCAATCGCACCCTTTGCCAAAGCGATATCGACAAAGAGATGCCCGTCTGTCGTATGTCCTTTTAGGCAAACGAAAACGCTACCCTCAACCACGTCTTTGGTATCGAACGCCACGTTTTGTACTACAATATCTACGCTTCCTTTTATGCTTTCGACGTCTACGTTTTCCAACAAGTTACTTAGCCACATATCTTCCTCCTAAAAGCATCACTATAATAATATCTATAATGCGCCCGCGCAATAGCTTCGCAATCTTCGACATATTAGACTATTTTTTTATTGACAGGCAAAAAACGCTACGGTTTTTTTCTTGATTTTTGCTCCGCTAGCAGGCACTTGATAGACGACTTTGCCACTTTCTCCGCTTATCTCGCAATCTATGCCAAGACTTTTGAGCGTTGCACTCGCTTCGGCAAGCGGTTTATCCATCAGGTCGGGCATGACAATCTCTTCGTTGAGCTCTTTTTCGTTGCCCTCGAAGTGAGGCGCAATACCTTTGTAGGCAAATATATCGGCAAAAATCGCGCCAACGTAAGGTGCGACAACAATACTGCCGTAATATACGTAGCCTTGCGGTTCGTCCACCAACATTAGACATACCAGCGTATCGTCGCCCACGTCTGCAAATCCGATAAAGGACGATATATATTTTCCCCTCGCAATAGCGCCGTTTTCGTACTTTTGCGCAGTGCCAGTCTTACCGCCGATGCTATATCCCGCAACCCTGGCGTTCTTTCCGCTGCCTTCTTCTACGACCTTGTACAAATACTGCTTCAGCGTTTGGCTGGTTTGCTCGCTGACGGTGCGATTTTTGGGCGATGGATTGACCTTGTACGCCACTCGTCCCGCCTCGTCCACAATGCTATCCACCACGGTTGGGGTATATAGGTATCCGCCGTTGAGCACAGAACATACTGCAGTCGTAAGCTGAATAGGCGTAACCGCCACCGCTTGCCCAAAGCCTATGCGCGCAAGGTCTACATTTTTGACCTTGGTGCGGTCAATCAGCAGTCCTTTCGCCTCTCCGCTTTGGTCTATGCCCGTCTTTTGTCCCAGCCCGAAAGCGTCGAAATACTCGTAGGTTTTTTCACAGCCAACCGACAAAGCAATGTCCATAAACACGCAGTTGCAAGAGTTTTTTATGCCTTCTTCGAAGTTTTGAGAGCCGTGTCCTATGCTTCGCCAACACTTGATGCGTTGACCGTCCACGGTCGCCGAGCCACCGCAATAATAAGAATTTTTGATTTTATTTTGCTCTATGCCTATGGCGGAAGTGAGAATTTTGAAGGTGGAGCCCGGCTCGTACACGTCGGTGATTATCGTGTTGCGAGAGCCTTGCAACAATAGCTCCATATCGTCGCGAGGTATGTCGTTGAGGTCGTAGGTTGGGGATACGGATATTGCCTTGACCTGCCCCGTCTTAGCGCTCATCACTATGCAACTTGCCGACTTGCTTTGATACTTTAATTGCGCCTGAGAGGTCGCCCTTTGCGCAAAGGACTGTATGTTAGAATCTATCGACAATTGAACTCTCATTCCCTTGACGCCGTCTTGATAATACGTTACTCCGCCCGCCAATTTTTTGCCTACTAGGTCGGTTGGCGTATAGGTTGCGCCGTCCACGCCCTTGAGGTATTGGTCGTAATATTGTTCTATACCGCTTTGCCCAACGCCGTCCACGTTGGTAAAGCCCAAAAGTTGCGTTAGGAAGTTGCCGAGAGGATAGCGCCTTTCGCTGTCGGCTGTAAGGTATAGTCCGTCTACGTCAAGACTTATCAATTCTATCATTTGACTTCTAGTCAGTTGCTTGGCAACGGTAATCTCCGACACGCCCTTTTTGGACAATTTTTGATAGAGCTTTTCGCTGTCTATATCTACGATTGAGGATAATTGGACTGCAAGAGTCTTGATATCCTTCAATTCGTTGGGTCGGGCGTACAGGGTGTATACCGTATTGCTCTCGGCAAGTACGACGCCGTTGCAATCGACTATCTCGCCTCTGTCTGCTCTCATTGGCAAATCTCTAGTCCATTGGCTAAACGCCTTGACTTTTAGACTGCCCCCTTGGATTATTTGCACGTAAAACAATCTTGCTACCAATCCAATAAAACAAAAGACCACCAGCAAGAGCGTTGCCAGCAGTCTTTTTTTGATAGACGTATGTGTAATTTTGTCCACGCTGACCTCCGATATCGTTATATCTTATGAGCGACGTCGGCGGTTTATTTAGAAATTTGATTTATTTAGACGTTATTTGATTATATTGGTTTTATATTTTTGCAAAAAAATACCTCTCTAGCTAGTAGAGAGGTGGCTTGTTATCCTAATACCTTAGCAATCGAATCGCAAAGATTGTCAAATCCGCCCGTTGTGGTATCGTAATCGTATTGAACGACGTTGTCCATAGGTTGCAATTCTATCACGTTGCCGTCGGCGTCAACTGCGTATCCCATAGCTTCTTCGTTGTAAGTTACGCTATCCTCTACGCTTGCGGAAACTGCTCCCGTGCCGGCAGTTGCCATATTGATTATCAACAACGTTGCGATAACGGCCACGATAAAGAAGTATACGCAAATCAGCATTTTTGCCTTAGTATTGAGCTTGGATTTCTTTTTGGCGTTGGCTTTATTGCTATTGTTGACGTTTTGGTTCATTGCAGGGTTTTGTCTTACGTAACCCTCGCTGTTGTCGCGATAATAATATCCCGAAAACTCTTGTGGGCGTGCGTAATCGGCGCTTGCTTGAGCGTAACTATCTTGATAACTATAGCCAGCTTCGTAGTTTTGGTTGTAGTCGCGTGCATACGCGTTATAGTTATTGTACGCTTGATTATAATAACGATTTTGATAGTCGTTTTGATAGTTATTTTGATAATATCCGTTGTCGTTAGCGTTGTCGTAATAGCTTTGGGTATATCCGCTTTGTCCGTATGCAGAATTGTAATATGCAAAATTATTGACGTCGTTTTCATACGTGCTTTGTTCGTATTTTTCTCTTTCCATCAATTTGTTCATATCTCTTCTCCTTTGGCTATATTTTTTGCGCTATTCTCAACTTGGCGCTAGATGCTCTACTGTTGTTTTGCAATTCTTGTTCGCTAGCCACGATAGGTTTTTTGGTGATAATCTCTATCTCTTTGACCTTGTCGCAAGTGCAAATCGGTTGTTGCGGTGGACATATACAGTCCTTTTCGAGGTACTGAAAAGCCCTTTTGACTATCCTATCCTCTAGCGAGTGGAAGGTGATAACGCATATCCTTCCGCCAACCTTGAGTCGTCTTGCTAGTCCCTCTACTATCGTATCAAGTCCGCTCAGCTCTCCGTTGACCTCTATTCTTATCGCCTGAAAGGTTCTTTTGCAAGGATTTCCGCCCTTCCATCTAAGCTTTGCAGGATAAGAATTCTCCACTATCTCGGCAAGCTCGCCAGTGGTTGTTATTTTTTGTTTTGCTCTTGCTACTACGATGTTGTGAGCAATCCTTCTTGCCAGTCTATCCTCACCGTATTGGTATATGACGTCTGCAAGCTCTTCTTCGTCGTACTCGTTGACCACTTCCATTGCGCTGAGGCGTTGGGATTGGTCCATTCTCATATCGAGAGGCGCGTCGCTGTTGTAACTAAATCCCCTTTCTGCGTTGTCGAGTTGGTAGGACGAAACGCCAAGGTCCAACAACACGCCGTCTATTCGGTCTATCTCCATCTCGTCCAAGTGCGACAAGCAGTTTTTGAAGTCGTCGTGAACGTATGTGATTTTTTCTCTATACGGTGACAGTCTCACCATCGTGCTCTCTATCGCTTGAGCGTCCTTGTCAAATGCTATCAGTCTTCCCGTCGTAAGGCGCTCGAGTATCTTTTCGCTGTGTCCGCCACCACCCAACGTTCCGTCTACATAAATTCCGTCGGGTTTGATATCCAAGCCTTGTATACATTCTTCAAGTAGTACGGGTACGTGTCTAAATTCCATAACTAAAAGGTAATCTCCTCACCTAGTTGAGCAATGATTGCGTCGTAGGACATATTGCTACTAAACTTCTCGTTCTCTTCTTCCCACTTAGCCTTGCCCCAAATCTCTATCTTGTTGCCCATACCTACGAAGACGACTTCTTTGCCTATTCCCAAGGTCTGTTTCAATTCGCTTGGCAAAGTAAATCTTCCTTGTCCGTCTTCTTTGATTTCGTTGATATTAGAATAGATTTGTCTTGCTGCAAAGGTAATCATATTTTCCGACAAGCCAATCTTCTTGCACAACTTCTCTTGAATTTCTTTGGCTTTTTCTTCCGAGATGATGCTGAGATAATCGGAGGCGTTCTTCATGTAAAATATTTTTCCTTCGCCAAACTTACTGCGATACTTAGAAGGAATGCGATATCTTCCCTTCTCGTCCGCTTGCAAGCTTACCGTTCCGTAAAAACCTTCCATAAGACCCCTCCTTATCATTCTTCACTAATATAATAACAATAAAATTTGGGATTGTCAATAATTATTTTCCACTTTTTTCCACGATACAAAAACAAACATATGTTTACAAAGCATATTTTGTGTTTAATTGTTATTTTTAACACAATATATTGTGTTTTATGCGTGGAAAATTGTGTTTTCTTGTAAAAAAATCCCCAAAAAAATTTTTTATTTTTTTTAAAAATTATCTTAAAATTATTGTATTTTTTATCCAAAATTAATTATTGGTGGTAAAAATCCCAAAATAGTGGTCAAATTCCCAAATTCATTTTTTATAGCAAAAAATCACGCATATTATCACCGGTTTGTCAAGAACAAAAAAAGAGCGACCCGCAGTCGCCCTATATTATTTATCGTATTGATATTATAGTTCTTTGAGCAAAACTAAATTGTTGTCTACCAAGTCGCAAGACGACAAGTAGTACGGTATACCCTCTATCTCAACGCACTTGACTGCCCTACATTCCTTGCCGTGAAGATGACCGTACACCACTGCATCTACGTTATGTTCACTCAACAAACGAGTAAAATCATTCTCTTTCATATTGACGTCAAAAGGCGGATAATGACACATTGCCACAACCCAATCGCCCTCTTGCCTCATCTTATCCATTTTTTCCAACGATAATTGAAGCCTCAGGTACTCTCTATTGATAATCTTATCGTCCTTGTCAGCGCCGCTAAGTGCCCACAGTCTCGAGCCGCATACGAGCACCTTGCCCACTCTCACGCAGTCGTTTTGCAGACACAATACGCTACTATCAACGATAGATTTGACCTTACTTAGCGAAGACCACCAATAATCGTGATTGCCCTTGATGATAACTTTAGTACCATTTAAGCTAGCTAGTTGGTCTAGGTCGGGCTTAGCTTCTTCTAGCGACATGCCCCAACTCAAATCACCGCACAAAAGCACAAGGTCGTCGTCACCAACCTTGACGGCCCAATCGGCTTTGATTTTTTCCCAATAGCCTTCCCAACTACTGCCAAAGATATCCATCGGCTTGTTGCAGGCGCTTGAGAGGTGTAAGTCGCTTATCGCAAATACCTTCATTTTACCTTCCAATATTCAATTACGTTTATTAATACTATATCGTTAAGACTTGCTCAGTCATACGCGACTATTGCTTTACATTGTCAGATAGCACAAATAATTTTCGAAGTTTTAGAGCATTTTAGTTATTTAGCGGATTTTTAACTAGCGCCAACTATCCACTTGTTTTTTGTCAGCAATAATAATTATTGATTATATATTTTGCAATATTATTATAATTTTTCAGTTATTTTAGAACTAAACCACTCAAAATTACCGCCTAAGCGTTGGCAAGCAATCCTTCCATTCTATCCAAAGCTTGCTCCAATCCTTGCTTATTTTGACAAGAAGTAACTACTATATCGTCCACTCCAACAGCAAGAGCCGAAGCAATAATTTGCTTTTGTTTGGCTTGTTGCATCTTGGAGAGCTTGTCGCCTTTGGTGGCAATTATTGCAAAAGGCAAGTGATAATAATGTAGGTACGCCACCATCTGTTTGTCTAGAGCGTCGGGCGTTCTTCTGATATCTATCAGCACCAATACCCCCGCAATCCTTCCAAATCTATTGGCAAGGTACCCTTCTATCATACTGCCCCACTTTTTCTTTTCGTTGTCGTCCACCTTAGCAAAGCCGTAACCCGGCAAATCTACCAACATAAATTGCCCGTCGTTGAAGTCAAAGTAGTTGATAAGCCTTGTTCTTCCGGGGGTTGAAGAAGTCTTAGCAAGTCCCGATACCCCTGCTATCATATTGATAAAGGAAGACTTGCCTACGTTTGACTTGCCCGCAACCGCAATCTCGGGACAACCGTAGTCCTTGCACGCCCTACTGTCAGACTGCGAAACGACGAATTTTGCCTTTTTGATTATCACAGCCTACCTCCAAATACTATATCGAAGGCTTCTTGCACGTTACTTGCCAGTCTGACGTCGAGTTTTTCTTTGACAACTGCAGGCATTTCGGCAAGGTCCTTTTTGTTTTGCATAGGAATTATTACTTTGTTTATGCCGTTTCTGACGCAAGCGAGCAGTTTTTCCTTAAGACCGCCTATTGGCAATACCTTTCCGCTAAGCGTAAGTTCTCCCGTCATAGCAACGTCGTTGTCTGCAGGGATTTGCGTATAAGCCGACAATAGCGAGCAAGCTATCGCAACGCCCGCCGACGGTCCGTCTTTTGGGGTAGCACCCTCAGGCGCGTGGATATGAACGTCGTTTTTGGTAAGCAAATCTTCGCTCTTGCCCATAGTAGCCAATTTATTTTTGACTACCGTCAAAGCAATCTTAGCAGACTCTTTCATCACGTCACCCAAATTGCCCGTCAAGGTCATATTGCCCTTGCCAAATGGTAGCAATTTGCTCTCAATATTCATCACCGCACCGCCAACGCTCGTCCAAGCCAGTCCGTTGACTACTCCGCATTCTTTATCAAAATACTTCCCGCTACTATCATACTTGGCTACTCCTAGGTACTCATCCAAGTCCTTAGCATGCACGTGGAAGCGTTTTTCTATACTATCTTGTTCACAATTAGCCACTTGCACGGCGATTTTTCGGCAAATTGACGCTATTTGTCTATCCAATTCTCTCACACCCGACTCGCTCGTATATTTTTGAATTACACCTACCAAAGCGTCGTCGTCAAATACAACTTCACAGCCCGTCAAGCCGTTGTTGTTGATTTGTTGAGGCACAAGATATCTCTTGGCAATTTCCAACTTTTCTTCTTGAGTGTAGCCACTCATCTCAATCACTTCCATTCTATCCAGCAAAGGTTGTTGAACGCTACTTAGAGAATTGGCAGTGATAATAAAAGTAACTTTGGACAAATCGTAAGGAATTTCCAAATAATGGTCTCTAAAATACTTGTTTTGCTTAGGGTCAAGCACCTCGAGCAAAGCGCTCGAAGGGTCGCCGTTCACACCGCTTCCTATCTTGTCTATCTCGTCGAGCAAAAACAAAGGGTTAGAATACTTGATATCGCATAGACTATGGATAATTCTACCCGGCATTGCGCCGACGTAAGTTCTTCTATGTCCTCTGATTTCTGCCTCGTCCTTCATTCCGCCAAGGCTCATTTGTACCAATTCTTTGCCCACAGCCCTTGCGATAGAGCGAGCAATAGAAGTTTTGCCCACCCCGGGCGGTCCTACTAGGCACAAAATAGGCGCGTCAATCTCGGGCGCCAATTTTTTGACGGCTATGTATTCCAAAATTCTTTGCTTAACTTTTTCTATGCCGTAGTGGTCCTCGTCCAAAATCTTGGCAGCCTTAGCAACGTCGTAGTCGTCTACACCCATATTATCCCACGGCAAAGACAACGCCGTATCCATATAGTTGCAAAGTATCGAATATTCCGGCGCAGAGGTAGGCAATTTTTCCATTTTCGACAAGTCGGATTTTAGTTTTGCCTTTACTTTATCCGAGGCGTTGAGCTCTTCGACTCTCTTTCTATACACGTCGACGTCTTCGTCGTTGTCGCCGAGCTCGTCCTTTATCGCCTTGATACGCTCTCTCAACACGTAGTCGCGTTGACCTTGCTCAATCCTTTCGTTGACTATATTGTCGACTCTTTTCATAACAAAGTAGTCGTTGAGAGCCTCTCTCATGAGCACCGTAGCCAATTCTACGCGAGCCAAAGAATCGTCCATTTCCATGACGTATTGTCTTTGCTTGTCAGCAACGCCCATCAAGACGATATTGATTTTTTCGTCCACGTTTTTTGCCGAGCGAAAATCTTCAGCCAGCTTTTTGATTTCTTTATTGTTCTCTAAGCTGAGATACTCGTCAAAAATTTTGTCTATTAGATGAAAATAACTCTCAATCAAAGGATTGTCAGAATTGACGTAATCCAGTTGATTGACGCTAGCCAATGTAGGAGAATTACTCATCATCTCTACTACTTTGCCTCTCACCTCGCCAACCAAGCCCCAATTATCGAGTCCTCTCAGTTTTTTGACCGAGCAAATCGTACCCGTCAAGCAACACTTACTCATAGTTGGCTCTTCTTGCACGGCTTGAAGGCTTGTTGCTTTGAGCACCAAAACTTTACCTTGATACTGCTCTACAGCCGTAACAAAAGCCGTGTTAACGTACGACTTTTTTGCCAAACATTCGTAGGTTTCAAAAGGAAAAATTGTATCTTCTAATGCCACAACCGGCAAAATTTTGCTATCCATTGTTATCTCCAAAAAATGCGAATAATAAAAATTATTCGCATTTCTATCAAGCGGTTTTTCTTTCGATTATTGGTTTTTGCTTGCGTTCGACAGCCTCTTTGGTGATGATGATTTTTTGTATCGTATCATCCATAGGCACGTCGTACATGAGGTCAAGCATCACGCCTTCTAGTATCGACTTCAAGCCTCTAGCACCCGTATTGAGTTTGATTGCTTGCTTAGCAACCTCTTTCAATGCGTCTTCTTGGAATTCTAGTTCCACGTTGTCCATACCGAAGAGCTTGGCGTATTGTTTGACAGGCGCGTTTTTCGGCTGAGTCAAAATGTTGATAAGAGCCTTTTCGTCAAGCGCGTCGATACCCACTACGATAGGCACACGACCGACGAACTCAGGTATTAGTCCAAACTTGATAAGGTCGTCAGGTCTAATATCTCTAATCAACTCGCCGTAGTTGGCGTTTTTGCCCGTCTTGACGTTGGCGCCAAAGCCGAGTGTAGAACTATCTCTACGCTTGTCGATAATTTTGTCCAAGCCCACGAACGCACCACCGCAAATAAAGAGAATATTGGTAGTGTCTATCAATATGTTCTCTTGTTGCGGATGCTTTCTTCCACCTTGAGGCGGAACTGCCGCAACGGTACTTTCAATAATCTTGAGCAAGGCTTGTTGTACGCCTTCACCCGACACGTCTCTAGTGATAGACATATTTTCGCCTTTGCGGGCGATTTTGTCTATTTCGTCTATATAAATGATGCCGAGTTGTGCCTTTTCCACATCGTAATCGGCGGCTTGGATAAGCTTGAGCAAAATATTCTCTACGTCCTCACCCACGTAGCCCGCTTCGGTTATAGTCGTAGCATCGGCAACGGCAAAAGGCACGTTGAGAATTTTTGCCAGTGTCTTGGCAAGCAAAGTCTTACCGCAACCCGTAGGTCCCAGCATCAAAACGTTACTCTTTTCGAGTTCAACGCCGTCTTCTGCGTCGGATATTATTCTTTTATAGTGATTGTAGACTGCAACGGACAGCACCTTTTTTGCATCCTCTTGTCCAACTATATACTCGTCAAGCTTAGCCTTGATTTCGTGTGGTTTGAGCAAATTGACGGCAAAATCGCTCTTGTCGTTAGTCTTTTTGTCCTCCAAAGTCTCCTCGAGGATTTTGACGCACGCGTCTACGCATTGGTCGCAAATAAACACGCCGTCAGGTCCGCTGATGAGTTGTCCTACGTCACTTTCTTTTCTTCCGCAAAACGAACATCTCAATTCTCTATCGTTGTCCACTCTCAACCTCTTTTATAGAATATTTTGTCAATCAAGCCATATTCAAGTGCATCTTGAGCCGATAGATAGTTGTCTCTATCGGTGTCTTGCATAACTTTTTCAAAGCTTTGATTGCAGTTTGCAGCCAAAATTGAAGCAAGCTTTTCTTTAGTTTTTTGGATATGATTAGCCGTGATAACAATATCGCTCGCCTGACCTTGCGCACCACCCAAAGGTTGGTGTATCATCACTTCGCTATTAGGCAAAGCGTATCTCTTACCCTTAGCGCCGGAAGATAGCAAGAATGCGCCCATCGACGCTGCCATACCCACGCAAATCGTACTAACGTCACACTTGATATATTGCATAGTATCGTATATGGCAAGTCCTGCGGTCACGCTTCCGCCAGGGCTGTTGATATAAACCGAAATATCCTTATCCGAGTCCTTTGCTTCCAAATATATTAGTTGCGCTACGACGGTATTTGCCATCGCATCGTTAATCTCTCCCGAGATAAATACTATTCTATCTTCAAGCAAACGAGAATAAATATCGTAAGCTCTCTCGCCCGCTCCCGTTTTATCAATAACAGTAGGTATAAGCATTTTCATTCCTCCAATTATAATTTGACCGATAAGCCCGACAAGACTTATCGGTCGTAAGCTGTAAGATTATTTTATAGTGTTGTTGTTTTTGAGATAAGTAAACAGCTTGGTGGTAATCAAGTCGTTGCGAATATAATTTCTATATTCTTCGTTGATGAGTTTGTTGTATTCTTCAACGCTCTTACCTGCTTTGCTTGCCATATCGGCGATTTGGTCGTTGACTTCTTCGTCGCTAACGACGATTTTTACTTCTTTGAGAATAGCCTCGAGGACAAGTCTAAACAACACGTTCTTTTTTGCGGTGTCGCTGTACTTTTCCATCAACTCTTCTCTGGTAGTACCCGTAAACTTGTAGTAATCGTCCTTGTTCATACCTTGATACATGAGTCTATATTCGAACTCTTGCACCATCTCTTCGGCTTGTTGGTCGATCATGCACTTAGGAATATCAACCTCGGACATAGAAGCAATCTTTTCGATAATATCGTTTTCTAGCTTCATTTCGGCGTCTTTTTCTTTGCTCTCCTTGATATTCTTCTTGATATCTGCTTCGTATTGAGCTACGGTATCAAACTCGGATACGTCTTTGACGAATTCGTCGTCGTAAGCAGGGGTATTTTTGACGGTAATCTCGTGAAGTTTTACCTTAAATACCGCTTCTTTTCCGGCAAGCTCGGTTGCGCCGTAATTTTCAGGGAAAGTAACCACAATATCCTTTTCGTCGCCGATATTCATGCCAACGACTTGCTCTTCAAAGCCTGGGATAAACATACCGCTACCAATCTCCAAAGGTTGCTTTTCGGCAGTACCGCCCTCGAATTTTACCCCGTCTACGCTACCGCTATAGTCTATGACGGTCTTGTCACCGTTTTGAACAGGTCTATCGGTTACACTCTCCCAAGCGCCTGCAGCGTCAAGAGCCTTGTCGATTTCTTTTTGGATTTCTTCTTTGGTAACCTTTACTTTGTCCTTTTTGAATTCTAGACCGGTGTATTGACCAAGCACTACGTCAGGCTTGAGTTGTACGGTTGCACTGTACTTCAAAGTAGAATCGCTGATTGCGATAATATCAATTTTTGGCATATCTACAGGGAACAACTCGGTTTCCGCCTCGATAATTGCGCCGTAAGTCTTTGGAAGAATTGTATCCAATGCGTCGTCGAAAAATACTCCGACTCCGTATTGCGCTTCGATAACTTTGCGAGGCACTTTGCCCTTGCGGAAGCCACCGATTTGGAATTTGGACTTATTTTTGTTGTAAGCCTCTTCGATTGCGGCTTTCCAATCCGCTTCCTCAACCTCGACGGTAAATTTTACACGATTTTTTTCTAGCATTTCCTTTGTGTAGCTCATATAAATCTCCTATATTATAATATTTGTAGTTACAAAAGACATTCTAACACAAAAATATCATTTATGCAATAATAATTGCAAATAATTGATTATTATTTTATACTAATATTACAAAAGAAAGGAGAAAATACAAATGCCTAACGATTACGTGACCATCAAAGCCTTGACGCAAGAATTAGAAAGCGCATTATCAAACGGCAAAATCGACAAGATTTACATGCCCGAAAAGGACGAAATATCACTGTCTATCCGTGCCAAAGGTCACAATCATCTATTGGCTATATCTTGCAATCCTTCCAATCCGAGAATACATTTGACTAGCGCAAAAAAGGACAATCCTATGGTTGCGCCGTCGTTTTGTATGCATCTGCGCAAATATCTTACGGGCGGAATAATCAACTCTATCGTCAACCTCGGCGAGGACAGAATAGTCGCCATAGAAGTGCGTAGCCACAACGAGATGCACGACGAAACGACTTTTATGCTCATTGCCGAGATGATGGGTAGATATTCCAATATTTTGCTCGTCAACGCCAAAGGCACCATCACCGACACTCTCAAGCAAGTGCCTTACGACGCAGTCACCAAGCGTTGTCTTTTACCGTCCGCCAAGTATTCCCTTCCACCTCAAAGCAAAATTTTGCCTAGCGACGTCAGCTCGATAACTCAAGCACTTGGACGATACCAAGACGGTGGTTTAGCCGGCTATCTTTGTACGTGCGTTGCGGGACTATCCAAACTCTCTGCCGAGCAAATACTAAGAATGGCGCAAGTATCCAATGACGTCAAGTCACTGTCCGACGAGCAAATATCGTCGATTTGCAAAGCCTTAGACACCCTACTCAACGTCTATTCTACGCCTCTATACAATCCATGCGTAAGAGGCACGTTGCAAAGCGCAACCTACTTTTTCGTCATGCCTTACTCACTAGGCGACGTGCCCGTGGAGAGCCTTAACAAGGCGATAGAATTGACTCAAGGACAAAAAGATCAGGTAGACAGACATGCCGACAAAATCAAGTTTTTGTTCAAAGCGCATAGAGCTTTCGTAAGCAAAACGAAGAAAAAACTAGAAGTATGCAACTCTCGCCTCAGAGAGTGCGACAATATGGATAGATACAAAAAAATGGGCGAGCTAATCACTTGCAATATATACAATATCAACAAAGGCGACGAGTCGGCGGTGGTTACCGACTATTACGAACCCGAATGCCCTCTTTTGACCATTCCGCTTGACGGTAGACTTTCTCCGCAAGCCAACGCGCAAGCATATTACAAAAAGTACGCCAAGCTCAAGCGCACACAAGATATCGTCTCTAGGCAAATACGAGAACTAGAGGACTTATTGCAATACGCCGATACTATTTTGCCTTCCATTACCCTCGCTCAAAGCGACGACGAGATTGCCGAGGTAGCAAAAGAATTGCAAGAGCTAGGTGCACTAAAACAACCTACAAACAAAAAGGTAAAAGAAAAGCCTTCTGCACCTCTCACCTTCGAGGTAGACGACTTCGTGATTTTGGTAGGCAAGAATAATTTACAAAACGACAAGCTCACCTTCAAAGTAGCCGGCGGTAGCGATATGTGGGTGCATACCAAAAAGGTACACGGAAGCCACACGATAATATTCGCCGAAGGCAGAAGCATTCCTAATCACGTAATCACGATAGCTTGCGAGATTGCAGCATACTACTCTCAAGCCAGCCAAAGTCCTAGCGTCGAGTGCGACTATACGTTACGCAAAAATATCAAGCGTCACCCTTCGGGCAAACCTGCCATGGTGATTTACACCGATTTTTCGTCAGCGCTCGTCACCCCCAACGCTCACCACGAGTATCAAATCAAATAATAAGTATTGATTATATTTTTACGAAAATAATACTAATATTTGCTTTAATTTAGAATAATTTTGGACTATATAGAGATTTTTCGCAAAAAGATTATTGAATTTTAGACAAAAAAACACCCTTGAGCAATTAGCGTTCAAGGGTATTTATTTAACATATTTTTCTCTAAGCTTAGCAAGTATATCGGAGAAATATTTAGGCAAAGGAGCTTCAAAGGTCATCAGCTGTTTCGTCCTAGGGTGCGTAAACTGCAACCTAAAAGCGTGCAGCAGTTGACCTTGGTCGTACAAGTTCGTCGAGCCACCGTATACACTATCGCCGACTATAGGGTGACCGATATGCTTACTGTGGACTCTTATTTGATGAGTGCGCCCCGTCTTCAATTCGTACTCAACCAAGCTATATCCGCCCAATCTTTCCAACACCTTAAAGTGCGTTATCGCACGTCTTCCCTTACCTTCCCTACTCACAGACATCATCTTTCTATCCTTTTGACTGCGGTCGATAAAGGTATCTATTACTCCTTCATCCTTATTTATAACACCGTCAACTAGTGCGATATAATATCTCTTAGCCTCTTTGCTTGATATTTGGCTTTGCAAATCTACGTGCGCGTCGTCGTTTTTGGCAACTACCAACAGTCCCGACGTATCCTTATCAAGCCTATGCACTATACCCGGTCGAGCCACGCCGTTGATAGAACTGAGCGATTTAAGCCTAAAAAGCAGTGCGTTGACAAGGGTATTGTCGTAAGACCCCGGAGCAGGATGCACTACCATACCTTGTGCTTTGTTGATTACGGCAACGTCATCGTCCTCGTAAACCACGTCAATAGGAATGTCCGCGGGGGTTAGATCGAGCTGCTTAATCTCAGGCAGTTCATACTCTATCACGTCGCCGTTTTTGAGGCTATATCCCGCCTTGACGACTTTACCGTTGACTAAAACTAGTCCTTGCTCGGTCAAATTTTTAACGTAAGACCTACTCTCATCTATCTCTTCGGACAAAAACAAATCTAGCCTTTTGCCTATATCGGCGTCACTGACGACAATTTTATTCACCGTCGTTTACCTCGCTTTTAGGCTCCAAATTATCGTTTTTAGGTTGTTTAGGCTTAAAAAAGTCCTCTTCTTTTGCTTGGAAAACCACGTAAATTATCACCATAAAGGTGCCTACCAACAAGAATATGTCGGCTATATTGCCAATAGCAAAATCTATGCCAAAAAAGGTGTCCAAAAAGGTATAATCAATAAAATCTCTCACGTATCCAATCGCTATACGGTCAACAAGATTGCCTACACCGCCACCGATTATCAATATAACACCGCTACGCATCAACGTAGGCAGCTGTGGCTTAGCGATAAGTAACGCAATCAGCAAGACCATAACTACGGCAGTCAAGACCACGAGCATAGTCTGCTTGCCCTCGAATATCCCAAACGAAGCCCCGTAGTTGTGCGCTTCTTGCAAGGCAAATATCCCCTCAATCAATTCGTATCGCCCTGATTTTTTGTCGGCAAGAAAGGCAAAAACAAGCGATTTTGACAACAAATCAATCACCAAAACCGCTACTAACAAGCCTAGTTCAGCTAATACTTTTTTTAGACCGAGTTTTTTAATCATAACGCTTTTTTAGATCAGACGGACCTTGAATACTAACTCCGTCAGGGGTAAACAAAAACATACTGTCGGCAATTCGCTGTTGAGCACCGCCCAAGGCGTAAATTGCCCCCGAAAGATAGTCCATAATTCTTTGACAACCCTTGTCGTTGATTTTGGACATGTCCACGATGATAGCCTGTCTATTGCGCAAGCTGTCGATAATCGCCTGCACGTCTTGTATCGTCTTTGGGTAAGTGATTATCACGTTGTTATAGCTTCCACCACCCGTCTGCTCATTGTTTTCTTCCCTCTTGCCAAACGAGAAAAATCCGCGTTTTTTCTTAGGCGGTTGAGAATACTGCACAGGTGCGCTGTATTGTTGATTGTTGACGTCATAATCGAACTCTTCTTCGCGAGGATAGGAAGGCTGAGCGCCATACTGCTGTCCCGAATAAGGCTGCGCGCCGTAAGGTTGAGCCCCGTATGGCTGTTGTGGTGCTCCAGCGCCAAATTGAGGCGGCTGAGAAGGATAGGTTTGCGGATTTCTCACGATAGGCGTAGGCTGTGCGCCGTAAGACGAACGCTGCACGTAATCACGGTCGGCGCTAGGTCTGCTTTGACTAAAGTCGCCGTTTCTTCTCGGTACAAATCTACCGTTATCGTCTTGAAAATTGTTATTTCTATCGTCCATGTTTCCTCCTAGCAGCGAGCCCCGAAGAGTGCTCTGCCTATTCGTATATAAGTAGGTTGCGCGTACTTGATTGCGTACCCGTAATCGTTAGTCATTCCGCAAGACAAAATATCAATATTTTGCTTGCCTTCCATTTGCTTTTTGAGAGTTTCGAACAAGGCTCTAAATTCGACGTACAAATTTTTTAGTTGTTCACACTCGCCTAGGTTAGGCATAATCGCCATAATTCCGCGCAAAGCTATATTTGGATATTTTTCGCTCACAAGAGTAGCAAAATCTATCAAATCTTCCTTCTCTATTCCGCCCTTAGACAACTCGCTTCCCATATTGATTTCTATCAAACAGTTGGCTTTGATGCCGTGCTTTTTGGCTTGTTTGTCAATCTCTGATGCCAAGCTCTCTCTATCTAGCGAGTGTATAAGGCACACCTTGTCTATGATATATTTGACCTTATTGCTCTGCAACTGACCTATCATGTGCCATTTGAGATTGGGCGCAACGGGATATTTAGCCACCAATTCTTGTACGTAGTTTTCACCCACGTCCTCAAACAAATTATACCTAGCTATCGTGTCAATGAGCTCAATAGGTTTAGTCTTAGTTACGGCAATAATTTTGACGTCATAACCCTCTATGCCTTGCTTGGCAGCTTGAACGTTTTTCATGACGCTCGCAAGATTTTCTTCGATTTCTTCTCTATCCATAACGCTTACCTTGCATATATTGTAACATATCTTTTATAATAAGTAAATAATTTTTATATTTTGCAAAAATCTCCCTCAACGTAGCAAAAATCTCCCGACTATTGAGCAAATCGAGAGATTTTATTTCGTAATATCGGTTGCGAGTTATCTAACTACAATAACTATAACTAACCCGATAAATAAATCAAAATATATAAATAATATTTATAATTTTTGCGATATTATTATACAATTTAGCATAATTTAGAACAATGTAGAGGCAATTCGGCTCTTTTCCTTGTCGTCAAAGTCCTCGGGAACTACCTCGATTTTGCTCACCGACACCTCGTAAGCCACCCTTTCTTGCGTGGTCATATCCTCCAAAGTCTTGACGTAAGTTCTCGATTGTATTCTACCCGTCAGAGCCAATTTTGTTCCTATCGACAGCGTGCTAGAAAATCTTGCGTTTCTTCCCCACAATATACAAGGGATATAATCAGACTTATTGTACGCTCGGTTGACGGCAATAAGCATATCGCATATTTCTCTCTTGAAGGGCGTTGTACGATAGACGGGCATTTTGCATACGTAACCTACTATCTCGATATTGTTGGAATTGACGCTATCCACCTCGACGATATCTCTAACGAAAGCCGTCAATAATAAGCGTGACTTTTCTCCCTCGACCTTGTTGTAACTACGAAACTGCCCTACCACGCTAATTCTATCGCCGACCTTAATATCGTGTTGCAATAGCAGTCGCTCCGATACGGTGATAGGCACTTCATCCACTTGTCCCGACAATCTAGTCACCGACAATGAAGTCTCAAAAAAGCCTTCTTTGAATACCTCGTGTGAAAACTTAGGTACTTTGCTGACAACGCCCGTAAGCGTCAATTGATTATTGTTCATCTGTTCGTAATTCATTATGTCCTCCTTTACTTTAGATGTTGAATTCCATTGTTGTCCACGTAATAATTCTCTTGATAGACCAACTCGCTCATAGTCACCAGCTTGTAGCCTTGGTTTTGTAAGTTAGATATCATCAGAGGTATGGCGTCCAAAATATTGTCGCTGTTGTTGTGGCACAATATTATCGAGCCCGACTTAGCTTTAGACGTTCTCTTGGCAATATCTTGTCCGCTCAAGCCCTTCCAATCTAGCGAATCGACGTCCCATTGTATACCAATCATAGATTTTTGCTCCAATACGCTCATCAAAGCATTGTTGTAATCTCCAAAAGGCGCCCTAAAGAATTTAGGCGTTTTGCCTGTCAATTCCACAATTTTTGCATTGACGTAATCTATCTCTTCGCACTTTGTATTGTCGTCAAGCTTGCTCATATTGTAATGATTTTTGGAGTGATTGCCTATCTCCATACCCGCCTCGTCAATCTTCTTAACCAAATCAGGATACTTATCAATCCAAAAGCCCACCAAGAAAAACGTCGCTTTGACGCCGTATTTGTTGAGTAGCTCCAATATTTGCTCGGTCTTATCACCACCCCAAGCAGCGTCAAAGGTCAAAGCTACCAGTTTGTCGTCCCTATCCACGTTGTAGACCGGGATTTTTCTCTCGATCTTGCCGTTGTATACGGCTTGAACGTCACCGTTTAACACGGCAACGACTCCTACTGCGCAAAATACCACCAACAAAACCGTTGCAATTATCGCTTTTTTTGTGATGCTAAATATCATTTTTCACTCCTTAGATTGTAACAAAACCTGCCAATCGAATTTTGTCAATTTTTGTCAAAAATGCTAAAATATTGGCTTTCTCAACACTAACTTATGCGCCAAAAACAGCAACAATACCAAAAATTTGTTCAAAATATACTGTTGACATATCTTCAAAAAAAATATATACTATTATCGTTGTGCTAGGTGGGGAGCTAGCGGTGCCCTGTATCTGCAATCCGCTACAGCAGAGCTGAAGGCTATCTTAGGCCTGAGCTATGCAAGGTCCGCCTCAGATAAGTGACGTTGATAACAAGGTCTTGTGCAATTGCACCCTGTGAACCATGTCAGGGCTTGACCGCAGCAGCATTAAGCAGATCGTGCGATGTGCCACGAGGTAGCTTTGAGGGAGTCAACTGTCTGAGTCACGCTTGGGTAGTTCTTGTCGACGATAGATGCACAACCTTGACGACGACGCCGACGGTTTTCCGTCGGCTATTTTTATGAGTATTTTTGTCTTAGATCTTTGCTATTTAGCGCGATTTGTACTGCATAATACCTAATATCGCTGAGTACGTTAGCTTTTTGCTGTCCCGTAGTCTCAATATTAGACAACAACGCAAAGCATATCCCCATATCCAAAGATATATCCTCAACGACTTTTTGCCCCTCGTATCCTGCAGTCTTACTCTCAAAATACGCCTTTTGCACGGCGATATTACTCTTTAACTTGGCAATTTCGCTCTTAACGACGCTCAAATCGCCGTAGTTTTGCTCGTAATCGTATTGCAACGCTATCAAAGCCTCGATTATTTCGGCATAATACGATCCGTTACTTTCTATTATGCTATTCAAATCTTTGTCTTTGACCTTGAGGCGCAATATATTAACCTCTTTAACACAGCCGTTTTCATAGTTGCCGGCTACCTTTTCCGCCTGCTCACGTTCAGCAAATAGATTACCTATGACAAGATATTTTTCATTATCCTTGACTATATTCCCACTTGCTCCGCCTTTCCTAAATTCTAACGCACTCACTTTGGCAGTATCGTAATCGTCAAAGCTGTCTATTCCTACCAAATAGTAAGTCTTTTCTACGTTTTTTCTATCTACCATTTGTCCCCAAGCCGTCATCAGCTTGCCGTCCACGACGAAGTCACTTATCACAAATGTCGAAAGCACCACTATTATGATGGTTAGCACGAATATTGATACTTTATTTAGCATGCCTCGCCCATTTTTGCGAGCTTTTTTGTCGGTTTTTTGCTCGGTGTCCACGTCCAAGGCAACTTCTTCGGGCGATACTTCATAATCAAAATCCACTTGTCTATCCCTTACCTTAGGATAGTCTATGTAGACGATTTGTGGCGAAAATTCTTCTCCCGATAGGTCGTCCGACTCGTCGATAGAACGATTGCGAAGATAAAATTTTGAATAATCCATAATAATGAATATGTCGAAAAGTTGCCTATTATACGAGATTTTTTCTTTTGTTAAACACAAAAAATCGACGTCTAACGACGTCGATAATATTGATATTATTTATAATATAGATATTGGTATTATATTATATTTTGTATCTCGTTACGTTCAAATTGCCTACGTTTCTAGTAGCAATCAAACAAACTTTGCAAGTTAAGACAGCTGTTCTACGACTACGCCCGCTTGCTCAAACATTTTCATACCAAATTCATCGGGATAGCCGTGCTTATAAACCACACGAGTGATGCCCGCATTGATTATCATCTTGGCGCAAATAGTGCAAGGTTGATGCGTGCAATATAGCGTACTACCGATGAGCGATACGCCAAGTCTTGCCGCTTGAATAATAGCATTTTGCTCTGCGTGTACGGCGTAACAAATCTCGTGTCTGGTGCCGGAAGCAATGCCCATATCGTTGCGGATACAACAGCCCCTCTCTACGCAGCTACTAATGCCACTGCTAGCGCCGTTGTAGCCCGTAGTCAAAATTCTCTTATCCTTGACAATGACCGCGCCCACGTGTCTATCAGGCTTGTAACAGCTAGACCAAGTCGCAACCAATTCCGCCATTTCCAAAAATCTTGCATCCCATTTATCCATAAAGTACCTCAACAATTTTTCTATAGACATTGTATCATATCTCGCCAACTAAAACAAGATAAAAATGGATATAATAAGATAAATAATTATATATATTTATATCAGTATTCTTCACAAATAAAAAAGCCACCTCGGCAAGCATCACGGCAAAATATACACATAAACGCCGAAAATGCGAGCAAGACGCAGACAAAATACCAAGTTCAAACGCCCAAATTGCGAGTCAGGCTAGGAGTCTTTTTGTTTAGGTTCAAACGCCCAAATTGCGAGTCAGGCTAGCAGTCTTTTTGTTTAGGTTCAAACGCCGAAGATGCGAGCAAGACAAGGAGAACGAGTATTGCGTAAGGGAGCATACTAAAGCGTATGTGACCGCCACGCAAACGCAAGTTCGACGCAGTATTGCGACGCATATTCGGCGTTTGAAGATATTTGCAAATAATTTACATAAATATATTTACTTTGCCTACTTTCCGTGTTATAATATCAAATGTTGGCAGTCTAGGCTGTCGATTGCTAATACTCTAGGCAGTAGATTGCTAAAATTGAAAATTAGGAGGCATTATATATATGAAAATTAAACCATTATTTGACCGTATAGTCATCAAAGCAGTAGAAACTCAAGAAAAGACTGCAAGCGGACTTTACTTGACGGCTTCTTCTCAAGAAAAGCCACAAGTTGCCGAAGTAATCGCAGTAGGACCTGGTGGCACTATTGACGGCAAGGAAGTCGTTATGCAAATCAAAGTCGGCGACAAGATTTTGTACAACAAGTATGCAGGAAGCGACTTTAAGTTGGACGACGAAGAAGTTACTATTCTCAAACAAAGCGACGTGCTCGCTATTATCGAATAAGGAGGTTTTAGTATATGGCAAAAAAATTTAAGTATGGCGAAGACGCCAGAAGAAGTCTTGAAGCAGGCGTAAACGCCGTTGCAGACGCAGTAAAGATTACTATCGGACCTAAGGGAAGAAACGTCGTGCTTGACAAGAAGTACGGTGCTCCACTCATCACCAACGACGGTGTTACTATCGCTAAAGAAGTAGAACTAGAGGACGCTTTTGAAAATATGGGCGCCGCTCTCGTCAAAGAAGTGTCTATCAAGACCAACGATATCGCAGGTGACGGTACCACCACCGCTTGCGTACTCGCTCAAGCAATCATCAAAGAAGGTCTCAAAAACGTGGCTGCCGGTGCCAACCCTATCATTCTCAAAAAAGGTATCGCCAAAGCAACCGAAGCAGTTGTCGAAGAGCTGAAATCAATATCCAAGCCAATCGATTCCAAGACTGCTATCTCGCAAGTAGCTAGCATCTCGGCAGGCGACGAGTCTATCGGAGAATTGATATCCGAAGCAATGGAAATCGTAGGCAAAGACGGCGTCATCTCAGTAGACGAATCCAAGTCCATCAAGACTGAGCTCGTAACCGTAGAAGGCATGCAATTCGACCGCGGATACGCTTCTGCATACATGGTTACCAACACCGACAAAATGGAAGCCGTACTCGACGACGCATACGTACTTATCACCGACAAAAAGATTAGCTCCAGCAAAGAGATTTTGCCTTTGCTCGAAGTAGTCGTACAAAACGGACTGAGACTACTCATCATCTGCGAAGACATCGAAGGCGACGCTCTTACCGCAATCGTGCTTAACAAGCTCAAAGGCATACTCAACTGCGTGGCAGTCAAAGCGCCCGGATTTGGCGATAGAAGAAAGGCAATGCTCGAAGATATCGCTATCCTTACCGGTGGCACCGTCATCAGCTCCGAGTTGGGATTCGAACTCAAAGACGTCAATATCGCTCAACTTGGTAGAGCAAAGCAAATCAAAGTTGACAAAGAAAACACCACTATCGTGGGTGGCGCAGGCGACCAAGCAGACATTGCCGCAAGAGTCAACGCAATCCGCAATCAAATCGCCGAAACGACTAGCGAATACGATAGAGAAAAACTCCAAGAACGCCTTGCAAAATTGGCAGGCGGCGTAGCGGTAATCAACGTAGGCGCGGCTACCGAAGTGGAGATGAAAGAAAAGAAATTGCGCATCGAGGACGCGCTCGCAGCTACTCGTGCAGCCGTAGAAGAAGGCGTTATCCCGGGTGGTGGCGTTGCTCTTCTCAACTGCGCAGACATAGTCAAGAAGTTGGTTGACAGCCTAGAAGGCGACGAAAAGACGGGTGCAACTTGCGTGCTCAAAGCTATCGAAGCTCCTATCAAACAAATCGCGACCAACGCAGGTATCGACGGTGGCGTAATCATCAACAATATCGTCAATGCAGGCAAAGGCAATACCTACGGCTACAACGCTCTCACCAACGAGTATTGCGATATGATTGAGAGCGGTATCCTCGACCCTACCAAGGTTACCAGAAGCGCTCTTCAAAACGCTGCAAGCGTTGCGGGCACTCTGCTCACCACCGAAGTTTTGGTTACCGATATCCCCGAGCCAACCCCTATGATGCCACAAGGCGGAATGGGTGGCGGAGACATGTACTAAAATATAATACGTCCACAAAACGTCAAAAGACCGAAGCCTTGACTTCGGTCTTTTTTATTCAAACCGCCCTGCACTTGTCCAAGCACAAAACGGCTCAAAGTGATTTTATTCCGCTAGCAATCGCTCTTGCTCCGCCATAAAGTCCATATCGGCTTGCGATACGTACTTTTTGATATTGAGTCCGCTATCGAGCATACTCTGCAGCTCGGCTTTAGCGTCGCTCAGATATTGAGTCAAGCTGTCGTTTTGCCTCGCGATTTCTTCGGGCAAATGAGTGTTGACGTAGTCAGTCCACTTGCGTGCAAATTCGCTCAGTCTTTCGCCCTCTAAGCAATACCTGACCTTAGAAGCATATTCGATATTGCGAGCCTTTTCCACTGCCATAGCAAGGGCAAGGCTAGCCTCTTCCCTCTTACTTTCATACTCTTTGACTTTCTTTAGCAAATCGGCTTTTTCTTGTTCCAAAGTCAAAATTCTATCCTTATGTTCGAGCAAAACCTTGTCGTATCCGCCTGCTATCTTGACCAAATATTCGTCCACTTCCTTGACGTCGTAGCCTTTTCTTCTTACCTTAAACTTTTCCATACGTCCTCCTTGGTTTTGATTATACCCCAAAATAAAAGATTGCTACCTAAGTAGCAACCCTTAATTTGTCGACAAAGGTCTTGTTTTGTCGGTTATTTGTTGTTGGCGTTGAGAAGCTTTTGTTTGAGCTCAAACAGCTTCTTGGACAAGTCAACCTTGTATATATGCGGATTGAGCATACGCTTGTACTCGTTCCAAAATTCTGCATAGGATTGTTTGTGATACTCGGCAATTTCTTTGACGCTAGGCAAATCGTATACTAGTTTTCCGTCAATGATGATATCTTTCATCAATTCTTTGCAATAGAAGTTGGTTACTTTCTTTCTCTTCCAAGTAAAGTCAGGGTGGAATATCTCAATCTCGCTTACGCCGTCAAAATTCTCTTCTTTGAGTGCGATAAGGTCGGCTATAGCCTTGCCCGTCACGTTGTCGTAAAGTCTAACAATCTTCTTAAAGCCGGGGTTGGTGATTTTGCCGGGGGTGTCGCTCATCTTCATCTTAGGTTGCAGCACGCCGTCCTTCTCTATCGCAGCCAGCTTGTACACACCGCCGAGGCTTGGACAGTCGGAACTAGTAATAAGCTTAGTACCTATACCCCAACAATCTATGCATGCGTTTTGGGTAGCAAGCGATTGAAGGACGTTTTCGTCGATATCTCCGCTTGCAAAAATCTTGGCATTAGGGAACCCTGCATCGTCAAGCATTTTTCTCGCTTCAATGGATAGATATGCAAGGTCGCCCGAATCGAGTCTTATTCCTAGAGGCTCGTAGCCCTTAGCTCTCAATTCGTTGAATACCGTAATTGCGTTAGGCACGCCCGATTTGAGCGTATCGTAAGTATCTACAAGCAATAGACATTTGGACGGATACATGTCGGCGTAGGCTCTAAACGCCTCCAATTCGCTCTCAAAGCTCATAACCCAGCTATGTGCGTGAGTGCCCGATACGGCAACGTCGAACATTTTGCCCGCAAGCACGTTGGAGGTAGAAGAACAACCCGCAATCATCGCGGCTCTTGCGCCGTATATACCTGCGTCGGGACCTTGCGCTCTACGCAGACCGAACTCGGCAACGGCACCACCCTTGGTAGCGTAAACAATCTTAGCCGTCTTGGTGGCAATCAAGGTTTGGTGATTGAGAATGCACAATATAGCCGTCTCGACTAGCTGTGCCTCAAAGAGTCTTGCTTTGACTGTCAAAATAGGTTCTTGCGGAAATACTACCGTACCCTCAGGCACTGCGTATATATTGCCTGTAAATTTGAAGTCGGCAAGCAAGCCCAAAAACTCTTCGTCAAAGAGCTTTAGGCTTCTCAAATAAGCTATGTCGTCCTCGTCAAACTTTAGGTTGAGGATATAATCAACCACTTGTTCTAGTCCGCAAGCAACGGCGTAATTGTTGCCCACACCGCGGTAGAATACGTCAAATACCGCTTGTTTGTTCATCTGGTCGTTTTTGCTATAGCCATACATCATAGTAAGCTGATATAGGTCTGTCAATAAAGTTAAGTTTCTCATTTTACTCCTCTGTACAATAAATGGCGGAAAACCGCACTCGACTGAGCATTACCGCTCATGGTCAGTTGCAATAGCAAAATTCTACGATATTTTGTCTTATCTATCCGCGTCACGCGGTATATTTTTAGTTAGTTTTGTTAGACGGTGTTTCGTCTGTATGATTATCTTCCAACCTTGCAACGTTGGTCTCTTGCTCGGTTTGTTGGCTAGCACTATCTTGAGACGCTTGTTGCTCATCGGCATTTGGCGTCGACGTTTCGCCTGCAGCTCCCTCGGCAGTCTGCAAAGATGCTTGCTTTTCGGCGATTTTTCTAGCAAACCACTTGGTTTCAAAGGTGATTTTGCCCATTTGATTGAGCACCGTCAACACTATCATAATCGGCGCAAGCACAAAGCAAATCACTTGTACTACTCCCACGTCGGTGCCGGCAAAGGTCTTGTGCTCGTATTTCAAAAACTCAAGGCAACCTCTCACCAAGAAGTACCAAGATAGATAGCCGAGCGCTATGGTCATATTCTTAAGTTTGTCCTGCAATTTGATAAAACAAACGAGAGCAATAACTAGACCTATAAAGTTGAGCACCCCTTCGTAGAAGAACAGCGCGCAATAGTACCCGCCTAGCCTATCGATATACACGGCAAATGGGAAAAACTGCCATTTAGGGTCGGTGATTTCTATACCAAACAGCTCTTGATTGAAGAAGTTGCCCCACCTACCGATGATTTGTCCGAGCAAAACGGCAATAACGACGCAATCGGCAACTTTGGCAAAGCTATACTTCTTGTTTTTGAGACAACATAATAGCACGCCGAGTGCTCCGCCGAAAATACCGCCTATAATAGTCAGTCCGCCTTCGGATATATTGAATATCCTAACCAAATCGTCCCACCCGAAGTCCTTAGGGAAGTACTCTTTGCGCGGAATGACGTAGAACAGTCTGCAAAAGAGCACGGCAAATATCACTAACCAAATAAATACTTCTAGCGAAAAGTCTAGGTCAATATTGCGTTTTTTTGCCAAAAACAAGTATAAAAAGTAGGCGCAAACAATCGCCGAAGTTACGACGATACCATACCAATATATTGGCCTACCGAATATGGTAAAGGCAACGTTGCTGATTGCACCGAGCAAGCTCATCTTACATCTCCACCTTGCAAGCGCCGTCGTTTCTCACGCCGATTGCAAATACGTTTTTGTCGCCAAAAATCTTAGCCATTTGCTTGACGTAAGCGTCAACGGCTTTCGTGTCGACATAAGCGATGATAGTACCTGCAAATCCACCGCCGTGAACTCTCACGGCTTTGACGCCCTCAATCTTCTTGCTGAGGTTGATACCGAGCGGTATTCTTTGGTCGAGGTCGCCCAAAGGATAGCAGTTTTGAAGCATAGTGTAAGAACTGAGTCCGCTTGCGTTGATAACCTCGCAGAACTTCTTTTCCTTGCAGCCCTTGACTGCTCTAGCGCCCACTTCTACGCGCTTATTTTCGTCAAAGAAGTGCATAGCTCTCAATATTGCTCTACCACTCACCTTGGTCTGCAAAGTGTCGAGTGCGGCGTAGAAGTCGCTCTCTTTGACCTTGCGAAGCTTGCGAGCCTTAAATTGTTTAGCCACGCCCTCCATCTCAACTCTAATGTCGGCATATTGAGAAGTCAAGTCGCAGTGATCTCCGCCCGTATTGGTAAGTACGATAGCGAGGTCGTCGAATTTCCAGTCGATAGTTTGAATTTTTGGATTGGTAGTAGACTTGAAGTCTATATAGCTTACACCGCCAAGTGCAATCGCACTTTGGTCCATAAGTCCGCAAGGCTTGCCGAAGAAGACGCTCTCTGCGTGGTGCGAAGCCTTAGCCTTAGTCACCTTGTCAATCTTGCCGTCGTTGAACATAACGTTGAGGATTTCGCACACCAGCACCTCGAAGCACGCCGAAGAACTAACTCCCGCGCCCTTGAATACGTCGCTGGTCGTGGTTGCTGCAAAACCGCCTATATTGTATCCCTTGTCAACGTAGTAAGCGCACACGCCTCTCACCAACGCTTCGCTTGTGCCGAATTCCGCACTGTTTGGCGTGAGGTCATCGATATTTATCTCAACGGTTGGATAGCCTACCGAATCAACGATAATTTTTCTCTCCGCAAGAGGCGTAACGCAAGCGATAGTATCCACAGTGATAGCGGCGCACAAAACCTTGCCGTTGTTGTGGTCGGTGTGGTTACCGCAAACTTCTATTCTACCGGGGGAAGAATAGAAAACTCCGCCCTCTGCGTACTTAGACGAGTGCAACTCGTAAATTTTGCGGTATCTATCCACTTCATAATCGAACTTGGCAATACCGTAGAGCGACTTGACGCTATTTTTGAATACCTCGTTGTTGCCGAGATTGGCAATAGAATTTTTGTCAGCCATAATTATCTCCCTAATGTTTTTTCTCCGATATTATACCATACGGCGCAAAAAAAGTAAATATATATACGGCTAACTTTTTATTATCGGGCAAATATCAAGGTTATTTGTTATATTACCCTTGCAATAAGATAGAATTTGATTTATAATAATATAAATATAAAAAATAAGTATACGAGGATTTTTATGATAGAAACGTCTCAAGTACAAACAAAACTCAACGAATTGGTTGCCTACGCTATCGACAACCTCAATCTCAAATCCGAGGACGAATATTACGTTCTCAACCAACTGCTCGATTTGTTTCATCTTCAAGCGGCAGGCGCGCCAATTAGCGATTACGGTGATTTCCAGACCGATATCGTAGACCCGCTAGTCGATTATGCCGTACAATCGGGCATGATACAAGAAGAACAAAGAATTCTTTTCGAGACCAAAATGTTGGGACTCGTTACCCCTATGCCAAGCGCGGTGGTCGAAGAATTCGACAGCGTAGCTAGCACCCAAGGCGTCAAAGCGGCAACGGATTGGCTGTTTGAACTGAGCAAAGCCAACAACTACGTTCGTATGCCAGATATCAACAAAAATATCAAGTGGGAACACAAGGGCAAATTCGGTCGCATCGACATAACTATCAACTTGTCTAAGCCTGAGAAAGACCCAAAACAAATCGCACTTGCCAAGTTACAGCCTAAGACGGGCTACCCTGCATGTATGCTTTGTCCGTCCAACGTAGGCTACGCAGGTCACATCAACCACCCTGCTCGCCAAACCTTGAGAATAATACCGATAGAGCTTGGCGGAGAAGAATGGAATTTGCAATTCTCTCCATATCAATATTATCACCAGCACGTCATTGCCTTTTCTTCCGAGCATAGACCTATGGACGTCAACGACAAAGCCTTCGGCAGACTTATGGACTTCGTTGACCTCTTCCCTCACTACTTTATCGGAAGCAACGCGGCTTTGCCTATCGTAGGTGGTTCGATACTCACGCACGACCACTATCAAGGAGGAGAAAAAGTTCTTCCAATGTTCTTGGTAGGCAATCGCAAGAGCTACACGAGCACCGAGTGCCCTGACGTATCCGTGTCTATCGTAGACTGGTACAACAGCGTAGTAAGAATAGAGGGCAAAAACCGTGAACAAGTATACCAAACGGCTTGCAAAGTCCTAAACGTTTGGAAAGATTGGACAGACGAGAGCGTTGGCGTGATTTCTAAGACTACCGAACAACACAACGCAATCACCCCTATCGCAAGACTCGAAAAAGACAAGTACATATTCGATTTAATTTTGCGCAACAATCGCACCGACGAAGCCCATCCTTTCGGTATCTTCCACCCCGAAGAAAGCCTACACAATATCAAAAAGGAAGGCATCGGCATTATCGAAGTTATGGGCTTGTTTATCTTGCCGGGTAGACTTAAGAAGGAGCTAGAAGACGTCAAGGGATATCTTACGGGCAAAACCACACTTGACTTGCAAGCATTGTCCAATTCGGAAAATCCAATGAGCAAGCATGCGGGCATGATAGTTCAACTCATCAACGACAACGGCGCTAAGAACACCGCCAAGAAAGCAGATAAAATCGTCAACGATTACGTCAACTCTGCTTGTGAAAAGATTTTGGAATGCACGGGCGTATTCAAAAACGACCAAGCAGGTCAAAGCGCATTCGATAAGTTTATGACCCAAGGCTTAGGACTTATCGCCAACAACTGATATAATTTGATAAGTTTAACAAAAAGGTTTAAAGATTATTATTAGTTGCAAAAAATTTACGATTAAAAATATAAGATAATATCAAAAATCACCGACAAACGTCGGTGATTTTTTATTGTTTTATAACTGTTTGCGGTCTTGCAATGCTCTAGAGAGCGTCACCTCGTCGGCGTATTCTATATCGCTACCCATAGAGATTCCGCTCGCAATTCTAGTGACCTTGATACCCATAGGCTTGATAAGGCGGGCAATATACACTGCGGTTGCCTCTCCGTCCACGTCGGGATTGGTCGCCATGATGACTTCTTCTACCCCGTCGAGTCTTTGCAAGAGTTCTTTGATACGGATATCGTCCACGCCCACGCCCAAAAGAGGATTGATAGTGCCGTGGAGCACGTGATACACGCCCTTAAAGTCCTTGACCTTTTCAAAGGCAGCCACGTCCTTAGGCTCTTTGACTACGCAAATGACTCTCTTGTCGCGCGTAGAACAAATGTCGCATACGTCTTTGTCGGTATATCCACCACAAATTGGACAATAATGCACCTTTTGCTTGGACTCGACTATTGCCTTGGCAAAAGCCTCCACTTCGTCCTCGGTCATATTGATAATTTTGTAAGCATAGCGTTGCGCCGTCTTTTGACCAACCCCCGGGAGCTTGGTAAATTGAGCGACAAGCCGTGCCAAAGCTTCGATATCGTACATATTATAGACCTATGTTGCCAAAAGCTCCCATCTTTTCTTCTTTTATCGCATCGGCTTGGGAGAGTGCGTCGTTGACAGCGGCAACGACGAGGTCCTCTAGCATTTCTACGTCGTCGGGGTCTACTGCCTCGGGTTTGATTGATATTCCCACCAACTTTTTGTCGCAGGTCATAGTAACCTCGACCATAGAGCCGCCACTCGTGCCTACCACTTCGGTATTAGCCAATTCTTCTTGAGCCGCGAGCATATCTTGTTGCATTTTTTGAGCTTGTTTCATCAACTGTTGCATGTTACCCATGCCACCGAAACCGCCGAATTTTCCCATACTTATTCTCCTTCTTTTATAGTTATTTTGTCGTTGCCTACCATCTCGGTAATCTTAGCAATACTTTGTTTCATCTCGTCCACTTTGTTGTCGAGTACGATTTGGATATCGGTAATCTCAAAATATTCCTTACAAATTATTGACTTAAATTCGTTGACGTAATAGTCGAGTACCGCAAATTGCTTGTCGCTAAATACCGTAATTATCAAGGTATTATTTTTGTAGGACAACTGAGTTTTCGTATCCACTTCACTAGCAGTCTTATAAGCGACCACCATAGAGCTGTTTTTGCTCAAAACGTTGAGTAGTCTTCCCCAAACTACGTCCACGTCTAGCTGACAGTGCTCACCGCCGTTGCTTTCGGCAGTGTTAATCAATCCTCTCACCTTAGATTCTACGTCTTTGAGTCTTTTGATGATGCCGTCGGTATCTATGCTAACGAACAAATCGCAAGCCTTAACCACAGCCATTTCCAAGACGATTTGTCCGCTACTGCTGTATTTTAGCTGTCCCTCTATATCCATAAAGGTATCAACCATGTGCACCAATTTGTCGTTGGTACACAAATCTCCGTATCTCACTAGGCGATTGTATATTTCACTTGGCAAGCCCAAAATTTTGTTGGCGTTGACGCAGTTTTTTGCAAAGACAACGTTGCGCAAAGTCTTAGCCACGTCTTTGGCAAGCAACGACACGCTTTTACCCATAGAAACGATACTTTCTACCGTTTCTAAAGCCCCGCGCACGTCACTCTTAACTAGAGCCTCGACAAGCTTCAAAATCATCGTAGGGGACGAAGCGCCGAGCACTTCAAGTACGTCCTCATAGCCCACTTGTCCTTCGCAATACGACATACAAATATCAGCTATCGAAAGGCTATCTCTCACGCTTCCGTCACCTGCCTCGGCTATTAGTTGCAAGGCTTCTTTTTGGTACTGTCTGCCCTCTTCTTCGAATATTTTTGTCAGCAACTCCGTCAATTCCGTAGTAGTGAGCAGTTTAAAGTCAAGTCTCATACAACGTGACAAAATCGTTTGAGGGATTTTGTGTACTTCGGTGGTAGCCAAAATAAATACTGCGTGTTGAGGTGGCTCTTCCAACGTCTTGAGCAAGGCGTTGAAAGCGCTTGGTGACAGCATGTGTACCTCGTCTATGATATAGACCTTGTACTTGCCTACACTAGGCGGAAACTTTACCTTTTCTCTTAGGTCTCTGATATCGTCCACGCCGTTGTTGGAAGCGGCGTCCATCTCGATTATATCGAAGTTGTTTGGTGCCGAGAGCGCCTTACATACCTCGCATACTTCACACGGAGAGCCGTCTTCTCTCGGGTGCAAACAGTTGATTGCTCTCGCAAAGATTTTGGCGGTAGTAGTCTTACCCGTTCCCCTCGTGCCCGTAAACAAATAAGCATGCGAAATCTTACCGCTCAAAATGCTATTTTTGAGGGTACGAACGACGTGTTGTTGACCTATCATCGTGTCAAAGCTAGTAGGTCTATATTTTCTGTACAAGCTTACGTGAGCCATAACCTTCTTATTTACATTATTTTGCAACCGCTACCTCTTAGAATAGCGGTTGCATAATTTTTATACTATATTATTGTTTGTCTTGGTCGTCTACGGTATCGTCAACTACAGGTTCAACGGTTTCAACAACCTCAACGACTTCTTCAACCACTTCAACGGTATCTCCGTCAGCGGTTACTTCCTCAACAACTTCTACTTCGACAAGCGCAGCCTTTCTTGCAGCTACACGAGCAACTGCTTCGGCTTGAGCCTTTTCGTCAAATTTGTAGAAGAACAAAGGAATGATACAAGCGAACATAGATGCACCGCAAAGGAGCGTGGTAGCAAGCCAAGTACCTTCACAAACCTTGCTATACATACCTTGGAAAGCTTCTACCGTCAAAGCCTCACCTTCTCCGGTGTGAAGTTGAGAGATATCGAACTTAGCCAAATCTACTTGAATTATACCACCTGCAGTAACGTCGAAAGCCTCTGCCTTAATACCGCTTTGGAATGCTTCGAGGAAAGATTGGTCGTAACCGAACTCGCCGAGCACCATCAAGGTAACGAAAGCGGTGAGAGCCATACCTATCTTAGAGATAAAAGTCTGCATTGCAAAGCAGATACCCTCCGCTCTCTCACCCGTCTTATCTTCGAGATAGTCGATAGAGTCTGCAATCATGGCGTAAGTCAAGATATTACTAAATCCCGAAGGAACGCCCGCAATTATGATTATGATATAGAAGAATATTTGCGAAACGGTACTAGTGCCGTTGGAGCTTCTTCCGATAAAGTACAACAAAACGAGGAGCAATCCGCCGATGATATGCGACCAAATAAACACGTTCTTTTTGCCGAACTTCTTGGAGAGAACAGGCGTAAGCAAAGTTGCCGCAAGACCGCCCGGTACTACGAGCAAGAAGATAACGCCCGCAAGAGAGAGGTTCATAAGGTTGTAGTTGGCGTAATAAATGGTGGTGGTCATATATATGGTTCTAAGTCCGCCGAGCACGCCCACCAAGATAAGGAGCAACAAAGGCTTATTCTTAAAGAGAAGCTTGAGGCTCTTGCCGAGAGAAGTCTTGTTGGCTTCTTCGTCGTAATATCTCTCGGTAGTGGTCTTAAATCCTACGAAGAAGGTAGGGAGAGCAACCAATACCGAAACGATGGCGATAATGAGATATGCGGTCTTATAAGCGCTTGGGTCAACCGCATCGGTTACGGCAGGGATAACGATAGAAACTACACCGCTACCGATAGTACAAATGAGACGAGCAACGGTAAGCAAAGTATTTCTTTGGTCGCCGTCCTTGGTCATTGCCGAGCTAAGTCCCCAATAAGGCACGTCAACTATGGTGTACGAGATACCCCAACATAGATAGATAATCGTGGAGATTACGAACTGAACCTTAATATTGGTGGAGAAAGTCGTAAAGAGCAATACCGTAAAGATACCTATAGGGATAGGCGCATACAGCAAATACGGTCTCATCTTGCCCCATTTGGTCTTAGTTCTATCAACGATAGAGCCCATAATCGGGTCGTTGAACGCGTCGAAGAGTCTTGCACCAAGGAACATAAAGGCAAGCCACATTGGCGGAATCATCGCCACGTCGGTGAGGTAAACCATAAAGAAGGTGGTAACAAGTTGACAGATTATGTTTTGTCCAAAACCTGCAAAGGAGTAACCGAGCGCTTCCTTAGGTTGCATTTCTTCCTTCTTATTTGGGTCGGTACCCAAAAATTTATGAAGGATAGGAAGGTCAAAGATTGATTTTTTTGTACTCATAATTCACATCCCACGTTTATTATTATATAAAATATAACACAATTATCATAACATAACAAAAAGGATAAGTCAATACCCCCACCCGCCAAAAGCAACTATATTTTGCATATTTTTTTATTCAAAAAAACCATATTATTACACCGTATTTCTATTTTGATATAAAAAATCCAAATAGATACTCAAAACATCTACTTTACCTATCAACGCCCAAGGTTAATTTTCAAAAAAATATCGTCAATTTCGCTTATACCCATATACGTTACAAACAAAAAAATGCGACGCCTCTTGAGCGTCGCACCGTTATCAAAAAAATCCGAGACTTATCAGCAATGCGTGGTTGATTTTGGTCATCATATCCGTTGGCAATTCGCCTATTCTTTCTCTCAGGCGCTGTTTGTCCAGCGTTCTGATTTGTTCCAAAAGCACCACCGAGTCTTTTGGCAAGCCGTACTCGTTGGCTGACAGCTCGATATGCGTAGGAAGTTTGGCTTTGTTGATTTGAGACGTGACGGCGGCGGCAATAATCGTAGGGCTGTGTCTATTGCCAATATCGTTTTGGACAATGAGTACGGGTCTTACACCGCCTTGTTCGCTTCCTACCACGGGGCTAAGGTCTGCGTAATACAGTTCTCCTCTCTTAATCATAGTCTCTCCACTCGTTGAATTGCCCTATCCTATTGTATGACAAGATAGCGACAATGGTTATTGTGGACAAGTATGATTGATTTTATTCTATCCCCCTTGCTATACTTTCTAAATCGCGGACAACTTCCCCTACTTCTCTTACGCAATCCGAAGCAAGCGTCCCATATTCTCCATATTTTTCGCTTGCTTTTTTGGCGCTATCGGCACATATAAACGCGCCCGTTGAGGCAGCCTTTATAGGCTCGATACCTCTTGCGAGTAAGCCTACTATCACGCCCGACAGCACGTCGCCCGACCCGCCTTTGGCTTGTGCGGGAGTGCCGCTAGCCACGATACACGTATCTTGTCCGTCGGTAACGACTGTGGACGTACCTTTGAGCAAAACGGTAATTCCATGCTCTCTAGCAAATATTTCGGCAACGCCCACGGGGTTAGCAAGCACGTCGGACACGCTTAGACCGCACAACCTAGACATCTCCTTAGGGTGAGGGGTAATCACTACTCTAGCTACTTTATCGTCTAGCAAATATTCGTAGCCTTGCAGACTATTGAGTCCGTCGGCGTCTATCAAAATACTGCCGTCAAAGTGGGCTAGAAGATAACTTATCACGGCTCTATTATCGTCCAAGCTCTCGCCCATTCCCATACCCACGGCAACGGCGGTTGCGCCTTGCACCAGCCTATCCAATGCCGGCTTATCAAAGATTATATGCTCGTCCCTACTTGCCATAGGAAAAATCGTACTGTCGACCACGCAATTTCTCAAGTTGTCCGCCAAACTGCTTGGCACGGCAACGCAGTTGAGTCCGCATCCGCATCTAAGAGCCGCCTCGCCCATTTGAGCAAGTTTGACCGCCCCGATATATTGGGCACACCCTCCAATAATGACGCTCTTGCCGTAGCTTCCCTTATTGGTATTGTTGAGCCTTGGAGCAAAACAGTCCGCGCAATATTCTCTATCTACGATATATTCTCTCTCGCCGACAATCTCTATACCTATGTCGGCAACGACAATTTTTCCGCACTTATCCTTGCCGTAAGATAGCAAGTGTCCGCGTTTTAGGCTTTGGATAGCTACGGTTAGGTCGGCTTTCACGCAGTCTTTGCCTAGTCCGTTGTCGCTATTTAGTCCGCTAGGAATATCCACACTCACGATATATGCACGGCAAGCGTTGATTTGGTCAAAAATCTTTTGTGTAGCGCTATCGGCTTGCCTATCGAAGCCAACGCCGAATATGCAATCGACGAGTATATCGCAGTCGTAGTCGCATTGCGAAATATCTCTCGCCTTGACGCCGAGCTTGTCCAATTTGTCTACGTAAATCTTGCTCGTAGCCGACCTATTTTCTCCCACGGCAAATACGCAAAAATCATACCCATTTTCCGCCAAAATGCACGCCAAAGCATAGCCGTCACCGCCGTTGTTGCCCTTGCCGCATACGATATATATCTTTTTGCTAGTCCAATCCACGCTATCGTAGACGCATTGAGCGGCTCTTTGCATTAAGATATCGCCACCAACGCCACCCTCTATGGTGAGTCTATCGCTCTCCTTCATCACGCTAGCACTTACGCAAAAATTCATAATTCACCTCAACGATATTTTATTACTATCTTTCCTCACTGTCAAGGTCAAAATTTCCCTAACAATTCTACACTTGACAAAATAGCATATATGTAACGTATTGCCGTCAACGTTCCAACTTATTATCATTCTACCATATCAAATAGAATTTTTGCATATAAGAGTAAACTTCACAACCAAAACGTACTCATCATATAATAAAAAAACAGAGAGTCATCTCTCTGCTTTCAATCTATCTATCACCGCAAAAATTTTGTCACTCGAGAAGCCTCTTGCATGCAAAAATCTTGCCAATCTCGCCACGTATTTAGGGTCGTCCAAGTCACCTGTCTTGGCGTGCTTGCGAGCCACCTCGTATATCGCGTCGTCCTCGTCATCGTCTAGGTCTATCAAAACTTGCGCAATTATATCTTTGGATATTCCTTTGGCAATGAGGTCGTTCCTAATACGGCTAGCACCCTTGACCACCTTGTTGTATTCCACGTAGCACCTTGCCCACTCTAGGTCGTTGATATAGCCGTACTCTATTGCTTTGGACAAGCAATACTCGACTATCGGCTTGTTGTAGCCCTTGTCGTAGAGCTTGCTCTTAAGCCCGTTCGAAGTTGGCGTATAGCGAGATATGTACGACAAAGCCCAGTTCCACGCCTTGTCCTTTTCGCTCTCGAATATCAACTCTTGCAAGTCGCTATCGCTGAGCATACTACCGACTTTGATATTGTTGCTTGCCAGCACTATTCTCGAAATTCCGCAACAAAACTCCCCGTCAAGATAGAGGTTAGCTCGGTCGATATTGCTTGACTGAATGAGTATAGCCGTTACTTGCCTCACTTTTTACCTCTCTTTTTTGGGGTAGATTTGCCCTTGGCGCGCTTTTTGTCCGAGTTGATTTTATCTATCTTGGCTTGGTCTACGTACACCACACCACTACGCGTCTTGACGGCTTTTTTACCACTCGTATTCTTCGGCTTTTGCTCTAAATAGCCCGACTTTGCCTCTTCTTTTAGCGGTTTGATAAGACACGACTCTTTGAAGCCAATGAGGTCTTGTCTACCCGCCTCGATTAGAGCCTCTTTGACTAGATTGTAGTTTTCCTTTTTTCTATACTGCATCAACGCCCTTTGCAGTTGCTTTTCCCTTTTGCTTCTCGGCACGTACACCTCTTGCATAGTGTCGGGATTGATACCCGTATAGTACATACACGTCGACTTGGTGGACGGCGTCGGATAGAAGTCTTGCACCTGCTCGGGCATATATCCTATCGACTTGAGATAGAGCGCAAGGTTGATAGCGTCGTTTAGCGTACAGCCGGGGTGCGAAGAGATTAGGTAAGGCACCAAATATTGCTTTTTGCCTAGCTTTTTGTTGATATCGTCAAACTTTTGCTTAAATCTAAGGTACAAGTCAAAGTTTGGCTTGTTCATATTTTTTAGCACGTTGTCGCTGACGTGCTCGGGTGCGACTTTGAGTTGTCCCGACACGTGGTATTTGATTACCTCTTCGATAAACTCGTCGCTGCCGTCGTACATTGCGTAGTCGTATCTTATACCGCTACGGATAAATACCTTCTTTACGCCTTCCAACTTTCTTAGAGTGCGTAGCAAATCGAGGTACTCGCTATGGTCTACCTTCATATTAGGGCAAGGCTTGTAGCCGATACATTGCCTATCGGGGCACACCCCTTTATCCCATTGTTTAGCGCAAGCGGGGTCACGGAAGTTGGCTGTAGGTCCTCCCACGTCGTGTATATATCCTTTGAAATCGGCGTCCTTAGTAAATTCCACCGCCTCTCGCACTATACTTTCTTTGGAGCGTTTTTGCACAACTCTACCTTGGTGATAGGCAATGGCGCAATAGTTGCAGTTGCCGTAACAACCTCGCACCGAGGTGATACTATACTTGACCTCTTCGATAGCAGGCACGCCCTTGGTATACTTGGGGTGATAAGTTCTCTCGTAAGGTAGAGCGTAAATCTCGTCCATTTCCTTGCTAGACATAGGCAGTTGCATAGGATTTTGCACCAGATACTTGTCGCCGTGCTTTTGCAAAACCACCTTGCCGTGCGCGTGGTCGTTGGTTTTGGTCTGGATATTGAATGCCCTCACGTATGCGAGCTTGTCGCTCTTGACTGCCTCGTAGCTCTCGCAAAATACAGCCTTACGGCTATCTATGTCCTCTTTGATTTTGTTAGGGAGCGTATCGAAGTCACTAAGATAGCAAGTACCCCTCACGTCCTTGATTTTAGACAGCGGAACGCCCCTTTTGAGGTATCCGACAATCTCCTTGATAGGTCGCTCGCCCATACCGTAAATTAGTAGGTCGGCGTGGCTCGACACGAGGATGCTAGGCAACACCTTGTCCGCCCAATAGTCGTAGTGCGCAAATCTTCTTAGCGAAGCCTCAATACCGCCTATTACGATAGCGCTATCGGGATAGAGCCTCTTTAGCGTGTTGCAATAGACGTCCACGGCTCTATCGGGGCGAAGACCTACTTGTCCGCCCTCGCTGTACACGTCACGACTTCTTCTTATCTTGGCAACGGTATAGTTGTTGACCATGCTGTCCACCACACCGCTAGACACCAAAAAGCCCATCTTTGGCTCACCGAAAATGCAATAATCCTCGTCCTTTTGCGGTTGGGTGATTATAGCAATACTGAGACCCATACTTTGTATGAGTCTCGATACTATTGCGTGTCCGAATGACGGGTGGTCTACGTAGGCCTCGCCTATCACGTACACCAAATCCACTCTATCGGATATTTCGTGTTTTTCGGTTGGTAAAAACGCCATTATTTGAAGTATTCCACTCCGCTTTCAAAGAGTTTCATATCATAGTTGCCCTCTACGTTTTTGTAGAGATTGTCGTCTATTCTTTCGCTGTGACCCATCTTGCCGAGCACTCTGCCGTCAGGGGAGATAATGCCTTCGATAGCCTTCATACTTCCGTTAGGGTTGTAAGGCGAAGTCATAGTCGCGTTGCCAAAGACGTCGACGTATTGAGTAGCCACTTGCCCCGCTTTGACGAGCTTGTCGAGTTCTTCTTGTCCCGAGACAAATCTTCCCTCGCCGTGGCTGACGGCAACCTTGTACACCTCGTCGACGCGACAAGCGTTGAGCCAAGGTGACTTATTGGTAGCCACTCTAACGTTGACAATAGTCGACACGTGTCGAGAAATATTGTTGAAGGTCAAGGTAGGAGCGTCGGCTTTTTGTTCTCTAATGTCGCCGTAAGGCACGAGTCCCAACTTGATGAGTGCTTGGAAGCCGTTGCATATACCTATTGCAAGTCCGTCCCTATTATATAGCAGTTTCATTACCGCCTCGGCAATAGCAGGGTTTTTGAAGGTCGTTGCGATAAATTTACCGCTTCCGTCAGGCTCGTCGCCTCCGCTAAATCCACCCGGAAAAGCAAGTATTTGCGCCCTATCTAGTGCCTTAACCAAGGCTTTTGCCGTCTCTTCTATATCCTTAGAAGATTGATTTTTGACGATAAATATATCTGCTTTTGCGCCCGCTCTCTCAAAGGCTCTTGCCGTGTCGTATTCGCAGTTAGTTCCCGGGAATACCGGAATGAGAACGGTAGGTTTGACGATATTTCTCGCCGCTCTCTCGTGCTTGCGAGCCACGCAAATGAGGTTGTTAGCCTCTCCGCTAGCAGGCGCCGTAGTTGGGAATACGCTCTCGAGCGTACCCGTAAAGGCTTCGATAGCCTTATCCATCTTGACTTCTACGCCGCATAAGTCGCAAGTATAAGTTCCGTTGAGGCTAGCGACCTTTTGCACGTCGAAGCCCTTCAAGCCGTCTATATCCTCGGCAAGTATTACCAAGTCGCCGAATCGTGGAGTAAGCATATCCACAGTCAGCGCCTCCCAATCGGTGCCCGCCTTGTTACCCATACAAGCCTTGAATACGCTAGCGAGCACGCCGCCCTCTTCCACCACGTTGCAAGCCTTGATTTTGCCAGCCACGATAGCGTCGTTGATAGCGTCGTAGAGCTTTAGCGTCTTGCCAAAGTCGACCATATCGTACTCGTCCCTTGGCAAAGACACGTGATATATATCCTTGACCTTGCCGTCGAATGCAAAGGTATTGGAGATGACCTTGCTAGCCTTGGTTATACCCATAGCAAAACTGATTAGCGTTGGCGGAACGTCGATATTTTCAAAAGTGCCGCTCATACTGTCCTTACCGCCGATAGCGCCCACGCCGAGTCCGATTTGAGCGTATAGTGCGCCGAGCAGTGCCGACAAAGGCTGTCCCCATCTCTCTGGGTCGGAGCCTAGTCGCTTAAAGAATTCTTGCAACGAAAGTCTTATGGTATCGACTCTCACACCGCAAGCCACCAATTTAGACAGCGACAAAACGATAGAATACACACTACCCACAAAAGGAGACGCGCTCATCAGTTGTGGAGAGCAACCGTAACTCGACACGGTAGCAGTATCGGTCTTGCCGTTTACAGGAGGTTTAGCCGCCATCGCCACGGCAGGAGTAAGTTGATATTTTCCGCCAAAAGGCATCAGCACGCTACCCGCGCCGATGGTCGAGTCGAAGGTTTCGCCAAGCCCCTTGGTGGAACATACGTTGAGACGGGAGAGCTCGTGATATAGCACGCCCGCAAAGTCGCCCTTGGCAAAGAGCTTCGCACTCTCCTCGTCAGGCTTATTCATATAATCGGTGGCGTTGTCCTTGACCACTGCCTTGGTAGTTTGCTTGACGCCGTTGGTATCGAGGAAGCTTCTCTTGAGGTCAACGATACAGTTGCCTGCGTAGAACATTCTCATTCTGCCGTTGTCGGTAACTTCTGCCACGGCTACGGCGTTGAGATTTTCCTCTTTTGCATAGTTGATAAATTGCTCTACGGTGTCCTTAGCGAGCACTACCGCCATTCTCTCTTGCGATTCGGATATAGCAAGCTCCGTACCCGACAATCCCTCGTATTTCTTAGGTACTTTGTCTAGATAAATGTCGAGGCTGTCGGCAAGTTCACCAATAGCTACCGACACACCGCCCGCACCGAAGTCGTTGCACTTGACGATAAGTCTAGCTACGTCCTTGTTGCGGAATAGTCTTTGAATTTTTCTCTCGGTAGGAGGGTTACCCTTTTGCACTTCCGCGCCGCACACTTCTACCGATTTTTCGGTATGGGCTTTGGAGCTTCCCGTTGCGCCACCGCAACCATCTCTACCCGTTTCACCGCCGAGAAGCACGATGATATCGCCCTCGATAGGCTTTCTTCTCACCACGTTTTCTTTCGGTGCTCCCGCGATGACGTAACCCGTCTCCAATCTCTTAGCCACGTAGTTAGGGTGATACATCTCGGCAACAAGTCCCGTTGCCAAGCCGATTTGGTTGCCGTAACTGCTATAACCCGCAGCCGCCGTCTTGGTGATAACGCGTTGAGGCAGCTTGCCTTTTAGTGTCTCCTCAATAGGCTTTCTAGGGTCGGCGGCACCCGTAACTCTCATTGCTTGGTACACGTAAGTTCTACCCGACAGCGGGTCTCTTATCGCACCGCCGAGGCAAGTAGCCGCTCCACCGAAAGGCTCAATCTCCGTTGGGTGGTTGTGCGTTTCGTTTTTGAACATTATCAGCCACTTTTCGTCCTTGCCGTCCACGTCGACGTCGACTTCCACGCTGCAAGCGTTGATTTCGTCACTCACGTCGAGGTTGTCGAGTTTGCCCTCTTTCTTCAACTTCTTGACGGCAATGGTGGCTATATCCATAAGACATTTGTATTTGTCTTCTCTTTTTGCATTAAACTCTTGATACAAGTCGTTGTACAAATCTAGCGCCTTGAATAGATGTGGATTGTCCGACTTGATATCCACGTCGGTAATCTCGGTAGCAAAGGTGGTATGACGGCAGTGATCCGACCAATACGTGTCGATTACTTTTAGCTCGGTTTCGCTAGGGTCGCGCTTTTCACCTGCAAAATAATCTCTTACGAACTTGAGGTCAGATACGCTCATAGCAAAGCCTTTTTCGCCGTGATACTTAGCGATTTGCTCGTCGCTCATTGCGATAAAGCCGTCTATTGTAGGCACGGTAAGTTGTAGGGTGACTTGGCTAACTAGCGTGTCAGGCAAAGCCATTTCGCCCTCTCTCGCCTCTACTGGGTTGATGAGGTACTTCTTGATTGCGGCTATTTGAGCGTCGGTGCAACCCTTGATTGCGTAGACTTTGGCGCACTTAATCAGTGGTCTTGGTCCCATAGATAGCAACTGCACGCATTGCATAGCGCTGTCTGCTCTTTGGTCGTACTGACCCGGCAAATACTCTACCACGAATACGGTATATCCCGCCAAATCGGGGAGCTCGTCGTATAGATTGTCGACGGGAGCTTCGGCAAAAATCGTACTCTTGGCGCTCTCAAACACCGCGTCGTCGATATTTTCGATATCGTATCTAATCAATTCTCTCACGTCCTCGGCGTTGATACCGAGCACGTTTTTGACGTCAGCAAGCGTCTTTTTTGCCGAAACGTTGTAGTTTTGTTTTTTCTCTACGAAAATTCTTCTAACCATTGTCCTTATCCTTATTTCTTTATTCCTATATCCGTGCGATAAAACATTTTGTCAAAGTGTACTTTTTTGACGTTGGCGTAGGCGATTTCTCTTGCCTTGTCCATATCGTCGGCAAGCGCCGTCACTCCCAACACTCTTCCGCCGTTGGTGACGAGCACGCCGTCTTTCTTGGCAGTACCCGCGTGGTACAAGATAACGCCGTCATCAAGCTTGTCTATAGTGATAGGCAAACCCTTGGCGTAGGCTTCGGGATAACCACCGCTCGCAACTATTACGCATACGGCAGTCTTATCGTTCCATTTGATATCCACTTTGTCGAGCGTGCCGTCTATGCAAGCGTTGAATATATCGTATATATCGCTCTCCAGCTTAGGCAAAACGACTTGTGTCTCGGGGTCGCCGAAGCGCGCGTTGTATTCCAGCACCTTTACGCCGTCGCTAGTCAACATGAGTCCGCAGTATAGTACGCCTTTGAAGGTTCTTCCCTCGGCGCTCATAGCCTTGACGGTTGGCACGATGATAGTGTCGTACACCTCTTGAGCCATTTCGGGGGTATAAATCTTAGACGGAGCAAAAGTTCCCATACCGCCCGTATTGAGTCCCTCGTCGTTGTCGTGCGCTCTCTTGTGGTCTTGCGAAGACACCATAGGCACAACGGTCTTGCCATCGCAGAAGCACAGCACCGACACCTCTTTGCCTACCATAAATTCTTCAATTACGACCTTCTTACCCGCATCCTTAAACTTGCCGTCTATCATCATCTCTTTGACGGCGTCAATGCCCTCTTGCTTGTCGTTGCATATAATTACGCCTTTGCCGAGAGCTAGACCGTCGGCTTTGACTACGAGCGGATATTTTGCATTGCTTACGTACTCAAGTGCGCCGTCGCAGTCGTCGAACTCAACGTAGTCGGCGGTCGGAATACCGTATTTTTTCATAAGGTTTTTGCTAAAAGCCTTGCTCGCCTCTATGATAGCCGCGTTTTTCTTAGGACCGAATGCGCGCATACCATTGCTCTCTAGCAAGTCAACGAGACCTCCTGCGAGCGGGTCGTCGGGCGCAACCACCGTCAAGTCGATATCCTTGTGTTCTTGGACAAATTTGACGATATTATCAAAATCCATCACGCCGATATTATGGCATTCGGCTATCTCGGCAATGCCCGCATTGCCCGGCAAGCAATAAATTTTGTCTACTTTAGGGCTCTTGGAGAGTGCCATGCAAATTGCATGTTCTCTACCGCCGCTTCCAATTACGAGTACGCTCATATTCTCTCCTTAGTGTTTGAAGTGTCTATCGCCTGTAAATACCATTGCAATGCCGTATCTATTGCAAGCGTCAATACTGAGTTGGTCGTTTCTGCTTCCGCCGGGTTGCATGATTGCGGCGATTTTGCCTTGGTGAGCCGCCTCTACGCAGTCATCGAACGGGAAGAAAGCGTCGGAAGCAAGCACAGCGCCCTCGGTCGAGGTCAAAGAATGCTCGATAGCTTGTTTAGTAGCTCTAATTCTATTGACTTGACCTCCGCCTATACCGAGGATAGTCTTGTCCTTAGCCACCACGATAGCGTTGGACTTGGTGTGCTTGACAACTTTCATTGCGAATATCAAATCTTCCATTTGCTCTTTGGTGACTTTCTTTTCGGTTACGTCCACAACCTTATCCATGTCCACGACCATTTTGTCGTACTCTTGCACGAGCAATCCGCCGAGCACCTTCTTCATATCGTAACAGCCTTGTGGGATTGGGCTTGCTATACCGTCGAGTTTGAGTAGTCTAATATTTGGCTTTTGGGTGAGGATTGCAAGTGCGTCCTCATCGAAGTCGGGAGCTACTACTATCTCAATAAAGATTTTATGGATTTGCTCGGCAGTCGCCTTGTCTATAGTTCTATTGGCAGCCACTATTCCGCCGAAGATAGATGTTGGATCTGCCGCGTTGGCTTTGTAGAAAGCCTCGGAAATAGTTGCAGCGGTAGCCACTCCGCAAGGGTTGGCGTGCTTGACGGCAACTATAGTCGGCTCGTCAAACTCTCTTAGCAAGTCGAGTGCGCCGTTGGTGTCGTTGATATTATTGTAGCTCAGCTCTTTGCCGTGAAGTTGAACGGCGGTAGCAAGCGAGCCTTTGACGTCGAAGGCTTCTTTGTAGAAAACCGCGTTTTGGTGAGGGTTTTCGCCGTAGCGCATATCTTGCGCCTTGTCAAAAGCCATGGTAAATTGGTCAGGGAATTCGATACCCAGCTTGCTTCTAAGATAATTGGCAATGAGGGTGTCGTAGTAAGAGGTATGTTGATATACCTTGTACATAAGGTAGAATTTGGTTTCTTTCTTAATCTCGCCCTCTTCGAGCTCCGCCAAAACCTTAGCATAGTCGGCAGGGTCTACCACGACTGCAACGTCTTGGTAATTTTTAGCCGCACTTCTGAGCATCGTAGGTCCACCGATATCGATATTTTCGATAGCTGTTTGCAAGTCCACGTTTGGCTTAGACACGGTAGCTTTGAAAGGATATAGGTTTACCACCACGATATCTATGGTATTGATATTCATCTTTTCAAGAAAAGCCATATGTTCGGCGTTATCTCTCATGGCCAAAAGACCTGCGTGCACGTTAGGGTGCAAGGTCTTTACTCTGCCGTCGAGGCACTCTGGGAAACCCGTAATCGAACTGATATCGATTGCGTCGAGTCCCGCTTCTTTGAGGACCTTGAGCGTTCCGCCCGTAGAGATAATCTCGTAGCCGAAGCCCACGAGGCGAGAGGCAAAGTCAACTATGCCACTCTTGTCCGATACGCTTATCAATGCTCTTTTTTTCATTTTATTTCTCCTTATACGTATTGATTATTTACACAATTTTGCCACGACCGACGGCAAAAGAATATGTTCTTGTTCTAGCACTCTCTCTTGCAAAGTTTGAGGAGTGTCGCCCTCTAAGACGGGCACTTTGACTTGAGCGATTATCTCGCCCGTGTCCGCACCCTCGTCCACGAAGTGTACCGTTGCACCGCTCTCTTTTTCGCCCGCTTGCAAAACGGCTGTATGCACCTTGAGTCCATACATACCCTTTCCGCAAAACTTAGGTATCAGCGATGGGTGAATATTGATAATCTTGCCTCTATACTTGTCCACGAGGCATGGGGTGACTATCGCTAGATATCCTGCCAGCACCACCAACTCTACGTCCTTTTCGACTAGATAATCAATGATAGCTCTATCTCTGTCCTCGGCGTCAACGTAGTCGCCTAGCCTATAGACTCTACTCTCGATGCCATGTTTCTTAGCTCTATCCAGCGCGCCGATGCCGTCCTTGTTGGTCACTACGGCTACTACCTTGCCGTCTATAAGACCGCTCTCACAGCCGTCTATCACCGACTGCATGTCGCTACCGCCACCCGAAGCGAATATTGCTATTCTCTTCATAGCTCTACGCCCTCTTTGTCCGTCACTTCGCCGATGATATAAGCCTTTTCGCCCATAGCGTTGAGTTCGTCGGTGACGGCGTTTGCGATTTGAGGGTCAACGGCTAGCACCATACCTATACCCATATTGAAGGTGTTGCACATTTTGGTGTCGTCGATGCCCGCAATCTCTTGAAGAGCCTTGAAGAGCTTAGGCAACGGATAACTGCTTCTATCGATATGCACGCCCATACCCTTAGGAATGATACGAGGCACGTTTTCAATAAAGCCACCGCCCGTGATATGCGCAATGCCCTTAATCTCGAATTTTTCTATAATACTGAGTATGGTCTTGACGTAAATTCTCGTAGGTGTCAACACCACTTCGGCAGGGGTGCAACCCAGCGTCTCGTTGTACTTGTTGAGGCTCTCCTTATCCTCGCCGAATAGCTTTCTGACTAGAGAGTATCCGTTGGAGTGTATACCGCTACTTGCTAAACCTATGAGTTTATCTCCCACCTTGATATTTTTGCCGTTGATAATCTTCTTTTTGTTGACGATACCTACCGCAAAGCCCGCAATGTCGTATTCGTCCTTGGCATAAAATCCCGGCATCTCGGCAGTCTCACCGCCGATGAGTGCGCACCCCGATTGGCAACAGCCCTCAGCCACGCCCTTGACGATAGTTGCCACTTTGTTAGGCTCCAACTTAGATAGAGCGATGTAGTCTAAGAACAACAGTGGTTTTGCGCCTTGACAAACGATATCGTTGACGCACATAGCCACGGCGTCAATACCGATAGTGTCGTGCTTGTCCAATACGAAGGCGTATTTGAGTTTCGTACCCACGCCGTCGGTACCCGCTACCAAGCAATCTCCGTCTTCTCTGTCATCGAGCGCATAAAAGCCTCCGAAACTGCCGAGATCTCCCAGCACGTTGCCGTCGTACGTCTTTTTTACGTACTGTTTCATCAGTTTAACCGCTTCGTAACCTGCCTCTACGTCCACGCCTGCAGACTTGTAATCAATAGCCATTTTGTCCTCCTTGAATAAATGGAATATGGGCTTGCTTCCAAACCCATACAAATATAGTAATTTTTAATAATTTCTCTTCATAGCAACACCCGCCACGATTATACGAGTTGTTGTAGTTTGGCGTCGTCGCCGTTGATTTTATCCGCCATATCTTGCTTGTACTTTTTCATCTTTTCGCCAAGCTCGGGATATTTGATAGACAGCATTTGTATAGCGAGAAGTCCCGCGTTGAGTCCGCCGTTGATAGCCACGCAAGCTACAGGTATGCCCGACGGCATTTGCACCATAGAGAGCAGGCTGTCCAATCCGTCCATAGTGGAGCTCTTGACAGGTAGTCCTATGATTGGTAGCGACGTATATGCGGCAATCACTCCACCTAGGTGAGCCGCTTTGCCCGCAGCACAAATTATCGCCTCGATACCGTTAGCCTCGGCATTGCAAGCGTACTCGTGAGCCTCGTTAGGCGTACGGTGCGCAGAGATAACTCTGGCGTCGACTTCCACGCCGAATTTTTTGAGTATTTCGATTGCAGGTTTTACTACGTCAAGGTCGCTGAGGCTACCCATTATTACGCCGACTTTAGCCATATTTTTCTCCTAAAAGTTTGTCCAAATTAATTAGAAAAAAGATAAATAATCTTATTGCCCATATACTACCATATTTTGATAGATTTTTGCAAGGAAAAAGCCCCAAAATAAAATATTTTTATACAAAATATAAAATTTGCATATTTTTGTCGATTTTTTGGTTTTTTAACGGTTTTTTTCTCTATTTTGGGCAGTTATCCACAGCATTATCCACATTTGACCTCAGTTATCCACATTGCAAAAAGTCGATTTTTTGTCCCTCTTTGCCCACAAGTATCGGTTTTTCACCAAAATTATCAAGCCAAATATAACCGACTTATCCACATACAATTTCAACAATTTTATGCAATTTCCACCCCTATTTCTATCCCAAATCTACCGCATTTTGTCTATATTTTCTTTCAAAGCAACTTCCCACTCATCTTCCCTTCAATTTTTGCTATGCTCCAAATGCAATTTGTGTCGCTTTAGATTTACTCTAGGCTCTCTTTTCTCCCATCCACTCTCAACTCTTTCATTGCAAAAAATTGCCAACACGGTTTGGGTTTTAGTTTGACTTTTTTATTTTACTCTAATAGCATTAATGCTTCTATCAATTGTCATTTTCCAAGATATAACGTCATACTTTTACTCATCAGCCTATGTTTCACTATTTAGTTCTACGACTATACCAAGCGTCGTCGATATAAAAAAGTCGGTATATTTCAACCGACCCATTTTATTTGATTTAGAATGATTAGCACACGCCTTGGATAATCATTGACGAAGCAACCTTCTCAAAGCCCGCAATGTTAGCGCCCGCGATATAGTCGCCGTCAAGACCATATCTCATAGCAGCGTCCTTGATGTTGTGGAAGATGTTGACCATGATATGTTTTAGTCTGCTGTCTACTTCTTCGAAAGACCAATACGTTCTCATCGAAGATTGAGCCATTTCCAACGCGCTACAAGCAACACCGCCGGCGTTGGCAGCCTTAGCAGGAGCAAAGAGCACGCCGCTCTTTTGGAAGTATTCGGCAGCCTCGATACTGCAAGGCATGTTTGCGCCCTCGCCCACAGCGAGCACGCCGTTAGCAACGAGGATCTTAGCGCTCTCGATGTCGATTTCGTTTTGGGTTGCGCAAGGGAGCGCGTAGTCGCATTTGATATTCCAAATTCCCTTGCAACCTTCCACGTACTTAGCGCTAGGCTTGTAGTTGGTATAGGTGGAGATTCTCTCTCTCTTGATTTCTTTGATAGTCTTGATGACATCGAGGTCGATACCGTCAGCGTCGTACACGTAACCGTTGCTATCGCTCATAGCCACGACTTTTGCGCCGAGTTGGGTTGCCTTTTCGTGAGCGTAGATAGCCACGTTACCGCTACCGCTGATTACGCAAGTTTTGCCAGAGAAGTCGAGGTTCTTTTCTTTGAGCATCTCTTCCATGAGGTAGATAAGACCGTAACCGGTAGCCTGAGTTCTCACCAAAGAGCCACCGTAGGTCAAACCTCTACCCGTAAGCACGCCGGTATGCTCGTTGACGAGCTTTTTGTAATAACCGAACATATATCCGATTTCTCTTCCGCCTACGCCAATATCACCTGCAGGCACGTCTGTATCTGCGCCGATATGTCTATATAGCTCCGACATAAAGGACTGACAAAATCTCATTACTTCGTTATCGCTCTTGCCCTTAGGGTCAAAGTCGCTTCCGCCCTTACCGCCGCCGATAGGCAAGCCCGTGAGGGAGTTTTTGAAAATTTGCTCGAAGCCCAAGAACTTGATAACCGACAAGTTGACGTTGTTTCTAAATCTTATACCGCCCTTGTAAGGTCCGATAGCACTGTTAAATTGCACACGGTAACCCTTGTTGACGTGGATTTTGCCGTTGTCGTCTTGCCAAGGTACTCTAAACATAATAATTCTTTCAGGTTCTACCAACATTTCGAGTAGACCCTTTTCTTCATACTCGGGGTGTTTGTCGAAGACTATCGACAAAGACTTGAGTATTTCCGTTGCCGCCTGATGAAATTCCGGTTCGTTCGGATTGCGCTTGATTAAGTCTGCAAGCACTCTTTCTACGTAAGCGTTCATAAATAATATATCTCCTTCTAGATTTAACAAAAAAAATATATCACAATTTTTTTTTGACATACAAGTATTTTTTTATATTTTTTGACGGTTTTTTTATAGTTTTATTTTACAAATAAAGTAGTATAACAATTCATTATGCTATTGACTATCGCCTATTTTATGGTTATAATATATACAAATAAGAGATACAAGGTGTCAGATGATAAGCAATATTTTTACAATGTTGGTAGATTTGCTCAACAATCCCAAGTGCACTGCGCAAGAATTGGCTAGCAAACTCGAAATTAGCGAACGCACCGTCTATCGTTACGTAGACGTGCTAAGCTATTCACACATACCCGTAGTATGCAAAAAAGGCAGAGACGGTGGAATTATGATAGGCGAAGACTTCAAGCTTCGCGCCCAATACCTTACGCGAGAAGAATTGGAATTGATTTTCACCTCTCTCGACACCCTGCCCTTCAACGACACGGCGGTGGGTATCAAGGCTAAGCTTCAAAATCTTAACACAGACAAGCGCACGGGTGAAAACTTCCACTCAGACCTATTCGTAGTGGACAAGTCTACTTGGGGCAACAACACCAATCTCCAACAAAAGATGGACGCGTTGCTCAAAGCCCGCTCTCGCAAAAAGGCAGTCAAAATCACCTATCACGACAGAGGCGGTAACCTCTCCGAGCGCGTCATCGAGCCTTACGTAGTCGTGTACGGCGCGGGAATATGGTACATATACGCATGGTGTCGCATGCGCAACCAAATGCGCACCTTCAAAATCAGCCGTATCACGCATATCTTGCCTACCGACAGCGACTTCAAACCGAGAGAGTTTACCAATGCGTGGAAGATAGCCAACAAGCTAGACAACGCTCAAGAGATAAGCATCGTGCTCAAGGTCAACCAAAACGCCCGCTACGACGTGGAGGAATGGCTCGGCGTAGAGGCAGTCAACAAAGCCGAACAAGGCGACTATTGGATAGCGCAAGCCTACGTCACCGTGGGCGACAAGCTCATAGACAAACTGCTTTCCTATCGCGAAAACGTCGAAGTCCTCTCCCCTATCTCCATACGCGACAAGGTCAAAGAGAGCGCAATGAATATTGCCAAACTATACAAGTAAAACTATGAACGAACAAGACAAGTTACACTCTCAACAAGTTTATAATCCCAACGACCCCGCCATTATGCAAGAACAGTTGCAAAGGTTAGAATTACTCTACGAATTCAACGCCACCAGACCCAGCCAACTGCAACTACGTGGGCAACTACTCCAAAAAATGTTCGCCGAGATAGGCGAAGATTGCTATATCGAGCCGCCTTTTCATGCCAATTTTTCGGGCAAACACGTCCATTTTGGCAACGGCGTCTACGCCAATTTCAATCTCACGCTCGTTGACGACACTCACATATACGTGGGCGACCATACCATGTTTGCGCCCAACGTCATCGTGGCTACCGCCTCACACCCAATCTGCCCCGCCCTTAGAGAAAAGGCTTACCAATTCAACTTGCCAGTTCATATCGGCAAAAATTGTTGGATAGGCGCAGGCGCAATCATCTTGCCGGGCGTAACTATCGGCGACAACACCGTCATAGGTGCGGGTAGCGTCGTCACCAAGGATATTCCCGCGGGCGTTGTTGCCGTCGGCAATCCATGCCGTGTGCTAAGACCTATCGATGAGCGCGACAACGTATACTTTTATCGTGATCTAAAAATCAACTACGAAGACCTCGACTAAATATCTCAACCAAATACCAATTATTAAAAAAGGCACACCCTTTATTGAGTGTGCCTTTTTTATTTATTATCAATCAAATTCTCTTAGCAATCTCGGTGAGGAAGTCGCGAGTCTCCAAGGTATGCACCTCTACGTCGCCCTTATACAGCGAAGCGAGGTCGCCCGTCATATATCCCGATTCGATAGTGTCGATAGTGGCTTTTTCGAGTCTGTCTGCGTAGTTAGCTAAGTCGTCGAGTCCGTCTAGTTCCGCTCTCTTACGCAGTGCACCCGACCAAGCAAAGATGGTTGCCACGGGGTTAGTGGAAGTCGACTTGCCTTCTAGATACTTGTAGTAGTGTCTTGTAACGGTGCCGTGAGCTGCCTCATACTCGTACTTGCCGTCAGGCGAAACGAGCACTGACGTCATCATAGCTAGAGACCCAAATGCTGTTGCTACCATATCGCTCATCACGTCGCCGTCATAGTTTTTGCACGCCCAAATCATACCGCCGTTGCTTCTCACCACTCTTGCCACGGCGTCGTCAATCAAGGTATAGAAGTATTCTATGCCCGCTTCCTCAAATTTGCTCTTATATTCGCTGTCGAATATCTCGGCGAAGATATCCTTAAATCTATGGTCGTAAGTCTTAGATATGGTGTCTTTGGTGGCAAACCAAAGGTCTTGCTTGGTATCCAAGGCATAGTTGAAGCAACTTCTCGCAAAGCTCGATATGCTCTTGTCGGTATTGTGCATACCCATAGTCACACCTGCGCTCTTGGCGTAATCGAAGATTTCGATTTCTCTATGACCTTGCTCGTCGTCGATGACGAGTTTAGCCTTACCGCCCTTGGTTACGTAGCCCTCTACATCCTTGTATATATCGCCGTAAGCGTGTCTTGCAATGGTGATAGGGCTTGTCCACGTAGGGATATAAGGCGTAATGCCCTTGACCATGATAGGCGCTCTAAACACCGTGCCGTCGAGTATTGCTCTCACCGTGCCGTTAGGGCTCTTCCACATATTGGAGAGGTTGTATTCCTTCACTCTCTGCGCGTTAGGGGTAATGGTAGCGCACTTTACGCCCACGCCGTATTTGACTATAGCGTTGGCGGAGTCCACCGTCACTTGGTCCTTGGTAGCTTCTCTATTGACAAGACCGAGGTCATAATATTCGCTTTTTAGTTCCACGTAAGGTTCGATAAGTATCTCTTTTATCCATTGCCAGATGATGCGAGTCATCTCGTCGCCGTCGAGTTCTACGATAGGCGTCGTCATTTTGATTTTCGTCATAATGTGCTCCGTTGATTTTGTTGAGTATATTATAATAGTTTGGCGGGATTTTTGCAAGCATTATTGCACGCCTGAAACTCACTCAACACGTCGGAACGAAAAGTATATTTGGGTTTATCTTGGTTTCGTCTTATAGCCTCGTCGACGAGAATATCTATGAGGTCCTCGTAGTCGATATCCTCTTCCTCGAATAGGTAGAAAGCCATAGAGCCGGGTATGGTATTGACCTCGTTGATATACACTTTGTTTTGCTTGTCTATCAAAAAGTCCATTCTCACCACGCCCTTCATATCCAAAAACTCGTATATCCTCTTAGCGTAGTCGTACACCGTTTTTTTGGCTTTGTCTGTCAAGGTTGCGGGGTAAATTCTTCCGCCGCCGCTCATCTTGCCGTCCGCCATATATTTGTCCTCAAAGGTCAAAAAGTCCTTCCAACCTATAGGCTGCTCGGGCGAAGAGAAGATAAGCTCTCCCCCTTTTGCCACCACCGCCACGTTGATTTCTACGAAGTCGGTCAGCGCTTTTTCGGCAATTATCTTGTCGTCAAAGCAAAACGCCGTATCTATCGCCTCTTGCAATTCCTCAATAGTGTTTGCGATTTTTATACCGATAGACGAGCCTTGTGACGACGGCTTGACTATGATTGGGAAGTCCAATTTGCCCGCCACGTACTGAGTTTTTGACTCATCGTAGTCCTTTTTGTTTACGCTCACGCTCTCCACGCTTCTGCACCCGAGGTGCTTAAACACCGCCTTTGACACGCTCTTATTCATAGCCACCGCGCTAGCGCACACCCCCGCCGAAGTGTAAGGCAAACCGAGGCACTCGAAGAAGCCTTGCAAAACACCGTTTTCCCCTTCACCGCCGTGGGTGCAAAGCACCACGCAATCTATATCGCACAGCTTTTTTTGTCTTATTCGCCCCTTTTTCATCAAGGATTTTGCTCTAAAGTAAACCTTGTCTTGCTCTTTTCCCACCCATTTGATATAGCTGTCTATCTCTAGAGGATTGCTTGGGAGATAAAAGTCGCTTCCCTCGTACACCAGAGGATAGAGGTTGTACTTACTTTTGTTGACGTTTCTACACAGTTGCACGCCCGTAATGATAGAGATGTCCCTTTCGCAAGAGTTACCGCCAAATACCACCGCAATATTTTTCATATACCCCTCAATAATTGTCCGTCAGGTCGTTTTGAATTAGTACGACGCTGTTTTTGTCCACTATTTTTTTTAGTACGTTTTGCGCTTGTTCTAGGTCCTTGACCACGTAGATATTGCGTAGCTTCATACCCTTTTCTACCAAACCTTGCATCAGATATTTTGCGTTGACGCCTATGAGGATAGCGACGTCAACCTTTTGTGCCATATATCCACCCAACTCTATGTTGGCTTCTTCGCTCTCTCCGCCCAGCTCCACCAACCCTTGCGACATGACGATCTTCTTTTTGTCCTCAAAGAACTCTAACGTGTCTATTGCGTACATTGCCCCCTTTTTGTTGGAGTTGTAGCTGTCGTCAATCACCGTCACACCGCCGTAGAGCCTACTCACTTGCAGTCGGTGTTCCACGGCTTTTATCTTGTCTATACCCTTGGCTATTTGGCTGATGCTCATACCCAGATGATGCGCCACTGCTACGGCTAGCAAAATGTTTTGGATATTATGCTTGCCGATTAGCCTAGTCTTTACCTTGATTTTTTCGTCGCCTATGCACAGGTCAAAGCTACTTCCCTCGCTATCGCACTCGACATTTTTGGCTTGCACGTATCCGCCCGCGCCCACGACGATAGGATTTATTGACCTCACCAAGCACCTATCTAGGTATCTGCTCTCACCGAAGAAGCAGGGTTTGTCGCCTAAGTATTCCACCAACTCGCACTTGGTATCGATGATATTGTCTATCGTACCAAAGCTCTCTAGGTGTTGGTTTTCTATCCCCGTCAGCACGCCGAGGTCGGGCTTAGTCATATTGCACAGCTCGGCAATATCGCCCTTGTATCTTGCCCCCATTTCCACCACAAAGATTTGCGTATCGGCAGGCATTTGCTTGACGGAAAGGCATATCCCCATAGGGGTATTGTAGTTGTGCGGTGTGCAAAAGGTTCTAAACTTTTGCGACAAAATCGTCGTCAAAAACCTCTTGACGGAAGTCTTACCGTAGCTACCAGTAATTGCAATCTTCACCAATTCGGCATTGCTATCCAGCGCCTTGGTCGCCTTGACTACGTAACGCCTTTTTATTGCGTTTTCTAGTGGAGAGAGCAAAACCAAACTAAACTTTAGTATACTAGGCGTAACAAAGAACACGAAAGGACACAATACGTAGGTCATATTCAGTCCCTCGAGGCGTATCATACCGCCTAAGAGCACCGCGTCGACGAATACTATCGAGGTAAGCAGAGTAAAGCACGCCACCAATCTTTGCGCTCTTGCCGTGAGTTTCAATGTCTGTCTTGCTCCGCACTTTCCGCTGTCCACGGCGTGATAAATCGCAAGCATAGCAATGCATATCGGCACGATATATTCGAGATTTTGTAGCACGCTGAGTATTGCGGTGAGATAAGTTATGTAGGTTATGATACAACTCGCCACCCCGCAAAACAGCAGTCTTGCCACGATATCGTCGGTTTTTTGCGTTTTTCTCAACACGTAGCCGTCGAGCTGTATCAAAGTCAAAAGGCGGTGACACAGCGCCACCACACACCAACTCAACGTCACGGCTACTATACAGTCAATCATTATTTTCAAGCCAATCAATCGTCCTTTTTACAAAGTCACCCAAACTCTCTATATAGCACCAATGCCCGCCCTTTAGCCAAATTAGCGTCGAGCGAGCCAATCCGCAATTGAGCTTTTTCGCCATATATTTGGGCGTTTCTTTGTCGGTTTTTCCCCACACGATTAGCACGGGGCAATGTATTGTATGCAACAATTCGTCTTGATGATAATTGACCACGTTGACGAAGGTCTTTTTCATAATCGGGCTTAGCTCCCGATAATCCTTAGAGCCACACTTTTCGGTGCTTTTGCCCAAGGCTTTGTAGATTTTATATTTGAGTTTCCTGAGGGCTTTTTTCAGCGTCATTTTAGGTTTTAGCCCCGCGCTATCCACCAAGACCATACTTCTCACCCTGTCGGTCTTAGCGGCAAGCTCCATCGCCACCCGTCCGCCAAAGGAATGCCCCACCACGCATGCTTGCTCCACGCCTAAGTAGTCCAACACTTCGAGGACGCCGTCGCAATAGTCTTGCAAGGTCAACGCCCTATCTATCGGGCTAGCTCCAAAGCCGTAGAAGTCCACCAATATACAACGGTATTTTTTGCAAAAAAATTGAGCCACGCCCCAAAAGCTGTCTATACTTCCACCCCAACCGTGCAAAAATACAATGTCTTTCGAGCCGTGTCCCACGACCTTGTAATTGAGAATATGCGACCTCCTATCTTCTCCACATAATTATCGCATCTTCCGTATTATTATAATATTTTTTTCTTAATCCTTCTTGTCTAAATCCCCACTTATCGTATAATCTTTGCGCAACGACGTTGTTTGCGCCCACTTCGAGAGTTATCGCAGAGATATCTCTTTGTTTGCACTCATCTATCATATCGAGCATCAGCGCACTGCCTATACCCTTGTTTTGCCAAGCACTGTCCACAGCGATATTGTTGACGTCGGCTTCGTCTAGTATTTGATAAAAGCTATAATAGCCAACCACCTTGCCGTCTATTGTTGCCACTTTTGCCACGGCATTGTCCGTTGTCGTCAATTTTTGTATCGACTCTTTGCTCCAAGGCGAGGCGATGAGCGCCTTTTCTATCTCCCACACGCTATCCACTTGGCTTGCGTTCATTGTGACTATTTCAATTTCCATCTTTTTCTCTCTCGGCTTGCGACTTTTTCATATACATAGGCACAAGCTTGTCGTATTTGCCGTTTTGCATCTTCCATTTGGCAATTTTCAATAGTTTAATAGGGTCGCTAGGCTTGGTTTTGTACACTACGCAATCGCCCATAGATTTTAGCTGTTCATCATTATATATGCAAAACTCATTGATATTTTGCCAATTTCCGTCGAATTTTGCCGAGTAATATTCTCCGTGTCCGCAGTCTATCGCCACAACCTTACACTTAGGGTCGCAGTCGTAGGCTATCTCCTCAAAGGAAGTGATGGCTATAGTCTTAAGATTGCACGCCGTAGCCAGAGCCTCGGCAGTTGCAATGCCTATCCTTATGCCCGTAAATGAGCCCGCACCCACCACGCACGCAACGCAGTCTAAGTCTTTCACCGTCATAGCCAGCTCGTCAAGTACCTCGTCGACGAGTGGCAAAATTGCGCCGTTGTGTCTTTTGTTGCCCTCGCTAATTCTCGATGCGACTCTATCTCCGTTGCACGCTACTATCACCAATCTATCCGACACGCTGTCTATCGCCAAAATCTTCATAATATCTCTATTTCCCTACTTCTCTCGTCTATCGCCTTGATATTGATGACGATAGGATTTTTTATATTTTGGAACTTATTCCACTCTATGACGCATACGCCGTCCATGTCGAGATAGTCGGCAAGCCCCAATTCGTACAACTCGTCCTCGTTCTCGGCCCTATACATATCGAAGTGATACAACGTCAGTCTTCCCTCGTAGCTTTTCATAAAGGTAAAGGTGGGTGAAGTAACGGTATCTTGTATCCCCAAAGCAAGCGCCAAACCCTTGGTAAAAGTCGTCTTACCCGCGCCCAAATCACCGCTGAGTAGAATAACCTCGCCCCCCTTGAGGTCGTTGGCGATTTTTTTAGCAATATCGTATGTATCTTGCACGCTATGACTGACGATTTTCATATAATCAATTATATTATACTTGACATTGATTTGCAAACGATTTATAATTCTATCAATCAAATAAATTCTTTGAGGGTAGGTGCAATTCCTCACCGGTGGTAGAGTCCACAAACGTCGTAAATCTTTATGCGATGCCGAATAGGTGCAATTCCTATACCGACAGTATAGTCTGGATGAGAAAGGAAGATTATTATGAAGACTTTTACCGTGTCCAAGGCAAGGTTTCTTGCCGTTACTGCAATCATGGTCGCAGTTTCCTCTGTTTTGCGACTTCTCGAATTCAACGTGCCAATCCTCCCTTCATTTTTGAAGATGGATTTCTCACTCACACCCGCAATAATTTCGACGTACGCGCTAGGACCCGTGTCGGGCTTCTTAGTCGTATTACTTACCGAAACATTGTCGCTAATCAAGACCACCACTAGTGGCGTCGGTGAGATTTGCAACATAATGCTCGGCACTCTCATGGTCGTACCCGCTGGGCTAATTTACAATCGCCACACCTCTTTCAAGGGTGCAATAGCGGGAGCTTTGACGGGCACCGTGCTTATGTCGCTACTTAGCCTAGTCACCAATTACTTTATCACCTACCCAATCTACTACAACTTTATGCCTCAAGAGGTCATCTTGGGTATGTATCAAGCGATATTGCCTTCCGTCAAGAGTATAGTCCAATGCTTATTGGTGTTCAACTTACCGCTCACTTTCTGCAAAGGCTTCGCTTCGTCACTCATCACCTTCTTGCTCTACAAGAGGCTCTCCCCTATCATCAAGGGCGTCAAGAGCAAGACTCGCAAGGTTGAGCCCGAGACAGTTGCCCTAGCCCCTACCAATACGACGACTCAAGAAGTCGTAGCCGATTGCACTGCCGAGCAACCAATCGAAGTTGTCGACGATTTTTCTAACAATCAATCAAACAACGAAGACAATTTGCAAAATAGTTAACGCTGCAATCTCAACCGTTTATAAGGCCCCTTTGTGTAAAGGAGGCATCAAAAGGAACGAGATTCCCACGCCTTGTGAACAAGGCTCGGAATGACAACGGACTATGCTATTGCAGTAATAACCTTGTCATTGCGAGGCTTTAGCCGTGGCAATCTCTATCTGCTTAAAAAGCCGTCCCTGTGCAAGGGAAGGTGTCTTGCCCTACGGCAAGACGGAAGGGTTGTAAAGTCTAATCTTATCCTATTAGAGTACTACTAAATCTATACAAAAAGCACACCCTTCAAGGTGTGCTATTTGTTTGCAATTTTTTCTACTATTCGTTTATCGTTCCGTCGGTACAAATGATAGTTCTGCTCCCAAAGTCGTACACTTTTTCTATAGCGTTCCACTCTTCCATTTTACCTAAGTAAGTAATTGGCTCATAACCAAAAAACATAAAGGCGTCCTTGTCTATCAACGTGACACTTTTTGGTATTGTAGGATTGTTCCAGCTTATACCTCTAAAGGCACTCTCACCTATTCTCGTCACGCTTCCGTCAGGTATCACGGAGGTTTTACAGCCGGATATCAATGTCTTACTATCCTTTTCTATCAGGCAATTACCTAAGCCGACGTAATTTTGATTGTCATCATCTACGACAATACTTATCAAATTCTTACAACAATCAAATATATTTGTACCAATTGTTTCCACGCTACTAGGTATCACCACTTCCGTCAATCCGTTGCAATCCGCAAAAGCAAAGGTTTCTATCTCCTTTATACTATTAGGAATATTTATGCTCGTCAATCTATCCATGCCTTCAAAGGCGTATATTCCTATGATTGTCACGCTTCCATCCTCAGGTATTACACTCGTATAGCAACCTGCAATCAGTCTTTTTCTAGCAGTTTCTATCAAACAATTGCCGTCACTATGATATTTTTTATTGTTTTTGTCTACTTGGATATTTGCCAAGTTACTGCAACCTTCAAAACTACCTGTATGTATCCACTCAACGTTGGCAGGTATATATATAGTTGTCAATCCGTCGCAAGCACCAAAAGAAGATGAACCTATCTCTCTTAGACTTTCCGGCAAATCAATACTTGCTAGTCTACTACATGCAAAGAAAGCATCATCGCATATACGCGTAACGCTATCAGGCAACGTAACGTCGATTAGATTACGACAATTATAAAAAGCAAATTCTCCAATCGACTTAGTGCCGTCTTTGATGACGATAGACGTATCTGTAGGCATAGTGCCCTTATACTTCAATGCAACCTTGCCCACGTAGATAAGTCCGTCCGGCTGATTGGCATACCAAGCTGTATTCTTCAAGCAATCATATCCGATTTCTTCGATATTATCGCCGGATAATATTTCAGACAAATTAGTGCAACCGTTGAATGCATATCTTCCGAGACACCTTACGCTGTTAGCGATATTCACCGACTGCAAGTTGACGCAATTTTCAAAAGCACTATCGTAGATATAAACTACACCTTCAGGTATGTCAATGGATACCAAATTCTCACATCCACTAAAGGCGTAGGCGTTGATTATGCTTATATTCTCGCCTTCGGGAATAACGCTTGTAGCGCAACCGACTACCAATGAGTTATATTTTTTACTAATTATGCAATTACCTTTACTAAAGAAATATTGATTGTCTTCATTCACTACCAGCTCTTTTAGACCCGAACAACCCACAAAAGCCTCCGAGTATACGCTAGACGTCATTTCGGACAGATAAATACAGCTAATGTTTTTGCAGCCTACAAAAGAATACTTACCAACGTTATACCCGACTTTTACCGTTCTCAAGGTAGATGGTACGTAGTTATTTTGGTCTTCATAATTATCCGCACCAAATAATTGACCCAAAAATTGCGGTGGCATAATCCAAGGATTATTTATTTCGTTTAGCAATTCACCCACGAAAGGAATTGAAAGTTCTGTGATATCATTGCAACCGACCAACAAGTTCTTATTGATTTTCACGACTTTTCGTCCGTTTATCGTAGTAGGAATATCAACTTTATTCCCCGTTCCGCAATAACTAACTATCGTCACGTTGTTATCTTCGTCTATCGTCGATTCAAACGGCAAAAACCTTGCATACAAATCCACTTTTTTGTCCACAATCGCATCCAATACGTATATAGGCTGAGTATAAGACTCGTCGAGATACCATCCGTCAAAGGAATACCCCGACTTAGTGGCATCAGCCAAAGTCACGTCTTTCTCGATATTATAGTGCGTTGGATTTTTGCTGTCGTTTACCCCGCCGTCAAGATGATATTCTATAGCGTAATTTATTGGCGTCATCTTGGCATAAAGATACATAAAGCCTACGCTACCGCTCGGTATTTCGGTAATAGGATCTCCCATATACTCAACGTTATCATACCAACCTTCAAACTCATATCCCTCTTCCTCAGGTGTTTCCAAAACGATAGTTGGCGAACTAATTTGATATGTATCCGTGTGTCCTTTCGTATCGTTTTTGACTTTTACGTAGTAGTAAATATAATAATCCTTTGGCTCCCACTTAGCCGTATAGGTTATATCGTTACCGGGCATATTGAAAGTATAAGTGGTATCCTTAGACACAAGTCTATCACCGTCGTACCAACCAAGCCATTTATACCCTACGTTGGTCGTAGCGGTCAGAGTAACGCTATCTCTAAAGGCAATTTTCTCACCCTCTAATTGGGTATACGTTCCCGCCTCTTGGATATTTGTAGTCGTGGACAACTCAAAATAAATATCGCTATCGCATGCGCTCAAACACAACGTCGCCAAAGCAAAAATCATTACGAAACAAATCAATATAGCCGTCTTCTTCATATACTCTCCATTTGGTATATTATAATAATATTAATAACTTTTGTCAATACAATATACTACGTGCCAAATAGTACTTAATTCAAGTATATTTTAATCTAATTATAATTAGAAGTCAAGACAAATATTCTAATTATTGTTAACATCATAATATGGACAACAGCTTAGATTTTGATATCAAAATATTTGCCGAAAGGCTAAAAGAATTGCGTATTGATAGGGGCATCGGTCAAAACAAACTTGCCTTAGACCTCAACTTATCCAACGCCAGTATAAGCTATTGGGAAAACGCCAAGCAAGAGCCCACCGCGTCCGCGATATACAAACTTGCTCGGTATTTCAACGTTACCACCGATTATTTATTAGGTTTGTCGGACTAAACAAAAGTCACCTTGCGGTGACTTTTAATTTTATTTCACTATATCTATCGACGCACTCGTGCCAAGCCTATCTGCTCCCGCCTCTATCATTTTGAGTGCAGTTTGCTTATCTCTTATTCCGCCGCTAGCCTTGACTTTTAGTCCTTGACAGTTTGCTTTCATCAAGGCTACGTCTTCTACCGTTGCTCCGCCCGTCGAAAAGCCCGTCGAAGTCTTGACAAAGTGCGCGCCCGCCTCGGCTGAGATATGACATGCTTTGACTATTTCTTCTTTAGTTAGTAGGCAGGTTTCCAAGATGACCTTGACAACTACGCCCGAGCCGTCGACCACGGCTTTAATATCCTCTCTTACACCGTCGTAGTCCTTATCTTTCATCAGTCCCACGTTGATGACCATATCAATCTCGCTCGCTCCGTTTTGCACGGCTTCTTTTGCTTCAGCCACTTTGCTCCTTGTGGTGGTCGCCCCAAGCGGAAAGCCGACTACGCACGCCACGTTGACGTCGCTATCCTTTAGCAATTCACTTGCTTGCTTTACTCTGCACGCGTTGACGCACACGCTGGCAAATCCGTATTCCACTGCCTCACGGCACAACTTTTCCACGTCTTCTTTAGTTGCTTGCGCTTTGAGAATAGTATGGTCTATGTATTTTGCTAGGTTCATTTTATTATCTCCAATATCAGCTTATTTTGTTTAGGTTTTTGGCTACCTATTGCCACGGCACTCACTACCTTAGTTTTCATATTTTCGTGTTGTATATTGTCATAGTAGATTTTTGCAATCACGTCGCCTTTGGTGACTTTGTCGCCCACGCTCACAGTCATTTCTACGCCCACCCAAGGGTCGATAGCGTCTTCTACTTTTATTCTACCACCGCCCATATCGCGTACAACTTCGGCTATCTTCATGGCGTCGATATCTCTCACGTAGCCGTCGCACTCAGCCAAAATCTCCGATACGTATCGAGTATTTAGCAGTTTTTCGGGATTTTTGAAATATTCAATATCCCCGCCTTGCTCGGCTATCATATTTTCAAAGACTTGGTAAGCCCTTCCGCTACTTACGGCTTCTTCCGCTGCTTCTCTTGCATTGTCTATTCCCGCAGATTCGAGCAGTCTTTCGGCAAGAGCCATCGACACCTCGTAGAGATTGCCACGGCTTTCGTTTTTCAAAACTTTTAGCGCGCCGTATACTTCTAAGCTATTGCCCACGTAATTGCTAAGCGGCGCGTTCATATCCGTCACCAATGCGCTGATATTTCTTCCGCTCGCCTTGCCTATGGCTACCATCAACTTGGCTAGCTTTACCGCATCCTCTTGATTTTTCATAAATGCGCCCTTGCCACACTTGACGTCTAGCACTATATTTTTCGCACCGCCCGCAAGTTTTTTGGACATGATAGAAGATGCGATGAGCGCCACGCTATCCACCGTTGCGGTAACGTCCCTCAATGCGTACAATTTCTTGTCCGCAGGACAAATTTGTCCAGTTTGTCCCGCCACGGCAATGCCGATTTTATCCACTTGACTATAGAATTTTTCGGGGCTCATAGACACGCTTAGCCCATTGATAGACTCGAGTTTATCTAGAGTTCCACCCGTATGCCCAAGACCTCGTCCGCTCATCTTAGCGCCAATTAGTCCGCAAGCCACCACGGTAGGCAAAACGATAAATGTCGTACTATCACCCACTCCGCCAGAGCTGTGTTTGTCCGCGCTCAAGTCGCCGTATGCCGACAAGTCTAGCTTATCTCCGCTATTTGCCATAGCGTTAGTGAGCCATACTGCCTCTTGGTCGGTCATACCTTTGAGGACTATAGCCATCAACAAAGCCGAAGTTTGATAATCGGCAACCTCGCCGCTCATCAAGCCCTCTATCCAAAAGTCGATTTGTTCTTTTCTCAACTCTTTGCCGACTTTCTTATCCTCAATTATCTCGATTATATTCATTGCCTCTCCTAATCTTGCAAGATTTTATCAATGCCCTGATATCGTCGGGGTTGACGGACTGTTGCTTTTTTAGCTTGCCAGCCTTGTAGTAAATATCGCAATCGAAGCAAATCACTGCATTTTTGCCAAACTCGCTACCGATAGTCGCCGTCAACTCATCTACGAGTGCTTGTCTTTGAAAGCGACTATATATCGGCATAGTCGTCACGCACACCAAAGCCTCGTCGTCTACGACTAGACAAATCGCCGTCTCAATCAACTCATTTTGACTTACGCGAGCCTCTATCGCCGACTCGACGCTATTACCGCTTATCGCTACTGCCATACAAAGAGCCAATGCCAAAGTTTTCATACCCTTTATATGTGCAATTTTAAATAATATATACTAAAGCTAATTTCTTTGTTTGATACAAAAAATTTCTTACTCTTCTTCTGTAGAAGGATTAGGTATATAAACCATCTTCAGTGGAACTTTTACACGATATTCTTCACTTAACTTATCATAATACTTCAAAACCAAATTAACAAGTTCACTTCCATTTATACCTTTTATATTTGGATGATTCTCAAGATATTTCAATGCATTAGGCTTAAAATCCGAAAGAGTCACAAATACACCATAATCTCCAATACCCAACGCTCCCGCAAAAGAAGATACTAATGCTTCGGTAATATCTTCGTATTGGCTTTTGACTTGGACTAAAATTCTAGGTGGCAATTCGTCTTTATATACGATTATATCTATACCATGGTCTCCACCGTGTTTTGACACTTTTGGTATATACCCCATTGCATTAAGCAAATCCGCAACAAAATTTTCTAAATCATATCCTTTAAATTGTCTATGCAATTCTTTAATAATATAATCTTTAGTATTGTCAACTATATCGGTAACTGTACGCAAAACAGTATCGTCGATAGACTCTTCTTTTTCCTTAAGTCTAAATCCCTTATCCAATACACCTAAAAATTCATCAGCATAGTTTCTAATCAAAAAACAAGAAGTAAATGCACCTACTTCGTATAATGCACCTTGAGTAAAAGCGGTACGTGGCAAATGTTTCAACCATTTTACTGATCTCTTCTGCGCATAAGACTTTTCGGCTGGGTCGTAAAAGTAATCACTAATTATTTCTCCAATATTAATTTCTCTATTGCTCTTGGAAGGGAAAACCACGTAATCTCCAATTTGCATTTCAACAATAAATCTATACAAAGAGCCCACACAATTTGCTACGCTATTTTTTGTTGCCGCTGGATAAGCTTCTTTAAATTTTGCCTTAAATGCATCTCTATTGGGAATTACATTTGATAAATCGCCTATTTCTTTCCAACCTATAGCAATAACTCCATTATCTAAAAACAATCTATCATCTTGTGTATGAATTCCCCAAACTTTTGTGTTAGTCATTTATAATTTCTCCTAATTAGTGATTAAAAATATTATAATATATCTCCCGAGCTTTTTCAATACCCATCAATATTTTATATCAAAATAATCGAGATATTTTTTGAATTTATCTTGTGCAAAAAGGCAAGTATCACGCAAGTAACCTCTCTCCTCTTTCCATTCCCTCAAGCCTCGATAATAAAACATTTTCAATTCCTCGTCAATAATAAACGGAACGTACCCAAAACGCAAACATTCCTTCAACATAATAAGCCTACCTACTCTACCATTGCCGTCTTGAAAGGGATGTATACGCTCAAACCTATAATGAAAGTCAAGGATATCGTCAAAGGTAGGTTGGTCTTTTCCATTGTATTCGGCTAGCAAATCAACCATTTGACGTTCAACTTCTTCCGGCTTAGCAGTTTCTTTACCACCCACCTCGTTGGGCAATTTTTTATATTCGCCAACACGAAACCAACTCAATCTACTATCGCTAGTTCCATTTTTCAGCGTTCTATGCAATTCCTTTATAATGTTTTCGGAGAGTTTCTTTTTTGCACAGTCAATGACGATATCTATACACCTAAAATGATTAGCCGTTTCCACCAGGTCGTCAACCTTTACGGCTTCAACGATACCTATAGTATTGGTCTCAAAAATATATCGGGTTTGCTCGTGCGTAAGTTTACTTCCTTCAATGTGATTAGAGCTGTATGTCAATTCAATTTGCACCTTGTGATAAATGCCACCTGAGATGCGATTATTTTTTTCAAAGCGCAAAATGTCAAGCAATGTTTTTGGCTCTTCGATTTTTTTGTTGCTTCTATCAGGCTTGATTGCATCTTCAGGTATATTCCAAGTTTTACCCGTCAAAAAGGCGCCGTCAATTTTACCTTGTGCACAATAATTACGCACACTTCGCTCGGAAATATTCCATTTTTTTGCTATTTCAACTACCGATAAATATCTCATGTTTTGATTATATCCCATATCGGCGAAAAAAGTAAATATTTTTATATGATTTTAGATAAATTTTGCCGATATAGGCAAAATTTAATAAAAAATGCAAAATACAAAAAGACAGTCCCGTGGACTGTCTACAAATCTACTTTATTTAGTATACAAAATTATGGCGAAAAACATTAGCTACGCCAAATATCAAAAGTCCTAATTCTTCAAAGATTATTCCCCGCAATACCTCGTTACGTTGGTTCCGTCCGACCACAGTTGCTCCAAAGAATACAATCTTCTCGTCTCTTCGTGAAAGATATGCACGATGACGTCGCCGTAGTCGACTACCGCCCATCTGCCTTCTTGTTTGCCCTCGCTTCTCAGCGGCTCTCTACCGAGCTTGGACATTTCGTCGTCCACGTAGTTGGCAAGCGCCTTGACTTGAGTCGTTGAGCGACCGGAACAAATAATAAAGTCATCCGCAATTACGGTGAGATGTCTTATATCCACCACCACAATGTCTTGCGCCTTTTTACTATCGAGTATTTTGCAAATTTCTTGTGTAATATTCATATATATCCTCTTTTAGTTTTTTTGATTGTTATTTTGCATTGCGATAATATTCTACCGCTTGTGTTGTCAGCGGATAGATATCTCCGCCTCGACCTACAAGGTAAGCGTATTGGTGTTCCATGCACTCCACGAAGCCTTGGTGCAAGTCTTGCGAGATAATTTCTCTAAGCTCGTCCACACCCTCGAAGTCCCTATCCTCTTCCAGCATATCTGCGCAGAATATCAACTTGTCGAGGTCGGTCATATTAGGCTTGGCAGTGGTATGGTATTTGATTGCATTGAGCACGTCCTCATCGTGTATGCCAAACTCTTCTCGTGCCACCACGTTTCCCGCAAACTGATGATACACGGGCGTACCCTCGCTATCGGTAGGTATTGACGGGTCGTCTACGTTGTTTACTCTCTTTGCGCAATCATGCAAAAGTCCCGCCGTCAAAATCTTATCGGTATCTAGTCCCAAATTCAAATCGCTATTGAGTTTTAGCGCGCAATATGCCACTCTCAGACAGTGTTTATAGGTTCTCTCGCCCGTCCATTCTTTGAGCTTGTCGGCAAGGTGAGCCGTCAACTTTTTGTCCATACGTATTGACTTATCGACGTATAACCCGTTTTTTTCGATATACTCGGCAACGCCTTTAGGCACACCTCTTACCAAGCCTAGACGGCTCTCCAATCTCACTATCGTTGACGATATATCCTTAGGCACGAAGCTTTCTATCACGATATCCGCGCCCTGCTCTCTCCAAAACTTGCTCGCCTCATCCACCTCGGCTTGCCTATCGCCTCTATCGAAGACCACCAACTTGACTTGACTTATTATTTGATAAGGGTTTTTCCACTTGCCAAGGTCAACCAAGCTATCTCCGCCGATAACGAAGTCAAATTCGCCTATCCTTTCTTTATACAGCGGAATGGTGATATAACTATAATTGTCTTTAGGTCTATCCCTCTCTAAGTCGCATATCTGCATACCCTCACGCCCTCGGATAGCGATTTTTAGCATTTCGCATCTAATATCGAAGCGATTGTCGCATTGCTTATAGGCGGGGTTGTTGGAAGGTGCCAACACCACTCTATCGTAGCCGTGCGATAGCAAATATTCCGCCATTTGTATATGTCCGTCGTGAACGGGGTTAAAAGTCCCACCAAACAAAGCAGTTTTCATAGTTTTATTATATATCAAAATGCTACGATTATCAATATCAATTTTAGTTTAGAGAGCGATTTTTTTGGCAACACTAGCTATATGGGCAGTTTCTTTGACAAAATGTGGTTGATAATCATAGGTTTTTTGACGATAGTAATTTTGACGAGCTTTGCGGGACTCAAATTGTGGCAATGTTTACTTATAGCCTTTGCCATATCCACGCTAGCTAGCTTTTTTGTCATGACAATCAATCGTCCCTATCGCAAGACGATGAGATACGGAGATTGGGTTACATACTGCGTCCTACACGGCAAGGAATATATCCTTTCTCTCATCTCTCGTCTATATCCATATCGCAATATAGTAGATTGCAAAGACTATATACTCATCGACGGTCAAGCTGTATTTTTGTGGGCAAAAATGTCGGGCATTTCTCCCGATTCTATCGCCAACATGTGTTCGATTTGTATCAAAAGCGGTATAGATTTTGCCTACGTTTTATGCACCGAGAGCAACAAAAATTCTCTATATTTTGCCCAAAGGATATCGAGAGTGAGGCTAGAATTTTGCAATCTAAAAAGGCTCTACAAATCCGCACTCAAGCAAGGTCTTTTGCCTAATTGCACCAAGCGCCCAAGCATCAAGTATCTTCTATCTTCGGCATTTCACTCATTGCTCGACCGCAGCAACGTCAAACGCTTCGTCTTCGTATCGCTGATATTGCTGGTTTTTAGTTTTATCACGCCGCTCTCGACTTACTACCTAATCATATCGTCTATTGCCCTTGCTCTTGCCCTACTCTGTATTGTCAAAGACGCCTTTGTTCACACTACTAGTCACGACGACAAGCCCGATACGCCTAGTTATGAGTGCGACGAGTTAGCTGACGTCTCTACTACCGACAACACCTCGTCCAACGATACTACAGGCGATACTCAAGGCTAAGTCGGCACTGACAGGCGTTTTGCAAAATTGCAACAACCGACTAAAAACATACTTAGTCAAAAAATGACACTCAACTATTTAACAATCTCTTCATCGGCATATCCCAACCAAAAGAGCAAAAATTCCCCAAACAAAAGACGCCTTTTGGCGTCTAAATTATCTTGATAACGTATCAATAATACAACAATCAACTAGCAAAGTATGCTTACAAAATATGCTTTACGTCTTTTCTTGTGGATACGCGATACAGCGTAATCTTGTTGCCTAGTGCTTGCACGGGCTGTGCGTTTACGCTCTCGGCTACTTCCGCAATGACGTCCTTTGCGCCAAAATCGGCATTTTTGAGCACGTTGATTTTTATCAATTCTTTGGCTTCCAACTGCTCGTCTATCTCTTGAATGAGGCTCTCGGTGAGTCCGTTTTTACCAATCGTCACCACGGGCTCGATAGTCATAGCCAATCCTCTAAGTTTTGCTCTTTCACTGCTTGTCATAATGCCTCCTATTCTACAAAATCGAATTCTATATCGCCTATTCTCACGGTGTCGCCTTCCACGCAACCGCTATTGACCAAAGCCTTGATTACTCCCTTGTCCTTAAGTATCTTTTGGAAATATCTAAAGGACTCGTAGTCGTCTAGCACGACGTTGCGTGACAGAGAGTCCATCAATCCGCCGACAACTTCGTACACGCCGTCCTCGTCCACGGTAATCATAAACGAAGTCGTGTCTTTATCCTCACTAACTATCATCTCGACAGGGATAGGCTGCGACTTAGGGATAGTTGCGAGTTTATCAAAAATCTCGCTCATCAACTCGTCCACGCCTTGTCTTGACACAGCGCTGAGTCTTAGCACCTTTTGACCGACCTTGGCTTCAAACTCGTCTATGACGCTCGTGTCCTCAACCAAATCGCACTTGTTGACGCACACGATTTGTGGCAAATCGGCAAGCTTTGGGCTATAATCCACCAACTCTTTGTTGATAGTAAGATAGTCTTGATAAGGGTCTCTACCCTCGTGTCCCGACACGTCTACGATATGCACGATTAGGCGCACTCTCTCTATGTGTCTTAAGAATCTAAATCCCAATCCCGCGCCTTGGCTAGCGCCCTCGATAAGTCCGGGGATATCAGCCATTACGAAGCTTTCGTCGTATCTTTTTACCACGCCGAGATTAGGCGACAGCGTAGTAAAGTGGTAGTTGGCAATCTTAGGCTTGGCACTGCTGACCATAGATAGCAAGGTAGATTTTCCTACGTTAGGGAAGCCCACAAGCCCTACGTCGGCAATGGTTTTGAGTTCCAAGGTCAGTTCGATTTCGCTAGTCTTTTCGCCCTTTTGGCAAAATCTAGGCGCTTTGCGTTGAGGGGTGGCAAATCTTGCGTTGCCCTTGCCCCCCAAACCGCCTTTTTGCGCTACGAAGACGCTATCCTCGTAGAACATATCGGCAATGATATTGCCGGTAGCTTTGTCTTTGATAACGGTACCTATAGGCACTTTGATATACAAGTCCTTGCCTGCCTTGCCCTTGCAAGTCTTCGCAGCGCCGTTTTCGCCGTTTTCGGCTCTAAAGTGCTTAGCGTATCTAAAGTCAATGAGAGTCGAGGCGGATTTGTCTACGGTAAAGATAATCGAACCGCCGTTACCGCCGTCGCCACCGTCGGGACCGCCCTTCGCAACGTATTTTTCTGTATGAAAAGATATCACGCCGTCGCCGCCGTTACCCGCTTTGATAAAAATAGTTGCGATATCGAGAAACATTATTCTACTCCCAAATATTCGATAATTGCCTTAGCGGCTTTTCTTCCCGCGCCCATTGCGAGGATAACAGTAGCCGCGCCCGTCACTGCGTCACCGCCCGCATAGATGCCTTCCACGTTGGTAGACATAGCCTCTTCGTTGACGATAATTGTGCCTTTTGGCGTAAATTCAAGACCCTTGAAGGACTTTTTGATGAGAGGGTTAGGACTAGTACCGAGCGAAACGATAACTTGATCTACGTCGAGTACGAATTCACTTCCCTCAACAGGTACAGGACGACGTCTACCGCTAGCGTCAGGCTCGCCGAGTTCCATCTTCACGCACTTAAGACCGCACACTCTGCCGTTTTCGCCCAACATTTCCACAGGGTTGGTGAGCAGTTGCAGTTGGATACCTTCTTCCACTGCGTGCACGATTTCTTCTCCTCTTGCAGGCATTTCTTCACGAGATCTTCTGTACACTATGTACACTTCTCCACCGCCTATTCTCTTAGCGGTTCTTGCAGCGTCCATAGCCACGTTACCTGCGCCGATGACGGCAACCTTCTTACCGCAATATACAGGGGTAATCGCGTCACCCTTGTAAGCTTGCATTAGGTTGACACGGGTCAAGAACTCGTTGGCGGAAGATACGCCGTTGAGGTTTTCGCCGTTGATACCCATAAACATAGGCAGTCCGGCACCCGTACCGATAAAGATTGCGTCGTATTGCTCTTGCAACTCTTCTACGGTTATGGTCTTACCGATGACGGTATTGAGCTTAATCTCTACGCCGAGGGCTTTGAGTTTTTCAATTTCTTTAGCCACGACCTTTTCTTTAGGAAGTCTAAATTCAGGTATACCGTACACGAGCACACCGCCTGCCTTGTGGAAGGCTTCGAAGATAGTTACTTCCATACCCTTTTGAGCGCAGTCAGCGGCGCAAGCAAGTCCTGCGGGACCGCTACCTACTACGGCAACTCTCTTGCCACAGCTAGCAGGCTTAACGTAGCCTGCAGTTCCTTTGGCAAGTCCGTAGTCGCCCACGTATCTTTCCAAAGCACCGATAGCCACCGAACCGCCGAGTTTAGCCTTACGCACGCAGTTGTTTTCGCATTGCTTTTCTTGAGGGCAAACTCTACCGCAGATAGCAGGCAAAAGGCTAGCTTCGCTTATTACGCTAAGCGCGCCGTCGGGGTCGTTTTCTTTGAGGTAAGCGATAAAGGCAGGGATATTGATGCCAACGGGACAGCCGTTACGACAAGGCGCGTTTTTGCAACCTATACATCTGTTAGCCTCTTCGATCATCGTCTTTTCGTCAAAGCCGAGATTTACCTCTTCGAAGTTCTTAATTCTTTCTTGCGGGTCTTGATGATTAGTAGTATGTCTTGGACTATTGTTTATTGCCATAATTAACCTCTCAATCTACATTTTTCTTCGTGTTCTTTGTAGAAGCCTGCTCTATTCATAGCTTCGGCAAAGTCCACCTTGTGTCCGTCGAATTCAGGACCGTCCACGCAAGCGTACTTGGTCTCTCCGCCTACGGTCAATCTACAACCACCGCACATACCCGTTCCGTCTACCATTACGCAGTTCATGCTGACGATAGTAGGAATATTGTATTTGCGAGTCAATTCGCTGACGTTGCGCATCATAATCATAGGACCTACGACGAATACGCAGTCAATCTTTTTGCCCTCGTCGATGAGCTGTTGAAGCACGGTAGTTACGAAGCCTTTGGTGCCCATAGAGCCGTCGTCGGTAGCGATATAAGTGTTGTCACTGTTGGCTCTAAACTCGTCGATATTAAAGAGCAATTCTTTAGTTCTCGCACCCATAATGACGTCGCATTTTTGACCTTTTTTGGTACGAAGCTTGGCTTGTGGATAGATAACCGCACAGCCGATACCGCCACCCACGAGCACGACGTTTTCGTATGCGTCGAGTTCGGTTGCGTTGCCGAGAGGTCCGACCATATCGTGAAGGCTGTCGCCCACGTTAAGCATAGCCATTTTGTGAGTAGAATAACCTACTTCTTGCACAAGCAAGGTGATAGTACCCTTTTCTCTATCGAAGTCGCAGATAGTAAAAGGCACTCTTTCACCGTTTTCGTCAACTCTCAAAATGATAAACTGTCCCGGCAAGCAGTGTCTTGCAATGTCAGGATTTTCGATGACGTACTCCTTAACTCTAGGAGCGATGTCTTTGATGTTGAGAATTTTGTTCATTTTCTATCTCCCTTTATATATTTACAATATTTTTTTATCAAGCACTCATCGCACTTGGGTTTTTGACTACTACATACGTATCTGCCGTGATGTATCAACAAGTGGTGCAGATGCGACCAATACTCCTCGGGCACGGCGTTCATCAAGGCTTTTTCCGCCACGAGAGGATTGTCGCTATCGACAAAGCCCAATCGATTGGACAGCCTCAATACGTGTGTATCTACGGCAATGGCGTTGCCACCGTACCCCACTGCATACACGACGTTAGCCGTCTTTCTGCCTACGCCCGCAAGGCTCATAAGTTCGTCGATATTGCTCGGCACTTCGCCGCCGAATCTCTCGACTATATCCTTGGAACAAGCAATAATGTTTTTGGCTTTATTGTGATAAAATCCGCAACTATATATCATCTTTTCCAGTTGCTCGATATCTATCTTAGCCATTTGCTCGGGGGTATTGACCACGGCAAACAATTTTTTTGTCACTACGTTGACTCTTTTGTCGGTACATTGCGCCGACAGTATCACCGCCACCAACAACTCGTATATGCTATTATATTCCAGCTCGCACACGGCGTTAGGGTGTTGCTTATCAAGCAACTCTATCAAGTCTTTTACTTCATTGCTCGTCATCTTTCATTCTTCCTACCAAGGCTCTTATCTTGCCCACAGCGCCCACGAAAAAGCCCTTTATCTCTCTAAACAACGCCTTGATAGCCTCTACCTCGGCGCGCATAAATAGTATCATCAGAGGTGCGCAAACCACGAATATCACCGTCTTGATTATCATATCGGTAGTCAGTGGCACCAGTGACAAAATACCGCTCACGAAGTCGGAGGACACCGCCGCGATAAATATTACCACCGCCATGGCAATCAAGAACAATCTTTCCTTGTTGTACGGCATACATACCTGCAACAAAACTACCACTGCGACGATAGCCGTCACGAAGAAGGACATAGTGGATATTTGCGCCGACACGTCAAGCCCGATATCCTTGTACAGATAGCTTATCAGCCATACCATAAAGGCAACCGTCAAGCCTGCAGGCACTGCCTTCTTAAAGACCTTGGACAAAAAGCTTCCCGACACCTTGGTATCGTTAGGCTCTAGGGCAAGGAAGAATGACGGCAAACCTACGAACAGCATGCTTATCACAGTCAACTGTATAGGCACGAACGGATAGTTCATTTGGAACAAGATGAGCAACAACGATAGCACTAGGCTGTAGGTCGTCTTGACGAGGAAGAGCGAAGCCGCTCTCTCGATATTGTTGATGACTCGTCTACCCTCGGCAACCACGCTTGGTAGAGCACTAAAGTCGCTGTCGAGCAAGACTAGTTGCGCCACGTTACGGCTTGCCTCGCTACCGCTAGCCATAGCGATAGAACAGTCGGCTTCTTTGAGCGCCATAACGTCGTTGACGCCGTCGCCCGTCATACCTACGGTGTATCCCTTTTGTTTGAGGGACTGCACGAGAATTTTCTTTTGTTTTGGGCTCACTCTGCCGAATATCGTATATTTGTCGCAAGCCTCGTAAATCTTCTCGGGCGTATCGAGGTCAACGGAAGCGTCGATAAACTTATCCGCCCCCATCAAGCCCGCTCTCTCGGCTACCTTGGATACGGTGATTGGGTTGTCACCGCTTATAACCTTGAGGTTGACGCCTTGCTTAGCAAAGTATTCGAAGGTTGCCTTGGCGTTTTCTCTTATCTTGTCGCTGAGAACGATAAGAGCGATAGGACGCATCTTGTTTTCGTCCATACTCTCTTTGAGCCCTTCATTCGTCTTGACTAGCACCAGCACTCTATAGCCTTGCGAGGTGTATTCGATAGCGTCGCTCTCCACCAATCCAAAGCGAGATTTGAGCACAAACTCGGGCGCACCAACGATAAATCTTCCCTTGTCGCCAAAGTCTACGCCGCTCCACTTTCTTGCAGACGAGAAAGGTATAGTCTTGACTACGTCGTATTTTTCGCTACTCTTAAAGTAATTGGCAAAGGCTTCGAATGTCGCTCCGCTTGCCCCAAGCGCCTCTACCATATTGGTCATAATGTCGTCTACGAAGCCGTATTTGGTAGAATAGACGTGGGTTTGTTCCACTTGCATACTGCCCTCGGTGATAGTACCCGTCTTGTCTAGGCACAACACGTCTACGCGGGCAAGCGTCTCGATACAATACAAGTCTTGTACCAAAGTACGTCTTTTGGCAAGCTTGATGATACCTGCTGCGAGCGCGATACTCGTGAGCATTACCAAGCCTTCGGGTATCATACCAACGATAGAAGCTACCGTACCCGTCACGGCTTGATTGATAGTAGCCGTCGTCTTGAGGTTGGTCAAAAACATCAAGATACCTATAGGGAAGATGGCAATGGTTACTATTCTGATAATCCAGTTGATAGATTTCATCAACTCGGACTTTGGCTTTTTGAACTGCTTGGCTTCCGCCATAAGCTTGGAAGTGTAGTTGTCTTTACCCACCGCGCAAGCCCTTGCTCTACATTCGCCTGCTTGAATAAAGCTTCCCGACAACAATTCGCTACCCACTTCTTTGTGCACGTCGTCCTGTTCGCCCGTCAACAAAGATTCGTTGACTTCGCACATTCCTTCCACGACCACACTGTCGGCAGGCACTTGCTCTCCTTGTCGCAAGACAACTATATCGTCTAGCACGAGATTGTCGCCATCTATCTCTACGACCTTGCCCTCACGCACTACTCTAATCTTAGGCGTGGACAAAATGCTCATCTTCTCAAGGGTGAGTTTAGAACGAATTTCTTGCACGATACCCACAATCATATTGACGAGCACCGTACCCATAAACAGAGCGTTCTTAAGCTCTCCGTATATCAAAATCATCGTCGCCAAGAAAAAGTTGAGAATATTAAATAGCGTCAATACGTTGCTTCTGAATATCCCGGCATACGACTTGGTGACTATATTAGGTTGTTCGTTGTTGAGACCTCTCTCCATACGCTCCTCGACCTCAGAGGCACTCAAGCCTTGACTTGGGTCAGCCTCAACTCGAGTTAGGGGCGTAGTAAATCTCTTTTTGCTCTTTTTTTTCTTGACGCTTTGAGGCTTGCTTTCGACTTGCTCGCTTTTTGCAACCTCTTGTCCGTTGCCGTCCTCTTGTTTATCTTCTACCTTAGTATCTTGTATTAGCGTGCTTGCTTGGATAGAGTCGTCAACTGATTTTTGCGCCTCAACGCTCTCAAGGGCTACGCTGTCAGCCTTTTGCGCGTCATCTAGAGCAACATCGTCTTTGACCACGACGGCGTCTTGACTTGTTGCTTGCACGCTATCTTCGATTGATACGGCTTTTGTCCTACTCTTTTTGACGACATTCTTAGGATTTTGCTTAGCGAGCGTATCGTCAACGTCGTTTATAGCCACAGCAACCACGCTTTGTTCGCTTGGCGCGCTATTTGCTTTCTTACTGCTCTTGGCTTTGTCGTTCGCCACGGTTTGCTTTTTGTTTTCGGCTACGTTAGACTTTGGCTTGCTTGTCTTTGCAGACTTAGCGTTTGGCACGACTTTTTGTTCTTCTACCACCAAAACTTGCTCCGCTTTTTCGTTCGGAGTCTTTTTTGCCCTAGGTTTAGGCAGTTTTTTGACGCTATTGGTAATGGTGCTCTGCGTCTTTTTGGTGGTGTCGTTTTTAGCCATACAATTATAATATCATTTATTTATAATTAAGTCAATTTTTCCTTCAATTATAAGTGCTTTTTTATTTTTGCAAGTTAGTTCTTCTTATGCCCGCCTTGACGAAGAGTTCTTCTAGCCCCTCGAAGTCGTTATCTTGCACACACTTTTTGATAAGCTCTAGTTGCTTTTGGAATTCGTCTATTTTGTCAATGAGGTTTTGTTTGTTATTGATAAAGAGTTGCGACCACAGCTTTTCGTTGATATTGGCAATTCTCGTCAAATCACGATAGCTATCACCGATAAACTTGCCCGTTTCGCTGTCCTCGCTGTCGCTGTTGATGAGTGCCACGGCTAAAGCGTGCGGAAGCTGGGAAGTATAGGCTATTATATCGTCGTGAGCCTTAGGCGAGGTGCGCTTGATTTGTCCAAAGCCTATCTCTTTGGCAAGTTGCTCAACCTTTTCCATAGCATTAGCGTCGGTATTTTCGGTAGGCGTAACGATAAAGTTTGCCCCCAAGAAGACCTTGTCGTCGGCAAAGTCAAAGCCCTTCTTTTCTCTACCCGCCATTGGGTGAGCAAATACGAAATGCACCCCTTTAGGCAATACGCTCTCTATAGCGCCGATAAAGTGCGACTTTAGTCCCGCAACGTCGGTGATAATAGCGCCCTCTTTGATATACTTGACGTTGGTTGCAAGGTAGTCTGCTATCATATCGGGATACAACGCCATTACTATTAGGTCGCTCTTTGCAAAGAACTCTCTACAATCTACGCTACTTGCCACCACCACGCCCTTAGCTAAAGCCTTGGCGAGCGTGTCCTCGTCCTTGTCAACGCCGTACACCTCGTAGCCCGCCTTAGTCAAAGCCATGGCGTACGAACCGCCTATGACGCCCAGTCCTACTACGGTTATCCTCTTGATGCCGTCAACCATTTTTCTTCTCCGTCAAAATGTCTATCGCCTCTACGTAACCGTCAAAGCCCTTACCCTTGATTTGTGCAACGCAAGCAGGCGCAGTCACGGATATCTTGCGGAAGTCTTCTCTACTGTCCACATCGGATATATGCACCTCTACGGTAGGAATGCTGATAGCCTTGATAGCGTCCATTATCGCGTAGCTATAGTGCGTGTACGCCCCCGGGTTGATGACTACGCCGTCAAACTTTTCAAAGTAACATTTGTGCAAGCAATCTATTATCGCTCCCTCGCAGTTGCTTTGAAAAAACGTCAAATCTACCTTTTCGCCCCTCTTTTGCTTGACGTAGTCCACCAAGCCGTCGTAGGTCTTGTCGCCGTAGATATTCTTTTCTCTTATGCCAAGCATATTGAGATTGGGTCCGTTGACAACCATAATTTTTTTCATAATTTCACCTATTTGCGTATTGTTTCTTTGTTTTGTTCGTATTAGTTCCGACTTAACAATCAACTTTATTGTTTTGCGTTAGAGTAAAGCGCCGACGCCTCCTTTGTGTAAGGGGAGGTGTCTCACGGCATATTTACTTCGTTATGCTTTGTCAAGCGGCAATTTTTCTCACTCACGTACGCTATAGTACGCTCGTTTCGATAAAATCACCGCTTTCCTCGCCTAACTCGCACCTAAGCCGTGAGTAAGTCTAGTTGCAGTTGACGGAGGGATTGTTAGCCGCCCCTGTGCAAGGGGAGGGGGACCGCGGTAGCGGTGGAAGGGTTGTTCTACCCTTTTGCGTTACCAACTATACGTCATTGCATCATTGCGATGACCAAGTAATTTTGTCATTGCGAAGCGTTTGCAAAACGCTGTGGCAATCTCTATCCTTTTGTCATTGCGGTGGAGCGTAGCGGAACCCCGCAATCTCCGCAACCCTTTACCTCAACGCCTCTTTGATTTTTTTCAAGCACTCGGATACGCCCGCATCATTGGCTATCTCCACGTCGGCACTTGACTTATACAGTGGTTTCCTTTCTTCAAAAATGCTCAACACGTTTTGACTTTTTCCTTTGAGCAAAGGTCTGTTGCTCGTATCGCAATCGCCTACTATCAAGTGTGGATTTCTATTTAGCCACACCACGCTGCCGCTCGCTCTCATCATGGCTGTATTGATTGGATTTTTGACGATACCGCCACCCGTTGCCACAACCAAGCCTTTGCATTTAGCAAGGCGAGCGAGAACCTCGCTCTCGTATTTTCTAAATGCCTCTTCGCCCTCGCTCTCGAATATTTGAGGTATGCTCTTGCCACGTTGCTTTTCTATCTCGCTGTCGCTGTCGACGAATTTTCTTCCCATAGCCTTTGATAGAGCCTTGCCTACCGTGGTCTTGCCACAGCCCATCATTCCTACGAGGTAGATATTGTTACCGCTATTGACGTCGAAGTTAATCTTGAGTCGCTCGTATTCTTGTTCCACCCAACTCTCGTCCACCTCTATGTTTTGCCAATACTCTTGCGACTTGACGGCTTGCGCCACCAACATATACAGGCCGTTGGCAACGTACAAGCCTTGCTCGCTCGCTTGAGCCAAAAATTCCGTCATGCTCGGATTGTACACCACGTCCACGGCTACTTGGAAGTTGGATAACACGTCCTTATCCACGGGGCTTGCGCCTACGTTAGGGCTCATACCCACGGGGGTAGTGTTGACTATGAGATAGCCTTTGACGGATTTCAGTTCTTCATAAGATATTTGACTATCACTAGGCGTGCGAGATACGACTAGCACCTTATCTGCGCCCGCTTGCTCTAAGCAAAACACCACCGACTTACTTGCTCCGCCACTGCCCAGCACTACGCAAGTTTTACCGCCCACTTGTATGCCGTTGTATCTAAGCAACGCCTCGAAGCCGTAAGTGTCGCTATTGTAGCCCACGTATCTATCGCCCTCTTTGACTACAGTATTGACTGCGCCAAGCTCTTTGGCGTCGCCTCTAATCTCGTCAAGGGCGGATATTATCTTTTCTTTGTAAGGCACGGTGACGTTGAGTCCGTCGTACTCGCGAATAATCTCGCCGATACGCTCCCACTCTACCTCGCTCACTTCTTTTTTGCAATACTCACCGCTCACGCCGTATCTTCTAAAGTAATCTGCGTGAATTGTAGGAGAAAGACTGTGCGAAAGCTTTTTGCCAAGTACGCAATATCTCATTTTACTTCTCCGCTCTTATACTCGCCTATCAGTTTGAAGACGGTGGAATTTTGTTGCAAATATTCAAGTGCCAGCATTACGTTATTTTGATTGCAGTTGCCCTCCAAATCTACGTAAAAGCTGTAATTTTTGGGGTTGTTTTTGATAGGGCGCGACTCTATCATCGTCATATTGACGTCGTATCGAGCGAATACTCTCAATGCGTTGTATAGACTACCCACTTTGTTTTTGATGACAAAGTGCACGCTGACCTTGTCGGCTTGGCAGTTGAGCATATTCTTGGCTATCACGACAAACCTCGTAAAGTTGTCCTTGCAAGTCGCTACGTTTTGTTCCAAGATATCTAGTCCGTAAATCTCGGCGTTGGACTTGTCGGCAAGAGCGGCGCAAGTTAGGTCGTTACCTTGAGCTATCAACTTACACGCTGAAGAAGTAGAGGCGCACTCGTGCGTTTGCATTCCGCGAGATGCCAAAAACTCTTTGCATTGTCCAAGCGCTTGAGGGTGAGAATATACCTTGGTGACACTCTCCGTCTTAGCACCCTTTTTGGCAAGTAGGCTGTGCTCTATTCGTAGCCACTTTTCGCCCACCACGTACAAGTTGTATTTGCCAAGTAGGTCGTATACGTCGGTGATTGCGCCGGTGGACGAGTTTTCGATAGGCAAAACGCCGTACTTAATCTCGCCGTTGCTCACAGCCTCAAATATATCTTCAAAGCTTGTAAAGCTTATAGCGTCGCCACCACCGAAGTATTCTCTCGTGGCCCTCTCCGTGTTGCTACCCCTCTCTCCGAAAAAGCCCTTGGATGCGCTCACGTCAAAGTCCTCTCTGACGAAAGTCGTCTTGACTTGTTGAGTGTACGAACGCCTTTGGTAGTCCTTGCTAAGCTCCATAAGGCAGTTCATCAGTTCGGGTGCGTAGCTACGCAATTCAGGGTTGGTGATATTGTCCTGCGCCTTGGCTATCACTTGTTCCTCTCTACCCGATTGCAATACGGGTACGTCGTGAGTTTTCTTATATTCGGCAACCTCTTTGGCGCAAGCCATTCTCTCCTCGAAGAGTTTGATTATTTCGCCATCGATGCCGTCTATTTTTGCTCTTATTTCGTCAAGTTCCATTTTTCTTCCACCTATATTTGCAATAGCATATCACTGACTAAAACTCTATCGTCAAAGACGTGACAATTGCCTAACGTTTGATAGCATAATTATTGCAATGCGTCTAGCATCACGATTGCCGCCGCCGCTTCTACTACGGGCAGGGCTCTAACGAGTATGCAAGGATCGTGTCTACCTTCGATTTGCAATTTGCATTCTTCTTGTTTGGATAGGCTTACGCTGTCTTGCTCTTTGTAGATGGACGGCGTAGGCTTGATAGTTACGTCGAATACTATAGGCATACCCATGCTAATTCCGCCCAAAATTCCGCCGTTGTTGTTGGTTTTGGTGGATATTTTGCCTTCCTGTATGCACCAAGCGTCGTTGGCAATAGAGCCGTAAGACTTGCTCATATCCTCGGCGTTGCCGAATGACACGGCTTTGACTGCAGGTATGCTAAATAGCATTGACGACAGCTCACTCTCGAGTGAGTGGAAGAAAGGACTTCCCACACCCGCAGGCATACCCACTACGGCGCATTGTATTTTTCCGCCCACGCTGTCGCCCTCTTTGCGCGCCGAGATTATCTCGTTTTGCATACTCTCTCTCACTCTGTTATCGAGTACGGGGAATGAGCAATGCGTGAGGTCGTCGAGCATACACTCGGTGATTTGCATGCCGAATGCAAGGTCATAGACATCTTTGATTGCCAAGATATGAGAGCCTACGAATATACCCTTTTTGGCAAGAATTTGCTTGGCTATCGCGCCCGCAAATACCAGCGGCGCGGTAATTCTACCCGACGAGTGTCCGCCGCCTCTATAGTCGTTGTTGCCACCCGTCTTGACCCACCAACCGTAGTCGCTGTGGCTTGGACGAGGAATATCGGGTTGATAGTCCTTAGAGCGCGTATTGGTGTTGTAGATTATGCCCGTAAGAGGCGCGCCCGTGGTCTTGTCCTCGAATATTCCGCTGACAATCTCTACCTTGTCGGCTTCTTTGCGCGTGGTAGAAAACTCTCCACCGGGTGCTCTGCGTGCCATCTCTCTCTCAATCTCGTCCATATCGAGCCTAAAGCCTGACGGCAAATTGTGAATTGTAACCCCAATCGCAACGCCGTGCGACTCTCCAAAAAGACTGAGTTTGATATTTCTTCCCCATATTCCGCTCATCGTATTTTTCCTCCTAACTTGCCGAAAACCTCCCAAAAATCAGGGTATGATTTTGCAACGCATTGTCTATCGTCTATTGTTATCTCGCCTCTTGCTCTCGTAGACGCTATGGCTATACTCATTGCCATTCTGTGGTCGCCGTAGGTGCTAACCGAGCCACCGCTAAAGCTATCCACACCCTCAAAAGTAAGGCTGTTGTCCGTCTTGCTAACCTTGGCACCGAGTGTGCTCAAAACTTCGTAAGTTGCCGATAGTCTGTCGCACTCTTTGATTTTTAGTCTTTCGAGGTTGACTATCTCGCTCTTACCTTTACGCAAAGCGCAACCTACCGCAAGTACGGGTATTATATCGGGACAGTCCTTGCCGTCTATGGTAATTTTTTCTAATTCACTAGTATTTTTGAGCCTCTCGCACAAGTCAAATACCACCTTGTCACCTTGTAGGCTGTCGGGGTCAAGTCCCTCAATATTCACGCTGTTGCCTATCAAATTGGCGACGGCAAAAAAGGCGCTTTGAGAATAATCTCCCTCGACCACGTAGTCCCTTGCCGTATATCTTCTACCGCCCTTGACTACCAACTTGCGATAATCGTGGTTGATTACCTCGACTCCGAAGTCGCGCATCGCCTTGATAGTGAGGTCTACGTATCCCACCGACTGCATAGGCGTGGTGACGTTGATTACGCTGTCACCCTCTAGTAGCGAAGTGGCAAACAGTAGTCCGCTGACAAACTGCGAGCTTACGTCTCCGCTTAAATAAAATTCTCCGCTCTTTAGTCTGCCTTGCACGTGCAAATCGAGTAGTCGCTCGGCAGTCAATGCGCTGTCGTCACGATAGGAAATACCTTGCCCCTCAAAGATATCGTAGAAGGCTTGCATGGGTCTGGTGCCGAGCTTGCCTCTACCCACAAGCCTCACCTTTTTGTCGGTGAGCGCCAAGGCTATCATAGTCAAGAATCTTAGCGTTGAGCCCGACTCGTTGCAGTCTATAACCACCTTGTCGCCTATAATTTTGCTCGCGTCGACGGGATATATAGTAAGACAATCGCCGTCTATCTCGATAGTCGCCCCGAGCGCACGCATCGCGCCTATAGTAGCTAGCACGTCCGCGCTAAATTGCACGTTGGATATATTGCAAACGCCACCTGAGAGCGCCGCACAAATAATAGCTCTATGCGCCATACTCTTAGAAGGCGGTATCTTGACAATGCCACTGAGGCGGGAAGGGATTATTACGCTACTCATACCTCGAAAAACTCCTTGTCGGTGCGATACAATACGCCCTCGCCTATGTCTTGTAGTATAACTACCACGAGGGCTTTGCCGAGGTTCTTTTTGTCGTTGGATATATAACTTACGACTTGGCGTGGATCGGCAATATCTGTGGTGGATAGTCCGAAATTGGTGAGCACTCGGTCTATTCTCTCCTTGGTGCCTTGCTTGGTCAAACCCTTTGCCTCGCTGATAGCGGTGATATGGCTCATACCTATAGCTACGGCTTGTCCGTGAGTCAAGGTAGAAAAATCGTAATACTTCTCCAAAGCGTGTCCGTAAGTATGTCCGAAGTTGAGAAGCATTCTCTCCCCGTTGTCCCTCTCGTCACGCGATACAACCCCCGCCTTGATAGCGCAACAACGCGCGATTATCTCCTCGGCTTGCTCCATAAACTCATCTCTACTCTTAATCTTAGCAAGTGTGTCAAAGAGTTGTCGGTCGAGTATGCAACCGTATTTGATAATCTCAGCCATACCGTCAACGTAAAACTTGTCGGGCAAAGTAGATAGCAACTGCGTGTCGATGAGTACGACTTTGGGTTGGTAAAAACTGCCGACGAGATTTTTGCCCTCAATCAAGTCGACGGCTACCTTGCCACCTACCGAGCTGTCTACTTGCGCAAGCAAGGAAGTCGGTATCTGCACGAAATCAACGCCCCTAAGATAGGTGGAAGCTACGAAGCCCGTAAGGTCGCCTACCACTCCTCCGCCGAGCGCAACTACAAGGTCGCTACGAGTGAGCCCAAACTCTATCATCGCGCTATACATAGGCATGATGCTAGAAATATTTTTGCTACTCTCGCCCGCCTTGACAACGTATAGTTTGCACCTATAGCCTTGAGAAGTAAGCGAAGCAATCAACGTGTCGCCGTACAAAACCGATACGTTGGAATCGCTGACCACGAATACTTTGCCACCCTTGCTGTGGATATACTCTCCCGCGCTTGCAAGCAAGCCCGATTGAATAATAATGTCGTAACCGTTGGTTGGTAAACTTACCGATACTTTTTGCATAGCTATCTCCCTATAAAAGGCGTGCGATGATATTATTTATATATACTATACCACCGACAATGCCTTGTTGCAAGCAAATAATCAAAAAGACCGCAATTTGCGGACTTTTTTTAGTGAGTATAGTAATACTTGTATGTGACTATTTTATTTGGGTATTATCTTTTATTCGCCAAAATAAGATAGTCGTGCCGATATTGCCGATATATTTGTCTATCGTGCAATGGCAGTAGGAATTCTTGACAATGCAAAATAGTCCTAAAGCTATCCTAGACTAAGTAGCAACGACGTCGTATTTGCCTCGTCTATATTATACCACGCGTGTCAAGAAAAAACGCAAAAGTATGGACAGCAAAGCTTAAAATCGTCAAAAGAATATCAACGCCGTATTGGCAATAATGCAACGAAAATTAGGCGAAAAAAACTCTACTGCTTGTCTTCGAGCGATTGAGTATCGTCGGTCGGAGCGTCGCCTTTTTGCAATTCCTCGCTCCTAACTACAGTCGTATCTGCAGTATCGTCGGTTGAAGCACCCTCTGCAAGTGCCACCGACTTGGCTGAAAACTTCTTTTTCATTACTATCGTGACGGCGATAAGTCCGAAAGTTCCGCCCATAAACCAGCTGGAAGGTATGGCTAGATACAATCCGTCGAGTCCCATTAGATGCTCGAAAAGGAAACTGAAACCTACTCTACAAGTTATAGACACTAAGGTTACTGAGAAGAAAGTCTTGAGCATACCTATACCCTTGAAGAGCGCCTGCGATTGAAAGATGAGGAAGGTGAATATATATCCCACCGCCATGTACTTGATAGCCGTCGAACCTACGTCAATAACGCCCACCGCATCGCCGTTGACGAACATGCCCGCAAGTGGCCTTGCAAGGAAGAAACCGACTACGAAACTCACCAATGCATATACCCACATAAATAGCCAAGTTGCTTTGTAGCCTTGTCGTATCCTAGGGATATTGCCGTTGCCGTAGTTTTGAGCGCAATAGGTAGTGAATGCGTTGGTATAACCCCTGACGGGCGTCTGGATAATGGAGTCGACTTTGTAGCAAGCGTTGATACCCGCTATGACCGACGTATCGTACTTGTTGACGACGCTTTGAATCATCATTCTACCTACGTAAACGTAAACTTGTTGAATGGCAAAACTTATGCCATAACTCAATACAGGTCGCACAAAACGCTTGTCGATGACGAGCTCTTTTGGTTTGAGCGATAGTAGTTTTATCTTGTTTTCGGTGTAGATTATACAGCTGGCAACAGACACTGCTTGGGCTACAATCGTGGCAATTCCCGCGCCCTTGACGCCCATCTTGAACACCACTACGAAGAGTAAATCCAGCGTGGCGTTGACGGCTACCGATATCAGCAAAAATACCAGCGGAAGCAAGGATTTGCCTATGCTCCTAAGTGCGTAACAATAATAGTTGTAGAGAAAGCAAAATATACCGCCACCAAAGATGATATAGAGATATTGAGAGGTATCGACCATCAATACCTCGGGCGTTGAAAGCGCCTTAAGTAAAGGCTTGGTCAAACCGATAAACAGTGCGGATAATACTAGCGTAATAATGCAACCTATGAGAAGCGCGGTAGAATTGATGCGTTTGATTTGGTCGTGCTCGCCCGCGCCGTAGTGCTGACTTATGACGACTCCCGCACCCATGGCCAGCCCCATAAGAAGGTAAGTCATTATGGACATAAAAGGAGAAGCAACGCCCAAAGCAGCTAAGGCGTTTTCGCCGATAAAGTTGCCGACAATCATACTGTCCACGGCGTTGTACATCTGCTGACAAAAGTCGCCTATGATAAATGGTATAGAAAACCATAGCAGTCCCGTAAAAGGATTGCCCGTGAGAAGTATCTCTTGTTTTTTGCTAGCCGTTGCTCCCTTCATATCCCAATGTAAAACGCCCTTGCGGGCGTCTTATCAATCTTTTAGCATTCTGTTGATTGCACTGACGAGCGCCGACACCGACGCCGCAATGATGTCGTTGTGGATACCTACACCCCACACCTTGTTGCCCTCGCCGTACTGCAAGCATACGTAAGCTACGGCTTGCGACTTGGACGTGGAGGTCAAAGCGTGCTCGTGATATTCGCTGATGATATAGTCCTTGCCAACGAGCGGTCTGATTGCGTTGTTGACTGCGTCAAGACGACCGTTGCCGTCTGCTTGTACGTCTACTATTTTGCCTTGATACTCCGCCGTAACGGTAGAATGTATGTCACCCTTTTGAACGAAGTGATATTCGTAAATCTTGAAAGGCTCGGAAATATTGACGTAGTTGCTCTCGAAAATCTCCAAAATCTCGGCAGGTTGCAATTCTTTGTGAGCGTGGTCTGATACGCTCTTGACTGCGTAACCGAAGCCCTCCCTCATATTGACAGGAAGGTTGAAGCCGAATTGGTGCTCCATAAGATAGCCTATACCACCCTTGCCCGACTGAGAGTTGATACGAATTACGTCGCCGTCGTACTCTCTGCCCACGTCCTTAGGGTCGATAGGCAAATACGGTACGCTCCACCTGTCGAGGTGTTTGTCTTCTTTCCACTTCATACCCTTGGCAATGGCGTCTTGGTGAGAGCCTGAGAATGCGGCAAAGACCAACGCTCCACTGTACGGTTGACGCTCGTAGACCTTCATATTGGTAACCTTCTCGTATACTTCGACGATAGAAGGAATGTCGGAAAAGTCAAGTCCCGGGTCGATACCGTGGGTGTACATATTGAGCGCAAGCGTGATGATATCTACGTTGCCCGTCCTCTCTCCGTTGCCAAAAAGCGTGCCCTCTATACGGTCGCCGCCCGCAAGCAATCCCAGCTCGCTATCCGCAATGGCACAACCTCTGTCGTTGTGTGGGTGAAGCGAGATGATGACGTTGTCACGATTGTTGATATTTTTGGACATATACTCCACTTGGGAAGCGTATACGTGAGGCATACTCATCTCCACCGTGGCAGGAAGGTTGATGATAACCTTGTTGTCGGGCGTTGGTTGCCATATATCGATTACGGCGTTGCAAACTTCCAACGCGTAGTCAATCTCGGTACCCGTAAAGCTCTCGGGAGAATACTCGAAGTAGAATTTGCCCTCGGTTTCGGCTGCATACTTTTTGCAAAGCTCGGCGCCGAATTTGGCAATGTCCATAATTTGCTCCTTGGACTTTTTGAAGACTTGTTCTCTCTGCGCTACCGAAGTGGAATTGTAGAGGTGTACGACAGCTTGTTTGCAACCTCTGAGCGCCTCGAAAGTCTTTTTGATAATATGCTCTCTCGACTGCGTGAGAACTTGTACCTTGACGTCGTCAGGTATGAGGTTTTGCTCGATAAGAGTACGCAAAAATTCGTATTCCGTCTCACTTGCGGCAGGAAAACCTACTTCGATTTCTTTGAATCCTAGTCGGCATAGCAATTGGAAGAACTCCAACTTTTGTTGAAGACTCATAGGAACAATCAACGCTTGATTGCCGTCTCTAAGGTCAACGCTACACCATATTGGTGCATGGTCGACGTATTCCTTGCTTGCCCAATCTCGGCAACAAGTAGGTGGCATAAAATAACCCCTTGAATATTTGTCGCAATGTTGCATACACATACCTCCTTGTTGTAGTAATATCGGCTAGAATATCGTAGTAATAAAAACGCTTTCGTCTCAATCTTAGAGACGAAAGCTTCGCGGTACCACTCTAATTTGCGCTAGTAAAGCGCACACTCGATAGCTGTAACGGGCCACCCGACCAAGCTTACTAAATTGGGCTCGGTTGCTCCAAGACGAGTTCACACGTCGGCTTGATTGCCTTGCACCTAACGGCAATTCTCTGTTTCCCGCTTCTATGCTACTACTTCTTTTCTTAGCAAAATATTACGTTGGTAATATAATATACCGAAAAAAAATAATTGTCAACAAATAATGAGAACAATTATTATTTTGTTGGCGAGGCGGCGGAAAAGGATGAGATTTCCACAGCGTTTTGCAAACGCTTCGCAATGACAACACTTCTTGGTCTACGCTCCTATTTGCTAACGCAAAATGTATCGGGCGCAATGACAAAAACAATCCCTCCGTCTCGGCAAGGCGGCTTGCTCGTGGTGTAGATACGAGCAAGACAAGAAGAGTGAGGACGGCGTGAGGGAGCATACTAATGTGTATGTGACCGAACGCACCCACAAACTCGACGCCGTATTGCGAAGTATATACGCCGCGAGACACCTCCCTTTGCACAAAGGGGCCTTCTGTAAGGATTGAGATTGCCACGCTCCACTTCGTTATGCTCGCAATGACACAACACTTTGACGATGAAGATGCAAGCAAAAAAAAGGCAACCTCGAGGGTTGCCTTGATTCAATATAAATTGTAGTGCGAATTTGACAACCCTTCCACCACTTCGTGGTCCCCCTTCCCTTGCACAGGGACGGCTAAATAAGGATGAGATTGCCTCTATAGATTAAATTTCGTTTTGAGGAATTTTTGGTAGAGTGTCAAATCCCTTCTGCAAATCCTCGTCGGTTGGAATGTAGTCGCTCATGGTGCCGTCGAGGTAGGACGAATATGCCGTCATATCAAAGTAACCCGTTCCCGTCAAACCGAAGAGAATTTTCTTCTTTTCGCCCGTCTCTTTGCATTTGAGTGCCTCGTCGATAGCAACTTTGATGGCGTGAGAGGACTCAGGTGCAGGTAAGGTGCCTTCGCACTTAGCAAAGAAGGTCGCCGCCTTGAATACTGCCGTTTGCTCTACGCTCGTTGCCCTCATATATCCGTCGTGATATAGTTTGGATACGATTGGGCTCATACCGTGATATCTCAAACCGCCTGCGTGGTTAGGCGATGGCATAAAGCCACTGCCGAGGGTGTACATTCTGAGGAGCGGGGTGATTTTGCCCGTGTCGCCAAAGTCGTAGGCATATCTACCTCTGGTGAGCGAAGGACAAGACGCAGGCTCTACCGCAATGAAGTCGATATTGTTTTTGCCCTCGATTTTGTCTGCCATAAACGGCGCGATAAGTCCGCCGAGGTTGGAACCGCCACCTGCGCAACCAATGATGATATCGGGTTGAACGCCGAGTTTGTCCAACGCAGCCTTGGCTTCCATACCTATGATAGATTGGTGCAAAAGTACGTGGTCAAGCACGCTACCAAGCACGTATCTACAGTTAGGCGTAGTAGTTGCAACTTCTACAGCCTCGCTGATTGCACAACCCAAAGAACCGCCCGTGGTCGGATTGTCTGCAAGTATCTTTCTACCAACTGCGGTAGTGTCGGAAGGTGAAGGAATAACCTTGGCTCCGTAAGTTTGGATAACAGCCTTACGGTGAGGCTTTTGGTTGGCGGAACACTTGACCATATATACGCTGAGGTCGAGTCCGTAGAAACCGCAAGCCATAGACAATGCCGTACCCCATTGTCCCGCACCCGTCTCGGTGGTGAGGTGGGTCAAGCCTTGCTTCTTAGCGTAATAGGTTTGAGCAACTGCACTGTTGAGCTTGTGCGAGCCCGAGGTGTTTTGTCCCTCGAACTTGTAGTATATCTCGGCAGGAGTGCCGAGCGCCTTTTCGAGGTGATAAGCTCTAACGAGCGGAGACGGTCTGTATAGTTTGAGGAAGTCTTGTATCTCTACAGGGATTGGGATAAGTCTGTCGGTAGTATTGAGCTCTTGCGCTACCAACTCGTCACAAAAAACGTGTTTGAGGTCTTCGGCGGTGCAAGGCTCGAGGGTGGCAGGATTGAGGAACGGGTCGTGTTGCTCCTTCATCACTGCCTTGAGGTTGAACCAATATTTGGGCATCTCCTCTTCGGTAAGATACGTCTTGTAAGGTATTTTCTTTTCCATAATATTTCTCCTAAAATTGTTGATATGTATCGATTTATCTTGGTGTAAGATAAATAATTTGCTTGGTGTGTTGCTAAATTTGGGTATAAAAAAATCGCTTGCAAAAATCAAACGATATACAACGCGCTAAATGCGCCAACGCCTATTGTAATACATACTTTTCTCTCCTTGTCTATGCTAGTCTAATCTATATCGACAACTCTCTACGAGTCATCCGATATTTAGATTATATGCCCATAAAATCGCGATGTCAACGATTTTTTTATTTTTCTATAAAAATTTTTTACCAAACAAAATACTCCGTATTGGTGTTTTGTTTCTATCCTTACTTTGGAGTGCGTTTCAATGAAAGGCGTTGGATATTAAGTTATATTCACTTAGGCAAACATTGCGACAAGCATACGCTGTATATCGGTATAGGTGACGTTGGTATAGATGACGTTGCCGTTCTCGTCCTTGCCTGCCTCGTCGCCGTCGTTGGTTTGAAAATAACTGTCGCTACCGCTTTGTCCGTTGAGCTTTAGGTATAAATCGTTGAAAAAGTCGCCTATCTTATCAAACAACGTGTATTGCGACCAATACTCTCGCTCCCTCAAGACGTCGGCTTTGGCTACTTGAGGAATAGTGCGTGATAGCGCTATAGGGCGATTGTTGCTATAGATAAGTGCCGTGTTGAGATAGTAGTAACTATTGAGAAAACCGCAGTAGCGAAGATAATCGTCGCCCGAGGTGAGCAAGACGTATACCGCTACCAAATTGGCGTAGTCCTCTCTCATCACTCCGCATGTATGAGCATGCTCGTGCGCCATGGCAAAGGCTACGTCGGTATAAGGGGCGTTGGCGTTGACGGTAGCCTCGCCAAAAGGCATAAAAGTTATACCAACGATATGATTGTGGCTCATAACCGTGCTGAAAGCAGATGCCTTGACACGCTTGCCACCCTTGCCGAAATATTCCTCGTCAAGTCTAGCAAACTGAGCAGAGATTAGACCAGAAAGCTCGTCAAAATTATATGGGCAAATAGACCTTCCCTCGTCGTCAACGGCTATCTTGGCGCTAACCTCGGCAAAAGCCTCGTCAAAATTGCCCACGCATTCTACGACCTTGTCCGACGTCACGAGAGAATTATCTATGCTCGGCAATGGCGGTTGCCCCCTATCGTAAGCGACCGTAGCCGTGGAAACGTAAATCGTGGCTACGACCATTGCAACGATAATAGTACTCAAAAACAACTTGCCAGCCTTGAAAAAACGCTTTTTGGCAAGCAAAACTATACAACTTGTTACTATGGCAACGATGGCGGATACGACTAAAAAGCACGACCACTCGAATAGACTGAAAGGTAGCTTGGATATCGCTATCCCTAAGCCGTCGCTCCATAGTCTACCCCACGTCCTCGTCAAAGCTTCGGCAACAGTCGGGATTTTGGAAAGCAAAACGAACACCATACAAATCAAAATCAACGTCAATATTATTGCCGTGAGCTTGAGTAGTGTGATCTTTTGTTGAAGTCTTAGTCGCATATAATTATTATACAATTTTGCATTGAGTTTGGCAAGTCGAGTTGAGAGTTATAGGCGAGATTGCCACGCTTCGCTTTGCTTACGCAAAACGTACACAGTGCAATGACAAACGACGATGAAGTTCTCGCTCGCTTTATACAAAAATCAGCCGAATGAAAGTTCGGCTGAAAATCGTCTATCGTATTTATTATTTTTTTGATTTATTGTAGTATTATTCGATATTCATCTATCGTGTCGGTCGCCACCACGGTGGCAACAATCTCCAAGCATCGTCCCGATAAGCAAGCCTATCAAAAGGTCGTTGCAACAGTGATTGTTGCGTCTTGGTGGCGGTGGACGACGTCCGCAATCGGTTGGACGGCGACAGTCACGGTCGCAATTCGATGAGCGATGACAATCGCGACGGCAATCGTTACCGCGTCTATCGCATCCGTCAAAATCGCGTCTGTCGTGGCAAGTGCCACACTTTGGTCTGTACGGAAACTTGTGCATAATTCCTCCTCACAGCCCCGTACATTATATGCTAACTCATAGCAAGATGCACACTACTCCGCCTTTGCCCTCGTTGACGATTTTGGTGACGGTTCTTCTAAGTTTGTCACGGGCGTCTTGTGGCATATTGCCAAGCTTAGCTCCGATATTCTCTTTGGCGAGAGTATCGAGAGTTTTGCCTAGCATATTGGTCTTCCATAGTTCCATTGCGTCCTCGCCGAAGTCTTGCAACCACGCCTTGAGGATTTCTTCGTTTTGCGCCTCTGTGCCGATGATTGGATTGACTTCGGCGTCTACGTCCACTTTCATAATATGCAAAGCAGGTGCTTTGGCTCTGAGCTTGACGCCGTATCTACTGCCTCGTTTGATTATCTCGGGCGGAGCCAGCTCCATATCTTCAACCCCGGGCATCACGATGCCGTAGCCGTAGTTGTCTACGTCTTCTAAAGCCGACTTGATACGGTCAAATTCTGCCTTGGCACCAGCTAGCTGTTTGATATATGATATGAGCACGAATTCGTCGGCAATGTCCACACCGCTTTGCTCCGACAAAACATTGTAAAACAAGTGCTCTTTCGGTTGAAGCATAAGGGTGCATTTACCTTTGCCATAGTCTACGTTTAGTTGTCCGCCTAGCAAATATTCGTCGTCGTCAAAGAGGGTTTTGAGCGTGTCGCAGTCTTTCATTTTGACGACCTGTGTCGAGATTTCTGCCATTTTCGTTATGATATGATTGATGATTTCGCTGTCGCGCGGTAAGGCTTGCAACCAATTAGGCATCTTGGCTTCGATGAGCTTGGTAGGGAATTCTTTGAGTACGCTCTCCAACAGTTGTACCATATCGTCGGCAGTCATTTGAAGGACGTTTTTGAGTATTACCATGCAGTCGTACTTTGCGCTAAGTTGGTCTCTTAGGCGTTTGCTGTCGCTGTCGTCGGGATTTTTGCAGTTGAGCAAAATTACGAATGGCTTGCCCGTCTCCTTGACGTCGGCAATAACTTTTTCTTCGCTCTCAACGTAAGAGCTTCGGTCTATTCCGCTGATTGAGCCGTCGGTGGTTACTACTACGCCTATGGTAGAATGGTCGTTGATGACTTTTTTTGTCCCCAAAGTCGCCGCCTTGTCAAACTCCATTTCTTCGTCGCTCCAAGGCGTGGTTACCATTCTCGCCTTGCCCGTTTCCTCTAGCCCTATCGCTCCTTGTATTGGATAACCGACGCAATCTACAAGCCTAATGCCGGCACTGACACCCTCGCCTAAATAGATTTTTTCGCCCGATTCGGGTACGAACTTAGGCTGTGTGGTCATAATAGTTTTGCCGTCGCCCGACTGAGGCAATTCGTCAATTATTCTCTGCTTGCGATGATTGTCCTCAATCTCAGGCAATACCAGCGTCTGCATAAATTTGCTGATAAACGACGACTTTCCTACTCGCACGGGACCTACTACTCCGATATAAATATCGCCGTCGGTGCGTGTGGCAATATCTTGATAAAGGTCGAATTTATCCATATTTCCCTCCAAATATCTTGTTCCCTAAATTGTATGACAAGCCTTGGGTAGATATGCAAAATAGGCGAAAATAGTAAAAAAAGTGCAACCTATAAGATTGCACTATGCTTGATTGTATCGAGATTAATCGATTTCGTTGGTTATACTTTTATGGTCGATTTATTTCCATTATTATTTATCGTTGCCGTCGTCCTTGACCGACTTGTCTGCTTGGACTTCTTCCGGCAGTTGTTTGCAGAAGCCCTCGCCCGACTTATCAAAGCTTTGCTCATACAATTTGACTGCTCTGTCTATGTCCTTATGCTCGGCACTCATACTGTATTTGTCTATATCCATAATATTCTTTATATCGTGGTGCAAGCACAACGCGCCGTTGAGACATCCGCCGTCACATGCCATTCCTTCGAAGAAGTTTTCGGCAGCACGACCGAGCTTGAGCTTGAGAAGTCCCGCTCTGCACTCGTCTATTCCACTCATAGCGAGAGGTTTGATATCGTTTACGCCCATAGACGCGGCTATGGAGATGACGTCGTGTGCTATACCGCCACTCTTGGCAAATACTCTGCCAAAGAAGGAGCCGTCGTTGATTGCCGTCTCCTCAAGGTCGGCAAGTTCGATATCCCTTGCGTCCAAAAAGGCTTGCAATTCTTCAAACGAGATGACGCAGTCCACTGCACCTTGGGTCTTGTATAGTCTAAATTCCAACTTCTTGCTGGTACAAGGTCCTATAAATATCGTCTTGGCGGTTGGCTCCATACGTTTGATGAGTTGCGCCGTCTCCACCATCGGCGATACCGAGCTGGATACGTATTGCTTGAGCTCAGGGAAGTTCTTTTCGATAAACATAACGAAAGACGGACAACACGACGTGGTCATAAGTCCCTTTTCTTTGAACTCGTGCGCCTCTTTGTGCAAGGTTATGTCTGCGCCCAAAGCCGCCTCTACTACGTCGGCAAAGCCGAGCTTCTTGATGCCCGTGATTACTTGACCGAGTTTGGCGTGCTTGAATTGACTTGCAATGGCAGGGGCTACGATAGCGTATACCTTGTACTCTTTGTTGTTCTTAGAATTGTTGAGTATGTCGATAGCGTTGAGAATGAGCGACTTGTCTACTATTGCGCCGAACGGGCATTGATATACGCATGCTCCGCACGCGATACACTTGGAATTGTCTATCTGCGCCTTGTTGTGCTCGTCCATTGATATTGCCTTGACCTTGCAGCTCTGTACGCACGGACGGTGTTGGTCGATGATTGCGTTGTAAGGACACGCCTTGGCGCATCTACCGCATCTGATACATTTGTCCATGTCGATGACAGGCTTGTTGTCTACGATAGTGATAGCGTCCTTAGGACAGCTCTCCTTACACTTGTGGACGATACAGCCACGACAAGCAGGGGTAATGTACATACCGCTGATTGGACATTCGTCACACGCTACGTCGATGACTTCTACTATATTAGGATTGGACTTGTCGCCACCGAGAGCCATCTTGATACGCTCTTGCACGATTGCCCTCTCCTTGTATATGCAGCATCTCATCGTTGCCTTAGGTCCAGGGGATATTATCTTAGGAATGTCTACATAAATATTGGACATATCCCCCTTGTCGTATGCCTTGATCATCTCTTTGAGTACCTTGTATTTGAGGTACTGTACCTTGGTATCAAATTTGCTTACTACGTTGTTTGCCATTATTTTATTTCCTCTGTGATAATTGTCTTGTCGGTATCGAGCTCTTTGAGCGATATTACGTTGTTCTCTACTATGAGATAGCCGTGCGGTTGTCCTTCTTTAGGCAGTGAAGCCGAGCTTGGATTGGCTACGACTACCCCGTCCTTGGCGGTGATAAAGCCTTGGTGGAAGTGTCCGTATACCATTACGTCGCCCTTGAATGCGGGCATTGCGTCGATATTGTGAATGTGTCCGTGCGTGGCGAAAACCTTAATTCCGTCAACCTCTACCACCGCTTGATTGACGAAGGTAAAGTCGGATATCATTTGGTCAACTTCGCTGTCGCAGTTGCCCTTGACTACGATGAGTTTACTTGCTAAAGAATTGAGAATTTCGGCTACCTTCATCGGTGCGTAGTCCTTAGGGAAAGGATTGCGCGGTCCGTGATTGTATATATCGCCGAGCAATAGCAAAATATCTGCTTTTTCTTGCTCGAATTTATCTTTGATAAGGCCAGCGTAATACGCCGAGCCGTGTACGTCGGATGCGATAAACAGTTTCATATTACAACTCCAAAAGCTTCTCTAGTACTGCCACCTTGATACAGCATACCAATATCTTGACGGCTACCGCTAGGTCGCTGTCGGAGGTAAAGGTTGGTGCAATACGCAAGGTCTTGTCGTCGTCGTCCACTCCGTATGGGAAAGGCGCACCCGCCGGGGTGATGGTCAAGCCTGCCTTCTTGCAAAGCTCGCCCACTCTAGAAGCACAGCCCGGGTAAGTGTCGAGGGTGATGAAATATCCGCCCTTTGGAGTCGTCCAAGTGCATACGCCGTTGTCCGCTCCAAAATTCTCTTCCAAAGCACCGATGACGGTGTCGAATTTTGGTTTGATGACTTGCATTTGCTTCTTCATAATCTCTGCGATATTGTCCACGCTCTTGAGATATAAATAGTGCATATATTGCGATACTTTGTTGTAGCTGATAGTTTGATAAGTGAGGTGCGACAAGATATCCTTGACGTTGTTGGCGCTAGCAGCTATGCAAGCGACGCCAGCTCCCGCAAAGGTGATCTTGGAGGTGGAGGTAAACTCATACACTCTGTCCTCGTTGCCCGCCTCGATGCAAGCTTGCATTATATTCTTGAGCACGTCGGGCGTGTCAGTCAACTCGTGCACGCAATAGGCGTTGTCCCAAAAGATGCGGAAATCACTAGCTTTGGTCTTCATATTGGCAAGACGAGTCACAACCTCGTCACTGTAAGTTATGCCCGTAGGATTGCTATACTTAGGCACGCACCACATACCCTTGATAGACTCGTCGCTCTCCACGAGCTTTTCTACCAAATCCATGTTAGGTCCTTGGTCGGTCATGTTGACGCTAATCATCTCTATGCCAAAGTGTTGAAGTATGCCGAAGTGTCTATCGTATCCCGGTACGGGACAAATAAATTTGATAGGAGAAGAATTCCAAGGTTTGCCACCGCAAACGCCGAATTGGAGATTGCGTTGGATAGTGTCGTACATGAGATTGAGGCTCGACGCACCGCCTACGATTACGTTGTCGGATTTGACCCCCAAAATCTCGGCGAAAAGTCCTCTCATCTCGGGTATACCCTCGAGCATTCCGTAGTTGCGATAGCTCTTAGGCATTGCTTTGAGCTCCTCTGCCATATCGAGCATTGGCATAGCTATATCAAGCTGTTCGTTGCAAGGCTTGCCTCTCGCTATATCAACCTTGTTGCCCTCGGCAACTATGGCGTCGTAGTTTCTTCTCTCCTGCGCAAGATAATTGGTAAGTTCTTCTTTGGTCAATGACAAATAATTCATACTCTCTCCTTTTTGCATCAATTTTAGCATATCGTTAACTAATTAACAACTAAAATCATATATCTTTTTCACTCTTATTGCGTACTATTATTCTAATTGGCGTGCCCTTGAAAGTGAAGGCTTTGCGAAGGGCGTTTTCGAGATAACGCTCATAGCTAAAGTGCAATAGCTTGGTATCGTTGACGAAGAATACGAAGGTAGGCGGATTGGTAGAGGCTTGGGTCACGTAGTAGACCTTGAGTCTCTTGCCGTTGTCGGACGGCGGCTCTACCGCAATCGTTGCGTCTTGCACCACGTCGTTGAGTACGCCCGTTGCAATACGCTTGCTAGCCTCTTCGTAAACCTCCAAAGCCTTGACAAGCAGCTTCTCTATCCTTTGTCCCGTCTTGGCGGATACGTATTCTGCCACGAAATAGTCCATGAACTTGAGCTCGGTCAAAATCTTTTTGTTGAAGGTGTTGACTGTGTAGGTGTCCTTCTCGATTGTATCCCACTTGTTCATGACGATGACCGACGGCTTGCCTTGCTCGTGCGCATAGCCACAAATCTTGACGTCTTGTTCGCTGAGTCCCTCTTGAGCGTCAATCACCACGAGTACGACGTCCGCCCTGCGAATTGCCGCCAAAGAACGCATTACGCTGTACTGCTCCACGCCCTCTTCGACACTCGACTTCTTGCGTATGCCCGCCGTATCTATTATATTAAACTTTTTGCCCTGCCACTCAAAATCCGCGTCGATAGCGTCACGGGTAGTGCCCGCTACGTTGCTGACGATAACTCTGTCGTAGCCCAAAATGCGATTGGTGATAGAAGATTTGCCTGCGTTAGGCTTGCCCACGATTGCCACGTTGAGTTTGCCCTCATCTTGCTGAGTGTCGTACTTAGGAAGATGCTCTACCACTTCGTCGAGCAGGTCGCCTATACCCTTGGACTGCTCCGCCGATATCGCAACCACGGTGCCAAGTCCCAATTCGTAAAAATCAAAGGAATTCTCCGTTTCGTTGTTGTCAAGCTTGTTGACGGCTACTATGATAGGCTTGTTGCAACCACGCAAAAACTCCGCCACTTCGTAGTCGTTGGCGGTCAATCCGCTCTTGCCGTCGGCAACGTAGACTATCACGTCTGCTATATCGACTGCCATTTGAGCTTGGGCGCGAATATGTTGCCACATTTTGTCTTGACTCTTAATCTCCAAGCCACCCGTGTCAACCAAAGTAAAGTTGTATCCGCACCACTCTGCGTCACAATACAACCTGTCTCGGGTCACGCCCTCCATATCTTCTACTATACTAACTTTTTTGCCGACTATTCGGTTGAACAGCGTGGATTTGCCCACGTTGGGTCTGCCGACTATAGCCACGAGCGGTTTACTCATTTGCCACCTCGCTGATTATTTTGATAACGTCTCCGCCACCACCGCTAACGTAGATTTTGCTATCCAATCTCTTTGATAATTCTTCAACGCTCATTCCGTCCAAAAAAGTGGTGGTAAACTCTCTGAGCATATTGGCGGGAATTACTACCTTGCCACACGGCTCTTGTACTTGCGCGATTATATCCTTAGCCGTGACAAGCCCCGCAACCGTGATACTTTCGCCAAAATGGTCGTTGCGTATAGCGTGAACCTTGTATTGCAATCCCGAAAATTTGCTCTTAGCTCTCTCTAACAAACGTGTAAGAATATCGCAAAAAGACTTGCCCGTAACAAAATCAAGTTTAATTTGCTTGTCACTCGGCTGTACGGCGTCGAGTGCGACCTCAAACTCTCTCTCAAACTGCGCGACCAAACCGACGCCGTTCTCGATTTGACCAAAGTCGCCGTAGCTATCGTAACTAGGAAGCGGAAGTCCGGCTTTGAGATAAAATTCGTCCGAGCAATAGCAAAAGCTTCCCCCCACGTGCTTGTCAAATCCCTCGACTTGCGCTATCACCTTGCGGGCGCAATCCTCGTCGATTGGTTGCAACTTATACAATCCCTCTCTATGTCCGCTCAAGCCAACGGGTATGACTGCCACCGAGAGCAAGTTGGGTCTTAAATCGTATAGATGGCACAATGTTTCTTGCAATATTTCACCGTCGTTGACGCCCTTGCATAGTACGATTTGAGCGTGCATTTGAATGCCGTGCTCCTTGAGATATTGCATCTTGTCAAATAGCTCTGCTCCGTGCGGATTGGCAACCATAAGCTTCTTGGTAGCCTTGTCGTAGCAATGCACCGAGATATATAACGGGCTGAGCTTGAGCCTTGCGATACGCTCCAATTCTTTGTCGCCCACGTTGGTGAGGGTGACGTAGTTGCCACTGACGAAGGATAGACGATAGTCGTCGTCCTTGACGTAGAGAGTATCTCTCATACCTTTAGGAAGTTGGTCAACGAAACAAAAGATGCACTTATTTTTGCAAGGCATAGCGTTGAGCTCTACACTCTCATCTAGAGTTAGTCCTAACTTCTCGTCAACGTCCTTCTCTATCTCGACGTCGACGATATCGCCTTGCTTGCTCTTGATATTCATCACAAACTCTTCTTGGTCGTCGTAGTAGAGGTAGTCGAGAATATCAACGAGAGGATAGCCGTCAAAGCCTAAAAGCTCGTCGCCTACCTCGAGTCCTATCTCTTTGCCTATGGAATTGTCGTCTATTGCAATGATTTTTGCCATACTTCACCTATGGGTGATTATATAATAATATTATTACAAAGTAAAGCAAATTTCGCCTACCCTTAGCAAGTCGAAGATGAAAAATATGTCAAAATTGCGCTATATGCGTAAGATTATCCACCCAAAAAATCACGTAATAATTCTAACTCACGATTGACTAAAAGCCAAAACGCTATGGCAGTCAACATAAAATTTGCTAGAAGTTGTCAACAAAAAATTTCATACCTAAACCAACGAAGAAACTAACGATAATACGCAAAAAAGTCGATACGTATCGACTTTTTTGATAATTTTGGTATCGTTGACAAGTGGTAAGGTCAAGCTCTTTTGATAGTCTTGATGACGATTGGCTCGTAAGGCACGTCGTCGTAGTAGCCTACCGATACGGTATACACTTTGGATATATCAACTGCTATATCGACGCTCTCTTGGTCACTCAAACGACCGAATGTCGCGTATTCTCCGTCAAGAAAAGGCGTATCCTCTACGCATATAAAGAACTGCGAACTAGCCGAATTGGGCATATTGGTCCTCGCCATTGACAGTACGCCCTTGGTATGTTTGAGAGGATTGTCGTAGCCGTTGGACTTAAATTCGCCCTTGATAGCCGAGGCGTTCTTGGGATTGAAAGCCACGTCCATGCCTCCGCCTTGAATCATAAATCTTGGAATTACCCTATGAAAAATCAGCCCCGCGAAAAAGTCCTCGTCGATAAGTTTGAGAAAATTTTCGACGGTAACGGGCGCTACGTCCTCGTAGAGCTCGGCATTCATAACTCTGCCGTCACTAAGTACAATTTGAATCTTTTGCATATACTCCTCCTAATATTGAAAATCAACGCTGTGCGACTTGGCAACCACGCTCTTGACGTACTGCATAACGGGTACGTGTACAGGGTGGTCTTTGTATACCTGCATATCGGCAAGGCTGTCGAAAGTGCAAATCAAAACTACGTCAAAGCTTCTGTCCGAGCCAAGACAATCCTTGCCCGCTTCTATAGATTTGAGCACCTCTATTTTGCCTTGCATGGACATAAATCTTGCAACGAGTGCGTCCTTTGCCTCTTGACTATCGTCTAGAAGCTTATACATTACTACGTGTTTAATCATTGTTATTTTCCTCCGTATTATCGTCCTCGGTAGGTTTTTGCATTGCCTGTCTATGTTCGTACGCCCTATCCGTCAAAGTCGCGCAAACCATTGAAGTCGTATCCTCTCCTCTGCCGTCTAGTCGGGATATCGCCTTGTTGTACTCGCCCTCATCGTTGAGCAACGATAGTACGGACGACAAGAGTTGATGCTTACCTGCTCCGCAGTACGCCAAAGACTGACTAGTGAGGTAAGAATAGTTGCCCTTTTCGGTATTGTTCATAGGTTTGATAAGTACCATTGGCAAGCGATTGGCAATAGCTTCGATGGTAACTCCCGCCGTTGGCGAAGTCACTAAAACGCTGGCTATAGAATACAGCTCTTGCATATCCTGCACGTTGTCGACGAGTGATACGTTGCTATCAATACCCTTGTTGCTACAATAAGTCTTGATATAATTTTTGAGGCTCTTGCTACCCGAAGTTACGACGATGAGATTGACGGTGCGATAGTACTCGCCAAGTACGCTAAACGCGTCTTTGAGATAGTCGCAACCGTATCTACCGCCCACCATCAAAATGACGGGAAGAGATGAGTCAACGCCATACTTTTGACAAGTAGCCTCTCTATCGTAAGTGGCTTGACTATGCTTGGCGGGAGTGCCAGCAACTAGTATTTTTTGACTCTCTACGCCTGCCGATAGCATGGCTTGCGCCACTTGTTGATTTTGCACAAAATAGCCGTCGCTGAGAGTATTGATAAAGTCGAAGTCTAGGCAATAATCGGTGGTCATCGCGTAGATTGGCATATTTTTGCCAAGCTTTTTGCGAGCCTTGAGCGCCTTGTCGTGCGACTTAGGCGATAGGCACAAAACCACATCGGGGTCAAACCTTTTGAGCACGTTGTCTATCTTGCGATATTTGACCTTAACCTCTCCCTCGTTGCCTACTTCCTTGGGCTGAGCCTCGGTGCTCTCTGCCCCGTCTTCTACGTCTTTTTTAGTCCCAAATAGCCTTATCGGACCGACAAATCTATTGAAAATCGGTAACAATCTAGCGCTAGCCTTGTAAAGTCCGCGCTGAATCTTGGCTGAGAAAAGATAGGAAAACCTGTCTTGGTCTACCGCCACGACCTCGTAGTCGCGATAATTGACGCTCAAATAGTCCTCTATCGCCACAGCCGATTGGTCGTACACTCCGCTTTGATACAAAATCAAAACCGTCCCTTTCATCTCTTTACCTCTTTGCGTAAAATATCTTTTGGCTCTAGCCTATATTGGGTAGGGATATACAATACTTGTTGGACGATTTTGGCGTCCTCTATCTCCTCGCCTAAGCTATCGTATATCTTATCTACCTTGATAATCTTATTCCAACAATCGCCATCCGCCGACAAAATTTCCAGCTCGTCGCCTACCTTAAATCTATTGCGTTGCTCGACTATAACACAACCTCTCTCTTCGTCGTAGCCTATAACTTCGGCAATAAACTCGTAGTCGCAACTAGGCTGAGAAGTGCTAAGACACACGCTATCCGACGAGTCGAAGTAGAAACCCGTGGTGTAATCTCTATGACTGTTTTTGAACAACTCGCCAATTAGCATATCATTAGGTTTGTAATGCTCGGGGTCTTGATAGTACAAGTCGATTGCCTTGCGATAGGCGTTGGTGACACTTGCCACGTAGTATGGCGATTTCATTCTGCCCTCTATCTTGAAGGAATATACCCCGCAATCTATTAGGCGGTCGATATACTCTATCATATTGAGGTCCTTGGAATTGAGAATATAGGTGCCCTTATCACCCTCTTGACCTATAGTGAGAGGATTGCCGCCGCGATTGGCTTCTACCATCTGATATTCCCACCTGCACGCTTGGACACAATCGCCCCTATTGGAAGAGCGTCCCGTCAGCGCGTTGGAAAGCAAGCATCTTCCGCTGTAGGATATGCACATTGCGCCGTGAACGAACGCCTCTATCTCCACGTCGCTAGGAAGAAAATCGCGTATTTCTCTCACGTCTTTGAGCGACGTTTCTCTCGCAAGCACTATCCTCTTGGCACCCAAATCCGCCCAAAACTTGGCAGAATATTTGTTGGTGGTGTTGGCTTGGGTAGAGATATGTATCTCCATATTAGGTGCATATTGTTTGCATACCGTCATCACGCCGGGGTCGGAGATAATCACCGCGTCGACTCCTATATCGTAGAGAAAAGCAAAGTACTCGCCTAGTCTGACGAAGTCGTCGTTTTTTGCCAAAATATTGGTGGCAATATATATCTTTTTGCCCATAGCGTGGGTGTACTTGACGGCTTCGATGAGCGCGTTGTCGTCAAAGTTTTTGGCGTTGGCACGCAAACTGAAGGCGTTGCCACCCGCATACACCGCGTCCGCACCGAAGTGCAGTGCCGTCTTGAGTTTGTTGAGGTCTCCCGCGGGAGACAATAGTTCCGTCTTGTTCATTTTTTCCTTATAATAGCAACTCCGTTGCCTGCTCTAACTATTTTGCATTCTACGTTGTCGTCATTTTGCACCGTGGAGAGGAATTGTCTTAGGTTGATAACAATCGTCCTATGCTTGTGCGGTACGAATTCTTCGCCCTCTACCATACCGAAGTACAATACGTCGTCGGCAAAGACCACTCCGCCCTCGGATAGGTGAGGCAAGCAAGTAAGATAATGCGACAAATACTTGCTCTTAGGTCCGTCAATGAAGATAAAATCATACTCTTTGCCCTCTACGACGCTCTCCAAAATCTCGTCCGCATTGCCGAGATAAGCGTTGATTCTATCGTCAACGCCAAGCCTTTTCCATAGAGATATTGCCTCTTGGCGCCTCGTGTCGTCCATCTCGATGGTGTCGATAACGGCATCACTGTTTAGCGCCATGAGCGACGCCGAATAGCCTATCGCCGTGCCTATCTCCAATATTCTGCGAGGCTTGAGCTCCTCTACCGTCCTAATCAAAACTTCTCGACTGTCGTCGTCTATGACGGGGACGTGTCTATCCCTGGCGCTTGTCAGTACTTGTGATAAAATCTCATTCATTTTTCCATCACTATAGGAAGCACCATTGGCTTTTGGCGAAGCTTGTTGTTGAAGTATCTATTTATCTTCTTGCGTACGTTGCCCTTAAATTCTTCCCTAATCTCAGGCTTGTTGTAGTTGGTGTCGTCGAAGACCTTTTCGACAATGGACTTGATATAGTCGGTCTGCTCTTCGTCTAAGCTGATACCTCTGGCAATAACCTCGACGGGCGCACACATGCTCTTGTCTTGCACCGATACGCTGATAAGAACTATCACCAGTCCTTCTTTGCTGAGTTGGTGTCTGTCTTTGAGTATAGACGCGTCGACTCCGGCTAAGCCGTCCACGTAAGTGTTGCCGGCTACCACGTTGTCGAGCCTCGTCAAGCCCTTTTTGCTAACGGCTATGCAACTACCTATCTCGGCTATCATAGTATTCTTGGGATTGACGCCGAGCGAGATTGCCAATTCTCTATTCTGTTGCATGTGGCGATATTCACCGTGCACGGGGATAAAAAATTGCGGTTTGACGAGCGTGGTCATAAGTTTGATTTCTTCTTGACAGGCGTGTCCCGATACGTGCAAAGCTTCCAAAGAGCCGTACAACACCTTAGCCCCTCTGCGATAGAGGTTGTTGATGACGTTGTATACCGCCTTTTCGTTGCCAGGGATTGGCGAGGACGATATGATGATAAGGTCGTTGTCACCCACTACCACTTTGTCTTCGCCGTTGCACATTCTCGTCAAAGCGCTCATCGGCTCTCCTTGCGAGCCGGTGGTGATGATGCAAAGCTTGTGTGGCTCGATATCGCCTATCTTGTCTATATCTACTATTGTTTGCTCTCCCGCCGACAATAGCTTGAGCTCCTTAGCCATTACAGATATGTTTTTCATACTTCTACCATTGAAAGCCACTCGTCTACCCAAATTTTCGCATATAGATATAATCTGCTGTATGCGATTGATATTGGACGCAAAGGTGGCGATGATGATACGCTTGTCGGTGTTGTTGCGTATGATTTTGTCAAGCGTTTCGCCGACTTTGGTCTCGGATATCGTCGAGCCTTGCTTCTCGATATTGGTGGACTCGCCGAGCATAAGTCTAACGCCCTTGTTGCCTATCTCGGCAATGCGCGACAGGTTGATATGCTCGCCCGAGATAGGCGTGTAATCTATCTTGTAGTCGCCCGTGTGGAATACCACGCCCTCAGGGGTGGTGATTGACAGTGCAAAAGCACCGCTGATTGAGTGCGTGACGCTGATAAATTCTACGTCGAAACAGCCGACCTTACGCACCTCTCCACCTTTGACGACGTTGAGTTTGGGGATAGATATCCCCTTCTCTTTGAGCTTGTGCTTGACGAGCGCAAGCGTCAAAGAACTGCCGTATACGGGGATTTGACGACAGTCGTCCAATAGATATGGTAGACCGCCGATATGGTCCTCGTGTCCATGCGTGATTACTATGCCTCTAATTTTGTCATAGTTGTCCTCTAAATAACTAAAGTCGGGTACGATTACGTCGACTCCCGGGGTGTCAACGGTGGGAAAAGTACAGCCACAATCTATGATAATTATATTGTCGCCGTATTCGAGAGCAGTCATGTTTTTGCCAATCTCGCCCACGCCACCCAAAAAGACAACTTTGAGTTGTTTTTTCTTTCTTGCCATATATCCTCCAAGGCGCAATGCCTAAATTCAAATAAATCGTCTACAAAAATCGCTAATTGCTACTCTACCAATAATTGTAAACATACTACGTTGATTTTATTATATATAAAAATATGCAAAAAGGCAAGGGATATATCAAAATATAAGCGCTAAGGCGTTTTTGGACAAAATTTGCAAAATATTTGTCGATATTTTTGATTGCTTACACTTTTTGGGTTGATAAATGCAAAATAGAGTGCTATAATCATACTAATATAATAAAATCTTATAGGAGATCTATATGAGAGTTTACAATTTTTCGGCAGGTCCGTCGATGTTGCCTCTCGAAGTTCTTGAGCAAGCGCAAAAAGACTTCGTCGATTACTGCGGATGCGGTATGAGCGTGACGGAAATGAGCCATCGTAGCAAATTTTATGATGAGATACATACCGAATGTATCGCACTCCTCAAAGAGTTGATGAACGTACCTGAGAACTACGAAGTTTTGTTGGTGCAAGGCGGTGCTTCTACCCAATTCGAAGCTATCCCTCTCAACCTACTCCCTGACCTCAACGGCAAAGCCGACTATATCGTTACGGGTAACTTTGCAAAGAAGGCGTACAAGGAAGCTAAGAAATTCGGTGATATTCACCTCGCCGCTTCTTCCGAGGACAAGACCTTTACTTACATTCCTAAAAACCCTGACCTAAGAGACGACAGCGTGTATACCTATATCTGCCAAAACAATACCATATTTGGTACGAGATATACCACCCTCCCTACCCTCAAAAGCGGTATCTTGGTGGCTGACGTTTCTTCCAACATTCTCAGCGAAGTAATGGACGTAAATAAATACGGCGTGCTGTATGCCGGCGCACAAAAGAACGTTGCCCCTGCAGGCGTGACTATCGTCATCGTTCGCAAAGACCTCATCGGCGACGGTCAAGCAATTTGCCCTACTATGCTCAAGTGGAAAACTCAAGCCGAAGCGGGAAGCCTTTACAACACCCCTCCTTGCTTCTCTATCTATATGGCTATGCTCAACCTCAGACACCTCAAAAAGCTGGGCGGCGTGAGCGAAATCCAAAAAATCAACGAGTATAAGGCAGGTCTTTTGTACGACTTTATCGACAACAGTTCCTTCTACACCAACAACGTTAACAAGGAAGACCGTTCTTTGATGAACGTGCCTTTCGTGACGGGCGACAAGGATATGGACGCCAAGTTCGTCAAAGAAGCAGGCGAAAACGGTCTGCTCTCTATCAAAGGTCACAAACTCGTGGGCGGTATGAGAGCTTCTATCTACAACGCTATGCCTGTAGAGGGCGTAAAAGCTTTGATAGAATTTATGAAAAAATTTGAACTAGCTAACAAATAAGGAGAGATTATGTATAATATTCTTAAACTCAACGAGATTAGCCCAAAAGTTGCTTCTATATTGCAATACAAGGACTACACCGTTTCGGCAGACTGCGCCAACCCCGACGCTATAATCCTAAGAAGCTTTAATATGCACGAATATCCAGTACCCGCTTCCGTCAAAGCCGTAGCTCGTGCGGGCGCAGGCGTCAATAACATTCCTCTTGACAAAATGACGGCTCAAGGCGTGTGCGTATTCAATACACCGGGTGCCAACGCCAACGCCGTTAAGGAATTGGTAATTTGCGCACTACTTCTCGGCTCGAGAAAAATCTACGACGGTATCAAGTGGACGCAATCGCTAAGCCTCGACGAGGACGTGGCTAAAGCCGTGGAAAAAGGTAAAAAAGCCTTCATAGGCAGAGAATTGTACGGCAAAACCTTGGGCGTTGTCGGTCTAGGCGCTATCGGTAGACTCGTCGCTAACGCTGCAATCGCTCTCGGTATGAAGGTTATCGGTTACGATCCTTACCTCAACGTCAACGGAGCAATGTCTATAGATAGACACGTAGAATACGTCAATGATTTGAGCAAAGTTTACGCAGAGAGCGACTACATTACGTTGCACGTACCTGCTACCCCTAGCACCAAAGGAAGTATCAACGCCGACTCTATCGCTACAATGAAAAAGGACGTCGTTATCATCAACTGCGCTCGTGCGGAGCTTGTTGTCAACAAAGATATCGTTGAAGCTATCAAAGCCGGCAAGGTTGCCAGATACGTGACCGACCTACCTCAAAACGATTTGATTGGCGTGGACAACGTCATTACCATTCCTCACCTCGGCGCTTCTACCCCTGAGGCGGAAGACAACTGCGCTGTGATGGCGGCCAACCAGCTCAAAGATTATCTCGAAAACGGCAACGTGGTCAACAGCGTAAACTTCCCTAACGCTAGCGCTCCTAGATGCACTAAGTTTAGAATTACCGTTCTCCACAAAAACGTTGCCAATATGATTGCTACCGCTTCTTCCTTTATAGCAGATAGAGGCATCAATATCAACAATCTCGTATCCGCTTCTAAGGGCGAAATCGGCTATATGATTATTGATACCGACGAAGATTTGCCTAATTCCGCTCTCGAAGAGATGCGCAAGGTTGAAGGCTTCTTGGCAGTCAATAAATTCTAAATACTCGATACGTATCGACAAAAACAAAATACTCGCTAAATTGTTAGCGAGTATTTTTTTGGTTGAATATCGGCAACTAACTATTATACAAATTGAATCATATAAATTATCTCGTTAGGATTAAGCCGCGCAGTCTATACGTAGAGTTAGATGATAAGACTACTCTACGACTATTGTTGCATTGGTATTGTATTAGGCGTCTACTCTCAAACCTCTACAGTCTTCTCGGCATCTTGTGAGAGAGCCTTTTTTTCCTGTCTTTTTAGTTCTCTCGAAGCGCGCTTGCCTTCCTTCTTGAGCTTTCTATTGCCCGTAGTTACTACAAGTAGCGCAGGCAAAACCAGTAAAGTGAGCAGTCCGCTGATGATTGAGCCTCTAGCTATCATAAGGGTGATTTCGCCCACGATACGGTTGGACGTAACGAGAGCTACCGACAGACAACAACCTGCCATTATTGCTACCGACGTGAGTATAGATACTCCACTGTCCCTGAGCGCTCTATAAGAGGCTTCTTTTGCAGGCATAACGTCTAGATATCGTTGATATTTGACGGTGTACAAGATTGCGTAGTCAACCGTTGCGCCTAACTGTATGGCACTGATGATTATGTACGCCATAAAGTTGACGCTTTGTCCTAACACGTAGCTTATCGAGAGGTTGATAAATATACCAAGCTCGATGACGGATATCAACAACACAGGCAATTTGATTGACTTGAGCGCTATCATCAACACGATGAATATGAGCAATACCGACACGATATTGACAATCATATTGTCCATTGGCGTGATGACTTTGAGGTCCTCGACAGCTTGCGACATGCCCGTGATATAATACTTGCCACTGCCGAAGTTGTCGTCGAGCATCTGACGAATTTGAGCCAAAGATTGGCTTGCTTCTTGGCTCTCCGCCTCGCAGTTGACCATTATCGAATACATAGTGTAGCCGTTGTTGGCAAAATTGGAAACCATATCGAAGCCTTCAGGAAGAGGAATGTTCTTCTCCAACATTGTACCCAACATTTTGCCGTAAGACTCAGGTATCATAGAATACAAGCCCAGCGTTGCGGTCACGTTGTCCATGCCTTGAAGTTCCTCTAAGAAAGCATAGTTTTTGGAAGCGTTGACGGGAACAATAGCAATGACGGAATTGCTCATAGAGTCTACAGTCTGCTCTATCTCGGTCTTTTCGCCATCATCATAGGTGAATTTGATATAACTTAGGTTGAGTTTGCTCTGCATAATAACGCAAGGCACAATGAGTAGCAGTGCTACTATGACGATGACCTTACGATTGCGCACCGAGAAGCTGGCAACGGATTTGAGTTTTGGAAGGAAAATGCGATGAGAGGTCTTTTTGTGAAGTTTGGTCATCATCAACATAAGACAAGGTTGAACTATGATGACTGTCACTAAGCTCAAAAATACGCCCTTGGCGAGAACGATACCTAGGTCTGCACCTATCTCGAATTTCATGAAGAATAGCGCAAGAAAACCAAAAACAGTGGTCAGCGCCGACGACGATATTGTGGAAAAGGTCTTAGGTATTGCCCTCTCCATTGCTAGCGTTTCGTCCAAAGTCTTGGTGCATTCTTCCGCATACGCGTGCATGAGGAATATGGCGTAATCCATTGACAAACCTAGTTGCAATATGGCTGATGAGGCAAAAGTCACTACCGATACGCTAGGCAAAATGAGATTGGTGCCCATATTGATGAGTATTGATACGCCCAAAGTGAGCATAAAGATAAACGGCTCGACAAGCGACGTGGTGGTGCAAAGCAAGATGATAAACATTACTAGCACCGCTACGAGTATATACTTCCAAATTTCGCCTATCGTAGAGTCGAAAATCTCCTTGGTCATCTGCGTGCTACCGCCTATGGCATGCTCGTAGTCGGCAAGTATAACGTTGTCAATCTTCTCCACAAGGTCCAACGCCTCGGTACTAGAAGTAGGCACGTTGAGTTGGAGCATTATCATGTAGTTGCCCTTTTGAAGCTTGGTTTCCTCGGTAAAAGGCTCGCCCGCATTGCGCTTAGGATAGAACAAGTTGAGTACGTCTTCGTTGCTAGTAAGCCCCGCAACTACGTCTGACATAGAGCCACCACTCTCAGCCATCTCCAAAATCATTCCTAGCCAAATAACTCCGCCCTCTTTGATACCCTTCTCTGCCTTGAGTTGATCGGTGATTGCCACCATAGTGTCATAATCAACGTCAGCCACGCCTATGATTGCATCGCCTTGCATGTCAAAGTTTTGGCGCATAAAGTCCATACCCTCGGTCATATCGTAACCGTCGGGAAGATAGGACAATATGTCGGAATTGACGTTGACGTATAGCATTGCGACGATTGACGCTATGGATATAAGCGCCGTCAAACCGATAATGAGAATTTTGTGCTTGACGATAAATTTGGCAAACTTGTTCATATTGTTATTTTATTATATTTATCTATCTTTGTAAATGGGAAAGGCTACATAAAAGTCTACCTTTACAAAGAATTTACACCTTGCGTTATGAGTGAAAAAACAGTGCCGAAAAAGTCTATAATAAGCAAGCACAAAGAGATTGCCACGTTATAGCACATGTACCTACGCCTTTGCTAACGCAAATTGCACACAACGCAATGACATTGTTGATTTAGATTGCCACGCTACGGCACAAGTGCCTTCACTCGCAATGACATAATAGGGCAATCCCTCCGTCTCGGCATAGCCGAGCCACCTCCCTTTGCTCAAAGGAGGCGAAAAAGGATTGAGATTCCTACGCTCGCTTTGCTCGCTCTGAATGACAAACTACTTGGTTCTACACCGCAATACTAGGTATATCCGCTACATACTTTGACGGCATAGGTGCGAGTAAGACGCGAAGAGCGGAGTTTTTGCGACAGGAGCGTACTTGGACGTACGTGACTGAGCAAAAATCTCCGCTCGACAAAGTATTACGAAGCAGATATGCCGTCAAAAGGCTTTAAAAATATCCACCCTATATAAATAGAGTGGATATTGATTAATATAATAATTTATATTACTTGTTGAGTCTGTCGATAAGCTCGTCAGCTTGCTTAGCAAGTTCTGCAGGGAGTCTGTCTCCAAAGGTCTCGTAGAATTCTTTGATACCTTCTGCTTCTTTCTTCCAAGCGTCCTTGTCAACCTTGAGGATATCTGCAAGAGTCTCTCTAGAGAAGTCAATGCCTTCGAGGTTGATGTCCTCAGCCTTAGGAACGAAACCGATTGGGGTCTCAACTGCGTCAACTTCGCCTGCGATACGCTTGAGCATCCAGTCGAGAACACGCATATTGTCACCGAAACCAGGCCAAATGAAGTGACCTTCTGCATCGGTACGGAACCAGTTGACGTTGAAGAACTTAGGTTGCTTGTCTACGTCTACGGTCTTGCCCATATCGAGCCAGTGTTGGAAGTAATCTCCCATGTGGTATCCGCAGAATGGACGCATAGCCATTGGGTCTCTTCTTACTACGCCGACCGCACCGGTAGCTGCTGCTGTTGTCTCGGAGCCCATGATAGAGCCAACGAATACACCGTTTTCCCAGCTTCTTGCTTGGTATACGAGTGGAACGGTAGTTGGACGACGTCCACCGAAGATGAATGCGCTGATTGGCACGCCTGCAGGGTTCTCGAACTCAGAGCTGATGCATGGGCAGTTGACTGCAGGAGCGGTAAATCTGCTGTTTGGATGAGCGCCCTTTTCGGTAGAAGTTTGACCATTCCAAGGGTTGCCCTTCCAGTCGATAGCGTTGACAGGTGGGTTCTTGTCAAGACCTTCCCACCATACGGTGTTGTTCTCGAGGTTGAGTGCAACGTTGGTGAAGATGGTGTTTTTCATAGTAGCTGCCAAGGCGTTAGGGTTGGACTTTTTGTTAGTTCCAGGTGCTACGCCGAAGAAACCGTTCTCAGGGTTGATAGCGTAAAGTCTTCCGTCAGGACCTTTCTTAATCCAAGCGATGTCGTCACCTACGGTGAATACTCTATAGCCCTCTGCAAGATAGCCTTGTGGAGGAATGAGCATTGCGAGGTTGGTCTTGCCACATGCAGATGGGAATGCAGCTGCCATGTAGACGATCTCTTTGTTTGGCTTCTCGATACCGAGAATGAGCATGTGCTCAGCCATCCACATTTCATTTTTGCCTTGGTAAGAAGCGATACGCAATGCAAAGCACTTTTTGCCGAGCAATACGTTGCCGCCGTATGCGCTGTTGACGGATACGATAGCGTTGTCCTCAGGGAATTGGCAGATATATCTGTTCTCTGGGTCAACGTCGCACTTAGCGTGAGTGCCTCTAACGAAATCGTTGCTGTCGCCGAGAGCGTCAAGCACGTCTTTGCCGACACGAGTCATAATTCTCATGTTGAGCACTACGTAGATAGAGTCGGTAACTTCGATACCAATCTTGGAAATAGGTCCGCCTACAGGTCCCATAGAGAAAGGTATAACGTACATGGTGTTGCCCTTGTAAGCACCTTCGAGTATGCTGTCAAGTTTTGCGTATGCTTCGGTAGGATTCCACCAGTTGTTGGTAGGTCCGCAGTCCTTTTCGTCTCTCGAACAAATAAAGGTTCTGTTTTCTACACGAGCAACGTCGTTTTCTTTGGTTCTGTGAAGCAAACAGCCAGGGAGCAACTCTTGATTGAGCTCTATCATTTCTCCGCTAGCAATAGCTTCTTTGGTGAGTTGGTCGTATTGTTCCTTTTCACCGGTAATCCAAACTATTTTGCCAGCGCCAACGAGCTTTGCTCTGCTGTTGACAAAATCCAAAACTTGCTTGTTTGTTGTCATTTCCATATCATATCTCCTTGTTAAAATAATATCAATTTTCGGTTATGCCTATTATATCAAATAACGCCGTAGTTGGCAACAAATATAAAACACATTTTGATTATTTACGCAATTTTTGCTTTATAATAGCGCATATTTATATTATATGTAATTTTTGGTCGTTCGCCGTCACTTTGACTCGATTGCACTTTTCGTGCAATCATCGTTTAGCGTTTGGCTCACTCCCTTGTTTTACGACCTATTTGTAAACCTGCGGCACACTCTCACGCCATATCTACTACGCAATACTGTGTCGAGTTTGCGGTAGCGTGTCAGTCACATACGATAAGTATGCTCCCTCACACTGTCCTCACTCTCCTTGTTTTGCTTGTACCTATGGCGTGAGAGGAATTATATTTAGGCAGCTTTAGTCGTACTCCCAAAGGATATTATTAGTTTTCAACCCTTCCGTCTCGGCAAAGCCGAGCCACCTTCCCTTGCACAGGGACGGCTTTTTTGGTCGCTTGCCGTCACTTTTGCAAGATTGCGTTGTAGTATCAAAGGATAAAATAAGAGGCAATCCCCACCCGACTACTGTCGGGAGCCCCCTTTACACAAAGGAGCCTTTTAAGCGGTTGAGATTCTCACGGACACTGAGTGTCCTCAGAATGACAGAACTACTTGGTCAAGGCTTAACCGCAATGACACACCTTTGACGGCATAGATACGAGCAATACATAGAAAAAGGCAACTTGACAAGTTGCCTCAATTTAGTAAAAGCCACATTGATTAGGTTTGACTGCGTAGATGCGACTTTTGACGGCATAGGTGCGAGTAAGACAAGAAAAAAGGCAACCTTATCGAAGGGAGCGTACTTGCCTCAATTCGTACTTAGTTGCTTATTCGTAATTCTCTCGTGGTGTAGATGCAAGCAAGACGACTATTAGATAGTTTTGACGGCATAGGTGCGAGTAAGACGCGAAGAGCGGAGTTTTTGCGACAGGAGCGTACTTGGACGTACGTGACTGAGCAAAAATCTCCGCTCGACAAAGTATTACGAAGCAGATATGCCGTCAAATCAAATAATTGCGAAGGATTCGAGTATATTACGTAGAGCCTTCACATACGACTTGAGCGGACGATAGGTCTCAAAAAGACTGTCTAAGCCTATCCAGACGACTTTGATCATGCGAGAATTGCTGATTTCGATGGAATAATAGAAGCCCTCGAGCATGGTCATATAGTCTGCCCTCTTCTTTTCTTTGAGGGTGCGGTCGGACATGACGACTTCTTTCATAGCCGAGATATATGGGTAAATTTGCTCTTTGATATTGTCGGAGAGCGGTAAATCCTTGACGGACGATACATCGGGCGTCTCTTCGACTAAATCGTCTTGAAGTATCAACGCAAAGGCTTCGATATAGGGCTCGATGACGCTCTTGCAAAAGGTTTTGTAGCCCTCCTCGTAGTCGGATACACCGTAATATTTGATGAAAAATGCGTTGAGGTTGAGTTGGTTGCGGTCAATCTCAAACAACATACCCGTGACGAGAGCGACAATCTTCTTTTTGGAAGAAGGCAGTCTAAAGCTTGCACCCGACGAGGCGAGCTCGAACTCGTCGCGATAATTGAAGCCTTGGTTGCACTTGGCAACGAAGTCCATAAGACAAGGGGTGGACGCTACGTATCTAAGCAGGCGCATAATATAATTGCCCGACATTACGTACTTGCTAGCAATAATCTCGTGGCATCTCATAGAAAATATCTGGTATGCTTGTTGCGTTTCTGCGTTCATAATCACTCCTTGGCTTTTATTATAGAATAAATAGCTAAAATAATCAACAAAAATTTATTGACTAGGCGTGCGAAGTATTTTATTGCTTTTTGCAATAATATGTATTATAATATTGATAATCAATAATTTTGGAGATAGAATATGAAATCGGTTTCTGTTTTACTCAATACCACCGACAGCGTAAAGAGCTTTGTCGAGTTGCTGACAAAATACGACTACGAAATGGACCTGAGAAGCGGTAGATACGTCGTTGACGCCAAATCTATCCTAGGTATTTTTTCGCTTGACCTCAACCGTCCCGTCGTGCTTGAAATTTATGCCGACGAGTGTGACGAATTGCTAAATAAGCTTCAACCTTTTATCGACTGATCGCTATGTTTGACCAACAATCAATCAACAAGCTGATATTGCTGTATATATTCGACAAGATGGACGTGCCTCTGCAAGAGAACATCATAGTCGAGATGGCTACGGAAAATAATTGGATAAATTATATGGAATGCAAAGAAAGCCTTGCCGACCTTATCAAGACGAGTTTCGTCGCCAATATCTCGCCTAGAAGCAGTACGCCCAGATATACTATTACCAGCGACGGCAGAGAATGTCTAAATCATTTCTATACCAATATCAACTCGTCGGTGCGTGACGATATTACGGATATTATCAAAAAAAATCGTATGAAGTATCGTAAGAAGCAAGACTACTTCTCCGACTATTACAAAAACGCCGACGGCACCTATACCGTCGTGCTAAAAATCGAGTCCAATACCATGCCGCTGATGGAACTCAAACTCAATATCCAAAACCGCAATACCGCCAAGTGGATATTCAAAAATTGGGCGGATAAAGCTCCTCAAGTGTATGAGTTTATACAAGAAAATCTAGTAGACTAATATCGAATACAATTAAAGCACGCCATATGCGTGCTTTTGTTTACCAATCTTCTTTGTGAGATAGCTTGATATCGGTATAAAATTCTTTGTACTTGCGTTTGAAGGCTTCGGGGTCGGACTCGTAGTCCTCGGCGTCGTAGAGAGAACAAAACTCTGCAAATATATCGTCGCAGTCTTCGTCGAGCCTTTCGGCAAGTTTCATCATTTCGTAATTGGTCATATTATCACTCCGTTATCTTGGCGTTGTTCATCAGTTCTTTGAGAGGGTCGTAGCCAAACTCTTTGAGACGGAAGTTCCTTGCGGCAACTTCTACGACTATGGCAAGGTTTCTACCCGGCATAACGGGCAATACGATTTTTGGCTTTTTGATGCCCAATATGGTGGTTTCGCTTTGGTTTTTGCCAAGTCTTTCAACTCCACCCATATTGTCCTTCCATTTTTGAAGTTCTATAACCAGGTGGATATCTTCGCTGTCCAACACCGCTCCCACACCGTAAAGTCTACGCACGTCGATGATGCCTATACCCCTTACTTCCATAAAAAACTTGATATTGTCGGGCGCTCTACCCACGAGTTCGTTGTTGACTTTCTTGATGATGACGGCATCGTCGGCAACCAAACGGTGTCCTCTATGCACGAGTTCCAACGCCGTTTCGCTCTTACCAAGTCCACTGTCGCCCGTTATCAACACGCCCGTACCGCTGATGTCCAACAACGTGCCGTGGCAAGACACGCTAGGCGCAAGTAAGTTTTGAAGATAATCGGCAACTGTGGTGTTGAGTTGTGTGGTCGTGCAAGCCGACTGCAAAACGGGGATATTGTTTTTGCGGAAGACCTCGATTGCCGTTGCGTCGGGTTGCAACTGCCTAGCGTAGACTATGCAAGGAATCTCTTTGGTACATATTCTCTCGGTGGTCTTGCGTTTGTTTTCGCTATCGAGAGAGTCGAAATAATAGTGCTCGGCAAAGCCTACGAGTTGCACTCTGCCCGCACCGAAATAGTCCTCAAAGCCTGCTAGCAATAGCCCCGGACGATTGACGAGCATAGAAGTAAAGGTCACGTCGTCGTCCTCGTTACCTACGATGATATTGAGACCGCAAGCCTTGCAAAACTGTCCGAGTTTGACTGTCTTGACTACGAGTTCTTCTTCCATATTTACTGCCATATTATCCTCCGTCAGGCTTGCTCTTCTAAGCAAAACTTATAAATTATTTGCGCAATAGCGTCTTCGTCGTTGGACACGCTGACAAAATCCGCCTTGTTCTTGGTCACGTCAAAGGCGTTGGCTGTAGCTATGCCCAAGCCCGCCGTCTCTATCATAGAAATATCGTTTTCGCTATCGCCCACGGCGATTACTTCGTCTATGCTCCAATCGTGCATTTTGCACACTTCTCTCACCGCGCTACCCTTATTGATGCCGACGGGCAAAAATTCCACTATTACAGGATTGGAACGACACATAACCACCCTATCGCCAAACTTTGCTCTCGCCTCCTCGATAAGTTGAGGGGCTTTGTCGGGTTCGATGAGAGCAATGAGTTTCATAGGCGGATTGCTCTCCGAAAGAAAATCGTGCAAGGTCTTGCCCGTCACGTTGTATGCTATTTGACAAATCATGGCAAACTTGTCGGTATATGGGTTTTTGTACTCAACGCAACACTCGTCGTCCACGTAAGCCATGCCGACTAAGTCTTTGCGCTCATCCAAAAAATCCGCTACTTCCAAAGCAAGCGACGTCTCGAAAAAATTGCTGTATTTGAGTTTCCTCGTCTCGATATCGTATACGCCCGCGCCTTGGTAGCATATCAAATCGCCACGCAAGCCGAGTTCTTTGGCTTTGGGCAAAATGGACTGAAATAGTCTGCCCGTTGCGAGAATAAAGTGTCCGCCCGCCTCTATATAGCGTTGGATTGCATCCTTGTTGGCTTGAGATATCGTATAGTCGCTACGATATAGAGTGCCGTCAAAATCACTGAAAATTGCCTTGTATTTCATAATACTTATATTGTATATCCTTTGTGATAATATGTCAATCTTCCGACGTATCGCCTACGTGAAAATGCTCGTATATCGCTATTGCGGTAGGTCTATCCATACCCTTGACGAGCAACAAGTCCTCTACGCTTGCGTTGCGAATATTGTCCATAGTCCTAAAAGCTTGTATGAGCCGTTTTTGCTTGACCTCGCCCACACCCGCTATATCGGTAAGTCTGCTCTTGGTCTGGGTGCGTTTACGCTCGTTGCGGTGAAAGGTTATGGCAAATCTATGCGCCTCGTCCCTTATGCGCTGGACGAGCTTGAGGGCGTAACTGTTGCGTGGCAAAAGCACCGATTGCGATTGACCCGGGAAGAATATCTCCTCTTCGCTCTTGGCAAGACCTACGATTTCTACACCGCTAAGCCCCGCTTTCTCTACCTCTTGCATGACGCTGCTGAGTTGTCCCTTGCCACCGTCTATGATGATAAGGTCGGGACGGGAAGAAAAGGACTCGTCTTTTTCCTGCTCGTCTAGTAGGCGAGATATCCTACGTCTAAGCACTTCCTTGAGACTCTCGAAGTCGTTGTTGCCCTCTACCGTCTTGATATGGAACTTGCGATAGTGCGACTTGGCAGGTTGTCCGTTGATAAACACCACCATCGAACCTACCTTGTTGGTGCCCGATATATGCGATATGTCGTAGCATTCCATGCGAATAGGCATACGGGATAGTTTGAGAAATTCTTGAAGTTGTATCATTGCGCCCACCGTCATATTGTCTTGACGTTCTTTGAGCGACAGCGACTTGTCGAGATAGTCGCAAGCGTTGCTCATTGCCATATCGACCAGTTGCTTGCGCACACCTTGATGAGGGGTGATGACGTTGACCTTCTTGCCCTTCTTCTCGCCAAGGTATTCCGCCAAAACGTCGGCGTCTTCGAGTTCAACGCTTGTGATAACTTCTTGCGGAATATACGGCACGCCGTCGTAAAACCGCATAATATAGTTGGATAGACTGTCTTGCTCGGTTAGGCTAAGACTGTCCACGACTTGTTTGTCCGAGCCCACCAGCTTGCCCGCTCTGACGAAAAGCGTGGACTCAACGACGTTGAGCCCGTTGGAAGCAATTGCGAATACGTCGAGGTCGAAATCCTTGGGCAAAGCCGTCACTTGACGACGGATAAGTTTGTCGAGCACGGCGAGTTTTTGCTTATACATCAAGGCAATCTCGTATTCCGTCTGCTCGGACGCCTCTTGCATTTTGCGTGTAAGAATATTAGCCACCGACTTGTCGTTGCCTTGCAAAAAAGCCACGACTTTGGCTATCGTTTCGGCGTATTGCTCGGGCGTCTCGTACCCCATACAAGGCGCTTTGCACCTGCCTATGTGATAATTGAGGCAAGGTCTGTGTCCTTTGGGTGGCTTAGACATATCGATACCACACGAGCGTAGAGGAAAAGCCGAATAGATGAGGTCGACTATCTCCTTGGACGAGATGCCCTGCATATAGGGACCGAAGTACTTGGCGCCGTCGTTTTTGAGTCTTCGCACTACCTCGACTTTGGGATAGGCTTGCTTGGTATTGATTTTGATAAAAGGATAACTCTTGTCGTCTTTGAGAAGAATGTTGTAGGGCGGTTGGTGCTTTTTGATGAGGTTGTTCTCTAGCACCAAAGCCTCTATCTCGTTGCGTGTGATGATGTATTCGAAGTCGGCAATTTTGGACACCATAATGAGCACCTTGTCGGTCTTGCCGACAGGTGAACCGAAGTATTGAGTGACCCTCTTTTTGAGATTGCGAGCCTTGCCGACGTACAAAATCTGTCTGTCGGCGGAATACATAATATATACTCCGCTGTTTTCGGGTAAATCCTTGACCTTTTGCCTAATCAAATCCATAAGGATATTATATCATACTTTGGCTGTCGATACAATCGTTAGACGTACTTTCCGTTGGACGTATTGAGATTGTTGACACCCGTCATCATAACCTCGTTGACGTATGGATTGACTATGCGATAAAAGACGATTTTGCCCACCCTTCTATCCGCCACTATGCGAGCGTCGCGAAGAAGCTTGAGTTGGTGGGATACGGTAGTTTGGTTGAGTCCCAACAATATGCATACGTCGCATACGCAAAGCTCCGTCACGGCAAGCACCGACAGTATCTTGAGCCTTGTACTGTCGCTGAAGATAAAATAAAAGTCGGCTATTCCCTTGACCGCTCCGTTGGGCGGAATGTAGCTCCTAATGGACTGTTCCTCACTCTCCGTCAACGTCAAACACCCGCGCATATTCCCCCTCCACGTGGCAAAATAATATGCCTATTGGTTGATAAGTACATATTATCACGGTAACACAATCGAATTTTGCCTCATATTGTAAAATAAGAAAAAACATTGAAAAAAGGAGGTCTATCTATGGATAATTGCTGCTGCTTGTGGATTATTATCTTACTCTTGTGCTGTTGCTGTGGCGACAATGAAGGAAGATCCGGCAACAACTGTTTCTTCGGCAGAGACGGCGGATGCGACTGTTGCACGCTCATAATCTTGATACTCATCATCTGCTGCTGTTGTAGAAACGGCGACACCGACGACGTAATCTAAGATACATATAAGATACATATTATGCTAAAATATCCACCCCAACGAAGGGTGGATATTAGTTGCAATCATACCAGCGACGTGTCGTCACTTGACGATATAAAAATCGTGCGGTATGATTATAGAATTGTTTTCCTTAATCAAATATATATTTTTGCCGATATGTATTGCGTTATTGACTGTTTTAGCCAAACAAATCGTCAATATTATCATCGCCTGGCTGAGTAGGCTCTCCCCTCTTGGTGACTAGGGCAACTCGCCTCGATACCAGCTTGAAGACCATTCGATACAAAGGGTCGTAGGCACAAAACAGCACTAGTCCCACCGTCCAAAATATCGGTTCGCTTAGTCGCAAAGAGCCAATGACGATATCGGAGATTACCACACCCATCAACTTGTAGCACGCCCAAAAAGCAAGCGCGAAATATGCAAGCTTAATAACCGTGATAAGTATGATTTTGACGACTCTCGGCATACGCAAATTGTAAAAACGAAAATCTAACAGCCACGCAACCAGAGAGTATAAACCAAAGAATAATATAAAAGGCAGGGCTTTGATATTGCCTGCCAAAAATCCTATTGCCGACGCCACGACGTAACTTGCGAGCGCCGACCAAAACAAGCCTTGCGTGAGAGAAAGCGATACGCATAGCGCCGATATTGCGAAAAAAGCCACCTTTGCCGTAGGTAGAAACATTGCAAGCAATAGCGATATTATCGTCAGTGCGGCAGATATTCCCGAAATGGCAATGTGATAGCTTCTCTTCATCTTAGCAACAAGGTATCAAATCTCCGCCCATACACTCGCAACAACAGTCGCAACATATGAGTGTGGAACAAGTATTGCAACAAGCTTCGTCGTTAGCGGCACGCCTTGCCTCTTGGTCGGGGCGAGAATATCCCGCTCTACCCGCTGCGGCACTACCGCTAGCCGAGCTGGCGTCCTCTGCACTTGCACCCGATAGCACTTTGTTGAGCCTTTCTCTAGCTTGCTTATACTTTTCGTTGTCCTCGTCGAGAGTGAGGGCTATATCGAGTTGCTTTTTGCTCTCTACGTTCCAACCACGCTTGTGATAGATGATGGCTTGTAGATAGTGCCAATATCCGTCTCTCATCTCGATATTGTCAAGCTTGGACTGCGCTCCCTCGAGGTTGCCGTCCTTAATCATTTGTTCTATCTCGCCTAAGCCGTTGCCCTCCTCGCTAAAGTGGAAGTCGTTGGCTTTGTCCTCTAAGCATTGGTGATAGGCTCGCTCTAATTCGTCGAGTTTTTTGGCAGCTAAGTTGCCAACCTCGCCCTCTTCAAAAAGTTGGGATTGGTACTCTTCTTTAAGCCTTTCGTAGGCTTGCCTTATCTCTTCTTGCGTGGCGTCATTGTCCACACCGAGTATCAAATACGGGTCTTTTTGCACTTAGTTTCACTCCTTAACAGTTCTTTGGTTTTGGCTAGTAAGCCGTACCACAATACGTTGGTGACTACCCCCTCGTATCGGGTGATATTTAGATTGTCGAACGCCTTGTTGATTGCGTCGTAACAGGACATAAATAGCAGTTGCAGTTCTTCAGACTTATCCTTGAGAAAGGTTGCCTTGTCGGTATAGCAATAGTCTGCTAAAAATACGTTGTATTTGCCACCCTTGAAGTCGTCGTCGATATCGTCGAGAGCGTCGGCGCAGTACACCCATTTGCCCACGTTATACATTACGTCGCCAACGTAAGAATTATAATTTTCGCCCGCAAGCTCGATAGAAATACCCTTCATAATCTCGGCAAAGGCGTCGGCTACGATATCCGCTCCCGCTTGATTTGACTTTTCCATTACTCTTAGGCGCTCGTAGCCCTCAGCAACGATTTCGTCCACCTTGGGGAGATTGGCTTTGGCTCTCTTGTAATGCCTATTGAGCACGGCTTGGTCTACAAATTTGGCTTTGGCGGAACGCTCGTCGCAAATATCGTCGACAAGTTTATAGTGTGCAAGAATGGTGTTGGTATCCACGATGGCACTCATAAGCTCGTTGTGCTTGACTATGCTCTTCTTTTTGATAGGATTGAGTATACAAGCCTCGTCGGCAAACTCAACTTGTCTATCGCAAATAGCGTGCATAAACACTGCCAAAAAGGTGACGTCGTAGTTGGTGGTAAATCTCATCAACTGTCCGCACTTTTTGCCTATAGACTTGCACAGTCCGCAATAAAAAGCCTTGTAGACGGTGTAGTCCTTGATAAACATATTAGGTTTGTCTGGCACAACGTATCCGAACATTAAATCAAAACGTATCCTATTGCTTTCTTAAATTCGGCAAGTTTTTTGCTTGCCATCTCCGACGCCTTTGCTTGACCTTCTCTTGCTACTTGCATGAGGTATTCTTTGTTGTTCATAAGGTCGTCGTATCTATTTCTGAACGGTCTGAGCATCTCTATTACGCTATCCGCTACGGCAAGCTTGAGGTCGCCGTATCTCATACCTTGACAATCTTGTTGCACTTGATCGATGCTTTTGCCCGAGGTTGCCGCAAGAATGGTAAGCAAATTGCTGATACCCGGCTTATTCTCAGGGTCGTAGATTATCTCACAACCGCTGTCGGTGACTGCTTTCTTAAACTTTTTGAGTATAACCGACTCGTCGTCGAGCACGCTCACAACCGCACCCGGGGTTGGGTCGGATTTGCTCATCTTGGCAGTTGGGTCTTGCAAGCTCATAATCTTGGCGCCCACCTTGTTGATAATTGGCTCGGGCACGGTGAAGATATCTCCGTAAATATTGTTGACTCTCACTGCAATATCCCTTGCTATCTCCAAGTGTTGCAGTTGGTCTACTCCTACGGGTACGTAGTCACTGCCGTAGAGCAAAATGTCCGCCGCCATAAGTACGGGATAGTCCATAAGTCCCATGTTGATATTGTCGCTGTGCTTGGACGACTTGTCCTTGAACTGCGTCATTCTATTCATCTCGCCCACGTAGGTGTAGCAGTTGAGAAGCCATGCAAGTTCGCTGTGCTCGTGCACGTGCGATTGGAAGTATAATATCGACTTATCCTTATCTATACCCATAGCCATGAGCAAGGCAAAAAAGCTCATTGCGTTGTCATAGAACTGCTTAGGGTCTTGTCTGACGGTGATGGTATGAAGGTCGGCTAGCGCAAACAAGCATTGGTTGTCATCGCTCTCTTGAATGGCGCGCCAATTATTTACAGCACCGATAAAGTTGCCCAAAGTCATGATGCCCGACGGCTGTATCGCACTATAAATAATCTTCTTCTTTGACATATATTGTCTCCTTTTTTGTTAAAACTATAAAAATAATAACATATATTATATAAAAAGTAAAGAGCATATCGCTCGATACGCTCTTGCTTAGAGTAATTTTTTCGTCAAATAATCGGCAAATTATTGCTTTACGTACTCCAAAACCACACTTTCGATGTCGGCTTTGTCGACTATCTTAGTAAATCTAACTTGCTTTTTGTCAAGATTGCTAAGTGGCTCGGGTATCTCCTCTCCCGTAAAGCCGTGGAGCTTTTTGGAAGCCTTGAAAGCGTCCTCTATCTCATCGCCCGTGAGGCTGCGATATACGTCGCAAGGGAACTTGTACGCGTTGGCGGTGGATACGACCACGCTCGGTCTATCGTCGTCGCTCTCGGCTACGTAATCGTTGTACACGCTCATTGCCACGCCCGTGTGGGTGTCCATAAGATAGTCATAGAGGTCGTAGGTGCTGTCTATCGTGTCGGCTGTCTCCTCTTCGGTAGCGTATCCTACAGCGAAGACTTCGTTAAGCTTGCTCAGTTCCTCTGCCGTCACGCTATATTTGCCCTCGCTCTTGAGGCTTGCCATTCTCTCCGCAATGAGAGCGTCGTCCCTGCCCGAAAACTCAAAGAGCAATCTCTCTAAGTTGGAAGAAATGAGTATATCCATAGAAGGACTCATAGTCTTGATGAAAGGACGATTGATATCGTATTCTCCCGTTTTGAAAAAGTCGGTTAGTACGTTGTTGACGTTGCTCGCGCATACGAGTTTGCCTACCCCTACGCCCATAAGAGATGCGTAGTAAGCCGCGAGGATATTGCCGAAGTTGCCGCTTGGTACGACGAAGTTGACTTTGTCGCCCATCTCGATTTGACCGCTAGACAAAAGGTCGCAATAACTCGATACATAGTAGGCAATTTGTGGTGCAAGACGTCCCCAGTTGATAGAGTTGGCGGAAGATAGTTTGTAGCCCGCCTCCGCAAGCTTGGATGCCATATCGGGGTCTGCAAAGATGCGCTTGACTGCCGATTGGGCATCGTCGAAGTTGCCCTCGATAGCGCATACGTAGACGTTGCTACCCTCTTGGGTCATCATTTGAAGCTTTTGCATATCGCTGACGCCGTCGGAAGGATAGAATACTATAATATCAGTACCTTCCACGTCCTTGAAGCCCTCGAGTGCAGCCTTGCCAGTATCGCCCGAAGTTGCTACGAGAATTAGAGTTTTGTCACTCTCGCCCACCTTCTTTCTCGCACCCGACAATAGGTGTGGCAGCATGGTGAGAGCCATATCCTTGAAGGCGCAAGTAGGTCCGTGCCACAATTCCAAAACGTAGAGGTTGTCGTCTACGTTGACGAGCGGACATGGGTCGTCGCCGTAAAATCTACCATAGGCTTGGGTAGCGTAGTCAAGCAGCTCTTGATAGGTAAAGTCCTCTAAAAACTTGGACAACACGAAAGCTGCCCTCTCGTGATAACTCATCTCGATGAGTTTGTCAAAATCCTCTTGGGTGAGTTGAGGTATGCTCTCGGGTACGAATAGTCCCCCGTCCTCTGCTAAGCCTTTGACGATTGCCTCGGCGGACGAGCACTTGAGCTGTTTGTTTCTGGTACTGATATATTGCATAGATTTCTCCTTGATTGCTTTGATTATAGATTGTATGGCGATAGATGTCAATCGTTCTCAACTTGCGACAACAGTTGATTTTGGTTGGCAAGTTGAAGCGCGTCTATCATCTCGAACAAGTCTCCGTCCATAAAGTCGAGTAGATTGTACATCGTAAAGCCTATTCTATGGTCGGTGACGCGGTTTTGAGGAAAGTTGTAAGTCCTTATCTTCTCGCTTCTGTCACCCGTACCTATCTGCGACTTGCGGTTGGCGGCGTACTCGCTGTCCGCCTTGCTTTGATAGTATTCGTATAGACGACTCTTGAGCACCGTCATTGCCCTTTCGCGGTTTTTGATTTGGCTACGCTCGTCTTGGCTGGTCACCACTATACCCGTAGGCAAGTGAGTCATACGCACCGCGCTATCCGTCTTATTGACGTGCTGTCCGCCCGCTCCGCCGCTGCGGTAAGTGTCGATTTTGAGGTCCTTGTCGAGTATCTCGATGTCGATATTCTCAACCTCCGGCAATACCGCAACCGTCACAGTAGAGGTGTGCACTCTACCTTGCGACTCAGTCTCGGGCACGCGTTGTACGCGGTGTACTCCGCTCTCGAATTTGAGCTTGCTAAACGCTCCTACGCCACTTATCATAAAGGTTACTTCTTTGGCTCCGCCAAGCTCGGTGTAGTTCATATCAATCTCTTGAACTTTCCACCTCATACGCTCGGCGTAACGCATATACATACGCACGATTTGCGCGCCGAACAAGCCTGCCTCTTCTCCGCCCGCACCCGCTCTGACTTCGATGATGACGTTTTTGTCGTCGTTGGGGTCAACGGGCAATAGTGCAATTTTGATTTCGCCGATTAGAGCTTCTACGTCCTTGTTTGCTTGCGACAGCTCTTCTTTGGCAAGCATAACCATCTCTCTGTCGCTACCGTCGTCGATAATCTCTTTGCATTCCTCAATCGTTGCCGTAAGAGCAAGATACTTCTTGTACAATTCTACGGGGCGAGTGAGGTCGCTGTGCTCTTTGCAAAGTTTCTGCCACCTAGCTTGATCGGCAATTATCGCCGGGTCGGAGATGAGCTGAGTCAGTTTTTCAAATCTCTCCAACATCTTTTTTAGTCTTTCAAACATTTATCCACCTTTTTGCCGACGACTATGCGGTCGACGCCCTCCAAATCTTTGACGATATTGCAATCGTAACCTCGCTCGCTCATCATAGCGACTATTTGCTCGGCTTGTCCCATACCGCACTCCAAACACAAACTACCGCCATCGTTGAGATATTCGCTTGCATAAGGAATTATCTTGCGATAGCAATCCAAGCCGTCTTCTCCGCCGTCCAGTGCAATAATCGGATCATGATCTCGCACGTTGACGTCAAGTAAGATTATATCCTCCGTCTTGATATAAGGCGGATTGGATACAATAACGTCAAACTTGTCCTCGACCTTATCCCAAAAGTCACTCTCTACGAGCGTAACTTGCTCCTCAACGCCGTTGAGCGCAACGTTTTCTTTGGCTACCGCCAAAGCTTTATCGGAGATATCCACTCCCACGACGTGTGCTCCGCTCTCTTTGGCTACGGCTATGGCGATACAACCGCTTCCCGTGCACATATCTAGCACTTTGCTATCCTTACTCGTCAGCTTGATAACTTGCTCGGCGAGATATTCCGTCTCGGGTCTAGGACACAAAACGTCCTCGTTGACGACGATATCGTAGCCGTAAAAATTAGCCTTGCCGATTGCCTTCCATAGCGGCATACCGTCAGCGACCTTATTGGCATATTGCATTGCTTGGTCAAGCTTGCTACTGCGAATATGCGTAACGCTAGCTAGTTGTTCTCGTCCAACGCCTAACACCTCACACATTATCCAATCGCCGTCGGACTTGTCGCAACCTGCCTTGTCAAGCACCTTGTCGAGCTCTTGTCTTGCATTCTTATAAGGCTTGTTGGTGTCGAAGCTTTGGGTAGGTATCGTGTTGTCGGCGTCCATTGCCAGCACCGTCTTGAATGCAACTATTGCCACCTCTAACATATCGTCGGTTGGCTCTTTGGTAGTGAGCTTTTGAAGTAAAAGTCCCGGCAGTTTGAAAAATCTTACCAACGCGTTATCGTATTTGGCAAAGAGTTTTAGAAGCTCGTAACTAACGCCCGATACGACAGGCAAAAGTGCAAGTCTTATGGCAAATCTTACGAAAAGATTGTCGCCCTGCCAGCCCGTAAGCGAGAATACGAGTACGCTGACTATCATTACGATAAACATAAAGGTCGTACCGCATCTATCGTGGATACGAGTCATATTGCGAGCGTTGTCTACGGTAAGTTCTAAGTCGTTTTCGTAACAGCTAATCGTCTTGTGCTCAGCGCCGTGATACATATAAGTCCTTCTCACGTCCTTCATCAGCGAAGTGAGTGCGATATATCCTACGAATATCAATATTCTCACTAAGCCCTCTACGAAGTTGAATGCAATCTGCAGTCCGATGCTAGCGTTTTGCAAATCAATCTTGGCAAGAGCGACTATTCCGCTAGTGATGAGTTGTGGCAAAAAGAAAAATAAGCCGATAGACAAAGCAAGCCCCATTATGACGGAAAACGCCATAACGAGGTTGTAAAAATTTATCTTCTTAGAGGCAAACCACTTCTCTACTTTTCCGGGCTCGGCTTCTCCTTCGAAGACTTCGCCCGAACGCATGAGAGTGCCCATACCTTGCACCATCGTGTCGATAAAGTTGAATATTCCTCTCAAAAAGGGAGTGCGGAACAAAAAATTTTTCTTGGACACGGGCGTGATATACTTGCTCTCTACTACGATATTGCCCTTTTCGTCTCTTACGGCGGTAGCCATACTCGACTTGCCACGCATCATAACGCCTTCGATGACCGCTTGACCGCCTATTGAGGTACACTTTTTTCTGCTCATACTTTCCTATTAGTTATTAAAAAAATAGTGCAAGATTGCTCTTGCACTACGTCGGATATTACAGATTGTAACGCTTCTTGAACTTATCCACTCTACCGCCCGTGTCTACAAGTTTTTGTTTTCCTGTATAATAAGGATGGCATTTGCTACAAACTTCTACCTTGATAACGTCCCCTTCTTTTGTCGAGCCGCAAACGAACTTAGCGCCGCATTGACATTCGATTGTAACATCATGATATGCAGGTTGAATCTTCTCGTTCATAATATCACCTCACATTCCTATATTTCTTTTAGAATTATACACAATAAGTATTTTTAAGTCAAGCATTATAATAAGTTTATTTATCAAAATTGTTGAAGATAATTTTTGGCTCAAAACTCAAAATATCGCCACTATAAGCTAAGATTTGATAGGTTTTTGAGTGATTGAGGCGATTTTGGCAATTTTTAGCAAAGTTTTGACCCAATCATTGCAAAAAAACTTGCGACAAAAATTTTCGTTTTATATTTTTGTTTGAGCCACTTATGATTGCTTTTTGATATTGAGTGTGCTATAATCATACCGCTTGACATATTTGGGGGGAGCTATGAAATCTTGGAAAATCAATTCGGCACGCAATATCGAAGAGGTGGAATCGGCGGAAGCGCTCGATAGCAAAGAATTTGCTAAAGTAAAGGTCACCCGCGCGGGCGTATGTGCCAGCGATATTGCGCTCTATAATAGCAATCCCGCTAATCCTCTCTCGCCTTGTCGTATCGCCGTTGGACTTATCAGCGAAAGCAACGACATTACTCTCAAAAAGGGTCAACGCGTTATGTTGTCGCCATATTCTAAGGGGGTCAACGACTCTATCAAAATCCACGGTCAAAATATCGACGGTTATCTCAGCGACTACTGCAACGTCGCTCTCGGCGATATCTACACTATGCCGGAAGGTATGACCGACGAGGCTATCACTTTTATCGAAGACATTGCCCTCACTATCGCAATGCACGAGAAGCTAAATATACAAAAAACTCAATACGTGTTGATATACGGCGCTAGTGCAATCAACCTTATCTTTGCTCAACTGTGCGTATATTATCAAGCTATTCCTATCATCGTAGACGACGACTCGGCTCGCTTAGAGATGGCAAGCGATATGGGCATTTATTATCAAATCGACCTGTCGCAAGAGGACTTGACAGACAAGCTCAAGGAGATTACTTCGGGCAAAATGGCTGACTATCTCGTCATAGATACCGACGCATTCGCTAGCGTTGGCAACGTGCTATACAACCTTGCGCAAGACGGCAAAGTGGGTCTATACGGCTTCAATCCTTCGCTTGGCAATCTTCAAGGCGACTTTAGTCCTATCATCACCCGCAACCTCACGGTATACGGATTGGACAACGGATACGGAGAATTGGAAACTGCCGTCAATTTGCTGGCAACCGAGATTGTCAAGGTCGACAACTTAGTAGACAGCGTGGCGGACATCAGTCAAACCAAAGAATTGTTGGAGGAGCTCTCTTCCAAGCCTATGTATTACAAGACGGTGATACGTTGCTAAACCAATAGCGTGGCAAGGTCGGCAATATCCCCTGCCCCTAAAATCAATATCAAATCGTTACTTTCTGCCGATTTCGTGAGATAATCGGCTATTTTTTTGGCGTCGTCGATATAACATGCCATCTTGCCACGTTCCACCAAGGCGCAATACAAATCGAAGGCGTCGGCTCCGTCGCTCTTGCTCTCTCGTGCCGAATAGGTTGGCGCAATGATGAGCTCGTCACACCAATAAAAGCTATCTACGAAACTATCGAGCAAAACCGCCGTTCGAGAATAGGTGTGCGGTTGAAATACCACCCATATTTTGCCACGAGTCATCATCAACGCAGTGTCGATTGCCATCTTGATTTCGGTAGGGTGATGAGCGTAGTCCACGATTACCCTTGCTCCCCTCTCCGTCTTACCCTTGCATTCCATTCTTCTCTTGACGCCCTCAAAGTCGCTAAGAGCCTCACATACGCTATCTAGAGAAAACCCTAGATTGTGCGCTACGGCTACGGCAAGCATGCTGTTGATTACGTTGTGTCTGCCTACCACCGCAAGCTTGACGACTACCGACTGCGAGCCGTGAACTAGCGTATAGGAAAATTTGCCTCTATCTTGCCGTAGATTGCAAGCGTAATAATCGCACGACGGCAAAAAACCGCACGTCACGAGGTTGCTACGCGACGATAGCTTATCTACGCAATCTTGAGTGGTGATACACCTTGCGCAACGCTTGCGATATTGTTCAAACGCCTCTGCGTATTGCTCCTCGTCGCTATAAGTGTCGGGGTGGTCGTAGTCTATAGACGTGATGACCCCTAACCAGCTGTCAAAAGACAAAAAACTGCGACGATATTCGCAAGCTTCGCTCAAAAAATATTCGTTGCCGGTATAGACGGGCGAAGGCGAGCCGTCAACCGCTTGCCCACCGATATGCGAGGCGAACTTGCAACCTAGCTCGAGCATTACGTGCTCTATCATCAACGAGGTGGTGGTTTTGCCGTGACTGCCCGATATGCTGATAGTCTTGTCAAATTGCCCCGCTATCAAAGGTAAAAAGTCCTTCCTCTCTAGACAAGGCAGAGCTATCTTGCGTGCAAAAACCAATTCTTGATCGTCAATGCCTATTGCCGAGCTATATACCACGAGGTCGGCGTCTTGGATTGCGGACGGGTCATGACCAACCACGCAATCTACCCCTCGCTCTCTCAAAAAGTCCATTTGAGCGCAATCTCTCAAGTCGCTTCCGCTTACGCTAAGCCCCATATCCAAACATAGCGTTGCCAGTACGCTGAGGCTTGCCCCGCATACGCCGACAAAATGTATCTTGCCTATTTCGTCAAAAGTCAACATATTACAATATATGCAACCATATAGCCTTATGTTCTCTCTGCAAAAATTTGGGTATAGACAAACGAAAAAAATTGGTGTATAATTATATTATCCAAAATATGCGAGGTGAAAATATGAGAATAAGTGACGTTAGAGTAAGACTCATCAACAACAGCGACTCCAAACTCAAAGGCGTTGCCTCCGTGGTGATAGACGATTGTTTTGCCGTGCACGATATCAAGATTATTATGGGCACGGAAGGGATATTCGTGGCTATGCCTAGCAAAAAGACCCCTGACGGCGAGTTTAAGGACATAGTTCACCCTATCAATAGCGAAACAAGAGCTATCTTTACGGAAGCTATTATTGCCGCTTACAATGAAGAAACGGCAAAAGAAGGCAATCTAGACTAAACCACGTTTTTCGTTTGTGTTTATATCTCCGAAAAATCCACCTACGACTAAGTAGGTGGATTTTTTATTTACTCTTTTGAACTATTAACTTTTATTTTTGTTTATATGCTATATCGGGCTAATAATGCAAACCTAATAATTCAACTGAAAAATTCGTCGTCTTCCCAATAGCCGTCCTTTTCTTCGCCGTTGCAGTCGACAAGTTTTCCTATTCCGTGCTTTTTGATATTGCGCCAATCTCCCTTGATATCGCCTTGATATACGCTTTGGTCGTCGTAAATTATTGTTGCGTTGTCATCGGGCACGAAAACGTACTGCTCGCTTTGGATAAAACTGCCTACGTATTTGTATCCCAATTTGTCATGCGAACCAAGAAAATAGTATTCTCCGCTTTGCAATTTTCCGTTTTGCCAATATCCCTTGACTATATCGCCACTAGCAAAAGTATACTCTCCGTAACCCTCTCGCTTGCCGTCCACGTATTGTCCTACGAATTCGTCATTGCCATAATACTCCTCTCCTGAGTCATTTTGGCATTCGTGTCCGCAATCGGTAACTCTACCTTTGCCGTTGGGCAAGCCGTCCTTCATTTCACCTACAAAAGTGCACTCGCATATCCATCTTTGAATGACAAATAATCCGTCTTTTATCTCTTTAGGAGGCTCAAAGCCTTCAACGACATCTATGCCTATCTTACCAAAATCCCAATCGAACCTATCTACAAATGGCATATTTTCTCCATATTAGTTGTTCTTTATTATACAATGCAACGCGCCGTGTGCAGTTGCATATTTATTTGCGCTTTTCGCCCAGTATGTCGTAGAGCTCGTCGTACAACGGACGCATATAGCGATACATTCTTCTATACACCCTATTGTAGTATTGATGATAGATTTTGTGGTCCGCCGAGTTAGGAACAAATTCGTCCTTGACGTGACGCATAGACTTGAGAGCCTCGTCCAAATTATCAAACTGATTGACCCCGACAAAGCTAATCATAGCGGCACCTAGTCCACTCGTTTCGTGAGTTTGCACACGATAGACGGGCTTGCCTACTACGTCGGACAAAATTTGGCAAATAACGTCGCTTTGCGAACCACCGCCCGACACGCCTACTCTATCTACTTGAATTCTGGCACGCGCTTGCATGTTGTTGAGCCCGTCCAACAAACCGTAGCACAAGCCCTCTATTATGGCACGATACATATAATCTCTATCGTGCACGTCGGTAAAGCCTATAATCGAGCCCTTGGCTTCGGGGTTTTTGAGTCCCGGTCCCCAAAAAGGTTGCAATATAAGTCCGTGCGAGCCGACCGGCACTTTGGATAGCTTTTTATCCAAAATAAGCTCGACCTTTTCGCCCGTAGCCTCGGCTTCCTTTTGTTCGTAGAGGGCAAATTGTTCTCTAAACCAACTTACCATCCAAAAGCCTCTAAATATTTGAATTTCGGGGTTCCACTTGCCCATTACCACAGAAGGATACGCCGGCATAAACGCCTCGGGTTCGACGTATTTGTCGGTGCAAATCTCTACCGACGAAGCCGTGCCTAGACTGATTGAAGCTACGTTGGATGTTACCGCTCCCACACCGAGAGATTCACAGCCCTTGTCAGTGCCCGAAGCTACGACGGGTAGTCCTTGTTTGAGTCCCGTCTCCTTGCTACATTGCTCGGTTATGTATCCCAAAATCTCGCCCGGGTTGACCAAGTCGCACATTTTGTCAATCGGCGTGCCGAAAACGGGATAAGTCAAGCCGTGTTTGGTCTGCCAACAGCGCTTTTTGTAATCAAAAGGGATTTTGCACGCAATGCCCGCGTTGCTCTCGACTAGATTGCCCGTAAGGCGGAAGTTGACGTAGGTGGACGGTACGACGACCTTGGCAGTCTTTGCCCAAATATCGGGTTGGTTGACCCTAACCCAGTTGGTGTATGAGGTCTTGCGAGATACCCTTACGCTCTCGCTCATGCCTACCAAAAAGTACAAAAATCTATTGAATGTGGGAAGTGGGTCGGGACAATCTACCTCTCGCTTGTCCAGCCACAATATCGTATTGCGTGTTGGATTGCCCTCCTCGTCCAAAAAGACCGTCGTGTTGCGGATAGACGTGACGCTGATGGCAACGACGTCGTCTAACAGCTTAGGCGCGTCCTTCCTAATTTGCTCACAAACCTTGACTACGCCGTCGTATAGACTGAGCGTGTCCTTTTCTGCTCTGCCGTCTTCTCCCAATACAAAAAAATCTGCGGAAATTTGCGATTTATGTACGAGATTTCCTTGTTTGTCAAATAGCAACCCTCTGGTTGATTGAGTGCCTATATCAAATATCAATGCCAACGGTCTGTCCATTTTTCCTCCTACCTACTCATCTGTTGCAACGCCACAAAATCCACTTTTCCAATAGGCGTCCTTGGCAATTCGTCAATAAATTCTATAATGCCTGGCATACTGTGCCTCATAAAGTTTTGTGCTATAGCTTGTCTGATTTTTTCTTGTATTTCTTGCTCGCCAAGCAAGGTGGACTTGTCCTTGACGACGTATAGCTTGGTCGCGCTCTTGCCGTTGATGGTCGTCTCGACTACGCAACTAATTTTGACGCAATCGAGGTTGTCGACGACGTTCTCAATCTCTTGCGGAAAGACGTTGACGCCCGATATCTTGACAAGTCTCTTGATACGGTCGGTAAAGAATACGTTGCCGTCCTCGTCGATATATCCCACGTCACCGCTCCTCAGCCACTTGACGTGCTTGTCGTCCTCAAAGAACGCCTCTCTATCATCCTCGCTGTGATAATAGCCCTTCATCAGCGTAGGACCCGATATGACTATCTCGCCCTTGCTCTTTGGCGGTAAAAAGTTGCCTTGTTCGTCAATTATGGCAAAGGTCATGCTCTTGACGGGTCTACCGATTGAGTTGGGCTTGTACACCTTCATAGTGTTGATGCAACATACGCACGCTTCCGTCAGTCCGTAGCCCTCGCTGAGTAATATATTGTTGCCTTGTTTCTCCATAGCTTGCTTGAAGAGCTGTTTGGTGTTTTCCGACACCTTATCTCCTCCGCAATAGCAAGCGCGAATTTTGGTGAGCATTTTGCCCTTGAACTTGCCCGAGGCAAGCATCTTGGAATACATATAAGGCACGCCCGCCACAAAGGTTATGCCGTATCTCTTGATAAGATAACACGCCGTGTCCGCCTTAAACTTAGGCATAAGTATGATGCGTATGCCGGCACATATCATAGAATGCAGACATACGCCAAGCCCGTATGTATGGAATATCGGCAACGCCATAAGCATGGCGTCCTTGTTACTGTATCTATGGTCGATTGCGTCAAGGATATTGTCGGTGAGGTTGTTGAGCGCTCTATTGCTCATCATCACCGTCTTGGCTTTGCCACACGTACCGCCACTGTGCATATACACCGCCACGTCCTCGCCGTCAACGGCTACAGTAGGTGCGGTATATTTGCCAATATCTCTGTATCTCACCACGTTGGAAGAATTGTTGGTGCTCAACTTCTTGGCAACGTAGGCGTTGTAAAAAGGCTTGAACGCCATAGGCAAATAGTCTTGCGCAGAGCACAAAATTATTGGTTTGCCCGTAGCTTCAATCCAATCCTTGTATTTGTAAAAGAACTCGTCGAAAAGAATATACGCTTTGGGCGACATCTCCTCGTCCATGGCCTGCAACTTTTCGCTAGGAATTACGGGATGAACGAGATTGGCTATAGCCCCCGCCCTATTGATAGCGTAAAAACATACCAACGCGTTGGGGATATTGCTGAGGCAAAGTACCACGTTGTCACCCTTACCGACCCCGAGGTTAATAAGATATCCCGCAAAATTTTCTACGTCCCTTATAAACTTGGCACGGGTAGTGCTTGCACCCCAAAATTGCCACACCTTGTCGGTAGCAGGATTGTGTGCCGTACACGCCTTGTAGTAAGAAAACATAGATTGATTGAAATCGACGCTCATAGTATCCTACCCAACAAGTTATTTTCGGACAAATCCGTCCTATCTTCCTCCGCGCCAAACGCCAATACCTTGGCAGTCTTGGTGGTAGCGTATCCGATAATACCGCCGATTGCTACGTCGGACAAGAAATATTTGCCCGAAAAGAGCGAGCCGATGATGACCAATACGATAAAAAAGTTGATTGCCACTTGCATCCAACCTACCTTGTTGGCAAGTCGAGGGTGAATTTTGGTCAAAGTCATTAGCGCCCACGTCGTGAAAGCTAGCGCCGTCTTGTTGTCGGGCATTGCCCAACCGCCGTCAACGTTGACAATCTTGTACCAAGGACTATATTGCGCGCCTTGCTGAGTGACGTCGATATAAGACGCCCTCTTCCATATTATCTTCATACCGTAAGAGACGGCAGCCACTACGCCCACTATTATGCAAGCCGTGATAGCCCACTTCTTATACCTATCGTACTCTTGTCTTCTATGCTTGGACAAATCGTTGAGAAATAGTAAAAATACGAAAACTCCGCACACGAGCGAAACGGAAATATAATATGCTCTCTTGGCAAAAATAAGTTGAAAACAGTCGATAAATGCAAACGTTGCCGACACCACGCCCAAAATAAAATAGGCAATTATATACAACCTTTTGAGTACAATGTTGCACTCTTTGTTGTAGGCACACTTGAGAAGTATCCCGCAAGCAGCCATCATTATCAAAAACGCGGGAAGCTTGGCAATAGAATCCGTCAACACGCTAAAAGTGTTGCCGGGTAGACAAATAGCCTCGGCTATTGCCAAATCTTTGAACGAACCTATGACGAGCATGGCTAGCAAAATAATAGCTATCGTCACGCTCCAAATCGCTTGTCTTATTGCTTCTTTCATTTAGCTTCCTCTTGAGATAGAGCCCTATCGCTGATTGCGTATGTGTACTTGTCCTTAGCGAAAAACACCTTTTTGAGTATGAAGAATATAGCGTAAGTGATATATACGCCCGCTACCGTGTCGGACAAGAAATGCGCGCAGTTGACTATCCTGGAATACATAGTCAAGCCTATGAGAATTATGCTGACGGCGTACACAGTAGGTTTGACCCACTTACGACTCTTGAGCGAAGGTAAAATATCGCACAATACCCACAACAGACACAGATGCGTTATGCTTGACGAGTGTCCGGAAGGGAAAGAGGTGTATTTGTAAGACGGGTCGAGCTTTTCTCTACCTATCATCAGTTGCCACCAGTTGCTAAAGCCATCGAAATTACCCTCTTTGAGCATATCGCGGTATCTCATACGGCACCACAACGTCTTCATGACACGCATAACAACCAAAGCCACTATGACGAAAACCAAGGTAAATACCGCAAACTTGAGCAGTCTATGCATGGTATCTCTAGGCAAAAAGTAACCTATGCCTAATGTAAACGCACCGTAGAAAAACGCCTTGAAAATCGCCCACAATACGTTGTGCTCTTGCTCTGCAGGTACGACGGCGAGCTCCGTCATCTTTTGGGCGTTGAGCCCAAACATAAGCCAACCTAGCCAAATAACCAACGCGCCTGCAATCATTATTCCGATTTTTGCCTTTTTGTCGTCAAACAAATCGTAATTGTAGAATATTATCACGCCGGCTATCGGAACGGCAAAATATGCGGGATACTCGGCTATCACGGCAAATAGTTGTCCGAAAAAGGAGCGTTGATCCCCCACCGCTTGCGAGATTTTGAGGTCGTAAAACGACGCTATAATCATAAGCGCAACGCCTACGACCAATGCGATAGAATGCCCTATTATCGAAAACTTTTTGCTCTTAGTCAGTTCCATATTATATATTATAATATATTATCGGTATTGTTTCAAGTACTTTTTTGATTTTTGACGGGTCGTGACTAGTTGCGTCTTGCGCGCAAAACAAAAAAAACATAGCCAAGCTATTACAATCCTTGACATTCTAAAGCGACTTTACCCAAATCAGTCAAGTAATTAAGCAAAAAAAATCCCCGACTTGTCGTCGGGGAATTAGCTAAGTCGTTAGAAACTTATTTTGCCCAAGCAGCGCAGTAAGTATCCTTTTCTGCCATGGTGTAACCAGCTTCGGCAGGGTTGTAAGAATATTGTTGTCTGGATTTGAGCTCTACCGCACTGTCGATTACTTTTGCGATACTCATTTTGTATTGTTCGGTTATGTATATGTCAGCCAAATAGCCGTTGTCCCATACTACTACGTCGAACTTGAGTCCAAGGAAGGTAAGTCCGTCTGCAGGAGCAGATTGACTAAGCATGTATTCCATAACTGCCTTGTAGTTTTGAGTTACTTTGTCAAGATCGAAGATGATAGAGAACTTGTATTGGTCTTTTCCTTCTACCTTTTCTACCTTAGTAATTTGTGCAATTGCACCCTCTACGTCGGTATCGTACATCCAAATCTTGGTTGGGTCGTTGACCTTAGCGGCTACGAGTGCTGCAACGTTGTCAAATTTCTCAGCAGCCTTGAAAGTTCTGGTCCAACCTGCATTACCAAGCCCTGCGGTATCTTTCTTTTCGCTGTACTTGATGTTGTCTGCAGAACGAATAAATGCTTTACCATTTGCGTCCACATAAGTCTCTTCGTATACTTTAGCGACACTACTGTAAGACTTGTTTTCTACGAAATATTTGGTACCTGCGGCGTTACCCTTGCCTTGTCTAACCTTGTTGCCGACAACGAGTTGGTTGACTTTGAGACCTCCCAAAATAGTAGTCTCTACGTTACCCTTGAGGTAGGTAGCTACGTAGTCAGCGCCGTAGAAGTTGTCTATTGCGGCATAGAACATCTCGGTTGCAGTGCTATTCTCCGTAATAGCCGTAACCGGTGCTGCGGTAGGCTTAGAAGTACCCATAGTCATTTCGCTTGGGGTAAATGGGGTAATCTCTACTTCGTCAGGATCACCTTGACATCCCATAAACATAGTACCCATAATTACGGCAATGATAATGATTGCTAAAATTGAAACGTACTTTTTCATAATTTCTCCTTTATTGACGTTTGTCGTAACTTAATAATAATATACTCCAAAGTAAAAATCAAGTAAAATTACATCAAAAAAAAACTCAAATGCTTCTAGCTAGAGATTAGTCCTACTATTGCTTACGCTCCGAGTTTGTGGTATCATCGTCGTCGGATTGCGACTTAGAACGTCGCATCGACACGACGAGCTTGACGATATAAGCGACGAGCGCAACGAGTACGATTGCCATAAGTCCGTATATGATATAATCAATGTAGCTACTGAGAAAATAAGACAAAAGCGTGATGATAGATGAAGCTACTATATTGCCTAAAATCACCATTAGCATCGACTTGACAAAGCCAAGCCCCATAAAGGAAGCCACCGCACTACCCGTCCAAACCCCCGTCATCGGTATAGGTATCGCTACGAAGGCAAAGACGCCCAAAAGCTTCTTGCGTTCGATAATCTTGGGGTCAAAAGCCTTGTCGGCTTTGTCTTGCACGGCGTTGACCTTGCTCTGAAAAACGCCTTCGACGGCGTGAGCCAAAGACCTAAAAGCCTTGGTATTTTTCATCCACTTAAGTATAGGTTGCAAAATAAGCAAAAGTATAGGCGCAACGAGCGACGAGCCCAAAAAGGCGCATGCAAATGCTTGAAAAATATTCATGTCCATCGCTACGGCTACTGGAATTGCTCCTCTCACCTCGATAAGCGGTATCATAGATATGATGATTATCGTAAGATAGTCGCTCGGTAGCACGTTGCGAAAAAACTCAATAATAGAATCTATCAAAATACTTCTCCTATATCAATCTTATTATATATATTATTCAGCTTTTAGTCAACAAACATTTGCTTTTGGAAAACAAAACTTATATAATCAACTTATGCAAAAACTATTGAGCCTAGCAAGAAAAGCCATAAGCGACTACAAAATGATTGAGGACGGCGACAAAATTGCCGTTGGACTTTCGGGCGGTAAAGACAGTATTACTCTACTTGCCGTGCTTGCCGCATACAAAAAATTCGCACCCGAAAAGTTTGACCTCGTGGCTATCAATATAGATATGGGCTTCGAAGATATCGACAAAAATCAAGTGCAGGCAACCAAGGACTTTTGCGAGAGCGTAGGCGTTCCGCTAATAATAGAAAAGACCGATATTGCCGCCATCATCTTTGACGAAAGAAAGGAAAAAAGCCCTTGTTCTCTCTGCTCTAAGATGCGTAGAGGCGCTCTCAACAACGTGGCTATCGACCACGGTTGCAACAAGCTCGCGCTAGGTCACCACGCAGACGACGTGATTGAAACTATGATGCTCTCTCTATTGTACGAAGGTAGATTTTCGACCTTTATGCCTATAAGCTACATGGACAAGAGCAAAATCACCCTCATTCGCCCCCTCGTCTATATCGAAGAAAAGCAAATCAACTGGACGGCAAAAAGACTAGGCTTGCCTGTAATTTTTAACCCTTGTCCTAGGGACAAGCATACCAAAAGAGAGGACGTCAAACAACTAATTCGAACCCTTGACGAACAATTCGTAGACTCCAAAAAGCATATTATGTCGGCTATCTTCAACCCCGAAAGAAATAGCCTTTGGGACAAAGCCAAACCTAATGGCAACTAGGTTTTGTTCTTTTGGTAGAGTTTCTTCGTGCTCTCTCCTCCCCTCAAATGTCTCACCGACATATTAAAGTCCAACACACTCTTTACCCTCCGATATAGTCCCGCGTCTATATAGACTAGTTTTTTGGTCATATCGTTGTGGATGGTGCTCTTGCTAATGCCGAATATTTTGGACGCACTTCTTACCGTACACCCCGTCATTGCTATGTATCTGGCAACGTTTAGAATTTTATCTTTTTCCATTTTTTCACCTTATTTATGCCTATTCTTATCGTGATAAAAATATGAAAAATATATCGTCGTATGATTGTATAACCATACGACAATTTGTATAAAAATACATACGCATATCAGCATATCGGCATATTGAAATATGTGCGATTTATCTTGCTTTTCGTTTTGTTTTGATTTTTTGAATTATAATTTTGACAAGCATCGCCACACCAAGCAAAGTCAAAAATATACCGAAGCCTTTGGAAAGCAGCTCGCCCTTTATTCTCGGAGCAAAGAACGCGCCGACGCATGCCGTTATCAATGCAGGCACACTAACGCATAACATTGCTTTGAAATCTATACGTTTATTTTTGGCGTGTATTATTACCGCCACTATTGCCATTGGTAAAAACGATATTAGATTGGTAAGCTGCGCCTCGACTTGTTGCACCCCGAGAAAAATCGTCAAAATAGGTATCAGCAAAGTACCGCCACCCATACCCATTCCGCCTATAATACCTCCGATAAGACCTGCGCTTATATACCATAAATATTGCATAATTATAAAATTACCTCGTTGCTATTATTACGCCTTTTCGTTATGCGAGCGCCATTTTTACCCCACCCACTATCATTAAAATATAGAATATGGGTTGTAACCATTTAGCAGGTATCTTCTTCATAGCCACCGCGCCGACTATTCCGCCGACAACCACGCCTGCCGTTACGACCAATCCGCTCTTCCATTCCCAACCGCCTTGAGTCAAGTAGAATATTACGCTGACGAGGCATAGCGGAAATATCGTGGCAATCGCCGTTGCGTGTGCCTTGACTGGCTCAAGTCCATACAACCCCGTGAGAATAGGCACTACGATCATGCCGCCGCCACCGCCGAATACGCCCGTTGCAAACCCTGCAAATAGGCTTGCCAGTACTATCAATATCCTTTTGCCGATACTTATTCGTCCACTCTCCCACATATTTTCCATAGGCTTATTGTGTGCCTAACTTGCTTTTTTATAAATCATCATTATCTAAGCTTGACCTCAAAGTAAAAAAACATTAAATGGAAAGAGAAATTTTGGGTAAATCTATTGCAATATAATTGAGTTTGCTTTATAATAATTAAGATTATAATAATTATATTCAATAACATATCATAAGGTGGTACAATGAACACAAAAAAACGTTTTCTTTTAACACTGCTGATTGCGATTATGTGCATAGCTATGCTTGCTACCGCAATCGCTTGTGACAAGGACACAGACGACAACACTGACGACCCTGCTACCGAAGATCAGCTGTTCACCAACGGCGACTTCACGCTGACAACGGGTGACACCTATCCTGCTACTCCCGGCTCTTGGACGTCTTCTACGGGCGCTTCCAACGCACAAGCAGGCTCCGACAACGTCATTGCAGGTGTCATCGACACTAGCAGTTCTTCTTTTAAGAGCAACAAGAAGACCTACGGTTCGATAGAGAACCCGGGTAAGACGGGCGAAGACGATAAGATTTTGATGATTTATAACAAAATCAAAAATTCTTATAAGTACACTTCCGCGAGCGTTACTCTTAACAAAAATTCTTATTACGAGTTGACCTTTAGCGTCAAGACCTTGTTGACAAACCCTAGCGAAACTTCGGGCGCATACGTATACCTTACGGGTGACGCTTACGCAGAGTTCAAGGCTATCGACACCAACGGCGAATGGAAAAACTATAAGATAGTTATCGAAACCTCCAACATGAGCACGAACAGCATTTCGCTCCTTCTCTCTGCAGGTTCGACTACCGACGCCAACACCCAAGGTCACGTATTCTTCGATAGCGTCGTACTCAAAAACTTGACCGACGTTGAAGAGGGCGAAACGGCGTTTACCGCTAGCGATTTTGCTAGCCTTGCTACCGACGAATATACGGCTAAGTACAGCGTGATAGGTGGCGATAAAGAGTTCGATTACGCTTCTATCAGCTCTACCTCTACCTTCAAAACCCCTTCTAAATATACGGGCAACGTAGGTAAAGGCTCCGGCAACAGTGCACCTTCTTCCTCTTCTTATCTCGAAAAAGGTATCGTTAACGTTGCATCTACCTCTTCGGTAACGGTGGGTGACGCTCAATACACCCTTACTACGGCAGAGGGCGCTCAAGGCAACAATATTCTCGTTATCAACAACAAAAAAGCAACGGCTTACGGCTATCGTTCTTCGGTGGCTACCCGTTTCTTTGCAGGCAAGTATTATGCTGTTAGCGTCAACGTTCGCACCAATATCATCGACGGTAACGGCGCAACGCTAAAACTCACCAACGGTACCGATACCGACGAAAGAAATATCGTCATCAACAATATCAATACCGCGGACGATTGGCAAACCGTTACGTTCTTCATCCAAGCCAACGACAAGCGTAACAACGACTTGTATCTGGAATTGTGGCTAGGTCAAGGCGGAGAAAACGATACGGCAACACACGTTAGAGGTATCGCAAGCTTTGACAAAGTTACCTACAAAGAAGTAGACCAAGCCGCATACGACAGTGGCGTTAACAAGTTCTCGTTGCTCTCCACTCACGCTGCAGAAAATATTGATATCAACAATTTCGCCAACACCACCTACGACGAAACTATTGCTACCGATAGAAGCCAAATGGGCGTAGAAGGCGGAGTGTTGACTCTCAACAATATCTTGCCTACCGCCATCACTGCGTCTAACTTTACTAAGACAGCCGACGATAAACTCGACAAGAGCAAAGGTTATACCATCTACCCTAACAACTACTATCTAATGTCGGCAATGTTTAAGACCGACGTGGCAGATAAATCTAAGGGTCTTACTATCAGCCTCGTTTCGTACAACGAAGACGGCACCAAGTACAGCGACTCTTACTCTTCTCTCGCATCCTTGTCGGCACTCAACACCCTCAATCTCGACGACTACAAGATTGACGGCGACTACACCGAGGCATGCTTCTATATCAAAGGAAGCGAATACGAAAGCAATATCGTAGGCTTGCAATTCACGCTGGGAAGCGGTGCGGGCACTCAATCGGCTTCGCACGTTGTGGGCAAGGCAATGATTAAGGATATAACCGTAGAAAACATCACGCCTTCCGAATACAACGCAGTAACTACTTCTACCGTTACCAAGACGGCAAGCTTTAGCGAATCGAGCGATTCTAACGGCGTTTCTTCCAACGGCGAATTTAAGATTATCGACGCCGCAGCTACCAGAGAGCTCTACGTTGACGACGTATTTACCGCACAAGGCAAGCTCTATAAGCATCTCGGCGTGCCTAAGAATTGGACTATCACCAAAAAGACTGCCATCACCGAAGGTAGCAGCAGAGCCGGCGTACTCGACGTTGAGTCTACCGACCTTATGACCGAGATGGGTCTTGACCCTGTAGGCTTCTTCAACGGATATAACGGCGAAGACAACCCTACCGTGCTCGCTATCAACTCTATCGACTCGACGGCTATCGGATATTCTTCCAACAGTATCACGCTCAACTCTAACTCGTACTACTTGTTTAGCGTATGGGCAAAGGCTGACGGAAGTCCTCTAAGCATCGAATTGGCTACCAAGACGGCAAGCGGTGACGAAAACAATAAGTACTACAATATCAACCCTAGCGACGACAAGTGGCACCAATACTTCATCTACGTAGAGACGGGCATCAGCTCGGTATCGGTAAAGCTTACCCTCTACTCAGGTAACCCACAAGTTAGCAGCAACACTCAAAACGGCTGGGTATTCTTCGACAGCGCTAAGTATATTTCGATAGACGAAAACACCTACAAGCAAGGTTGTTCGCTCGAAAATAGCACCAACGTCAACGTCTTGGCTCAATCTTGGCTCGTCGACAGCTTTGACTCTACCTCGACTTCCGACGCCTTGACTGCTCCGGACAACTGGTCGGGCAAGCTGTTGGATTCTAACGCAAAATCCGATAGCGACCATCTCGCGGCAGGCGTGTTTGACCAAACTTGCGGCGACTGGTCCAATATCGACATCGACCCTGATACCGATACCACCGTGGCAAATGCAATATTTGACAACGAAAAGAATATCGGCGACTCGGTACTCGTAATTTACAACAAAAAGCCTACGTCTTATCAATACACCTCTAGTAGCACTACCCTCAAGGCAGACACCTATTACAAGATTTCTATCTGGGTATTGACCTACGGACTCGATAAGAACGATAGCGCTACCCTTACCTTGACGCTCAACAAGCAGACCTACACCTTTGGTAAGCTCATCGGCGACAAGTCTACCGACTACGACAAGGCTCGTCAAATCAACACCTCTACCTACGACGCAAACGGCAACGAAACTATAGGTGCTTGGACTGAGTACAACTTCTACGTTAAGACGGAAAAAGACGTCACCGCAACGGCAAACCTTACCATTTCCCTAGGTCGCACGGGTGAAGAAAAATGGTTGGAAGGCTACGTCTTTGCCGACAACTTCTCCGTTACCGAGGTTGATGAAGCTGACTTTATTGCTAGAAAGCCTGTTGAGGGCGAGACCGAAGAAACTATCGACGAAAGTCTTATCGACGACGCACTAGTTGCCAACAACTTCCGTATAGTATTCACCGAAGAGTCCGCTGACGCAGAAGAAGACCTCAACGCAGAAGAGGAAGAGCCTGCTAACGACAACCCAACCAAAGACTATATGTGGCTGTGGATTACCACAGGCGTTGTGGGCGGTGTAATGCTAATCGTAGTAATAGTCGTACTCATCAAGAAGTTTGCTCCTAAGAAAAAGCGTAGCTTGACTAAGAAAAAGTCTTCTAAGGTAAGCAAAAACAACGACAGCTTTAGCAACTAATAATTGCTAAATAATACAAAAAAGTCCGCTGATATGCGGACTTTTTTGTTGTGACTTTATCGTTTATTTGTTGGGCTTAATCTACTATATTATCTAAACGTATCGGTACGTTCTCCAAGTTACTCTACCGATTGCTTTTTTGTTCAACCAGCGTTATTCTGTTGGAATAAATAGCTTTTGTCCCAAGAAGACTTGGTTTATCCTATTATACTTTTTGATTTTTGCCTTGTCTACGCCAAAATTCAACGCTATTTTGTCAAGCGTGTCAAAGGGTTGGACGACGTATTCCACCCCCTCCCTTTGCTCTATTAAGAGGCGCATACCTACGTAGCATTCTTGCGCCCGCAAGTCGTTGAGTTCAATAAGTCTATCCAAACTCATATTGTACTTTTTGCTCACCTCTTCCAGCGTCGTCGGCTGTGATATTCTGATAACAAAGTTTCGCATATCTCTCCTTACACTCTAGCTTGCTATATTATATTTGGCAATAGCTCTCAATATAATACAATATGAAAAGAATAGTCAAAGCCTTCGCACTAGTCACATTCTTATCGTGTTTTACGAGGTTTGTGTCATTTATATTCAAAATCTACCTTTCTCGACTACTGGGCGCGGAAATATTGGGTGTATATCAAATTACCTTTTCGCTATTTTCTCTCTTTGCGTGCCTGAGCATGTCGGGCATACCCGTAACTCTATCAAGACTGACTGCCGAAGAATACGCCCTCGACGGTGGCAAGTCTGTGGGGGGATTGTTCTCTTCGGCAATGCTACTGAGCCTGTCGATATGTACGGTTATTATCGCCATTTTGGCAATATTTCCCGCTATACCAAAAGCGCTGTTTAGCGACGAGAGGTGTGTCAAGCTCTTCTACGTCATGTTGCCAATGCTCGTCACGTCGTCGGTATATTCTATCGTCAGAGGTTGGTTTTGGGGTAAAAAGGAATTTTTCACCTTTTCGGTTACCGAACTTATTGAAGAGATAATCAAGATTGCATTTACTCTTTCGCTACTTATGACGGGCATATTCGGCATAACAAAATTCTATTCTTACGCCGTAGCCATGATTGTCAGCGATATAGTGATGGTCGTTATTCTTTTTGCTTGCTTTATCTACAAGGGTGGCGTTGTAAAAAGACCGCTATACGCCAAAAAAATCGTCAAATCGGCAGCGCCTTTGACGATAACTCGGCTCTTTGGCTCGCTTATGTCGGCGTTTTTGTCGTTGGTTATCCCCGCAATGCTGGTCAAATACGGCTTAGATACGCAAGTGGCTACTGCACAATTCGGCAGAGCGGGCGGTATGGTCATGCCTATATTGCTTGCTCCAACCAGCATCGTAGGCGCAATGACCGTCGTATTGATACCCGAGCTTGCGGAACAAAACAAAAAAAATAGCCCAAAAGGGCTAAAAAACAAGATTTCTACGGCAATAGAATTTAGTTTTATAATCAGTTGCGCATTCTATATCATATTTATGGCGTGCGGGCAAAACTTCGTTTCGCTTATTTACCACGACTCCGAGGCGGGAGGCTATATGCCCAAAGTTGCCATGTTGATGATACCGCTTTGCGTCAACAATATGGCTATCAGCATTCTCAACTCTCTAGGCAAAGAAAAACAAACCTTTCTCTCTCACGTTGCGTGTTGCGTAGTTTTGGCAATAACGACGCTCGTCACGCCTAAATATTTGGGTATTTATTCCTATTTCCTCGCCTTAGCGCTATTCCACACCGTAGGAATGATAATCAACTTGACGATGATAACTCGCATAGTTGAGCCCGATAAGAGATGCGCGTTGCATTGTTTGGCGTGCCTAGCCTTTGCATGCGTCGTAGGACTGGGGATGTCTGTCCTCAACAACTTGATAGGGCGACTGCTCTCTCCCGCAATATGCGTAGTAATTAGCGGCTTGTTGTCGTTTGGAATTTTCGTTGCCTTTTTGCTTGTCTTTAAGATAGTAGATATCGGCGGATTTTTACCCAAAAAATCACGCCGATAAACCTAACTCAAGATTGCTCTTCTACTAGTTCGGTATCTGTTGAAGCTTGTGGCGCAAGAAAATCCTTGAATACCAGTCGCTTGCATGGCTCGAAGATTGCCATTGTCAAAGCCATATTGATAGCAGACACTGCGCATTGCTTAGGAAGTCTGCCCCATAGATATACCCAGAAAGTCTTGCCGCTACCCTTGGAATATGAATATACGTACCAAAGCGTAAGCGTGTTGATAAACGCCGTGCATATCACGAGGCAGGCAACGTACGACAATAATATCTTGATATAGTTGTTTAGATGTTTGATTTTGAATATAAGACCCGGTATCAACCCCATAAGCCCCGACGCCAGCGTTATCGTAGGAAGCCACGCTCCCTTAGGCGAGATGAGTTGACCGAGAATATCTCCCATTGCGCCCGTCAAAAAGCCTCCTATAGGTCCGCAAACGGCACCTGCAAAGAATGCGGGCATTGCGGCAAAGGATATTGCAAACGACGGAATTGGTAACCACGTAAATACGTTGGCGATTGTGCTGAGTGCTACAAATACAGCCAAATATGCGATTTTTTTGGCGTATTTTACTCTTTTGTCCATAAAAAAACCTCCTAAAAATTAGAGGTCCATTGAAAAAAATATTTTGCAACGGACGCAACTCAATATCGCAAGCATAGCTTTTCGTTTGTGAGCAACATCCCATCTCACAACACTTAACGCATTGAGTTTACTCTGCTATAGAGATAGTACCATATTTGCCTATATTTTTCAATCAAAATGAATAAAAAATTGCAAAATACTTACGCTAAAGTTATGCTAACGGTCTTTATAAGAGCAATTATTATTTATTTCTTTTTGCTCATCGCTATGCGACTGATGGGCAAAAAGCAACTTGGCGAATTGCAACCCTTCGAATTTGCAATTTCGCTGATTGTGGCGGAGCTGGCGTGCATACCTATGTCGGATACGCAAGTGCCTATCGTCTACGGACTAGTACCGATTTTTACCTTGTTTATACTAGAGTTTATAGTCACCAAAATGGTCAAACACTCTATCAAGCTACGCAAGGTTATCAACGGCAAGCCCGTCATTGTCATAACGCCTCAAGGCATCGACTACAAGGCAATCAGCCAGTTGGATATGACCATCAACGATATTATGGAAGCGCTGAGAGCCAAGTCGTATCTATCCCCTGCGGAAATTCACTACGCTATCGTGGAAACCAACGGCGACGTGTCCGTCATTCCGAAGTCAGCCAATCAGCCTGCTACCCTAGGCGACCTCAAAGTATCCAAGCAAGACCCCGAACTACCTTTTACCTTGGTATGCGAAGGCAAAAAGCTGTCGGAAAATATACAGTTGTCGGGCTTAGGAGAAGAGTTCGTGCAAGCCGTGATGAAAAAATACAATCTCAAGCAAAAGGATATTTTGTTGTTGTCGGTGTCGGGGCAAGAAGAGTTTTATCTTCAACCGATAGAGAAACAATATATTACCGGCAAAATTGACGAGGTGAACAATGACGGGAATTAAAAAGATAATATTGGTGACTGTGATATTCGTACTAATCGTTGCGGCGGGAATAGCAGAACAAGTGTATGTCGATAGAACCTTCGACAAGCTCGAAGACTATGCCGACGAACTTGCCGTACTACTGCAAGCCGAGAGATACGCTGAGGCTTTGGAATTGACTGAAAAACTGTCGACGTGGTGGGGAAAAGAGAGAGATAAATTGGAATTTTTGTGCTCCAACGTAGACATCAAAGAGATATATCGTGAGATTGGCGAGTTGCAAGGCTCGCAATATGCCGAGATGTACGACGACTCTATCACTCGTGCCAACGTGCTAAAATATATGGCGCAAAACTCTAAAAATCTCTTGGCATTTAAGCTGAAAAATATATTGTAAAATAGCAAAAAGGTCGATACGTATCGGGTTATCGACCTTTTGTTATACTTTGATACTAGTTGAGTTTTAGCGTTTTGTCCTTACATTACACCATCAAAATGATAGCCATTTTTATCTTGCCTTGCATAAGATTGACAATTCCTCGCTTCGTTCTTCTACTATACGCTACACCTTTCGCGTTTCTTACAATTATCCTACTAAGTTATCTCTTGAGCTTGTCAACTAGGTATTGTCCCGTGTAGCTCTCGGCGACTTGCGCAACCTCTTCAGGCGTGCCTTGAGCGATAATTCTACCGCCGCCCTCTCCGCCTTCGGGTCCTATATCAATGATATTGTCAGCCACCTTGATGACGTCGAGATTGTGCTCGATAACTATGACGGTATTGCCCGCATTGACAAATCTTTGCAGTATCTCGATGAGCTTTTTGACGTCGTGGGTGTGCAAACCCGTGGTTGGTTCGTCGAGGATATACACCGTCTTACCCGTACTTCTCTTGGATAGTTCTGTGGCAAGTTTTATTCTTTGCGCTTCTCCACCCGACAGTTGAGTAGACGGCTGTCCGAGCTTGATATAAGACAGCCCAACCTCTTGCAAAGTGCGGATTTTGTTGTATATCTGCGGTATATTGCGGAAAAATTCGCACGCCTCGTCCACCGTCATATCGAGCACGTCGTATATACTCTTGCCCTTGAATTTTACTTCTAGAGTTTCTCTATTATATCTCTTGCCGTGGCACACTTCGCAAGGCACGTATACGTCGCTCAAAAAGTTCATATCAATCTTGATGATGCCGTCGCCTTGACAGTTTTCGCATCTACCGCCACTAATATTAAAGCTAAATCTTCCCGCCTTGTAGCCCCTCGCTTGTGCTTCCGGCGTCTTGGCAAAGAGTTCTCTTATCGGCGTAAATACCCCCGTGTAGGTCGCCGGGTTGGAGCGAGGCGTTCTACCGATAGGGCTTTGGTCTATTGCAATAACCTTGTCGAGGTTTTCGTACCCCTCTATGCCGTCACACTCTACTTGCGTATAGCTTGCATAGTTGAGCTGATGAGCCAATGCGGGATATAATATTTCGTTGACAAGACTGCTCTTGCCACTTCCGCTGACGCCCGTAACTACGTTGAATTTGCCAAGAGGAATAGACACGTCGATATTCTTGAGGTTGTTTTTTCTTGCGCCCTTGACAGTCAAATATTTGCCGTTGCCCTCTCTACGCTTTTCGGGGACGGGAATACCCTCTCTACCCGAAAGATAGTCGCCCGTAATTGACTGCTTGCAATCGGCCACCTCTTGCGGAGTGCCTGCAACGACGACTTCTCCGCCGTGTACGCCCGCACCCGGGCCAATATCCACTATATAGTCGGCACGTTGCATTGTTTCTTCATCGTGCTCAACGACTATGAGTGTATTGCCCATATCCCTCAGTCCCTCGAGCGTGGACAGTAACTTGCCGTTGTCGCGTTGGTGCAAGCCAATGCTAGGCTCGTCAAGAATATAGAGCACGCCCATAAGTCCGCTACCTATCTGGGTGGCAAGTCTGATACGCTGAGCCTCTCCGCCCGACAAGGTCGACGAGCTTCTGCCAAGCGTCAAATAACCTAGCCCCACGTTGAGCAAAAACTTGAGTCTTGCCTTGATTTCTTTGATGATTTGGCTGGCGATAACGGCGTCTTTTGAGCTGAGTTGAAGTTGGTCTATGAACTCGTACAAGTTGGTGATAGACATACAGCAAAGCTCGTAAATATTCTTATCACCCACCTTGACGGCAAGCGACTCTTTTTTTAGTCTTTTGCCGTGACAAACGTCGCAAGGTATCTCTCTCATATATCTCTCGAGTTCCGCCTTGACGTACGTCGAAGTGGTCTCTCTATATCGTCTATTGAGGTTGTTGATAACGCCCTCGTAAGTCCTAGTCATAGTACCCTTGAAGGTGGTACTGTTGTACTCCACACTATAAGTCGTGTCGTCGCCGTACAACAAAACGTCTATTACTTTTTTAGGCAATTTGCCAACGGGCGTGTGAATATCAAAGTTATATTTTTTGGCTAGTTGAGTCATCATCGAGTTGGTAATTTTGCTACTGTCGAGATACCAACCCGATACGTCTAAAGCTCCTTGAGCCAAACTCTTGTCCCACTTGACGAGTTTGTCGGGGTCTATGCTGTAGGTAAAGCCAAGCCCTGCGCAATTAGGACACGCACCGAACGGCGAGTTGAAGCTGAACATTCTCGGCTCCAATTCTTCGATAGATATATCGCAATCGGGGCAAGCGTATTTGGTAGAAAAAAGCTTGATTTCGCCGTTGATTTCTACCTCTACCAGACCTTCGGCAAGCTTGAGCGCTTGCTCCAGACTGTCGGTAAGACGGCGAACTATGCCCTCTTTGACGATAAGTCTATCCACGACGATGCTGATGTTATGCTTGTTGTTTTTGTCAATCTTGATTTCGTCTTCGAGCTCGTAGTCGATGCCGTCGATAACCGCTCTCATATAGCCCGACTTGCGGTAGCTCTCGAGTTGCTTTTGGTACTCTCCCTTTCTACCTCTCACCACGGGAGCGAGCACGCGAATTTTGGCGCCTTCGCCACTCTCAAGCACCTTGTCGGCAATTTGGTCAATGCTCTGTTGCTCTATCTTCTTGCCACACTTTGGACAATAAGGCACGCCAATACGGGCGAAGAGTAATCTCATATAGTCGTAAATCTCCGTCACCGTACCGACAGTGGAACGAGGATTGTGCGAAGTCGTCTTTTGGTCGATGGATATTGCGGGAGAGAGCCCTTCGATATAGTCGACGTCGGGCTTGTCCATTTGTCCCAAAAACTGTCTAGCATAGGACGACAAGCTCTCCATATACCTACGCTGTCCCTCGGCAAAAATCGTATCGAAAGCTAGCGACGACTTGCCCGAACCGCTAAGCCCCGTCAGTACTACGAGCTTGTTGCGCGGTATAGTTACGTCGATATTTTTTAGGTTGTGTACCCTTGCACCCTTGATGGTTATATCTTCTCTCATATTACTCCTTGTTTTCCAATGCTCTCTTGAGCGCGGCAATATCCTCTCTATATCTAATCGCCATCTCAAAGTCGAGTCCCGCAGCCGCAACTTTCATGGCGGCAGTGAGTCTTTCTATCTCTTTAACTATGTCTTTTTTGGTCTGCTTAGGCTTGGTTTCTTCTACTTTTTTGCTTATCTCCAAAGTATTGACGATAGGCTTGACTACCGTCTTAGGCACGATACCGTGCTCTTGGTTGTATCTATTTTGGATATTTCTTCTTCGGTTGGTCTCGTCGATTGCTCGGCGCATACTGTCGGTGATAGTATCGGCGTACATTACCACCTTTGCCTCGGCGTTTCTCGCCGCACGACCTATGGTCTGCACGAGCGAAGTTTCGCTCCTCAAAAATCCCTCTTTGTCGGCGTCCAATATTGCCACCAAAGTGACTTCGGGTAGGTCTAGTCCCTCTCTTAGCAGATTGATGCCGACGAGCACGTCAAAGTCGCCCTTACGCAAGCCTTGAATGATATCTATTCTCTCCAAAGTGTCCACGTCCGAGTGCATATATCGCACTTTGATACGCCTTTCTTTTAGATACTCGGTGAGCGACTCAGCCATCTTCTTGGTGAGGGTGGTGACCAGCACTCTACCGCCTTTGTCTACGTTGGTATTTATCCTAGAAATAAGGTCGTCTATTTGTCCGTTAGTTCCCACGACTTCCACTTCGGGGTCTAGTAGTCCCGTCGGTCTTATCAACTGTTCTACGACTTGTCCTGCCTCTTGCAATTCGTAAGGCGCAGGCGTTGCCGATACGCAAATCATTTGTCCTACGCGCTCGTCAAACTCCTCAAACTTGAGCGGTCTGTTGTCGTAAGCCGACGGCAAACGAAAGCCAAAGTCTACAAGGTTGCGTTTGCGTGCCAAGTCGCCGTTGTACATTGCTCTAATCTGTGGCAAAGTCATATGGCTCTCGTCTACGAACAAAATAAAGTCCTTAGGGAAAAAGTCTAGCAAGGTGTAAGGCGGTTGTCCGGGAACTCTGCCGTCAAAATAGCGAGAGTAGTTCTCGATACCGCTACAATAGCCCATTTCCCTTATCATCTCGACGTCGTAACTTACCCTCTCTTGCAATCTTTGCGCTTCGAGAAGTTTGTTCTCTGCCTTAAACTGCTCTACTTGAGCTAGCATATCGAGGTTGATGCGTCTAAGCGCATCTTCCATTTTTTGTTTCTGCACAACGTAGTGCGAAGCGGGGAAAATATTGACGTGCTTGAGAGTGCATACCGCCTTGTTGGTGACGCAATCGAACTGCGATATCTTGTCTATTTCGTCACCCCAAAACTCAATCCTCACGGCAAGCTGGGAGCTGTCTACGGGGAATATCTCCACAACGTCGCCACGCACTCTAAACTCAGCTCTGTTGAAGTCGATTTCGTTGCGTTTGTATTGTATTGCCACCAACTTGTCGATGAGTTCATCCCTATCGATTTGCATACCAGGCCTTAGCGAGATTGCCATACTGTAATAGTCGAGAGGCGCGCCAAGTCCGTAAATGCAAGACACAGATGCCACGACGATGACGTCGCGACTCTCGCACAACGCACCCGTAGCAGAGTGGCGAAGCTTGTCTATCTCATCGTTGATAGCGAGGTCCTTTTCTATATAAGTATCCGTAGTCGGAATATAGGCTTCAGGTTGGTAATAATCGTAGTAAGACACGAAGTATTCTACTCTATTATTGGGGAAAAACTCTCTAAATTCGTTGCAAAGTTGCGCCGCCAAAGTTTTGTTGTGCGCAATGACAAGAGCCGGTCTTCCCAGCTCTTTGATGACGTTGGCCATAGTAAAGGTCTTTCCGCTTCCCGTCACGCCCAATAGCACTTGGGTGCGCAGTCCGTCGTTGACGCCTTGTACCAACTTGGATATGGCTTGCGGTTGGTCTCCGCAAGGTTGGTAATCGGAATGAAGTTGCAACATAAATCTAAGCTATTGCCATATCGCCGATATAATCCTCGTAAGAATAAACGACGCTATCACGCCCGCCACGGTCAAGATTATCTTAAATTTGATTGCTCTCTTCTCGGCGGCTATTTGTCTACTAAAATCATAGCCTGGTTGGAGTAGCGTAATACAATAATAAGTAATTCCCTTTTTTTCGGTTTCTATAATTTCAAAATATCCTTCGGTGGCAAGAAGTTTGAGCGCAGGGTCAAGGTCTTCCCTATCAAAACTGATTTTGAACGAGACGTCTTGGAGCAAATCCAAAGGGCTGACGATGCATACGCCGTCCTTCTCTATCGCTCTATTGTATATGGCTTTCATCAACGCTTTGGTCTTTTTGCTAAGCATATCAACCACCTATCAGCGTGAGTATCGCGTACATCACGCCGCCACCTATACAGCCACCGAGCAGTCCGCCGAAAAGTCCGTAAATAAAACTAGTCAATCTACCGACTTTTTTGGTAGGCTTGGCACGCTCTTTTGTCTGCGAAACGACTATGACGTTGCCCGCATTGTTGGTGACCACTTGACAAGACTCGTCTTGCGTCACTATAGTTTTGTACTCTTGCGACACGAGCGTCGCCTTGTCGGTCAAGGCAAAGCAAATCTCGGTGTCACTCTTATATTTTATATCAACACAACCGTTGATTTTGAGCTGTTCTATCATTTCTTTGGCGTCGTTATCGCCCGACAAAGAAGACAAATCGTCCCAATCCCTGATGGTATATTTGCCTGCAGGGATTAGGTCGCAAAGTTCACTCAAAAATGCAGTTGCTTGTTGAGATAACATTATTTCTCCACTCTGATAAGATTTTCGACGCTAACGACGTTCTTGAGAGCGGCAATCTCTTCTACCGCTGCCTTCATAGCCTTTTCTCTCGTCTTGTGCGTTACGAAAATGATAGGTATAATTTCGTTGTTTCTATCCTGTCTCATTTGGCTGATAGATACGTTGTGCTTCTTGAATACGCCGGCAATGTCCGCGATTACGCCCGACACGTCTCTTGCATTGAGGCGGAGATAGTAGTCGCTCTCGAAGTCTTCGATTATATCGCTAGCCGTCATAGAAGTATTCATCTCTCCGTATCTAGCGTGTACCTCTTGTCTTGCGCAGAATACCACGTCGCTGACGATAGCGCTGCCCGTTGGCAAAGCGCCTGCGCCTCTGCCGTAGAGCATAATGTCGCCTACTGCGTCACCAACTACGAATACTGCGTTGAAGGCGTCGTTGACGTTGGCAAGCGGATGGTCTTTGGACAAGAATACAGGGTGAACTCTCGCCTCGATTTTGCCTTCTTTTTGCTTGGCAATGGCAAGAAGCTTGACTACGTAGCCGAGTTCTTTACCGATAGCGATGTCCTCTGCCGTTATCTTGGTGATACCCTCTCTATAGATGAGGTCAACAGGAAGTCTTTTGTTGAATGCAAGGCTAGACAAAATGCTGAGCTTGTAGCTTGAGTCGTAACCCTCAACGTCTGCCACAGGGTTGGCTTCGGCATATCCCAATGCTTGAGCGTCCTTGAGTATCTCTTGATAGCTTGCGCCTTCTTGCGACATTCTCGTAAGAATGTAGTTGGTGGTGCCGTTGATGATAGCCTTAATCTCCAAAATATTGTTGGCTTGCATTGCTTGAGTCATCGTTCTAATGATAGGCATTCCGCCACCGGTAGTTGCCTCATAGTACAAGCCTGCACCCGTCTTGGCTGCGGCTGCTTCGAGCTCAGGCCAACTCTTGCAGAACATCTCTTTGTTGGACGTTACTATGCTCTTGCCCGCTTCCAAAGCTTTGAGCAAAAAGCTCTTGGCTGGCTCCAATCCGCCCATACATTCTACTACTATGTCAACGTTAGGATTGAGGGCGATTTCGTCCATACTCGACGCCAAAATCTTGAGGTCAAGACCAAGGTCGAGGACTCTCTCCTTTCTTAGGTCAAGCACGGCGGTAATCTCTACGTCTACACCGTATTCCTCTTTGATTTGTTGTCTGCGGTCAATCAAAATTCTTGCAGTGCCTCCGCCTACTACGCCGAGACCCAAAATTGCTACTCCGACTTTTTTCATATATATCTCCTTTTATTCTTTTGCTTGGTTTTGCTTATTCATATTGTAGATGAGTTTCAGTCCGTTGAGGGTGAGTACTCTATCCACTTTGTCTATTGTGTTATCGTCGTCGTTGGACGTTATCAACTCGCTAAGTCCGCCCGTTGCAATGACTTTGGCGTCGGGGGCTTTCATCTCCTTTTTGATAGAGGCGACGATATTTTTGACTAATCCTATAAAGCCGTATATTATGCCCGATTGCATATTGCCTATCGTAGTCTTACCTATTACGCTGTTTGGCTTGACTAGCTCTACGGTTGGCAGTTTGGCGGTGCTGTCGGTCAAAGAATTGAGCGAAGTCTTGATACCCGGGGCGATACAACCGCCCAAGAACTCTCCGCTTGCCGATATGGCGTTGAAGGTCGTTGCCGTACCGAAGTCGATGACTATACACGGTCCGCCGTACAACTTGTATGCCGCTACCGAATTGACTATTCTATCCGCACCCACCTCTTGAGGATTGCTGTATTTGATATTGAGCCCCGTCTTGGTGCCGGGTCCTACTATCATAGGCTTTTTGCCCACGTAATACTCGCACGCTCTCTCGAAAGTATAATTGAGAGACGGCTGAACCGACGACATAACGACGCCCTCGAAGTCGTCTCGGCTAAGTCCTATCTCTTCGAAGAGGTTTTTGATATATATGCCTATTTCGTCCGAAGTCCTCGGCGCGGATACCGACAATCTCCAAGACGCTATCAACTTGTTGGCGTCGTACACGCCCAATTTGATATTGGTATTGCCTATATCTATTACTAAAATCATACCGTTGTCTTCCTGTCTATTTTTTTGAGTGCAAATACTATTGCGGGCACGATGATAGGAAAAGCAATGATTTCAATTACAAAGTTGCTAATAAACATTCCTGCTATCCATTTCGCATTTATTGCCGTACCTCCAAAGGTCTGTCCCTTGAAGAGCAACAACGCCATCAAGCCCACCAGCAAGGTGTTGGTCAAAACTCCGCACGCAGTAGCCGTCACGCTTATCACCTTTTCGCTGATAAATAGTTGCTTTTTGTTGAGCAAAACCTCTTGTCCATCCACCTCGCCGTACTTAGGTCTAAGTAATTTGGAGAGCAAGTGATATACCGCATAGGCTACTATACCTATCATCACTCTCGGCACAATGCACACCAACGGGTTTTGGAACACGGGTGCAAGCGGTTCCCCTGCTTTGATGGTATACCAAGATATTAGGTTGGTAACCCCCAATAAAAGCCCCGTAACGATGGTCATCTTGAGATCTTCCATCTGTGCCATTATCAGCACGGGCAGTATCATCAGTGCCAAAGTAACAGGCCCGAATTTGATTGGCACGAAATTGAAGATAATAATCAATGCCAACATAAAAGCCATTAAGGCTATGCGCTTAGATTTTTTCATACACACCTCGCTTGAATTCCTAATAAGGATATCCATCTATGTAAAAAATTATTTTGCAAGTATCCAATCTTACGTATCGGTACTTGGCATTATTATATCAACAAAGGCACGCCTTTTGCAAGCAATATTATAAAATATATATATTTAATTATGCCACCCGCCCAGTCTAATAAACCATGATAGGCGCAATTTGGCTGAGCTATAGGCTTGCCACTACCGCCAAAGCCAAAAAATCGAGTAATAACAAAAAGTTAGAATGACGGTAAAAATACGCAAAGTTTCGTTATAACGAAAAAAATCAACGGCTAAGTCACCGTTGAAAATCTAATGTTTAGTACTATCCACTATTCACTTACTATTCGATTGGTTGATTTTGGGTATTAGAGTCTTGTGTTTCGCTTTGGCATGCACTAAGCTTTTTGTTGTAGATAGCATAGTTGATTGCGTCCCATATCAAGTCGACAATAGCTACCGGCAACATTATGCAGAGGCTATATTTCCAATACAGGTCGCGATAAATGGCAATGCACGCCACCCAACCGATGAATACGGTAAAGGTGATGATATACTTCCAAACCTGATATACCTTTGGCTTAATCGACACCGACAGCCACCACTGCAAAAAGTTGTACTTCATATTGATATTATAGTTTGCCATACTAGAATAGTCAAGTATTGCACCAAAAAACACGCCGACATGCCGCAGTTTCCATAAAGAATTTTTACCATAAATATGGGTATAGAGCACTATACCTCGCAAGCAAGGAAGTGCGCTAGACTTACTTGACTTTTTGATTTGTTTGTGATATAATTTTAATAAGATAAACAATAATTTAGCGAGGTATTAGATATGAACAAAAGAGCTAGTGGTGTAATTTTTTGTGTATTAGCAGTTATAACGTTTGTTGCAAGATATATCGTTGCGTCGATATTTATGTCCAATCTTGATAACAATTGGAACTCTCATAATTTTAATTTAGGTCTTGAATTTCAAGGACCTGCATTGCTAATAGTAAGCATAATTTGTTTGGTGTTAGGTGTTGCGTTTATTATTTGGCAAGAAATCGAAGATAAAAATAAATAATTTGAATTATCAAATTTCAATTTGTCGACAATAAAACGAGCGAAGATTTTCATAAATCTTCGCTCGTATTTAATCCATGTGGGACACGCCGATTGCTCGGCGTGTCCTTCCTTATGTATCCGTTAGCAGCAGCCACAGCAGCAAAGCAACAGAATGATAGGTATGATGCAACAGATATTGCAGTTGTTGTTGCAACGTCTATCGCTCACTTCCGTATCGTCGTCGGTTGTTGCACGTCTGTCGCGATTGCAGCAGCAACAGAGCAAAAGCAATACTATAAGTAAGCAACAGCAGTTGTTACCGCAGCCGTTATTATTGTTATAACCTCCACCAAAGCAATTCATAGTGACCTCCTTTTTAGTAGATTTTCTATTTTACAATATGACCAAAACGCCTAAGGTGTGAATAATCTTTGACAAAGCTCGGCCAAATCAATATAATGGATATGATACTAAAATATATACGCAAGCCGGCGTATATAAAAAGGAGTAATTATGGCAAAATTGACAATGGAAAAATTGGTAGCACTTTGCAAAAGCCGTGGTTTCATATTTTCCGGTAGCGAAATCTACGGTGGACTTGCAAATACTTGGGACTACGGTCCTCTCGGCGTAGAGCTCAAAAACAACGTAAAAAAAGCGTGGTGGAAAAAGTTTGTTCAAGAAAACCCTTACAACACCGGTCTTGACTGCGCTATTTTGATGAACCCTAACGTTTGGGTGGCAAGCGGACACGTGGGCGGATTTAGCGACCCTCTCATGGACTGCAAGAGCTGTAATTCTAGACATAGAGCCGACAACCTCATCGAAGACTACAATGCCAAAAAAGGTATCAATCTCAATATTGCAGGTTGGACCAACGAGCAAATGGAACAATATATCGTAGACAACAATATCGTATGCCCTGTCTGCGGCAAGTGCAACTTTACAGGCGTAAGACAATTCAATCTTATGTTCAAGACATTCCAAGGCGTGACCGAAGATAGCAAAAATACCGTTTACCTTCGTCCCGAGACTGCGCAAGGTATCTTCGTCAACTTTGCCAACGTTCAACGCTCGACAAGGGCTAAGATTCCTTTCGGTATAGCCCAAATCGGTAAATCCTTCCGTAACGAGATTACCCCGGGCAACTTTACCTTCCGTACTAGAGAGTTCGAGCAAATGGAACTAGAATTTTTCTGCAAGCCTGACACCGACCTAGAGTGGTTTGCTTATTGGAAAGAATTTTGCAAAAACTGGCTTCTCGAACTCGGCATCAAGGAAGAAAACCTCAAGCTTCGTGACCACGACCAAGAAGAGCTCTCCTTCTATTCCAAAGCAACGACCGACTTTGAATTTTTGTTCCCGTTCGGTTGGGGTGAGCTGTGGGGAATTGCCGATAGAACCGACTATGACCTCAATCAACATATTAAGACGAGCGGTAAAAACCTCGAATACACCGACCCTATCACCAACGAAAAATACGTGCCTTACGTTGTCGAGCCGTCCTTGGGCGCAGACCGTATGGTGCTCGCATTCTTGTGCAACGCTTATGAAGAGCAAGAGCTTGAAGGCGGAGATACGCGTACCGTGCTCCACTTACACCACGCTCTCGCTCCATACAAAGTGGCTGTACTTCCTTTGCAAAAGAAGGCTCTCGGCGAAAAATCCGAAGAAATCTTCCGTATGCTCTCTAAGAAGTTCTCTACCACCTACGACGAGACGGCAAGTATCGGCAAGAGATATAGACGTCAAGACGAAATCGGTACTCCTTACTGCGTAACCGTCGACTTCGAGACGCTCGACGACAATATGGTAACGGTAAGAGAAAGAGATAGTATGGCTCAAGTAAGAATACCTATCGACGGATTGGTAGACTATCTGCAAAGTAATCTCGAGTATTGATTTATCACAAATATCGACAAAAAACAGCGGACTTAATCGTCCGCTTATTTTTTTGTCCAAATATTGATTTTAATAGACACGTATCGAGTTATTTGGGATATATAGACTCATTTTAGATGATTGTAAGGACAAACGGAAATGCAAATTCCGCACACGCTACCCCTACCTATACTTTGGAAGTGTTCCTTCATATATCGAGAGCATTTTTCCGCGTCGAGTATGCTGTCGCGAGGCTGACCGCTTACGTAATCGTTGCCGACTATTGCTCCCGCGGGGCAAGCCTTGACGCACTCGTTGCACCCTCCGCAACCGTTGACGATAGGTTGGTTGGTCACACCGAGAGGATAGTCGGTGAGCACGGTAGCAAGTCTAATCTTGCTACCCCACTGAGGCGTAACTAATAGTCCGCTCTTGCCTATCCAACCGCTACCCGACAATACCGCCGCCGTCTTGTGAGGAAAAGCTCCCGCATATCTGTCGCTATCCGACGATTGAGAAGCAGGTATCATATAAGAGGTGTAGCCCAATCTTTGAAGATACGTCTGGCAATAGAGCGCCAGCTGGTCGAGGCAAGCGTTGACTGTGCGATAGTGATGAAAATACTCGTACGTCGGCTTGTCGTCTATGCCTTGCAATATGTAATCGTTGAGTCGATATCCTATAGTAATTGCATAAGGAAAGCCTTTAGCTTGTTTTATTTCGCTCACGTCGCTAAAAGCAATGAGGCACGCGCCTTTGTCGTAAAGATTGTCGTATAGTTTTTGAATTTGGTCGTCCATAACTCAATTATATCTTATTTACGATTTTTTGCAACCAAAGAAGTATAGTAATGTCAACAAAAAACGCAGACGGTAGATGGTCTGCGCTTGGAATATAGTTATTTTGATTTATTTTTTGATATCTTTAGGAAAAGTAACCGTAACGGTTGTACCCTCTCCGACCTTGCTAGTTATATACAAGTCGGCGTCGTACAATGCGCATATATGTTTGACGATTGCAAGTCCAAGTCCCGTGCCACCCGTCTTCTTGGAGCGAGATTTATCCACACGATAGAACCTCTCGCACAGCCTTGGTATATGTTCTTGTTCTATGCCTATGCCCGTATCTGACACTGCTAAGCGCACTTCGTCTTCGTTGTCGACTATATTGACGGCAATCTTACCGCCCTCCACGTTGTAATTGACGGCGTTAGAACAAAGATTTTCTACCAATTCGTATATCTTTTTGTAGTCGCCGTCCACACAACCTTCGCCTAGAATGGTGGCAACTACGCCCTTTTTGCTCATACTCTCCGCAAGTTCGGATATAGCTTCTTGAGCGACTTGTCGTAGGTCAACCTTGACAAGACTCGCCGTACTATCCTCTCCCCTTTCGTATTGGCTGAGTTTGAGCATATCTCCGATAAGCGTAGATAATCTGGCGCTTTCCGTGTATATCCTCTCAACTTGCTTTTGCGACGTTTCGTCAAGCGTATGCTTGCTCATCAACAATTCCGACAAGCCTTGCATTGCCGTGACGGGCGTTTTGAGCTCATGCGAGGCATTGGCAAAAAATTCGCTACGCATCGTCGCCGCTTGCTTTTGCTGAGTGACGTCGGTGATAATTACTACTCCCGCAACTACACCTATCAGTTCTTCGTCTTTGATTTTTTTGGTTACGACTGCAAGCCACTTGTCGTGATAGAGGTATTCAAACGACTTTTCTTCCCCAAAGCCTTCGCGGATAGAGTCCAACAACTTGACGTCGTCGACTAGATAGACCAAATCTTTGTCGACAACCGACTGTTGTCCAAACAGCTCGCACGCACTCTCGTTGGCAAATACGATTTTTCCATTGCCGTCGACTGCTATTATGCCTTGCGCAACGTTGTCAAGCACGATATTGAGCTTTCGATGTTCTTGCTTGGTTTTATTGACGCTTTGCTCTATACTGCTACTTAGCTCGTTGATTTTGCTTAGTACCAAATATAATTCCGGCTCTTTCGAGTCGGTGACTATAGGCTTATATTCTCCTTCTTCCAGACTCTTGAGGCTATATCCGATATCGGTAACCTTGGAAGAAAACCTACCGGCAATCACTCGTGCAATTACGGCGGAAGCAACGACTGCCACAACGACGACGGCAAGCATAATAGGCACCGCCAACGCCATATATCCGTCTACGGTATCGCTCTTGACCGCCAATCTCACAACCACCGTTCGGTCGTCTTGCAAGGTGGTCTTTTGGGCGTAATAGGTCATTTTGCAACCAAAAGTCTGCGAGTATCTCTCCACTGCCGTAGGCTTATCCGCCAAGGCGTTGATTACCTCTTGTCGATCGGCGTGGTTCTCCAACCTACTAGCCGTGTCGCTCTCGTATAGGACTTGTCCTTGGGTATCCAAAACGGTAATTCGGAAGGCGTCGTCTCCGCGATATCTATCAAAAGATTCAAAGTCGCCGTCGTCCTTAATAAGCGAACATACCAAGTCAGTCTCCCTTTGCAACCTATCCTTAATCATAGACTTGGCGTTGAGATTGACCGCAATTACGCCTACGCAAAACATAACGGCTATAATTGCCAAAGCCAGACAAAATACTCTAACAAAAATCTTCTTTTTCATACTTCAAATCGGTATCCGACCCCTCTCACGGTAACGATACAGTCCTTTGCACCGATATCTTTGATTTTTTCTCTAATTTGCGCCACGTGCATATCCAGCGTTCGAGTTTCACCCATCCAATCTTCGCCCCAAACTTCTCTAAAGAGTCGTTCTCTCTCAACGGTAACTCCCGCGTTGGCGACGAGAAGTTTGAATAGTTTGAATTCTTTGAGCGTCAAGCCCAAGTCTTTGCCCTCGTAATACGCCTTGTACACGTTGTTGTCCACCTCGAATCCGCCAATACCCGTCACGTAGAGTTTGGCTCTACGCAAGTTGGTCTTGACTCTCGCAAGCAATTCTAGCACCGAAAAAGGCTTGGACATATAGTCGTCGGCGCCCTTGTTGAGACCTTTGACGAAGCTCATCTCGTCCGACTTGGCGCTGACGCATATGACGGGGACTTTGACGTCGATTTGCCTAATTTTGGACAAAATAGTGTATCCGTCCATATCGGGCAACATTATATCCAAAATAATTAGGTCGGGCTTGAGGTCAAAAAAGGCGTCGAAAAAGTCCTTGCCGTTGTCAAACGTCCTTATATCGTAATCGTTTTCAAAAGCGCCCTCGTACACTTCGGTTATGCCTTCGTCGTCCTCTACTATGTAAATCAACTCTTTCATCAAAATTTTTTGTGTACTCCCGTTAGATAATATTTCGTCCACTCCGCCACGTTGACGGCGTGGTCGCCTATTCGTTCTAGATACTTGGCTATCATCATAAATTCGATAGCTTGGTCGGCGTTGTCGCCGTCTTGCTTGATTAGTTCTATCAAATCGGCTTTGACCTTGACGAAAAGTTTGTCCATATCGTCGTCCATAGCAATCACTTCGTCGGCTAGTCTTTCGTCGTCGTTGATGAAGGAATCCACGCTCGCCCTCGCCATGACTACGGCAAGCTTACCCATTGCGGTGATATGCGCTAACTTGACTACGTATCCGTCGCCCTGCATAGTGGATACGATATCGCCTATGTCGCTGGCTTGGTCGCCAAACCTCTCGATATCCGTTATCATTTTGAGCATAGCAGACACCTCTCTAAAATCCTTGGCTACCGGCTGTTGTTTGAGTAAAATTCTCATACAACCTTGCTCGATATTCATCTCGTATTCGTCAATAATTTTGTCTGTCTGCGATATGCTTTTTCCCAACTCTTTGTCGTGATTTTCGATAGCCTGTATCGCGTTTTCTATCATTTTTTCACTCAACCTGCACATCTCGACCATACGCGTTTTGAGACTGTCAAGTTGCTCTTCAAAATACTTCCTTACGCTCATCTGTTTATCTCCATTATATCATTGTTTTGTAGCTATATCAACTAATCAACCGAATCTACCCGTAATATATCTCTCGGTTTGCTCATGCTCAGGCGATGTAAAAATATCGTCGGTATCGCCGTACTCTATCAATTCTCCTAATAGAAAAAAGGCGGTTTTGTCGGCTATTCTGACGGCTTGTTGCATATTGTGTGTGACTATCACAACCGTCAAATCTTTTTTGAGTTCTTCCATCAACTCCTCTATCTTGCCCGTAGAAATTGGGTCGAGAGCCGACGTCGGTTCGTCCATCAACAGTATTTGCGGATTGGCGGCAAGCGAGCGCGCTATACATAGACGCTGTTGCTGTCCGCCCGACAAGCCCAAAGCCGACTGTCTGAGTCTATCCTTGAGTTCATCCCACATCGCTGCTTGTCGGAGCGACTTCTCTACAATCTCGTCAAGCTTGGCTCGTGAAGTTATGCCGAAAGTGCGAGGTCCATAGGCTATATTGTCATATATCGTCATGGGAAACGGGTTAGGCTTTTGGAATACCATTCCCACGTTTTTTCGCAATTCGTTGACGTCGATTTTGCCGTAAATATCCACGTCGCCCATCAAAAATTCTCCTTCTATTTTACACCCCTCCACGAGGTCGTTCATTCTATTGAAGCACTTGAGAAAGGTGGATTTTCCACAACCCGACGGACCGATAAAAGCCGTTACTTGCTTGGCAGGTATCTCAATATTGATATTTTTGAGAGCTTGAAAATCTCCATACCATAGGTTGGCGTCTTTGACACTCAAGTTTTGTCCAAACCTTGTCGTATTTTTGTCCTTTTTCATCTTTTTTCTCCTTTGAGTCTCCTATTGAGCCTACTTGCAATCAGCTCGGCTAGAAGATTGAGCACTAGCACCACGACTATCAAAACTACCGCGGTTGCGTAAGCCTCGTTGACGTACCAACCCTCTCCCGACAATCTATATAATGCAACTGCCAAGGTTGCGTTGGAATCTAGATAACTGCTAGGAACAGCCGAAATAACCGAACCCATAGTATATATAAACGGCGCAGATTCGCTTATTACCCTACCCATACTGAGTATGATAGCGGATACTATGCCGGGCATTGCCGACGGCAATACTACGGAAAATATCGTCCTCAACTTGCCCGCGCCTAGCGCAAAGCTACCTTCTCTCAGTCCGCCTTCTACCGATTTTAGGCTCTCTTGCGTAGACCTAACTATCGTAGGCAACAACATTATGCTTACGGTCAGAGATCCCGCCAATATCGAACTAGTACCATTGACGAGCGCAACGAACGTTATCATTCCGAAGAGTCCGTAGACTATCGAAGGCACACCGTTGAGAATATCTATCGCACCTTGGATGACTTTGACGATCCATGATTTTTTGGGTGCGTATTCGTTGAGAAAGATTGCCGTGCCTATCCCGATAGGTATCGCAATAATCAAGCTAAGAAAAACCGTCATCAACGTAGTGACTATCGAAGGCAATATCGTAACTTGTTCGCTGTCAAACTTATATTTACCAAACAGTAAAGAAGGATTTTGTATAAGAAACGGCGTACCTTTGACAAGAATAAACCCTATCACCAGCACCAAAGCAACGGCAGACGTCACTCCCGCACCTATTGACGCTACTTTGCCAATATTGGGGGTGTTGAGAAGGTATCTGACTCTTTGCCTTGCATCTTGAAACGCCGATATAAATTTGCGCAATTTGACGTTGGCGACGCTAGGATTTTTATAATTACTCTTTTTGCTTGATTGTGAAGTAATTTTTGACACTGCCTTCTTGGATATAACGGAAAAAATCACGTTGACCAGCGTAACGAACAACAACAGTATTACACCCGTAGCCACCAACGCGCCTTGTTGCACTTCGCCCGCATATCCCATCTCCATAACGATATTGGCAGTCATAACTCTAAAACTGTTGAATAGGCTTTGAGGATAAGCCACGGAATTGCCCGCCACCATAACTACCGCCATGGTTTCTCCCAACGCTCTGCCTATACCCAACACCAACGACGCCGTGACGCCCGACCGCGCCGCGCGAGTCATAACGCCGAATACCGCTCCCGTATGAGTCGCGCCTATTGCCAACGCACCTTCATAAAAGCTCCTTGGCACCGCATTGAACGACGTCACCGACAGGGATACTATCGTCGGCATAATCATAATGCCGAGTATGAGCGAAGTAGCGAGAAGTCCGCTACCGTTGTTAGGCGCAAAGTTGGCAAGTAACGGAAGTAAAAATACTATGCCGAAAAATCCGTACACCACGCTTGGTATCCCCGCCAAAAGATTGATGACGGAAGAAAAGACTTTTTTGAGTTTTTTCGGACAATAAAACGATATAAATACCGCCGTAAAGTAACCTAGGCTACCGCCTATAAGCAGCGCTCCCGCCGTCGCGACAAGCGTCGATATTATCATCTTGAATATACCGTAACTGCCCGCAAGCGTCGGAGAATCCAATTTGTCAAGTCTATCAGGCGACCACACGTCACCCGTCACGAATTGGAAAAATCCTATTTTGTTTAGCGCCGGTATACTCTTGATAAGCATAAAGGCAAATATGGCTACGACGGCGATTATGCAAATAACCGCCGAAGTAGCAAAAAATATCTTACCTATTCTTTCTTTTAGTTTCGTGTTCATATCAACCGTTCAACTGACTAAATTTGACTATTTTTCCGCTAAAGATATCGTACAACTGACCAAGTGTCAAATCGTTTACAGCGTTGTTTTGCACGTTGACGATAACCGCAACCGCATCGAGACATACGTTGAAGCTGTCAATACCATCTTCGTTTACGGCTGCGCTAGACAATCCTATTACGTTACCGTTTTGGTCGTTTTCTACCGCGCTCTTACCTACGGAAGAACCTTGCAAGTCAAGAGTGAATAAATCGTCGGCATTTCTACCGTACAAGCTAGCGTAACCTGCCATAGCTTTCTTGATAAACTTTTCCATAGAAGTCGAGCCGTTGATTACCACTTTGTCGCCTTGCGGAAGTTCTGCCTTTGGAGTAAAATCTTCGACCTGTATTGGGTTTTTGCCTCTTTTAGCAGGATCGTCAAGGAAGATGCAGCCTGCTTCTTCGGCGTGAGTACTGCTAGCGTCGCTCTTGAGATAAGAGAGAAAATCCTTTGCTAAATCGCTCATAGTAACGCTACTATTGGTCATTATCACGAAAGGTCTTTGAATGGAATAGGTGCCGTCGAGTACACTATCTGCAGACGGTGTAACTCCCCCGACCTTGAGCACTTTGACGGTATCGTTGACCGAGCCGAGCGATACGTAACCTATTGCGTTGACGTCGGTTGCCACCTTACTGAGCACGTTGCCCGTTTCCTTTTGGATATCGGCGGTGGATGTGGTCTTGTAAACCTTTTTGCCGTCTACTTTCATCTCCAAATAGTTGCCCGCTCCGTCGGTAACCACCTTGTCGAATGCTTCTCTCGTTCCGCTACCTTGTTCTCTTGCAACTACGGTGATATTCTTTTCGCCTACGCCGCATGCGCTTAACAAGGCGACGGAGCATATCATCGTTGCTATCATTGCAATAATTGCTACAATCTTTTTAATCGAACTTTTCATTGTATTTCTCCTTTTTTTTGTTGTCGACTTGATTATAGAATTTTGCAATTATTGCGACTATCACCTTTGTGTAGGAAGAACGTAAGTTTTTTGTAAACTCAAAAAAGTGCAAAAAACAGCCGTCCTTACGAACGGCTGAGTATATATTATTTCGTTTGGACGATTGTCCTTAGCCTTTGGTAGAATAGTTAGGCGCTTCTTTGGTGATGCTGATATCGTGTGGGTGACTCTCTACGAGAGCGGCGCTGGAAATCTTGACAAATTGCGATTCCTTACGCAACTTCTCGATATTGCTCATACCGCAATATCCCATACCCGATCTAAGACCGCCCATGAGTTGGTAGATGACGTCGGATACGCTGCCTCTAAAAGGTACTCGACCTTCGACACCTTCCGGTACGAGCTTCTTGGAGTTGGTCTGGAAATATCTATCCTTGCTACCTGCCGCCATTGCGCCTAGCGAGCCCATGCCTCTATAGACCTTGTAACTTCTACCTTGGAAAATCTCTATATCGCCAGGGGTCTCCTCGGTACCTGCGAACAAGCTACCCAGCATTACCGCACTTGCGCCCGCGCCCAAAGCCTTGACGATATCGCCAGAGTATTTGATACCGCCGTCGGCGATAATTCTCTTGCCGAGTTTGTCAGCCATCTCGGCGCAGTCCATTACTGCGGTTACCTGAGGCACGCCGATACCCGCAATGATACGAGTGGTACATATAGAGCCCGGTCCTATACCTACCTTGACTACGTCCGCGCCATTGTCGATGAGCGCCTTGGTAGCCTCGGCGGTAGCCACGTTGCCCACGATGAGAGGTAGGTTTGGAAATTGTTTCTTGACTTTAGCAACGGTGTCAAGCACGCCCTTACTGTGTCCGTGAGCCGTGTCGATAGTCACGATATCAACTTTGGCGTTGACTAGTGCCGATACTCTGTCGAGAATATCCGCCGTCACGCCTACCGCAGCGCCTGCCAACAATCTGCCGTTGGCGTCCTTGGCACTGTTAGGATATTTGATAGCCTTCTCTATATCTTTGATTGTTATGAGTCCTTTGAGATTGAAGTCCTTGTCCACCAAAGGCAACTTCTCTATTCTATGAGCGGCAAGTATGCCTTGCGCTTGCTCCAAAGTAGTGCCGACGGGTGCGGTAACGAGTCCGTCCTTAGTCATGCAGTCGCCTATACGCTTGGTCATATCTGTCTCAAATCTAAGGTCACGGTTGGTGATGATGCCGACGAGCTTACCGTTTACGGTAACGGGCACACCGCTGATACGGAATCTGCGCATAAGATTATTGGCGTCTTCTAGAGTGTTGTCGGGTCCCAAAGAAAAGGGATTGGTAATAACGCCGTTTTCGCTTCTCTTAACCTTGTCCACTTGCTCGGCTTGCGCTTCGATAGTCATATTCTTATGAATCATACCGATACCGCCCTCTCTTGCAATAGCAATGGCAAGTTCGTATTCGGTAACCGTATCCATCGAGGCACTGAGAAGCGGGATATTGAGATTGATACCGTCGCACAGCTTGGTGGACAAATCTACCTGATGAGGCAAAACTTCCGAATATCTCGGAATGAGCAAAACGTCGTCAAAAGTCAAACCTTCTTTCAAAATCTTTGACATAACAAAAAAATTCTCCTTTGCACTTTTTCTAATTTTAGCCAAATAAAAAAAATAAGTCAAACGATTGCAACGCCTAATTACACCTTTTTTCTTATATGTCCAAGCTTTTTCGAAAAAAGCCCAAAACGGCTCGAAATATGCATATATTTTGGAATAAACGGTCAAAAAATTATTATATAAAAAGGGATTGAAAAAAGCGCGCGAGTATGATATGATAATATAAATAACTATAGTATAGCGGAGTTTAGTATGACGGAACAATTACAAAACAAAATCAACGACATTATAAGCAAGATGACTTTGGAACAAAAAGCCGGACTTTGCTCGGGCAAAGATTTTTGGACGACCAAGCCTATTGCTGATTTGGGCGTACCTTCGATAATGGTATCCGACGGACCTCACGGACTACGCAAAGAAAACAACGAGGACGAATCTCTGGCAATGAAATTATCCTACCCTGCCACTGCTTTTCCTCCTGCCGTCAACCTTGCAAGTTCTTGGAATCCCGACCTCGCTTACGAGATGGGCGAATGCCTTGCCGACCAATGCAAGGACCAACAAGTCAGCGTAATCTTAGGCCCCGGCACCAACATCAAGCGTTCGCCTCTGTGTGGACGTAACTTCGAATATCTATCCGAGGATCCTTACCTTGCGGGAAAATTCGCAAGAAAATACATAGAAGGCGTGCAAGACAACAACGTCGGCACTTCCCTCAAACACTTCTGCGCCAATAACCAAGAAAGATTGCGTATGACTATCTCATCCTACGTTGACGAGCGTACTTTGAGAGAACTCTATCTTGCTCCGTTCGAAGAAGCAGTCAAGGCTAAGCCTTGGACGGTGATGTGCGCATACAACCGCGTCAACGGAGTGTATTGCTCCGACAACAAGCGTCTTTTGACGGATATTTTGCGTGACGAGTGGGGCTTCGACGGTATAGTCGTATCCGACTGGAACGCAGTCAACGACCGTGTGGAAGGCATACTCGCCGGTATGGATTTGGAAATGCCAAGCAGTGGTGGCGAAAACGATAAGCGCATCGTAAACGCCGTCAAAACGGGTAAAATAACCGAAGCCGACCTTGATAAAGTGGTAGCTCGTCTATTGGAATTTGTCTTCAAAGCCCAAGAGAACGCCGTCACCGACTACCAAGCCGACTACGACAACGCTCACTTGGTTGCTAGAAAAATAGCGGAAGAATCAATCATTTTGCTCAAAAATGAGGATAAGGTTTTGCCTTGGAAAGACTGCGACGATATAGTCGTAATAGGCAATCTCGCCAAAGAATTCCGCTATCAAGGTAGCGGAAGCTCGCGTATCAATCCTTACGACTTGGTTAGTTTCGTAGACAACCTCGACAAGCTGGGCGTGCAATATCAATACGCGCAAGGCTACAATCCTAAGGGCAACGAACGCAACGATGGGCTCTTCGACGAGGCAGTTGCTCTTGCAAAACAAGGCAAAAAGACCGTTATGTTCGTTGGCTTGACCGACGACTATGAGTCCGAAGGCTACGATAGACACCACATGCGTATACCAAAGTCGCACGTAGAGCTTCTCCAAGAAGTGTGCGCAGTCAACCCTAATACGGTAGTAGTTTTGTTGGGTGGCTCTCCTGTTGAGATGCCATGGGTGGACGACGTCAAGTGCCTAGTCAACGCATATCTCCCGGGTGAAGCCGGCGGCGAAGCAATCTACAATATTTTGACGGGCAAAGTCAACCCAAGCGGAAAGCTCGCCGAGACCTACCCTATCGCACTCGAGGACTATATCGGTTCGCAATACTTCCCAATGGGTCCAAAAGCTGTAGAATATAGAGAAGGCTTGTTCGTAGGCTATAGATATTACGATACCGCTCGCAAGGACGTGCGTTTCCCATTCGGTTACGGCTTATCCTACACCACTTTTGAGTACAGCGACTTGCAAGTGGACAGCTACACCGTGTCTTACACTATCACCAATACGGGCGATAGAGACGGTGCGGAAGTCAGCCAAATATATATCCAAGACAACTCACCTGTTGTCTACAAGGCAGACAAAGAACTCAAGGGCTTCAACAAGACCTACCTCAAAGCGGGCGAAAGCAAGCGTATATCTTACGAGCTTGACGAGAGAAGTTTCTCCTTCTACAATACCGTGACTGACTCTTGGTATGCAAGTAGCGGTACTTATACAATTATGGTTGCAAGCAGTAGCCGTGACGTAAGACTTAGCCAACAAGTCGAGATGACCTTTGGCGAGAGTCAACAAGTACCCGACTACAAAGCAATCTGCCCCGTATACTACGATTTGGCTAACGTCACCGAAATCGACGAAGCACAATTCAAAGCTCTGCACGGTGGGAAAATCAAATCCAACGCTCCTACCAAGCGTGGCGACTTTGACCGCAACACCACGGTGGGCGAATTGCAATGTTGTATAATAGGTAAAATATTTATGGCGGTTGCGCCTAGCGTAATAAGAAGCCAAGTGCCCGACGCCGACGAAACGACGATGATAATGCTTAGACAAGGCATGACCGAGTTCCCTATCCGCGGACTTGGCGGTGTTACTAGCGGTCTATTGTCCTTCGATTTCCTTGACGGTATGGTATTGTGGGCAAATAAGCATAGACTCAAAGCTCTCGGCAAACTTTTCGTCGGATTGATCAAATCTCTCCAAAACCTCTCGCGCAGTCAAAAAGAGCGTAGAGAGATTGCAAGTCAACTTCGTCAAGCCAAGAAAGAACAGAAAAAAGCCGACAAATTGGCTCAAAAGGAAGAAAAGCTTGCAGCTAAAGCAAAAGCTACGGAAAAGGATAGCGAAAAGAATAGTTCCAACGACTAATCTAATCGACAAGCTCAACAATAATTATATTGATTATACCTATTCAAAAGCACACTGCCAAAATGGAAGTGTGCTTATTGTTTACGTCAAAATTCTCGATACGTATTGCGTTTTTGACAATTTTTAGTTTATTTTTCTATACAATGCTCTCTCTTGCTCACCACTTCGCCGTTAGACACGTTGACGAGCACCGACCAATAATCGCTGGTGGAAGCGATAAAAGAAACGTACCAATAAGAGTCGTCACCACCGTTTTTGTCGGACACCATTTTGATGTACACTTCTCTAGCTAAACCCTTGTCACTTGCCAACGCTTGGTCTATCTTATCCTTAAATGTATTATAGGCAATCTCCAACGCCTCGGCACTACCTATGCCTTGTGACATTTTGTCTGCTAGTTCGATAGTTACTTCTTGGTCATCGTATTTGATTTTTACCTGCAAAACTCTACCTATATTAGCTATCCCTTCGATATCGTCAACGAACAATACCCCCAATCTATCTTTGGTCAATTCGCCTTCGAGCGTTCCTTTTTCGCCAACGATAGTGTATTTGTAGGTCTTGTCAAGCAGTTCGGCTTTGTTAGGTTTGACAGTCAAATCAGTCTTTTCTACCAACTTGCCTACTTTGCCGTCGGCTACGAAAAGTTCTTCTTGCATAATCTGGTTGATGCTCACTCTAAAGTCGTCGTTACCACCTTCTAATAGCATAGTTTGTCTGAGACTGACTAAATCGTTTACCTTCTCGAGATTGCTCTTTTGTTGCATGCAGCCACCCAAAGCAACTAAAAGTACCAAAGCGAGCGACAGTATCACAAGTGCTTTTTTGTTCATAAAAAACCTCCCTTCTTTTCAATCTAACTCTATGCTAAGAAGGAAGGATTTATAACCTCATTAGGACGGTTTGTCCAAAATATTGCAAAAATTACGTCAAGGCTTTTTAGTTAGGGACATTTTCCAAATTTATTACCAACTACTGCCCTGGTTGCAATTATTTAAAATACTTGTTCTCTATAGCGGTTATTTTGTCGACTCTGCCAGCGTGTCTTCCTCCGCCAAACTCGGTATCTAGCCAAATCTCTACCATTTTCACCGCTTTTTCTACGCTCAGCACTCTACCGCCCAAGGCAATAACGTTGGCGTTGTTGTGCTCGGCGCACATTTGCGCGGTAAACTCATCGTGGCATACCGCAGCTCTAATTCCTTTGACTTTGTTGGCGGCAATAGATATTCCTATACCCGTACCGCAAAGCACTATTCCCTTGTCGGCTTGTCCGCTTGACACAAGCTCCGCTACCTTGAGTGCATAGTCGGGATAATCTACCGATTCTCCTTGACAACCGCAGTCAATCACCTCAATTTCTCTCTTGTTGAGCATCTCGACAATGGCAGGCTTGAGCACATATCCGCCGTGGTCGCAACCTATAGCAATTTTCATATCGTCCTCCGTATAATATAATATATTTATCTATAAACTACTTAGCTCACGCAGTTTTAGTTCTACCTAGAGCCGTTTATCTTTATCAGTCCTTCAATAATAGTCGGCATAACTCTTGCAATTTTGTCCGCCGTGGCTTTGTACACTTGGAATGACTGTCCGTACGGGTCGTCTACGTCGCCTTCGGCTGAAAAATCCGCTACACAATAAGTCTTGCCTGGAGTTACTTGGATAAGCGCGTCCTTTTGCCACCTCTCCATGGTGACGAAATAATCGGTTAGCTCTACCATTTTTTGTGTAACGGGTTGAGAGGTATGAGTAAAGAAAATACCCATAGACTCGATTATCTTTTTGCTATGCTCAGCCATCTCGTGTCCGTAAGAGCACGACAAGCCCGCGCTGTCAACCTCTATATCCAAACCTTTGTCCTCAACGTATTTTTGAGCAATAGCTTGGGCTAAAGGCGACCTACACGTATTGCCCGTGCATACGAAAACTATCTTCATATCCTCTTTCCTCCGCTAGCTTTGATTACTCTATTCATCACCGACATCATCACTCCGCTATCACCGAAGTCTTGACATATTATGTAGTCGGCTGTCTCTTGCGCCTCGTGCATTGCGCCGTATATATTGCGGGCAACTTGTTTGTCGTCATCCCCCACGTCTATCACTCTTCTATCACCGACCTTTTGGCACCAAAAAGTCGAACAAATCAATACAGGTCGACAATTTTTTGATTTTTCGTCATACTCTACGAGCGCTCTTTCTAGGTCTTTGGCCACCACCATATCGCAAGTCGGAGCGTAGTGTTTGTACTTCATTCCGGGGGCTTTAGCCACCACGACTTCTCCCGTAAAGTTGACGACTTGTCCAAGCACTTTGGCTAGGTCTTGCGCCGTAATTGCGCCCGGTCTAAGTATAGTCGGCACGTCAGTCGTAGTATCTATGATAGTAGATTCTATGCCCACATCGCAGCTGCCTCCGTCGATGATGAGAGGTATTTTGCCATTCATATCGTCGTATACGTGCTTGGCACTGGTAGGCGAAATATGCGTGGAAGTGTTGGCGGAAGGTGCGGCAATAGGCAAGGCACATTCTCTTATAAAGTCCCTAGCCACGGGGTGCATAGGCATTCTTATACCTACCGTCGACAGTCCTGCACTGACGTTGTCAGGCACTTTGTCTGACTTGGGCATTATTACGGTGATAGGTCCCGGCATAAAATTGTCAATTATTGCTTGAGCGTATGGGCTGATATAGTCGACGAGTGGCGCTATGTCCGATTTATCCGCTACGTGCACTATCAAAGGATTGTCGCCCGGTCTACCTTTGGCAACGAATATTTTGGCTACGGCTTCTCTATCGAAGGCGTTGGCACCCAAGCCGTAGACAGTCTCGGTAGGAAAGGCGACGACCTCACCTTGACAGATGAGCTCGCTTGCTCTTTTTAGTGCAGTTTTTCCTTGTAATACTTCCGTTTTCATTTATACCACGAATACAGTTATCATTCCTATTATAGTTCCTACTAATACGCCCGCCCAAGACTTCTCTCCGTCACGGTAGATGTCCTTTAGCAGTTCTTTGAATACTACGAAGAGCATTGCTCCCGACGCAACCGCCAACGATATTGCCAAAAAGGTCTTGGAGATGCCCGATACTCCGTAGCCGATTATTGCTCCTAGCACGGTTGGCGCCCCTGCCAAAAGCCCGCTGATTATCACACTTTTGTTCTCAAACTTGCTTGCTCTCAGCGTTGCGCCTATAGCCACGCCCTCTATCACGTTGTGCGACGCCAGCAATATCGTAAAAGCAGTGCTCATCTTTAGCGTCTCGAGTGCACCCAAAGCAATACCTTCGGGCAAATCGTGCAAAGACATTGCCAGCAAAATTATTATCCCCGTACCGTAGTCGGGACGACCTTGAGCTTTGGACTGCACCTTGCCGTCGATGAGCCTTGCCACAAGCGCTATTATCACTAGCGATATAATCAGCGATAAAGCAACCACGACTACGTTTGACTGACCTATAGCGCACGGCAACATATCAAACACTACCATGGCTAGCATAAAGCCTGCCGAAAAGCTGAGCACCGCGTTCAATTGCGACTGCTCTTTGGCTCTCACCAAAAGAGCGAATATTATGCCCAAAAATGTTGCAACTACTCCACTTGCCAAAGCAAGCACAACGGAATTTATCATATATATTTTAACCTCATTGACAACAATATGCAATAAAAAGTACCAAAAATAACAAAAAATATCCTTATACTACTGCAAAACTTAATTTTGAGAAATTTTTTTGTTCTTTAAAAATTTTTATATATTTACAAAACATAAATAATATGCTAAAATAGATATAATAAAATTTGGGAGTACATTATGTTATCTAGCGCTTTGTTATCTACAACAGTTGCAAAAACCGCCGAAGAGGCTTCTTCCGGCGACTTTCTTGAAATGATAAAGACCATTCTCATGGGTGACATCGTCATCGGTCCGCTCACACTTCCTATGTGGTCTTTGCTAGCAATAGTAGTCGGTATATTCATTATCGGTGCTATTATCGTTGGCGCTTTGAGCAAAAAGCGTGTTTCTCACTCCGAACTCAACAACGCAGACGAGATTGTCAAGGACGTTCAAATTAAGTACGCAATGTCCAAAAAGCAATACAAGAACCCTACTCCTGCCTATGTAGAAAATAAAGATATTCCTAACCCCGAGTCAGCTGCCACGCCTATCGAAGAATTGGCAGAACAACTCTTTGCGACTAAACAAGAAGCCCCTGTAGACAATACCACGGGCGTAGAAGTCAACGAAACGACTATAGAAGAAAACTGCGAGGAAAACGAAGAAGCTAAGGAAACGACTGCAGAACAGCCAGAAGAAAACGCAGAGAACGCCGAAGAAACTCAGCAAGCCGAAGAGAAACAACCTGAAGAGGAAATCGAAGTTCCCGTATCCGATAGATACGAAAAAGAGGTCAACTTTGACGACCTTGATATGGACGACGTTCTAGACGAAATGTTTGAAGAAAAGGTCGAGGAGCCTACCCCTGAGCCGGTCGTTGAAGAAAAGGTTGAAGAGCCTGCTACCGAGCCTGTCGTTGAAGAAAAGGTTGAAGAGCCTACTACTGAGCCTGTAGCTGAAGAAAAGGCTGAAGAACCCGCTCCAGAGCCTGTAGCTGAAGAAAAGATTGAAGAGCCTGCTACCGAGCCTGTAGCTGAAGAAACGGTCGAAGAGCCTGCTCCTGAGCCTGTAGCTGAAGAAACGGCTGAAGAGCCTGCTCCTGAGCCTGTCGTTGAAGAAAAGGTTGAAGAGCCTGCTCCTGAGCCTGTCGTTGAAGAAAAGGTTGAAGAGCCTGCTCCTGAGCCTGTCGTTGAAGAAAAGGTTGAAGAGCCTGCTCCTGAGCCTGTTGCTGAAGAAAAGGTCGAAGAGCCTGCTCCTGAGCCTGTCGTTGAAGAAAAGGTTGAAGAGCCTGCTCCTG
>JBJETT010000004.1:0-3794 GCA_051883455.1 Christensenellales bacterium | reverse complement strand
AAAGGTTGAAGAGCCTGCTCCTGAGCCTGTTGCTGAAGAAAAGGTCGAAGAGCCTACCCCAGAGCCTGTCGTTGAAGAAAAGGCTGAAGAGCCTACTACCGAGCCTGTCGTTGAGGAAAAGGTCGAAGAGCCTGTTCCAGAGCCTGTCGTTGAAGAAAAGGCTGAAGAGCCTACTAGCGAGCCTGTCGTTGAGGAAAAGGTCGAAGAGCCTACCCCAGAGCCTGTAGCACAAGAAGTTGCGGCAGAACAAGCCCCTACTCCTTCCAACAAGATACAAGCTACACTTACCTCAAGTGCTCCTGTTATCAAACCTTCGACAACCAAAAAAGCGCCTGTTGCAAAGAAAGCAAACCTTATCAAAGCACCGTCTAGCCGTCCTGCCAACGCCAAGACCAAAAAGGCAAGCCAAGCTAAGGCAATTTCTACACAAGCCAAAGCTACCCCTGCCAACACGATATCCAACTTTGCGCCAATTACAATGGTCAACAATGACAAAGCCGTAACCATTATCAAACTTTTCGGCGATAAGATTGACCCTAAGGTAGGTAAATTTGTCGTTGAACAAATCCCTAACGAGTTGGTTAAACCGTTTAGATTTGTCATCAAAGACAAGCAAGGCGTTACGGTATTCGTCTCCGAAGGTTACAAGATTAGACCTAGAGCTAGACAAATCGAAACGTTGCGCAAAGCAGTCGATCAAGGTAGTATAATTTACGGAAAAGACGCCAACGGCTATTTCACCTACAAATTGATGACTCCTGACAACAAAGTCTTTGGTTCGGGCATGCCAAATAGAAGCTTGGAGGCGGCTCAAAAGGACGGCGAATTCCTCAAAGTTGCCGCAGCTAAAATCAATTACATTGAGGACCCAACGGCTTAATTGATAACTAGCAAAAAGGAAGAGTCTAACGGCTCTTCCTATTTTTTTGTATTAGTATGCATTTAGCTAATATTATATATGCTATGACACGACATTGTTGCACGGCTTTTTGTATACCCTAGCACACGACACGTCGCAACTTAATAATAACGACAGCTTTCGTATTGAGAGTACTTGTAGCCAACCCTTTATATTCTAATCTAGTGCTTTTTTGAAGGTCACCGTCATCTTAGTACCAACGCCTAGCTGGCTTTCTACGGCAATTTTGGCGTCGTGCATCTGTAAAATATGTTTGACGATTGCTAGTCCCAAGCCTGTAGAAGATTCTTCCGTTCTCGTCCTAGCCTCGTCTACCTTATAAAATCTCTCAAATAGCCTATCGTGATGCTCTTTGGCAATTCCTATTCCGTTGTCCGCAACGCTCAAAACTACCGAGTTGTCGTTGTTTTGCACTTTTACAACGACTTTGCCGTCCTCTTTGTTGTACTTGATAGCGTTGTTGAGTAGGTTTTCGATTACGGTCTTTATCATATCCTCTTTGCCGACGATATACGCCTCTTCACCCTCTACTCTCACGCTGACTTTCTTATTGTCAGCCACATCTTTTTGCTCCTCTACCGTCTTTTTGCAAAGTTGCAACAATTCAAACTTCTTGCTCTCTTCCAACTTCGGTTGGGCTTCGAGACGGCTCAATTTGAGCATATCGTTGATAAGTTCCCTCATCTTTTGAGCATTTTTGTTGATTTCGCTAGCGCATTTGTCTATAGTCTTAGGGTCGGAGTGCATCTGCAAGATTTCGGAATAACCTACTATCGCAGTAAGCGGTGTCTTGAGCTCGTGCGATGCATTGGCAAAAAACTCGTTTCTAATTTTTTCGGCGTTGAAGGCTTGCGTTACGTCGGTAAAGACCAAAATCATTTTGATATTACTAAACTCTAATTCGCTCTCGTCGTCAAACGGTACGGCCTCAACGAGATATATTTTGCCGTTTCGCTCTACGAAAACCTCGACTTTACTCTTGTTGACGACGGCTTGTTTTATAGTCGCCACGTCTTCGGGGGTGAAAAATTCTTCTACGCTTGCGCCCGACAAGTCGTCCTGCTCAAATATAGCGTTAACTACGTTGTTTGTAAGCATTACCGTACCCATCTTGCTTATAGCCATAACGCCCTGATTGACTGCTTTGAGCAAAAATCTCGACTTAGACTGCTCTTGTCTAAGTTCTACCACCGAATTGGATATTTGGTCGCTTATTTCGCCTATCTGACCAAATAGATTGTCTATCTCTTCGTCGCCGTACGAGACGATATTTGCTTTTTTGTAATTGCCATTGACGATTTCTTTCAACGAATTGCCTACCTCTCCTATAGGCTCTACGGCAACTTTGATTGCAGAATTGATGATAATATTTGCTCCGACAAAAACTACCAATAGTACTGCCAAACCGAATATTATTACAATCCTCATCATATTACTGTTGTAAAAAAATACGGTACTCGTCATCACAATGAGTTCTTGCGATGGGTCTATCGCAGGGTTGCTCACCAAGGTGCATTTGACTAAGACCGTCTTTCCATCTCTACGTAATTGTTTTATATAACTAAAAGTTTGCTTTTCTCTCGTGATTTTACACAGCTTGTTTTTGAGCATTTCGTCGCTGAGCAAGCCGTATTCTATAGAGTTAGCAATGATATTATCGTTGCCGTCCAATACGCAAACGCCGACAATATGATTGTTGACGTCGGAAATGTATTCTTGCAACTCGTTCCTGTCGCTCATAGATACGATATCCGAGGCTATCGTGTCGCTGGCTTTGGTAAGATTGTCCCTGACTGTGGTAAGATTGATATAATATAAAACACCAATGCTTATGCCGGTGCTAATCAGCAAAGCAATGGTGGTTACGATAACTATTTTTAATAGCAGTTTATTTTTCATAGTTCACTTTGCAAAACTTGTAGCCTACGCCTCTCACAGTTGCTATGTATTTGATTGGAGTAAACTCTTCAAGCTTGCTTCTCAGTGACTTGATATGCATATCCAGCGTGCGGGTTTCGCCAAAATATTCGTAGTCCCACACCTTTCGCAAAATCGTTTCTCTATCCACGACTTTATCAATATTTTGCATCAAAAGCTGTAACAATTTGTACTCTTTGAGCGTCAAATTGACTTGTTGTCCGCCAACTGTCACGATATGCTCATCGTCGTTGATAACGATATCGTTGTAAGCAATAATCTTATTTTCGCCCTTGCCACCGACTTTGCGCAAATTAGCTTTGACTCTTGCAACGAGCTCGAACATTCCAAAAGGCTTTTCGATATAATCGTCGGCGCCCATGTCGAGTCCCTTGACCTTGATAGCCTCGTCACCCTTTGCAGACACGATAATTACCGGGATATCTTGCGTGTTTTTGTCTTCTTTTATCTTTTTGAGGGCGCTCAAGCCGTCCATACCCGGCAACATCAAGTCAAGTATAATCAAATCGGCGCTATATTTGTTGAGACAGTCAAACATCGTCTCTGCCATAACAAACGTAGAGATATTAAACTCTTCTTGCGAAAAAGCCATTTCGTACATATCTCTAATGCTTTTATCGTCCTCAACTATAAAAATATTGTATTGCATAGTGCACCTCAATTAACTTTTATATTATACCATAATAAAAAGATAAAGTAAATAGACAAACAAAAAATAAACCTAGTCAACGCTTTTCTTGCGTAAAATATTCGTCAACAAATTGCCATACTTTATCGTCGTTATCACGCCACTAGAACAACTGAAAACTAAAAGCAAATAACGTGTTTTCGCAAAATATCGACACGTATCGAGTTTTTAGCATACAAATTTCTCGTATTTCATTAGACGTATCATTTCCTTAGCACAGCGCTTAAATACAAGTCGCATTCTAACTAA
>JBJETT010000003.1:0-2090 GCA_051883455.1 Christensenellales bacterium | reverse complement strand
CGGCAAAGTCGTCATTGACAGAGCCAACGGCAGACTCATCAGCTACGTCGTCAACGACAAAGAATATATGCTTTCGGGTGCGCACACCGCGGGACTATATCCGAGCGTGTATAGACCGCTTATCGACAACTATATCAATGTGGGCAAGATTTGGCATAGACAAGGACTCGACACCGCTGAGTTCCAACTTAGAAGCTTTGACAGCAAGAAGTTGGTGGGCAAGGTAGAGATTTATCTCGAGTTCGAATTGCAAATCAAAGGCAAAGTTAAGATGATAGTCACGAGCACCTATACCGTATACGGCAACGGACATATCGACGTGGATACGAGGTTGGAGAGAGCAAGGGGCTACGACTTGCCTAAATTCGGCTTGACCTTGGAGATACCTAAAGAGTTTTGCAACGTAAGATACTACGGCAGAGGCGACAAAGAAAACTATAGCGACTTCAACACCCATTCTTCAATCGGCATATACGAGAGCAAGGTCGACAAAATGTACGAGCCTTATATAAGACCGCAAGACAGCGGCAATAGGGGAGATACGAGGTGGTTTGAAGTGACAAATGACGATGGCGAAGGTCTTGTCTTCGAGGCAATCGGCAAGCCGTTCAATTTCTCTACGTTGCCGTTTGACGACAAGGTAGTAGCTGAGGCTAAGCATAGACAAGAGTTGACCTATCAAGACAAGACCGTAATCAAGGTAGACGGCTTCGTCAGAGGCGTAGGTAGCAATAGCTGTGGCGAGGATACGCGATACGAGCATAGACACACTTCGACCGCACCTATCGAATATTCCTTCAAGATTTTTGCTAAGTCTTGCGTAAAATAAAGCAGACAATACTACGCCACAATGGCATATATTGCCCGCAATATCAATAGTATGGCATGGCGGGAAGGTGAAATATGTTGGACGCACTTCATTAAAATCGCCATGACTAAATAAAATTATACAATATAAATAAAGATATAAATAAAAAAATTAAATATTTATTAAAAAATTTTTATAATATTATTGTATTTTATAATTTTATATGATATATTATAATAAACGTATACTTATTTGGAGGAAGTATTATGGCAGAATTTACATACGAAGTTATCACCAATTACGGACAATTGTCTGAGTCTAGCAAAGGCTGGAAGAAGGAAGTTAAGCTCATCAGCTGGAACGGCAAAGAGGCTAAATACGATATCAGAGAATGGTCCCCAGAGAACGATAAAATGGGTAAAGGTGTAACTTTGAGTGCCGAAGAGATGAAAGCGCTTAAAGATTTGCTCAACAAAATGGACCTGTAATTTAGTTTTATTTAGTTTACTAAGCGCACCAAAGCTTGTTGCGATAGCGCAGGGTTTGGTGTGCTTTTTTTTTGACCGTGTATATACTTCGCAATACGGCGTCGAACTTCCGTTTGCGTTGCGGTCACATACGCCCAAGTATGCTCCCTTACGCAATACTCGTTCTCCTTGTCTTGCTCGCATCTACGCAGTCAAAACTATCCTAACAGACTTTACTGTTGTACAACTTTTCTTGCTCACGTACGTCAAGTACGCTCCCCTCGCTTTGGGAGTGTATATGCGTCGTAATACTGTGTCGTAACTTACGTTTTTGTTTGGTCACATACAAGAAGTATGCTCCCTGTACAAAATCCGCGTACTCCTTGTCTTACTCGCATCTACGCACCCAAAGGAAACGGTAAACTCGCATCTACAGTCAAAAAAATAAAACCTTCCTTGGTTCAAGGAAGGTTTTTAGTTGCTTATAAATTTTGTTATTCTACGTCTAGATTGTCAAACGAAAAGATATCGTCGTCCAAAAATTCTATCGTCGTCATACCGAAACCGCTTGCCAATCGCATTACCGTAGATAGAGTGACGGTTTTGCTTTTGCCGCTTAATATCCATTGCATATGTCCGTGAGGAATGCCCGACAACTGCTCTAAGCGATATTGAGACATATTCTTTTGGGTTAGCAAACCGACAACTCGTTTTGCCACGGCATCATTTACGGTCACGATTTACCTCCAAAATATTTTACGGAAGAATACTTCCATAGTCATTTATACTTTTGACAGAAAATATAAAAATGTATA
>JBJETT010000002.1:114981-128378 GCA_051883455.1 Christensenellales bacterium | reverse complement strand
TATCATCAAATTGTCAGCTCTCGCCATTCTTTTTATTGCCTTGACGTTGCTTGCGATACGCGACAAGCTGATGCATGCCCAACACCTATCCTTCATATCTTATCACCTTAGCTATTTGCTGTTGGATATGCTCTACGATCTCCGTTGCTCTACCGCCAACCTTCATTCCGTCAAGGCTAATTACCCTCATGCAAGGCGCGCCGGAGCTGCACACTATCACCTCATCGGCTTCGTACAATTCCGCTAGCCCAAAGTCGCTCTCTTGCACGCACATCCCCATTTCTTTGCCAATAATAGCAATCTTTTCTCTACTCACACCTCTCAGACAATAGTGGTCGCATATAGGGAATATCAATCTCCCGCCCTTAATCAACCCGATACTGCTGTGACTACACTCTTTGACTATTCCGTCCCTTATCAGTACACACTCGTCTACGTTGCAATCAGCGGCATATTTACTTGCCAATACGTTGCCAAGCAAGTTGAGCGACTTGACGTTGCATAGCCCGTGTCTTATATCTTGCATACTTACCAACCTGTAAGGCAAGCTCATATCTTTGACTCTTTGTCCCCGTAACATAATCCATAGATTAGGGCTCATATCGTCGCAATATTCGTGTTGTCGCAGTCCGCATCCTCTAGATATTTGCACGTAAATTTGTTGGTCGGGGCTATCTAGCATTTGCACCAATTTTTCTATAATCTGCTTGAGCTGCGTTTTGTCAAAGTTTGGTTTGATATCAACAATTTTGCACCCTTCCCACAGTCTATCCAAATGCTCGTCCAAGCAATATACTTTACGTCCAAATGCGTAGGCTACCTCGTACAATCCGTCGGCAAAATAGCAAGCCCTATCCAACATAGGCACTTGCATATTTTCCAGTTCGTCTATTTTACCGTTATAATAACCGATATCTTTCATACAATCACCACAATATTATATGGTGGCATTTTACTTGATATGAAAGTCTAGCTTATATGCTCTTGCTCCTACCGTTCGCAAATACGCAAAAAAATTTTGTCCTACTACGCTTAATTTGGACGTTTTGTCAAAAAAAATGCTCCCCTAATCGGGGAGCAAGCGTTGCTTTTAGTTTTATTCTGCTTTATCTACAACTTCGGTAGGATTAGCGGTTGATTTCTTTTTTGATTTTACGTCGGTTACAATCAATGCTATTACAAAAGCTACAATTACCGCAGCGACGTCTGCGATGACGATAGTTTTGACGCCCAATCCTTCTATGGACATTGCTTTTGCAGATTGCAACTTAACTACCGCATTTTTTAGGTTTTCTACGTCGTTGTATTCGGCGATAGCGTCGTTGAGCTTTTTGTTAGTGCTGTCCAATTCGCTTGCGATATTCGCAACCATATTCTCAGCATTGGCAATCATCGTTGCCTTTTGCTCGTTACTTGCGGTAGAAAATACTGAAGTAGGTCCGTAAGCGAGTTTTATCTCTTGCACGGCGCTCAATCTCAGACTTGCGTCGGCTTTTTTCTGCTCCAGTTCTAACAACTGTTTGACGATAGCGAAATAGTTAGAATCGTCGTAGACCAAAGTGCCGTCTTGGCTAACCTTGATATTACCAAGTCCGTTGGCAAGCTTGTCAAGGCTCGTCGTTGCCGAAGTAATCATACTCGTCAACGAATCTATCGCACTCTGCATCTCGTTCTCGATTTGTTTGAGATAAGCAACTTCGCTAGAAGTAGCGGTTTGGCTAGACTGCACACCCGTCTCGGTCAAGTATGCTTTGAGAGCAACCAATTTGGTCTTATTTGCGTTGAGCTCCGCAACTATATCCGAGAAGTTCATCTTAGACTCGGTTGCTCTAAACGTTGGATTGACTTTTGCCAAAGACTCCGCAACGTTAATTGCTCCGAGCATGTTGCTTTCTAACGTATCAATAGCTTGAATAAAGTTGTATTTTTTGACGGTATCGGCGCTGACTGACTGTGCAAAATTGTCGTAACTATATTTGCTCTTATAATTTTTGATAAAGACGTCGCACACGTTGTCGAGCAGTTCCTGCATTTTTACTTTGCTCAGTCCCAAATCTTTGTTACTTGCCAGCGTCACGGTATAGGAGAAAGAATTGAGCGTTTTGCTCTCGTCGCTCGTTGCGTCAAAGTCTGCCGTTACCGACAAACCCGCAATTACTTTAGGCAACAATTTGATACGTTGTTCTTCACTCAGTCCTATATTCTCTAGTGCTTGATTGACTACGTAACTAGATTTTATCTCACCGCTTGGGTCGAACTTGGTATTCCAAGGTGACATTCCTTCGTTGGCGTATTCGTTGTTAAACATGATTCTCGCTTCATAACTACTACTTTTAGTAGTTATGGAAACAACACCCAATATTGCTGTCAAAACTATCACGGCAATAATAGAATAGATGACTATTCTCACGCCGGCTTTTTTAATTTTTTGCCAAATAGACTTAAAAGAAATCTCGTTGTTTTCCATTGATTATCCTATTCCTCCGCATTTTACGTTGCAAACAAAATATATATGCAACTTAAATATAACATAAATGTATTGTTATGTCAAAATAATTTTTATTGCACTAGATAGATGGTCAAATATTATCTTCTTCCAAATTACGACTACGCCTCGAATATTCACAGCCACAATAATTTTGTCTATAAAATCCCATCCGAGCGCTAATCTCGCAAGACCTCTTGTATCCGTCTTTTTTCTTAAAGTCGTTAGGTAAATGCTTTACGCCGTACTTTGCCTCGCAAGCCTTGCCAATCTCATTGAGCTTTTTGCTGTCCTTGTGAGGCGACACCGATAAAGTGGAGGCAAAATAATCGTACCCTTCTCTCTTGGCAACTTGGGCAGTGTAGGACAATCTCAGTGCATAGCACGCCATACATCTTTCACCGCCTTCGGGACAGCTTTCTCTACCCGCGGCTATTTTTTCAAAATCGGATTTTTGGTGACCTGTATCGAGAAATTTGACTTTTCCATCCCAACTTTGTACCAATCTCAGCACCTCGCTCTTCCTCAGCTCGTACTCCTTAATATCGGTTATGTTGGGATTATAAAACAATAGCGTTATCTCAAAGGCTCCCACCAATCTTTCTAAGCACACGCCGGCGCAAGGCGCACAACAAATATGCAACAAAAGCCGAGGTCTTATCCCCCGCTTTTCGTTGTCATCGATTATTTGACACATTTGCTCGTGGTAGTTGTGTTGCATCAATAAGCTTCTTCCAAAAGATTGATTATAAAAGAATAACTTAGCTCGTCAGACTTGACGTCGGCTGCCGCAATAGTTTCTTCGGCAATAGAAGCAAAGTCCGACTTAGATATATTGAAGTCACCGAGACGGCTGTTATAATTGACAGCCTCGTCAATCTCGTGATATATCGCTTCGATTTTTTCGAGCACGGCTTGAGCGTCGTCCCCGCTTTTCGAGTCGTCAAAGCACACTCTCAACTGACTTAGCACCTCTTTATCTACGCCCGCACTCGCTATATAATGACGGAACAAAATTGCCATTACGTTGGCTTGATTGACCTTATATCTATCGCTGATTACGTCGCTGAGCACCGCCAAAAAGTTCTTTTCCAGTTGATAATAGCCACAGCCTGCAATCACCACAGCCGACATAATTTCTCTACGGTGGTCTTTGTCCGTGCCCTTCAAGATACCTTTGACTAGGTGTTCTCTCAAAATCTCGATAGCCGTCAAAGCATACGGCTTGGTGTACAAGCTGTCTCCGCTTTTCACGTAGCCGTCCACCGCCATTGCCAAGGCGTAAAGTCCGTACGAAGCCACGGCTTTCGGTGGGGTTATGTCAGTCATGCGAGAGTCGCACACCACCACGTCGCTTTGGGCGTACACGCTGTCGAATTGGTATATCGTCTTAAAGTCGGGGGAATATATCCTTACCTTGCTAGAGCATTCTATACCGCTGGCGTAGTTGGTAGGAACGACGAACAATGGGATTTTCTTGACCTCGATTGAGCTTAGGTCTTTTCCCTCGTAGTCGGCGACGTTCAATTCGCCCTCACACAGCATTATTTTGCTTATTTTGCCTGCGCTCATCACGGCTTTTTTGCCTAGCAAAATCATACAATCGCTGTCACTTTTGATAAATTCTTTGACTATTCTTTCACAGTCGTTGGTAGTGGCAATATCGCCGATAGAGTGGTCGATATAGTTGATATCAGTGTCGGTGCCGTCAAATGCCTTTAGCAAAATACTCTTGTATCCCAATCTTCTCGCCATATCGTCGCATACCAACATAGGCTTGTCACAGCCCTCTAGTCTAATCTCGTAGGCGAGGTTTTCCAGCGACTTTTCGCCTATGATAAATTTGATATTATTGTCGGAAATCTTGACCATATTCACCTCACCAACACATTTCCAAAATCTTCATCATATCGCTCTTTTCGTACCACTTAGCGTTAGTAAGCAAAACGCTATCGTTGCACGCTAGCTCTGCAATATGCTCCAGCGACTCTTTTTCTATTCCCATATCCTTCAATCTACGTGGCAGTCCGTACTTTTCCAACACCGCTTTGATGAAGGTGCAGGATTTTTCTACAAAATAACCCGGGCGTTTGTCCTCGTCTATTTTGTTCCATTCTTCTTGCGTTACCATATATCTCAATATGGTTGTTAGGTCCTCGGCGTCCTCGTCCAATCTCTCTGCCAAGCATACGGGGAATACTACCGCAAGCACCAAGTTATGGTAGGCTTGCGAACAAGCGCAAATCGCATTGGTGAGCGCGTGACTAAGACCGCCCATAGAGCTTGCGAGCGCCATACCCGAAAGGGCTGAGCATTCTTGTATCTCAACGCAGTTGCTTTCGCTAAGCTTGCCGTTGCTGACGAAGTCGTCCATAACCTTGCTCAAATTTTTGATAGAAAACAAGGCGTAATTGTTGCTGATAGGATTGTATCGCTTGTTGAGATAGGCTTCCGCACTGTTGATAAGCAATTCGATAGCGCCTAGCACGAACCTATCGTCGGGCAAAGACTCTACGAAGGTTGGGTCAAGTATACAAAAATCAGGTTGCATAATTTCGGAAGAAAACTCGTGTCTGGTCATATTGCGCTCGTCGATGATGCTAGCCGTTTCGGCTATATCGCTACCACCGCCCACGGTCGTTGCTACCACGCCGAAAGGAATGTCACCTTGCTTGCGAGCGTAACCCGTACCGCACAGTTGCGAGATTTTTTTGGTCTTAGTCGCCACCATAAGCTTTAGGCATTTGGCGGTATTGATGACAGAGCCACCACCGCAAGCGATAATGCTGTCACAACTGTTGTCCTTGAAGAGCGTATAGGCTTCTTCTATCGTGTCCATAGAAGAGCCTCTAGGCACGTTGACGTAAGTGGCGTTAATCCTAAGGCGAGTATTGGTGGCGATAATCTTTTTGATGACGTCGATATATCCTAGTTTTTTGATATTGCGATCCGACACTACCAAAATATTTCTTGCGCCAAACAAAACCATCTCTTTTGCCAGTTCGTAGATACTGCCTTTGCCCGTCAAAATCTTTACTTTGTTAGAAAATTGATAAAACTTGTTCATAGCAAACCTCTAAACATTACTCTCGACTTGACCACGGCAGGTGCAACCTCGAGAGGCAACGATTCCGGCAAAGCCTCCTTTCTTTGTCTAATCGAGGCAAGGTAGCTTTGCACTATCATCATCATTTTTATGTACTTGACGGCGAGCAGGTTGTCGCCTACGGTAATTAGCCTACCTTGCGTATAAGCTTGGAAAAACGATATCTGGTTGCCGAGCACGATCTCTTCGCTGGCAAGGTTCTTAAACATAATCTGCAAAGAATTGTTAGATGATATGTAATCCACGACGATTTTACATTGTAGTTCACCGTCCAACTTAGTAATCAAAGCTGCGTGGTGTCTGTCCAACACCCCGATTACTAGGTCGAAGCCGTCGGGCATTTCGTCAAATATTTTCCTTACTCTACTGTCGTATTTGTAGCAGGCCTTTACACCGCTAAGATATACGTAAGAATTAAACAACGAATAAGATTTTCTTATTCTAAGTGGCTTTGCATTATACTTCTTGCTCATACTTGCTCCTTGCAATATATTATAACACAGCCACCCCTCGTTGTCCATATTCTCCCCGTTTTCTTAGTCGTGTTTACAATATTTTTACTTGTAATATATAGGCATAAAGACGCCCTTTATGCTCACAATATCAATGTCAACTTCAACCGACGCCAAAAAGTCGATACGTGTCGACAATTTTTAATATAGGAGACTATTATGAACAAGCTTCGTCCAATTTTTTTACGATATCGCAGTACTCACTCAACCGAGCGCCCCATGTCGTCGCCATTTGATCCCAACGGCAGTTATACGGGCACATCGGAATTTGACGATATTCCTACGCAAGACGCAGACGATTTATAAAACGCCCTCAAAACGCTTGCCACACCCCCAAAAAATGTGGTATATCTATGTTACAGAAGGTTTTCGGTAAACACTTCTGAATAAAAAAACCGAGGTATTTTTATGAAAGGTTTCTCAACCCGTATGCTTGCGCGTGCAGGCATAATTGCAGCAATGTATATTGCACTCACCTTTTTGGTCTTCCCCGTTGCGTCGGGAGCAATCCAATTTAGAGTATCCGAAGCTCTCACCCTACTACCGTTGTTTTACGTCGAAGCAATACCCGCTCTATTCGTGGGCTGTTTGCTCTCCAATATTATCACGGGTTGCGTGTTAGCAGACGTCATCGTTGGCAGCCTTATCACGCTGGTAGCTAGTTTACTCACCTATCTAGTAGGCAAATTTATCAAGTCCAACCTGCTCAAGATATTGTTAGGCGGTCTGCCACCGGTACTTCTCAACGCCTTTTTCTTGCCTGTAATATGGTACTTTGCGTACGGTTCTTTGGACTACGTGTATATGCTCCAAGTAGCCTTTTTGTTGGTATCTCAAGGTGTGGTAATATACTTGCTCGGCACAGCCGTTTACTTTGCAATAAGCAAGCTTTGTGCCAAGGGCGTCAAAGTATTTCTTGCAACCGACGCTTGCGTGTCAGATACGCGTAAGGGCAAGGACGACGACTCAACTTCCTCCTAACTATTCGCCTAATCTACACCAATAGCTAATTAGCAAAGCAAGTGCAACACTTGACGGAATAATTTAACAAAGCAATCAAAAAATCGGTTGATTACAACCGATTTTCTTTTTTTGTAAAAGCAATTGATTACTGCAAAATATCTTCGATTTCGTCGATTTCTATATCGCTAAATTGAGTATTCTCTAGTGCTTGTAGATTTTGCAAAAGCTGTTTGGTACTGCTTACACCCACTAGCACGCTGGTAATAACGGGATTGCGCATTATCCAACTTATTGCCATTTGCGCCAAGCTCTGTCCTCTCTCAAAGGCAATTCTACTCAATCTCATCGCCTTGTCTATGTTGTCACTCTTAAATATTCTGTCCATGGTAAAGCCGTTCTTGGCGCGACGGCTGTCGGCAGGGATACCGTCGAAGTACTTTTCGCTCAACATACCTTGCGCAAGCGGACTAAAGGCGATACAGCCGATACCATTCTCTGCCAGCACGTCGCAAAGGCTAGTTTCGCCTTGCTCTATCCATCTATCAAGCATATTATATCTTGCTTGATGAATGATAAAAGGCGTGCCCTTTTCTCTCAATAGTTGCGTCATTTGCAAGGTTTGCTCGGCGTTGTAGTTGGATATACCCACGTACAAGGCTTTGCCCTGCTTGACGATGAGGTCGAGTGCGTGCGCCGTCTCTTCCAGAGGAGTATTCGGGTCGGGTCTATGGTGATAGAATATATCCACGTAGTCTAGCCCCATTCTTTTTAGGCTTTGGTCAAGACTGGCAACGAGGTATTTTTTGCTACCCCAATCCCCGTACGGTCCGTCCCACATAGTGTAGCCCGCCTTGGTGGATATTACAAGCTCGTCGCGATATCCCCTTAGCGTGGTCGAGAGAATTTTGCCAAAGTTGCTCTCTGCACTACCCGGAAGAGGTCCGTAATTGTTGGCTAGGTCAAAGTGCGTTATGCCGTTGTCAAAGGCAGTCGTAATAATGTCTTTGCACACTTCCATATCGCTGTTGGTGCCAAAATTTTGCCACAAGCCGAGCGACATCTCAGGCAACTTCAATCCACTGTTGCCACAATAGTTGTACCTAGTCTTTTGGTAGCGATCTTGCTTAGCAACGTAATCCATAATACCTCCTAATATTTGTCTGACAAACTTTGGCTGTCCATCAGCTCGTAATACTTATCTCTAAATTCGCCAAGTTTACCGTCTCTTTCAAAGCTATACACTTGTTGTTTTGCTACGATTAGGTGGTCTATCAATCTCACGCCCAGCATTTCTAGCGCAGCGGTAGCCCACTTGGTAAACTCTATATCGGTTAGGCTTGGCTTAGCGTCACCACTCGGGTGATTGTGCACGATATACGCGTTGGGCGACGCAAGGTTGTGACACATCATCACCATCTCTCTAGTCATCAGTTTGCAGTCGTCTATACTGCCTTGACCTATGAGGCTCTTATTGATAAGCTTGCCTTTGTTATCCACGGCGAGCAAATACAATACCTCGTAATTTAGGTCGGATAGTAAGATTTGACAATACTCTTTGACTTTGCCGTGAGTGGACAAATCGGGCTTTGGTCCAAACTTGCTGACGTTGTACTTTTTGACTACTTGTGGCATGGACGAAAGAAATAACGCCGCTTTTTGAGTCATATTGGGTACTTCTTTCAGCGCATTGTAGTCCGACTCCAACACTCCCGCCAAAGAGCCAAATCGAGTGATGAGTTCGTGAGCAATGGGATTGGTGTCCTTGCGAGGAATAAAGGGATACAGCAAGTATTCTAACACCTCGTGTTCCTGAAAATTCTCCAGCCCTTCATTGAGCACACGCTGTCTCATTCTTTCTCTATGATTGGTGTGCATCCTTTCTACTCCTCTTCATCTTGGTCTTGATAGCTCTAGCTATTCGCTTGGCTCTTTCGTTGATTTCATCGCCCCACTTTTTGTCCATAGCCTCCACTATCCAATATAGCGCAAGGTGACTGCCCGTTCCTATAAGTCCGCCCAGTAGAGCGTATGGCAAATGTCGCCATGCCACGACCTCTAAGCCAAAGAACAAATTGCCTAAGTAATGCGAGTCGATATATACCGACGCCACCGTCAAAACTATCATAGTCGCTATCACGCAAGCGCGCAGTTTATTTAGCGGTGACGATATTATGAGCATTGCCCCGAAGCTTGCCACTATCAAAGCTATCGTCAATAGCGAATTGCGGTAGTTCTCTAGATTTTCCACACCGCCGAAGTCTACCCTAAAGTTGAGCGCGTACGTAACGAATACAGCCACGCACAGTCCCACTAGTGCCGATATGCTCGACTTGATGATATTGTGCATAAATCGTCCGCTTATTCGAGCGTCGTTAGGCTGGAATGCGTATATATAGGTAGGCAAGCCTATGACGAACATCTCGACTATCATTATCTTCTTGGTGTCAAAAGGATAGCTTGGCGTATGGGTTGCCAGCGTTATTATCGAAAAGACGAAGGTCATCACCATTATAAAGATAGTCTTCATAATGTACAGTGACGACACCTTTTCCATGTTGTTGATAACTCGTCTACCCTCTCTCACGATATTAGGCATTGCGCCGAAGTCGTTGTTGAGAAGTACTATTCTCGAGATATTGCGAGCCACCTCGTGCGCACCGAGGAAGGATATAGAGCAGTCGCTCTCTTTGAGGGCTTGAATGTCGTTGACTCCGTCGCCTATCATACCCACGACCCTGCCCTTGTCTTGCAGAGCCTTGACTATTTCTTCCTTTTGCGACGGTGACACTCTACCAAAGACCACCGTATCTTCCACCACGTCGCTAGACATGCTGTCGACTACCGAGCAGTTGAGGTATCTCTCCGCCTCTCTAACACCCGCTTTAGAGGCAATATAGCTCACAGTCTCGGGGTTGTCGCCCGAAATTATCTTGATATCCACGTCGTTGCGAGCAAACCAATCCAACGTGTCCTTGACGTTTTCTCTCAATCTATCCTCTAAGGCAAATAACGCTATAGGGGTAGCGTTACTCTTATCAAGATTGTCGATATCGCCCTTGGCGGTTGATAGCATTATCGTTCTTTTGCCCACGCAAGCGTTGTCGTGGCAGTATCTTTCCGTTTCTTCCGACGGCACGGCAACGTAGTCGGGCGCACCCAAAAAATAGCAATTTTCGCCTATCTTGATTGCGCTACACTTTCTTAGAGAGGAGAAGCTCCTCACTTCGTCACAGTCCATCACTAAAGAGAGCTGTTGCTTGACTTCGCCGCTATCTTGGGAGGCGTTGTCGAAGCTACCGCCAAAGTAATCTACGAGTGCGCGTGCAGTAGGCTTGTTGTCCCTCGTCCAATAATTGATAGACGCCATGATGCTACGCACGTCAACTTGCGGGTCAAGAATTTTGACGTCGACGACCTTCATTTGACCGTCGGTCAAAGTGCCCGTCTTGTCCAATAGCAATGTGTCGACTTGCGCCAACATTTCAATAGCGTAAATATCTTGAGGCAAAGCCCCCGTCTTAGACAGCTTGAGTACCGAGCCTGCAAGCGCAGTCGAGGTAAGCATAAACATACCCACGGGTAGCATTCCCAATATAGAGCTTGCCACGGTAATTATGAGGTCACGCCACTGCCCCGTCATAGTCAGCTTTTCTGACAAAAATATAAACACACCCAACACCACCAGCACACAACTTAGGCACTTGATGATAAAGTTGAGGGTGTTGAAAATCATAGATTTTGGCTTGTTGAATTTGCTTGCAATACGCAAAATCTTCTCTATGTAGCAGTCTTTACCCACGCGGTCGGCACGGCATCTGGCTTCGCCCGCCACTATGTGACTGCCCGCCAAAATATTGTCGCCGATATTCTTTCTAATAGGCACGCTTTCGCCCGTAAGTATCGACTCGTCAACTTCCATATATCCGTCAAGCAACACGCAATCTACGGGCGCTTGTGCTCCCGCACCCAATACTATCACGTCGTCAAGCACGATATCCGAGCTGTCGATTTCTCCTTCTTTGCCCTCTCTTACTACCTTGACACCCGCCTTATGTACGATTGCGAGCTTCGACACGGCTTTTTTGGCTTTGACTTCTTGCCAAATTCCTATGACGATATTGACCAAAATTATGCTGGTGGACAAGGTATAATCCCACGCGCCAATACTACATAGCAAAATAACCAGCGCAATACAAACGATATTGCAAAAGTTGAAGAGGTTGTCGGTGACAATCCTTAGATACGACTTGCTCTCTTGTTTGTTTTTGTGGTTGGTGAGGTGGTCGTTTTGTCTAGACTCAACTTGAGTAGCAGTCAAACCATAGTCGGATTGAGGAAACAATCTATCGGCCTTTTTCATCTTTTGACTGTCTTTTTGCTTGTCTATACTTCGACTTATTTTTTTGTAGGTTTTGCTCTTCATTTACCGATGATTTTTCCTTTTTCGATATCAAAATTAAAGAGTTTTTCTTCGCCGTTTTGAATATATTTTATTATTACGTTGTTGCCGACTTTTTCGCAAGACGATATCTTGATATCGCACCTTTCTATTGCCTCTTCGAATAGCCTTTTGCCCTCATCGTCGTAGGTGGATACGTCGTCGGATACGAAGCATACCCCACCCATCATTGAGTTGACGGTAGCAAGAATTTTCTTTTGTTGCTCGTCGAACTTGAGGTTGTTGTCCCTTGCAAAAAACACGTCGGGGTCAAGGGCAAAAGCTCTTCCGTTGAGATGTCTGCGAAAGATTGTGTTATATATAGAGTTTTGGGTGCAGATAATCTCTTGATTGGTGCATTTGGTATAAAATCTCGGCTTGTACGTAAGGTCCACGTCACAACCCGTACGACACATATCTACCAAGCCCCAACCCGAAGCTAGCGGCATACCGCAACCTAGTATAAGCTTATCGCCCACGCACTCTCTAAGGAATTGCATAGTTTCGTGCATTATTCTACCACGAGTCTTGTTGTTACGTGGAATATAGCAAGAAGAATACAAGAAGTCAAGCTTGACCATATCGTAGCCCCACTCGCCCAAAATTACCTCGAAGACGTGCTTTAGATACCCTCTAACTTCTTCTTTTTCTATATCGAGCACGAAGGCACCGCCCCAGCCTATTCCACCCGACACGAGTTTGCCACCCTCATACCTCAGTAGCCAATCGGGGTGTTCTTTGGCAACCTTGCTAGCGCGTGCAACGAGAGTCGGAGCAAGCCATATTCCCGCCTTGTAGCCCTTGGCGTGAATGGCGTCGGCAAGGTACTTCATACCGTGAGGAAATTTATTCTCTTTGACGGTAAGCCAATCGCCCACTGCCGACTGATAGCCGTCATCTATCTGGAACAAGTCTATCTTGTCGCCGTACTGAGATATCGCTTGCAAGTCGCCAAGTAGTTGTTCTTCGGTTATCTTGCCAAAGTTGTTGTACCAACTAGTATAGCCTGCAAGTCTATCCACCCTTGGCTTAGGTAGGTCGAGCAAGGCAAAATACTTGTCAAATACTTCGTCGTATCCGCCGTTCAAAACTACTACGTTGATACCCTCGAATACCTCGCCTTGCTCGAGGGTAGTGCCCTCTACGTCCTTAGAAATCTTGATGCGATGACGATAGGGTTCGAAGCCCACTATCGTAAAGGCGTTTTTTTCGTTGAGTGAGCCAACGAGGCATAGCTCGTCCAAGCGTCTTACGTAGCCGTAGGTGTAACCGTGGAACAAGCCCGTGAGATTGCGATATTTATAAAAAGAATAGTCGCCCGTAAGGATAGCGTACTTTTTGATTGGATTTAACTTGCCAATACCGCGCAAGCCCTTTTGCTTGTGATATATAGTCACCTCACGGCTGGTGGTCCAAGACTGATAGCCGTTGCAAAAGACCTTGTCGGACTTGTCAAAATTATACTCAAAACTCATGGCGCACTCAAGTAGTCTTATCGTCTTGAACGCGCTGATATTCATGATTATTCTTTCGCCTTGACAAGTCAAATCAATGCGAAGGTCGTCGTTGCTCACGCCCGTTATATATACGTTGTCGTCTTGTTCGTAAGTAACTCTGATTTTTAAGTTGTCCATATAGTACCCTATTTTTGTATGTTATTATATCTTATCGCTAGCGTATAGGTCAATAACTAATCCTATCTATACGCATATTATTTTGCGATTGTATGGCTGGTAGTAGTTGGTCAAAGTTTATATACTTGACTAAGCCCTATATGCGTATTATTTCGCGATTATATAGCCTTTTCCAACGACTATTGATGGTATCCAACGTCCTCTCTATATGCGTATTATTTCGCGATTATATAGCCTTTTCCAACGACTATTGATGGTA
>JBJETT010000002.1:0-114881 GCA_051883455.1 Christensenellales bacterium | reverse complement strand
TCCAACGTCCTCTCTATACGCGCGTTATTTTGCGACTATATATGGCGTGTAGCCAATACTATATGCTATTAAATAGCGAAAATTTAGCTATGTTGGGATAATTTGCATTCAAAAAGCCGATAAAATCGGCTTTTTGGCGCTAAATCGTTACGCTTTGTTCTACGCGGATAAATCCACCGTAATTGCCGGTGAACAAAGTGTTGCCACTGTGTCTTACGCCGTAGCCGTCAGCTTTGACTACGTTGTCCAAGATGTCCTTGATAGTCCACTGTTTGGATATAGGCATTCCACCAATCGAACTAATGCTGATAATCTCGGTAGTGAGTATCTTAGTTTTGAGCGTGTTGGTAGAATCAAACAAGGTCGTGTTGCCTTCGCTCGCCGTACGGTTGCTGTTGATGATATCTTTGAGTATCTTTTGCTCGCCTTCCGTCATATTGTTGAAGGTCAAGCCGGTAGTATAATCGGCAGCGTCTACGTCGATAGATACCGTTGCGTCAATGCTGGTAGGGAGCAAAGTCGTGGTCTTGTTCATAAGTCCACTCGTCTTGATATTGAGCGTCATCAACATATACGAATGTCCGTCGGTAAAGGTAATTCCACTAAGACCTTCTTTGACCGTGGTCGCATTGACGTAGTTAGGATTGAACATAAGCACTTGCTTGTAGTCCACGCTCTTTTTGGTCAATCCCAAAGACGTGGATACGCCGCTACCGGAATCTTCGCTCGCAAGCAAGGTTGCTCCTATGTTACGATCACTGATTTCCATTGTGACTTCTCCGTGTATATATGGCGTAGTCACGTACGTCGAGTTGATTTGTGAAGAAGTCATCTTGTCGGTCGTTGAGTTGATATTAGTCTGTCCCACGGTTGGTGTGAGAGTAAACAACGACTTCATCATATTTTGGAACTCCAATTCGCTTGGTTTAGCTCCGTCGCTGTAGATATTGCTGATTGCCAATCCGTATATGCTTGCGAAGGTTACCGTTCCGCCCTTGCAGTTGGCGTTGATTTCGGCAGTATCGTAAGTCATCGTAGCACCGCCCATCATATCGCCCATCTTGGCTTTTACTTTGTCAGAAGCGTCGGCGTTGATAGTGGTAGGCGTTACAGTCTTGTTAGCAACCACCTTGAAGAGGTTGCAGAATACCTCCAAATCGGCATCGTCCATTTCGTTGATGGTAAAGCTAGTGCACACTTCGCTTCCGCTAACCTTGGCGGTATCTACGTCCACTACTATTGCCACGCTAGTTGGCAACAGCGTCGAATATTTGTCGGTTGTTGCCGACTCGACCGTAGCGGTAAATACTATACGCAAGGTAGTGGTAGAAGTGATCGTAAGGCTAGTCATTTCTACGTTTTGGAGACCCTCTGCACTCACGGTAACGTCACCGCTGAGCAGTCTTCCGAGTTCTCCGCCGCTTGCCTGAGGTTTGAGGACGTTGCCGTCGGTGACCACCCTCGTGTCGTTCGCCATACGTTGACCGCTTATCAAAGTAGAGTAATCTCTTGCAACACTAGCGATTTGACTAGATACGTCGGCATTGGCATCAATAGCCGTGTTGAGATAATACTTGTCGCTGATATCGTTTGCCAATCTCGTCATATCGCTTGCGATATTCTCTTCGGCAAGCTCTGCAGGTATAACGTTGACTTTTTGCAATACGCTTCTAAGCTGTACGTTGGTAGGCTTGAGCGATGGGTCGGTGTCGGAATAAATTTGGCTTACCGCAATATCGAACACCGTAGTGTTGAGCTTCATTGCGCCGACTTGGAATACTATCTCTATCGTTCCGCCCGCCTCGATATCAGACATAAAGCCATAGATATTGTTTTCTAGCGTATTGCTTACTTGTGTAGCAGTCACTTCACTGCCACCGAGCTTGGTAGCCAACGCGAAGAAGTCGTTCATCTCGTCGACCGTCATGCCGTCTATATCAAAGCTCGTGCAAGTCACGTCAGCGCCCGCAATTTTGTCTTTGAGAGCAACGGTATCCACGTAAACGTTGACGTACACTTTGTCAGGCAACAATACGGCGTACTTGGCGTTGCTACCCGTAAGGCTAATATCTCCGCTAATCTGCATATTGAGATGAGTTGCCGTTATATCGGTGGATACGACGGTGATATTAGTCAACACGCTGACGATATTGTCAAGCTTGCCACTGGACTGAATGAGGAAGCCTAGCTCTTCTTGCGTCAATATTGGTTTTAGCGTGTCGATTGCGCTGTCGTCCGTTGCCATTCTATCAACGTCAATGCTACTCTCGAAGTTGTCCTTGATAGTGGTGACGGAATTGAGAAGCGCCGAGCCGTCGTTGGCATCGAGCATACCCGTAGTCAAATAATATTTGCTTTCCAGCTCGGTTACGAAGCCTGTCGCACTATCCGACGCGTTGGCAGTAGCACCCTCAAAGGTGTAGGTTGCTCTAAGCATATCGTGAAGCTCTCTATCGTCAACGATAGCCACTCCACCCTCGTCTTGGAGCATCTTCAGTCCCGATACCGTCTCAAAGATAGACGGCAATATGCATTGGGTGGAAATAAATTCTATATCCGTGCCGAGTTGGGTATTGATATTGGTCAGGTTGTCTCTAACGCTCTTCTCGAGCTTGCTTGTCAACTCGGTAAGGTTGAGCCCACTGACGTTGATACCAAGGCTGCCACACAAAGTGTTGAGGTTGTTGAGAAGCTCGGTGGTCTGCTCTACGTCGCACTTGTTGACGCATATCTCGGTAGGCTTGGCAGGGTCGCCGATAAGGCTCAATTTTGCCTTGATAAATATTTGCTCAGGCAAGATTTGAGGTGCAAACACCGCAATGAGCGAACCTTCTTCCGCATTGCCGACAACGGCTTGCATCACTTCTACCGCAATGTTAACTTCGAGCATCTCGGCAGTTTGGTCGTACGCCATATTGAGCACGGTGATTGGGAATGCGCTCGCCTCTTCGCTACCCGTAGCAAGTTGACTGTTGAGCAAGCCCGCCAAGGCAAGATAGGAGATGCCAACTTTGTGTTTGGCGGCGTTGTAGCTTGAGGTGTCGTAGTCAAGGGTGGCAAGATTGAGTTTCTCAAGCATAGTGTCGTCTTGCATGAGCCCCGTAATACTAGTAAACACGTTGTCCGTTGTGATATCTTTGCCCGAGTTGTCAAAACCGTATTTGGTGGTAAACTCGTCGATGAAAGCATCGAGATTTTGCTTGCGCAACTCGTCGGTGTAGCTCTCTAAGCCTACGTCGGAAGCGGTAGGAAGCTTGAAGTCTCTTATCAAGCACAAGAATTGCGCTTCGCCAAGTTCTACGCCTAGCACGTTCATCAAAGCTTCGACAGGTTTCATATCACAGCCCGAATCTACGAAGGTGAGCGGTATGACTGTATTGAGCTTGTCAACTACGCTCTTGACTGCGTCGTTGATAGTCTGCATGATAGGCGTTTCTCCGCCTGCGAACTTATTGAGAATGCCCTCAATCTTACTCATCAAATCTCTGTCAATTTGGTTGATGCCTATGCTTGCTTGACCGTTTTCGGCATTTGGCTTGACGTCCATAGTAATGAATATCGTCTTAGGCAACAAGCCCGCAACGAAAGCCGGTACAGGTGTGCCCTCGAGTAGTTGAGGTGCAAGTGTAGCCAAGTCGATTTTGATAGTGAGCGACAAAATCACGTCCTCTATCCTTGCTCCCGCAACGCTGTCAATCACTACTTGCGACACTTTGACGTGTTTGAGGTAAGGCGCGTATTGAGAGATAGCTCCCAATGCAGAGTCTTCGGAAGAAGTACTTTGGGTAACGTAGTATTGCAAAACGCTGTCTATCACCGCTGCGAATTGCTTGTCGGTCACTTCCAAGATATTCTCTTCGCCACTATAAGTAGCGAGTGAAGAAAAGTCGAACTCTATCTTATTTAGCAAGTCGTCAAGCGCCGCATTGCCCGTACCCGTAGGAGCCTCAGCCAAAGCCAACGCCGTCTCGGTCGAAGAACTTTCGCTAGACTTAGCCGACGTAGCCGAGTCGAGAATGTCCACTATAGTGATGTCACTGTCGGCGGACATATAGGTCTTGGCTTTGAACTCGCTGTAGAAGGAGTCGAGGTCGGAAGAAGTATACGGGTTGGTGACGATTTGCTTTTCGTCGGCTTTGTACAAAGACGTCAAAATTTGGAACGCCTCGGATATACTCAAACCTACTTGTGGTTCTACGTACTTTCCCCACGCCCATACTCCACCGCCTGCAATGCCTGCGATAAGTACGACGAAGATTACCACCAAAGTGATAATACACGTAAGACAACCGTGGCTCTTTTTCGCTTTAGGCGCTTTTTTTGCCTTGCTTTGACGATTGTCCTTGGCTTGAATTTCGTTGAGATCTATTTTATTCTTTTTAGCCATAAACCACCTCTATCTAGAGATTTATTTCTATATAATAATATATTATACCACCGCTTTTGGTGATTTTCAATATTGTAGGACATATATTTTTTTATAAATGCGCATATTATACAATCAAAAGCCCTATTTTGTTGGCTTTGAAGAGGAAATTTTTTTTGAAAAAATTTTTGAGAAGTATTAACTTTTATAAAGAAAATTAGGTTTAGTCGTACTCTCAAAGGATATGATAAGATACAATCCCCCACCCGACTACCGTCGGGAGCCCCCTTTGCACAAAGGGGCCTTTTATAAGGAAAAAGGCAACCTTGTCGATTGCCTCTAATTGTAATAAGTTACATAGTTGTAATTCTCTCGCGGTGTAGATGCGAATTATTTATCCTTTTCCTTTGGGTGCGTAGATGCGAGTAAGACAAGGAGTACGCGGATTTTGTGCAGGGAGCATACTCTTTGTATGTGACCAAACAAAAACGTAAGTTACGACGCAGTATTACGACGCATATACACAGCCAAAGCGAGGGGAGCGTACTATGAAAAGTATGTGACCGAACGCACCCACATACTCGACACAGTATTGCGAAGTATATACGCCGTGAGAGAACCCCTTTGCACAAAGGGGCCTTTTATAAGGATGAGATTGCCACAGCGTGTAAACACGCTTCGCAATGACACACTGCTTGGTCGGTGTTCCAACCCATTTTGACGGCATAGATGCGAGTAAGACAAGGAAAAAGGCAACCTTGTAGATTGCCTCAATTTGTTATTAGTTGCAATGGTGCCGCTCTCTCGCAGTGTAGATGCGAGCTATGCGCGAAGACCGAGGACGGCGTGAGGGAGCATACTAAGTAGTTGTCTAAAAGTAAAGTCTGTTAGATTAGTTTTGACGGTGGAGATGCGAGTAAGACGCGAAGAGCGGAGTTTTTGCGACAGGAGCGTACTTGGGCGTACGTGACTGAGCAAAAATCTCCGCTCGACAAAGTATTACGACGTATATCCGCCGTCAAAACTCGATAATACCGCTAAACACTTCCACGGAAGTCCCCTTCAACAACACACCCTCGTCGGTATATCTGACTACCATTTCGCCACCGTTTTGTTTGACGGTGATGTCGGTATCTTTTGGAAGATAGCCGTTGAGGACAGCGCTGACTACTACGGCACAGCTGCCGCTTCCGCTGGCGTAGGTTTCGCCACAGCCTTTGTCCCACATGCGCATTTTAACGGTGTGGCGGTCGATTACTTTGGCAAATTCTACGTTGGTACGGTTAGGGAAAATGCTGTCGTATTCGAGTTGAGAGCCGAGCTTGGATATGTCTATATTGTCGAGGTGGTCGACGAAGAGCACGCAGTGCGGATTGCCCATCGATACGACGTTGAGCATATACTCTTTGCCGTCTACGGTGTACGGTACACCAATTGCGTTTTTGCCCGCAAGCTTTACGGGGATTTGGGCAGGTTTGAGAATTGGCGCACCCATATTGACGGTCATGTAAGTTGCTTCGCCGTCTTGGGTCTTGATATTGATATCTCTGATGCCCGTAGGCGTCTCGATAGTGATGTCGTACTTGTTGACCTTGCGATTGTCGTAGAGGTATTTGGCTACGCCGAACAAGCCGTTGCCGCATACCGTACCTTGCGAGCCGTCGCAGTTGAAGATACGCATCTTGGCATCGGCAACGTCCGACTTCTCGATGAGGATTATGCCCTCCGCGCCTACGCCGAAGTGTCTATCCGACATTCTTACGGCAACGCCCTCAGGGTTGTCGATAGTTACGCCGTCAAGGCAGTCGAAGAATATTCTGTCGTTGCCCGCACTGTGCATCTTGACAAACTTATGGCTTTGCTTGCCCTTGCGAAGCTTGTTGATGTCGACAAGCTCGGTATTGTACTCGCTGTATCTGCTCATGAGGCAGTTGGCAACCGCGTTGGCAGTGTCGATAGAGGTAAGGCACGGAATAGAACGCTCTACCGCCTTTCTTCTTATCTTGACGCTGTCGCGAGTAGGCAATTTGCCTTTGGACGAGGTGGAGATGATATAGTCGATTTTTCCACTCTCTATGAGGGTGAGGTTGTTGTGCTCGAGGTTTTGGTGAATCTTGTCTACCGTAACTACTTCGAGTCCTCTCTCCCTGAGCACGCGCGCCGTGCCTTTTGTTGCGTATAAGGTGTAGCCCAAATCTTCGAACTTCTGAGCAATGTCACCTATCTCCGCCTTGTCTTGGTCACGCACCGTGATGAATATACCGCCCTTTTTCTTCATACGATAGCCTGCCGCAACCAAGCCCTTGAACAAGGCTTCTTCCAAGGTGTCGGCAAGTCCCAAAACTTCGCCCGTGGACTTCATCTCAGGTCCGAGTTGGGTGTCGACGTTGACGAGCTTGGCAAAGGAGAAGACTGGTACTTTGACTGCTACGTAGTTGGACTTTGGATATAGCCCCGTACCGTAGCCCATGTCGGCAAGCTTTTCACCCAATATACATCTGGTAGCGAGGTCGACCATTGGTACGCCCGTAACCTTGCTGATATAAGGAATGGTACGCGAGCTACGAGGGTTGACTTCTATTACGTACAGTTCTTCTTCATAGATAAGGTATTGAATATTGACTAGTCCGACGGTGTGCAAGTTGATTGCAAGAAGCTTGGAGCATTCGACTATTCTTGCAAGCATTTCGTCGCTGAGGTTCCACGAAGGGTATACCGCTATAGAGTCGCCCGAGTGGATACCCGTACGCTCGATATGTTGCATAACGCCCGGGATAAGTATCTCTTCGCCGTCGCAAATTGCGTCGATTTCTATCTCTCTACCCATGAGATATTTGTCGATAAGTACCGGGTTTTCTATCTTTTGGGAGAGAATGACGTCCATATATTCGATGACGTCGGCGTCGGAGTGACATACGCACATGTTTTGTCCGCCGAGCACGTAGGATGGACGAAGCAAGGTAGGATAGCCTATCTTGTTGGCAACTTCCAAAGCCTCCTCTTTGGTCATTACGGTGTAGCCTTCCGGACGCTTGATTTGCAGTCTTTCGAGCAACTCGTCAAATAGCTCTCTATCCTCCGCCATGTCGATATATTCAGCTTGAGTGCCGAGGATTTTGATATTACGTTCTCTAAAGAGTTTGGTGAGCTTGATTGCCGTCTGTCCACCAAAGGCTACGACTACGCCGTCAGGCTTCTCGGTGTGGAGAATATTGAGCACGTCCTCGTTGGTGAGAGGCTCGAAGTATAGTCTATCTGCCGTGTCAAAGTCGGTGGATACCGTCTCGGGGTTGTTGTTGACGATGACTACCTCGTAGCCCTTGCGCTTGAGTGCCCATACGCAGTGTACGGACGCGTAGTCAAACTCTACGCCTTGACCGATACGGATAGGTCCGCTACCGAATACGATGACTTTCTTTTTACCTTGAGAATGAGCTTGGATAAACTGCTCGGCTTCGTTGTCGCTGTCGTAGGTAGAATAGAAGTACGGGGTCTGCGCAGGGAATTCCGCCGAACACGTGTCCACCATTTTGTAAGAAGCGTACACCGGATTGGCAATCTTCTTGCCGCTAATTCTCTCGATAGAACTGTCGAGGAAGCCTACCTTTTTGGCTTGCATATAGAGCTCGTCGTCAAGGTCGTCGCTTGCCAAGCGCTTCTCGATATCAATGATATTGACGAGCTTGTTGAGGAACCATCTGTCTATCCTCGTCTTGGTATGGATTTCGTTGACGGTGACACCCCTCTTGATAAGTTCGTAGATGACGAAGAGTCTTTCGTCGTCGCAAGATAGCATCTTGTCTTGCAATTCCATATCGCTCATTGCGGCAATCTTCTTGTTGTAGAGGGTGTCCATAGAGATTTCCGCACCTCTTACGGCTTTCATCAAGGCTTGCTCGAAGGAAGAACCGATGGACATTACTTCGCCCGTCGCTTTCATTTGCGTGCCGAGTTGACGGCTGGCGTAGAAGAATTTGTCGAACGGCCACTTAGGGAATTTGACTACTATATAGTCGACGGTCGGCTCGTTGCAGGCGTAGGTGCAACCCGTAACGGCGTTTTTGATTTCGTCAAGGCTGTAGCCGATTGCAATCTTGGTGGCAACTTTGGCTATAGGATAGCCCGTTGCCTTGCTGGCAAGCGCCGAGCTACGGCTAACGCGAGGATTTACCTCGATGACGGCGTACTCTAGGCTGTCGGGGTGCAAGGCAAATTGCACGTTGCAACCACCCTCGACTTTGAGCGCGTTGACTATCTTGAGTGCAGAACTGCGAAGCATTCCAAACTCTTGCTCCGATAGTGTTACCGCAGGAGCTACGACTATACTGTCGCCCGTGTGCACGCCGACAGGGTCTACGTTCTCCATACTACATACCGTGATGCAGTTGCCCTTGCTATCCCTAATTACTTCGAACTCGATTTCTTTCCAACCACTGATACACTTCTCCACCAAAATTTGATGAATAGGGCTGAGGCGAAGTCCGTTCTCGGCTATGTCCTCGAACTCTTCTTGGTTGTGAGCGATACCGCCGCCCGTTCCGCCCAAAGTGAATGCGGGACGAATGATGACGGGATAGCCTATCTCACTAGCTACCCTAATGCCGTCGTCCATAGTGTTAACGACTTCGGAAGGAATGACGGGCTCGTTGATCTCTGCGAGCGTGTCCTTGAAGCTTTGTCTGTCCTCGGCTCTATCTATCGTCTCGGGATTGGCACCCAAAAGGCGTACGCCCATCTTGTCAAGGAAGCCTTCTTTGGCAAGTTGCATGCTGAGCGTAAGTCCCGTCTGTCCACCAAGTGTGGAGAGAAGACTGTCGGGACGCTCCTTTTCGATAATTCTCTTGACGGTGGTGAGAGTCAAAGGCTCGATATAAATTCTATCTGCCACCGCGTTGTCGGTCTGTATTGTTGCCGGATTGGAATTGACGAGCACGACTTCGAGATTGTCTTCTTTGAGCGCTCTGCACGCTTGAGTGCCTGCATAGTCAAATTCCGCAGCCTGTCCGATGACGATTGGTCCCGAACCTATTACCATTACTTTGTGTAAATCTTTGTTGAGTGGCATTATCTATTCTCCTTTGTCAAATTGATAAATTGGTCGTATATAAAATCCGTTGCTATAGGTCCACCGTTGAAGCTTGGTAAAAACTCGGTGGAGATTGCCGTATAGCAGTCGTATTCCAAGCCCTCTACGCTACCGTCGTTGACGTTAACAAAGGCTGTTTTTACACCCTTGGCATCGCTGAGGTCAAGGTCTGTATTATGATTTTGATAAGTGACAAATAAGCGACCTGTATCGAGTTTTTTGGTAGGTTGGTTGCTTCCGTGATGTCCGTATTTCATATCTTTGAGCTTAGCTCCGCACGAGAGCGCCATGAGTTTGTGTCCCAATCCTATACCGAGCATTGGTAGACTCTTGCCGACCTTAGCAATAGTGTCTACGATTTGGTCGTATTCGCTCACTCTATCGCTACCCGACGACCAAACTACGCCGACAGGATTGGTAGCGAGTATTTGCTCGGCGGTTGCGTCCGCGCTCATAATCTCTACGCTCATTCCTTTAGCAACTAGGCTGTCTGCGATATCGTAAGCTTCTCCCAAGTCGATGAGGCAAACCTTGTCGCCCTTGCCTACTATTTTGCCCGAATTTTTAGTACCTCTACCCTTGATAGAAGTGGTTGGATCGTAGCTAGTAAGCAATGCTTTTTGCTCATCGTCAAGGCTTGGCGAAGAAGTGATAAGGGCGTTGACCGAGCCGTTGTCTCTTATGATTTTGGTAAGGTGACGGGTGTCAAGACCTGCCATACCTACCACACCGCGCTCTTGCATCAACTTGGCTACGCAACCTACGCTACGGAAGTTGGACGGCTTGTCACACACCTCTCTGACGAGAACTGCCTTGACGTGACTATCCTTGCCGTCTACGTCACTGTTGACGCCAAAGTTGCCGAATGCAGGAAAAGTGTCTACGACTATCTGTCCCTCGTAACACTCGTCGGTGAGCAGAGTCATATCCCCACCCATTGCGGTGTTGAATACCAACTGTCCCACTACTTGTTTGCGTGCTCCGAAAGCCGTGCCTTCAAAGACTTGTCCACTTGCAAGATACAAATAAATTTTGTCCATATATACCTCTCAAATATTGTCGATATGTTAAAAAAAAGAAGACTACTCAACGCATATCACAATGCCTTGTCAGTCTTCTAATAAGTTGTGCCAATGTCGTTTCGGCTTTTGCCCTTGTACGTTGGTAACATATATCTCCTAATAGTATCGTCGTAAAAGCAACGATAAAAACCATTGCTCGTTTTGCTCAGCTCCATTGCCGCGCCATTATTAAAATAATACGCTAAATCACCCCGAAATGTCAATCTAAAATAGGCAAAAAAATAATATTTATTTGGCTCAATTTTAATGACACAAAGGCGCGATTTTGGTATACTAAAATCGTATTTTATCTGTGGAGGTTTTTATGCAAAACGCTATCAACGACAAAATTCACGAAGAATGCGGTATATTCGGCATATACGACAAATCCAAAGCCGGCAGTATCGCAAGCACGGTGTATTACGGTTTGTTCGCACTTCAACACCGCGGTCAAGAGGCAGCCGGCATCGCCGTCAACTATAATAGAGAGATTACCCTCGTGAGAGGTCTAGGCTTGGTGAGCGACGTCTTTAAGCACAAAGATCTTGCCTCGATGCCTGGCGACATTGCCATTGGTCACGTTAGATACAGCTCGGGTCCATTCAAGGGTGTCGAAAACGCTCAGCCTATCACCGTCAACTACGCCAAAGGCAACCTTACCGTCGCACACAACGGCAATATCACCAACTCGCAAGCTTTGAGAACGGCTCTCGAAAATCAAGGCGCGATATTCCACTCCAACAACGATAGCGAAATAATCTGCTATCTCATAGCAAGAGAAAGACTAAAATGCAAGACGATAGAAGAGGCCGTTGCCAACGTAGTGCCTATGCTCAAGGGCGCATTCTCGTTGCTCATCATGAGCCCTACCAAACTCATCGCCTTGAGAGATCCTCTCGGCATCAGACCTCTGTGCATGGGATATATCAACGAAAGCGTTGTGTTCGCAAGCGAAACCTGTGCTCTCGAAACAGTGGGCGCAAGATTTGAAAGAGATATCAAACCGGGTGAAATATTAGTGGTTAGCAAGGACGATATGTATAGCGATATGCGCTTTGCCACCGACAAGTCGGCACTGTGCATATTCGAACACGTGTACTTCGCAAGGCCCGATAGCACCATAGACAACCAAAGCGTCAACGAGGCTCGTATGAATGCGGGTAAGCTGCTGGCTATGCAATATCCCGTAGACGCAGACTTGGTAATAGGCGTGCCCGATAGCGGTCTTTGTAGCGCAATAGGCTACTCCGCTCAAAGCGGTATCCCTTACGGCACGGGACTCATCAAAAATAGATATATAGGAAGAACCTTTATTCAACCTACCCAAGCTATGAGAGAAAGAAGCGTTGCTCTCAAACTCAATGCTTTGGAGAGCAACGTCAAGGGCAAACGTATAGTGATGATCGACGACTCCATCGTGAGAGGCACTACCCTCAAAAATATCGTCAAATTGCTAAAAACCGCCGGAGCAACCGAAGTGCACGTGCGTATCAGCTCGCCTAAATTCTTGTATCCTTGCTTCTACGGCACCGATATCCCCGATAGAAGTTGCCTAGCCGCAGTCAAGTGGACGGAAGAAGAAATTAGGCAAAATCTCGATGCGGATACGCTCGGCTTCCTCAAACTAGAGAGCGTAAAGGACATTGCACCTTGCTCAACGGCAGACTTCTGTACCGCTTGCTTTGACGGCAAATATCCATCTTGCGTGGACAACACTATCGACCCGCAATATATCGACAAACTGTAGGAGAAAATATGTACCAATCTCAACTAAATCTTATTCAAACCGAAATAGCTATCAAAACCATCAAGGACAACTTTGAAAAGTTCTTGGCAGGCAACCTCAACTTGACGAGAGTTTCTGCTCCCCTCTTCGTGCTAAACGATACGGGTCTCAACGACAACCTCAACGGCGTAGAACGCCCCGTAAGCTTTGATATCAAACAAACCGGCAAGACGGCGGAAGTCGTACATTCTCTGGCAAAATGGAAGAGATATGCTTTGCACTACTACGGCTTCGAAGTGGACAGCGGTCTGTATACCGATATGAACGCAATACGCCGTGACGAGGAATGCGACGAAATCCACTCTCTCTACGTCGACCAATGGGATTGGGAAAGAGTCATCAGCGAAGAAGAACGCAACCTCGCCTTCCTCAAAGAAATCGTGGGCAAGATATACGACGCTATCTATTCTACTGCCAACCTCATCGAAAGCACGTACGGCCTCGAAAACTTTTTGCCTAAACAAATCACATTTATTACCTCGCAAGAGTTGGAAGACATTTATCCCGACCTCGAGCCTAAGGAGAGAGAGAACGAACTGGCTAAACAACTCGGCGCAATATTCATCATTGGCATCGGTGACGAATTGAAATCGGGCAAACCTCACGACAAACGCGCACCCGACTATGACGACTGGGCGCTCAACGGCGACCTCATCGTATGGTATCCGGTGCTCAACCGTTCGGTGGAACTCTCATCTATGGGTATAAGAGTCAACAAGGACGCTATGCTCTACCAGCTTAACAAGCTCGGCGCATGCGACAGGCTCGAGCTTCCTTTCCACAAGGCTTTGATGAAGGACGAATTGCCACTGACTATTGGCGGTGGTATAGGTCAATCTCGCCTCTGTATGGTACTTTTGCACAAGGCGCATATCGGTGAAGTGCAAAACTCTATTTGGCCTGACGAGATGGTGAAAGAGTGCAAGAATAAAAACATTTTTTTGCTGTAAAAAGTCGATACTTATCGACAAAAATATAAAAGTGACCTAATATGCTAGGTCACTTTTGTTTTGGATATTACGTAGCAAATAGCCTATATATTTAGCAGCCTTGTCGTTGAAAACAACGAGCAATCGTTGAGTGCAACCAAGCCATCTAAACATTGCTATTGCCATTGTGGTAGCAATTTGATAAAGACGTAGTCGCCGTCTAACGTGCCCGTAGATATGTAATTATTGCACTCGTGCATGACGTAGAAGTTGGATTCCACATTCCAACCCGAGAAAGTCTTGCCGTCTTGGGTAGGGATTGGTAGCCCTTGCCTATAGTCGTCCAAGTCTTGATAGGTATAGTATTGATACTCTATCAAAAACCAAACCTTTCTAACGACGTACTCTTGTTCCTCCTCCTCTTGAGGAACCGGCAATATCTCACCTACCGCAACTTGTACTCTCACCCCGAGCGAAAGCGCCTTGGCAACAAACTCTTCTATCTCCATTCCCGAAGAAGTTGCGTATAATTCCGCCACTCGGTAGCGAGTTTCACTATCCTTATATCTACCTAAATCTTGATATATAAGCATTGCGTTGTAGTAATCTTTTTTGAGCAGCTTCGAGCCTGCATCGGCATAGCGTAGATTGGGATTGACAAACCCAATCATAAAAGCCACCGCGCCGATAAGTACTACGGCACACACTACGGTGAGTATGATTATGGGTTTTTTACGAATAATGTTCATAAGCTCTCCTCCTTGTAATCATATCCTACACGAGTAGCGGTGTGTATGTCTGCACCGTTTTGAAAACAATGCAAAAATATCACGCATCTTTTTTGAAAAAATAAAACGTTGCAAAGTTATCGGGCGTCTTTTTGCTTCTTAGCATATAAAATCTTGAAAAAACAATAGTTTAAACCAACTACGCTTGCTACAATCAAAAATACCGTGCAACATGCCGTCATCACCGTATTGAAAGCAGATGACGAGCCGAGATAGGACTCTAAACTCCAAAAAGTCTTTTGTCCCCATAGCGCAATAAGCACGCAAGTAATAACGAGCCCGACTATCAACGATACGCCGATAGCGACCTTTTTGACCATAGCTGAGGTAGGGCGAGCGGATTTTTCGTTGAAAGTATTAGTAACTGTTGCGACGGGTTGCTCTACGACAAAGTAGCCTTTAGGTAAAGCAAAGGCTCTCTCTACGTCCTCTAAATGCTTCTTGGACGGTGTTTGTTTGTCACGCTCCCATAGAGAAATGGTGTTGCGTTCTACACCTATCCGCTCGGCAAAGCTCTCTTGCGATAGCCCTAGCGATAGACGCAAATGCTTGATTTGTTGTCCTACTTTCATACTCTCTCCTTGCAAGTATTATATCATATACTTACAGCCTTTTCAATATAAAAATTTTGGCAAATCAAGCCTTGCATTCGCGTAATACTCGTCACCATTTTAGGTGGTAGAGGGAACGGGTTGCTATATAATGGCGACAACGATAACCGCAAAAATCACGCTCGTAAGTGAAGCAGAATAGGAAAAATAAAACGTATAATTGCTATCAAGAAGTCGATACGTATCAACAAAATTGAAAATGCGGAAGGGGCGTTTCTCTTTTTTTGGTACAAACAAAATACCACCCGACGTAGCGAGTGGTATTTGTTTTACTAAATAATTATTTTAGACGTTTGGTCAAAAATTATTTCTTAACCAAAACCTTCTTGAGCTTAGCAAATCTTGGAAGACCGTCCTCGAGAGGTGCTTTGCAGTCGCCTTGGATGAGTGGCAAAGCGTAGTCAACGTAATCTTGCGAAAGCATGGTACCGTCGTTGATAATCCACTCGGCAGGAATTTTCTTCTCGGTGTTGGCAGCCTTAGAAAGACCTACTACGCCGATTTTGCATTTATACTTGCCGTTAGCGCCCGTAGCTCTCTTGAGTACGACCATCTTGTCGGTGGTGCCTCTTACTGCATACTTAACGGCAGCAGCACCCGACTTGAAGGCTTCTTCTACGTCCACCTTGGAAGCAAGGTGAGCGCCACATCTTTGCATAAGGCTAAATTCGATAGCTCTGGTCTTGTGACCAAACTTCTCTTTGCACAAGTTGCTGAGTGCCGCGCCTACGCCACCGAGTTGTGCGTGTCCAAAGCTGTCTTTTGCAATGTTCTTGTTGAGAGTCTCCGCAATGAGTTCGCCGTTCTCGTTGGCAATACCTTCGGAGATAGCAATCATACATTTGCCGTTGTTCTCAGCGAGTTTCTTCTCAACGTCGGCAAGGAATTTGTCGGTGTTGAAAGGAACTTCAGGGAGATAGATAAGGTCAGGACCGAGTCCTTTGTAGTTAGCCAAAGAAGCTGCTGCGGTCAACCAACCTGCGTGTCTACCCATGATTTCTACTACGGTAATCATTGGGGTGTCGTATACGTTGGCGTCAAGCTTGAGCTCCATCATAGTGGTAGCTACGTACTTAGCTGCGGAAGCGTATCCAGGGCAGTGGTCGGTACCGTAAAGGTCGTTGTCGATAGTCTTAGGCACGCCCATAACTCTCATTTCCCAATCGTTCTTCTTCATAAACTTGCTGATTTTGTTGCAAGTATCCATAGAGTCGTTGCCACCATTGTAGAAGAAGTATCTGATATTGTACTTCTTGAATACTTCGAGCAATCTCTTGTAGTCGGTGTCGTCCTTCTTGACGTCCTTGAGCTTGTATCTTACCGAGCCGAGTGCGGACGAAGGGGTGTTTTTGAGAAGCATAAGTTCGCTCATATCCTCTTGGGACATATCGTAAAATTCTTCGTCAAGCACACCTTTGATACCGTGAGCCGCACCGTATACCGCAGTAATACAGTCTTGTTTGAGCGCCTCGGTGAATACGCCTGCAGCGCTTGCGTTGATAACGGATGATGGTCCGCCTGATTGACCGAACATCAATGCTCCTACCAATTTCTTTTCCATAAGTAAACCTCCAAAAATAATTAACTTCCTAATATTGTTGCTGTCTTGTACAGCTCGTTGTTGAATACTCTCGGCATAGCTAAAGCTTCGGCTATGTCGTCGTCGATAATCTGGTTGTTGCGAATGCCAACCACTCTACCGCCCTTGTCGGCTTTGAGCAAATCTACCGCTCTCACCGCAAACTTGGCACCTAGCATACGGTCTTGCATAGTAGGTGCGCCACCTCTTTGGATATATCCTAGCGTCGTCGTCTTGATACTGCCCTCGACTCCCTTGGCTTTGAGCTGAGCCTTGAGCTCTTCTGCCTTGCAAACGCCCTCGGCAAGCACTATGATATCCGACGTCTTGCCAAGTCTTTGGTTGCGTCTGATGCCTTTGACTACGTTGTCGATATTGAACTCTACCTCAGGTACGAGTATGAGCTCTGCACCGCCGCCGATACCTGCGTATAGGGCAATGTCGCCACACTTCCTACCCATAACCTCGATGATACACACACGGTTGTGTGACGTCATCGTGTCACGCAAGTTGTTGATTGCGCCAAGCACTGTATTGCAAGTTGTGTCGAAGCCCAAAGTAAAGTCGGTATAGGCAAGGTCGTTGTCGATAGTGCCCGGAATGCCTATAGTCTTGACGCCGAACATTTCGTACAAGTCCTTAGCTCCTCTAAAGCTGCCGTCGCCACCAATGATGACCAAGCCTTCGATGCCGTAGTCGTCGAGTGCGTCAACGGCTCTCGCCATGACCTCTCTCTCCTTGAATTCGGGGCATCTTGCAGTCTTGAGCATAGTACCGCCACGCTGAATGATATCGGACACGCTACGCTTGTTCATAAGATTGATACTGCCTTGCAACAAGCCCACGTAACCTTGATTGATGCCGTAAACTTCTAGACCTTGGTCAATTGCGTATCTGGTGACCGCTCTAATGCAAGCGTTCATTCCCGGTGCGTCGCCACCGCTAGTCAATACTCCAATCTTTCTCATTGTTCGTCTCCACAAATAAGCTGACCGTATTTGGTCAATACGATTGCCTTTCCTCTAATTTTCATAGCGGAAATATTCTCGGTAAATTGCACCAAAAGCACTTCGTTTTTGCTAATGCTCTCGGTATGGTGAGGCTTGGTACCGTCACCCCTGGTCAAGCCTATAATTTGAACGTTGTTGTCCAATGCTTTGATGGCAACGTACTCTCCGCTGACGTATTGATTGTCCATACTTCACCTCTTTTTTGATAATTTTAGCATATTTTTGGAATAAATACTACTTTTTTATATATTATTTATGTACTTATTCTTTGATTATTATGTTTTCCGCGCCGACTATCGCCTTGATTTGGTTGACGACGTTGTTGCGACAAGATATTTTTTCTTCAAGTTTGTACAACGTCTTTTCGAATTGAACGAACACGGGTACTATGCCGGGGGCGTTTTGGCATACCGCTTTGACACCCGCTAGCTGCGTCATATCGGATATCTTGACGTAAACCCTCTGCGTCGTTTCTTCTTGCACTGTGTCGTTTACGCTGCTACTCGTAGACGCAAAGCCATCGTTTTCCCAATCGCTGACGTCTATGACTGCAATGGATACTCTATCGCCACCGGTATTTATTCTTCCCCTTATCTTGACAATCTTGTCGTCGTGCAAAGAATTTGAATATTTGGCGAGCACGGCAGGGAAAAATACCAATTCTATCGTGCCGTACAAGTCTTCCAATTCTCCGTACGCCATAAGTTTGCCCTTTTTGGTGACGCTCTTTTTGAAGTTTTTGAGCATTCCGCCCAAAATAACCTCTCTGTCGGAATACTTGGCAATTAGCTCGTCCCTTTCGTTGATAACGCCCTCTTCTTCGTCCTCTTCGTCACCCGCGCCGGTGAGAAGTGGCGCGATATGCGACAAATTAAATTCAAACTGCTCGAATGCCTGTCGATACTGCTCTAGAGGATGTCCCGTCATGTATACGTTTAGAACTTCCTTTTCGTAAGCGTACTTTTGGCGAGAGTCCAACTCTTTGAGCTGAGGAATTTCGTCTTGAAGCGCGCTGTCGTCTTCTAAAAAATCGAACAAGCTCATTTGACCGTCGCAATGCTTCTTCTTTTCTGCATTGGAATTGGCAAGCAAGTTTTCGTAGCACGCAAGCAAGGAAGCTCTGGTGTGTCCAAAGCAGTCGAATGCTCCGCCCTTGATGAGAGCTTCGAACATGCGCTTGTTGATGGTGCCCGCAGGAAGTCTGTTGAGCATATCGCCTATCGACTTAAATTCTCCGTTCTCTCGGCGCTCCTTGACTAGCACTTCCATAGCGGCTTGTCCCACGTTTTTGATACCGCAAAGTCCAAATCTAATGGCGTCGTCCTTAGCACGGAAGATATAGTCGCTCTTGTTGATGTCGGGTTGGAGCACCTTCTTGCCCTTCTCCCTCAAGAAGGTGAGGTATTTGGCAATTTCGTCGGCTTTGGTGATACGATTGTTGATAACCGCGGCAACGAGTTCTACCAAATAATAGCGCTTGATATAGCCCGTTTCGTACGCCAAAACCGCGTACGCGGCTGCGTGCGACTTGTTGAAGGCATACTTGGCAAAGCTCTCCATATCGTCGAATATCTTGCTCGCAATCTCGGCGGGAACGCCTCTCTTGACCGCGCCGTCAACGGCAAGCTCGTGCTTTTGGACGATTTCGCCCAGTTCGTTGCGCTTCTCGGGTTTCTCGGGACAACCGTTGATGAATATGTCCTTCTCTTTCTTCATTACGTCGACTTTCTTTTTGCCCATCGCACGGCGCAAAATGTCTGCTCTACCCAGCGTGTAGCCCGCTAGTTGCTGAACGACTTGCATAACCTGCTCTTGATACACCAGACACCCGTACGTCATGTTGAGGATAGGCTCGAGTAGCGGGTGGTCGTATCTAATCGTCTCGGGATTGTGCTTAGCCTTGACGTAGGTAGGTATACTATCGATTGGACCCGGTCTAAATAGCGAGATGCCTGCTATGATATCTTCTAGACATTCGGGTTGCAAGTCCATCATAAACTTTTTCATGCCCGCCGACTCCAACTGGAATACGGCGTCGGTTTCGCCCGAGCTGATGAGCTTGTACACCTCCGGATCTTCGTAGCCCAACTTCTCGAAGTCAATCTCTATGCCGTAGTTTTCTTTGATATACTGCTTGGCTTTGCTGAGGTCGGTGAGGGTGGTAAGTCCCAAAAAGTCCATCTTGAGCATGCCGAGTTCTTCTACCTCGTCCTTTTGGAATTGGGTGGTGATATCGTTGCCGTTGCGTTGCAATGGCACGTAATCGGATATGATTTCTTTGCATATTACTACGCCCGCGGCGTGCTTGGAGCAGTTGCGTGGCATGCCCTCTATTCTATACGCCATGTCGATAACTCGGCGCATTTCGTCGTCGTTTTCGTACATTTCGATGACCTCGGGGCACTTGCTAGCTTCTAGCTCGGCTCTCTTCTTTTCTCTCTCCTCGGGGTCTTTGATATCGTCTACACTCACCCTACCTAATACCATATCGAGAGTGAGTCCCGGGGTATTAGGAATGGCTTTGGTGGTCTTGTTGACCTTGTCAAGACTGACGTCCATAACCCTCGCTACGTCTTTGATTGCGCCCTTGGCTTTCATGGTGCCTAGCGCCAAGATTTGACAAACCTTTTCTTTGCCGTATCTGCGAATGACGTATTCTATGACCTCTCCGCGCCTATCCATGCAAAAGTCCACGTCAAAGTCGGGCGCCGATACTCTCTCAGGGTTGAGGAAACGCTCGAAGAGAAGATTGTACCTCAGCGGATCAACGTTGGTGATATGTATGGCGTATGCGATAATACTGCCCACACCGCTACCACGACCCGCGCCGACAGGTATGCCTTGCTGACGCGCGTAGTTGATGAAGTCCCACACTATGAGGTAGTATTCGTCAAAACCCATTCGGTGAATGATACCGAGCTCGTATTCCGCTCTATCCACGATATCTTGGCGCAAAGGCTCGCCGTATCTCTTCTTGAGTCCGTCGTAGGCGAGGTTGCGAAGATATTGCTCAGGCGTAGAGCCGTCGTCGGGCTTGTACGGTGGCATGAGGTCTTGCTTCTTGATTTCGATATTGCACTTTTCCATTACCTCTACGGTATTGGTTACGGCTTCTGGACACCAACTAAAAAGCTCCATCATCTCGTCGTAGTCTTTGAGATAAAATTGGTCGCTGTCAAACCTCATTCTGTCCACATCGTCGAGCTTTTTGCCCGTCTGAATACATAGCAAAGTGTCATGCATCTCGGCATCAGTCTGCTCGATATAGTGCACGTCGTTGGTGGCAACGACTTTGACTCCAATCTCGCGAGCAAGCTTGACGAGCAAAGGATTGATTTTCTTTTCTTCCGCTATGCCGTGGTCTTGAATTTCGATATAAAAGTCGCCCTCGTCAAACATTGACTTGAGCATAAGTGCGTATTGCTTAGCGCTCTCGTAGTCGCCTTGGACGAGATACGACGATATCGTGCCCGAAAGACAACCCGACAAGCATACTACGCCCTTGGTGTGCTGTTTGAGCAACTCGATATCTATCCTAGGCTTGTAATAGAAGCCTTCTACGTACGCCAAGCTGTCCATTTTGACGATGTTGCGATAGCCCTCAGTGGTCTTGGCAAGCAAAACGAGGTGGTATCGCCTCTTGTCCTCTTTGTGCATGTCGTCGCATACGTAAAACTCGCAACCGATTATAGGCTTGACGCCCTTTTGTCTTGCCGTCTTGTAGAAGGTATACGCACCGAACATATTGCCGTGGTCGGTAAGAGCACAGCCCGGCATTTGTTTGTCAAGACAAGCGGTAAGCAAAGGCGACTTTTTGCCCTTGGTAATTCTTGCCGCTCCGTCTAGCAAGCTATATTCACTGTGCAAATGCAAGTGCACGAAAGGCTTGGTTTTCCTTACTTCTTGCTCATCTGCCATTGTACTCTTCCTCCATCGTTAGTATCTTTTTGAGCGCTCTTGCCACGCTCGATTTGCTCATGCCTATTCTCTTGGCAAGGTCGCCCATGCTCTCGGTGCAATCTTCCATTCTTGCCATGGCGACTTTGTATAGTATCGGGTCGATTGAGAGCAAGTTGACCTTGGCTGTCAACGACTCGACTGCGCGCATGTATTTTGAATTGGACGCCGTGATTTTGTCGGCGTTGGCGGCAAAAACGTTGGCTTGTCTGTTGATATTGTTGTTGACCTCTCTTTTGACGAGAATATCGTTGAGAATTATCGCGCTCTGCGATGCGTGTATAAAGGCAAAAAAGTCGCATATCGTTTCGCTATTTTTGGTATACACGCCGTAGGAAGAGCCCCTATCAGCCACGCTGAACGACAGTCCGCATTGTGACGCCACGTCGGCTATCATGCGGGCAAAATCTTCTTGCAAAATATTGAATTCTAAGTGGTATCCGCCTCTCACGTCTACGTCGTCGGGTATGTACACGCTGCCTACCGTGAGGAAAACTCCTTGCATAAATGACACTACGCTGTTGCGGTTGGTGAGCAAGCTCTCTATTGCCCCGGCATCTTCGAGCACCAACTCGTCGCCTTCAAAGTGAGATAAATTCATCTTGGCGAGCATGTCGTTGCTGTCCTTGGAGCTGACCTGCAGGGTGTAAGTCTCGCTGATAGCCGTGTTGTATTGAAGATTGACCTCACAACCGAAAATCTTGTCCAAAAGCTCCATAACCTTGAGCGCAATCTCGTCGCTCTTAAATTCGTACTCTATGGCAATGGCGTTTTTGTACACGGCGACCGACCCCGCGCATTTGGTGAGTGCGCACGCAAAGGCTAGTCCCGCCTTGCCCTTGACGTCAATACCGTCCATAATCTCTCGTCTTACTTGTTCGGTATAATTCATCTGCCCTTCCTCGACCTAAATTGCGGAATTTTGTGATTGCAGTTGGCAATTCTACTCTCAGGTACGTCGAACTTGTCGATGAGCGCCATTGCGTATTCCCATTTGCCGATATTCTCAACCTTGTGGGCGTCGCTGTTGACGATAAGCGTCGCCTCCGTGGACAAAATATCTTCCATAACCTTGTCGCTAGGCGTCTTGTGGCGCGACGACAATTCGATATACGTACCGTAATCGGCGCATGCTTTGGCTACCTCTTTGTAGTCGACGTCTAGCCTAAACCCCAGATGAGTGAGTACGTCGATAGGGTGCTTCTTGACGGCGTTGACGTAAGCTCTGGTGTTGGCGGCGACTTGTCTAGACGAAGCGGGTGCAACGTAGTGAGTTAGTCCGTTGAACACCAACGAGCCGTAATACTTAAACTTGGCGGGTTTGGCGGTAAGATGAAATCCTGCCAATACTATATCTAGCCTAGCGATATCCTCGTCCATCAAATCAATCTCGCCATCCTCGCCTATGACGTTGCCCTCGATGCCAAACAAAATCTTACAGTCTTCAATCGACGACTGCACGTTGGATATATCTGCTCTAATTACGTCAAATTTGGTTCTATTAACGCCCACCAACGGATGATTGACTCCGTGGTCGGTGATAGCAATGCAATCAAAGCCCAATTTTTGCGCTTGCAAAGCGTTGTCAAGCACGCTTCCTCTGCCGTGCGAGTATCGGGTATGCGTATGAAAATCACTCGTTATCTCAATCTTTTGCATTGTCTTATCCTTGCGTATTTATTATGCGCATTATTTTAATATACGTACTTCATATTCTAAATCAATTCCACTGCATTTGTCAACCTGCTCTTTGACTTTCTTTGCGAGTGCGACAAAATCTGCCGACGTCGCTCCACCTTTGTTGACGATAAAGTTGGCGTGTTTGTCCGACACCACAGCTCCGCCTACGGCGTAGCCCTTCATTCCCGCTCGCTCTATCAGTTGTCCTGCCGACGCCCCCTCGGGATTTTTGAACACGCTACCTAGCGTTATACCTTTGGGTTGGGTGCGCTCTCTCTTGTCGGCGTAATACTTGCCCCTGACCGTCACGTCAACGGGAGTAGAACGAGTCGTTTGCAGTTGCGCCCCCAATACTACCGCTCCACCCAAATATGCTTGGCGGTATTGCCAATCTATATCCTTGCCTAATATCGTCTTGACTTGTCCCTCTTTCCATAAGTCCACGCTATAAACCAACTCGCCTATGCATGCTCCAAAAGCACTCGCGTTCATTGCTATTGCGCCACCTATCGTTGCGGGTATGCCGTGCAAGCGTTCTAATCCGCTAAGCCCCAGCTTCTTACACTCGCCCGCGACTGCGCCAAGACTTGCTCCGCACGAAGCGTAGACGAGGGTGCCGTCCACGACGAACTTGGACGCCTTCTTGGTACAAATAACGATTTTTCGATATTTGGTATCTGGGAAAAGCACGTTGGTACCGTTGCCTACGATAATCCATTCTTTGCCACAGAGATAGAGATAATCCAGGGCGCTTGCTAAGCCTCTAATCGAGGTGGGATAGATGACGTTTTCTATTCTACCACCCGACTTGAACGCCGACATATTCTTTTGATTTTGAGCTATAATGCACTCTTGACGCTTGAGTCTATCTATATTGAAGTCCATATATCACGATATGCTCCAAAAGCGTCTGTAATGCAATTTTGATAAAAACGACGCACCTTTTGCGGTGCGCCTTTTGATATTTAGAATTTGATTTTTGGCAACCTGTATTGAGTTTTAGCGGTTTTTGAACTCGTTGTAGATTGCGTTGATTGCGTTTTCGTAATCGCCCGTTGCCACTGCTACGATGATATTGAGCTCGCTACTACCTTGGTCAATCATCTTGATATTAATATTGGACTTAGCAAGTGCCGAACAAAGTCTAGCAGCCGTGCCCGGGTTGTAAGACATTCCGTGTCCAACGGTTGCAATGAGGCTGACGCCCGTCTTGATTTCAATATGGTCAGGGTTGACGGTCTTTTGAATTCTGTCAACAATGACGTCTTCTTTACCTGCGATTTCGCTGTCGGCAACGACTATGGACAAGGTATCAATTCCGCTTGGCATATGCTCGAAAGAAACGTTGTAGTACTCGAATACCGACAACACTCTTCTTGCAAAGCCGAGCTCCGAGTTCATCATAGACTTCTCTATGAATACTATGCTGTAGCCCTTCTTGCCCGCAATGCCCGTGATACTCGACTCTTTGATGCGCTCTTGAGGCACTTGGGATACGATCATCGTTCCCTTAGCTTCGGGCATAAACGTATTGCGAATATTGATAGGAATATTGCTTATTCTTACAGGGAAAATTGACTCGGGATGCAATACGTTGGCACCCATGTAAGAAAGCTCTCTAAGCTCTCTGTAAGAAAGCATCTCGATTGGAGCAGGGTTTTCTACTATTCTTGGGTCTGAAGTCAAAAATCCGCTGACGTCGGTCCAGTTTTCGTAAATACTTGCGCCCACGGCACGAGCGATTACCGCTCCGCTTACGTCGCTACCTCCACGGCTAAAAGTGTGCACGTTGCCGTTTTCGTCGGCGCCGAAGAAGCCGGGGATTACTGCTCTCTCGATATTTTTGAGGGTTTCGCCCACCTTGGCATTGGTAGCCTCGGCATCGAACTCGCCTCTATCGCTAAATACGAAGATATCCTTGGCGTCTACGAATTGAAAGCCCAACTTTTTGGCAAACACTACCGCGCTGAGATACTCTCCGCGAGAAGCGCAAAACTCCGAGCTGCGATATTTGAGCATCTCTTCTTCCGCCTTGTCAAGATAAGGCTCTATATCAAAATCAAGTCCCAAATCTTGTACGATTTCTCTAAATCTTACTCTGATTTTGTCAAAAGTAGCTTTGCATTCTCCGTTGATTTCGATATCGTGATAGCAAGCGTAGAGCAAGTCGGTCACTTTGTGGTCTTGAGAATTTCTTTTTCCCGGTGCAGAAACGACTACGTATCTACGGCTCTCGTCCGACAAAACTATCTTCGCCGATTGAGTGATAGCCTTGGCGTCTGCCATAGACGTTCCACCGAATTTTACAACTTTAACTTTCATTTTTATCTCCCGATATGCAGGTCTTAGCGACCTATCAATGTTTACTCACCTATTTTACATTGTGACGACCTAATTGGCAAGCAAATTAAATAATTATTTTTTATAACTGTTTGCTAGATTGTTTAGCCACAAAATCAAAGAACGGATAATATTATCCGTCCTTGATACTCTATAATATGTTGACGAGCCGATTGCGTTGACTCTTAGATAACCGTCGCATATTGAGCACGCTTATTTGATGAGTTTGGCTTCCATATAGTAACGTTTGTCCTCGGCGTGTCCCATTGAAAAAGATTTTCGTGGCAAAACTCCTCTACGCGCCACGTAACCGAACAAGCTCTGCTTGGATATGGTTGGCATAAATATTGCAACGGCGTCGTTGCTGCGAGCGACGTCCAAAGTATACTCTTCGCCGTGCACGTAATCGACGTAAACCTTGCTATGCGTAGCCAAATAGTCATCGATTGCTTGTTGAATATCGGCTATGGCGTCACTTGGGGAAGCATTGATATGCAAAAGGTATTGCTTGTCCTTGTAGGTTGCCGTCGTCGTATCGTCACCGACAAGGCGGTCTTGCAAATAAGAGATAAATTGTTCGTCCACGTTGAACATAACTCTATGAATAGGGCTAAACTCCAACGACGAGTCGTGAAGATTGACTAGCTCGCATAATGCGTATCTTGCAGGGTGCGTGAGTGCTTGCTCGGGCGTTAGCGTCTTTTTGATATTCTCCCAGCACTCTTTGGCAGTAGCCAAAGAATGGTTGCCGTCGCCTACCACGAACATAATGCTTTGCTCGACTCCGTACTTGCTCTTTGACACTTCCCCACTAGCAAGCTCTTCTAGACGAGCTCTAACCTTTTCACTGTCCTTGACTCTGTATCCGACAAGTCTTCCGCCACCCATATTGAGGGTAAAGTCGTATAGCTTGTCCATACTATCTCTATTGGCATACAGCCGTCCCAAAATATCCTTGTCGTCGTCCATAAGCAACATAATGTGCGGAAGCTCTATGCTCGCCCCCTTGCGGACGGCAATGCGGGCAGGCAATCTCTCAACCACCGTCTTCTCCGTAGCTTTGATGAGGGCGGTATTGAAAGGCGTATACTCGTAATCGTCAAGGTCTACGGATATCATAAGTCCTATGCGATGCCTGCCGTCGGCGATTTGTCTGTCTACGAGAACAAAGTCCTCCACCTCGCTAAACACACCTTGGGCTAGGTACTCTTGCATAGTATCGTTGATGGCTTGGGTGCGTTCTTCTTTGTCGTCACGCTCCAAGTACGCCTCGGGATAGATGAGCTTAAGCGTACTCTTAGCGTCGCCTACCAGGTCGTCAAGGCGCTCCCAATAGTCGGGCTGAGAAGTAAATTGGTCGCAAGCAATAACCGCCCACTTGGTAGGGTCGATATCCTTGCTCGGCAAAAGTATTTTAGGTATTCTGACCGTCATAAGAATTTCCTCTCTCTCTTCTTTTCTCTAGTTGGCTGCGACAGTATGCCGTACGCCATTTTGATTTCTTCAAGCAACTTTTCGGGGGTCATATATCTCTTGATTTGTCCGGCTTTGACGGTACTGATGATGCCCGTCTCTTCGCTGACTACTATAGAAAATACGTCGGTTTCTTCAGTTACGCCGATAGCCGCTCTGTGTCTGGTGCCGAGGTCCTTGGCAATATCAACTTCTTGCGACAACGGCAAAAAGCAAGCCGCCGAAAGTATCTTGTCACCCTTGATGATGACTGCTCCGTCGTGAAGAGGTCCTTTGGTGCTAAAGATACTCTCGATTAGTCCTGCCGATACGTTGGCGCCCAAAGCCGTACCCGTGTCTAGCAAGTGGGACGGAATAGAATTTTTGACGATAATTATCAATGCGCCGATATCGTTCTTGGCCATATTTTGGCAAGCCTTGACTATCTCGCCTGCCGATTGTACGAGACTCTCTTCGCTGAGATTGTACTCTAACTTGTTGTCAAACCTGCCGTGCGCAAGTCTACTGATGATAACCTTGAAGTCGGATTGATATACTACGACGAAGGTTACGATAAGGAATATCGTCCAATAGTCGAGAATCTTGAGCGTCATACCCAAAAATCCGTTGCCAACCACGTAGGACGCTATGCCGACTCCAAAATATATCAACATATGAAGCGCCCACAATATTGCCATCTTGATGCTGTTTCTTTTGTGAAAAAATACTATCAGAAACACCGATACTAGCAAAAACGATATGAGGTCAAGAAGCGACCACCAATTAAAGTTTTGAAAAAATTCTGCCATAATTCCTCCCTTCGTCGTTGTACTATATGCAAAGACTAATTGCTAAAATCCTTCGAACACTCCGCCGTCGGAATTGTCGTCCGTATTGTCCTTGTCCTCTTCGTCGTCAAAACCAAAGACGTCGATAGGCTGTGTCTTGGCGTTGGCGTGCCTGATGGCAAGATATTTTTCTTTGTTGTCGTTGACTCTTTTGCGCACTTGGAACATTATCAAAATCAAAGCCGTGACGACGATAATCTTAGGCGCAACGGTCAATACGCTATTGGCAACGGCAGATTGCGCAAGTCTTGACGGCATTTGCTCGCGTGCGGTGGCAAGCGCACCCGCAAGGGTCTCTCCCTCCTCGGCAATAGCAAGATATACTACGCTCACTATATCGTCGAAGCGAGCTTTTATTTCGTCCTCTCCCACTCTCTCTACCATATTGGATAAAGTGTCGGCAGGCGTCTGCAACAAACTTTCCTTACCGTCAAACTCAACTCTTCCGCTATTGCCCGACTTGTCCCAATTAAATGACGATATTGTCAGCGTAGGTATGCATTCGTTCATAAAATACATATTGTTGCTAAACATACCGACGTGAAAATAATTGTATAATCCGTTGTCTATGAGGCTTGCCGAGCCTACCTTCTTATCCTTAGGCACGGGTGCAAAATCCAAGCCGTTGACGGTGGCGAGTTGGTAGAAAAAGTCACCGTAGTCGGTCCTCTTGTCTACGGTATATAGATACGTGTAATCTCCACCGATTATATTGGAGATATCTATCGCGAGCAACACCTCTTGCTTTTGCACGTCACTCATGACCTTGAGCATATGCTCGGCGCCGTTGTAGCTAATCGTAGAACAACCGAGGAAAGCGATAGTGATATCAAAATCTAAATCTTTGTCGCTGAGAAGTCTGCTTATGGTCAGCAACGCAGCCACGCTTGCGCCACTCTCGTAAGAGCCGTCTGCCTCCGTGGCAATGCCCGAATATGAATACCTATTGTCGTATTGCGCCGTAAGTATTATCCTACCCTTGGACTGCGTGCTTGCGGACTTGGTAAACTCAACGTTGTAACTACTGCCGGAATATACCCTTTCGCCGTCGTCGTAATAATAGTTGAATTTCTCTATGCCTGCAACGCCGTCACTCTCAACAGCCTTAGGAACGTAACCCCAGCTCGTAAGTTTGTCGGCAAGATACTTGCAAAATTCAAGGTCCTTGCCCGTATCAGCCGACCTATCTGCATATTCCGGAGTTGCAAAGAGAGCGAGATAGCCGTACGCTTCTTCGCCCACGCTGATTTTGTCTTGCGCCGTGAGGTCAAAACTAGCGTGAGTGCAACCCGTGGCACTTATTGCAACCAAGGCGACTACTATTGATATTATCGTCATCAAAATCTTCTTTTTCATAAGCCACCCTATGCAAAAATCACGACGAATATCGTCGGGAATAACGTTGCACTAAATACGAACGGCATCATTTCTTTGCCGTGCCTATGGTACAAAAGCCAATACATAGCGCCCAAAACGACAATTTTGACTACAAAATTGGCTATAGGTCTGCCAAGTCCCGCCGCAAGCGGATAATACGTCCAAATCACTTCCGCAATACCGCTAGCCAAAGCCAATACTATTGCGCAAATTTCAAACAATCTAACGTGCCAATCGCTATCGAAGTCTTGTCCGAAAAACTCCATATTGCGTGACAATGCACGCATGACCGAGCGCTCTAAGAACATATATACGGCGTATATTATCAAAGCCGTAAATATCGGCATAACTACCGAAAACATTATAGTGACGTACTCCGGGGATACTAGACTAAGAAGCTGTTGACCCTCTGCCATATACGGCATAATATTGCCAAAAGAACGCACGCTCCACCACGCCGAAAAGACCAAAGAAAGAGCTAACGCTATTTTGAGCGAAATATTGATGATTTTGTTTTTTTCAGCCTTCATACGGTCTCCTTTTTGGATAATAGCTTCGTAATAGCCAGCATCAACGCCGATTCTTCTTCGATGACGTTACTCTTGAATTGATATTCCAGCTCCGACAATTCGTCGAGAAGTTTTTTGAGATAAGGAATATAGCCACGCATATTAGCCTTGCCTTTGGCTACGATATTTTTGTTGGTTTGCACCGCCTTGGCGCTCAGTCCCAAGGTCTTGCCTATCACCTCGTCGGAGGCGTTGGTGTTGGCAATTAGAAAAGCCCTGAGGAAAGTTGACGTGATTGACGAGAGCAATGCCGACGGTTTCTCCCCCCTCTTGACCATAGAATCAAGTAATTCCAACGCCTTTTGGTTGTCGCCTCGCTGAATGGCGTTGCTGAGGTCGTATACCTTGCTTTCCACATCTACGGTGGTTATCTCGTCGACGTCGGCACGCGCTATTTTTTTGCTATCTCTGCAATATAGCATCAACTTGTCTAGTTCGCTTGTAATTTTGCCCATATCGAGCCCACAACATTCTACAAAAAACTTGATTGCGCTCTTCTCGACGTCGTAGCCCTTAGCCGCAAGAGTTTGGCTGACGTATCTAGCCAATTCTTCCCAATTAGCCTTGTCGCAATCTACGAAAATGGCGTAGTCTTTGATGCAGTTGAAGGTCTTGCCACAGTCTCTAAATATCAATACGCAATCTTCATTGGGATTTTGCGCGTAATCAAGGAGAAAACTAGCGTCAACGTCCGCCAGCTTGTCGCTTTTGTCCGATTTAGTCATAGTGTAGACTATCAGCTTCTTGGAGCCGAAAAGACTAAAACTGTTGGCGTTGGATATTACGTCTGCTATCGCAACGCTCGAATCGTAATTGAATACATCTAGCGAGCCTTCTCCGCCGTAGAGGGCTTTTTTGATGGCTTGTACGACGTAAACCTCGAGCCCGTAATCGTCGCCCTCCAAAAAATATATCGTCCCTACGCCGTATTTTAGTTTTTCTTTGATTTCAAAAGCTCTCATTAACCTACGAAGCCCCAAGTGTAGTCTTTTATTATATTAGCATTTTTTATTCTAAATGTAAATTGGGAAGGAAGATAATTTTTCATACCTTTTACATATCCATAGTCACTGACACCATATTTGCCTTGAGTAAAGGCATAATCGATAGGCGGGTCGATGACGATATCGGCTTGTTCGTTGACCCTATCGGTGTTGGAAAGAGATATCTTGACGCCGTCCACCGTCGCTTCAACGAATAGCGGCTCGGAAACGTCTACGAATATAGAGCCGAAGCCTTGAGAGTCACATGTCAACAAGTCGTAACCGAAAAAATCTCTCGCCCCGAATAAACACAATCTATCACATTGCCAATTTTGCATACAACGCACCAGGTATGAGGCAGACTCAATCGAAAATAACTCTGCGTCGGCTATCGCTATCACGTCAACGCCGTGCAGTCTGCGACAATCGAGATAACTGTCGACTAGCGCTCTACAAGTATTGTTCATTTTACCCTTGACGAGCAAAACCGTTGTGCCTTGGTTGTCGTGGATAAGCGCCATAGAATTATATTGGTCGCCAAATACGTCGATAGAGGCTTGATAGATATTGGCGTCAACGACGTTGATTACGCCGTTGAGTAGACAAATAACCGCCAAAGTGCTCACTAGTATCGTCTTGGGCTTGTTCTCAACAAGGCAGTAGTCGGATACGAAAAACAAAAAGCCAAAGTAAGGAAGAAATACGTACCACGCCGACGATAAGTCAACGACCATAAAGTTTAGCCTAGCACATAACTCTACGAAAGATATTACGCCGTTGAAAACTACCCCAACCATAGACAACAACATTTGCAACGGCGCCAATATCATCGTCAATATAATAAAAGAAAGCGCAAGCGGGAAAAATATAGATATAATTGGTTAGACGATAAGATTGGCTAGTATACCTATAAGCGATATCTCTCCAAAATACGCTAGCATTATCGGCAAAAGTCCCAAGTTGACACTCACCGTAACAGCCAATGCTCCGCCTATACGCTTACCCAACCTACTAAAGAGTCTCGTCAAAGGGTTGCTTAGCGTAATTATGCCGAACACCGCTCCAAAGCTCATCAAAAATCCTAAATCGAATAGCCAAAGTGGACGGACGAGCAGTAATATTATCGCCGCTAAGCTGACGGTAGAAAGTAAGTCGTTGCGGTAGCCAAGCGAAAGCGCAACCAAGCTTATTGCTATCATTATAGTTGCTCTCAAAGTGGAGGGCGACCAGCCCGTCAGATAACAAAAAACCGTCAAAAAGCCAATACATATCAATGATTTTAGCAATTTGGGTATAGGAACGCGCGAGAGCAAAAGCATTATCGTGGCGGCTATTATACCCACGTGAAGCCCCGATACCGCGAATAAATGTGCCGTACCCGTAGCACGAAACGAGTCAACGATATCTGAGTCAAGACTGCCACTGTTGCCAAAGGTCATGGCAAAGATAAACTCTGCCGTGTCGTCGTTGCACGCGCCGTACAAAACCGACTTGAAACGCAGTTGGATCTTTTCGAAAGTCTTGAGATAATTGTCCGATACTACTACTCGCCCGTCTAAGTCTTGAGCAAAATACGCGGTGTAACGCACGTCGTCGTTGAAGCACGACATGCTATAAGAGTCTGTGAGCACGGCCCTAAAGGGATATACGTCTGCTTGAAAGGTAAACACGTCGCCCAAGTTGATAGAAGTAGTCGGCAAAGCGTCTAATCGCAACACCATTTTGCCGTCACGCTCTTTGCCTTCTATCACCACGTCGTCGAGTATTAATTGCAACTTTCCCTCGACTATAGTACCGTCGGGTGCAAAGTCGTTGTCGGCACAAATCCTACCGCTGACTTGTAGGTTTTCGCCTAGAATTGTAGTCTCTGAATTGATGCTAAACCAAGTAGTCGTGATAGCCAAACAACCAACGATAGCAACGACTGCAAGCAACGCACGTCGCTTGATGCGAGTATAAAAAATTGCCAGACATAGCGCCATAACTGCCAAGACGGCAAATACCGCCGTTGCAATTTTTCCGCCAAATCCGACAACTAATATCCCTACTACGACCGCTACGCCTATCGTGGGAAGCGGTCGCACATTGAAGAGCTTTTTCATTGGTAAAAGTAAAAACTATTTGCTAAATTTTTTGTTATACTCTTCGATAGAGTTGATGATAACATTTCTCGCTTCGTCCTTGTTGTACATCTCCAAGACCGTCATCGTCTTGCCTTCCAACTGCTTGTATACGCCGAAGAAGTGCTTGATTTCGCTGACGATATGCGGTGGCAGTTCCGATATATCCTTGTAGCAGTTCCAAGTAGGCTCTTTGAACGGTACGGCTATGATTTTGATATCCTCTTGTCCCTCGTCTATCATGGAAATGTGTCCTATAGGATAGCATCTAACCAAAGATAGCGGTGCAATCTTCTCCGAGCAAAGCACCAATACGTCCAATGGGTCGCCGTCGTCGGCGTAGGTACGCGGAATAAAGCCGTAGTTGGCAGGATAGTGCGTAGAAGTATACAATACTCTATCCAAAATCAACATGCCCGTCTCTTTGTCTACCTCGTATTTGTTTTTGCCACCCTTCTCAATCTCAATGCAACACAAAAAGTCGTCGGGCGTTACTCTCTCTGCCCTAATATCGTGCCAAACGTTCATATAATACCTCCATTTGTATTGATTATACAATATTTTCCAAAATAAATCTATACCTTTGAGCAACAAAAACGACAATATCCAAAAAAAATAATCAAAAAATTGGCTACAAATAATTGATTTTGCCCTGTCGTTGTGTTAATATTGTTATGCAAATATGCCGAAGTGGTGGAATTGGCAGACGCGCCGGACTCAAAATCCGGTGATGGCGACATCGTGCGGGTTCAAGTCCCGCCTTCGGCACCACAGCAGGGAAGCACAAGGCTATTGTACTTCCCTATTTTAATAACAGCCTATGCAGATGTGGCGGAATTGGCAGACGCGCTAGATTCAGGTTCTAGTGAAAGCTTATTTTCATATGGGTTCAAGTCCCTTCATCTGCACCAAATAAAACGCAAGTTGAACCAAATCAGCTTGCGTTATTTTTACCTTAAATTCATTATTTGTGCTTAGCCTTAACACTAAATTTTGTCAACTGTTCACGTTCATGGAATAGAGTTAAGTTTTTTATGCATAAATTTTTATCTTTCCATTAACTGATTTCAATATTTTGTCTACGATTATATCTCCACGATAATATAAAAAAGCCTCCAAGTCGGAGGCTTTTTTTGGCTTCGTGCTAGCTAACTGTACTATAGGGAAAATGAAACAAAACCTACGTAGCAATATTCGGCTAGCCGTTGCCCTTGATAAAAGGAGGTAAAAACATATGAACATGACAACTATTTGTTCATTTGTAACCTTATTGTATTACACGATAACTGACAACGCGTGTCAACTATAAAAATTTTCCTAAAAAATTTAGGCAATCGCTACTTTGATTTAGACTAACGACAAAGATTGGTAGCGTTTTGAGTTATTTGTTGTTCTTTATCGTTACGTCGGAATCGATACATTTTATTGCTTTACCATATTCGAAGGTGTTGTTCTCTACGAGGCATTTGCCTGACGATTTGAAATACAGTCCCTTGCTATGGCGTGAAGCGAACAAATTGGACTTGATTGTGATGCCACTATGAACGTAATCTTCGTGCGCTACGTTCTCGGGCTTGACGCACACGTAGTAGCCTCTATTGCCGTAAAATCTATTGTTCGCAATGGTGACGTCCCTCACCATACCGCTCTCGTACCAACTGTTGGCGTCGTCGGAGATGAGAATAGCGTTCATAGAAGTGTTGTAAAAATCGTTGTCCTCCACGACAATCTTGCCGGCGCTGGTCAAAAGCAGTCCGCGTGTGATTATCCTCGTAAGAGAGTTGCCCTTGAAGAGTACGTCGGGACAAGCGTCGGCATTTTCTACCACCAACCCTTTGACCGCCCTATCTATAGGCGACGATAAAGTAATCTTGATTGTATATTCGTCAACTAGGCAAGCTTGTGCAACGCGGTTTTCACCTACGACAAGTAGCGTCTTGGGACTGACGAAGCGCAGTCTATCCCCCTCTTCGAAAGGACAATAGCCGAGCGTTTGGGGGTGCATAAATTTGACAAATATATCTTGCCCGTCTACTTGGGCAATCTTAAAGTGAACGCCATGCACGTTGAGACAATCGTCGCCCGCTCCGCAAAACTCGTTGTGGGCAATCTCCACCTTGCCTCTGCAAGAGCACACTTGAATAAAATCCGCCACCGACGCCATCTTTTTGCTACTCTCCTTGTCGGGAGCAAATACGCAGTTAGTAATCGTTAAGTTTTCGCATTGTTGAAAAACCGTAGCCAAACCGTAATTGAAGCTTTGTCTTACGCCGTCCAAAACGATATTGTGACATTTGTCGGCAAAAATTCCTTGATACTTTCTCCTTACGTCGTAGAGGTGAAACCTATCGCCAACCTTGCAAAAAATCGGCACGAGATACCTTGCTCTAAAGACGTACGGTGTAATTTCTCTCAAGCTGTACACTCCTCGCAACGGGTGAAAGGTCCTAAAAATAACGTCGGGTTGCCCCGTCGGGATTTTGCCTATCCACCACGCAGTATTTCTATGAGCGAAAAACGGCGTAGAATACCCATTGCCGACAAAGCGATACTCCCCGTCCAAGCAATCGTACAGGCTGTCTTTGTCCAAAGCAAAATCGATATATCCTATCCCCTTTTTGACGACAGTAAGACAGTGCATATCGGGATTGCTTGCCGTAAAGGTCACGTCCTTGATTGTGAGATTATTGCAGCTACACATAGCTACGTTGGTCATCTGCCCAATAGCGATAAAGGTTGAGCCGTTGCCGTCCAAAGTAAGATTGTCTATCCCGTCAAAATATAGTCCCACGGCGTTGCGATGTTTTTCTTCGCCTTCTTTCCATTCGCTATCGCCTATAGTGTTGGTGATATACAGAGTCGGTTTGGGAACGCCTGCAACGTCAAGAAAATACTCCCCCCGTTCTAAGACGAGAGTTTTGGGCTGTGTATCATAAGATAATTGTATCAATAAATCGTTGAGTGCTTTGGCAACCTCTTGCCCCGCTAATATTCCGTAATCTTTGGCGTAAATAATCTTTGTTTCGTCCGACATACTCTATCCCTCACCTTATGAGTTTCACTCTCGTTTGATTGTAACACATTGACTTAGTACTGTCAAACTAGATGTCAAAACGATAGCTCAAATAAACAAAATAAAAAACTAAAAATACACGACCTGTATTGACTTATTGCAAAATTATTTTGTTTTTATTTACTCTAATTTTGCTTATAATTGCGGTTAGTCGGTTGCAATATTTTCTTTCCAAAGAATAGGGAATGCTCCGTTGCCATACGTAAAAATTACCCCACCTACCGCATCTTCGACTATTACGTCCGTGTATTCGGTAAAGCTGTTTTCTACCACCACTGCAATCATACCGTTATACGTACCGTAATATCCAACTCTAATATCTTTTGCCGTCGCTTTGGGATACAACTGTCGTCCGTCCTTGTCTTTTTGAGCAAGCAAGTTGATAAGCGCGTCGTTTTTTATTTTGGCTAAAGTCTTTTCGTCCAAAATCTTCGGGTTCTTAGGTATCGGAGTTATAGCCGAATAATCAATACCGTTGAAGTTAGAATAATCAATGCCGTTGCAATAATAATACGCTATACTCCATAAATCTTCTTCTGTTATTAGTCCGTTGTCGTACGCTTGTTGGAGCGTATAAAATTCTCCTTTTGGCTCAAGCTTGTTGCAACCGACCAACGTCGAAGCGCATACGATTACAATTACCAACAATAGCGCCGAAGAAACTATTTTCGCTTTCATATTGCCCCCTTTTATTTTAGTTATTGCTCTTGCTACTATATAGGTACAAAAAATCGACGTTTTGTTACGACGAAATTAATTTTTTTATTTGTTTTGATTATACGATAGGAGATAAGTCGTATAGGGAACGTCGTTTGCTTGTAGCAAATACTTTTAGTTAGAGCAAAGTTATTTGCGGGGGCGAATTTGTTGATTGCCTATTTTCGCTACGTCTTTTGCTTTGCATTTTGTGCAACTAATTATGAAAAAATACGTGCGCGCATTTTGGTGCAAAAGGTCGAAAAATTTTGGAAAAGCCCAAGAAAAATATCGCCAAATATTGCATTTGAAATGCAACTATACTATAATTATTGTAATCTTATTATGGAGGCAATTTTATGCTAAACAAAAAAGTAAAAGATTTGATAAATCAACAAATCAACAAAGAGTTCTACTCAGCATATCTCTACCTCGACTTCTCCAACTATTTTGAAGCCAGAGGTCTTGACGGCTTTGCCAATTGGTACAAAGTGCAAGCGCAAGAAGAAAGAGATCACGCTATGCTCTTCTATCAATATCTCCACAACAACAACGAGTCGGTCACCCTTGACGCTATCGCTAAACCCGACGTTGTACTCGACAGCGATATGGCCGTACTCAAAGCAGGTCTAAATCACGAGTTGTACGTAACCTCACTCATCAACGACATATACGCCGCAGCTTACGAGGTCAAAGACTTTAGAACAATGCAATTCTTGGATTGGTTCGTCAAAGAACAAGGCGAGGAAGAAACCAACGCTAACGACCTCATCTCTAAGATGGAGCTCTTCGGCTCAGATCCTAAGAGTCTATATATGCTCAACGGAGAATTGGCAACCAGAGTCTACTCTGCTCCTTCTTTGGTACTGTAAGCAATGACGATAGTTTTGCTAACCGCGCTTGGCGTTGGCGGGGCTACTATAATAGGCGCCTTATTAGGACTGATATTCAAAAACATATCGCACAAATTCTCCGATATAGTGCTTGCTTTTGCCTCGGGAATTATGCTCGCGGCGGCAGTGCTCGGGCTCATATTGCCGTCTTTGGAACACGGCGGGAAATACGGTATACTAATTACCCTTGGCGGAATATTCGCGGGGGCGATATGTCTTAACCTTATGGATAAGTTTATACCGCATATGCACAACGAAGACTTAGACGCCGACCACGAACAAACTACTCGACGCAAGGTTATGCTATTCGTACTAGCCATAGCCATACACAATCTGCCCGAGGGTATCGCAGCGGGCGTAGGCTTTGGCACGGGTGACCATACGCAAGCCTTGATGATTGCGGGAGGAATCGCTCTGCAAAACATACCCGAAGGTATGATAGTCATAGGTCCGATGCTTGCGTGTGGAATAGATAAAAAGAAATCGTTTTTTTACGCCTTCCTTACGGGCGTTGTGGAGATAGTAGGTACGCTTATCGGCTACTTTGCGGTATCTATCGCCACCGCCGTTTTGCCTTTTGCGCTTGCATTTGCAGGCGGTACTATGCTGTACGTAGTGAGCGACGAAATGATACCGGAAACGCACTCTCACGGACACGAGAGAGGCGCAACTTACGCACTGCTAATCGGCTTTGGTATAATGCTGATTGCCGACACCCTCTTAGGATAGAAATATGAGTTTACCTATACAACGAATATTGACCAAGCTCGACGATTATCTAAGCAAAAACGACTATGACGGGGCGGAAAAGCACCTATTGTATTGGGTGCAAGAGGCAAAAGACGGCGAACCCGACGTGCTTAGTTTGCACAACGAATTGATAGGTCTATATCGCAAGACGGGCAAAAAACAACAAGCCTTGGAGCAAGTGGATATCGCCCTAAATATGGTTGAGCAATACGGAAAAGAGCAAATGATTGACGGAGCGACGACCTACGTCAATAGCGCGACGGCTTATAAGGCTTTCGGTATGGCTCAGTTGTCCATTCCGCTATTTGAAAAGGCAAGAATTATCTACGAAAAGAACCTACCTTCTACCGACCCGAGAATTGCGGGACTATACAACAATACCGCTCTGGCCCTCGTCGACCTAAAAGAATTTGACCAAGCAAAAAAACTCTACGAAAAAGCCATAGATATCCTCAACGATGCACCGAGAGGCGCTCTAGAGCAAGCAATAAGCTATCTAAATCTCGCAACTATGCACGAGGTGCAATACGGTCTATCGCAAGGCGAAGAATATATCAACGACTGCCTTGAAAAAGCCTCTCAGCTACTCGATAAGCACAAGGACGATACCGACGGCTACTATACCTTCGTGTGCGAAAAGTGTGCCTCGGTCTTTGGTTACTACGGCTGGGTGATATACGAAAAACAACTTATCAAAAGGTATACCGCGATATATGAAAGGGATTGAACTGTCCAAAGAATTTTTTTATAAATATGGCAAGCCTACCTTTTCTGCCCTAGGCAAAGTTTACGACAACCTTTGCTTTGGTCTAGTGGGTAGCGGGTCGGAGTGCTTCGGCTACGACGACGCCCTATCGCAAGACCACGACTTTGGGCTAGGATTTTGCGTGTTCGTGCCCGACGAATTGACTGCTAAGCAAATATTTGAATTGGAGCGAACGTACTGCTCTCTGCCTAGAGAGTGGGAGGGATATAAGCGCAATATCGTATGTCCCGTGGGCGGTAATAGACAGGGCATAATCAGAATATCCGACTTTTTGACGCAAAAAATCGGCTTTGATAGCGCTGATATTTCACTCGAACAGTGGTTCTATATCCCCGAATACTCGTTGGCGGAAACTATCAACGGCGAGTTGTTTGAGGACAACCTCGGACTTATGAGCGAGATAAGAAAAAAACTTGCCTACTACCCCGACGACGTGAGAATAAAAAAACTTGCGGGCAACTTGTTGCTTATCAACCAATCGGGACAATATAACTACCCTCGCTGTGCAAAAAGAGGCGAAACGGGTGCGGCTCAACTTGCCGTGGGCGAGTGCGTTAAGAGTATAATGCAAGTGATATTTTTGCTAAACAAAAAGTATATGCCGTACTATAAGTGGTCGTTTAGAGCTATGCGAGAATTGCATATACTGCCTAGTTTGTCAAAGGATATAGAATATCTAATATCTAGTCCTAACGACGAGCAAAGCGTAAAAATCAAGGTCGATATCATAGAAAAGATATGCGACGATATCGCCAAAGAGCTGACGAAACAAGGCTTGAGCGGCGAAGTCGGCAACGACCTAGAAAAGCACGCCTACGCCGTCAACGATAAGGTAAAAGACCACGTGTTGAGAACTAAAAATATCCTATGGGCAATATAAAATCTACAAATCAAAAAGGCTAAACGAAGTTCGTTTAGCCTTTTTGTTTATCTTATTGGTATCATATTTTTGCGCCAAGTTATATAATCGCAATATATTCGACTCACGCCCGAGTTTTTTCAATAATTATAATACGTTATATTTTATGCGCCCGTGGTATCGTCGGGTGGAGTTTGGACTTTTTGGGCTTGCTTGGCAGCTTGTTTAGCGAGTTTTCTCTCTTCTCTCTCCGCCTTCTTGGCTTGTTTCTTCGCCTCTCTTTCGTCTGCCGTAGCGGCGCGATTGGCAATTACGTTGTCGGTGGCTTCCGACACCTTTTGCAACAAGTATACCGCAAGCATAATAATGATGATAGCTATAAAGATGGCTAGCATGCCCTTCCAAAATACGTTTAATCCTTGCAAAACGACTTCTTTGTTCATACGCCCCTCCTTACAACAAAATGCTAAGCACTACACCGCCTGCAATCGCAGAGGCAATTTGTCCCGACACGTTGCAACCTATCGAGTGCATCAATAGGTGATTTTGCGGGTCGGCTTCTAAGCCCATTTTGTGAACGATACGAGCCGACATAGGGAATGCCGATATGCCCGCAGCGCCTATCATAGGGTTGATTTTCTTTTTGCTAAACAAGTTCATAATCTTGGCGAGCATTACACCTGCAACGGTATCGAATACGAATGCACAAAGTCCCAAAGCCATAATCATCAAGGTCTGCACTCTAAGGAAATACTCCGCTTTCATCTGCGACGCTATCGTCAAACCGAGTAGCAAAGTGATGAGGTTGGCTAGTACCTTTTGCGCCGTCTCCGACAAGTTGTCAAGCACTCCGCACTCTCTGATGAGATTGCCGAACATAAGACAGCCGACAAGCGAAATAGACATTGGAGCAATGATGCCCGCAATTATCGTTACAACGATAGGGAAAAGAATTTTGGTGAGTTTACTTACCTTCTTTGGATTGTATTCCATACGGATTTTGCGTTCTTTTTCCGTAGTAATGAGTTTGATGACGGTAGGTTGAATGATAGGCACGAGCGCCATATACGAATAGGCAACTACCGTAATTGCTCCAAGATAATTGCTACCCAAAGCGTTGGCCACGAATATCGAAGTAGGTCCATCTGCCGCGCCTATGATACCTATCGAAGCGGCGTCTGCCATGCTAAAGCCAAGCAAGGTTGCCAGCACTATCGTGGCAAATATACCGAACTGCGCGCCCGCACCGAATATGAATAGCTTGGGATTGGATAGCAAAGGTCCGAAGTCAATCATGGCGCCTATACCGATAAAGAGCAAGAGCGGAAAGGCCTCAGCGCCGTCTATACCTATATTGAACAGCCAACCTATAATGCCGTTACTATCTGCCAAAGTTGACAAAGGAAGGTTGACCATTATTGCGCCAAAACCCATTGGCAACAACAAGGCAGGTTCCATCTCTTTGACTATGGCGAGTACTATGAGCACCAAGCCGATAATTATCATCACCACTTGTTGCCACGTGATTGCAGAGATACCCTCAATCAAAAAGCCCATAAATTTCTCCTTGTAGAAGTATTGTTAAACAAAAAAGACCACATTTTGCCACTGCAAAATATAGTCTTGCTAATTGTGATTGAACCAGAAAGATTACTTTCAGGTTGTTGGCTCAACCGCATATCTCTATGCCAGCTACTCCCTATACAATTAAGTTGTACCTTTATAATAGCAACATTATTAGGCAAAGTCAATAATATATGGCAAAATTGTCTTATACTAGTTTAGTTGACCCAGCGACAGGCTTACTATATAATAATTGTATGGAAAATAGAGAAATTTATGTTGTAAAAGAAATCTGCGGTGACTATGCCGTACTCCAAGCCGAAAACGGCGACCTACTCGATATCAGCGTATTTTTGCTCCCTTACGACCTGATGATAGGCGACAAGCTGGAATGCGTAAATATGCTAGAATATCGCAAAATGAGCTAAAAAGTCGATACGTGTCGTTCGATTACATCGAAACGATATAAGTTCCTGACGGAATTTATATCATATCTCATACGAGCGAAGTGAAGTATATATCGCATTTATTATAATAAATATTTCGCATTGCGTAGCGATATATCGCGTTATAGATTAGTACGGGCAGATACCACTAAGTATCTGCCCGTTTTGTCGTTACGGTTTTGCTATTGCTCGGAAAGCCAAAATTTTGACGTGTCCTTGCTATAGTAATAGTACCGTTCTACTTATTTCCACTTTCGGACTATTATAGCAAACTCTTGTAGAGAGCTATGATATCTTCCTTCGTTGGGTCTTTTGGATTGCCCGGTCTGCAAGCGTCGTCCATAGCCGATTGAGCGAGGAAGTCAATATCTTCTTCTTTGACGATTGCTTTGAGGTCTTGAGGAATGCCAACGTCGATAGAGAGTTGTCTTACCGCATCTACGGCTGCCTTGCGATACTCTTCTTGGGTCATATCGTCTACGCCCTCAACGCCCATAGCACGTGCGATTTCTCTATACTTTTCGCCCGTAGCCTCGGCGTTGTAAGCCATAACGGTTGGCAACAAAATCGCGTTGCCGACGCCGTGTGGCGTGTCGTAAACTGCGCCCAAAGCGTGAGCCATAGAGTGAACGATACCAAGTCCTACGTTGCTAAAGCCCATACCCGCGATATATTGACCGAGCGCCATACCCTCTCTGCCTTCCTTGGTGCCTGCAACAGCGCCACGAAGCGAACGAGAGATGATTTCGATAGCTTTGAGGTGGAACATATCCGTCATTTCCCAAGCGCCCTTGGTAGTGTAGCCCTCGATAGCGTGGGTCAATGCGTCCATACCCGTAGCAGCCGTCAAGCCCTTAGGCATGGTGGACATAAGCTCGGAGTCGATGATTGCAACGACAGGGATATCGTGTACGTCTACGCATACGAATTTGCGTTGTTTTTGTCTGTCGGTGATAACGTAGTTGATAGTTACTTCTGCAGCGGTACCTGCCGTGGTAGGAACGGCAATGATAGGCACGCTAGGATTTTTGGTAGGTGCAACGCCTTCCAAACTTCTAACGTCACCAAACTCGGGATTGGCTACGATGATACCGATAGCCTTAGCCGTGTCGATAGACGAGCCACCGCCTACTGCAAGTAGGTAGTCCGCGCCACTCTCTTTGAACGCCTTGACACCGTCAAGCACGTTTTCGATTGGTGGGTTAGGCACGATGTCCGTATGTACGGTATAAGCAAGTCCCGCCTTGTCCAAAACTTCGGTCACTTTGGAAGTAACGCCTACGTTGAAAGTCGCTTTGTCGGAGCAAACGAAAGCCTTGGTAAAGCCCTTGCCCTTGACTATGGACGCAAGTTCTGCTCTTGAGCCTGCGCCATGGTATGATTGTTCGTTGAGAACTATTCTGTTTGCCATAATAAGCCTCCTATTTGTTATTCTTAGCCGAATAATCGGCGAATGTCGTTGAGTGTGATTGAGTACTAGACTATATCGTCAAAAGTCGCATTAGAGATAATGCTTGTCCGTGATAGCTACGCTATCCGTCTTGTTGCCGTCAAGTTCGAGCACGATTATCTCGTTGTCCTTTTCTTTTAGCCATACGCCCGGCAAGTACAACGACCTTTGCGGTCCTATATTCCAATATCTACCGAGGTTGTGTCCGTTGACCCATACGTAGCCCTTACCAAAGCCCTTCATATCAACGAAACAATCGGCATTGCTCGACGCGTCAAACTGCGCCTTGAAGAATTTTGGATACTTTTCTGCGCCAAGACTCCAATCCAGTTTGTCGATATTGTCAAGTGGAAGCGTCGTCACTTCGTAATCGAAAATATTATGAGGTCCAAGCAAAAGTCCCGATATACCCTTGCGGTCGTTGATATGGTTGCCGTAATTGACTCTGCCCATTGCCTCGACCAAAACGCCTATCTCTCTCTCGCCGTCAAATCCCGAAACCATGAAGGAATTGCGTCTATGTTTGCGAGGGGCTTTGCCCGTTACGTCGCAGATGCCTTTGAGTTGTCCATCTATATAGACGTGCGCTCTGTCGTGCAATCCTTCTATAGACAAATTGCCCATAGTATACTTGCCCTTCTTCACGGTCTTGTAATAGATAAGTCCGTAATTTTGGTCGTAATATTCCATGTGTTTTGCCGCACCGCTATGGTGTTTGGTACCGATATTGTCAAAGTTTTCGAACAAGCCCGTGCACTCGGTGAGTTTGACCTCGCCGATATTTTGAAGGCGTACTGACGGTGGCAAAGGTTTGAGTTCTATACCCTGTCTACTGCACAATAATTCCCTCACCGCGTGGTATGCGGGGGTATAGTCGCCGTATTCGTTGAGAAGCGCGCAATAGTCGTAGCTAGTCACGGTAGGTTGATACGTGCTGAAATGATTGGCGCCCGCATTGAAACCGAAATTGGTACCGCCGTGGAACATATAAAAGTTGAAGGAAGCACCAATGTCGAAGAAAGTGTTGAGCTCTTTGATAATAGACTTGTGATTGCGAGTATGGTGCCTTTCGCCCCAATGGTCGAACCAACCGCACCAAAATTCCATACACATCTTAGGTCCGTTGTCGGGATATCTATCAAGCGCTTTCATTCTTCCGCTGACGTTGCTACCGAAGTTGAGGGTCTTGAAAGTACCTTCCAGCGTGCCCGACGAGAGCATGTTGCACCAATCTCCGTCGGAAGTAAAGGTCAGTACGTCAACGCCCAACTCTTGCATCATATCGCGCATATAGGCGAGGTAGCGTTTGTCGTTGCCGAAGCTGCCGTACTCATTCTCAATCTGCATGGCGATGATATTGCCGCCTTTGGTGCATTGCAAAGGCACGAGTATGCTCATAAGTTTGGTGTAATAATCTTTGACGTGGGCGAGGTACTCGGGACAGAAGCATCTCAAATCAATATTTTTGTCCTTGAATAGCCAAGCAGGGAAACCGCCCGCTTCCCATTCGGCACATATATATGGTCCCGGCCTAACGATGACGTTGAGCCCGAGCTTGCCCGCTATGGCTATGTACTCGGCTATATCGAGGTCGCCCTCAAAGCAAAATTCTCCCTTCTTAGGTTCGTGCAAATTCCAACACACGTAGGTCTCTACCGTGTTGAAGCCCGCAAGCTTTAGTTTGGTGAGTCTATCTTCCCAATACTCGTGTGGGATGCGGAAGTAGTGCATTGCTCCCGAATAGATATTGTACTTTTTGCCATCAAGCAAAAAATCGTTGCCTTTGATCTCGAACATAATCTCTCCCTATATATTTATTATAATTATTATAGCATTATGTAGATTAAATTACAATACCCATTTTTTGCAAAAAAATCGCCCACCGCATAGGGTGAGCGATAATAATTGCTATACCGTAGTATTAACTTCTACCGTATCTAAGATCAGACATAAGATATACGTTGTCACTAATCTTAGCGTCAGGTTGAACGCCGACTTTATTACCATCGGTGCCGTAACCTACTACCTTACACGTCTTACAGAAAAGTTTTGCCGCGGAAGGAAGAGGGAATTCTCTTATCTCAAAGCCGATATTTTCAAGTCCGTGGAACTCAGCTTTGTTTTCTTTCAGTCCGCCCGTTGCAAGAATAATCATTCCCGTTTGAACCCACTTTTGCTCCTTATATTTGTAGAAGAATTGGTCATATTTTGGTTTGTCCATCTCCGTTTCTACAAGACCGTTGACAGTATCAGCCAAGTCCTCGGTGTTAGGCATAAGCTTAGCGTGCTTAGAGTCTTTCCAGTTGTATATATCGAGGAAGCCTTCTACGGTGAGGTCTACGAATTTATTTTGAGTCTTGTAGTCACCCGTATCCGTCCAGCCCCACAATACGATACCTGCCGTCATAGAGTTGGCGATTACGTTGTTTCTCATAACAACCTTGGCACCCTTTTCGTTGTTGGTCTCGATAGAGATGGTGGAGTCGGAAGCGTTTTGAACGATACAGCCTTGCATAGTAACGTCACAGTTGTTGAAGTAAATATTCTTGTGGCTGTTCTCCACAATCAAGTTTTTCATAGTAACTTTTGGTCTAAAAGAATTGTCGCCGTCAACGCTGATAAGCACACCGTATCTCTCAAGGCTGGTAAGGTCGAGAGTTTCGTCCTCTTCGAGCACTCTTCCGGTAATCTTGAAGTCTTGGAGTACTATATCGTCGGACTTGCTACAGAATAGCACGCTTGAGCCCGGAAGTCCTTCGCCGTATCCTGCTATTTTGTATGCATCGAAAACGTGTCCGTTGCCATAAATAGAAGCTTGAACATCGAGATAGCCGTGTTCAGGCACTGTAATGACAGGATTCTCGATATCTCTTGCAGGTATCATCTCAAAGTTGTCGTGAACTACGACAGGCTTTTTGCTAACTACCGCATATACGAATTCCGGATAAGTGTATGCATTGATACCTTCGACGAAGGTAATCTTTTTGGTAACTTTGTTGCCATCGGCATCGGTGACGTCGAGTTTTGCCGTGCCTGTATCGTTGATGGCGAGAACGCTACCCGTCAACGTTGCCGTGCTATGCGCCTCCCACAAATTGAAGTTGACGTTGTTGCCAAATACTTTGGACAAGTCGAACTTGTTGTCGGTGTTGACACCCGTAGTATAAGTCTTGGTGCCAATGTAATATTCGTTGTCCATCCAAACGCTTAGGTTTTCGGCGTCGATTTCTACAGGTTGGCGTTTGTCCGCACAACCGATGAAAGTGAACGTCAATAGCGTGAACAATACTACGAGTACCGCTATAAATGCAATTTTCTTCATAATTCCTCCTAAAAAGCTATTTGTTAGCCATTGTAATTCAATTATACAATAATTATAAAAAAAATTCCATACCATACGCCTTTTTAGTTGTTTATTTTTGCGTTAAAATCTTGTTAATATATAATTAAATATTATAGTTACTTAATCTTATCTTAAAATGGGGTTATTTTATTACGATAAATTTGCTTGGGTATTGACAAGTAGGGCAATTCAAGTTAGCATAATCATATAATGAGGGCGTATGACTAACAAAATTATTAGCAATCTGCTGACGGCAGTCAAAGTAATACTCGGGGCTACGTTGATGTCGATATCTATACATACCTTTACTATACCCGCCAAGTTTTTCCCCGGCGGGGTGTCGGGTATTGCTTCTATGATACAAATTTTGACGGGCTTTGAGGCGAGCTATACCGTGCTAATTATCAACTTTCCGTTGATAGTACTGGCTTTCTTTATCAAAAACAAGACCTTTGCGCTCAAGTCTTTGGTGGGCACCGTGCTAATGGCAGGCATGCTGAGGCTATGGTCTTATATCGGATTTTTTAGCTACTCTAATCCGTCGCAACCACTTCTTTGCGCTATCGCAGGCGGTATTATTTCGGGCGCGGGAATAGGACTGTTGGTGAGCTGTGACTTTTGCCCCGGCGGTACGGAGATTGCGGGCGTATTGTTGCAAAAAAAGCATAACTCGGTGTCAATGTCGTACATAATTTTGGCAATCAACTGCGTCGTCGTGTCGCTTGGTTGTATCTTGTATAAGTTCGCGGGGAAAATGCAAACGACGGAAATCATCACCATTGCAATATGCTCGTTGGTGCAAATTTTCTTCAACTCTAAGAGCATGGACATAGTGCTCAACGGCGGTAGACAGGCAGTCAAGTTTGAGGTAGTGACGGAAAAAACGCAAGAATTGACTGCCGCCATTTTGAGCGAGATAGGTCGTAGCGTCACTATTATGAACTCACACGGCGGTTATAGCCAAGCCGACAACAACGTGCTGATTTGCGTTGTGTCCCGCTCTCAAATATCTTCCTTCAAAAGACTGCTCAAAAGGATAGACCCGCACGCCTTTGCCTTTGCAATCAATACTCGCGAGGTGTTGGGGCGTGGATTTAAGAAGGTAAAATAACAACGGTATCTATTCATTTGTATTGCGCTATCGGCTAAAGCACCGTTGACAAGCGTAGGGTAAAGCGTTAGCTGTTTTGCCCGTTATACATTACTTACTATATGTTATATTATTATACCCGTTCCGCTTCTTAGGAGATATTTTTTGCTAGCGTTAGAAACGTCGTTTTATCTACTTGGTTATTTTGTTATTATCTCTTCTCCGTAAGAATAGACTGCTATGAGGTGCTTATGGAGATTTGGGAAGCTATATTGTTGGGATTGGTACAAGGGTTTACGGAATTCTTGCCAATTTCGAGTAGCGGACATTTGGTACTCGTACAAGACCTGCTTGGCATTGAAAGCGACGTATTATTATTCGATACTCTATTGCACCTATCTACGCTGGTTGCGGTGTGCGTTGCACTGCGCAAACAACTGCTAGGTATTGCCAAGCAACCTCTAAAGCCTCTACTATTGCTAATATTGGCGACAATCCCCGCAGGGATAGTGGGACTGGTGCTGAGCGACGAGATAGAAGCGTTGTTTGCCACAAGCAAATATCTATGGATATTCTTTTTGATTTCGGCAGTTCTTTTGATTGCAAGCGACTTTTTCAAGCCGTCTAAGCAAAACGATAGCTTACCTCTCGGCTCTATCGGCATCAAACAAGCTATCGCTATGGGCTTGATGCAAGCAGTAGCGGTTTTTCCCGGGATAAGTCGGAGCGGAAGCACTATAGTGGGCGGCATAGCAACTAATGGACAAAGACGGGACGTGACGGACTTTTCATTTTTGATGAGCATACCTATTATTTTGGCTTCGGTACTACTACAAACGCTAAAAATTGCCAAGGGAGATTGCTCGATTGCATTACCGCCTTTAGCTACCTCGCTAGGAATGCTTGCCGCAACCGTAAGCGGTTATCTATCCATCAAAATTATGCTAGGGCTAGTGCAAAAATGCAAATTGAGATATTTTGGATTGTACCTAATAGCGTTGTCAGTCTTCGTCTTGCTCGATAACTTTATTTGCCTCTGGTAAGCAACAACATCACTATTGCCAGCGCCCCTATTCTCCAATCGGAATAGGGGCTATCGTATATTTGGCTGAGATTGGTCAAGGGATTGTGATTGCTCTACCTCGCTATCCGATTGTGCTTTAACTTCGTCGACTTGGCAATACTCATGTTCGTCAATGCTATCGTCGTATCGGCTAATTGGCGGATTAGGCGACGGCTCAACGATATCGTCTTGTATACCGTCCTGCTCGACGTCCAAATTGTCGACACGTATCGAGTTTTTTGCCTTTTCTTTTTGGCAAAGCGCGATTATGCTTTGCTTTTTCGTTTGCTGATTAAAAAGACGAGACAGTAGTTGCAACTGCCGAGCAAGCAACGCGTTGTAGTCCAAAAAATCGGGAGTGTCCGCCGTTTGAGCGACCCCCTTCTTGTCGGCTCTTGCCGTAGTGGCAATAAGGTCGAGTAGTAGCTTTTGCTCTTTAATTATCAACGCCTTTAGTCTGCTAATTTTTCGCTTCTCGTCTTGCATATACGCCCCCTTGACATTATACGCAGCTTTTTCGACAAAGGTTAGCATTTTTATTTAGAATTGCGTATTGACAGTGGGTATTTTAGTTGCTAAACTAAACTTATAAGGGGGATATTGTATGCAAGAGCGCATTTCTCAACTCAGGCAACCCACTACGCCACCCGAAAGCATAGTGGACGAGAGAGGACAAGCAGTTTTCGGCACTTTTGACAAAGAGATTAAAAATCTCAATTTGATAGATTGCTACCGTCCTTACGGCAAAAGAATGACCCGCCCTATACAAGACTTTAAGCTGACGGAATGGGAAGCTACGGAAATCGTTACCGACGAGCTTGCCATAGTATCGGCTATATATTCTATGGGTCAAGTGGGCTTTGGCATAGTAGTAGCCTTCGACCGCATAACTCACGATATCGACTTTTGGCTAAAGCCTGCTACCTCTCGCACGCTGAAGGTTGCACCCAACTTGATTGACACAACGACGTTTATCAAGACGAAAGCAATGAATATCTCGGTCAAGAACGATATGGATAAGGGTAAAGCCTCTACTACTTGCGCTATCGCTAGCAAAAAGGGAAACCTAACTTATTGCGTAGACCTAACTAGACTCTCACCGCCAAGCGTTGTGTCCATACCTTTTGGCGACAATATGCCGTTGTATACTCAAAAGGACTTCTTTAGCGCGCAAGGCTATATCGAAAAGGACGGCAAACGAATAGAATTGAAGGACGCCGTCGCCGTTATTGACGACCACAAGGGATATTATCCTAGGCGTGCGCACTACGACTGGCTGACGACTATGGGCAAAATCAAACACAATGGCAAAGATACGTTTATCGCCTTCAACCTTACTCTCAACCAATCGATAAACCAACACGACTACAACGAAAACCTCGTTTGGCTACAAGATAGACAAATTATACTACCACCCGTTACCTTCGAAAAGAAGGATAAAGTTTGGCGAGTGTACGACCAATACGATAGAGTCAATATCGCATTCGAAATTCAAAACACCTACGTTATGACCCCCAACGTCGGCGTTGCAAAGGTAGAATACTACTTGCCTTTCGGCGTGGTGTCGGGCTACGTCAAGGACGACGACGATACGACTTACGACTTGAGTGGTTTGATAGGTATTGCCGAAGACAAAACTACGTTACTATAATACACCGTTTGACTAAACGAAAAGTCCGAGCTAATACTCGGACTTTTTGATTTTTGTGGTGAATTATACTATCAAGTGCAACACCTTCTAAAATATTTAGTTCATACGAAATCTATCGAATAACGTAATCTCAATCTATTTGACCACAACTAGATTTTGATTGGTCACGGTAAAAGCAATGTCTACGTCAACGCCCTCTCTTACAACGGTAAGTTTGACCTCGTCGCCGTCTCTCACGGTGAGCATTAGGTCTGCCACGCAGAAAAATCTATTGATATCGCTGCTATTGCCGTTGATAGATATGCTCTTCAATACGTCGTTGAGTTGAATGCTTTCTCTCAAAAGGCTGTCTGCCTTCACTTCGGTTATTACACACTTTTCTCTTATATAATACTTGTCATTCACTGCATCGTAGGCAAGAGTGCTGTCCTGTGCGGTAACGGTTACACCGATAATAAGCTTTCGCACTACCCCGTCACTGCTCGCAAGAACGTTGTCAACGACCTTTTTGACTATATCAACAGGAATTGCATAGCCCACGTTGTCGATTGACGTTTCGTTGTGCTTGGCATTGACTATGCCGATGAGCTTGCCCTCAGCGTTGAACAATCCTCCGCCACTATTGCCGCTGTTGATTGCAGTATCTACACGCATTACGCGAATCTCCACGTATCCACTATTGTCTACCGCGGCAATATTGATTTTTTCGCTTTCGAGGCTGACTATGCCCGACGTAGCGGCAATGCCTTTGTCTTGCGGATTGCCGATAGCAATCGCTCTCTCACCCACTTGGTAGTCGTCTGCAAAAGTCGCTTGTTTGGCAAAGCTGTTTTTGATAATATCGTTGGAAGATACTCTAAGCACCGCTAAGTCGTAGTTCATCGAGCCCCCCACGTAGGTGGAAGATATCGCACTGTTTGTACTCTCGCCACCATAGAGATATACGTTGATATTGTCGTACACTCCGTCGTCTGCCGAGCCGTCGTATACTACGTGATAGTTGGTGATGATTATTGCATCTCCCGCCTCTTTGTCAAGTTGGTATATTACCCCCGCTCCTGCAGAGCCACTACCGCTATCGTTGGTCGCTCTAACGCTGACACTCGACAACAAGCAGTCCTCTATCACAGCGCTGTCGTCTGTCGAAAAATTGATAGTCAGTCCCAACTTGTCTTGCAAGAAGTCGTAGAAAGTGCCCGCATAGCCGTTATCTTGCACTTCTTGCTCGTACAAGTCTCTCAAGTCGTCCAGCGTTATGCTTTGTCCGTCGGCGCCGTCTAGTCCATTGCTCCCGTCAATACCGTTAGTTCCGTCCACGCCGTCTGCACCTTTGAGACTCTCAAGCCACTCGGCCTCAGTACCCTCAAATCCATTTTGCACGGCGATTTCGTAGGCAGACAAGCCACCTTGTTGACAAGCGCACAGCGAAAACAACGCTATTATAACCAATACTATCACGGCAATCTTCCACTTTTTCGACATACAATCACCCCTTTTTGCAATTAATTATATAGAATTTTTGCGTTTTTTCTAGATTTTACTGACTTTATGCTATCAATATTGCCTTAAAGATTTATTAAAAATCTCTTTTTTCAATCTTTTTTTACTCAATATTTACCTATACAAAACGATGCGTTTTGTACAAAATTTTCGTTGCTTTTCTCCTCTTGACCTTAGGTCAATAATATGCTTTAATATTATTGGAGGAAATTATGAAGACTAAACTAATATCCATTGCTATAATATTGACTATCCTACTTGGTTGTATAAGTCTTGTCGCTTGCAACCAAGACAAAGACTTACCTCAAGACGCTATAAAAGGCTCTTACGAGGGCGTTGACTACACTACGCTGACTAAGGTTGACTCAATGTCGGCGTTTGACCTCTATCAACAAGTGTATGAAACCTACAAAAACGATAGAGGTTACTATCGTGACGAGCTGTTCCACTTCAAGACGACGGGCATCGAACAATGCTCTCACTTCGTAGTGTATAGAGACGGCAACAAGTTTCTATCCCGCGACGTCAAGGTGGGCTACGGAATAGGTCCCGGGGAAGCATACGACCTAAAAACCTTATACTTCGACGGCACCACCTACTACTCTAATAATTACGTCAAAAATAAGAACATAGTAGAAAAGAAAAAATCTCTACAAGGCACTATGGCTGACTTCAACGTCAAAAGTTACGGAACGCTGAAAGCCGACGCTAACTTGGAGGCTTGCAACGCAAGAATGCTAGATGATACCTCACACTTGACAACATATACTATGAACGACCGCAGTCTGCTATCTCAGTACCACAACGACAACATATACGTAGACCAAGAAGGCACGTACTACTTTACCATAGCGCTCGACTGCTCGGCTCAAGTGCTCGCCAACCAACAAATTGCAGCCAAGCAAGAATTTATCGACCGCACGACGTGCAGTCCCGATAGCTTTGAGATGCTGATGGACACTACTATCGACTTTACCGTCAAAGAGATAGACGGCGTGCTCAAGATTACTTCTTGGCTACGTCACGAAAAGTATCAAGGAAAGGCACTAGGGCTTGCAACGCTAAAGTGTGAGCAAACTTGCAAGAGCGTATTGACCTACGAAAAGTCTCAATACACCATAGACCAAGACGTGATAAAATCGACTATCGCATAATCGAAGTAACAATAAATGTGCCCTGCTAAATAGCAGGGCTTATTTTTGTTAAAAATCAATTTGCTCGACACGTATCGACTTATTTAGTCTATCTTGCGCAAAATGGCTAGGTTTTTGGCAGGGATTTTGATATCGCCGCTAAGCTTGTCTATGCAATAGAGATTGGCAGTATCTATATCTGCCAGTCTCTCTAATTGTCCAAACCTCGTCAAATCCACGTAAGCGTCGCCGTCGGTAGGATTGGCAATATAGATATAGTCGCCTATACGGTAGGCAAGTGCTCCCCACGCCGAACGCACGGCAAGCCACTCGAAGTGCTCTTTTGCCGTAGATAGATTGCGGAATACAGGGTTGTGTCTTCGGATACGGATAAGCCCTTGGTAGTAGTCGGATATATCGCAATAGGCGTCCTTTCTATTCCAATCCAAAGCGTTGATATCGTCGCCCGCGTTGTAGCTATTGTCGTTCATTTGCTTGGTACGACAAAACTCTTCGCCCGCTTGCATAAAGGCAAGCCCCAAAGAACTCATAACGAAAAACGCGCCGAACTTGGTGGCTATCTTGATTTCTCTCTCGTTAGGCATAGTGGCTTTGAGCTGGTCGTAGAGTGCGTAGTTGTCGTGCGCCGACATATAGCATACGTTTTGGCTTGGGCTATTGAGCTTAAAGACGACTCCGTCACGCTTATCGCTCGCCCCTTCTATTCCGCTCATAACGGCACTCAAAGATACTGCCATTCCTTGCAAAAATCCTCGCGATAAATGATTGTCGCCCCTAAGTCCGTCACGATACGAAGAGTTGAACACTCCCACCTTGTCGGGAAGTAGTGCAAGGTTGGACGTATCGGCAGGCACTATCCAAGGAGCAGGTGGCAAAGCCCACCACGGCTCACCGTAAGTCAATATGCTCTTGCCAAGCTTAGCTTCCAATTCGTCAAGCTTACTTCGTATTGCAACGACGGTGTCGATATCGTACAGTCCCATAAGGTCAAATCTAAAGCCGTCGATATGGTATTCTTCTACCCAATAAGTGAGCGAATCTATGATAAACTGACGCACCATAGGCTTCTCGGTGGCAATCTCGTTGCCACACCCCGAGCCGTTGAAGAATTTACCATCGGCGAACTTGCGATAATAGCAATCTTTAGCTACTGCCTCAAGGTTGGAGTCCTCGGTGCGATAGGTATGATTGTACACCACGTCGGCAATTACTCCTATGCCATTGTCGTGCAAGGTCAAGACTAGTTGTTTGAGTTCTCGTATCCTTGTCTCAGGGTCGTAAGGGTTGGAACTGTAAGAGCCCTCCGGCACGTTGAAGTTGCACGGGTCGTAGCCCCAGTTGCGTTGCCAAAATTCTCTCTCGTCCACACTCTCAAAGTCGGCGATAGGCAAAAGTTGAACGTATGTCACACCCAACTGCTTGAGATAATCGACAAGACACGCCTTGCCACAAATAGTCTTGTATCCCGTAGCAAAACCGCCGTATCTGCCTCTAACTTCAAAGGTATCGGGCATACTAATGCTAAAATCTCTTATATGCACTTCCCATATTATCGGGGTTGCGTTGCCGTGATATTTGTCTTGCTCCCAACCGTCGGGATCGGTACGAGAAAGATCGACTATCATTGCTCGACATCCGTTGACGCCGACTGCTCGGGCGTAAGGGTCTACGCACTCTTTGCCGTCTATCTCGTAGGCGTAAAATTTGCCCGTCAAGTCTTGAGCTACCGTACAACGGAAGACGTCTCCGTCCTTGGTCATATCGTAGGCGGCTATAAGGTTTGAGTCAAAAGCCGTGTCAAAAATCTTGACCTTGGCGTAATTGGTAGGCGGTGACCAAACGGCAAAGGTTGTGGCTTTTCCACTTACGTTGACGCCCAAATCAAACTTGGTCTTTGGTGGTCTGTCTACCTTGCCCGTTCTATCGAAAAGGCGAGTTATCTTTTTGATATTCTTGGCAATCTTGCCTAGTTCTTTGTCGCTAGGGAAGTCTATACGACAGCTCCAGTTGAGGTTGGACACAGTGCCCGGGGTGTTGACTCTACCCTCGTCGCCAAGATACAGCCAATCGGCAAAAGGTACGATAGCTACGTTGGACCTACTTGCATAAACCAACCTTATGAGAGTGTCGGCAATATCCTTGGCACTATCGCATTGGCACGGTATATCCATCAACGAACACTCGTCCTTGATGCTACGCTTGAGTTGCGACAACCTCGCCTTGTCACTTTGACAAATAAATTGCATCAAGGTCGCGTTGTCGTGCGTGCCCGTATAGGCTATGCTCTTGCGAGGATAGTTGCTTGGTCTGTTGTCGCTGTCCACGTCGCCGTCCATGCCGAACTGAACCACTCTCATACCGCAATAGCCCGTCTTGGACAAAAGCTGTCTTACGCCGTCGTCGATAAGTCCCAAGTCCTCGGCAACTATGTCGAGCCCCAGCTTGTCGGCAAACAAATCGAAGCCGACGCCTTGTTTCCACTCGCCGTCTATGGCGTTCTTTGCCCCATAAGGCACGCTGTAGTATCTGTCCATAGCTCTAAAATGGTCGATACGCACCACGTCGTACAGCTCAAATGCCTGAGCGATACGCTTGTTCCACCACGCAAAGCCGTCCTCTTTCATCTTGTCCCAATCGTATAGAGGATTGCCCCATAGTTGTCCTTCTTCGCAAAAATAATCGGGTGGAACGCCCGCTACGGCTTTGGGAACGAAATTGTCGTCTAATTGGAAATTTTGCGGTTGGCTCCATACCTCTACGCTGTCCAAGGCAACGTAAATAGGCATATCGCCCATTATCTTGACGCCCTTGGAATTAGCGTAGCTTCTCAACTTGAGCCATTGCTCATGTGCTACCCATTGCGTCCAAAGATAAAATCCCACTTCGTAGGCGTTTTGCTCGGCGTAACGCTCTATCTCTGTTTCGTTAAAAATACGATAGCATTGCCACTCGTACCAAGGCGCTTCGTCTTGCTCTTTGAGAGCCATAAACACTGCGTAGTTCAAAAAGCTCTTGCCATTGACCCAATCGAGATAATCTTGGGTTGGCTCATATTTGTCGTAGGCTGTGCGCAAAAGTCGAAGCTTGATTGGGGTAAGTCTATCGTAATCTACCCGCTCTCCGTTGATAGCTCTCAACTCTTGCAAGTGCTTAGAAGTCAACAAGCCTTGCTCTCGCAAAGCCTCTAGGTCAATATAGTTGACGTCGATAGCCTGTGCGCTGATTGATTGATAGGGAGAGCCACCCATACCCGTCGGCACGAGCGGTAGTACTTGCCAGACGCTTTGACCCGCGTCTACTAAAAAATCTATAAATCGGTATGCCGACTCGCCAAAAGTACCTATTGCGTAAGGCGACGGCAATGCGGAAATCGGCATCAATATGCCACTAATACGTTGGTTGTTGATAGATTGTGTACAATTCATAGCTGTAAATTTATCGATGTGCACCGCCTCGTGGCGGTGCAATTATTGTAATAGTTGCTTAGGATAATTTTTGGCAGTTTTTCATATCAAATTTAAGTACTCTATCGTCGCCGTCTACGCTATATTTGACGGTGACCTCGTTGCCTATTTGGGTGACGTCTTCTACCCATATCTCGCACTCGCTCATCACCTCGGCAAAGAGTTTCTTTTGAGTGTCGTCGTATCTGCCCACGTCGTCGCTGGTAAACAAAACCGAGCCGAATATCTTGATGATAGTGGCAAGAAGCTGTTGTTGCGAAGGGGTAAACTTGACGTTGTAATCCCTAATAGTGAAGACGTCGGGATCGCACATAAACGCCCTCTTGTTGAGGTGTCTGCGATACAAGATATTATATACCGCTCCTTGACTCGACACGTCCTCACGATGAGATATCTTTTGGATAAAGCCCTCTTTCCAACTAAGCCCCATATCGGCGCCTATTCTCATATATTCCACTCTGCCAAAGCATGGCATAAGCGGAGTTCCGCAACCGAGTATCTTTCTGTCGCCCACACATTCTCTAATCAAAGTAATCGCGTCGTACATGATAGTTGCTCTAGATTTGTTGTAATTAGGCACCATAGCAGCGCAATACAAAAAGTCGAGTTTGAATAGGTCAAAGCCCATATTGCAGTAATAAGCAAAGCAATCTTTGATATACGCTCTAACCTCTTTGTTGTAAATATCCAAAGCGTAAAATCCGCCCCAGTTGGCACCACAGACTATCTTTTTACCGTCTGCGCCTTTGACAAACCAGTCGGGATGTTGCTCCACTAATTGTGAGTTCTTTTGAACGCCAAACGGCGCCATCCACAAGCCTGCTTGCAAGCCCTTGGCGTGTATAGCCTTGACAATGCCGTCAAGACCGTTAGGGAATTTGACCGTGTCGATACTCTTCCATTCGCCTACCTTGGTCTGATAGCCGTCGTCGATTTGGAAGGTGTTGATAAGCCCCGTGGAAGCAATGCTTTCGAGGTCGTTGAGCACGATGCTCTCGCTAATATTTTGATAATAATTGTACCAAGTAGTATATCCTTTGATGACGGGATACATTGGTCTCGGTATGCCCATCATTGCAAAGTATTTGTCAAAGACTTCGTTGTACTCGCCCTTGAGTGATATGAGACTAAATAGCGTGTAGGTATTGTCAATCAATACGCCCTCCACGTCCTTGTATATGCGTATACGGTTGGCATTCATATCTGCTTGAATAACGGTGTAGCCGTCCTTGTCGCTGAGAGAGCCTACGAAATCTATCTCGTCGCCTCTGCGAACGTAAGCGTATCCGTGAGAGTGGAATTGCCCTTTCTTCTTAGGTTGTTCAACCCACGTGTAGTCGCCGTAATTGATCATACCTAACATCTTGCCGATTGGCGTCTTGTTGAGCAAGCCTTGGTCAGCCATTCTTTGGTTGCAAGTAAACTCTCTGCTGTCGGTCCAAGACTGGTAGCCGTTGGCAAAAAACCTGTCGCCGGGCGCAAAATCATATTCCATCTCAAGCCAAACCTTGTCTATCTCGATAGGAATGTTTACCTTGATATTCAGAGTAAGACAGGCGTTGTTTTTGACGTAATTGAGCGTAAAATCGTCGTTGCTCATCGTGGCGGTTTTGACTTCTCGTCCGTCCTTGTATCTGATATGTAAATAATAGTTTTCTAGCATAACTCTCTCCACGTTATATTTTAATTATTATAACATAAATAAAAATAGTTGACAATACCCTATTTTGAAGCGGTTTGTACTTCCCACAAAAAAATACGGCCCGTCGATTGACGAGACGTATTGCTTGTTGATTGGTCTAACCCCTATTAGTTTTGACGCCAGTTGTATACGGTAACGGGACTCTTTGTTGCGCTCTCAACGACTACGGTGTGGTTGACGATTTCTTCGCCCCACATTCCTTTGTCCACGCCTTCCCAATTAGGCTTGCAAAGTACTTTGTATTCCAAAGTAGTTCCTTCATCAAATCTTCTAACGATTCTAAAAATGCCGTTGTCCTTCTTTACTTTGAGCGCTTTAGCAGGATTCCAATTGCCAAGCTTAGGATGATTGCCACAGATGTATACGCAATCAACGTCCTTATCGGTCTTGTTGTCTACGTAAAAAGTTACGCAACATACTTTATCTTCCATATTTGTACCTCCAAATTAATAACTAACTGACAATAATTATAATATTTTATGTCAAATTGTCAACTTTTTGACTACCGTTATGTCAAAATTTGCTCTAATTTGTATTTTTTCTACATTTTCTAAGCGATTAAGCAGGTCTTTGGGCGTCGTATAATAATACGGGGTCATTGCCAAAAGACTATCAATTTGTTGATGAGTGTCCAATGTGAAGATATAATCGAGTTCTTCGCGCTGCACCTTCTTGAGTGGTTGGAAGTCTACCGAAAAGCTCTTGGGATACGCCTTGTCACCGTATATTGCTTGTTTTAGTTCCCATAGATGATATGGTGCGGGGCTGACGAATATGGCAACGCCACCCTCTTTTAGCACTCTACATATTTCGTCGATTGCGTAAGGCGCAAAGACACAAACAAGCACGTCGATACTGCTACCTGCAAGTGGCAAATTGAACGAGTTGGCAACGCAAAAATCAATACACGTATCGAGTTTTCCGCCTATTTTGACTCCTTCTTTGGATATATCCGTGGCTAGATAACGATAGCTTTCGCCATACCTTTTGGCAATATGGCAGATATAATATCCGTATCCACAACCAAGGTCAAGCACGCTTCCCCCCTTAGGGCAATACTCACCTACTAGGTCGGCTAGCTCGTCAGCTAGCCGTTGATAGTGACCTAGCTCCAAAAATCTACGCCTTGCCTCTATCATCTCCTTGTTGTCGCCGATTTTTTCTCCCGACCTTTGGCTGAGATTGAGGTTGACGTAGTTTTCTCTCGCTACGTCAAAACAATGCCCCTTACTACACTTGCACGTCCTACCTTCTAAGACGAGAGTATTACCGCATACAGGGCACAAAAATCTGTCGAACTTCATAGTGTGCCTCGTACCAATTCCCACAACGCTTGAGTTTGGGCAACTACGTAATCGTCGTAAATAACGAAGCGTGGAACGAGATATTCGGGCAATCGCTTGGATATAGCGTTGACGTATGCCGACGCTTTGGCAGAGTCTTGCGCAAATACCGTCATAGAATGTGGATTGTACATAGCAATAGCGTTGAGCGCTGCCCTTACCGCCTTGTCGCCAACCAAACCGCCCATATTAGGACAATATTTGATTTCTCCGGCATAGCCGCTAGCGCCTTTGAAAACTTTGCCGTCTATACTTACGCCAATGCCTACGGAGCTTTTATCAACGTACAAGGATACGTGTATTTCTCCCTCTTGGTCGTCTTCGTGACAACCCGCTAACGATAAGAGCTTCATATCGTTTTCGATACGAACCTTGACGCCCGTCTTGGTTTCGATTTGTTCGACGATATTGACCTTTCTAAGTCCCAGCCTAGCCCATTCTTCTATCATAGTGCCGTTGACAACGCACGGCAAAGATATGGCGCACAGCTCTACCAAGTCGTCTTCTATCTTGATATTCTCGACTATTCTCGTAAGTCCAACGATAAAGTCGTTTTTGTCGCATTTCTTTTGAATATTAGATAATACCTTGCCCTCAAAATCTCTAATTTGATAGACAACACCATCTTCTTTTACGACTATCAACGCATAGTGTATAAAGTCGGGATTGAGTGCGTAAATTTGTGCTCTCCTACCACCCGACGAAGTGGCTATCTCCCTCTTAATTGCTACGTCCGCCTCTTGAGCTAGACGCAATGCGTGCGCTACCGTCGGGTGCGACAAGCCCGTCGCCTCGACGATATCTGCAATGGTGCATTTTTGATTTTTTTTGAGATAATCTACCACGTCGCCAAGACTTGGAATCTGCGCAACGGTTTGAGCGTATCTTTGTAGTTTGAACATATTTCACCTTTTCAAAACTTTTGTAAACGGGTTGTTTTACTCTATTATAAACTGCGTAAATACTAGCTGTCAAACAACTGACTTATGAAAATGACAAGACGCTACCCTTTTGGATAGCGTTGTAGAATTGTTGTGTCGTGGCTATAACTAGCTTAGTTGCAAAACAGCCGACTCACTTTTTTAGTCGAAGATATTGACTATATTCTCTATCCCATATCTCTCTATCGGGGCTAGGAACAAACTCGATAGGCTCGAATGTGGTTTGCGCCAAAGCATAAGCTTCGTTCGTGTCCTTGACTACGCCAAGTCCGTATAATTGACCGAGTGCGTTGCCTATCGCCGTAGCTTCCACACAGCCGCCTACGACCTTGACACCGAGACAGTCCGCCACCATTTGATTGAGCAAGTGATTGTTGGTGCCTCCGCCAATGATATGCAACGTATCGTAAGTCTTACCCGTAATTGCTTGCAAGCCCTCTAAGGCGTAGCGGTATTCCATAGCCAAAGAATTGTACACACAACGAGCAATTTCGCCTATACCCTTGAGTTGAACCCCTTGAGTATCTCTCACGTATTTGACTATTCTCTCATCCATGCCGAAAGGCGGAGAAAAGATATTGTCGGCTACGTTGATATAACCCTTAAACTCGTCGACTTTTTGACATTCTTCAACTATCTGCGACCAACTTATAGGTTGCTTTTTTATCCACTCGCGTCTACACTCTTGGATTATCCACATACCCATAATATTTTTGAGTAGACATATCTTGTCGCCAAATCCTATCTCGTTGGTGTAGCCTTGCGAGTAAGTTACGTCGTTGACGATTGGCTTATCCGATAGCGTGCCGAATAGCGACCAAGTGCCGCTGCTGACGTAGAGAGGTTGTTTTTCCTCTTGCATAACCGTCATGATTGCGCACGCCGTATCGTGCCCGCACGTGAGTATAACGGGGATATCGTAAGTTAGATTGAGTTTGGCTTTGATTTCCTCTTTGAGATTGCCAAGCACGCTTCCTACGGGTTTGACTGGAGCAAAATTGCTATCATTCAAACCTAACTTGTCTAGAAAACCTCTATTGTATCCGTCAAGATAAAATCCACTGGTCGTTGCAATAGTGGCGTCGCTAGCCATTTTGCCGGTGAGCATATAGCCTAGCAAATAGGGCATGTAGAGTATGGTGTCGCCCTCGACGACCTTGTTGCTCTTTTGTTGTGCGATGAGTTGGTATGAGGTGTTGAACTCGTTGAGAGATATGCCCGCCATGTCGAAGGTCTCTCTTTTGGTGAGCAACTCTTGCTTGTCAATACACCCCGACGTACGAGAGTCACGATAGTGATACGGCATCTCCTTGATATTGCCTCTGCTATCGACTACGCCGTAGTCAACGCCCCAAGTATCTATACCGATAGAGTCGATTTTTCGTCCGCTAGCAGTCGATAACTCGATACAGGTCGTGATTTCTCTCAAAAGCATATCGACGTCCCAACGCAAAGTGTCTCCAACCTTGACGGCGTTGTTGTCAAATCTATGAACCTCTTGATAGTTCATTTTACCACCGTCGCACTCGAATACTATTCCTCTACCGCTACTTGCGCCTAGGTCTATTGCCAAAACTCTTTTCATCTTACCACCCGTTGAAAGTATCGTTGATTTCTTTGACTTGCTCGTCGTTGATTGGCACGATATCGGCAATAGCGAGCGCCGATATAATTGAGCGCGCACTGTAATCTAGCACTTCCAATCTATCGAATGCCTTGGTCACGTTTTTGCCTATGGTAAATACGCCCTCGTTGTCGATGATGAGTGCGGGAGCCGTGGTCGAAAGTAAGCCTGCGACCTTGTCTGCACTAGCGATGACGTCGTACTCTGCGCGCGTTACGTCTTTGAGCATTATGTAACTCTCGGGAATGAGGCGAGCGTTGAGTGGCTTGTGAGATACGGCAAAGCCCATAGTCGCGCTTGGCATCGATATCATCACACAGTTGACCTCTGGCTTGGTGTCGAAAATCTCCTTGATATACGCAAGATATTTGGTGCTTTCAAAGGAAGAAAGATTGCCACCTACGCAATAGACGATATCATCAGGTTGAACCTTCTTTCTATCCACGCTGTCGGGATTGAACAAAAATCCCTCGCCCGCTCTCACGGCAATAGTACCGAAGGTCGAGGACATAAGCTTGTTGTTGTAGCTTCTTACGCAAAAGTCGCATATTTCTTTCTTTTGCGCCTCAAATTGTCCGCTCTTATCTTCTATTACGCAAATATCCGTCTTTTGCAATTCTACTCTCTTAGGTTTGTTGACTCCACCCAACATACTTGCGTTGATGAGGGTCTGGCATAGAAAATCCAACGTTTCGTAACGCATAAACGCCTTGTCGAGATCGCTGTCGGCTACCGTTGCTCCGTGATTGTCCATCATCACGGCGTTGTAGCCCTCTTCGAACTTAGACTTGACGATATCGCCGAGCTTTAGACTACCCGGGAGCTCGTAGCACGAGCCGACTACCTCGCCCAAAACGTCCTCATAGGCTCTTGCCACCGAAGAATCGGGCACTCTGCGAGCCGTAGCGTAAGCAACTACGGCAGGTGCATGAGCGTGTACGACTGCTTTGAGGTCACTCCTCATCTTGTAAATATTGCTGTGGAAAGGAAGCTCCATAGACGGAGGGTACTGCCCGAGGCGAGTTCCGTCGGGCAATACTTCTGCTATATCGTCTACCGACAACGTTCCTTTGTCCTTACTGCTCGGCGTGATAAAGATGTGTCCGTCTTGGTCAATCGTCGAGATATTGCCTCCGCTGGTGGAAGTAAGGGAACTGTGGTAGACCCTATTCATCGTATCTAATACTTTTTGTTTCATATCCATAATTATTTGTAAAGTGGTCCGTAATTTTTGCACGCTCTGTAGTCTACGCTCTCCTTGTCGCCCGTGCCGAATGCCGTCCAGCAGTGTGGTCTAAAGAGCTCGTCGTCGTCAACGTTGTGCATATTGACAGGAATGCGAAGCATACTTGCCAGAGTAATGAGGTCTTTGCCTATGTGTCCGTACGTAAACGCACCGTGATTGGCGCCCCAATTTGCCATGACGGAATATACGTCCTTAAAAGCCGACTTTTTGTCGCTGAGTCTTGGAGCAAACCAAGTGCTTGGCCACGTTGGGTCAGTTCTCTTCCAAAGCTTGGAGTCAACCTCGTCAGGCAATACGACGGTCCATCCCTCGGCGATTTGCATAACGGGTCCTAGTCCGTCGATGAGGTTAATTCTCACCATAGTGACAGGCATCTCGGCAGCCGTACGGAATTGAGAACTAAATCCGCCGCCTCTGAAGTATTGCAAGTTGGCTTGAGTCCACTGAGTAGCGCCCATACAAGCGTTGATATCCTCGTCCTTCATATTCCACCACTGTTTCATCACTGCCTTGCCGTCTTCTTGGGACATTGCACTACCGTCAAGTGCTGCTGCGCCCGAGTTGATGAGGTGGATAAATCCGCCCGACGCTTTGCCAGTTGGCTTCCAACCCGTAACTCTCTCTACCGATTCCGGCGACCAGAAAGTTCTTACGTCGGCAAAGACGCTAGCTCTTTGGTTGAGCAATTTGCTAAACAGCATTGCCAAGCCGTTGAGGCAGTCGTTTTCGGTGGCGAGAGTAAATGGTTCTTTCTTGCCGTTCCAGTCAAAAGTCGAGTTGAGGATAGCCTCGGTAAAATCGCCGTTTGGCAACCAGTCAGTCCACATTCTTTGACCTTGGAAGCCGCCCGCGATAGCGTTTCTACCCAAAGACTCCTCGGGATGGCCCATCTCTTTGAGCTTTGGATTGCCTAGCATTATATCCTTGATGACGAGCGTCATCTTGGCGATAAATTCCCATTGAGCGTCCTTGTCTTCTCTACTTCTTTGCTCTGCGTTGATATCGATACCTTCCTTGCAGTTCTTCTTAATCCAAGCAAGTTCCTTTTCGTATTCGTCGTGGTCGTAAATGCCGAGCGTAACGCGACGATTGATCTCAGACATGTCCACCCATTCTGCTCTGATGCCGAGATACTTTTGCAAGAAGTTGGCGTCAACGTAAGAGCCACCGATACCCATAGATACCGAGCCGAGTCCGACATAGGCTTTGTTCCTCATTTCGCCCACTGCCAATGCGCAACGAGCAAAACGCAAAATCTTCTCTTGAACGTCTTGAGGAATACTCGTGTCGCCCATATCTTGCACGTCCTTGCCATAGATGCTAAATGCAGGCAAGCCTCTCTGTGCGTGTACAGCCATCGCTGCGGCAAGATAAACGGCGCCCGGTCTTTCCGTACCGTTGAAGCCCCATACGGCTTTGATGGTGTGCGGATTGACGTCTATTGTTTCGCTGCCGTAGCACCAACATGGCGTAACCGACAAGGTCGCAACTACGTTGTTAGCCTCAAACTTCTCGGCACAGTCAGCCGCTTCTTTACCGCCCGCTATAGTGCCGTCGGCTATAATAACCCTTGCAGGTGTGCCGTCGGTGTAAAAAACGTTGTCTTCAATCAGTTTTTTTGCCGACAAAGCAAGATTCATTGTTTGCTCTTCGAGGCTCTCTCTTACACCCATACATCTTCCGTCGATGATAGGGCGAATACCTATCGTTGGTCTCATTGCTTATTCTCCTTATACTTTTTGTATTTTTATTTATTAACGTTAGTCAAATCACTGACTACTTTGCTTGCTATTATCAAACCCGCAACCGACGGGCACCATGCCACCGATGCTGGCGTAGGCTTGCGCTCACCTTCTTGCGCCTGCCTCTTGATGGGCAGTTGACGAGAACATACCGTAGTCAAGCTGTCTATACCTCGAGCTTTGAGTTCTCTACGCATTACTTTGGCAAGGGCGCAATTATTGGTATCAAACACGTCCTTGATTTCAAAAGCCGTCGGGTCGGTCTTGTTGCCCGTACCCATACTGCTAATAACGGGTATGCCAAGCTTATTCGCTTGCATTATTATTTCGATTTTTGCACTCACCGTATCCACGGCATCGACGATATAATCCACGCCGTCAAGATTTACTTCATTGTCACCCGGCAAATAAAACTTGTCGTACGTCGTGACCTTTGCCATAGGATTGATATCTAATATCCTTTCCTTGGCAACGTCCACTTTCTTTTTGCCGATAGTGCTATGTAGAGCGATGATTTGTCTATTGAGATTGCTAAGCGAAACGACGTCGTGGTCTATCAAGACAAAGTTGCCGACTCCGCTCCTTGCCAAGCCCTCAACTACGTATCCTCCTACGCCGCCTACGCCGAAGATAGCTACGCAAGAATTAGCCAACTTGTCCACGGCACTCTGTCCCAGTAGCATTGCCGTCCTAGAAAATTGCTCGCTCATAAATATATTATAATATATAAATTTTCTATTTTCAATACATATAAAATTTTTTTGGCAAAAAAAGGACGGTAAAATCCGTCCTTTTAGAGTTGTTGTTATACAATTAGTTCATCAACATTCTATCGTTGGCCATCTGCGTACCTGCCACTTCCTCAAACTTTTTGAGCAAGTCGGCAACGGTGAGACTTTTCTTTTCTTCGCCTTTGACGTCGTAGATGATTGCGCCGTTGTGCATCATAACCAATCTATTGCCGTATCTGATTGCGTCCTTCATGTTGTGCGTAATCATTATGGTGGTGAGGTTGTCCTTAGAGGTAATCTCTTCGGTCAATTCCAACACCTTGGCGGCAGTCTTTGGGTCAAGCGCCGCGGTGTGCTCGTCCAAAAGTAGCAAATCAGGTTTTTTGAGAGTAGCCATAAGCAAAGTGAGCGCTTGGCGTTGTCCACCCGATAGCAAACCCACCTTGGAAGTCAGTCTATCTTCGAGATTGAGTCCAAGCATAGCGAGTTTTTCTTTGTAGATAGCATGTTCCGCTTTGGTCACGCCCCAACCCAAGCCTCTCTTTTTGCCTCTACGATTGGCAAGAGCAAGATTTTCGATAATGCTCATATTGGCAGCAGTACCTACCATCGGGTCTTGGAATACTCGACCAAGCATAGACGCTCTCTTGTATTCGGGATACTTGGTGATATCCTTGCCGTTGATCTCTACGCTACCTTCTTCGGGAAGGAATACGCCCGAGATAATGTTGAGCATGGTGGACTTACCCGCGCCGTTACCGCCTATTACGGTAACGAAATCGCCCTCTTCCATCTCGAGGTTAAGTCCGTTGAGCGCCTTCTTTTCGTTGATAGTGCCGATATTGAAGGTCTTGTGAATATTGGTAAGTTTAAGCATTTTCACCACCCTCCTTTTCAGCGTTCTCTACTATTTGATTGGCTACCTCGTCGTTCATAATCACGTCGGTAGGATTGCCCACCGCTTCTTTGACACGCTTGGAGTTGTTAGACTTGGAGCTACGTTTGAACTTGCCCTTGATATTAGGCAGGGATAGTGCGATAACTACGAGCACTGCCGTGAGAAGCTTGATATATTCCGTGCCAAGTCCCATATAGTACACTATCGTAATGATGACGCGGTATATCACGCTACCCAAAAATACACTGATAAGTCGCCACAAGAAGTTGTGCTTTGCCGATATTATCGTCTCTCCTATGATGACGGAAGCAAGTCCTATGACGATAGAGCCTACACCCATTGTAACGTTGCCGGTGCCAAGGTATTGAGCGATAAGCGCACCCGAAAATGCAACGAGCGCATTGGAAAGCATAAGACCGATAATCTTGGTGTTGTCGGTGTTGATACCTTGTGCGCGGCACATCTTTTCATTGGCACCCGTGGCACGAATCGCACTGCCGACTTCGGTACCGAAGAACCAATAGCTACCCGCAATGATAACACCGCTCAACAATACCCCAACAAGCAAAATGCTATACTTCATATCAATAGCGCCTAACTTGAAAATAGACTGTCCAATTATGGCAATCGAGCTCTTGCTGCCCATTATCAACAAATTGACGGAATAGAGAGCCGTCATAGTCAAAATGCCCGCCAAGATAGGTGGAATGCGGAGCTTGGTAATCAACAAACCCGTTACTGCTCCCGCAATAGCGCCCGCCATCAAAGCGATAAGACACGCCAAAATCGGCGACATGCCTCCTTTCGTAATGAGCATAGCGGCAACCGCACCACCCGTAGCGAAACTTCCCTCTACGGTCAAATCCGCCACGTCGAGCAGTCTGTAGGTAATGTAAACGCCAAGCGCCATTATTCCCCATAGGATACCGTATCCGGTACCCGTGATAAACATATTAAATACTACGTCCATTTGTTTTGTCGCTAATCCTTATTAGTTGTTGTAAGCGTCCAAGATGCTTTGAGGAATAGTAAAGCCTATTGCTTGAGCAATATTGGTGTTTACACTAAGTGTGAAGTTGGTCGTTTGATATCTTACAGGCATAGTAGAAATATCTGCTTGATTGTAAAGTACTTCAAAAGCCATCTTTGCAGCTTGTACGCCCAACTCGTAGTAGTCAAGACCGTAGGTCGCTACGCCACACAATTCGTTCATGCTGCCTTCTCCACATACGATAGGAAGATTGTATCCGCCGGTGGTGTTGGCAGTGTGAACCGATTGAGCCGCATCTGCGAGCACGTTGTCGGTAGGAATATAAACGCATTGTGCGCCTCTATTCTTGAGGTTGCCAAGAGCAGTTGACAAATCGTTGAGGTCTTGAATAGTCTCAACTATCGTCTCTACGCCAAGCGCTCTAGCTTCTTCTACTACCATATTTGCTTGAATTTGAGAGTTGGTCTCAGAAGCGGTGTAAAGCACGCCGAACTTAGTCGCGGTAGGAACAAGCTCCTTCATCAGAGCAACTTGCGTTGCGATAGGGTTCATATCGCTGCAACCCGATACGTTTTTGCCAGGATTGGTAGCACTATTTACGAGTCCTGCGTCGACAGGATCGGTTACTGCGTTGAAAATAACAGGGATATTGCTAGTTGCAACTGCGGCAGCCTGAGCCGATGGAGTTGCGATTGCATAGATAAGGTCAACGTTCATATTGACGAGCTTTTGTGCAATGGTACCGTTGTTAGATTGGTCGCCTTGTGCGTTGTTGTCGTCAAATTTGACCGTCTTACCAACTTCTTTCATAAGTTTGGTAAGTTCCGTCTGGAAACCTTCGTTAGCCTTGTCCAAAGCACCGTGTGGAAGGAGCTGAATAATACCTACCGTGTAGTCGGCTTTGGAGCAGCCTGCGAAAGAGAATGCCGAAATTGCAACTAGCAATATTACGAGCATTGATACGATGTAAATTTTCTTCATCTTCATTGTCTTTTTTTGTTTTGCCATCGTGGTGGCCTCCTTATTTTAATACTTATTTATTATAAAACAATAATTCTTGCGTGTCAATAAAAAATTTTTAGTTATTACTAGATATTATAACATCGTCAAATATCCATATATGAGGCTATTCTTCTTTGAAAAACGAGCAAAGTAAAACGATGAGCTAATTGAAGTATAAACATGTCCTAAAATCTCAAAAAACTCGATACGTGTCTATAATTTTGACTTTTTGCAATATAATTTGCCTTCTTTCAAATCCTTTTCGATCAACCTATTGCAAAAAAATTACGGCATTATTTCAATGCCGTAATTCTAGTTGATAATATTTAGTTACTCTTCGTGCTTGCCGTCCTTGACGTAGTCGATATGCAACAGCTCGTGTCTTCTCTTGCCTATGATGTAGTCGTAGATTTGAGTAACGGCAGGGTTTTGGTCGGACGACTTGATTTGCAATTTTCTATCTACGTGATACAAGCCTCTCGCTCTATGCTCCCTATCTTTATACTTGGTGCAAGGTTGTCCGCCTCCGGCGATACAGCCCTCAGGACAAGCCATCACCTCAATAAAGTCGTAGTATGCTTTGCCCGACTGCAAGTCTTTGATGAGTTCACCCGCGGCTTTTAGTCCGTAGACGATAGCGATTTTGACCTCTCTATCTCCAATCATAATGCTCGTGGTTTTGAGAGTCTCTCTACCTCTTACGCCGATAATTGCAATTTTGTCAAGCGCCTCTTTGCTCTTGTCGGTGCTGCATCTACGAATAACGGCTTCGGTAACGCCACCCGTTACGCCAAATATAACGCCTGCGCCACTAAAGAGTCCAAACGGCATATCGGGAGCTTCGCCCTCCAGCTCGTTGAACAAAATTCCTGCACGCTTGATCATCTTGACGAGTTCTCTCGTAGTGATGACGAGGTCGGTCTCTTGTCTGCCGTCAGCTGCGGTAAATTCAGGTCTGTCGGCTTCGTATTTCTTAGCCGTACAAGGCATAATTGCTACTACGTAGGTCTCTTTGCCGTCGTCCTTTTTGTTGTAATAATCTTTGATTACGCTACTAAACATACTCATTGGGCTACGACAAGTGGATACGTTAGGCTTGAGTTCGGGGTGCATCTTTTCTACGTACTGTATCCAACCGGGACAGCACGAGGTAAACATTGGGAAAACGCCGTTGTTGTTGAGCCTATCCAAAAACTCGTTAGACTCTTCGATAACCGTCAAGTCGGCACTCAAAGAAGTGTCGTAAACCTCGTCAAAGCCGAGTTTGTGAAGTGCAGCCACTGTCTTACCGAGTCCGTTTCTACCTGCCTCGAAGCCAAACTCTTCGCCTATTGCCACTCTTACGGCTGGGGCAATCTGCGCAACGATACGCTTGCCCTCTTTGTTGCCAAGCAAGTGCCACAACTTGTCGGTCTGGTTGTTGATGACGATAGCACCCGTAGGACATACCGCCGCGCATTGACCGCAGTTGACGCAGTTGCTCTCGGCAAGCGGACGATTGAAGGCAGGCATAACTCTAACCTCGCTGCCTCTATGAGCAAAGTCGATAGCACCTATGCCTTGCACTTCGCTACACATACGCACGCAGTCGCCGCACAGGATACATTTGTTAGGATCTCTAACGATACCCTTGGCGCTCTTGTCTATCTCTGCTTTTGGACGAGTGTCCTCAAATCTTATCTTTTTGATACCGAACTTAGCTGCCAATTCTTGCAGACGGCAGTTGCCGTTTCTCTCGCAAGTGGTGCAATCTTTGCAGTGGCTGGCAAGCAAAAGCTCGAGTATCATCTTGCGATGCTTATGCAACCTCTCGGTGTTGGTCTTGATAACCATTCCGTCCTTAGGTGGGGTGGAACAAGATGCGTGAATGCTTCCTCTATCGTCCTCTACCACGCACATACGACACGCACCGTATATGGACAAGTCGGAATTGTAACAGAAGGTTGGCAATTCGATACCTGCTTTTCTGATGACTGCAAGTATGTTCTGCTCGTCGGTAAACTCTACTCTATGTCCGTCGATAATCATTATTCCCATTGCTTTAGTCCTCCTTGATTGCCTTAAACGGACAAGCCGTCTCGCACGCACCGCACTTAATACACTTGTTAGGATCTATCTTGAACGGCTTTTTGATTTCACCGCTAATAGCCATAACAGGGCATTGTCTAGCGCACTTGCTGCAACCTCTACATACCTCAGGGTCGATATAAATGGTCTTGAGTTTGCTACATACGTGAGTCGGACACTTCTTGTCCACGACGTGGGTCACGTACTCGTCTCTAAAATATTTGAGGGTACTGATAACAGGTCCCGCAGCCGTCTTGCCTAGTCCACACAGAGCCGTTGCGCTGATAGTTTCGGCAAGCTCCGTCAACATATCGAGGTCTTCGAGCTGTCCTTGTCCCGCTACTATTCTTTCGAGAATTTCCTTCATTCTCTTGGTGCCTTCTCTACAAGGTACGCACTTGCCGCAAGACTCGTTTTGGGTAAAGTTCATGAAGAAGCGCGCAACCTCTACCATACAAGTGTCCTCGTCCATAACTACGAGACCACCGCTACCTATCATCGCGCCCACCTTCTTGAGTGAGTCGAAGTCAAGCGGAAGGTCAAGGTGCTCTTCCGTCAAACAACCGCCCGACGGTCCGCCTATCTGCACTGCCTTAAACTTCTTATCGTTTTTGATACCGCCGCCGATATCGAACACGACTTCTCTCAAAGTCGTACCCATCGGTACTTCGATAAGTCCCGTATTGCGCACGTTGCCGGTAAGCGCAAAGGCTTTAGTTCCCGGGCTGTTGGCAGGACCGATACCCAAAAACCACTCTGCGCCGTTGACTATGATGAGCGGTACGGTCGAGAAGGTCTCAACGTTGTTGAGCACGGTAGGTTTGCCAAACAAACCTGCTTCTACCGTACGAGGCGGTTTGACTCTAGGCATACCTCTGTTACCTTCGATAGACGCCGTCATTGCGCTACCTTCACCGCAAACGAATGCGCCCGCGCCTTGGTTGATGTGAATATCGAAACTAAATCCGCTACCAAGTATATTTTTGCCCAAAAGTCCGACTTCTTTGGCTTGTTCTACCGCCTTGTGTAGACGAGATACTGCCAAAGGATATTCTGCTCTTACGTAGATATAGCCCGTATCGGCACCCGTGGCAATACCCGCTATCATCATACCCTCTAGTACGGAATGAGGATTGCCCTCCATAATGCTACGGTCCATAAATGCGCCAGGGTCACCCTCGTCGCCGTTGCAGACTATGTACTTTTGTTGTTGTTTTTGTCTGGCTACTTGCGCCCACTTGCGTCCCGTAGGATAACCACCACCGCCTCTACCTCTGAGGTTGGAAGTAACCATCGTGTCGCAAATCTCTTGCGAAGTCATGTGAAAGAGCGCCTTTTCCAACGCACTGTATCCGCCCTTGGCAATGTATTCGCCTATATCCTCCGCGTCAATGTGTCCGCAGTTGGCAAGTACGGTACGAGTCTGCTTAGCATAGAAAGGAATGTCATCTTGCTTAGCAAAAGCCACGTTGTTTTCGTAGATAAGTCTAGTGATAAGCTCGTCGCCAGCGATAGACTTGTCTACTATCTCTTCGCAATCTTCGAGTTTTACCTTGGTGTACAACCACCCCATTGGGTCTATTCTAAGCAAGGGACCAAGCTCGCAAAAGCCGTTGCAACCGCTCTTTTTGACGCCAATTCCGCTGTGGTCAACGTGACTCTCAAGCGATACTTGAACGTCAATGCCTTTGGCTTGACACAATTCGATTATGCGGTGATATATCTTGTCGGAACCGCCTGCAAGACAACCCGTACCCGCGCAAACCAAGACCTTTTTCTTTTGGCTGTCGAGGTTTTCTTTGCACGTTTCTCTAAAAACTTTGAGTTCGACGTCGCTCTTAAACTTTTCCATTTTCTTTCTCCTTAATCTCTTTGATGAGTGCCTTGACTTTGTCAGGCGTCATTGCAGGATAAACCACGTCGTTGAGAGTCAACACGGGTGCAAGTCCGCACGCACCGAGACAAGACACCGTCTCTATCGTAAACATAAGGTCGTCGGTCGTATCTTGGTTGATAAGTCCGAGTTCTCCACGCAAAGCGTTGATAACGGCGGTGGACTTACGCACGTGACAAGCCGTACCGTCGCACACTCTAAATACGTATTTTCCCTTTGGCTCAAGCGAAAAGTTTTCGTAAAAAGTCGCTACACTGTAGATTTTGGCAGGACTGATTTGCAATTTCTTAGCAACGTATTCCATAACTTCTTGAGACAAATATCTATACTTGCCTTGGATTTGTTGCAAAATGCTGATGAGATTGGTGGCACTGTTGTCGTTGGCTTGCAAAATCTCGTCAATGACCGTGCAATCTTCTATATTCATAACTTCCTCCGTTTTGGTAACTGCCAACATTATATCAAATAATATATATAAAGACAACACAATAGCCCAAAGTTTGTGACAAAAATAACGATTATTTTCTATTATCTTTTCTATCGTTCTGTTTTTCTACTAATTTCTTGTCAAAATGACAAAAAAAGACGGCAAAAAGCCGTCTGTTTTTGATGATTTTTGTATAATTATTTCGTACCGAAGAGTCTATCGCCCGCGTCGCCTAGTCCCGGGAGGATATAGCAGTGCTCGTTGAGCTCTCTATCCAAGGTGGACACGTAAACCTTGACGTCAGGGTGGTCACCTGCTACTCTCTCCAATCCTGCAGGCGCTGCGATGATGCTCATCATGGTAATATCCTTGACGCCTTGCTTTTTGAGAAAGCCTATTGCTTCGCTGGCACTACCGCCCGTTGCGAGCATTGGGTCGAGCAAAAATACCTTCATATTTTCGATGCCTTGAGGCAGTTTGCAGTAGTATGCTTGTGGCTCCATGGTTTCTTCATCACGGTACATACCGATATGTCCCACTTTGGCGGTAGGCAAAAGGGTGTGAATACCGTTGACCATTCCTAGACCGGCTCTAAGGATAGGCACGATAGCTACCGACTTCTCCACTATCATGGTTTGGGTGCAAACCTCAAGCGGGGTCTCTATCTCCACTTCTTTGGTAGGGATATCCTTGAGCGCCTCGAAAGCCATAATGGAAGTAATCTCTTCCACAAGCTCTCTAAACTCTTTCATACCCGTATTTTTGTCTCTCAAATGCGCGATTTTGTGCTTGATGAGAGGGTGGTTGAATACCATTACGTTTGGATAATCTTTCATAATTTTCTCCTATTTTTTAGTTGTTGTCCACGCTTTCGGTAGCAACGGTTTCTTCAACTACCGCTTCTTCGGTTGCTTCTTCGCTCTTGACTAGTTCTCCGCCGTAAGCGCTACCAACGATAGACTCTTGCTTATTCTTGCCTCTGCCAATCATAAAGATTGCGTTGAGAATGATACCGATAAAGGTAGCTACTGCGAGTGCCGAGAAGCTGAGTATGCCGATGTTGAGAGTCTTGCCTGCCGCGCTCATACCGATACCGATAACGAGGATTACGGAACATACGATCATGTTCTTACTATCGGAGAAGTCAACCTTTGCCTCAACGATAGTCTTTAGACCGTTGGCTGCAATCATACCGTAGAGAATGAGCGAAGCGCCACCGATTACAGGTGCAGGGATTGTGCCGAGCACTGCGCCGAACTTGCTAAAGATACCAAGCACTACCGCAAAGATACCTGCAACGAACAATACGTTAGGATTATAGTTCTTGGTAAGGGAAAGAACTGCGGTGTTCTCGCCGTAAGTGGTGTTGCAAGGACCGCCGATAAGACCTGCTGCCATGGTTGCAACGCCGTCGCCGAGCAAGGTGCGATGTACGCCCGGGTCGGTGATGAAGTCCTTACCGCACACGATAGAGCTTGCGTTGACGTCGCCAAGGTGTTCCATAAAGGTAACTATAGCAATTGGTGCGAACATCAATATTACTTTGAGCAAATCTTTGTTCCAAATCTTGCCGAGTGAGCCGTACCAGCCGAATGCCTTGCTAAACTCGCTTGGTTGGAACAAAATCCAACCACTGTTGACTACGGTGTCAAAACTAACGATACCGAAGCAAAGCGCTACGATATAGCCTACAACGATACCGAGCAATACAGGGATAATCTTGAAGAAACCTTTGGCAAATACCGAAAATCCGATAATGGTTGCCGCCGTTGCAACGCCTGTGATTACGTAACCGATGGTTTGCGTAGTGGTTGCAGTGTCGGGCGCTACGAAGTTGTTGATTGCAACGGGCGCAAGACACATACCGATAACTATGATTACCGGACCTACGACGATTGGTGGGAAAAGTTTACGAATAAAGTTGGTGCCGACGAGTTTGATAATCAATGACAAGATTACGTAAACGAGACCCGTACAGAGGACTGCAATACTTAGTTGCGCCATTGCGTAGTTCCAAGTCTCGGAACCGATAGCCCCTTTGTCTCCCATTTGCATCTGCAGTGCGCTCAAGAAAGCAAAGCTAGAGCCCAAGAATACGGGGACTTTACGCTTGGTGATGAAATAAAAAATAATCGTACCTATACCTGCCGAGATAAGAGCGATTGAGATACTCATATTGGCAAGAATCGGTACGAGAATGGTTGCGCCGAGCATTGCGAAAACGTGTTGGAAGCTTAAGACGGCTTCTTTTGGTGTAATAAAACCTTTTTTCATAAGTTTTCCCCTTTTGTAAATTTTCTTTTACAGTTATTTTACACTAATTCACGCTGTTAGACAATAATATTTTTATGTTTTTATAAAATTTTTTATTTTATCATAATTATCCGAATAATATTCAACGCACTACTGTACTTCTCGAGTTTTTAACAAAGCGATTTTCCTATCGTAATGAGAGAAATCTCTGCAACTACCGGCAAAATTATAAATCATATAATAATACGTCAAGGAGCAACGAGCAACGTTATACGAAAACGCCACCCTCAGGTGGCGAGTAGATTGAGAATTTAACTTTCCTCTACGAATTCTCCGTCGATAGCAGATTGATACATCATCCAATAGCCTCTGCCGTCTTCTACAATAGGCAACCATTGTCTGCAACTCGAGCTGCAAGGCGGTGGATTGGAGTTGTCCTTGTCGGGCACGCCGTAACATATTATTTGTGGCACGCCGTCGTAATAAATTATGCCCGTAACGTAATAGCCCTCTTCTCCCGTAGGCACTCTCACCCACCTACTGTTTTCGATTAGGCTCTCCAACTCTTCGTCGGCTTGATAAGTGTCAAATAATTTGTCGAGCTCGTCTTTGATAGAGTTATAAAAGTCCGTAGAAGGCTTATACTCCTCTCCCGTATTTTCGCTCACGTCGTTTGACGTATCGCCCTTAGCTATTAGCTCTTGTTCAAACTTATCCTCACTCGCTTGCATGGTAGGTTGCACCTCTTCTACAACCTCTTGCTCGCTCGTTAAGGTTTCGTCGCACTCTTCTTTTTCTTCCCGAGCCTCTTTTCTTTCTTCTATACGGTGAGGCTCTTCATGAATTATTTCTTGACGATTGATTTTGCGTTTTTTCTCGTCATTTTGCACTTGCTCTTGGGCTCTAATCGCATCGCTATTTTGCTCTACGTTAGATTGCCGTTGTTGAGATTTTTGGGGATACGTATCGACTTTTTGGCTATTATCGTACTTGCTCACCCTATTATTTATCTCCCTAAGAATATGCGCCTGACCAAGTGCGTTGCCGTTGACGCTACCTTTGGCAATTATTCTACCCTCCGACAAAGCCACAGCCGTGAGCGTGGCGTCCATATCAACTCCTTCTATATTAGCAACGCTGTCACAATCACCGAGATATGCCAATCTATCCCCTTCGAATATTCCGATTAGTGCATCCTTAGCCCCGTTGATTTTGGCTTTGGCAATGCACTTGTCACTCAACCTTTCTATTTTGACGTATCCCGTCGTATCTCCGCTAAGCACGATAAGTTTTTTATTGATAAACATAGCCCCTCCTATCACAATAGACTATGCCGTCAAGCTAACTAATATTACTTGCAAACAAAGCAAAACGCCACTCAAATTGGTAGAATTTTGGCAACAAAAAACGGACGAATGCGTCCGCTCTTATATTATAATATTTATCAATATATTTTTATCCTATATAGACAGTTTGTCCGATAGTTCTACGTACTGCTCCAAGGACAAGCTCTCGCCTCTCACTCTAATATCCAGTCCCATATCGGTGAGAGCCTTTTCCGCCACGCTTCTATCTACGCCCAACTGCAAAAGGTTGTTGACGAGCGTCTTTCTTCTCATAGCAAATCCCGCCCTTATCACCTTCTTAACCTTAGCCTTGTCCACGCCGTCGTACTTGTCGTCTAGGTCTATGCGCACTATACAGCTATCGACCTTGGGTTGTGGCACGAAGAGAGTCTTAGGCACGGTGCGAGTAATCTTTGCCTCACCCTCTAAGGCAATGGCAAGAGTTATCACGCCGTAGTCACCGCTACCTTCCTTGCTGACTATACGCTCTCCCACTTCTTTTTGTATCATCACCGTCACGCTTTCGGGTTTGTGCTCGCTCTCCAAGAAGCGCATTATTAGAGGGGTGGTGATATAGTAAGGAAGATTAGCAACGACCTTGTACTTATTGCCCGTCATTGCGATGAGTTCTTCTTCACTCACCTTTTGAAAGTCCTTGAAAATCACCTCAACCTTATCGTCCAAGCCTTGTAGCGACTGGGACAAAATAGGTACTAGATTGCGGTCTATCTCGAAGGAATACACCTTTTTTGCCACGCTTGCGAGTTGCCTTGTCAACGTGCCCGCACCCGCGCCAATCTCAACAACCACGTCGTCTGACGTTATTCCGCTGTCCGCTACCATCGCGCTAAGAAGATTGACGTCAGTGATAAAGTTTTGACCAAACTGCTTGTTGAATCTGAAGTCGTTGTCTTTTAGCAATTCGCTTATATTCATAACAACTCTCTCACTCTTAGCTTTGCTCCGATTTCCTCGGCGATTTTGCGTGCTTTAGCTATCTCTTCTTGTCCAATGCAATCCACCACGCTAAGCACGACGTTGCCACCCGCTTGAACGCAGCTTCTTGCAAAGTCGAGCATAATATCAAATGCCTCCAAGCCGTAATCACTGTGACAAATTGCGTCGTACTTGACCTTGTCGGTAGCGTTGAGCGATATGTTGATAGTATCCATGATTTTGCTCATCTCACCCGATATATCTCTGCCGTTGATTTGGCTACCCTGTCCGTTAGTGTTGATACGAGTCTTGCCACCCTTAGAGTGAACATAGTCGCATATCTTGACTATCTCGTCAAACTTGTAGGTCGGCTCTCCGTAACCGCAAAATACCACTTCGCCGTAATCGGCAATATCGTAGTCACGCTCAAGTATGTCAATGACTTGCTCTGCTGTCGGCTCGTCCTTAATCCACAAGTCGCCGTAGATAGGTTTGTCGTAATACCTCACGCAAAATTCGCACCTGTTGCTGCAACGATTGGTGAGATTGATATATAAATTGTTGTCCACGGTGTAGACGTATTTTTGTCCCATACTTCCTCCGTCAGTCTACTATTTTGTAGAATAATCTCTTGGTATTGGCACTTGTTCTTTCTATTACGCTCTCCACGTCCTCGCCAAGCACGTCCGCCACTTTTTGTGCAACGAGTCTTACGTACTTAGGCATATTAGGCGTGCCTCTAAATGGTACGGGCGTCATATAAGGACAATCTGTTTCTAGCAAAAGTCTATCGGGGCTAATTGCCTTGATGACATCTTCCTTTTTTGCGTTTTTGAAGGTGATCGCTCCGCCCAAAGCGTAATAACAACCCAGCTTATCAAAGAGTTTTACACTCTCTACCGACCCACTGTAACAGTGCAAAAGTATTCCTCTCTTGATACCGCTAGCATATTGCGACAATAGGTCAAAGGTGTCCTTATAGCTCTCCCTTACGTGCAACACCACGGGCAAGTCGAGAGTGGTCGCAAGTTGGAGCTGTCTTTCGAAGGCCACAAGCTGACTCTCTCTCGGTGGGTCGGGATAGTGATAGTCTAGCCCTATCTCGCCCAACGCCACTACCTTGGGGTGAGTGGATAGTCTTCGATATGTTTCTAGGTGTTCGTCCGTCAACTTTTCCGCTTCTTGCGGATGCGTGCCGATTATTGCGTAGACGCCTACGTTGTTCTCGGCAAGGTCTACGGCTCTCAGCGAGCTGTCGCAATCAAACCCCACTTCGCAAAACTTCATAGGAATATCAACCGTATCTTGCAATATTTGCGAGCGCAACTCGTCTAAAGCGCTGTCGTTGACGTGTGCGTGAGAGTCTATTATCATCTTATTTCGCTACCCGACTTCATTTTGACAGCAGGTGATATCAGAGTGAGGTTGCCCTCGTCGTCGCTTGCGCAAAGCACCATGCCTTGCGACTCTATGCCGCGAAGCTTGACAGGCTTGAGGTTGGTGACTACCACCACTTGCTTGCCAACCATTTCTTCAGGGGTGTAATACTTGGCAATTCCGCTGACGATAGTGCGCAAACTTCCCTCGCCGAGGTCGACTTTGCTGCAAAGTAGCTTGTCCGCCTTAGGTACTTTTTCGCACTCGACAATCGTGCCGACTTTGAGTTGTACCTTTTCGAATTCTTCGATACCGATTTCTTGAATAGTAACTGCGTTTTCCACTTGTTTTTCTTCCTTTGCTTTAGCTTGTTTCATTTGTTCTTCGATTATGCCGTCCATATACGCCAGCTCTTTGTTGAGGTCGTATCTAACAAAGAGCGCTTCGCCCTTGTCCACCGTAGTGCCGACTTTGGTTGCGCCGAAAGTTGATAGCGAGTCGAAACTCTTGAGCGCCTCGTCCTCTATGCCGAGCTTGGCAAAAATCTTGTCGGGCGTCTTAGTGAGGAATGGTCTAAGCGTAGTTGCTACGTATCTTATTGCCTCGCACAAGTTGTACATAACGGTTGCAAGCCTTACCTTGCCGTCTTCGCTCTTGGCAAGTATCCAAGGCGTGGTTTCGTCTATATACTTGTTGGCTCTTTGAATAACTTCCCATATATGCTCTAGCGCCTGAGGCACGGCGAGTTCGTCTATATCCTTGCACAATTTGCCGTACAAGCCCTCACATAGCTCTTTGAGTTCAACGTCTATAGGTTGTTGTTCGTTTGGAGCAGGTATTTGACCGCCAAAGTACTGCGTAACCATTGCCGTAACTCTCGATACGAGGTTGCCGAGCTCGTTGGTCAAGTCGCTGTTGATACGCTTGATAAAGCTCTCGTTGGTATAACTGCCGTCTTGTCCAAACTGCACCTCTCTAAGCATATAATATCTGAGCGCGTCCACTCCGTATCTATCGCATAAGATAAACGGGTCTACCACGTTGCCTTTGGACTTGCTCATCTTGTCGGTGCCAAACTTGAGCCAGCCGTGTCCGTAAACCTTCTTCGGAAGAGGTATGTCGAGTGCCATCAAGATTGCAGGCCATATAATAGAGTGGAATCTAATGATTTCTTTGCCCATCATGTGGATATCGGCAGGCCAATATTTGTCGAACAAAGTCGTGTCGTCACTGCCGTAACCGAGTGCCGTGATATAGTTGGTGAGAGCGTCAAGCCATACGTATACTACGTGTTTTGGGTCAAAAGGCACTTTGATACCCCAATCGAACGACGTCCTCGATACGCACAAATCTTGGAGTCCCGGTCTTAAGAAGTTGTTGAGCATCTCGTTTTGACGGGATACGGGTTGCAGAAAGTCGGGATTTTCTTCGATGAGTTTGATAATTCTATCTTGATATTTGCTCATCTTGAAGAAGTAGCTCTCCTCTTTCATCAGTTCGACAGGTCTACCGCAGTCGGGGCATTTGCCGTCAACGAGTTGCGACTTGGTCCAAAAGGCTTCGCAAGGGGTGCAATACCAACCCTCGTATTCGCTCTTGTAAATGTCACCTTGCTCGTAGAGCTTGTTGAAAATCTTTTGTACTGCCTTCTCGTGATATTCGTCGGTGGTACGGATAAATTTGTCATAAGAAATGTCGAGGAGCTTCCAAAGGTCCTTGAGTTCTCCTACGATTTTGTCAATATATTCTTTGACAGGGACGCCCGCCGCTTGAGCAACTTTTTGGATTTTTTGTCCGTGTTCGTCGGTACCCGTCAAATAAAAGACGTCCACGCCTTGCATTCGTTTGAAACGAGCGATTGCGTCGCAAACGATAGTCGTGTAGCAAGTGCCTATATGCCACTTGCCGCTTGGATAATAGATTGGTGTGGTAATATAAAATTTTTCTGCCATATTGTTCTCCTTTGACAGGTTGATTGCCTTATATTTTATATATTATATACTTTTATTTTGAGATTGTAAAATAATATTGCCTCAATAACGCATTTTTGATGACTATCGTGCCAAAATAACCTTATATAAAGGCTCTCACTTGACTTATATACGCCACTTTGGTATGATACTGTTTGGCAAAGGGAAAAAATGAAAAATCTCACTTACAAATCTACTCTCCATAGCTGTTACGTAGCATATATAGTGCAAGCGACGATAGTCAACCTTGCGCCTATTTTGTTTGCGATTTTTCAAGACGTATACGGACTAAGCCTATCTCTTCTTTCGGCTTTGGTGCTCGTCAACTTTTCTTTCCAACTACTAATCGACCTCTTCGCCGCCAAAATCACCGACGCGCTCAAGTTTAGAGGCACGATGATATTTGCCCTTACGTTGACGATAATTGGACTAGTGTTGCTAGGCACGTTGCCTAGAGTGATGACTCGCTCGTTTTTGGCGATATTTATAGCCACGTTCGTCTATTCCGTCGGCGGAGGTTTGCTAGAAGCCGTCGTCAGTCCGCTCACCGACGCACTTCCTCTTGGAGAAAAGCACGGCGCAATGGCGCTCTTGCACTCTTTCTACTGTTGGGGACAACTAGGCGTAGTACTGCTATCGACGTTGTTCATCAAATTATGCGGCGGCGACAAATGGTATATATTGCCGTATATTTGGGCGATTATTCCTCTTGTCAATCTAATTATGTTTTTATTCGTTCCGCTCGTAGACCCCGTGTCTTCTGAGGAGCGAACCCCCGTACGAAAGCTATTTGCTTCTCCACTATTCATACTTGCATTCCTCGCAATGGTATTTAGCGGTGCAAGCGAAGCGATAATAGCTCAATGGTCTTCACTCTTTGCAGAGAAAGGTCTTGGGGTGAGCAAGTTCGTAGGAGATTTGCTCGGTCCATGCTTTTTTGCCTTGCTTATGGCTCTAGGCAGAGTTTTCTTCGGGCTGTTTAGCAACAAGATAAACCTCGAAAAACTGCTAAAAATCAGCTCTTTTTCCGCAATAATTTGCTATCTTTTGGCAGCGCTCGTCCCACTTCAAATTATCTCGCTATTAGCTTGTGGATTTACGGGATTGACGGTGGCTCTCTTGTGGCCGGGCACGCTTAGCAATACGGCAGAAAAATTTCCACTTGGCGGAACGATGCTCTTTGGTCTACTCGCCTTTGCAGGCGACCTAGGTTGCACGGTAGGTCCTGCCTTGTCGGGTATGATTGCCGATGCCATAGTCAATAGCCCCGATATGCAAGCACTCGCTATCGACCTTGGTATCAACGTAGAGGGACTAGGACTTAGAGGCGGAATATTGATTTCTACCGTATTCCCGATAGCCTTATTCGTATGCCAAATCATCAGCTCTAAGTTATCGAAGAAGTCGCAAACTATAGCCGACTAATCGTTTTCAATATTCTTCGCTTTCAAAAGTCTAGCATTCTTCAATACTCGTAGATTGAAAAAATTTTGTGCAACCAACAAAAAAATTTTTTATGATACTTGCTATATATACCTATTATGTATTATAATAATTGCTGTGAGAATTCCACAATGGAGGAACTAAAATGAAAACTATCGGAACAATTTCCAGAGGTATCAAAGCCCCTATCATCAAGACGGGCGACGACTTGGCTACTATCGTAGTAGACTCGGTGCTTGCCGCAAGCGAAGAAGGCAAATTCGAATTGCAAGACAGAGACGTCGTTGCTATGACCGAGGCTATCGTGGGTAGAGCGCAAGGCAACTACGCTACGCTTGACCAAATCGCCAAAGATGTCAAGACCAAGACGGGCGGCGAAACTGTAGGACTTATCTTCCCTATCATGTCGAGAAACAGATTTTCTATGATACTCAAAGCTATCGCTATGGGCGTCAAGAAACTCATCATTCAGTTGTCTTACCCTTCCGACGAAGTGGGCAACCCACTCATCCCTATGGATATCATCGACGAAAAGGGCGTCAACCCATATACCGACGTGTTTGACGAAGAAAAATATTACGCTACCTTTGGCAAAATATTGCATCCGTTTACGGGTCTTGACTATATCGAACTATACAAAAATATGGCGGGCGAATTTTGCGATTGTCAAATCATCCTTGCCAACAATCCAAAGGCTATCTTGCAATACACCGACGTGGTTATCAACGCGGATATCCATACCCGCAATCGCACCAAACGCATCTTGAAAGAAGCAGGCGCGTCTAAGGTCTTCAACCTTGCGGACTTTATGACCGAGAGTGTGGACGGAAGCGGTTACAACGCCGACTACGGTCTATACGGAAGCAACCTCGCTACCGACAACTCTATCAAACTCTTCCCAAGAGACGGACAAGCTTTGGTTGACAAAGTAGCCGCTATCCTCAAAGAAAAGACGGGCAAAAACATCGAAGTTATGATTTACGGTGACGGCGCGTTCAAAGACCCAATCGGTGGAATTTGGGAGCTTGCCGACCCTGTCGTTTCCCCTGCTCACACTGCAGGTTTGATAGGTAGACCTAACGAACTCAAGCTCAAATACCTTGCCGACAACGCAATCGGCGACCTCAAAGGCGAAGACGCCAAGAAGGCTATGCAAGACCTCATCAAAGCAAAGAAGGAAGACCTCACGGCAGATATGGCTTCGCAAGGCACAACGCCAAGACGCCTTACCGATTTGCTCGGTAGCTTGTGCGACCTCACTAGCGGAAGTGGTGACAAGGGTACTCCTATTATCCTTATCCAAAACTACTTTACCAACTACGCTAACGACTAATCGATACAAAAAGATTGCACGCCTAATCGGCGTGCATTTTTTGCAACAAAACATAAAAACTCGATACGTATCAACAATTTGACAAAAAAAGGCTCGCTTTATCAAGCGAGTCTTTTGATTGTGTTGATATTATTATTTGCCGAGGATCATTGCGGTGAGGTCTACAGGGTCAACGATTTTGCCGTCCTTGTATACTCTCATATTGCCCGAAGCGATTTCGTCAATGAGGATAACTTCGTCGTTGTTGTAACCGAACTCAAATTTGATATCCCACAACTCGAGCCCTTTCTTGGCAAGCTCGTCGGCTACGATTTTGGTGATAGCCAAAGTTTGCTCTTTCATGCTGTCGAACATCTTTTGGTCCATAATGCCGAGCACTGCGAGACCTTCGCTGGTAACGAGTGGGTCGCCCTTGGCGTCGTTCTTGAAGGTAGTCTCTACGTAACCACCCTCAATCTTGGTACCGTCCTCGATATAGTCGCCGTATCTACGTACGAAACTTCCCGTTGCTACGAGTCTGCAAATAACTTCGAGTCCTTTGCCAAATACGGTTGCAGGCAACACTTCCATAGTGGCATTGTCAATATCTGCGCTCACGTAGTGGGTCTTGATACCTGCTTTTTTCAAAATTTCAAAGAACATAATCGACACTTCGAGATTGGCTTTACCGATACCTTCGATAGTAAGTCCAACGGTGTTTTCACCCGGATCGAACACGCCGTCTTTTCCCGTGCAATCATCCTTGAATTTGAGCAAATAGTTGCCATTGTCCAAAGCAAATACGTCTTTCGTCTTACCTGTGTAAATCTTTTTCATTTCCTTCTCCTTAAAGCTATGATTGTGGGTCTTGCAACCGACACTTATTTTATATCACAACGAAGGGGCTTTTGGCAAATTGATGAATACAGTTTTTTTGAAAATTTATTAGTTTTTCCTATATGCCGCGCTGTCGCTTTCGACAACAAAATACAAATAAAAGTTGCGCCTACATATCCCGTAAGCGCAACGCGATTACAACCTAACCATACCGCTGTCGCAGTCAATTGATTGGTAAAATATTGTGGTTGGGCGTCCTTCCCGGCTATTATACCATTGGTAGTTTAGTCATCCACAAGCCGTGCAAGTTGCAATATGCGTATACCGCAATCGGCTTTTCGTCCACCAAAGAGAAGGTAACTTGAGGATATCCACCGCATTTCTTTCTTTGAGCGCCCTTGGTCGTCTCCAAGCAAACCCATTGGATATAATGCTCGGGCGTCATAGGATGAGGTACTCTTCCAACGTTGACTCTAACGATATCGCCGTCTATCTCCACGTCGGGCAAATGTTTCTCTGCTCCACTCTCTTCTTTACTTGCCACGAGTTGAGTCATAGGCTCGCCGCAGCATTGCATAACTACGCCGGAATTGTTGATCATTCCAACGAAATTGCCACACTTTTTGCAAATAAAAAACTTTTTCATAAAAACTCCCCCTGTTTTTATTGAACGACTCCCCCTTATACCACCAAAATTGCGATGCAAAAGTTTGTCTATCATCTTATTGATTATATTATAGCACAATATATTATGTTGTCAATATGCGACGTAGTTCGTTGTCAATATAATTTCTGTGACAAAATACTACTTGGCTATGCATATAACCCACTCGATACAATGGTATATGCCAAACTGCTACGTTATCAAAAAAAGTAGGGCAACCCTACTTTTTTGTTATTTCTTTCGATTTAGATAGACGACCTACTTATTTTTTGAGTTTCATCACTTCTTTTGCCTTGGCTACGATGTCCTCCGCCGTCATCTTGTAGATTTGCTTGAGATATGGCATCTTGCCTACCTCGCCGAAGGTATCAGGCACGCCTATTGGCAAAATTGGTGTTGGCATACTCGTAGCGAGCACTTCCGACACGGCGCTAAATAGTCCGCCAATGATATTGTGATTTTCTGCGGTAACGGCGCAACCCGTCTTGGCTACCGACTTGACGATAGTGTCCTTGTCGATAGGCTTGATGGTGTGCACGTTGATAATCTCGGCATCGATGCCTTCCTTTTGCAACAAATCCATTGCCTTGACAGTCTCTTGCACCATTATGCCCGTGCAGAAAATGGTCACGTCCTTACCCTCTTTGATAGTATCGGCTTTGAACAAATCAAACTTATAATCTTCGCCGAACACGTCGTCAATCTTTTTGCGGAAAAGTCTGATATATACTGTCTTGCCGAGATTTGCAATGATTGGCAATGCTTGCTTGAGTTGCACGGTGTCGACGGGTTCGAAGATTACTATATCCGCTATGCTTCTAAGTACGCCGATATCTTCCATGCCCATGTGCGTTCCGCCGTTGATTTCCGCACAAATGCCCGGGTCGGTACCTACGATAGTGATAGGTTGCTTAGCGTAGCAAGAAGAAAGGGTGATTTGGTCGCATACTCTGCGAGATACGAAAGGCGTAAAGGAAGTAATGAACGGCTTGTATCCGTAGCTTGCCATACCCGAAGCGATAGACACCATGTTTTGTTCTGCTATGCCTACGTCAATGGCTCTATCGGGAAAATCCTTTCTAAGTCCCCAAGTGCCGCTTGCTTTAGCAAGGTCGGCGTCGATAACGACAACCTTTGGGTCCTCTTGCATCATTTGTTTGAGTTGCTCAGCCAAAACGGCTCTCATTTCCATATCAGCCATATTACGCTCTCCTAATCTCTTCTATATATTTTTCGACGTCTTCCCAAAGCATTGGCATGCTGTGGTTGCCGTAGCCCTTGTCTTCGATATACTTGACGCCCTTGCCCTTGATAGTGTTGGCAATAATCATGGTTGGTCTGCCTTTGCAAGCCTTGGCGTTAGCGATAGCGTCGTCGATTTGGTCAAAGTCGTGTCCGTCGATGACGACCACGTTCCAACCAAAGCTCTCCCACTTCTTGTTGAGAGGTTCCAAAGAGTTGACGTCGTCGGTGTTACCATCTATCTGCATCTTGTTGTAATCGGTAAAGGCAATGAGATTGTCTAGTTTGGCTTGAGCCGCGAACATACCCGCTTCCCAAATTTGTCCTTCTTGGCTCTCACCGTCACCGATAATGGTGTAGATATAAGCGCCGTCCTTGTCGAGCTTGCTTGCCAAAGCAATACCTACGGCACAGCTAAATCCTTGTCCCAATGAGCCGGTGGTCATATCTATACCGATGGTCTTGTTCATATCGCAGTGGCTAGGAAGATTGGTGCCCGAGTGGTTGAGGGTAAGGAGCTCCGACTTGTCAAAATAACCTTTGTTGGCAAGAGTTGCGTACACCGCAGGACCTGCGTGTCCCTTAGAGCATACCAATCTATCTCTACCCGCCATGTGAGGATTGGTAGGGTCGATATTCATGTGTTTGTAATACAAACTGACCAAAATTTCTACGATAGACAGACAACCGCCGATGTGTCCGACACCTATCGAAGCAATACACCTACAAGTGTCTTCTCTGATTATTTTGCAAATTTCTTCTCTTTGCATATACTGCTCCTTTGGTACAGATAAAAAAATTTGTCAAACCAAAAAGTATTCGACAAATTCCTCCTTTTTCTTATATTCCTATAATATTATATACCAAAAATTTTGTCAAGCAAAGCGCTATACCCAACCAATATATCCGCATAAGTTTTTTGGTACTTGACAAACTCCAACTCGTAGCATATAATATAGTAAACTCTTTGCACTGCATATAATCTACAGTACAAACTGAGCAGACCGTGTAATTATCATGGAGTCGGGTCGCATAAGTGACAGTGGAATTTTCATCCACGGGACAGTAGTTGCTATTACTGATTCGTGGGTGTTTTTTTATACTTTTTTCGAAGTTATAACCAATGCCCTCAATAAGTGATAAGAGTTATCTTATTATTTGGAGGTAACGTATATGAGGAAAAACAAAAAGCTTACTAACGTCGACGGCATTGACGAAGTCCAATTCCAAAAAATCGCCGGCAAAGTGTCGCTAGTGACAATTATCGGTAATATGGTGCTATCCGCACTCAAACTTATTGCCGGTATTATTGCCCATTCTAGCGCTATGGTAAGTGACGCCGTACATTCGGCATCCGACGTGTTTAGTACTTTCGTGGTCATCATAGGTATAAGGTTGGCGTCGAAAAAACCCGACAAGGAGCACCCATACGGGCACGAGCGCATGGAATGCGTAGCGGCAATAGTCTTGGCTATGGTGCTCTTTATAACGGGTCTGGGAATAGGCGCGGAGGCAGTTAAAAACATAGCGGGCGGCAACTACGACGACTTGCAAGCCCCGGGCGTTTTGGCGTTAGTTGCCGCAATAGTGTCAATCGTCAGCAAGGAAGCAATGTATTGGTATACCAGACACTACGCCAAGAAGATTGACTCTAGCGCGCTTATGGCGGACGCATGGCATCACCGTTCGGATATGTTTTCTTCTATAGGCGCTTTGATAGGTATCGCCGGTGCAAGACTCGGCTTCCCTATCATGGATTCTATCGCCAGCCTAGTAATCTTCTTGTTTATCGCCAAAGCCGCCTTTGATATCTTCAAGGACGCTATGGACAAAATGATAGACCGCTCTTGCGATGAAGAAACGGAAAAGCAAATAGCCGATTGCGTCGTCAAAAACGAAAACGTAAAGGGCATAGACCTATTGCATACTCGCATATTCGGCAACAAAATCTACGTTGACTTGGAGATACAAGTGGACGGCTCTTATACCTTGCAACAAGCACACGGCATTGCCGAAACCGTGCACGACGATATCGAACGCAACTTCCCTAAGATAAAACATATCTTGGTGCACGTAAATCCTGCAACCGAACAAGCAACGTCCACTAGCGAGCAAGCCTCTACAACTGAGCAAGCAACGCTAGCCAATGACAAGCAAGAACAGTCAAAATTAGAATAGTTTAAGTCTATCAAAACAAAAATGCCGAATGATTAACGTTCGGCATTTTTGTTGACACGTATCGATTTATCACCCGAATATTTGGTCAATCAACGCGGTGCAACCAAGTTCGATATCCTCGTACGTTTTTTCAAAGTCGCCCGTATACCACGGGTCGGCCACGTCGCGGTCAATTCCAACCCAATCAAGCAGTTTGGTTATCTTGCCTTGTGGATCACCACCCAGCATCCTAAGCAGATTGGTGACGTTGTATCTATCCATAGCAACTATATAATCAAACTCGTCATAATCTTGCCGAGTTATTTGCCTAGCTCTCTTGCCCGAATAGTCTATGCCAAGTCTATCGAGTATGGCTCTCGTGCCGTAATGTACGCCGTTACCAATCTCCTCTCTCGACGTAGCCGACGACTCGACCAAGGCTTGTATATTTCTCTCTTCCAGTTTCTTTTTGGTCACAAATTCCGCCATTGGCGAACGGCATATATTGCCGTGACACACGAACATAATTTTTTCATTTTTGACGACCTGTATCGGTTTTTTAGCGTTTTTGTCTTGTAAAACTCTATCTAGATTTGCTATATTTGGCAAAACTCACCGCACGATATTATGCGGTGAGCCGAGTAGTTTTATATCTAGCCACTGTACTATTAGTTCAAAAGGCTTGCGGCTGCTTCGTCTACCACTACTACCACGTCGGGGTGATTTTGGAGTACGCTGGCAGGGCAAATAGGGTCAATAGGACCTTGCACCATTGCTTTGACGGCGTTTGCTTTGCCTTGTCCGCTGGCGAGCACCAAAATCTTCTTAGCGTTCATAATATTGGCGATACCCATAGTGATTGCGTGGGTTGGCACGTCTGCAAGGCTATCGAAAAATCTTGCGTTGTCGCTACGAGTGCCTTCGTGAAGTTTGACGATATGAGTAGTGCTGTCAAATGCAGTACCCGGCTCGTTGAAGCCGATATGTCCGTTGCTTCCTATACCGAGCACTTGCACGTCTTGTTGCATAGTTGCAAGCAATGCCGTGTAGTCGGCGCAAGCTTTGTCAGGATCGCCGGTGTTGCCGTCGGGCAAATTGACGTTTTCTTCTTTGATATCAATATGATTAAATAGATTGTCGTGCATAAAGTAATAGTAGCTTTGGTCGTGAGTCTTTGGCAATCCTACGTATTCGTCGAGGTTGACGCTACGAGTGTCCTTATAACTTACGTTGCCTGCCTCGTAATCTGCAACCATATTTTTGTACAATCCGATAGGCGTAGAACCCGTTGCCAAACCGAGTATTGCCTTACCTTCGGTATCTTGCATAACTTGTTTGATAACCTCGTAAGCTTTTACGCTCATTTCCGTATAATTTTTGGTAACGATAACTTTCATAATACTCTCCTTGTTTGAGTTGCTGATATTAATATACGCATTATGCGCAAAAAAGTCAATATTTTGAGGGGTTCGTGGGGAATTTGATTATATCTTTTTTTTATAAAAAGCGCAAAAATATGCCGTTTTTGGGCAAAAAACAAAAAAAATGAAAAATTTGTTTGTTATATAGGTTGCATTATGTTATTATATAAAATAATTGCTATCGTAGGTTTTGCTAGAGTTTTTGACTCAAAATTCGCTAGACCTACAATCGACGCAACTATTCGTTGCTACAAGGAGACGGACATGACCTTCAAACAAGTACTAAAAAAATCAGACGAATATATTTCTCAGCTCAGTGACCTCGCCTTTAAGTGCGACCAAATTCAGTCCGAGCTCTACGACCAATACAAGGTTTTTAGAGGGCTTAGAGACAAAAACGGTGTGGGCGTAGTTACGGGCTTGACCGAGATATCCGAGATGAACGGTTTTGCCATCAACGAAAAGGGCGAAAGAGTGCCAATCGAGGGCGAAATGTTCTATCGCGGCATCAATATCTACGACCTTGTCAAGGGCTTCAACGGCAAGAGATACGGCTATGAAGAATGTGCGTATCTACTCTTGTGCGGTTCTTTGCCTACCCAAAAGCAACTTGAAGACTTTACTAAACTATTGAGCATGTATCGCAAACTCCCTGAGAGCTTCGTCCGCGATATTATTCTCAAGGCACCTTCTAAGGATATGATGAACGCTCTAGCGAGAAGCGTGCTGACTTTGTACTCTTATGACAGCAACCCTGACGATATTTCTATCAAAAACGTATTCCGTCAATCCATTCAGCTCATTGCGCTGATGCCTATGCTTGCCGTGTACAGCTACCAAGCATACAACCACTACCACCTTGGCAAAAACTTGTATATCCGCTACCCAAAAGACAACCTTTCTACTGCGGAGAATATCCTCTATTTGCTCAAAGGTAGCAAGGGCTTTACGCAAGAAGAAGCAAGAATGCTCGATATGTGTATGGTTTTGCAAGCCGAGCACGGTGGCGGTAACAACTCCACCTTTACTACACACGTAGTTACTTCTTCGGGCACCGACACCTACTCTTGCGTGGCTGCGTCGCTTGCTTCTCTCAAAGGTCCTCGTCACGGCGGAGCCAACCTCAAAGTTATCCAAATGCTCGACGATATTATGAAAAACGCCGACGATATCACCGAAGAAGGCATCGCCAATTATCTACGCAAAATACTCAACAAAGAAGCCTTCGACGGCTCGGGACTTATCTACGGACTTGGACACGCCGTATACTCTATCTCCGATCCAAGAGCTAATATTTTGCACGAGTATATCGACAATTATATGTCCAAGAGATATCACAACAAATTCCACCAACTCTACACCAGACTGCAAAAAATCGCGCCTAAGGTCATCAGCGAAAACAGAGTTATGTACAAGGGCGTAAGCGTAAATATCGACTTCTATACCGGCTACGTGTATAGATTGCTTGAGATACCGGAAGTACTATTCACACCAATCTTTGCCGTATCGAGAATAGTGGGCTGGTCGGCGCACAGACTCGAGGAACTCTCCAACAAGGGCAAGATTATTCGTCCTGCATATATCGCCGTATCTCCAAGAAGAGAGTATGTAGAGCTCGAAGACAGAGGCTGATTGTCTATACCATACGCTATTTTATTCTCACCGCTACTTACGGTGAGAATTTTTTTGTAAAATATTGCAAACTTATTTTCAAATATTTGACCTGATTTTTTGGCTTTGTTATAATGCAAGTGATATGAAAAACACTACTACAACATCTATGACTACCAAGAATATTGCATCGATTGGACTGATGACTGCCGTTTTGTGTTTGCTCGGTCCTATCTCCCTTCCAATAGGTCCCGTACCTATTAGCTTGGGCACTTTCGGTATCTATTTGGTATGCTACCTACTTGGTTGGAAAAAAAGCGTTTTGTGCACGATAATGTACCTACTTTTGGGTATGGTAGGTGTACCTGTCTTTGCTAACTTCGGTTCGGGACTTGCCAAGTTGGTCGGTCCTACGGGCGGTTACCTCATAGGATACATACCTATGTCTTTGATAATCGGCCTATTTGCCGACAAATTCCGCAACAACAAACCTATGCAGTTGGTCGGCATGGTATTGGGTACGATAGTAGTGTACGCAATAGGCACGACTTGGTTGAGCGTATCGGCAAAACTCACCTTCGCCAAAGCTCTTGCAGCAGGCGTAACGCCATTTATCGTTGGCGACGCAATCAAGATGGTTATGGCTATGGTACTCGGCATGCCTATCAAAGCAAGAGTCGGCTTGTTCAATCAACGACCAAATAGAGTCTTGGAAGAAAATAATAGCGAAGAAGAAAACAAATAAAACTAAATTAGCATAATAAAAATGCGTATCGGTGAGATACGCATTTTTGTTTTACAATTATTGTCGTGATTGTTGTGTTATCGTCTTCAATACCTTTTGAATTTAATCCTTTTTGACGGTCTGCACCGTCATCAATATTGGCACTGCCAAAAATACTATTCCCATAATCGTACCCGCGATAAAAATAAAGTATTGCAGTCCCGTGGACTTGAATATGTCCATAAACTCGTTGCAAATATCGCTGACCATAGGCACGTTGATGCCCTTCATCGCCCAAAAGCAACCTACGAAGGTGCCAAAGAGCGGAAGAGTAAGAATGGTGCTATAAGTACAGTTGATGATGGCAAGCGTGTTTTTTACTTTGCCCTTGAAGGTGGTGGCAAAGCGAGCAAAAAGCATTATTCCGCAAGCCATAGTGATGACGATGACCACGTATTTTAGCAACAACCTCAAGTTGTCGAGATAGGCTAAGAAAGGTACGTTGAACACTTGTATCGTATGTAGAAGCGACAGCAGTCCCCAAATATTGAGCAGTACGGATATTACCGCCATACTCGTCTGCAAAGCAATTTTTTTCTTGTCCATATTATTCTCCAAACTTGAGCAATACTCTAACCTTTTGCTCCTTGTACGAAGGAATTATATAAGGCTTTTTGAGACTTGCCATAGCAGGTATATCACCGCCCACGCCTTGTTGACGACCGTCCACGTTGAGAGTCAAGGTAGACTTTCTACCCATTTCGTGTACGTGAGTGGTGTCGTTGAGCATCGCCATAGTATATGGATGCACGCTTGCTTCAAAAGCCTTGTCCACCGCTTCTACTCTCACTCTATCGCCCACTTGCATCCACCTTACGTCACAACGGTTGGCGTTTTCTTGTGGGTAGAGGTAGTCGTGGATAAAGTCCTCTACGTCGTCGAACTTGTATACGTCGATAAAGGCGCCCGTCTTTCTATCGCAATAGTTTTCGTGAGGTCCTTTGCCGTAATACGTAATATTTCTCTTGCCCTCGCTAAGCTCCATAGTAAAGCCGAAGCGTGGCAAATTCCAAGGCATAGCGTTGGTGCACTTGAGCGACATCTTGATAGAGCCGTCAGGGAATAGTATGTATTTGGTCTTGACGCCCACCAAGTATCTTGCGCTCCATTTTATCTTGATTTTTACCGCATCGCCCTCTTGCTCAACCTCGATTTTTCTTGGTTTGAGAGTTCTGTTGGTGGTATGATAAGCGGTAAGTCCAAGTATCATCTGGACGAGCTTGATAGGCACTTGTGGCAATCTCTCGTTGTCGGTGTTAGCTCTCACGAAGTTTGGCTTGATACCGCCGACAAGATATTCTTGACCGTTCTTCTTGTAGGAAGATATCTCACCGCTCTTTTTGTCCAGCGTCATCTCAAAGCCGTTGCCCTTGAAGACGTACTTGTTGGTCTTGACGTCGAATACGCATTCTATCTTGTCGCCTTTCTTGTCAAGGTGGCGCTTGAAGTCGTACTCACCCAAGACAAATTGCTCTCTTGCCATCACGTGTCCCTTGGTCAGTGACATAGCGTCCTTGTCAAGCACGAGTATGCAATCGAGGGTCTTTTCGCCCTTGGTCTTGATATCAAAAGGCACTTTGACCACGAGCTTTTGCATATAACCGCAGTTATCCAATGCGATAGTTTCTTCCTTTTCTACCTCGCCTTGGTTTTTGAGAACCATCTTGAGTTTGAAGTCGGATAGCGAAGTGAACATAAATCTATTGAGTAGCGTTACCTCGTCGCCGTCAAGCGTAAAGTCTACTTGTTGATATACCTTGACTACTTCGTAGAAGTGAGGGTTTGGCTTTCTATCGCCTTGAACGATACCGTTGAAGGCAAAGTTGCCTGCGTTAGGCTTGTCGCCAAAGTCGCCACCGTAGTTCCACTTTGACTTGCCGTCCTCGGTCAAGGTATGTATAGATTGGTCGGCAAAGTCCCAAATATATCCGCCCGCTAGTCTGTCGTACTTCTTGAAGTCTTCCCAATAGTCGGCGAAGTTACCCATACTGTTGCCCATTGCGTGCGAGTATTCGCATTCGATAAAAGGCTTGTCGGTATACTTTTTGCCACACAGCAAGTTGCCCATTTGCAAGTTCCAGAGTGCAGGCGAGTGAATAACCGTCTTATTTTCGCCGATATTCTTCATGGCTTGTTGAGGGGTGTACATCTCGCTGAACAAGTCGCTGACGTCAAGTTGAGCGTCAGGCTCGTAGTGGATAGGTCTAGTGTTGTCGATAGCAAGTGCCGTTGCCTTCATATCGGCAAAGGTCTTGCCGTTGCCCGACTCGTTGCCAAGCGACCAGAACAAGATACATGCATGGTTTTTGTAACTGTTGACCATATTGCTCATACGATAACAACATTGAGCCGACCACTTAGGGTTGCTTGCAGGTACGAACATTGCCAAGCCGTGAGTTTCGAGGTTGTTTTCGCTCATAACCAAGATACCTATCTCATCGCAAAGCTCGTAAAATCTGCGAGAATTTGGATAGTGGCAAGTACGCACGTTGGTGACGTTGTTTTCTTTGAGCAGTCTTAGGTCGCTCTCGGTAACGCTTGCAGGTACCGCGTGTCCGTAGTCGGGGTGGAAGTCGTGACGATTTACGCCACAAATTTTGAGAGGTACGCCGTTGAGCAAAATAAACGGTCCTCTGCCCGTCGCCCTATCTAGACCGACGATTTTTATTTCTCTAAATCCGTATTTGTGCTTGCGTAGATCTACAGCCTTATCGCCGTCAAGCAACGTTACTTCTACGGTATAGAGATATGGATTTTCGTGGCTCCAAAGCTCAAAGCCGTCCACGCTTATTTCGTATTTTACGACTACCGTTTCGCCGTCTGCAAGCGCGCCGATTTTTTGAGTTTCGCTAGCAAAGGTCTTGCCGGCTGCGTCAACCAACTTCAACTCAACCGCACCGTCTGCCAAAGCCTGACCTCTGCACTCGACGTTGACGTCGGCAAGGAAGGTCGCCTTGTCGTAAACACCCGCAAAACTCGACCTAACGTACAAATCTTGCACGTAAGCCTTTGGCTTGAATACGAGGTTGACGTCTCTAAAAATACCGCTAAGACGCCACATATCTTGGTCTTCGAGATAACTGCCGTCACAGAATTGTCTAACCGTAACGGCAAGTCTGTTGACGCCCTCAACTACGTATTTGGTGATATCATACTCCGTTTCGTCAAAGGTGTCTTGCGAATATCCTACGAAGTTGCCGTTGACGAATACTTCACCACACGAGTTGATACCGCCAAAGTGTATAAATACGTTGTCTTTGACCTCGCCCAGTTCAAATTCTTTGACGTAAAGTCCGCAAGGATTGAGCTCTGGTTTGATATAAGGAATTTTGGTGGTGCTGATAGCGTAAGGATACGTAAAGTTGGTGTAGATTGGAGTGCCGTAACCCTTGATTTGCCAGTTGCTTGGCACCTCTAGGTCGTCAAATCCGCTGACGTCGTAACTATTGTCTTTGTAGTTACACAGTTCTCCCGTCAAGTCGTTGACCGTCTCCAAAAATTTGAATTTCCACACGCCGTTGAGACAAACCGTCTTTTTTTCTCCGCTTGCCACGTCGTAAGGGAATCCTGCTCCGCTTCTCTTTTCGGTATTGACGTCAAACACATCAATGTCCTGCCACATAGGCTTTTTTGCGTCTTTTGCCATAATTTCCTCCACTTATTTACTCTAAATATTATATTAACATAAAAATAACTAAATAGCAATATCTATTTTGAAACAAGGCACAAGGGCGAGCTAGCAAGATTATACGCAAAAAGACTCCCCCACTTGGAGAGTCTTATCTTTAGCAACTAAATTGTATTAGTTCTATAACGTTTTGAATTGACCGCGAATATCCATATCAGCCCCTTACGTACTCAACTGCGCCGAGCGCAGCTATCGTGCCGTCGGCTACTGCCGTGGTGAGTTGACGGATATGCTTGACTCTGCAATCGCCCGCTACCCATACGCCTTCGACGTTGGTTTTGCAATCTTCGCCCGCAATGATATATCCTTGGTCATCCATATCTATTTGACCTTGCAACATATCGGTATTAGGAATTTTGCCAATAGCAACGAATAGTCCGCTCACGTCGAGTCGTCTAGTTTCACCTTGCTTATCCTTGACGATCACGCCTTGCAAGCAATCTTCGCCCTCCAAGGCATCTACGGTATAGCCAAGCACCAATTCTACGTTGGACTTGCTCTTGAGCTGCTCTACCTTGATTTGTTCGGCTCTAAACTCGCTTCTTCGGTGCACCAGATAGACTTTAGAGCAACGCTCCGCCAAAAAGAGCGCGTCGTCGATAGCGGTATTGCCACCACCCGACACGGCAACGGCTTTGCCCGCAAAGAAGGCGCCGTCACATATAGCGCAATAGCTTACGCCACAGCCGAACAAGTCCTCTTCTTTTTCTACGCCGAGTTCTCTCGACTTGGCGCCGACTGCTATGATTACGCTCCTCGCTTGATAGGTAGCGTTGCGAGTTGTTACAGTCTTGACGTCACCGACAAGTTGCACCGACCTCACGTTTTCTCTCTTTATTTCTGCGCCCAACGCCTTGGCTTGCTCAGCCAAGTCGTCGGAGTATTGCATTCCGCTGATTTTGGCTATAGCGGGATAGTTCTCTATCTCGGGGGTGTTGCGGATTTGACCGCCCACTGCCATTGCTTCTAGCACAAGAGCTTTTTTGCCCGCTCTCTGCACGTATATCGATGCGGTAAGACCGGCAGGTCCCGCGCCTATGATTATAGTATCGTACATATCTCTCCTATAAGACAAAAGTAAGTGCTAAGACTTACTTTTGTCGACCTGTATTGAGTTTTTTAAGCTTCTAGGTATTTTTTGATTTTCATAACGCCTGCGTATTTGTTGATTTGTCCGTCCTTGACAACCACCAAAGTTGGCACTTGCATTATTCCGTATTTCATCGACATATCTTCGTTGGCTTCGGCGTCGACAGGCTTATAATTTACGCCCGCTGCTTGCAACTCTTCTTTGGCGATTGGGCAGTTAGGGCATCTCGTCGTAGTAAAGAGATATACTCCGTCTTGCTCCTCAACTTGCGCCACAGGCTCTTCTTTGAGTTGAGCGGTGCAACAGTGCTTAGCGCTCATCTTAGAGTTGGCAATATCGTAAACCTTTCTATTCTTGAACTCTGCTAGCTTACCGTCGTTCCAGTTTTGGACAGGTCTGTAGTAACCAGTAATTCTGCTGTATACTTCCGCAGGTTTGCCACAAATAGGACACTTGTAGTGCTCGCCTATGATATAACCGTGGTCGGCACATATCGAATAGGTAGGGCTCATGGTGTAGTATGGCAATTTGTAGTTCTCCGCAATCTTTCTAACGAGGTTGGCGGTAGATTGCCAATCAGGAAGCTTCTCGCCGAGGAATGCGTGGAATACGGTACCCGAGGTATAGAGAGTTTGCAACTCGTCTTGAACGTCAAGAGCCTCGAAAATGTCTGCGGTATAGCCTACAGGCAAGTGAGAGCTGTTGGTGTAGTAAGGCGTTCCGTTCTCAGCGTCGCTTGCGGTGATGATGTCAGGATAACGCTTTTTGTCGTGCTTAGCAAGTCTATAAGAGGTCGACTCGGCAGGAGTAGCCTCGAGGTTATAGAGGTCGCCGTACTTCTCTTGGTAGTCGGAGAGTCTGTTGCGCATGTGGTTGAGCACGTCTTTTGCAAACTCTTGCGACTCTTTTTCCGTCAAGTCCTTGCCAATCCACTTAGCGTTGAGACAAGCCTCGTTCATACCCACAAGACCTATGGTCGAGAAGTGGTTGCTAAAGGTGCCGAGGTATCTCTTGGTGTAAGGATAGAGTCCCTCTTCCAACAACTTGGTGATGATATCTCTCTTATTCTTGAGGCTTCGAGCGGCAATATCCATCATTCTATCAAGACGAGCGTAGAACTCTTCTTCGTTCTTGGACAAATATGCGATACGTGGAAGGTTGATGGTAACTACGCCCACCGAGCCCGTGCTCTCGCCGCTACCGAAGAAACCACCCGATTTCTTTCTTAGTTCTCTAAGGTCGAGTCTAAGTCTGCAGCACATACTTCTTACGTCGCTTGGCTCCATATCGCTGTTGATATAGTTGGAGAAGTAAGGGGTACCGTACTTGGCAGTCATCTCGAACAAGAGTCTGTTATTCTCGGTGTCCGACCAGTCGAAGTCCTTGGTGATAGAATAGGTAGGGATAGGATATTGGAAACCTCTACCGTTGGCGTCGCCCTCAATCATGATTTCGATAAACGCCTTGTTGACCATAGCCATCTCGTCTACGCAATCCTTGTACTTGAAGTCAACTTCTTTTCCGCCGACGATACAGTTCTTTTCTGCAAGGTCTGCAGGAACCGTCCAGTCAAGGGTAATATTGGTAAACGGAGCTTGCGTACCCCAACGGCTAGGGGTGTTGACGCCGTAGATAAAGGATTGCAAGCATTGCTTAACCTCTTTGTAGGAGAGGTTGTCTATCTTGACGAAAGGAGCAAGGTAGGTGTCGAAGGAAGAGAATGCTTGCGCGCCTGCCCATTCGTTTTGCATAATACCGAGGAAGTTGACCATTTGGTTGCAAAGCGTAGACAAGTGAGCTGCAGGTGCGGAGGTAATCTTACCTCTAATTCCGCCCAAACCTTCTTGAATGAGCTGTTTGAGCGACCAACCTGCACAGTAGCCGGTAAGCATCGACAAGTCGTGGATATGAATGTCGGCGTTGCGGTGTGCGTTGCCGATTTCTTCGTCATAAACTTCGCTGAGCCAATAGTTGGCGGTGATAGCGCCCGAGTTGGAAAGGATAAGTCCGCCGACGGAATAGGTGACGGTGGAGTTCTCTTTTACACGCCAGTCCTCGAGTTTTACGTAGCTGTTGACGAGGTCTTTGTAGTCGAGGATAGTCGACTTCATGTTACGGATTTTTTCTCTTTGTTTACGATACAAGATATAAGCTCTTGCAACGTCGGTATAGCCCGATTGTTCCAAAACTGCCTCAACGCTGTCTTGGATGCTTTCTACGGAGATTTGGTTGTCCTTAATCTTTGGCTCAAAGTCCGCGGTAACTCTCAAAGCAAGCGTCTCGATGATGCTTGGAACGTATTGTCTGCTTTGTGCAACGAAGGCTCTTTCGATAGCTTTGCTTATTTTGCTAAGGCTGAATTCTACGATTTCGCCGTCTCTTTTTACTACTTGGTACATCTCATTTACTCCCCTTAAAATTTTCACTGTACAACCATTATAAAACAACATATTGGGCTTGTCAAGAGCAAAAAAACACAATATCTTGTATTTTTTGATATTTTACATATAACCTTTGCGAGAGTGCTTTTTTTAGCAAAAAGCACGCATTTCGACAAAAATCGCTATGTGTGCTTGATGGTATGTGATTGATATGATGCTTTTGTATTACTAAGTCGTTGGTCTATCGACTAGCGATTAAAAAACTCCTCTAAGGTGGGTAGGTATCGACCTCTCTATCAGCAATGCTTGAAACTCTTTCATCTCTTCGTCGCTACAAGCCTCGAGCCCTTGAGCAATAGTACTGCCCGAGTCTACAAACTTTTGCAAAAAGTATCTCTTAGTTCCCTTGATCCAATCGGCTATTGCCAACATATCTTCTGCGGTGTGCAGTTGCTTGACTACCGTGGTGCGGAATTCGTAATCCACCCTTCCTTCTTTTAGCAATTCTACGCTCTTTTTGACTCCCGACAGGTCGAAGTTTTTGATGCCGACGGTGCGAGGATAAGCCTCGGGGCTGTTTTTGATATCCATAGCCACGTAATCGACGAGCTTGTTGTCGATAAGCTTTTTGAGAGTATCGTAGTTGCTACCGTTGGTGTCTAGCTTGACCAAAAAGCCTCTATTCTTTATCTCTTGCATAAACTCGGCAATGTCGGGTTGCAAGGTTGGTTCTCCACCCGTTATGCACACCCCGTCAAGTAGTCCCTTGCGCTTGGCAAGGTAGGCAAATATCTCTTCCGTGCTTATCATCGGTTGAGAGGCAGGATCAAGCACCAAGGTCGAGTTGTGACAAAAGGGACAACGCATATTGCATCTGCCCGTAAACACCGTGCACGCCGTCTTGCGGTCGAAGTCTACCAAAGTCAATTTGTTAAGTCCGTGTATTTCCATAGTTTCGTCTATCCTTATATTGATATAGATATATTATACAATATTATTAGTATTTTTCAATACCTATTTTAAGTTGCGTTTGCAGTCTTTGCATTGCCAGAGCTGTTTAGCCCGACGGCATAAGCGGTTGTCAAGCCTACCGCCAACAAAAAGGACGCCTTGGCGTCCTTAGAGTTTAGTCGTTGTCTTTGGGCTCGTCGGTCGGGGTGATTTGTTCCTTATCCTCCGCCTCGTCCTCTATCTTGTCCTCGGTAGGTTGTTCTTGCTCTTTGCTTGTTTCGGGCACGATTTCTACCTTAGGCGCAGAGGTCTTTTTGTATTTGTCGTTCTTTTCTTGACGAGCGTCTATACTCGCTATGACCTCTTCGGCGCTTTTGCCCTCAAACAACATCTCCACTTCGCTAGTATATATGGTCTCTTTTTCGTACAAAACCTTGACCATATTGTCGAGGATATCACGCTTGCTCTTGAGCACTTCGATTGCCCTTGCGTAGCAGTCGTCGATTATCTTCTTGATTTCGCTGTCAATCAAATCGCCAATCTTTTCGCTATAGGTGTGTTGGGTAGCGTAGTCCTTGCCCAAGAATACTTCCTTTTCTCCGCCGAGGAAGATATTGCCCACCTTGTCGGACATACCCCACTCGGTCACCATACTTCTTGCTATAGAAGTTGCTCTTTGGATATCGTTGGAAGCGCCCGTCGACACGTCGTGGATGACGATTTCTTCCGCAGCTCTACCGCCGAGCATCATAGTTATGAGGTCGGTGAGCTTATTCTTAGATACGTGGCTATCGTCGCTCTCTGGTCTGGTCAAAGTATATCCCGCAGCCATACCTCTCGGAATTATGCTGACTTCTTGCACTTCGTCGCAATGTGGCAAAACCTTGGCTATAATCGCGTGTCCCGCCTCGTGATAAGCCGTGATACGCTTGTCGCTGTCGGTGATAATTCTACTCTTCTTTTGAGGTCCTGCGATGACTTTGTTGATTGCCTCGAGGATATCTTCCATAATAATGACTTTTCTATCTGCTCTTGCGGCGAGAATAGACGCCTCGTTGAGCAAGTTTTCGATATCCGCACCGCTAAATCCGCTAGTCATACGAGCAAGCACCTTGAAGGATATCTCGCTAGCGAGCGGTTTGTTGCGTGCGTGCACCTTGAAGATTGCCTCTCTACCCTTGACGTCGGGGGTGTTGACGTAGATTTGTCTATCAAATCTGCCCGGTCTCATAAGGGCAGGGTCAAGGATATCCACTCTGTTGGTTGCCGCCATAATTATGATACCGTCGTTCTTTTCGAAGCCGTCCATTTGCACGAGCAGTTGGTTGAGAGTCTGCTCTCTCTCATCGTTTCCGCCGCCGAGTCCCGCGCCACGGTGTCTACCTACGGCGTCAATTTCGTCGATAAATATTATGCAAGGCATATTGCGCTTGGCTTGGTCGAACAAATCTCTCACTCTGGCAGCACCAGTACCCACGAACATCTCTACGAAGTCGGAGCCACTGATAGAGAAGAAAGGCACGTTGCTCTCGCCCGCTACGGCTTTGGCAAACAACGTTTTACCAGTTCCCGGAGGGCCTACGAGCAAGACGCCCTTAGGAATTCTTGCGCCGAGTGCGGTAAACTTTTGCGGATTTTTGAGGAATTCTACAATCTCCGCCAGTTCGAGTTTTTCTTCTTCCGCGCCCGCCACGTCGCTAAACTTGACGTTGACATTCATATTAAGTCTTGCTTTGGTTTTGCCAAAGTTCATGGCTTGTTTGTTGGCTCCGCCCGCCTGTCTAAACAAGAAGAATACCACTATTCCCATCAAAATTAGCGAACCTATAGGGAAAAGTAGCGAGGTCCAAGTCGAGCCGGAATTAGGGTCGTCGTACTTGACCACGGGCACGTTGGCACCCGCTTCCACCAAGCCGTCAAGCTTGCCGGCAAACTCGGTTCTAGACGGAATTCTCACAAAATACGTTGCCTTTTTGGTTGGATTTTTGAAAAAAGCGTCCTTGGTAGTCGTCGAGCCCTCGGCAAGAACGTAGGCGGTATATCCGCCGTTGATATATATGCCCGCAACCTTATTGTCCTTAATCATTTGCACCAAAGATTCCTCACCTTCGTAGGAGAGTTCCTTTGGCTTTGCTCCGCCCAGCATCGTCCATATCAAAACGAAAATCAAGACGATACATAGCGCAATTATTGAAAATCTTATTATGTTGGCTGTCTTTTTGTTCACAGTCCCCTCCGCATTGCAAATCTTAGTCTAAACGTTATTTTATAATAATATAATTACCTCATCAAGTCAAGTATTGTCAAAAAATATAGCTATGCGGAGTGTAAAATGTTTCTAAAATCTATACGCAGTCACCAATTCAAAGGTCTTGCGAGACATCGCGTCAATAAAGCCCTCGTCACGGGTTTTTAGTTCCGTCATTCTATCCGAATTGCTGTCCCCGACAATCGCCATAACCCCTATATCACCTATACGCTTGCGATTGCTAAAAAATGCTCCTCCGGGCTTAATTCCGTTGGAAGTGAGTTTGATTTTGCCTATATCCTTACTCTCGCCGAGGGTAGAGTCGATGACTACCACCACGTCGTTTTTGTGGCGTCTATTAAGCATTTGCGCGTATTGCGCGACGTTGAGCGAAGTTATTTGATTGCCCGTGCAACCGTACACGTAGGCGTTGACACCGCTCGCTTTGAGCAAGTCACCCACTTTTGGTCCTATACTATCCCCTATGACCTTGGTCGTTCCTATACATACAAATACCAATTTTTTCATATTCAAAAGTCTTACCAAAATCAAAAATATTATACCTGTATTGATTTATTTGACTTTTTTGGTCAATAATACCATCGTCGACGACTAGCTTGTAACCCTTACAAAAATCGAAATATACAAAAGAATATTGACATTTGAATAAAATTCTAATATAATATTTATACCGAATGGGTATTCGTTTGGTAAGGAGAAAGATATGTTCAACTATATTTTAGCATTACCCGAGCTTCCTATCCCCGTATCCTACGTTACGATAGGTGCGGCCGTTATTTTGTTGCTTGGGCTAATCATCGGAGCAAAACAAGGCTTGGTCAAGGCGCTATTCTCGATTTTGTCCACTGCCGGTTCTATCGTTGCTGCTACTTTCATCATGCCTTATATCACCAACTTTTTGACGGGGCAAGAGAAGATACAAGAGATGATTGCTACTTATGGAGAAATTCTCAACAAAGCCGTCGCAGTAATATCCTTTATTATGGGCTGGATAGTGGCGTTCGTCGTGCTCAAAATTATCTTTGCTATCATCAACAAAATTTTCAGTGGAGACGGCGTGCTCGGCACTATCAACAGATTGCTAGGCGCAGTATTCGGTTTGGCTGCTTCCGCCTTGGTAGTAATCACTATCGTATACTTGATGAATTTGTTTAGCAGCAGTCAATCTATATTCCAAGAGTTGCTTGACAACGCAACCACCGACCCTGTGGGAGCATTCTTGGTAGAGAACAATCTTCTTGGCAAACTCATAGATTTACTTAGCGAAAAGATACCTGCCTTTGCCGACTTCTTAGCGTCGATAGGCTATACCGCCGCAAGTTAGAGCCACAGCGACAACAAATTACCTACAATTCCAAAAAGTCCGCTCAATATAAGAGTGGACTTTTTTATATGGTGCCAAGCGATATATTCTATAAGGCACACCACAAAGGTCGCCGCATCGAATATCGCTATGGCGTACAAAGTCTTTTTCTTTGCCCCTATCACCCAACAAATCAAGTGTTTGATAGCTATCGTCACCAAAAAAACGCTCACGTTTTCTATAGCCGTCATATTGTATTTATATGGCAAAAATAGCAAATATTGTAAAAATTATGCTAACCTATTGAAAAATACCCGTTTTTAATCTATAATATTATAGTCATGAACAAAAAGATTTCTAAGTGGCATAGGCTGGACAACTCCGCCAAAATATATCCTATGATGGAGCAAAGGGATAAGCACAACCTCTTTCGCATAACTTTCGTTATGAAACAAGACGTAGCGCCCGACGTGCTCCAAAAGGCTCTAGAGCTGACCTTGACGCGTTTTCCTTCCTTCAAAGTAAAACTAAAAAAGGGATTTTTTTGGTACTATTTCGACACCAACGATATGCCTGCCAAAATCTATCCGCTTGACCCCGCACCTTTGCGCAAGGTCGTTGCTAAGAAGAACAACGGCTATTGCTTTAAGATAAGTTATTACAACAGATTGATTACGGGCGACTTTTTCCACGCGCTATGCGACGGCGTTGGCGCAAGCTGCTTTATGAAATCTCTCGTCTACACCTACGTCAATCTCTTGGGCTACGACGTGGCTTCCGACTGCAAAATTATGACCATAGGCTCGCCCGTTCAGCCGTCGGAGCTGGAGGACAGCTTTCTTGCCAACTACAAAAAGGTAAAAATCAAAGACCTCAACATATCTTCCCTCAAGGGTGACAAAAAGAACGCCTACCTCATCAAGGGTATAATGTTCGAGGACAACGGCACGGGCATAATCCACGTGTACTGCCCTATTGCCGAATTGCTTGCCAAAGCCAAAGAAAAGGGTTGTACCGCCACCGAATTGTTGACGGCAATCTTTATTCTTTCGATATACGAGGCGCAGATAGAGGGCAAAAACGACGACGCTGGCAATATCCAGATATTTTGTCCTATCAATCTTCGCAAGATTTTCAATTCCAATACGCTGCTCAACTTTTCGCTCTTTTCGCGTATAAGCGCCAATCCACACACCGACATGGATATAGATACACTCATATCCATAGTGCACGATTGCTTGCAACGCGACACCGACAAAGAGCTGCTTAGCAGCAAGATTTCCACCACCGTGATGGGAGAAAAGTTCTTCTTGATGCGCATAATGCCTCTATTTATCAAACAGTTTATTTTCAAGATAAGCAATTTGTTTTTCGGCAAAAACAAAAAGACGGCAACCTTCTCCAATATAGGAATTTTGCAACTGCCCGACGGCTTGCGCGAGCACGTAGAGTCGGCTTCGGTGAGCATAAGCGTCAACCAAACTACACCAATAAGCCTTACGGCTCTCACCACCTACGACACGCTGTGCCTGACGTTTACTAGATGTATCACCGATACCGCGATAGAGCAAGCTTTCGTCAAGCATCTACAACAACTCGGCATTGACGTATCCGTCAATAGCAATATGTGGGAGGTGAATTATGCGTTGTAAGTATTGTGGCGTAGAAGTCAAGGACAACGTCAAAATTTGCCCTATTTGCCACGAAAAGCTCGATGGTTTCGTGCCCGACGCTCCGTCAATGTACCCTGCCAAGGACAGCGTAAAGCGCAAGAGAAAGCATACTCATTTTACCTTTGACAATCTATATTGGGGTATAGGACTTGCGGTATGGATATGCTGTCTTGCCGTGTGCGAAGCCCTTACGCCTACTCTACAATGGCATTGGCTCGTCATACTGCTGATATTGTATGGTTATCTCTTCGTCCGCAACACGATACTCTCCAACTCGTCTATAGGACTCAAAATCTTTACCCAAATTATTATGATTTTGGCAGTGTTGATTAGCTCGCTATACGTCTTCAAGGGGCTCAATCTCTACCACGACCCAATGTATTGGATATTAGAATACGCCTTGCCGATAGTGCTCGGCACGGGACTAGTCATAATGATAGTGTTTGTGTGTATCTTTGCCAAAAGACGCCCGTCACTCATTGCCGACTGCGTTTTTATGATGCTACTAGGCTACGCACCTATCATAATGTATCTCACGGGCAACGTCACTCACCTATGGCCGTCGCTCGCCGTGTCTATCGTGGCAACCCTAGCAATCATATCTTGCTTTATGTTCGGCAGAAGAGAACTAATTGAGGAACTAAAAAAGAGATTTCATCTATGATAATATCAACAAAAAACGCCACTATCAAAGTGGCATTTTTGTATCAATAGTTATTTGTTTTTGATATTTTAGCAAAAATACCGAACTCATCGTTCGGTATTTTTATTGATTTATTCTTGGTCGGTTGGTTGCTCGGTTGCTTGCGCCGTTTCCTCTTGTGGCGTTTCGATTGCTTCTGCCTCGACTTCTTCGTCGGCGTGAGGCACTATAGTAAAGCATACTACGTTACCTTCGTCTCTCATTCTCATAACCTTGACGCCTTGGGTATTTCTACCAATTTTGGAGATTTCGTTGGCTCTTACCCTAATTATCGTGCCGTTGTCGGCAATAATCATTACGTCGTCGGTGTCAGGGTTAACGAGTTTTAGGTTGACGATATCGCCCGTCTTATCGTTGAGCACGCCCGCTTTGATACCCTTACCCGCTCTACCTTGCAAGGTATATTCGGATATATCCGTTCTCTTGCCGTAGCCGTTGGAGGTAATGGTCAACACTTCGCTACCTTCGATGACCTTGGTCATATCTACCACGTGTTCGCCCTTGGCTTTATCTATATTGATAGACTTGACGCCTTGGCTAGTTCTACCCGTAGGTCTTACGTCCTTTTCACTAAATCTTATGCACTTGCCGCTGCTGGAAGCCATAATGATTTCGTCCTCTCCGCTCGTGAGTTGTACTCCGATGAGCTCGTCGCCGTCAACGAGATTGATTGCGATTTTACCATTGGACTGTATTCTATCGAATTCGCTGAGGTCGGTCTTTTTGATAAGTCCGTTTTTGGTAGCCATCATGAGATAACCTTGACTTCCCTTTGGCACAGGGATAGCCTTGTTGATTTGCTCGCCCGCTTCCAAATTGAGCAAGTTGACGATTGCTCTACCCTTAGCGTTTCTGCTTACCTCAGGGATTTGGTAGCCCTTGATACGATATACTCTACCAGTATTGCTAAAGAAAAGAATGTTGTCGTGGGTAGAGGTCGCCATAACGTCTTCTACGAAGTCTTCTTCCTTAGTCTTATGCGCCGATACGCCCACGCCGCCTCTTCTTTGAGCTTTGTATTCGTCCACAGGCATACGCTTAATATAGCCGTTGTGTGTGGCGGTGATGATGACGTCTTCTTCTTCGATAAGGTCTTCGATATCGAGGTCGGAGTAGTCGTAAGTAATCTCCGATCTGCGAGGGTCGGCGTACTTTTCTTTGATTTCCGTCATTTCCGTCTTGATGATATCCACCACTCTTTGAGGTTTAGCTAATATATCCTTGAGGTCGGCAATGGTCTTCTCCAATTCTTCGAGTTCGCTCTTGAGTTTGTCCACTTCGAGTGCCGTCAATCTTTGCAATCTCATCTCGAGTATTGCCACGGCTTGACGCTCGCTGAGCTCGAACTTGTCGCACAAGTTGCTGATAGCCACGTTACGGTCATTGGAAGCCTTAATCGTTGCGATAACTTCGTCGATATTGGCTAGCGCCTTGACCAAGCCCAACAAGATATGTTCCTTTTCTTGAGCCTTGTCGAGGTCGTATTGAGTACGACGAGTGATGACTGACTTTTGGTGTTTGATATACTCTTCGAGGATTTGCTTGAGGTTGAGCACCTTAGGCGTGCCGTCAACGAGCGCAAGCATAATCATAGAGTTAGACACTTGCAATTGGGTGTGCTTGAAGAGTAGGTTGAGCACGACTTGCGGGTTGGCGTCCTTCTTGACTTCGATGACGATACGCATACCCTCTCTGTCCGACAGCTCGTGGATATCGCTGATACCCTCCACTCTCTTTTGCTTAACTAGGTCTGCTATACTCTCGATGAGCTTAGCCTTGTTGACTTGATAAGGAATCTCGGTAATGATAATGCTAGACTTGCCGTTAGAATGCTCTTCTATCTCCGTCTTAGCTCTTATTATGCAGTTACCTTTACCCGTTCTATAAGCCTTTTTGATACCGCTGCCGCCCATAATGTACGCACCCGTAGGATAGTCAGGGGCAGGGATATATTCCATCAGTTGCTCGATGTCAAGGTCGGGGTCGTCGAGCAATGCGATAGTACCGTCGATGACTTCGGCAAGGTTGTGAGGTGGGATAGAGGTCGCCATACCAACGGCGATACCGTCACTACCGTTGACGAGCAAGTTAGGATAACGTGCAGGGAGCACGACAGGTTGTTCTCTAGTGTCGTCGAAGTTAGGATAGAAGTCAACCGTCTTTTTGTCGATATCTCTAATCATTTCGTTGGCGATTTTGCTCATTCTCGCCTCGGTATATCTGTATGCAGCCGCAGGGTCGCCGTCCACCGAGCCGAAGTTGCCGTGTCCGTCTACGAGGGTGCATCTAATGGAGAAGTCTTGAGCCAATCTTACCAACGCGTCGTATACCGAGCTGTCGCCGTGTGGGTGGTACTTACCGAGCACGTCGCCGACGATGAGAGCGCACTTACGGTGAGGCTTGTCCGCCGTCAAACCCAGCTCGTTCATATCGTAGAGTATTCTTCTATGAACGGGCTTTAGTCCGTCTCTTACGTCAGGGATTGCTCTCGATACGTTGACCGCCATTGCGTAGGCAATAAAGGACTTCTTCATCTCGCTCTCGACTTCGACGTGTTCGATAGTCGTGCCGGCGAGCATCTCCATTATATCTTTCTTGTTGTCGATATTCTCGTTATCTTTTTTGATAGCCATAACTTATCCCTCCATTACACGTCGAGTTCTTCGACAAGGTTTGCGTTTTCTTCGATAAACGCTCTTCTTCTCTCGGGTTCGTCACCCATAAGCAACGAAAATACGTCGTCTGCACGCTCTGCGTCTTCCATCGTCACCTTGATGAGAGTTCGGGTTTCAGGGTCCATGGTCGTCTCCCAAAGTTGTTCTTTGTCCATCTCGCCAAGACCTTTGTAACGCTGAATTTCGCCCTTCTTGTCAATGCTCTTGAGATATTCGAGGTATTCGTCTCTCTCTTGGTCGCTGTAGCAATATTTCTCTATCTTAGAGCCCTTTTGGGTAATCTTGTATAGAGGCGGCTTGGCGATATACACGTGACCTTGCTCGATGACCGGCTTCATAAATCTAAAGAAGAATGTGAGGAGCAATATTCTGATATGGCTTCCGTCCACGTCGGCATCGGTCATACAAATGATACGGTCGTATTTGAGCTTGGACACGTCGCACTCTTCGTTGATACCGCAACCGAAAGTGGTAATCATATTTTTGATTTCTTCGCTCTCGAGCACTCTGTGCAGTCTTGCCTTTTCTACGTTGAGGATTTTTCCTCTAAGCGGCAAAATAGCTTGGAATCTTCTATCTCTACCCGTCTTAGCAGTTCCGCCCGCGCTATCGCCCTCTACGAGGTAAATCTCACACTTGCGTGGGTCTTTGTCGGAGCAATCGGCAAGCTTGCCGGGGAGAGTGGTAGATTCGAGCACCGACTTTCTACGGGTCAAATCTCTTGCGTTTCTCGCAGCGTCACGCGCCTTTTTGGCGTTGATAGCCTTGGATATAATCTCTCTTGCGTCCTTTGGATTTTCTTCCAAAAATTCGCCGAATTTTTCGCCGAAGGCTTTGGCAACTACGGTACGCATAAAGCTGTTGCCGAGCTTACCTTTGGTCTGTCCTTCGAATTGTGGGTCAACGAGCTTGACGCTAACTACCGCCACGAGTCCTTCTCTGCAATCTTCACCGCTGAGTTTTTCCTCGTTTTTGAGCAGCTTGAGAGTCGTGCCGTAGTCGTTGAAGAGCTTGGTAAGCGTAGTCTTGAAGCCCTCTAGGTGCGTACCACCCTCGTGGGTATTGATATTGTTGGCGTAACTATATATTGTTTCGGAATAGCCGTTGTTGTATTGCATTGCAATCTCGACTTGGTAGTCGTCGCTGATAGATTGAATGTATAGTGGCTTTTCGAGCAAACCGCCCTTGTTGTTGAGCTGCTCTACGTATTCTACTATACCGCCCTCGTAGAAGAATGACTCTGACTGTTCTCGGAGAGGTCTACTGTCCTTGAGATTGATGCGCAGTCCCTTGTTGAGGAATGCCAGCTCTTGCAATCTATGTTTGAGGGTGTCGTATTGGAAGTCCAACGTTTCGAAGATTTCGCCGTCGGGATAGAATACGACTTTGGTACCGTGGCGTTGCGTTTCGCCCACCTTGGCAAGAGGTCTTTGTGCCACGCCTCTATTGAAGGTCATCTTGTACAGTCCGCCGTTTTGGGCAACTTCCACTTCGAGCCACTCGCTGAGTGCGTTGACGCAAGATACGCCCACGCCGTGTAGACCGCCCGAGAATTTGTATCCGCCACCGCCGAACTTACCGCCTGCGTGCAATTTGGTAAGTACGACTTCGACCGCGCTCTTGCCTTCCTTCTCGATGATACCGGTAGGGATACCACGTCCGTTGTCTTGCACCGACACTGCTCCGTCGGCGGTAATCTCAATATCCACCGTGTCACAAAAACCCGCCATAGCTTCGTCGATAGCGTTGTCCACGACCTCGTAAACCAAGTGATGCAAGCCTCTCTCGTCAGTCGAGCCGATGTACATGCCCGGACGCTTTCTGACAGGTTCCAAGCCCTCGAGCACTTGAATATCGTTTTGGGTATAACGACTATTTTTTACTTCGCCCATACTTTCTCCTTATGCGCACGCGTGCGTGCGAGTATTATAATATTATAATTATTATATCACCCTCCAAAAAAAATAGCAAGGCTTTGCACCTAAATAACCTTGTTATAAGCATCTTTTTCTCATAGCTTTTTTTGCTAAATTTTGTCAAATTTTTTTGAGCGTTATTGACAAAAGACCACGGTTGTGCTAAATTATTAAAAAACGATTAAGGAGATATAAATATGCAACTAAAAGATAGCAAAACTATGCAAAATCTTATGACTGCCTTTGCAGGTGAATCACAAGCTCGCAACAAGTATACCTACTTTGCTTCTAAGGCAAAAAAGGAAGGCTACGTTCAGATAGCAGCTCTCTTTGAAGAGACCGCCAACAACGAAAAAGAACACGCAAAAATGTGGTTCAAACTCATCAACGGCGGCATCGGCTCTACCGCAGACAACCTCAAAGCAGCTGCCGAAGGCGAAAACTACGAATGGACGGATATGTACGATACCTTCGCCAAAGAAGCTAGAGAAGAAGGCTTCGAAGAAATTGCCAAAATGTTCGAAGGCGTAGCAAAAATAGAGAAAGAACACGAAGAAAGATACATGGTTCTTCTCAACAACTTGCAAAACGGCAAAGTATTCGCCAAAGACGAAGAAGTAGAATGGCATTGTGCTAACTGCGGACACGTTCATTACGGCAAGACCGCTCCTGAAGTTTGCCCTGTATGCGCTCATCCACAAGCCTACTTCCAAGTTAGAGCAAAAAACTTTTAATCTAAAGTGACAACCAAAAACCGCATCTAAAGATAGATGCGGTTTTTTTATTTTTACCAACAAGTATTGACTTTTTTATATTTTTCTAATGCAACGCCGTCAAGATAAGCGTCATCATAGGAATGGTTATTATCGACGACATGGTGCCTAGCAAAACAAGGTTGGCAGCCGTCTCTTGCCCTTCCCCGAGCATCTCGGCAAAGTTGAGCACGACGCTGGCAACGGGGGCGCATGCAAGAATAAACATTGTATCTTTGAAGTAGGTAGGCAACGGCAAAAACCATACGAGTAATAGCGCGATAAGCCCAAATACCACTTGCTTAAACAATACCACCACGTATTGCATAGGACGACAAAAAATCGACCTTGGGCTGTTGACGGCAAGCCTCATACCCATTATAAGCATACATAGCGGCGTCGTCATCTTACCTAGCAAAGTAATCATAGAATCCAACTGCTGAGGCATCTTGACGCCCGTAAAGAATAACGGCAAGCCTATTATCAAGCCCACGGTAGCGGGGTTGAAAATCGCCTTTTTGATTGACACGTACTTTTTGTCGCGAGTGATGATAGCCGAAGCAAAGGTCCAGCCGAGCAAGTTCATACCTATCAAAAAAGCCGTAGAATATACGAGCACCTCGGGATTGTCGGGGAAGATACTCTCGAGTAGCGGTACGCCCAAAAATCCCACGTTACCGAAAGCCACTGCCACGTTGGATATTCTCACCGACACGTTGTCTTGCTTTTTTCTAAAAATGAGGTAGTATACGCCCAGCACGACGGCTTGCAAGACGAAGGTGAGCGCAAGGAATATCATCATTCTAACGAAGACGCCACGGCTGTACTCTACCCTAGTCAACGAATATATCGTCAAGCAAGGCTGACAAACGTACATCAAGATGACGGCAAACGCCGAAATAGCTTGAGGTTTGATTATCCCCGTCTTGACGGTGACGAACCCCGGTATTGCGTAGGCAAGCATAATGCCTACCGTTGTCAAAGTTATCAAAAACAGTTCCATAAATCTATTACATATTACTCTCACAGGGTATTATTGTCAACAAATACGCCTTATTATTCTTGCATATTTTTTGCATTGATTGAGGGGCGTTTTTGCAAAAAAAAAGACACGCCGTTTGATAGCGTGTCTTTGTCACTTTTGCCGAAATTTGCTATTATTGAGCGTCGGTATCGTTGGACGTTTCTTCCACCACAACAGCGTTCTCCCCGCTTGGGGCTTCTTCTACTGCCGAGTTGAGCACGATAGCCTCTGCCTCGCTTTCTTCAACACCCTCGTTGACGAGCTCTTCTATCTCCTCATCGTGCATATCGTCCCAAGCCTTGTAGTCCTTCTCGAGCATAGCAAACTTTTTGCTGTGATTGGTGACGAGTTGCAAGACTATACCGATAACGAATACGGCGATAAATACGAGCCAGCCCGCAATCACTTGCGCCCAAATAGGATAACCGCCGTATCCTCCGCCTTCTCCGCCGTAGCTCTTGATTGTATCAATGAGGTTCCATATAAACAATCCGCCGAGAAGCAAAGGCGCAACGATTTTGATTATCCAATCATATCCGCTCTTGATTTTGATAGTCGTTGCGGTACGATTGAGCTCATCTCTGACTTTGCTAGTCTTGAAGAACCAACCTACCACGATACATTCTATAATGCCTACGAGTATCAAACTAAACGAGTTAGCCCATTTATCCACTATATCGAGCCATTCCAATCCGCCCTTGGTGATATATAATACCGACACCAAAGCGGCGCATAGGCAGGTGGTCAAACGAGTCTTGCGCGGGTCGAGTTTAAACTTGTCGCTGATAGAGGTTGCAACGCCTTCTACTATGGAGAACGCGCTGTCGATAGCCAGCGTCAACAAAGTCATGTAGAACAAGAATGCGATAAAGCTATTGAAAGCCGCATTGCTTGACAACATAACCATGGCTTGAGGATATACTACGAAGGCAGTACCTATACCGCCCGATGGGTTAGCAAGGTAGCTCTCGAGCATTCCCGTACCGCTGAGGGTAGTAAACAAAACTATTCCCGCAAGCACGCTGATTGCCATATCGCTGATTGCAATTATCAAGGTATCCTTGACGATATCGCTCTTTTTGTTGACGAAAGAGCCGTAAGCAATCATGATAGCCATCATTATCGACAAACTATAGAATACTTGTCCAAAAGCGTCTATCCAAAGACCGCTGTTGCCGAGTTTGCTAAAGTCAGGGATAAAGAACTGCTTGAGTCCCGCACCCGATGCGTTGCCAAAATCTTTGACCATACCATTGATAGCCAAAACTATCAACAAAACTACGGGAATGATTACGGTAAATGGCACGACTTTACCCGCACTGTGCGCACCCTTACGAATACACAAGTATATTGCTATCCAAGCAATAATCAACGCCACGAAAAGTCCTCCCGGAATATCGAAAGCACCCGCTCCGCTAGAGATTGGTTGATATTGCAGCGCTTCTCCAAAGAAGATACCGCCCGCTTCTTCCGAAGTAAGTCCGCCAAGCTTAAACGACTTGACAATCATTACCAAAATCCACGCCAAAACTACTGCGTAATACGTTACGATAACGAATGCGTTGGCAACTGCCGCCCAACCTACGAATTCAGCCTTTTTGTTAAGACCTCTAAACGCCCCGGGTGCACCGTGTTGCATCTTACGACCGATAGAAATCTCCATCATAAGAAGTGGCCAGCCAAGGATAAACATTGCCAAGATATATACCAACAAAAAGGTTCCGCCGCCGTGCATAGCCGCCAAACCCGGGAATCTCCACGCGTTTCCAAGACCTACCGCAGAGCCGATAGCCGCAAAAATAAAGGTGGCGCGACTCGCCCAAGAATCTCTCTTTTTAGTCATAATTCCTCCAAATATAAGAATATTATATTGATTATAGCATACCAGACAAAATTTTTCAAATATTTTACATATTTATTTATCTCTTTAACTCAATAAATAGCTTTTGCAACAATTTACATAATTTCGGCGTCAAGTCTATAACGAGCTTATTTTGCTAATCAACGACTTACTTTGTACTGCTTTGCCATCGAGCGCAAAAAAACACCGACGGAAAATCCGTCGGTGAAAAACTATCGCATTGATACTATTCTGCTGGGTGAGCCTTGATATAAGATTCTTTGTCGGCTTCACTCATAAACTTAGGCACGAGTCCGTCCGCCGTCTTATCGCTCTCAACGTATCCGCTGAC
>JBJETT010000001.1:8243-24508 GCA_051883455.1 Christensenellales bacterium | reverse complement strand
TTTATATCTACATTATATACTTTGTAAATTTTTTGTCAACTGTTTTTCATAAAGTGATGGTGTCAAGTTTTTTAGGCATAATTTTTTTATTTTTGCGATAAAAATGATTTTAGCCTTTGTTGCTCGTCTCCGACGACGCCACAAAGCGCAGGTATCGGGTACGACTCGTATATTCTTCGGTATTTTTTTACAACGTGATTTTTGTATCGACGACGTTGTTTTTCGTCCGACGTTTGTTCGATACGCTTGTCCCCATCGTGACTCGTGAACAAGTCGAGGAAGTTGCCGCCGTTAAAGTAAAACGCCCTAAGTTTTGCCATACGGTCGGCGCCTTTCCTGCTCCACCCCATCGGGCGTGAGCTCATTCGCTCCGATAGCACGTGGGACACGTGTCCCTCGGCGCTACAACGGCTACTCTTGCTATAATTCGCAATATTATTGCGCAAGTAGTAGAAGTTTTCGCTAATTGTTCTACGCTCGGTTAGCGACGTATAGCGTCTTGCTTGAGCAACACACAGTTGCTGCAAAGAGTCTACGTTGCCAAAATTTACCGCACGCATAATTGCTGCTCGCATTTTCTTGTCGCCTTTGGCGATATTGGTAGCCGATTTTTGCACGTGGAACTTGTCAATGTGATACCGTGCTCGGGGTAACACGTTAAGCGCATAACGTATCCACGGCGCTCCATCGCCCGACACGTGCACGGTAGCGTTGCTCAATGAATACGTCTTGTAAACGTATTGAGCAACGTTATTCCATATCTCGTCGGGGTCTTCGTCCATTGTTGCAAAGTATTTGACGTTCTGCAGTTGGTTTCGTCCTTTGCATACGCTTTGCGCTCCCTCGTGAACGTAGACGAGTTTGACTTCTGCGCTCCTACCATTTTGCAAATGTATATGGTCTTCGTCCGCCTCGATATAAACGTTTGCTACGTTCTTTGGCTCCGCAATGACGTCATCTTTCTTTAGCTCGATATTACGCAAACTTTGCGCAAGGTTGTGCGCCGTTTGGCGTGATACGCCATACGCTTTAGTCGCAGCGCCGTAGCTCGATAACGTGGCTTGCTCGATTATCTTCGATTTTAGTCCCGTTTCTATTCGACTTCGACGCTCGAGCCCCAACATTTCGTCTACGGCAAAAAAACGACAGTTACGTTTTTTGTCAAAATAGCATATCCTCGTTATTTTGACTTCGCCCAATTCCGTGAGCAAACGTCTCGTCTTCGACTTGTCCTTTATCGTTATTTGCTTTCGATTTCGACTACGCTCATACGTCTCATCGGCTTGTCGGCATAGCAGCTCTAAGACTTGCACACCTAAGTTGTCGGTCAACTTCTTGGTAGCGCTTACGGCTTGAGTAAACGAGCCTTTCGCAACACTGTCACTCATAGCGGCAATAATGCCCTTGACACACTCGTTGACCAACTTCTCGAGTATCTCTCTCATACCTTATTATCCCCTTGCGTTTTTCTTATATTCTAACACAAGGCAAAAAATAAAGCCATATTCCAAGATACGGCTTTTAGGTCTTTTTGTCGGTAAAGACAAATCGTCTTTACAAATCGTCTTTACAAATTGTCTTTACAATTCGTCTTTACAAATCGTCTTTACTTGCCCGATGAGTTCGAGCTCGATTTTGGTGCTTTGGCTTTGGTGCTTTTTGCTTTTCCTTGTGTTGTCATATTCTTCGTGGTTTGAGATAAAAGACGCTCGGTTGTCTTTTTACCGTATTTTGTGACGCTATCTTGATAGTCTTGCGTCATACGGTATTTGTCCGCCATAGTTGCAGCTGTGTCACCTGACTTTTTTTCTTTTGTGTCTTCGTTCTTGAGAGGACGTGCGTTGTCCGATGAGCCGCTTGGCCCGTTTTGTGGTCCTGTCGGCGATTTAGGAGCAACGCCGCCTACGGCGCCATCGTCAGGCTTGTCGCCTTTGTCGTTTTTGTCATCGTCAATAAACTTGGTATCATCAACCTGTTTCTTCTCGTTGCGAACAACATCCATTAAATCAAATTGCTTACCAATATCGGTGACGTCAAATTTATTTGCGCAATCGGATAGCCAAGGGTGAGCCTTAACTAATTTTTCTACAATCTCTATTACTTCAGAAGATACAAGCTTAGATTTTGACGTATACCCTGACCATTGTCTATGGGTAAAACCAAGTTGCAATAAACTTCGTTTAATTTCGGTATATCCAACAGGATATTTTTTATGTTGGCGCATTTTTCGTGTATCAAGGTCAAAGTTTATAGCTTTATACTTTGGACTTTCCATAATCTACCTCGCATATTTAGCAAACATAGGGTTTTTTACTCTTAACTTTGCGAGTAAATCTTCATCAGAATAAGATAACTCATCTTCTTCATTTTCATACCATATCCACTTGCTACAGTATTGAGCAAATAAATTCCAATTTTTCAAATTCAGATAAACACACCCAAAATCAGCTAAATAGTTATTCCTATTTGGGTTGCCCGAGTACATTACCGAGCCATCGGGTTGGACTTCTTTGATACACTTTTTGTCCTCGAAGACCTCATCAATAAAGTCCCACATTTTTTTGCTACTATATTTGCCGTCTGCCTTTATTCTCTCTTCATCGAGTTGGATAAGCATTTTCATCATAATCATAGTCTCCTTTCTTTGTGTAGTCGTATTATAAAACGTCAAATATGACACTATATTTCATATTTGAAAACTTTTTGCTTTGTGCTACCATAGTAGACCAAATCAGGCAAAAAGTAAATAGGTTTTTTGAAAAACCACGTTGTTTTTTGGTAAAGACAAGTCGTCTTTACAAATCGTATTTACCGCATTAAGGTAGGTAGACACAAGAAAAAAGTAAAGATTGTCGGTCTTTACTTTTCGTCTTTACAAATCGTCTTTACCGTATCCCTATCTCTCGACAAATCAAGGCTCGGATAAAGGCGCTTTTGTTGCTAATTCCGTTGCTTGTACAGTACAAGTCCAACGCCTCGATTTCGCTCTCTTTCATCTTAAAATTGACGAGCTTGAGCGGGTCTTTGTCGCCCATCACGAGCGACGACGTCGTGTTGACTGAGAGCAAGCTCGATACGGTACCACGTCTTTTTTGTTCGTTCATAGTCTTATTTCTCCTCTTTCAAAAATTCTTCTACAAAATTCGCATAGTCTGCGACAAGCGGACTTGTCGGGCGATAATCATATACGCATACGCCTGCCATCGGTGCGTCGGCTGCAACGACTGACTGTCTAATACGACTTGCATAGACCTTGCTGCCGCAAGCCTTAGCGTATTCTTCCACGTGAGCAATACTTTGCTCCGTAGAGTTCCTACGCTTGTCCGCCATCGTCGCCAAAAGGCCACGTATGCGCAATTTTGCGTTTATTTGGCGTATCTCTTCGACGGTATATATCAACAGCTCAACGCCTTTCTCAGAGTTAAACTCGGGCTTGAAAGGCACGACAATGTCATCACAAGCGGAAAAGACGTTGAGAGTGATAACACTTAACGACGGGTTGCTATCTATGATGACGTAGTCGTATTGACCGTCTACGGCTTTCAAAGCCCGTTTGAGATAAAGCTCTCTACAAGGTTTGCCTGCAAGCACCATATTCGCCGTTTCGAGTTCTATTCCCGAGCCGATAAAATCGAGCCTATCCTCGAGCGTATACGGCACCACGTTGTTTTTTGGATATAACAAAAAACTCAATACAGGTGGGTTGTTTTCATCGACCGACACACCGCACGACGTTGTCAAATTGCCTTGAGGGTCGAAGTCGATGAGTAACACCTTTTTGCCTCGACGGGCTAAGCCATACGCAAGCGCACTTGCGGTGGTGGTCTTAGCTACGCCGCCTTTTTGATTGACAATTCCTATTATCTTCATATAATCACCACCTTTTCTCGAAAACTACGATACCCTCGTAGCAGTATACGTAGTAGTGTCCCGACAACGTTGTAGCAATGTTACGTGGGCTATTCAACTGTTCGGCACTTTGATAGCAATCGTAGTCGTAAATATTAAAGGTGCCGTTGACCTGACAAACAAACCTCATCTTGTTCGTTATCTCGTTTTCCTTTTCAAAAACGCCTATCCTCGTAGTTCCATCGCCATAGCCGTTACTAATCGTCATCGTCATATCTTTGTTGCCGACGAGCACGGAGCCAATATCGCTCTCGGTCTTGATGACGTTGTCTCCAATCGCTGCTCTAATTTCATACCAAAGACTCTTTTGCTCAAAGGGCTCTCCATCGTCCTCGTTTTCCTCGTCATCGTCGTCTACTTGTGGAGCGTTGAGTTCGATACGTTCAATCGCTCCATCGCAATCAAATTCGTAACTATCTATCTCAATCAAATTACCCTTTTTGGTGATTATATCGTCCAAAAGCAAGTCGTCGTTATCGGTCGTCCAAACGTTCAAGAACAACTCTCTACTCTTTTCTTCGTTTTCACTCTTTGTCAAGTATCCTGCCATATTTTTCTCTTTAGGCAATGCGACGTTGAAAAAATAATTTCTCGCCTCTTGCTCGTCGAAACTTGCGAATAGATATTCGCTTAAGATAACGTCACCATTACTTCGCTTAAAATCTGCTACTTCTACTACGTATAAATTTTTCATACTATTCTCCTTGTGTCTTTATTGTTCGATAGCCTCATTTATACTATCTATAGCACTATCAAGATTGTCAAATGCGTCATCAAGGCTCGAAACGGCTTGCTCGGCTCTTTCTCCTTTTTCGCTGCTTTGTATACCCTCAGGCATATTGTCATAATACTCTTGCTCTTCGTCTTTCAATTCTTCGAGCTCGTCACGCAACACTTCTAATTGCTCGATTATTTCGTTAAGGCTCTTTCTTCTTTGTTTATTCATACTATTCTCCTTGTGTCTTTACTTTTTGTCTTTACAATTCGTCTTTACAAATTGTCTTTACTTTTTGTCAAAATACTCTCTCGACCATACCGTCGTAGCACTGAACACCAACCATACCGTACTCAGAGCAATACTCTCTTGTCATATTCCAAACGTATGCCTCGGCTCGATAAATCGTCTTGCCATACTTAGTGACGTTGTAAGCGTCGTCCTCTTGGTACGGCGATACAATCAATAAGGAATACGTCTCACCGCCTACGTCCCTGAGGTGTTCGTGCGTGATGGCGTACACGACGCCCTCGCCTTTGCTTTCGATTTTACCCATCAACTTCGCTACGTCGGGTCTTTGCTCTACGTCAATGACTTCCCCGTCATCGAAGATATAGACTTTACCCTCATCAACGTATTGTTGGATATACGTATCGTTGATTGACAATCTACGCAAATACTTCTCACCAAGTCTTTTCATCTCTTCTTTAGTCCACTTCATTGCTATTCTCCTTGCGTCTTTACTTTCGGTAAAGACAAATCGTCTTTACAAATTGTCTTTACAATAGTAGTATAAACTATTTAATTTATATTGTCAACAATTTATTTGATAATATAAACTATTTAATTTATATTTTCAATCATTTATTTTATATCATCAACATTTGTTTGACTTTATCAATCATTTCGATTATAATTTACTCAAACAACTTACTCGGAGAGATATATGCTTATTACTCAAAAAATCAAATTGGCGTTGGCGTATAAAAAAATGTCCCAATCGGCACTCGCACGTGCTATCAATATGACACCTCAAAATTTCAACGGTAAGATGAAACGTGATACTTTTACTCAAGCCGAATTGGAGCAAATTGCTACCGCCTTAGGTTGCACCTACGTGTCGGTATTCGAGTTCCCTGACGGCGTCAAATTCTAACGATATGCCTAACTTTACCGTCTACACACAATCGTGTAGACGGTATTTTTTTACTGCTCAAGCGTTTCGATACTGCTCAAAAAGTCATTATCCGTGAAGATTGCCTCAGTGAGATTGTTGGTCATAATCGAATACACGCTACGCTCGTTATAGGCGCCAATATAGAAACACTCGCCCATACCTGCAGAGATTATGAGATTTTGCTCTTCTTCGTTGATAGGGTTGTTTTTGTAGAGTTCGGCAAGGTCGACGACGTCAGCAGGGTTTAGCGCAAAAACAAAGGTATATTGCGTGTTCTTGATGACGGCAGACGTCTTAGCTCTCAACTCTTCATTGGCTATCCAATCGCCCACGTTTTGCGTTGCAGGGATAAAGGTGCCGTCGTATTTCCTTATACGCTTAGTCATTTGATAGAAAAAGTCGATTGCAATAGGATACTTCGGGTCGATGAACAAGTGCGCCTCATCGGCTACGATGACTATCCTATGCGGTTTATCGGCAGTTCGATTGCGCTCTCGAATATTGATAACCTGTTGCTCCAAAAAGCGGAATACAAGCAACATTTGAGCATTGGCAACGAGATTATTCTTGTTGGCGAATAGGCTTTGGAAGTTAAACACCGTCATCACGCTCTCAGAGGTCAACGTAGACGGTTTGCCCCATAGGTCACTATATCTTCCGCCCGACGTAAACTTTTTGACGTAGCTCAACGCCTTAAGGTAAAGTGGCTTGACGTTCTCGCTCTTTTCTTCTTTTTCTTTTTGTGTCAACAATTTATACAAATCATCGAAGACGGGGAAGTCTTGAGGCTTGAATTGCGATACGTCGACGTCAGGCGTTATGCCATGCACGGCGTACATATCGACAATGGCGTTGTTGATGAGCTCAAGCGTATCACAATCGCACCCCTCAAGAATTACCTTAAAGAAACTCTCTAACGTTTTGAGATGAGAGTAAAATACTTGACTTGACGGCGCCACGTTGCCGTCTTCCGTCAATATTTGATAGATATGGAAAGGGTTAAGACAACCCTTGCTCGCACTTCCTACGTCTATCATCTCACCGCCCACGTTGCGCACGAGCACCCCGTACTCGTTTTCGGGGTCTACGACAAAGCACGTGCAACCGTCGGCAATGGACTGCGTCAACAAAGTCTTGAGGAAGTATGACTTTCCACTTCCTGGACGACCGAAGACCATCGTGTTGGCGTTGCGGTGCGTGCCGTCTTTCTTCCACATATTCCAAATTACAGGATAGGCGCCTGCGCCGTACAAAATGCCGTCAGGCTCTATCATCGACGTGTGGACGAACGGGAAGACGGCAGCAATACTTCTACCGTTTATTCCACGTTCGATATTGCGCAATGCGCCACGTCTCGATATGTTGGCCGTAACAAAGCCGTCTTGTTGACGGAAGTAGAGGTTGTCCGTGACAAAGCCTCTTACTCTTATACGGCTACCTACGCTCTTTCTAAAGGCTCTCTCGGGGTCGTCATAACAAAAGCCCGTGATAACCGTAGTGACGTCGTATAAGCCCTCTCCGCCGTTTTGCAGCGACGTCAATAGCGAAGACATACTGTCGAGGTGCGTTTCTTGCTCAAGCACCTCACTCGCTTTGTACAACTCTTCTCGAGCAAGGAGCTCTCGGCATACTTTATCTACACGTTGTATGGCTTTGTGTTGGTCTACGGGCGTCAAGTGCATTACAACCTTAGTCTTGTCTATATCGAACAATTCGGCGCCCCACGCCGCTCCTACGGTCAGCGGATAATCGGCAATCGTATAGTTGAACGCTTTGACACCATTGATTTCGTATCCACTTGCGGAAAACTTTATCTCGGTAGGCTTTACCCAATCGAGCAACTCTTTGTTGCCCTTTGAAAGCGCCTCTCGTTCGTTGAAGTTGCGTGTGTTGCAATACTTTAGGAACACCGCAACGTCGACGGCTTTATCGAGCACCTTGCACTCGAGTTCGGCGCTACGTAAATACGAGCATATTTGCTCGGATACACGGGTAGCCTCTTTTTTTAGGCTATCATAGACCACGATATAGTATTCTGCCTTATATACGGGGTCTTGAGAGTTAAAATATCTCAACTGTTCTTCTCTTGCGCCGAGTACCGCTTTGCGCACTTTGGCGGTAGTAGAATTTCCTACGACTTCGCTCTTAGTGGACGCCAACTTTTTGATAAAATCGTCAAAAATGATAGGTCTATCTATTTTGACAATATCCATAGCCTTGCCCGTATCGAGGCAAGAGAGTGCTCGAGCTACAGCCTCTATATCTCGCTCTTGAGTCCACTCGGTCTCAAGGGCAAAGGCTTTGCTACCGACCTTGATTACTCTACCATAATAATTTGGATAAACAATAGTTCCGTCCTCTTCGAGCCCCGTATATGGGACGAGCTTGTCTACGCTTTTTCCCTTGTATTTTTTTCGAGAAAAAATATACTTAAAAAAGCCGAGAATTTCCTCATACATAAGCACGTCTCGTCCGCTCGGCAACATAAGGAATAAGAAAATAAACGTCATCGCAGCGCCGATGAGCCACTTGTATTTGAGATTGCTCGCCACGGTTAGCACGACCAAAGCGAACATTATTACGGCAATTATCATATCCTTTATGCCGTAAGACTTCCATATAGTCGTTTTAATTTTGGTTTGTTTAGGTATGTATCTTATCATAATAAATCTCCCTCTCCGCCCGTGGTTTGACTCCAACTCTTGCCAAGGTTATTGATATTTCGTGCCATTTTTATGCCGTTAGTAACGCCGCCAACCACGCCTCGATTTTCGCCAAGGCTACGACCAAAGCGAGTCTTCATATCTCCCATTTTGTTCTTCAAACCCGTGCCAACGCTCACGTAACTATCACCCGACTTCACACCGCCCGTGAGTACGGTTGCGCCGACGTTGGCGATTTTACCTGCAGCTTGCACTATTCCACGTTCTCTCGTATGAGTAAATGGGTTATATTGACCAAAGGTAAGACGTGCGGCTCCTTTGACGGCTCGAGCCGAGCCCATAACGCCTGCAAACATTGTACGCATACCGTGCGCCGCCTGACGACTCTCTTGAGCGTCCGTACCAAGTAGACGTGCGAAGAATAATTGACCGTTAGAGATGGTCAAAGCGCCGCAGATGATGAGTAGTACCCTCATCAACGTCGTTAGCGTAGGTTGCCCTGTTATACTCAATTTACTAAGCAGCGGCAAGATGATTATGTAGATATTGACGGCAAAAACCGTACCGTAGGCAAGCAACGTCTTGGATATTGCCGTCTCTCGCCAAAGTTTGAATTTAGCGCCGTCATCGAGAGGCAACGTCGACATAATTAGCGGCGACGTCAACAACATAAATACGAGGTCGTATAATCGTGTGACGAGCCCCATCACGGCGACGAACATTACAACTACGATGATTATCGAGGCAGGTACACCGATGAAAAAGTCGTATTTGTCTATGTATACGAGCCCCTCTTTACCCTCTTCAAAACTCGTGCCATTTTCAAAAATACCTAAACTGTCTCTTGTAAATTCCCCGAACACCTTATCAGGGTTGACGTCGCTCCAATCTGCCTTTGGTACAAGATATACGTTGCCTTGCTCATCGGTGACGGGAACCTCACCAAAAATGGCAATAAGTCCCTCTTCTCTTACCGTATACCCCTCTCTCGGCGTGATATTTATCCAAGCGTCATCGTCAATGCCTGCTACGAAGAGTTGTTGCCCGATAGTGAGACGATTATCTTGAGCCAAGGCTCCGTCCACTTGTTGCAATACGAAGTTGGCGCCGTATATAAAGCCGAATAGACACATTATCACCAAAATCATAGACAATATAGCCGTCAACATTTTTGCAAGAATTTTGCCTACCGTCTTCTTAACCACTACCATATTTTTGACGATAGCTATGACGGTAAATATACCCGTACACGCCACGCCGATGATGAATAGTGCCCAAAAGGCATTGATGACGGCTTGATTGGTGACAAAGTATTCGAGCAACGTACCATTTCCGCTTTCGCCTATGGCAACGTCCTCGATACCCGAGAAGACGGAAAAGAGCTGCATTATCATATCGACTACTCTAAGTACGCCAATCTCTATCCACATTAAGACTTTTAGAAAAAATACTTTCATACTATATCTCCTTGTGTTTTGCTCCCAAATATGCTATAATGAATATAGATATTTAGGGGGTTTGTTTTATGAAAAAACTCGTTACTGTTTTGCTACTAATTACTATTTTTTCTTGTGCTCTCGTCCTCGTCGGTTGCACCGTCAATAAGGATAAGAACGGTGACCAAATCGGACAATCTAACACGCTTACTACCGACCCGATAGTTGGTAAATATAAGTCTGTAATACAACATAGTTCCGATAAAGATAATTATATCCTCATAACCAAAGACGGCTTTGCTAAACTCTATATAGTCGGTTATCGTTCCGATAATACGCCTTACCTTGACGCAGGTGGCGAAACGTATAACACCGATTATTGGGTTTATCATAAGGATACCGAAGTTTATGAAGTCTATGACCTCAACCCTATATCGGGTGAAAAGGTAAACGTATCATACTACACTCTTGCCGAAGTCAAAGAGGGTAAATTAGGCAGTCAATATACCCGTATCACCGACGACGAGTGGCCTGACTGTATCCCTGAAGAATAAAGGCTACGACCGCCTCGTCTCGCTCCCCATCGAGGGGAGCGTTTTTTGTAGACACAAAGAAAAAATAACGGTGGTAAAGACGAATTGTCTTTACTTTTTGTCTTTACGCTTGATTGAGAGCAAGCATTTGTCCTTGTTGAGCAACAACTCAGACTTGCGTATTTCTATCTCGGCTCGAAGAAACAACATTGCGCTATTGGGTAGTGTAAAAAGTGGGTGCAACTGTCCTCTATCCACCATACGGTATATAGTTGCTCTATTGACGTCTAAGTATTCTGCTACCCACCTAACGCCCACTATTTGCTCTTGCAAGCGTTGCTTTTCTTCTTGGATAACTGCCTCAACGTCACTCTCCATACCACGTAGTTTCTCGACACGCTCTTCTATCTCTTCGTTGAGCTTTGTTATCGCTTTGAGTACCTCGTATTTTTGCATTGTGTATTCTCCTCAGTAAAGACGAATTGTCTTTACAAATCGTCTTTACTTTTTGTCTTTACTTAACATATCGAATTTTCGCAATTCAACTTCGGTACGGAGAAAAAGCATATCCTTTTTCCTAAATTCGTACACGGGGTGAAGTAGACCTTGTTGCACCATACGTAGTACAACGGCAGGCGTTACGTCTAAGTAGGCTGCCGTTTGCGGAACGTTGACGATTTCCTTTTCAAATCGACATTTACGCTCCGCTACCATCTTCTCCACGTCAACGTGGAGATTGCGCCCTATTTGTATCCTCTCGGATATTTCGGCATTGAGACGTGTCAGTTGTTCGGTTATTTCGCAATTTTCCATAATGCTCTCCTTATCTCGGTAAAGACAAATCGTCTTTACAATTCGTCTTTACCGTCGCACCATTAGCCAAGTGGCGTTATGCTTTGTCCTGCCCACGTTGCCAAGCCTTGGATAATCAATGGGCCGCCCATAGCAATTAGGAAAATTGCCACAACGCCGATAATTAGTTGCTTGACAAGCGCTTTTGCCTCTTGCTTTTCCTCGGCTTTACGGGCTTTGATAATCTTGACGCCGATAAACGCGCCCCAAAGCGCTATAAGCGTCAAGCCGATACCCAATAGCCAAGGCCATATAGTGGACATAAGTGCACTAAGGTTGCCACCAAATTGTTGTAGCTGATTTTCCAAGTTGCCCGTGTCGCCTGCAGCTGCAAGCATTGTAAATGTAAATAGTTTTTGCATAAAATGCCTCCTATAATGTGTTTTTTATTTGTATATATCGAGCGACGTGCGTCGCATAATTTTTAACTCACCTTGAGTTTTCGACTTCTTATGATGACTATCACGCCAACAATTACACCCATTGCCGCTATCGTTATCAAGACGATAGACAAGGTGTTAAGGCGGTACTCAATCACCCACTCAATGGTCTTGACGTTGCCAAAATCGTCAGACAACGTGAGCACGTAGTGCCCCGGCTCTTCGATGACGGAATTTTGGCTCCAAGACATTTCGACGCCGTCTTTGGTTAACGTGGCGATTACGCCCTCTTTATTCAGTTTGCTAAACGACACCTTATTGGCTTGCCAAATAAGCTCAACTTCAGGCACCACGTTATCCACGTTGAGATAAATCGAATAAGATTGCCCTTGCTCTACGTCGGATATTGTCACTTGCCAACGTCCCGTTTCGTTGCACAACAACGTGGTACCGCTCTCATCGTAAGTTGGCGCAACCGCCGCACCGTTGAGAGTCACGTCCGTCACCCTATGCGACGTCGCAAGCTCTACGCTTGCGCTCTGAGCATTGGCAGGCAAAATCGTAAATGAATATTCGATGACGTTGCTCGCTTTGTCTTCGGCTCTTACTACGTATTTACCTACTTCCGTAAACTCTTGCCCCGATACGACCTCACCGTCTTTCTTCACTTCGATGACGCCGTCCTCGAGCAACGAAAAGGTTACCTTGCCCGTCGTATGTTGTCGATTGATGACGTTGCTCGAAAAGTCTACCTTGGTGTCAATCGAGTAGCTAATATCGGCTCTATTACCCACAAGGTCTTCAACATACAACGTATAGGCACCGTGTGCGGTGAATACTTCGCCGCTTGCAATCTCTCGGACAACTGCATTTTTGTTCGTGAGATAGCATTTAGCACCGTCCTCAAAGGATACGACAACGCTGCTCTTGGTTACGCCACCCGTCGTCACGCCCTCGAGCGTGAACGTAGGCGCCGTCAAGTCAATTTCGATAACGATGACAATCTCATTGTCATAGCGGTCACGTATCGTTATCGTATAAGTGCCCTCGTTGACGATAGGTCTATCGGGTTGTATCGTGTCGTCCTCTGCGACGTTCCAATAGGTGTACGCCTCGTTGACAACAACGCTTACTTGTCCGCCCGTCAAGTATCTACCACTGACGTTGATTATCTTGCCACCTACGAGCGTATAATCTACGAAGTTGTCAAGATAGACGGTAAACGTCTCCACGTTGCCGACTCTATCGGTCAACGTAAAGTTGTACATACCATTGCCACTCAACACGTCGCTTTTGGCGTAATTGTAGGTCAACGAGCTGCTACCTATCGTGTACTTGAGCATTACACCGTTCTCCGTCCAACTAAGTCTAAAAGGCTTGTTGGTGTAGCCGTTTTTCTCAACGGCTAAGCCCGTGTGCTCGGATATGGTTATCGGCGCAATAATCGTGTCGATGGCGAAAGTATATTCGATGAAGAGATTGTCATCGCTCTCGTTATAGAGATATACCATATACTGCTTTTCGGTGTTTTCGTAGCTCAAAAAGGTCAAAGTATAGACCTTGTTAAGATTGTCGTACTCAACCACGTGTCCCGTGTATATCTCCCAAGCACTGCCCACGTATTCGTATACGTACACTGCATTACCGACGCTATAGGTAAACGTCACGTCTTTGTTGGTCACGCCACCCGACGTCACGCCCTCGAGTATTCCGAGCGGTAGTCCTCTCTCATAGAAAATCGGCGTAGTGGTGACAACTCTCCCGTATCGGTCTTCGATGACGGCATAATATTTGCCGCCAACGGTAAAGTTGTACTCAAGCGTGGTAAAGTCGATAAGCGTAGAGTCATCGTCACGCTCGATACGCACGCTCTCTCCTGCGCCGTTTACCTTGTATATCTCGAGCCTAACTATCTGATTGAGCCTATCTCCTGCGTTAAAATACAGCGTGAGACGTCGATTTGTCTCTTTTAATGAGTTATATTCCATATACGGTGCGACGCCTGCTATGTTTACTTTGAACGTCAAAGAGTTGGCGCTACGGTCATATACCGTGATGACGTATTGTCCGCCACCGCCAAGCTCGTAATCGAGCACGGGCAAGGTCTCGCCTTGAGTATAGGTTGTTTGACTAATACCTCTGCCCTCGATTTTTATCGAAGTAAATGCGTCCACGTTGTCGAGAATTGCATTGATATTAAAAGAGATTAGATAGAAGATATTGGCGTTGTCTTCCGCATAATCGTTATCAATCACTACCGTTTGTCTTGAGCCGTCACCCTTTTCCATCTCCACGCTCAAGGTAGGAGCTTCCAAGTCGAGATAGACGACGTAACGTTGCACGTTACCGCACAAGTCTCTCTCCTCGACGAGATAATAGCCTTGTTTGTAACTATCTACCGACTTGAGCTTGTCCTTGACCGACACGCCTCTATCCATCGTAAAGCTTACGTTAGTTTGCACGTCGAAGTCGTCGGCTATATACGTCAACGTCGTTGACGTTGCAGTCAAAGCCGTTGCACACGCCTTGAATACGTAGGACGGTTTGATTTGAAAAACTCGAAGTCCGTCGTATAATGGCGACAAATATCCTGGCAACGTCATTGACTGTCTAACCAAGGCGTATTCGTCAGTGTTGCCATCATCGCCCTTGACGACGTAATAATTGTCGTTACCCAAAATCGAAGACGTCTTACGGCTACTTACGTAACGTTGAGCGTATTTGGTGAGCACCTTGTCAAGGTCGCTCCTCGAGGCGTACTTTTGCGATATGCTTTCATTGGTTGCGGATACGTATATCCAACCGTCAGTCACCCTTTGAACACGATATTGCTCTTCCATTGCTAACGCCCACGCCATAGCACTCTCTTGTTTTTCAAAAGTGTAGGTGCCCGATATTTTATCGGCAGTTGCCGACGTTCCGAAAATGTAGTCGGGCAAAGTGACCTCGTACCAATAATTGAGCTTATACGCCTTGTATGCAGTATCGAGGTTGCCGAAGTCTTCGATAATCTGCAACGTCAACTCAATCGTCTCGCTACGGTTGCCTGCCTTGTCTTCCGCAAATAGGCTATAGACGCCAAAATTATTGGCCAACGCCTCGTAGGCTACAGTCGTGACGTTCTCGCTCACGATTTGGCTACCGTCTTTGTAGACACAAAGAAGAGATAGATTGGTATCGTCTACAACAAACTTTACCCCCACGTTGACGTAGTATTTGCCCGTAAGCTCGTCGACCTCGATGACGTCATCGTCAAGTGTGGCCACGCTTACGGTAGGCAACGTGCGGTCAACGACAAAATAACAAGCTGCGCTCAAGTTGCCTGCCTTGTCTATGGCGACTACTTCGTGTCTTCCCTCACTTAGTCCCGATATGGACGGAATATCGCTCAAAAGACGTCTAACGCCGTCTAATAGCACGTCTTTGCTATCATTGACGTCTTGCACCTTAAACTTCAGAGTGTCGCTATCCTTGACGTATATCTCATCTACTACGGCGCCGTTACGCTCTGCCGTGAGAATAGGCACGGTATTGTCAAGCACTACGGTATTGATAATGACGTTGCCTGCAATATCCACCGTTTTGAATTGATATGTGCCGTCCTCATCAGTGCCAAACTTTATGTCGGTATTGACTGCAAGCAATATCCACTCGCTACTGTTGCCGTAGTCAACCCTACGCACGTAGGTCTTCAAAGCAACGTAGTCTTCGACACTGTAGACTATTTGCTCGGCATTACCGTAAGCAGGCAATTCGTATAGCAAAGTAGGCAAAGTCGTCTTGATATTAAAGGTCTTGGTTGTCGAGTTTCCTGCACGGTCGGCACATACTATCTTGAATTGACCGTCTTGCATAAACATATTTTGATTTTTGTACGCAACGTAACCGCTTGCTTTGCCCTCGATATACGACTTGCAAGCGTCCACGTCAAAGAATACGTAGACTTGTCCCTCGTAGGTTTCAAATTCCCAATACGGCGCACCTTGCATTGCAAGGTCCACTTGAGTTGAGTGTATTATCCTCGTATCGCCATCAAAAGTGCTCCAATTAGAGCGCCCCGTCATACGTCCCATTTCTTTCTCAAGAACGGTCGAAAAGGCTTGTTCGTAAGTGCCGTATAATATCGACGGCAAGCGTGTGTCATAATAAATCGTTCCCGATATGTAAGCCGAGTCGATTACTTCCCACGTGGCGCCATTGAGTTTATATAATACGTTGCTCAAAAGATATGTATCAGTGACGTCAAAATAGACACCTTGATTTACCCAAGCACCATCGACAAAAGTGCTACCATCGGCTCTCCTCAAGCCGATAGTCGGCGCTGTTTTATCTATGGTAAAGGTGTAAGTGGTACTATTGCCTGCAAGGTCGGTCAATACGATGGTGTGCTCACGTTCATCACTTATCGTACTTCCTTTGGTATATGCAGCGCCGTTGAGCTTAGCGGTGGCAGCTGTATCCGTCCACGTAAACGTAACGTTACCATTGGTATAACCACCATTAGACACGCCACTCAACGTACCCGTCGGAGCCGTTCTATCAATAGTAAAGGTGTAAGTGGTACTATTGCCTGCAAGGTCGGTCAATACGATGGTGTGCT
>JBJETT010000001.1:0-8143 GCA_051883455.1 Christensenellales bacterium | reverse complement strand
CGTTACCATTGGTATAACCACCATTAGACACGCCACTCAACGTACCCGTCGGAGCTGTTTTATCAATGGTAAAAGTGTAAGTAGTACTATTGCCTGCAAGGTCGGTCAACACGATTGTGTGTTGTTTCTCTGCACTTATCGTACTTCCTTGAGTGTAATTTGTGCCGTTGAGCTTAGCGGTGGCAGCACTCTCTGTCCACGTGAACGTAACGTTACCATTTGTAATACCCCCATTTGATACGCCGCTCAACGTACCTTTAGGCGCCGTTTTATCTATGGTAAAGGTATAAGTGGTACTATTTTGCGCCCTATCGGTAAGGACTAAATTATAGGTACCCTCGGCAGTGATACTCGTTCCGCTTGTGTAAGAGTTTCCATTGAGTCTTGCCGTAACTGTTGTATCAGACCAAGTGCAATTCACCGACGTGTTAGAATAGCCATTACTATTGACGCCGCTCAACGTTCCCGTAGGGCTTACGGTGTCAATCACGATAGTAGCAATGGTATGTGTTCCACTATATGTACTTGACATTCTCGTATAACTATAATCTGCACATAACGTGTAGGTACCATTTGCCAAACTCGTGAAGTTTATATCGCTTGCCGTCGTTCCGCCAAGATTTTCGGCATACGTTACGTAGTTGCTAAAAGATTGGTTTTGATAAACTGTTCCCGACGTGCTTTTTAAGTAAAAAGACACACTACCATTTATAGCACCACCCACACCGTTTTTATATTGCCCGAATTGAAAACGGAAACTTGCGCTATTGACCGCATAGTAGTATTTATTCTCTACGACATAAGCATTTTGTTCAGCTTTAGCATAGACTTGCAATCTCAAGTAGTACGTTGAGCCTGAGTACACGCTCCACTGTCCCGTACTTTCGCTGCTCCTCAGTTCAACCTCTGCGATTTGAGCTACGGTTGTGTCTTGCTCTTGCAACGTCATAAGCATTACAAGACCTAAAATAACTACCATTGCACAAAGCGCAATACACACCATTTTTTGTCGTTTATTTGTCATTGCCATTTACCCCCTCTTCCAATTCTCTCTCTATCGTGCTCAGTTTTATCATCACGTCAAAATTTTTCTCTTGTGCTTTCAATCGCCTAATCGTGGTAAGTTGTTGGTCTACCGACATACACACCCAATTTCCCAATTCAGGCAACGTCGGCTCGAGTTCTCTTATCAGTTGTCCGACAAGCAATGACGTCGTCGGCGTTTGCATAACCGTTGGCGTCGGTTTTTTATCCTCTCCCCTTATTGCTCTCAACGTATCCGCCATCTCCGCCATAATTTCTTGGTCTCGAGCAAGTTTGCTTGTTATATCGTAGACGTGCTCGCTTTCGTTGAAGTATCGAGGCGTAATTATGCTTGCAGGCGGTTTTTTCATCACGTAAATATCCTTGCATTGAAAAGACGGCGTGTATTTGCTTTTATAAGCAAAATGACCGAACGGCAACACGATGGCGTTGCCGAAGTCGTCGCCACTATTCAAATTTTTGAGTTCTTGAGGATAAATCAACGGCACTTCTTTTACGCCCGTGCCCGTAGATACGGTGTTCCTATCGTATGACGTCGTCAACGATGAATTGGCAACAATCTTTTTGCCACACAACGCACTATACTCATTGATTGTGGTAGTATCATCGGAGCCTAAGAAGATTTTGGTAGCGCATTGCGACTTGACGGTGTCCGCAACTTCCTTACCGTATTTGTTGGCAAGTTGAGCGTAATTTTGCACGACCATCTCGAAGAACATTTTACGGCTACGACCTACCGTAACCATACCCGACAAATCGGCAAAAGCAGGCAAGTTGCCAAACTCATCGAGCAAAAAGTAAACCGTGCGTTTGAGTTCGAGCTCGTCGGTCTCGCCACTCGCATAATTGCGCTTGGTCTTATCTACGAGAGTCTTGTACATTTGCGTGATGAGCAACGTGACAAGACGGTGTCGAGTTTTCTTTTCGTCAGGAATTTTTATAAACAACGCCGTAGGCTCGTCGTCCATTGCGTATAGGTCTATATCGGAGCCCGACGTCATCGACAAAATACCTGAGTCGGACAACCACTCAACGTGCTTGTATACCTCGCTCAAATATGACGTCAATGTCCTCTCTTGCGTCTCTAACACTTGTTTAGCCAAGCCTTTGACCTTGCTATTTGGGTCTCTACTCTCGTACAAGTATTGCTTGAGCGTCTCGTCATCGGCGGAGAGATAATCGAAGACGGTATGATACAACGACGCAAAACCGAGCTGCTTGCTCTCAAGCAAACCCTCTTCGTAGTCTTCACAATAAGCAAGCACGATGGCGTTGATGAGCGACCTCGCTCCAAGTTGCCAACCCATATCGTTGCTCTTCTCAAGCGGACATATTGCGTCGGTCAAGTCTTTCGCAAACTCGTATATTTCGTCTCTCAAAATCTGCACCTTGACTTTGACTTCTTCGGTTGCAGCCTGTAGACTTAATTCATTTATTTTATCTATCCTTTCTCTAATAACGTCAAAAGGGTTCCATTTGCTCGAATAATACGGAGCGTCGAGGTCAAGGACTAAAACTCGGTACCCTTTCTCGACAAACGCTGCAGCGTGGGTATTGTAGAGTTCGCCCTTAGGGTCGGTAATGACCATCGACGGCTTGGTTTTGGTATTCATCAAAACTTGTACGGTCGGGTTGATAAAGCCTTGAGTCTTACCTGCACCCGTCGTACCGATGACGAGCACGTGGTTTGGCTTGGCACTCAAAATGACGTCAATATTGCGTCCGTTCTTCTTTGCCTGCAATACTACGCCGTCGTTGACTTTATCGAGACTCTTCCAATCGGTGACGACAAAGTCTTTGCTTTTACGTATGTCAGTTTTAGTCAACCACCTACTCTCTTCGCCTTGATTATCCTTGACGACGTCTTTATCCGCATTGATACGCATTTCTGCGTAAAACCACGTCAATAGGCTCGCATAGATGACCGCTAATACTATCCAATAAGTCTTGTTGCTCAAAGTGGCGGTATAAGTCTCAACGTCAATGCGTCCTTTGTACGCAATAGCAGTCATCGCTACCGCTATTCCTATTGATATAATAATGGCAACGATTACGCCACCGATTAACAACGTTTTGCCCCATTTCGATTTCATAATCAACCCCCTATCTTGCCGTATTTGCCTTGCTCGATTTCTCGTTCCGCTCTTCTAAGGTCTGCAGTAAAATCTACCTTGACCATCTCGGTACTTTGTACAATTCCGCTAATAAAACGGTTAAAGTCCCTTGCCATCAATGTGGCGTTACGTCTTGCAGCAATTCGCAATGCGTTCTTGCCTGCGCCTGCACTCATCGCCACGTTGCGTGCTCGCTCGTTTTTTACCCTCTTGGCCGCATTGATAATTATCTGCCCCATACGTGACTTAAAGTCGGGGCGCAACTTATCAATGCACGCAAAACGATTGCTTGCTACGCCGTATTTCTCGAACATTTTTGCAGCCTTATCGTCTTCCATCTCGCTTGGCGTAAGTCTACCGCCCTGCGTCCACAAAATACGTCCGCTTTTCGCAATCTCTTGCGCTTTTTTCTCTCTCAAAGCAATTTCGTGATACGTATCCGCAACTAACGTCTTGAGCACGTCGTCTCGAGCGACGATATAATCGACTGCAGCGTCAACTTTGCTACGCAAATTAGCCATATTATCACTGTTATATCCCAATCGACCTGTCGTAGGCAAAACTTGAGCAATCTCCACGAGCTTAGCCGATATATCTTTCTTTCTCGTCGCCTTATTCGTAGGCGCCATCATATCTTTTAGACGTGCGATTGCCTTATCTCGTGCAATATGCAAGTCGTTTTTGTTATCCTCGAGCTGTAGACCTGCAGCGATAACGTAGTTGTCTATGCTCTTTTGGCTAAAACAACCTTTTTTCGTAAACTGCATTTCGCCGTTTTTGTCTCTCTTCTTTGCCTCTTTTTCCCAAAACGAAAAGTGTATATGGTGGTGATGAGCCTTATCTACGTGCAAGCTCGCCATCATCTCGATATTTTTCATATCGAGGTGCGACTTCTCGAACAACGCCGACATAGTACGTTTGAGGTACTCACGTGCTTGTTTTGGCGTCGTAAAAGCTGCACTCGTCTCTTTGTCAAAAGAGACAAAACCGTGCCAAATTATCGAGCCCGTTTTAGCAAGGTTTTTTTTCAGCTTGGCAATGTCTTCTTCGCTCAAATCTCTATCGAAATTAAAAGCCCCCGTATCTCTTTGGAAGTAGTCCAATGCGTCTTTGTTTTTTGCCGTTTTTTTGCCGTTCAAAGAATACGTCACAAAATTGTATGGTGCCGTAAGATTGTAAAACGCACGCTCGTTTTTCCACTCTGAGCGTTGAAACTCAGTTGCTTTGGAGCTTGGCGCTGCAGCAGTATAGGCAATGTTAAAAACTACGCTCATCTATTCTTCCTTTTCTTTGTGTTATCAGTCATTATTTTTTCTATCTCTTGCAACTTTTCGGGCAAACTTGCAAGCATACCGTTGTCCATCATTTCGCTCGTTCCCGTCTTGCCATCGAGCTCCATTTTTGCAACGTTGTATAGCACCGTAGCAAGATACTTTACTATACCGACTTGCACCGTCAAGTCGTCTATCGTGTACGATACGTCACGTAATATTTTCTCTTCGTCCGTTTTATCTTTGGTCTCATCTTTTAGTCGTCTATAATACCCTTGTGGGTCAAACGTCATTTCATAAAGACGTGGCACACCGATTTTCAAAGCCTGACAAATTACCTCGTTAAAATTGCCCTTAAACTCGTTGCTTGCAAGAAGTTTGTCAATCAGTTCCCATACGCTTTCGTCGTAAATACGTATTCGCTTTTCAATCGTCCTTTTTTTCATTTTGTGCTCTCCCAAAAACTCGGTTTCCGAGTTGTTTTTGATTGCCGCAATTTGTGGCAATCACCATCAAGGCTGCGACACCCTCTTACTACGTAGTAGTAATTTTGGCAATTTTGGCAAAAGTGTCGCACCGTCTTATCCTGCTTACTGTGTACACAACCTTTTTTTACTCCTCACGTCAGAGGAGTAGCTGTGTCTTCGTGTGATTTTATCCGTTGTATCGCCGACCTACGTCGGCGCCGCTTTGACTGACTTCAAGGTCAGCCAAAGCGGTTTGTGAACACGAGATAAAAATTATTTGCCTGATTGAGAAGAGGCTTTACTTGGTGCCTTTCCTTGCGGCTTTTTTGCCTTGCTTACCTTTCCAAGATTGGACGGACGAGTCTTCAACGTGCTTATTGCATATTCAACCGTTCTATCCAAATACTTCTCGCCTTTGTCGGCTCGATACAAGCTCGATGACATAAATATCGACCTCATTTGACCTGCATTGCCATCGGTAAAAAAGGCAAGGATACTCATCAATTTTGCGTCAGTTCTATGCTTATCATTACAAAGGTTTTCTCCGTTATAGAACATACGACTAAACTCGGCACCGACTTTACTTTCCCTAATCTTGTCAATGAGTTCGCTATCAGACATTGATACTCGTATGTCACCTGCGCTACGTTGCGCCGCAAACGCACGCTCAGGCAATTCCCCAAGTTTGCCACGTGCGGTCTCTATGAGTTTTTTAGGCGTATCTACGAGATTGTTCGACTTCGATATAAGATTGCCCGTCATAGAAATGAACTTACTACTGTCATAACACTCGATACCGTTTTCGTCGTTCTTCTTCGAGTAGCCCTTGACGACGTCATCAGCTTTGAAAAAGACGTGGACGCCTTTGCCGCTTACGCTCTTCTCCGCATACGTGCCACTCGATGAATTGAGTATGTCCCAACAAAGCTCCGAGCGCATACCCTTGTCACCAATACAGTGGTCAAGGTCGATACATACGATACGGCTCTTTTTATCGAGAGCAAAGCTCAAGCCCTCACAGTTGCGCTCTTTTGCAAACTTCATTGCCTCGTCCCACGTTCCCCACGTCGATGGGTCAGAACAACTCGCCCACTCGCTCGTTTTTGGCGAAAGAATAATCTTCTTTTTCTTGCCCGACGACTTGTCGTAGTACGTTTTGAAAGCACACCAATTCGGCAAATTTTTCATCTCGTCAGGCACGTTGGCTTGCAGTTGCTCGAGACGCTTTGCATTTTTAGCGGCATAATACTCTTTTGGCGATACGTATTGAGTTTTTTCGTTATCGGCACTACTTTCTTCTGCAGCAACAACGCTCTCGAGTTGAGCAAATTGCTCCGCACGTTTCTCGTCAAGCGTTTTGACGTCAACGGTCGCTCCAAAACCTCGTATAATCTCTGCAATCTTCTCGACGTCGCTACGTCTTATTTTCGACGTTACGAAGTCGCTCATATTGCCTCGCTCGGTAATAATGGCGTTGCTTAGCACTTCAACTTTGCCGTCTATGGTCGCTCCATCGGCGCCGATATATCGTATATCTTCAGTCCATACAGTAGCATTTGCGTTATGCGCGGCTATTTCAAGTGCTTGATTTTCTTCATAAACGCTGCGGTCTTTCTCAAAGCCAAGCGCTTTTAATTCGTTGCTAAGCAACATTTCGCTACCGTGATTTAGCTCGAAGTCTAAGACGTATTGTGGCGGCTCCAACCAACGGTCATAGATTTCTTCGTACGGTACGTTAGCTCGATTAGCCAACTCGTTAAAAATTCTCTCACGTATTACGCTATCGCTAACGCCAACTATGGTAGAAAATTCACTCTCTCGATTGAGAATATCGTCGAACACAATAGCCGTGTTTATATCCTTGCCCATATCGTCGTCAGGATAGTTGTCTTGATACCACTTCGACACGTTCGGCTCTAATATTTTTTCTTGTGTCGTCACCTCTTCGTCTTGCTTTGCAACTTCTTTATTCAAGTAGTTATCGGATATGTATTTGACGATTTTATCGGCGTCGGCTGCAGCTTTGAAAAAGACGTCTTTATCTTTCTTAACGACGTCAAGCCACGACCGTAAATACGCAGCGTGATTGGCAACTTCGGCGCCACTAAGGTCGATATTCATATCAGACTGCATAAACACGCACGCAAGTTCTGCTCTCAGTTCTTCGATAGCGTATGTCTCACTGCCAAAGCCACCGCCAAAATCACGATTTAGTCGGCTTTCGTGTCCTGTACTATGTCCGATTTCGTGCAAAGCGGTAGCATAGTAGTTATTCTTGGTCTTGAAGTCCTCAATCTTTGGCAAGTGAATAGTGTCGCTTGACGGTTGATAATATGCCTCTCCATTGCCGTCATAGAAGATTGGCGCCGCACTGTTCGCAATGATTTTCTCAATATTCTCGTTTTGCTTTTGGCGCTCGTCTTCGCTCATCTCTTGCTTGACTTTCTCAGGAAAATTCTCGCACTGCTTTGCGTTGAAAACGCTATAAAACTTGAGTACGTTCCTTACGTTCTCACGCAAATAATCTCGTTTTTCTTCCTCTTCCATATCGGCAAGTACGCTTACGTCAAACTCTTTCTTGGTCTTGAAGTCATATTTTGTCCAAAAGAATACGCTTGACGACTTCTCGCCTGCTTTGACAGGTGCGCCCATCTTTAGAGCTTGATTAAAGGTCACCCACCTATTATCGTCATAACCTTTAATTGCGTCCGTAAGAGATAAGAAAAAAGCGTTTAAGCCCCTATAAGGCTTTTTAGACGACGCATTGATAGGCGCTGCACCCATTGAATACCAACCTTTTTCCCACATTGCAGGGTTGTTCTCAATAGCCTCTATCAATCTATCGAGCATTTCTTCTCGCTTTTGCTCAACAAACTTTTTGGTATCCGCCATCGACTATTCCCCCTTATCCTCAACAACAACTTCAAAAGTCGGCTCGGTATCGGGCAACTCATCGGCAGGCGTCGCAAGACAACCAAAATGCTCCGCTATATACTCATCTAACGGCTTATTACCATTGTCAAACGTGATTTTATGTTCTTTCATAACCTCACCTCTCAATACGGCAATTCTGCCCTTTCATCGACGGTAGGTGCGTCTTTTTTCTCGTCCCCACCCTCTTTTTTCTTTGTGTCTACAAACTCAACGTCGGCATTGTAGACTTTAGCACTTGCGCCCTTGCTACCGTCTTGACGTGTAAACGTCTCGACTTGCAATTCGCCACTCGCTACAATTCTCGAGCCCTTAG